>NZ_RXYK01000002.1 GCF_003968655.1 Chlorobium phaeovibrioides | reverse complement strand
ACGACAAGGGGAATACTCCCGTTATAACAACTGAACAAGTTCAGAAAATTCGTCGTGATGCTGAACAGGGGAATGCTGTGGCTCAGTACTTCCTCGGGAATATGTACGACCATGGTCAGGGAGTTCCCCAGAACTATACCGAGGCGTTGAAGTGGTATCGACTCTCTGCTGAACAGGGGAATGCTGCTGCTCAGTTCAACCTCGGGAATATGTACTCCAATGGTATGGGAGTTCCACAGAACTATACCGAGGCGATAAAGTGGTATCGACTCTCTGCTGAACAGGGGAATGCTGCTGCTCAGTTCAACCTCGGGAATATGTACTCCAATGGTATGGGAGTTCCACAGAACTATACCGAGGCGATAAAGTGGTATCGACTCTCTGCTGAACAGGGCGTTGCTGTGGCTCAGTTCAACCTCGGGAGTATGTACTCCTATGGTATGGGAGTTCCAAAGAACTACACCGAGGCGTTGAAGTGGTTCCGACTCTCTGCTGAACAGGGTTTTGCTAAGGCTCAGTTCGCCCTCGGGGTTATGTACGACAATGGTCAGGGAGTTCCCCAGAACAATACCGAGGCGATGAAGTGGTTCCGACTCTCTGCAGAACAGGGTTTTGCTAAGGCTCAGTTCAACCTCGGGGTCATGTATCTTGAGGGTCAGGGAGTTCCCCAGAACTACACCGAGGCGTTGAAGTGGTATCGACTGTCTGCTGAACAGGGTTTTGCTGATGCTCAGAACAACCTCGGGGTTATGTATTCCAAGGGTAAGGGAGTTCCCCAGAACTACACCGAGGCGTTGAAGTGGTATCGACTTTCTGCTGAACAGGGGAATGCTGATGCCCAATTCGACCTCGGGTATATGTATTACGAGGGTCAGGGGGTCAGACAAAGCTACCCGGAATCTTTAAAATGGTTTCGACTTGCGGCATCGAAAGGGAACGCAAAGGCACAGTATAACCTCGGGATAATGTATTACAACGGTCGGGGGGTCAGAGTGAACATGGCGATTGCTAAAGAATGGGTCGGAAAGGCCTGTGACAATGGGTACCAGCAAGGGTGTGATCGATACCGTGAACTGAGTCTTCAGGGTAAATGAATAAGACAGGTAATGAGATGATTGTTACAGCTCATGGTGTTGGCTTGGGACATTCAGTACCTCTTGCAGGTCAGTAGGCTTTTTATAGCGGACTGTGGCAGAATGATATATCAAGACTCAATTCTTAGAGGTCCCTTCAAACTCGGATCCTTTCTGGGTTTCTTAACTACATTATGTGACATTATGTACGGCAACTCTTAACCCTCCGACCCTATGAAACATTTCGTGCTTGCCATGACTCTCTTGTGCGGGGTTCTTTCTTTCTCATCCGCCCCATGCTTCGCTTTTGTCAGCACACCAAGCCGTATTGCTCCGGCATCACCTTCGATGCCAGACACTGTCCTCATCCGTATTAACGCTGTCATCCCGAACGATGCGTTTTCTCAATGCCAGATCGGCCACGCTTATGCTGAAGGCAGGGTGTTCTTGCGGGATTATGCAATGGCTCTCCGCTTTTACCGAATGGCTGCGGGGCAAGGATATGCGCCAGCTCAGTACGCTATTGGCTGGCTCTATGATAGCGGCAATGGGGTACTTCAAAATCCGAAACAGGCAGCAGAGTGGTATCGGCTTGCCGCAGAGCAGGGTGTTGAAGAGGCTCAGTTTAACCTTGCAAATCTTTACTACAATGGCCTTGGCGTAAAGCAAAGCTATGAGGATGCTCGATTGTGGTATACACGGGCAGCAAAAAAGGGCATGGCTGAAGCTCAACTCAACTTGGCTCTACTTTATAATGCTGAAGGTGGTAATTCACGGAACCCTCAACAGGCTTTAAAATGGTTTCGATTGGCAGCTGAGCAGGGTGAGCCTCAGGCACAATACAACATTGGTGCCATGTATGCGCTCGGCGACGGGGTACAGCAGAATGACACCACAGCCGTGAAGTGGTTCAAGTTGGCCGCAAAACAGGGGGAAATCTTGGCAGAGTACCACCTGGCCATTGCATTTTATCATGGCAAAGGAGTGGCGCAGGATTATGCCCAATCGTTGATATGGATGCGGAAGGCCGCAGAGCAAGGGAATACATCTGCTCAACACAATGTGGCAGTAGCCTATGAACATGGCCAAGGCACTGCCATGGATTTCAACAAGGCTTTTTACTGGTACAAGAAAGCGGCAGATGCTGGATTGGCATCATCTCAGTTCAATCTAGGCCTCATGTATGTTAAGGGACAGGGGGTCGCAAAAGACTTGACGAAAGCGAAGGAACTCTTCAGACAAGCATGCGAGAACGGGGTGCCAAATGGATGTGCGGCTTATGAGGATATGGAGAACAGGGGGTATTAAAGTCACCAAAGATGCGGGCGGAAGGGATGCGAAACATGTTTATGGAGTGCGACTTGCTTCGGATGTATGCTTTTGTACAGCTCATCACCCAATATATCCGGATATTTGTTATTCACGATATTCAACAACGTCCCCTACTCCACCAAATTCCGCCGAAACAGGGCCGACAGAAAAATGGCAGAAAAAAAACTGAACAGAAAATGGTAGCCCGCTTTGTCGCCAGACAGCCTCACGGCGCCCGAAATTTATCTTGGTCCTCTCATCTACATCTCGTTGACTCCTCCAAAGGGGAAAAACATCAATTCCCGATAGCATACCCGGCAAAATCCTCATCGAGCTAAATATAGCTCACGCCGCCCACTTTTCTCCCAATGATTCGGCCTGATCGAGGACAAGCTTCACCGCATCATCCTGCTTGGTTGGCGGATACCTGTATCGACGAAGAATCTGCCTAATGAGAATCCGGATCCGGGCCCTCACACTTTCGCGTTTGCTCCAGTCGACGGTTATGCTCTTCCGAAGACTTTCAGCCAGTTCGTGTGCAATGGCCTTCAAGATTTCATCACCTAATTCCCTAACAGCCTCTTCGTTGTTGGCAAGGGCATCGTAGAATGCCAGCTCATCGGGATTGAGCCCGATTGCCGCGCCTCTCTTGATCGCTTCCTGGAATGCCTTGGCCATCTGGATAAGCTCCTCGATGACCTGGGCGGTCTCAATAGCCCTATTCTGGTAGCGCTTGACCACATTGTCGAGCATATCGGAGAACTTCTTCTGCTGAACGACATTCGAGGCGAACCTCGAGTGAATTTCTCCGCTGATGAGCCGCTGGAGAAGCTCGACGGCGAGATTGCGCTCAGGGAGGTTGCGGACGTCTTCGAGGAATGCGTCGTCAAGGATCCCGATGTTCGGCTTGTCGAGACCTGCCACCTCGAAGATGTCGACGACGTCTTCCGAGACGAGCGCGGAGTTGATGATCTGGCGGATGGCCAGATCCTTTTCCTCGTCGCTGCGTTTCTTTTTGGACTTATCGGGCTTGGTGATGATGACTTTGACGGCCTGGAAGAACGCAACCTCTTCCCGAACCGCCTTCGCTTCGTCATGGGTGCAGCAGAGGCTGTAGGCCTTGCTCATAGCCAGAGCGTTATCACTGAACCGCTTCTTCCCATCTTCAAGGCCGAGGATATGATCGGCGGCCTGGGCCATAAGGCGGTGCCCGCCGTTCAAGAACCCGCTGTAATCGAATCCGTGCATCATGCTCCGCAGGATGTCGAGTTTTTCAAGCAGCACCGCCAGGGCTTCACCAACATCAACCGTCGGCTTCCCCCGCCCTCTACTCGACGTATAGTCCTTGAGGGCTTTTTTGAGATCGGTAGCGATGCCGATATAGTCGACCACCAGTCCCCCCTGCTTGTCGCGAAAGACCCTGTTGACCCGGGCAATGGCCTGCATGAGGTTGTGCCCCTTCATGGGCTTGTCGACATACATGGTATGGACGCTGGGAGCATCGAATCCGGTGAGCCACATGTCTCGGACTATGACCATGCGCAAGGGGTCTGCAGGGTCCTTGAAACGCCTCTCAAGCCGCTTCTTCACCTGGGAGGAGTAGATGTGCGGGCGCAGAAGTTCCTTGTCGCTCGCAGAGCCGGTCATGATCACCTTGATGGCTCCTTTTTCAGGATCCGCACTGTGCCATTCAGGGCGGAGTTGCGTGATGGCATTGTACATATGGACGCAGATATCCCTGCTCATAGCTACGACCATGGCTTTACCCTCCATGGCATTGCAGCGCTCCTCGAAATGGGCGACGAGATCTTCCGCCACCCGCACGATGCGCGGCTCAGCCCCGACGACTCTCTCAAGAGCTGCCCATCGGCTTTTTTGCCTGTTGCGCTCTCTCTCCTCGTCGTCTTCAGTAAGCTCTTCGACCTCCTCATCAACCTCCGGCAGGATCGCCTCATTCAGGCTCAGCTTGGCGAGCCGTGACTCGAAATAGATCGGCACTGTGGCGCCGTCTTCACGAGCCTGCTGGATGTCGTAGACGTGGATATAATCACCGAAGACGGCGCGGGTGTCCCGATCTTCCGAAGAGACCGGCGTACCGGTGAAGGCCACAAAGGTAGCGTTCGGCATGGCGTCTCGCAGGTGCTGGGCATAGCCGACCTGATAACCCTTGGCGTCCCCCTTGAACTTCGCCTCGAACCCATACTGGGTGCGATGGGCCTCGTCGGCGATGACGACGATGTTGTGCCGGTCGGAAAGCATGGGGAACTTGTCCTCGTCCTCGTCTGGCATGAACTTCTGAATGGTGGTGAAGACAATGCCTCCGGAGGGTCGGTTGGAGAGTTTGGCTCGCAGGTCATGCCGGCTGTCGACCTGCACGGGCTCTTCGCGGAGGAGATCCTGAGAGAGCGAGAAGGTGCCGAAGAGCTGGCCGTCGAGGTCGTTTCGGTCGGTGATGACGACAATGGTCGGATTCTGCATGGCGGCTTCACGCATGACGCGCGCGGCAAAGCAGACCATGGTGATGCTCTTTCCCGACCCTTGGGTGTGCCAGACGACACCGCCCTTATGGTCACCTTGAGCCTGCGATGCGGTGATGACACGGTCGATGGCGGTGCGGACGGCGAAATACTGATGGTATCCGGCGATCTTCTTGATCAGCGTGCCTTCATCCTCGAAGAGGACGAAATAGCGTATGAAGTCGAGGAGGAGCGCTGGCTCGAAGATCCCCTGAATCATGGTTTCGAGCTCGTTGAACTGGCCGAGCGGGTCGAGGTTCTCGCCGTCGGTGCTCCTCCATGCCATGAATCGTTCAATGTTTGCTGAAAGCGAGCCCATGCGGGACTGGGCACCGTCGGATATGACAAGGATCTCGTTGTATCGGAAAAGGTCGGAGATTTGCTCTTTGTAGGTCTGAAGCTGATCGTAAGCCTTCCGTATATCTGCGTTCTCGTCGGCTGGGTTTTTCAGCTCTATGACGATGAGCGGGAGGCCGTTGATGAAAAGGACGATGTCAGGCCGGCGGGTATGGTGGGGGCCCTGCACGGTGTACTGGTTGACAGCGAGCCAGTCGTTATGCTCCGGATGTTCGAAATCCACAAGTCGGACAAAGTCGCCGCGTGTCTCACCACCTTGCTGATACTCGACCGGAACCCCATTGACAAGCAACCGGTGGAATATCTGGTTGGCAGTGACCTGTACAGGATGCTCAAACTTGAGCACCTGCTGAAGAGCATCTTCACGCGCGGTGGCAGGTACCTGCGGGTTGAGCTTGTTGATGGCGTGATGGAGTCGTGAGGCAAGCAGCACTTCGCGATAGTTCCTGCGTTCAGGTTCTGGGCCATCGTGTGCAATATCGGGTCCGAATCGGTGCTGGTATCCGCGTTCCTTGAGCCATCCGAGGGCTTCCTGTTCGAGTTGGTCTTCCGTCATGGCTGGGGGCGTTTTGGTTGCTTGAGCTATTCCTGATGACGTTATGCTGTCGCTTCTTTGAGGATCTCCTCTGCCTCTGGCAGGCGGAGCTTGCCGGAGATAAGGCGCGGGAGCAAGGTGTCGCGGGTCAAGGTTAGAGACTTTACTCGCAATGAATTTGTTATCCACATATTGAGCAATGGGCTCATAAATCCATCAATCCCTAGCAATACTTTCGATGGGGGAACAACAACTTTCGCATTGCTCAAATGATGTCTTTGTATATGACCCATCGTCGTAGCCTTGCTGGCTGCTATTCGTTGAAAATCACTCAGGTGCTGTTTTGTCCAAAAGTAATAGAACCATTTCGGAAATTCCACAGAAGTCACTTTGAACAAATGCTGATTCAAAGCACCATCACCTCCACACCAAATGGCAACTTCCAAACTGCCAGACCATGAAAACAACACATCACCATCTCGAACAATGTATTCAGGCTTTATTTCCCGTGATGCCCTATCAGCCCCCAAAGAATCACCCTTTCGGAGCTGAGCTATTTTTATAACAGGGAGATCGTCATCCCCGTTTGGCGGATACTTCTGCAATGCCAAGCCATTTAGAAATACTGCAATTTCATCAAGCGGCGAAACCTCCCACCCCTTCGGAATCAGCCCAAGTTCTGACTCTTCGAAGCTATCGGGAAAAAGCGCAGCGGTGGCGGCATCCATGCCCTCAGGCTCGCGTCCAGCCTGCTTGGCTTTGACGGGGTCGAAGTCGATGAACCATGATTTGAAGATGGCTTGAGCGATCGATTCAAGCGTTGCGTTGGTTTCGCGGAGGAGGGCGATGCGGTCGTCAAGTGAACCAAGAAGATCAATAATGGTTTGCTGTTCAGGCAGAGGTGGGAGATAAATTTCAGCATCCACAATGTCAGTAGTGCTAACAGCCGGATATGCGGCACCTTTTTCTCTTGTTACAAGATAATCTGTAAAGGATTGACTGAAAAGATTGTAGTAAAGAAATCGAGGTAATATGACGCTGGTTTTTGCTCTTAATACAGCAAAACCAGTAGAAGCAACAAGATTATCAACAGCATTTTTAATCCATATCATAGATCGACGATTAGGGCGAACTGTCGAAATAATACAGTCACCAGAGGCGATTAAGCGTTGCGCTCTACTCGGTGCTTCCACGCGAAGAATCGATTTAAACGCTTCTTTCTGGCACCCTTCCCCGATAGAGGAAATATCGATGTATTTTATGTATTGAGAAGGCCCATTCGCTTTTATATTGGAGGAATTAATGTCGCAACAATAACGAATTAGAGTCTTTTGCCACTCAGAACTCATATCCCAGCCCTCCCAGCTTTTCGCGGATCACGAGATCCAGTTCTGCGCCTCTCGCCATCTGCTCACCAAGGGTTTCGGTGAGACGAAGCATCTTCTCTTCGAAGGCTTCGTCGTCGTCATCGACGGCTTCGGCTCCAACGTAGCGGCCAGGTGTCAGGACGTGGCCGTGTTCGGCGATTTTCTCAAGCGTGACGGATGCGCAGAAGCCGGGTATGTCCTCATACTGATCGTCGCTGCGCCATGCCTGGACGGTGTCGACGATCTTCTGGATATCCTCGTCGGAAAGTTGCTTCTGGACTCGTGAAACCATGTTCCCGAGTTTCCGGGCATCGATGAACAGTACCTCGCCCTTCCGTACAGTCTTCTCCTTGGCGAGGAACCAGAGGCACGCCGGAATCTGCGTGTTGAAAAAGAGCTGACCGGGCAGGGCCACCATGACCTCGACCTTGTCCGCCGCCACCATCGCCTGGCGAATGTCGCCCTCGCTGTTGGTGGTCGATGACATGGAACCATTGGCAAGTACCACCCCGGCTCGTCCATTCGGCTTGAGGTGGTAGAGGATATGCTGCAGCCAGGCATAGTTCGCGTTACCTTTCGGCGGGCTGCCGTAGACCCAGCGGGGGTCTCCTTCAAGGCTGCCGTGCCACCAGTCGGAGATATTGAAGGGAGGATTGGCAAGTACGAAATCCGCACGGAGATCAGGGTGCTGGTCGCGGACGAACGAGTCGGCGGGCTCCTTGCCGAGGTTATAGTCGAGCCCGCGGATGGCAAGGTTCATCGCAGCAAGCCGCCACGTGGTTGGATTGGATTCCTGACCGTAGATGGAGATGTCCCCCCGTCTGCCGCCATGCGACTCGATGAACTTCTCGGACTGGACGAACATGCCGCTCGAACCGCAGCATGGATCGTAGACCTGCCCCTTATGCGGAGCGAGAACCCCGACAAGGGTTTTCACGATGCTCGCCGGCGTGTAGAACTGCCCGCCACGCTTTCCCTCAGCATCGGCGAACATGCCGATGAAGTATTCATACACCTGCCCAAGAAGATCCCGGGCCTGCTGGCCATCCACTCCGAAGCCGATGGTGGAAATGAGGTCAACCAGCTCCCCAAGTTTGCCGTCGGGAAGCTGGATACGCGCAAAACGCTTGTCAAGGATACCTTTGAGTTTGGGGTTTTCTTGCTCAATGACCGTGAGAGCCTGATCGATCCGCTTGCCGATATCTGACTGCTTTGCATTCGCCTGAATTGCATCCCAGCGAGCCTCCTGGGGAACCCAGAAGACGTTGGACTCGGTGTAGTAGTCGCGTTCTTCGAGTTCGTCGCTAATCAGGGAGTCGTTTCCTTTCCCGATGTAGTAGTCGTCCACGGGATCGGCGAGCCTCATGGAGAGCTGCTTCCGGTGTGACCCGAAGCTGTCGGAGATGAACTTCAGGAAGATGAGCCCAAGCACGATATGCTTGTACTCGGCAGGATCCATGTTGGCCCGCAGCTTGTCGGCAGAGGCCCAGAGGGTTTTCTTGATATCTTCGATCATGGGAATATGGAATAATGGCTGTTAAAACGTTCCGCCCTAGCAAGTCACTTTTATAATATTGAGAAAACACGCGCACCAAACAAGGAAGACCAACAAACATCCTCACCCAGAAGTATACTCACCAGCATAGGACATTCGCTGTCCGATACAGGGCCTCACACTCAGCCTCAACAACATAGAGACCGATAACATGGCGGTCTTCGACAACCACTCCCCCCTTGCGCGTGAGCAATCAGCACTTGACGGCGCTTTAACTGGATGAGGTTCTCGTCAACGAAGTCGGCATTTAATTCTTATCAGGACGCAGGTGGATAATCATAACAACGACCGTCAACTTCGCAATGTAAATCGTATCAATAGTGACCGCATGCACAAAACGATGAAAGGCATGATGGACATGCAACCCTCTTGCTTCACGCTCGGCGTCAACTTTTACGATTTCTGATATATTACCGGTATGGCAAACAAAAAAGCCGATAACCCAGTAGCTGCTGGGTTATCGGCTCAGTATTCAATAACCATCCAGCCTTACTGAGATGATTATCTACCTAATACAACTCCTGACCGAACTGGTCAGGCTCGTCAGCATGATCCTCATGCTGCTGCTCCAGTAAACCTGAAAGCAGCAAGAGAACCAGTCGTCCAAACGTTAAAGTTACAAAAAATCTCGAATGGAACAACCCCCGCTCTTTTTACTGCGGAGGGTTCTCTCCACCCCCTCCATCAATCTCCCCATTAATCTCCTCCAGCTGCGCATCGTCCTCAAGCGCGATGCTGGCGATGAGCTTTTGTAGTTCTTTTTGGAAGGTAGGGCTGTTGACGGTGAGGGTGCCGGCTTCTTTGAGGAGGTTGAGGTCTTGCTGGCGGTCGCGGAGTTCGAACTTTTCGGGGTATTGGATGATGAGGCTTTTGGCTTGTTCTGTTTTTCCGAGCCAGTGGCAGTAGACTTCGAGCATGCGGTATTCGGTGAGCTGGAGGCCGGAGGCCATTTCGGAGAGGAGGGCGTTGAGGAGCTGAAACTCGGTTTTGATGGCCTCACCGCTTTGGGGCTGGGTGCGGACGCTGCGGACTGGGGCGAGGTGGGTCATGCGGTTGATCATGGCCTCTTTTTTCTCGATGGCTTTGATGAGCCCTTCCATTTGAAAGAGCATGGGCTGAAGGAGGTAGGGCTTTTTGCCGGATTCTGTGTTCTCGGACATGATGACAACTCCGCCGGCTCCTCCGCTGGCGTCGTCGTCGGGGTTCTTGACAAGGGTGCTGTGGTTGGTGTTGCGGATGGTTTGGGCGAGTTCGGAGAGGTCGTTGTAGATTGATTGCTGGAGCTTTGCGACATCTTTGATTTCGGAGGATCCGATTCCGCGGTGAAGGCGGCTGCGGCCGTAGTGGCAGATGGCGGGAATAATGCCGATGGGGTTCGGGGTGTTGTGGAGGGTTTCGAGGGTGTTGGAGCCGCCTTGGATGCGGTAGGCTTGCATGCTCTCTTTTGTCCAGATGCGGACTATTTTGTTGACTTCCCCGTTTCTGCTGCGTTCTTCTTCGACGACTTTGAGGTAGGTGGTTTCAACGGCGCCTGAGCTGTTGCGTTCAATGGTCCAGTCGTAGACATTTGGGGGGGCGTAGTGGACGAGGTAGGGGCGGATGCCGTTGTGGCGTTCTTCGGCGAGGGTGTTGTATTGGTGGGGGGCTTTGTCGATAACGATCCATGCGTGGCCGTAGATGCCGGCCTGGATTTGAACGGTGCGCATGAATTCGTTCAGGGGGGTGCCTTCAAGGTCGGCGTCTTTAAGCAAGGCGAGTATTTCGGGGTCGTCTTGAAGCTCTGCGAGGTCGCGCTGGGGTTTCTTTTTCCAGAGGAATGAGGAGTATGTGTGGAGTGCGCTTTCGCAGTGGTTGTCGAGCGGGGTTTGGCGGAGGCGTTCGAGCAGCAGCGCTTCTCCGGTGCCTTCTTTTTCGAACCGGTAGGGGTAGAGGAGCGATGCGTCGCGGTAGGCTTTGCCGCCTTGGTAGCTTTGGCGGAAGTAGTCCCATTCGTCGCTGAACACATTGTAGAGGTTGTGTTTGGAGAGAAGGGTTTCGGGGGTGATTGCGGGGTTGTTCATGGTTATGGCCTCCAGGCGGTTGGTTGGGGGGATTGGTAGGTGCGTTCGATTTTGACCGGGTAGATGTAGTTGATGGCGTATCCGGCTGCGTCACTGGCGTGGGTGAGTTTGGGGTCGGAGGTTTTGTCGATGTCGCCGTTTTTCCATACTACCCGTTCGAAGTCTTTGATGAGGTTTGGGCAGTTGGCTATGGTGATGCGGTTGGTGCGTTGGAGGTTGTTGACGGCGTTGATGCGGTCTTTGACGGGTGGGTTGCTTTTGGGTGAGAGGACCTTGAACCCTTTTTCGCGCAGTATGGTGTGGTCGGTTTTGGGTGAGCTGGTGCGGCGGCTGTTGCCGCTTGCGTCGGGGTAGAGCGTTATGCCTGGGTGTTTTTGGTGGAGCAGTTCTGCGAGGGCGTAGGTGTCGGCATCGGCCATCCGGATTTCTTCGAAGAAGTGGAGGGTGCTGCCTCTTCGTACAAACAGCTCTGCTGTCATGTAGTCGACATTGAAGTCGATGCCGGCTTCGACCTGTTCTCCGGGCTGTGGGCCGCCCTCTTTGTAGTGGTGCTGGCGACTGAAGTAGCGGTAGACTCTGCCGGCGGTGAGGTTGACGAACTTGCCGTCCATATAGGCCGCGCGCTGGTTTTGGTCGTAGGCGTTTTCGAGTGTTTCGATGAACTGTTTTGGGAGGTGGGTGTTGCTTGCGGTGCTGCCGATGACGACACCGAGGTCGTAGTTGCCATTTTCGTTTTGTGCGACTTCGTATCCCCAGTTGAGCTGTTCGGGGGTGCCGGTCATGATGAGTTCTCGCGTTTTTGCTTCGGGGTGGCGGAGCCGCGAGAGGGCAATGTCAAAGACCTCTTTTTTCTGGATGAAGGGTTCGTCTATGCCGATGGTGGCGAGGTTGGGCCCTTTGAGGGAGTCGGGTTCGTCGCCGCTGGCGATCCATATCCGGCCGTTCCAGTTGCGGATGAGGAATTCGTGGTCGGTTTTGTTGTAGGTGTAGCGGATGTTGGCCCGGTCGAGCAGTTCGCTGATGGAGATGATGACGGTTTTGCGCGCCTGCTTGTAGGTGGGCGAGATGGAGAGGTGCGGGATGGGGGCGTTGAGGTAGCTGTTCCAGATGGCGCGGACTGCGCCGATATGGGTTTTACCGGAACCGTAACCGCCGACGAGCAGCTTGATGTAGTTCGGTAGTTCCCAGAACTCCCGCTGGTGTGGGAGCATCTTTTGTTTGTCTATCTGGAATTGCATGGGTGCCGCTTCACTTTGTGAGGGTGTTGCGGGCTACTTCTGCTTTTTTCTCCCAGCTGCGGAACGCCCCGAGCCCAAGCATGCCGAGGAGGATTTGCATGGTGAGGGTGGTGTCTATCACGGGAAATTCCCCTGCGTACCCGAATGCGACCCGTGCGGTAAAGCGTAGGAGTGGTTCAAGAATTGCTGCATAGGCAAGGGCTATGGCGCAGACCCACCCGACAAATGGCCTCCAGCCGGCAACGAACACTGAGCCGTGGCCCGCTTCCGCCGTGTTGATGGCCTGTTGCCCCATGAGCTGCGCCTGAAGGAGCTTGAGGCGTTCAAGCGTAGCGGCGCTCTTTTCTTCGCCGCTGGTGTAAAGATCGTCGATGATGGTTCCGACGGTCTTGATGATGTCGCCCAGGATGGGGGTGGCCATAGCGTGCTTTTAGATGTGGTTGGTTCCGAACTGGCGATTGTAGTCAATGATGGCTTTGGTGTGGGTGTGTGCAATGAGATCCCGGCCTTGTTCACTCAAAAGGAACTCGCATTCGTCGTGGTTGTCCATGAAGAGGTTTTCGGTGAGGACGGCGGGACAGATCGTCCTGGAAAGCAGCGAGAACGCATTCGTCTCTTTGTCGGGGTCGCCGTCGGCCATGTCTTTCCTGAGCGTGTAGCGGCCGAGATAACGCCCTGCTGCGTTGTAGAGCATGGTGGCGAGCTGGTCGCTTTGGGTGCCTCCTTTTGAGGTCCAGCATTCCCAGCCGTGGCCGGGGTTCATCTGGTTGGGTGAGGCGTTGGCGTGGATGGAGATAAGAAGTGCCTTCCGCCCTTCTTCACGGGCCTGGCGTGCGAGGGTGTTGGTGCGTTTGATGCGTTCCGTGATGCTGATGTCTTCTTCTTCGGGGACAAGGATGTTGCATTGCATAGTGAGCTGGCTGAGACTTTCAGCAACTCGCTGGACAATCGAGCGGTTGAACTCCCACTCCATCAGCTGTGCCATGTCGTACCATGCGGGGCTGCGCTTGCCGGGTGTTTCCCGGCCGTGGCCGTTGTCGAGGATGACCTGCAGGGGCAAGGGTTTTGGTTTTGCTGCTGCGGTGCGGGTTCTGCTGGGGGCTTTTCTCATGGTTTCCTGTAGATCTGGTTTGCTTCGTGCTCTCCTTTGAGCATCCAGAGTTCTTTTTCGATCTTCGTTATCCTTTCAAACATCTCTTTCTGGTTGCGGTCGATGAGGGTCATGGTGCGGCTGCTGAACCAGCTGATGAGGCCAATGCAGAAGATGAGGACCGCCTGGACGACATCGATGTGTTCACTCCAACTGGGCATCAGGTTGCTCCGTTATCTGGATGTGGCGCTTCGTTTGAGGTTCGAGGGATGCGTGGCTCCCGCTGTTTGTAGTTCGGGTTAGGGATCCATTTTTTCCCGTTGTAGCTGTACTTCCCGGCACGCCAGTCGGCGGGTACTGTTCCGCCTTTGTCGTAGACCGTGAGTTCATCGGGCTTGGGGTTGCCGATGTAGTATTCCTGCTTCCCTTCAGCGGGCCCAATTTTCAGCATACCATGCTCCTCTGTGATTGCGCGCTCGTCTGCGATGAGGAACATGGAGAGGCCTGTTGTTTTGTTGATGATGGTTTTCACTTTCAGTTCATCCTTTTACGAGGAGTGTGGTTGAAGAGAGTGCGAGGCCCGCATACACCTCCGGATCGGCCGGGGTGAGGTCGAGCTCTCCGCCTTCACTGACATAGTAGCGACGGCCGACAACAAGCCCGGTCTGGTTCGCTGCTACTGCCCCCACAGTCTGCACCGTGGCCATTTCGCCATCCAGGCATGCTTCGCTGGCTACACCGAGAAAGTTCTCCGTGGTAAGATTGGCCGATTCAAAAAGAATAGCGTCTGGAGTGAGGGAGCCGGCTCTTGCGTACCCTGTTTGGTCCGGATGATCTTTTTTGTGGGCGATGACCAGTGTTCCGGAACCACTTACCGCCACAGCCGCCGCAAAGCGATCGGCATTGCTGTAGTACTCCTCAGGTTCACTGAACGACAGACTTCCCCCTACCGCTGAAGCGAGAACCACTTCGTCTTCGCCTACAATGACCACTTTTCCGACAGCGGGGCAGTAAGTCATCTGCGTCCGTTCTCTCAGACCATTCATTGGCAGTGCCGCAGGTGTTCCTGGCGTGACCGTTGTACCGCTGAGGCTCAACGGGACCGCCATCCACTGGCCCGTCGGATCCGCATAGGACATGATCGTCTTGCCTGCTGCTACGTCGAAACAGCAGTCTAGCGATGAATCACAGGTCAGGGTTATAAATATTTCTATTACGAGGCCAAAGGCAATGGAGGTTCCAGTGAGGGTTCCGACCCGCACACGCAGTTCCATATTATCTCCATTATCAGCCCATTCTGAATCGACATAGATCAGCCGATCGTTAAGGGTGTCCCAACTGACCGCACCTCCCCATATGAACCCCCCCACCGACTCACTATACGGCGGGCCAAGACTGATTGACGACCCGTTGAATGATGCCGCACGAACAAATAGCAAGCCATCATCCCAGAGGAAGACTATGATATTGCCGTTTGATGGACCGACAACGCAATTCACCGCGGTTATCCACTCCGGTTCTGCCACCACCACCGGGACGCCGAGCTGCAGGTGGTCTCCCTGAACAGTGCCTTCCACAAGACAGATGGTATCCGGGTTACACCCGCCATCTGTAGACAAGTATGCTATGACAACCCGCCCCCAAGAGGGGACATAGACGACCTGGGTGTAGCCGGTCTCCATTTCATTTATGTTTCCCATCGGGTTGTACATCACAGGAGGTCCGAAGGAGATGGAGCCGCCTGCAACAGCACCAACAACAGCATAACCGTTGCAGGTGTCAATGTCATCACCTTCGATGACATAGGCCACCACAAGTTTTCCTGAGACTTCGTCGAAGGCTGCCCGAATATCGAAAATGTCTATCCCGCCGGTTGCAGGCACTGACGAGGATACGCCGCTCTCTGCTCTGCTGACAGTGCCATCGGTATTGAGAACGACCGCACACCCTGCCATGATTTCCCCTGTTGCCACCGCCTCCACGCTCCCCGCCCCACCACCCGACGCCTCCGGAGCAGCCCCTAACGGCACGACCGCCCCGTCGGCATGCTTGGAAAACAGCCGGCCATCTGCGGTGTTCACCGCAAGCTCGCCGACCTGCAGATCCTCCGTCCCGGGCACTCTGCCGGGGATGGTGGATTTCTTCATGAGGATCTTCTGCGCCATAGTGGTAGGAGGTTACGGGAGTTACAAGAACAAGGGCTATGCAGGCTCGTTCTTTAGAACGTGCCCCCATCAATGACGTCCACCGACAGCTCCGCCTTGTTCTGCTCCGCATTCAGCGCCCAGCTGAGCCCCTCTCCCATCACCAGCAGCCCGTCCGTACCATCTTCTCCGAACAGGTACCCCGACGTACCGCCCGACTTCAGTGCGACCATTTCATCAGTCGACGCAGCCGGGATGTTCAGCGCCGCCTTGAAGTTCCCGAATGTGATCTTTTTCTCCTTCTGACCTGCAGCTTCGTCGGCGTCGTGCACGATGAGTAGATCCGCAGCCCCGTCAACCACCGAAAGGGTACCGAGATCCTCGATCGGCGGCACGACCGGCAGTTTTGTGGTGGCGTCTGTCGACAGATACATGGTGCCCCGGTCAGTAGTGACCAGCGGCTCCCCCGCCGTCATCCCCTCAGTCGGAAGGCTCGCCTTCAATCCCCTTTTCAGTTTGATCTTCTGTGCCATGGTGTTTTGTTTTTTGGTGGTGGTACCGTTTCCGGCGTTAAAATGTGCCTCCGTCAATCTCATCGGGCTGCGGCACTTCCGCCCATTCTATAGCGAACGCTTCTGTACTGCTTTTCATGAGAACCTGACCCGGCAACCCGCCCGAGGGCACTCCACTGCCGTTTGCTCCTGGCTCGCCCGCCTCTCCTTTCGGCCCTTGAGGGCCAACAGATGCAACCGTGACTGAAACGGCTCCTGTAGGGATGATGGAGACTGAGTCGCTCATACGGTGATGTCTTTCTGCACCGTGAACGACCCCGAGAGGTATGTTCTGACGGTGCTGCCTGTGGTGACTTCAATGTCGTACTGGTACAACCCTGGTGCGTAGGCTGCTGTCTGTGACCCTTCGATGGTCCAGACAATTGCGCCACCGTCTTCGGCTGCTTCTATTCCTGAACCGTTTTCAAAGCTGCCGATAACTCCTCCTGAACGGTTGCGCAGCTGGATGCGAACGCTGGCCCCGGTGAGATCAAGCGGCACCCCGCCGGTTGCAAAAGTGAACGATTCACTGAATGTGTCGCCCCGGAGGATGCCGGTGTTGTAGACAGCAGGCTGGTATGCGGTGTTGCTCGTAGCCATCTCTGCCTTACCTCCACACTCTGGATGATTCAGAAAGTCTTGTGGAGGGCACCCTTGCAAGGCCGGAGCCCGAGTCGTACCAGACACCGACACTGATAACAGCGTCAATCTCAAGGCGGTACATTTCCCGGTAATCTTCGGCCATCGCATTCCAGAACGCAGATGCATCGGCCGACACGGCAAGGCGCGGCAATGCGTGCCACCCCAGTACCCGGCAACATGCCGCCCGTTTCCATTGACTATCATCAAGCTGGTAACGGTCGAACAGATCAAGAGTGACCTCATGCTGGCGTGGAATCCAGAGGATCTGGATATCGCGGCTCAACTCCCCCTCCGCCACCAGGTGGTCGTCAGCAAAGCTGCTGATGCCGTACTCGAAAATCCCCGGCTGCATTGCCATAAGGTCCGCGTCTGAACTGAATGCCATTGCCGTCCCCTCCTTTCCGTTACTGGTTACACAACCCTTTTCACACTCCCCTCATGCGGGCGCCTCTTGTGTTCTTTCAACAGGCCGCCCGCCAGAGTGAAGCGCCGTCCCTTATACCTTCCTGAGTTTGCAGGCAAGGTTTGCATCGAGACATTTGATGCCGTAGAGCACATCAAGGGCAATTTTGACGCGTGAGTTGTCGCCGTCGTACCACATTCTGCTTCTGATGGCGAGTCCATTTTTTTCGTTAACCACACTGGCCACCTTCGCCCCGAACTCGTTGCCGAGCTCAGACAAGGGAGCCATGCCGAGCGCAAATGCGTTGCGGTGGAACGCGAGGTTTTCAACATGGTTTGTGAGGTCCATTTTCACGACAGCGTTATCCGGCGCATCCTGTGCCAGAGGTGGGAACACCTGCACTCCGGAGAATGCGTTGCCTGCTGCTGTGAGGGTGGCGGCAACGACATAGCGCTGAGGGTCTCCTGCGATACTGAAGCTGTCGCCCGCTACAAGCGTACCGTTGACTGCCGTAGCGTCCAGGTTCAGGCTTGTTGCTCCTTTCTGCACTGCACCGTTCACTGCCAGAGTAGCGACTGAAGCGGTACCTTTGACATGAGAGCCGACATTCTGGTTGCCGAAGATTTCGAAGCCGAGCCGGTTGCCGATATGGCCGCTTTTGTGCACTTCCTGACTTGAAGCACCCGCAAAACTTGAGTTGGCAAACAGTTCCAGGAACCCTGCCTGAAGGTCGCCCCCTACTTCAAGATGGAGCAGGCTGTCGTTCATGGGGACCTTGTTGTTGAAGAGTACCTGATGCACACGGGTAAGATCTTTCACCTCAGTGGTTGCGGCTGCATTGTAGAACCACGGTACGGACTTGGCCAGCCCGTTGAGGCTGAGATCGATATCGTTCGAGAGCGCATAAGCAGCAGGACGGATATGATCGGTGATGATTTTTTCCCCGGCATAAGCGAGCTCTTTGTCGCTGACACTGAACTTTACCTCCCTCCAGCGGTCGAGCCGTATCTCGGTATCGCCCGGGGTGAGGTCCTGATCCGCCGAGGGGGCATCTTTGGCGAGGAAGGTTCCGGGTTTGCTGATTTTGATGGTACTGCCTTTCTCCTGCGGCTCTTTGTCGTACCCGCGATGCACGCGTGCCGACATGCCCAGCGCATTCTCCAGCTGGATGAGCCCTTCCTGCGCATAAAACAGGGGATCGTAGAGGTTGAGGGTATTGGCCATGGTCTTCGTTTCTCCTTTGTTTGTTTGTGGTTGCTTGCTTCTTTATCGCTCGATGGAAAGGGACTGACCGGCTTTTATTGCCGTTTCACGCGCAGCACGGTATTTGGCGGGATCTTTTGCGTCCAATGCGCTGATTTTGTAGATGGAGCCTGCCGGCACCCCTGCCCCTCCTCCTGAAGCCCCGCTGCCTGAAGGGCCGGCCGGCATGAAGTGCGCGTTCTTTGCGAGAAAGTCGTACACATAGTCGATCACATTCACCGGCTTGCCGCTTTTGTAGAGTGGTGTACCGTTTTCACGCACCTCCACCGAATCCGTTTTCCGGTCGTAATGAACATTCCCCTTCAGGAGGGTGACGATCTGACGAGGGTTGACGGCCTTTGCGCCAGAAGCCGCTTCAAGCAGCGTATTGTCGACCCTGATACGGGTGAGCTGATCCTCAAGCGCTCCGATCTCCCCGTTTTTTTCAGTAATGATCTCGTCTTTCTCCTTCATGGTCTGAGCGAGGATTTTGTCGAAGTCTCCTTTTTTTTCCAGCGCTTCCCGCTCCTGCTTCGCCCTGGCTTCTTTCAGGGCTTTGTACTCCTGCACATCAATGCCTGAATAGATTGCCGTTTTCTTTGCAATGAGGGCATCGACCTCTGCCTGGCTGAACGACTTAGGCCTCCCTTCTCCCCCCTCTTCATTTCCTTTATTCCCTTCTCCTCCATCCTCTCCCGCCCCTTCACCGCCACCAGCATTGCCCGGCTCGTTCGCATTGGCGTTTTCCTCACCCCCACCTTCTGGCTCAACAGCAAAGTGTACTGGTAAAGTAATCTGCCTGAAGTAGCGTCTCCAGAAATCCATTGAATCCTCCCTGTTATTTGTTGACAAACTGGACACCTATAAAAAAGAGGCTGCCCAAAAAAAATACTGTGCCAGCACACTGCCCTCTTACTGTGCTCTGATTACTTCAGCCGATGACCCTCAGCTCGTCGGACGATTCTTCCTGTTCGGGCTGGACGAACCTGCGCCCGTATCGTTCGTGACGCGTCCGCTCCAGGTACCACCCGCTCGCCCTCCAGTCCCGCTCGGCCCCTTTTCTGATATTGCTCAGATGCCATTTCTCGCATTCGATTTCAGCAACAGGAATCCGCTCGAACAGTTGCCGCTTGAGGGTACGCCGCCCGGCGGCTGCATCGTCCTCCCCCTGACTGAGCCAGTTGTAGAATGTTGCCCGGCTGATTCCAACCAGCTGACACGCAGCCTCTTTGGTAAGCCCGTCCGAGATCCCCTGGATGACCTCATCAATGCGTCGCTGGTTGAGTTTCATAGCTCCTTGCTGGTTGCGGCTTTCTCGGGAGCTTCATCTGTGCAATATTACAAGAGTTCCAATTTATTGGAACATACTTCAGTAAAGTATCACTTGCAACCCTAAAGGGTTCCGCTTCATCGTATTCTCATACAGCGTTATGGCGAAGCCATTCCTTTCCTGCCACGCGGCAGCGTAAACCGCCGACAGTTCTTTTCCCCATCCGCAGTGCAGACGGTACTCCGGCGGCTCTGCCGGTTTAATGTTGTTGAAGTGCTTTGAGTAGTACAGGGCGCCTGACGCACTGGTTCCTTTTTGCCAGTGCGTGAGACGCGTGGTAGAGAAGAGAGTGTTCTTACCCTACACTGCACAATAGCCGCTCACCGGGCGCAGTGCGTGTATTTCGCGCAGTGGGCCCAATGGCAAACTGCTGAGGTGCAGAGATCCAATGGGTGGATTCGATGAGCATAAAAAAAGCCCGGAGGGGATCCGGGCTATTGCTGAACAAATAATCTTCATTGGAGCTTACTTGCTCGTCCTCATGAATATGGCGTTTTCAATGCGCTCAAAGGCATTGGTGTATATCTGAGAATCCAGCACCGGTTCATCTTTTTGTTTCTCTGAGCCCATCCCCATATACACATGCTCGGTAAAAACGAAATTGAGCCTGACTCGGGTTACCGGCCCAATTTTCTCAATGAAACCCGTCGCAACAGTTTTACCTACATGCCGGCCGCTGAACAAAACTGTCTTTGTCTCTGCTGGACTTTCCGCGTTGATGAAGCCTGAAGCGATGTCCGCGGATTTGATATTATACCCCATATCCTGAAACACCGAAATAACAGCCGGGAACACAACATCCTTTCCCGCCGAGTACTCTCGAGCCTGCATACTCTGGATCTCCAGGGGAACCATTACAGGCCGAACCGACCCTGTGCACCCGCCAAGCAGTATAAAAGAGCAGGCAAATATCGATATGCTTTTCTTCATCGCTCCATCATGGTTTAGAAGTTTGACACCCGGCTGTTGAAGTCCGCCACGACATCGCTCGCATCGAACTTTATGATCAAGGTGATCATGCTTGACGATGACTCAAACCCTGAATTGTAGTTCCGCTGCCCCGCAAGCACCACGGTCCAATAATTTTCCTGCCCGGATGATTGCGTCACCTGTGCCGCCCGCTGATAAGACCACACCTCACGACCAGATCCGTCCCTCGTCGTTATATTGGGTGCCCCAAAGGCTTCGAGCACTTCCGCCTTGGTGGTCTTCCCGACCACGAGATTCATCTGCACATTGCCCTGCGTGAGCGGCGAGTTCTTCTGTGTCAGCGGCTGATGAGCAGTTGAGCACCCGGTGGCGCCAAGGGCAACCAGTGCACACAACAATAGACGTTTCATTCCGGGGCCTCCTCATTTCAATTGAGACTTCGCAACACGAAGCCAGTCAAGCACATTACAGTCAAGGCATTTACTCCCTCATAGTACACCCTTTGTGCGTCAAATCCAACAACATCACCCAAGAGCGAATGCCCGAACCCCTAAACCGCTCAGCAGAACGCCATAACATTTTTTGAAGATGACACACATTCAACACGAACCGGCACACAATAATACATATATTTTGTGTATTGCCTGCGCAGAAAAGAAGAACGCCACATTTAACAGTAAGCGCCGGGCAATACTACACGCAACCATCAATCAAACCTGGAGGTTTACCATGGCATCCTATGAAAAACTCGAATTGACCTATCTGAAAATTCTCCGCAAAGCCATCATTTTTTTTGCATCACTCTCACTGGTCGTGGTGATTGTTGCCTCTGCCATAGGACTCTTTAATATCGGAGCCTTCAATTTCCCCTCAAGCAATGCCCCCGACATTACAAGCACGGACGTTGTAGAAGTCCTCACCGCGAAAGACAACGAAACACCCGATGCAGCTCCAGCAGTCTCCAAGGAGCAGAAAGAAAAAGACCCCTTCCAGGAATACTATGACCGCTGCTATAGCGCCATACATGATTTCTCGACCACACACGACCCGAGCTACCCTTATGAATTTAGAAAAGGTCAGATCAGGACCCGGAGCAACAGCTTAGACGAGCAAGACATTGCAAAGGCCTATGTGTCCGGACTGGCTGATACGCTTGAAAAAGCCCTGAAGGATAACGCTGTCATAGAGCTTACAAAAAAAGACCATGCGCTTGACATTGCCATCAGGGTCTATGACACGTATAACACGATGTTCTATGAAAACCTGCAGGCAAAGATCAACAAGAAGGAAGCCGATGCCTCTGAAGCCGCAATGAAACGAGCAGGCGGCTTAGGCATACTCACCTTTGCCGGAGGAGCATTTCTTTCATTCCTGCTCCTTGCGTTCCTCATGATATTCGTCAAGATCGAACTGAATCTCCGACAGATGGCCGAAAAGAACTGAGGGCCGCACCACCCTACTCCATCGACCTGCCGGCAGTACTTACAACGGCGTGCCGCATTAAAGCAAACGGGTGAGTCGCCCTGCCGACTGACCCGTTTTGCATTCCCCATCCCTTCCGGCGCTGTCGTTGCCCCCCGCAAAAACCGTAACGGAAGGGGCATACCGCTGCAGTTCAGGCTTTGGCGCGTGTTTTTGCTCTTCCAGTGCCCTGGCAAAAACCGTGACAAAGCCTGAACAGCGTTCTTCAACCGCCTTGGCGGGACGCTTGCTCTTCTTTTCCTTGCAAGCGGCGTGACAATGGCGGGCTTAGCGCTGAGTTCTGGGCAAGCGACAGCGCGCAGACTTTAGCGCTGTTGTATAACTCAAGTTATGTAAGCCCGCAGGGCGCGAAGCGGCTGTACTCAGCTTTACATAACTTTTAGTTATACACCCCTGGGGGCTTGACAGCGCCCCTCTTCCGCTGGGAGCTGGAGGGTGCGGGTTGGGGAGCCGTGAGGAACGAGCGGCGGAACACGCACCTGTAGGCGGAGGCGCATGGTATGTTTGAGCCGAGGTACCCCGAAGGCGGGAGAAAGAGCTTTCTGTTCTGGCGGGTGAGGTACTCCGAAGCGGCCGGCATGACTTTGTTTGCAGGGCTTTCGGGATTAGCTGAGAGCAACGGCGGATGCATGGGGGACACAGGAGCTCTTTGGTTTTGCGGATGTGTCCCCCATGTGGAGCTGTTGCGGGGGAATGTTGCTTGGTGGCGGGTTTGCGTTTCACCGCACGAGTGATTCCGCGAGAAGGGAGCCGGTACTCCGGCAACCGACCGCCTGGCTTCGCTTGAGGATGCGGTAAGGGTCCCGGCACGCTTTCGTGGTAGAGCATAGCCGGAGCTGCAGGGGTGAACGGGAGGGACGCCGTCAGGTGGCCCGTGAGTGAGCGCCCGGAAGCGAAGGCGGTGGATGGTGCGCTGGGGCAAGCTGTTGCGGCTGTGGTTGAGCGGATGAACTTGCCCGCACATTGGCCGAGCGAAGCGAAGGCCCGGGGTGCTTTGTCGGGTGCTTTCAAAAAGAGTATACAATTGCTGTCTTTTTTGGAACACACAAAAGAGTATACAATTGCTGTCTTTTTTGGAACACACAAAAGAGTATACAATTGCTGTCTTTTTTCAATATCCGGGCGGGTGCTGAAGGCTCGCGTTTTTCTTTTGCGGGCGGATGCCCGCCCAAGTTCCCTGTTTGCCGACAGCCGTTCAGGCGGAGGCCTTGTTTCGAAGCGACAGCGGCGTCAGCGCGCTCTTATGAGGGGTGGGTCTTCCCCCTGTTTTTCTTCCCCCCTCCCCCGTCTGTTCTTTTTTCTTTCATGGTGGCGCTGGGGTGCCGGGTGCAGAGGCACCGTGTGGCGAGTGCCGAAGCTGAAGGGCGGAGTGGAGGCGGAGGGCGGAGACGCGAGGGACGAGCGGTCTGTAAGCCCGTAGCTGGAACGACAATCCGAAAGCGAAGAAGCGAGGTGCATAGGGTGCCGCATTTCGGGGTGCTTTCAGGCGGCAGGGAGTGCGGGCGGAGGAACGCAAGGGACGCCGCGTTGTGGAGTCCGGCGCGACAGTTTTGGGCTTGCGTTGCGGGAACAGGCCTAAGGCGCCTTGCTGAGTACCGGAGCCGGAAGCCAGAGCGGTAGCGGAAGGTCGCCTGGTGCAAGGAACGAAGCACCAAGCGCCTGGAGCGTTAGCGAGGTGCTGGAGGTGGAGGAAACGGAAGCATGTGGCGCCTCTTCAGGGCGGGTGCGGCTTATGGGGAGCAAGGGCGTAGAAACGCAAGGGAGCGCAGCGTTTTGAAGCCTTTGGGACGGTTGCGAGTTGGCTCATAGTGCATCAGGGCTGGGGCGCTTTGCGGCCAGAACGGAGCTGGAGGGGGCGAAGCGGTAGTGGAGACGAAGCGACGCAAGGGACGCAGCGTTGCGGAGTCGGAACGTCAGCGAAGCCTCCCGCAGGCGGAGGGGCGACTGCCATGCGCCCTCTTCAGCGCGGGTACGGTCTACAGGGAGCATGGGGCGGCCGGCAATCGGTACTCCGGCGCCGGATGTGCCCGATGTGACAGTTTCGTTCGGAGCACTGATGCCACGGGCGGGAAGTGTTCGGAGTAGTGCGAACACCTCTAACATCTATAGCCTTTAATAGTGACACTCTAGGTGTTAGAGGTGTTCCGGGTATTATGACTTTCATGGATAACGATGCGGAGGGCCGGACCGCGATGCTTCGCCGGCTGTTGCCGTTTACCTTTCTCCCCATCCGCCGTCCGGCGCTGCTGTGCCGAAGCGGAGCGAGCGGGAGTGCAGGCGAAGCGTCAGCGGAGACGGAACGGGAGGGAGTGGAGGCGGTGCGGTGGTGGGTGTGGCACGTGACGAGCGGCAAGAGTGTGGCCCGGTTCGGAACTGTCCCGCAGTATGCCAGGCATAGCGCGGGCAGGCTGGGCCACTCCGTTCAGCATATTCGCCCCGCATTTTCATGCAACCCGCATCCCCGGTCAACCTGCGCCCAAATCGCAACCATGCACCCCGGGTCCCCCACTCATCATTTTGAAGCGATGTACGCCTATGGGTCCAGAGAACGCTGAACCATGCCCACAAGATTATTGATGCTGAAGGGTTTGCTGATGAAGTTCACTCCTTCCTGAAGCGATTGATGAGGGTAAAGGCTTTTGAGGGCGTAGCCGGACATGAACAGGCCTTGCAGGTCTGGATTAGCTGCATGCATCCGTTCATAGAGCCGAACACCGTTCATGCCCGGAAAGCCCACATCAGCGAGAAGCAGGCTGATAGCCTGCGGGTCATGTTTGAGGGCACTTTCGGCATCAGATGCAGAGCGCACCCGGTATCAATTTTTCTCAAGCAGCATCTGAAGGAGCTGCACAATATCCGGTTCGTCTTCAACCAGGAGAATGACCTGTCTCTCCTCGACAGCCGCGTCCGTTACCTCATATTCGGCAGATGCTGCTGTTGATGCCGGACTACCGTACAGGGGAAAGGACCGGGTGCAGGCGGTTCCATAACCCTGTTCGGTGATGCATGCACCATAAGCGGTGTTCTGTTTCATCGTTTCATCTCCTGTTGATAATTCCAAACCGGTTCCGTCGCCTCCGATCATCAGGCCATCGAATCGAGGAGATCGGCTATTGCCCGGGCGCGCTTCCCGAACGCAACCGGCTTCGGAATGAAAACATGGGCTCCTGCACCGAACGCCTTACGCCGGTCATCAATGGTGGCACGGGCTGAGAAGAGCATGACTGCAGTTCTGGTATTGATGCGAAGGTAGCGGACGAGTACCAGCCCATCCTGATCGGAAAGGGAGGGATCAATCAGCGTCAGATCGTATGAAGCGCCATGGAATGCTACATAGCAGCTGATTGCCTCGGTAACCGTGGTGACCTGGTAGCCTTCACGTTCCAGATACATTGCTATGCCTTCTGCCAGATCCCGGTCATCATCCACAATGAGAATACTTTTCCCTTTTCGTTCAGTCTGTGTCATCCTTATGCCGTTAACAGAGAAGTGCATGCATGCTCCTGTACGACATTCACCGGATTCGGCGCCTCGGGTTATGAACCAGCGAGAGCTTGTGTAGCGATGCATCCGGCGTTAGCAGCCGCAACCACCATTGCGAAAGA
Organism: Chlorobium phaeovibrioides; assembly: GCF_003968655.1. Lineage (GTDB taxonomy): Bacteria > Bacteroidota > Chlorobiia > Chlorobiales > Chlorobiaceae > Chlorobium > Chlorobium phaeovibrioides. The sequence goes on along the minus strand of NZ_RXYK01000002.1, from coordinate 193,508 downwards.
TGCGAGTAGATCATGGCATGCCTCAACCGGTAGGTATGGTAATGCCTCATCAGGCCGAGATAGGAGTTGATACTGGACTGCAACACCGAACGCTCACGATGGTTGGGACGATGGTCCTCAGCAACCCTGTTATGGCGCATGATCGCGCGATACATATTCCCCTTGGTCCGGTTGGCGATGTAGGTACGGCGGGGTTTAAGAACCACACCAAGGAACTCCACCCCTCGCGAACACTCCTCAAGCACTATTTTACGGGGATGCAGGCTCAGCCCCAGCCTCCGGGCAAGGTACTCTCCAGCAACCGGTACCAGCGCCGCAAGAAACCCCCGGTCTTCATGCACCACAAAAAAATCATCCACGTACCTCCCATACCACTGCAGCCCGAGATCGTGCTTCATGAAATGGTCAAACCCGTTCAGGTAGAAATTGGCAAAGATCTGGCTGGTCAGGTTGCCGATTGGCAACCCGCACCCCGGCTTTGCATGAAAGAGGCTCTTGTCGGGCGGAAGCCCGTCCCAGTCGGAACGCTTGCACTTGACAACGCAGTTGGCTGCAGGATCGAGAAACACAACCTTGCGGCACAGTGCAAGCACCGCGGGCAGGTCCGGCTCCCGGTACTGCGCATTCAGAAACTCCTCCAGCATATCGTAGAGCCGCCTGCGGCTGATGCTCATGAAAAAACCACGGATATCGAGCTTCAAGACCCAGCACTCCCTGCTGTAGTTCCCTGAACAGCTCCGGATGCTGTGGCCGAGCCGCCGGATGCCGAGATGGGTACCCTTACCCTCCCTGCACGAATAACTGTCGTAGATAAACGAACGCTCAAACAGCGCGTTCAGCTTATTGATCAAAAGATGATGCACGACCCGGTCGCGGAACTGCGCCGCAAATATCTCCCGCTTCACCGGCCGGTCAACAATAAAGGCAACCGACGTGCCCGGCATATACTGACCGCTGTTGATTTCCCTGCACAGCTCAACCAGGTTCTCTTCGTAATTCAGTTCAAAAGCCATTGCGCTGGCGGTTCGCCGCTTATGGCGCCGACAGGCCGCATACGCTTCAAAAAGATCATCAAGCTGAATGGGCCGGGCCGACTCCGGGAGCGGACGGTCGAAGAACAGGTCAAGCTGCCGCGTCGCCCCGTTCATACAACACACAGCCCGGAGTGTTCAGGCTCCGGGCAGCATGCCTGCCGGTTCAAAACCCCGCACAGGACGAACCCTGTTGTTGTTGTTCTTGTTGTTGTTGTTCTGGTTGCCATTGTTGAAGTTCTGGTTCCACGCGTTGTCAGCATTGTACTCCGACGAACTCCAGTAGTTGTTGGCTCCAAAACCGCCAACACCAATAATGCAGTGATGTCAGGATACCAGGAAGGACCCTTCCTGGTATATCATGTACTGCCCCCCCCGAGGGCGCAGCCCCGTGGGAACAGTCTCACTGCCGCTTTTGAACCAAGCCTTGCACACTCCGGCAAGCCGTAACCAGCCGGACTCCGGCATTACCGACTGGCGTTCCGCCACCCGGTAACCTGTTTACCGATCGACTCCATGAGGCCCGCAACTTCAGCCTGCTTTTTCAGGGAGAGGATCTTCATATCCACACATAAACGCACCTCCAGTTTCAGCACTTCAAAATCATCAAGAAACACCTCAAGGTACTCCGCCTTGCTTTTAGCCTTATTCGCCCGGTAGATGCTCCGCACCAGCACAATACTGTCACGCTTGATGTCCTGACCGAGCGTATAGCGATACTCCCGAGGAAACTCCCTCGTATACGCAAAAAGCAGCAGGATCAACTGATACACATCGCGAAAAACCGGAAGGTCATAGTACAGTGCCATAATGAACCCGGAATATGCAAGGGGGCAAAGCCCCCCTGCACCCCCTGAAGAAAGGGTTGAAGTGATGAATGGTTAAAAAGCCCGCACAGGACGAACCCTGCAGTTGCCGTTCTTGAGGTTGACGACCTGGCAGCCACCGTCGAAGCCCTGGCCCCACGCGTAGTCAGCAGTGTACTCCGACGAACTCCAGTAGCCGTTGGCTCCAAAACCGCCAACAGCGGCTCTATTCGCATATAGCTGATTCAACTCGTCCTTGCTCGGCAGGTACCAGTCTGTATACCCGCCACCGTTGTAAGCTCTGGCAAGGCCGGCGGCGTAGGTTGTGCCTGCTTCATTTTGGGCAATGATCTTATCGGTATTGGCTGAACCCGTTCCGATTGCTGTACCGGTTTCAGAGACTGAGGTCGATTGGTATTCTGCAACCGCCCAGATGATGCCACTGCTAGCGTCTGCGGTAGCAGCAATGAGGCCGTGCGGGACATTCGCTTCATACCCTGGATCCTCGGCCTGTAGGATGTATGCAACGATGCCGCCGCCGTATGCTACGCCGATTGTCAATGAGGTATTGGCCGTCACCGTCACCGTATAGGCCTGCGTTGTTCCGTCCGCTGCCGTTACTGTGTATGTTTTGGGGGAGATGAAGTTATTTGCCGTACCGCTCGTCGGACTGACGCTGGATCCCGTTATCGTTACGGTTGGGCTTAAAGTCGTCAGGTCTGTGCCATACGGCATCGTTACCGCTATCGTCTTGGCACTCTCATCGATCGTTGTTGTGCCCTGTTGGCCTGTGATCGTGAACGCTGTAATCGCCTTGGCTGGGTTCTGCGCATTCGTCACCGTCACCGTATAGTCCTGCGTTGTTCCGTCCGCTGCCGTTACGGTGTATGTTTTGGGGGAGATGAAGTTATTTGCCGTTGTACCACTCGTCTGGCTTGTGGAGCCAACCTTGACAGTGGCGCCGTCGCTTACCGTGAAGGTGGAGACCAGGTCTGTCACCGTCGTACCGTACGGCACCGTCAGTGCTACGGTGTGATTAGTTTGATCTATTGTGCCTGTAACCGATGGAGTCAGCCCTGCAAAGCTGAACGCTGTGATCGCCTTTTCCGAACTTGCCGCCGACTCAACAACAATGCTCTTGACCCTCGCCCCCCGCCTTTGATTGGCGGCATCAGCAAGCAAAGAGAATGCCAGCATAGCCACAATGCCCAGCATCATCACCCTCCCGATACGGGAAGAGGCCAGAAATCCAACAGTTTTACGATAGTAGTTCATTGTTCGGATAGTTATTCGGTTACCATGGTGACATTAAAGTCATCACTCGCAGTATCAGTGACGACTATCACATATGTTGCAGCGCCTTCAGGCAGCAGCCTGGAGTGGATGACGAGGTTACCTGCTACGATTTCCATGATGCCGGCGTAGGTATAGGCAGCATCATCTTTCGTGGCACTGTTGATGGTATCAGCCCCTGCGCCAACCGTTACGAGGATATCACCGGTTGCAGGGTCTACCGTTGCGTCTGTTCCAAGACTCTTGCTGACGGTGGATTCAAGGGTAACTGCCGTCAGGTCGGCTTTGGCAAGAAAGGTTGAGGGCATATAGACCGGCCGCTCAAGCGATTCGCCGAGCAGTGCTGCGGAACCCGTCGTGCGGCTTGGCTGCATCCTTCTGGCAAGTGTTGTTCCTTTGGGTGCCTTTTGGGTAAACAGGCTGTAGGTAAGCATGGCGCCTTTATCATCCTGCAGCCCTGCCTGCCCTTTGCTGTACCAGCCGCTGAGGGTGAAGTGGCCGGACTCAAGCGATGTCGAGAACCGGTCCTCCCCTACCCCGTTCTTCCATCCTGCACCGATGGTGATGCTCCGGATCGGTTCCCAGAAGAACGCAAGGTCGCTGTAGAGCGCGTTTTCAATATCTGCCGTGCCGTCAGCGAACGGGTATTTCAGGCGTTCGTAACCGAGCGATCCTTTTGTGACGAAGTTCTCCCATAGAGCGAGCTGCATGTCGCCGGAGAACCCGAACAGCCTGCCTTCGCTGAGCATCAGCGGGTCACGGTAGAAGAGGTAATCTGTTGAGGTTTCCTGCATGAAGTAGACTGCTTCAGGGTGCTGTACCTGGTTGGCTTTTGCTCCCCAGACGCTTGCTCCGATTGAGTGGATGCTGCTGCATGCATCATCCTTCGGGATAATCCATGTGGTGTTGAGACCGTAGCTGTACTGTTCAAGACCGATCTGGTGGTTGCCGGATGCGAACTCGAACTCCTGGTCGCCCCACATGTACCCGCCGGAAAGCTTGAAGCGAAGACCGGAGTTCGGTACCTGCCAGAGTGCGTTCGCTATGACATCACGCTTGATGTCATACACAACGGCACTGGTACCAACAGCTATCTGGCTGCCGATCATGGTTGCGAACCCTCCGCTGCCCATGATGCCGCCGTCTCCCCGCTCAGGGTCATAGTACCCCATGCCGAGGTTGATGTTGAACCGCTGGTCGTCACCACTATATGCCATGCTGCTTGATGCAGGTGCGACACTCGCGGTCAGCCTTCCGTCGGCGAGGGTAAGCGGTACTGCCGGCAGAACACCTGCTGCTGTCGGAAGCACAGGGTCAGTACCGGACTCAGCCGCGGACCTGACGCTGGAGAACGCCCCGGTGACAATACTGTTCTGCAGGATGGCCGGCGCTTCACGTCCGTCGGCGTAGCCGGTAAGGGCTTCGTTCCTTATGGAGCGGGAGAGCTCTTCTGGCGTGGTTGAAGCCCGAAGAAGTGCGGGAGAACCAGAAAGCAGGAGTGCGAATGCGACAATGCGGGCAGTCACCCGCTTATAGCCACGGAGTTGCGAACAGGGGGAGTTCATCACATAATATGGTTTAAGAAGCCCTACCCGGAAAACAGCTTCATTATTTTATAACCTGTTGACCACTTCGAATGGACTCAACAAGCGGAATCACGGGCCAGAACCTTACTCACAGCAAGTACAAGAAGATTCCCGCATAATCTCTGCGCACACAATATATTCCCCACAACAAAAAAACCAAAAAAAATACGCCGCACTTTTATACTGTCGGTATTTTTCATTGAGTACATGTAACCAGAACCCATGGCTGTTGCCCTACAGGGGTATTGGTTAACTTACGTTCATTGCAATGGTTGGCTTCGTCTCAAGTGACGGATAGGACGGATAGAACAGGCCGGGCCGGAAGAGTACAGCCCGGAAGGGTTGTTGCGATATTTTACAGTTTACCATGCTGACGCAGTCAGGCGCCATACATCCTTCACACCCCCGCGAGATACATCTTGATCGACTCATGCTTCCCCCGTCCGATCTTCTTGTGCAGCCTGTACCGGATGCTCTCCATCCCCCGTGTGCTGATCCCAACCCTCCGTGCAATCTCCCGGGTATCATACCCGAGCTTGATGAACAGGCAAACGATGCTTTCTCTCAGTGAGACATTATGCATTATTTTTACATTCACCCCGCATCGCAAAAAAAGCTGACGAGAACCTTCATCATCGCCCGCCGCATTTCGCGTAGGCTTTCTCAAGCAGTGCCGCCCAGGTTTCATCTTCCGTCATGCCGTCGTACTCGCTCATATCCACCGGTTCCGGCAGATAGCCCTGACGTGGCTCATTCGACCGCACAGTGATGCTCTCACTCTGCACCTCGCGGATAATGCGCACAATGGGCGCCCCAACGAAGCGATAGTGATGAGGTCCCGCAGGATAATGAAAGGATGCCGGGCCGCCTTGCGATCGGTACACCGGAGCAAGATGCGGGTGGTGCGACAGTTTCGTTCAAAGTGCTGATGCCACGGGCGGGGTGAACGGCGTGGACGTACCCGCCATGGCCGGTCTCTTCCTGCATAGCACCGTGGCTTGAGGGCGAGCACGGGCGTAATGGCGGGTGCCCGGCTGGGCGCTCTTGGGGTTCTGCGCCTTGCCGGGCAGTCGGCGGCGCCGGTGCGGAGCGTTGGTTGGTGACTACCGCTATCGCGAACGGGTAGCTCTGGAAAGAAGTGCTTGGTTCCATTTTGGAACACACCACTCGGCGACTGGGCGGCGACTGACCGGGCCGCGTAGCGATCACGGCCAGGAGTCCGGAGTCCGTCTTTGCTGAGAGCTACCGCCGCGAAGCGGCTGCTGTCCGAAGCGCCTCCGTCGTCGGGCGTTTTTGGCTGAGGGCTGGACCGCGTAGCGGATCCGGTCCGACGGCGCCCCGCATGGGGGTGGCCTCAAGCGAAGGCCCGGCCCGCGTAGCGGTCCGGGTCCGAAGCGCATGATTCGCTGGCCCTCGCGGAGGGCTGCTCCACGAAGCGGCAGCCGTGCCGAGCGTCTTTGCTGACCCTGACGGCGCAGCGGTCAGGGTCAGCTCTTAGGTATCCCCGCCAACATCGAAACCTCCGCCAAAGTGCGACGCTTTGGCGGATGTTACCGTTTACCGCTCTTACCATCCGCCGTTGCTGTGCCGAAGCGGAGAGAGCGGAAGTGCAGACGGAGCGTCAGTGGAGACGGAACGGGAGAGAGTGGAGCCGGTGCGGCAACGCCTGTGGGCGGCTTGCCTGGCAGCCATGGCCCCGTGGCTTGATGCGAGCCCGGGCTGGCCGGAGTCTCATGTTCGCCCGCAGTGTATCGGCAGCCCTCCACATAGGGCCTTCCTGATATCTTCAATCATTGACGGTACGGTTGCTGTGGAGCAGCCGGCATTCCGTTTATGCCCAGATTTCGGGCTTGCGTAGACTGTACCCGATTTTACTGGGAACGGTGTCGGCGAACTGACTGTCGATTATTGTTTTTCTGCCTATGGTCATTGATCCCTTTGCCACCAGCCTTACGGACTGGTTGTGACGTTTGGGAGGAAAGGCGACAACAACTCTTTTGGCAGGGAACTGGTCATGGATGTGACGGATGGGAGGAACAAGGTCGCTGTCTCCTGATACGAGCACGGCGACATCGTACTGATCCTGATAGGCTCCAATAAGCATCTGGGTAGCGATATTGACGTCTGTCATTTTCTCGTTGTAATCGGCCCTGACATGGCCGCAACAGGCATGCCATGGCCTTTTGCTGATATTTCCCGTAATGAACCTCAACTCCCACTGACTCAAGTGCATCGATAGAGGTAGACTGTCTTTTTTGCTTATCGGGGTCATTGCTGACCCTGCTGGTGAAATATTTCACCGACAGCAGTTCCTGTTGCGGCAGAAGGATTTTCCTGGCCAACAGCTTCAGGTTCAACCATTTACCATTTTTGTAACCGGCCTCAAGCATGCCGAAGTACAGGTTGAACCCATCGACATAGACCAGTACCCGATCTTTTCTTGTGTGGGGGCTTGGTGCATCCATATCAAAGTACTTATATTAAGCGGCACCTCACCAGAGATAGCATCTCTGGTCCGACGCCCTCAACGTGTTGGGGGCGTTTCTTTTTTATACCCTCGAGCCCCGGCAACGAAATGAATGAGAATACGCTGACGCACTCCATCGGGATTCCGATGCAGCAACTTCGCCAGTTCACTCTTTGTCAGCCACCGGCCATCACAAAGCTCCATAATAATCCGCTCCGTTTCATCCCGCGTTAACCTGCGACGGTTTTGAACTTGTTCTGCAATAGCCTGTATTGCAGCATTATGTTCGGACTTCCCCTCGTTATGTTCGGACTTCCCCTCGTTATGCAGGGAGTCACCGGTATGCGATAGCCGATACCGACTCCATCGACCATGCCCATCACGAACCAATGCATCTTTGGTGACCAACGCCTGCAAAAGCATTGTAGCATCAGCGGGATGGATATTGCAGATCTGCCGAACCCGAAGGTTATCCACCTCTCCTTCGATCTCGGCTGTAACAAGTGCCTGCACTTCGTTCGGATCGAACCAGGGAAAACCTCGGGCCAAAGAGATCCTGCAGATGTGCAAGGGAATCATCGGGAATGAGGCTTATCATCGGCAGTACCCACTGTGCCCGGTCCGGCCTTTTCAGCCGTTCCGATCATCATGAACATTGTCTGGAGTGACTTGTTGCGGCATTCGCTGACATTGCTCCGGAACAACTGCTCGAGCGAGATCAAGAGTGAGCCGGGATTGGAGAACTCGGGGACGGTCTGTGTATTTCTCGATGACAATGCCTCCATCACCTTGATAGTCTGCATGGACGAGGGCATTGACGAGTGCAATGACGAGAGCAGTGACGAGCGCAATAACAAGCGCAATGACGAGCGCTTCACGAATGGCTTCATGAACCCCGCTCTCACCCCGCCGGAAAAGATCAGTGCCAAGCTGAAACGGCAGTTTCAGGTCTTGAGAGAGACGCTGAATCGACCGTAAGATAAACTGGAACAGGTTGGCACACCACGTGCCCTCAACCCTCAGACGGTCAGTCCACAGAATGGAGGGATCAGAGGAGCCGTTTTTCACGATAATCGACATGACAAGTACATGCCCTGGGCCCTGACGAAACACATGAGGGAATCTGCATGCTTGAAGTCTTGAACAAACAGGCCATTTCCTTTCTGCAATTCTGAAGAGTTAACTGTCTTCTATTATGTCACTTAGTCTGAAATCTCTTTCTGCAATCCTGCATTTCCTTTCTGCAAATTCGTTGGCGAAGGATCTATCGCCCATAGCGGTTGAGCGCGGGATCCCTCATTACGAATCAAGCTGGAGCGGCGCAGTTTTGTCAGAAGGTTCGCCACCTTTCTCTTTTTTTGTTCGGGCCCCAGAGCTTCACTTAATTTGGCAACAAGAAGTCTGTCGATTTCCTTCCGTGACGCTCCGCCGAACTTCTTCAGATAATCGGTAATGAGTTTGCAATAATAGTCGTCATCCTGCGCTCTTGCCCTGATGTATTCAGCTTTGCGGGCAGTTACGGTTGCTATAGAAGCTGACACAAAGAGATTTGGTTTGCGCCCTTCAATGAGGCCATCGCGTCGTAAGCGTTTAATCACATCATCAGCAAGCGGCAACTTTTTCTGGACACGGTCCAAGGCAAGAATTTCATCGAGCGGCAAGTCGGTTTTCTGAATCAGCATTCTGCTGTATGCAGGGTCCACGACGCTTCCGTATACCGTCATCTTGACTGCCGTTGGTTCGCGTAAGTCATAGTCGGGCATCGGAAAGTATCGTCTGGCCTGACCGATATGCATTGCATAGATACCGTAGCCCATGGTGTCGATCATGTTCAGCTCTGCCATAGCCTGTGCCAGAAAGGGGTTTCGATAACGACGCGGGGTCTTTTCTCCGGTCGCATAGTCTTTCGGTTCTCCTTCAAAGAACCCCCCTTCGTTTTCAAGAATCAGTTTATCTGACCGCTCCGTGACCAGAATCCGTCCATTACGGGTATAATCCTGATGGGCAATGCAATTGTGCAGTGCTTCAAGGACTACCTTCCGGTCGTACTTCGATACCTCGACAGCAAGCAGGGCATCGTCGGGAAGCATGCGCAACTGGATATTCCGGATCTTCTGGTACAGTGCAGTGGTATTCTGCAGAAAAGGCGGACCAAAATGCTCATAGGCAAGTTCCGGGCCCTCCAGTTTCCAAGTCATTTGTGCTGGATGCGGTGAAAGCAGATAGGCCGCTTCCGGCTTGCCGAGCAGCAGTATCGCTGTTCGGGTGAGGTTGCCATCCCTCGTCAGTTTAGCACGGTCGAGAAATGTCTGCAACGGCCAGGACAAGACATCTTCCTCCGAAAAGCGGTTGGCATACTTGCGGGCGAATGACTCTCTGGCTGTTTGAAGAGCCCGTTCATCAAGGTGTTTTGGCTCCGCCTCCGGAACGGGTTGAGCAGACCAATCCGTCGTACTGGTTTGCTGGCGGATTTCATCAAGCTTATCAAGTCCGAGATGGGTCAAACTCTCGCCTGCTCTGGCATAGTAGTGCCCCTTCCAGGCAATGGGCATGCCGCGGGGAGCAGCTGGGATTTCAAACATCACCACTCGCCCACCATCTTGCTGCAGGTCATAGATGTTGCGGAAAGTCAGACTCGGCTCGGTATTTTCCGCAATCTGCATTTTCGTCCTTTGAAGACGCTCCGGATCAACCCGGTAATCGGAGCCCGTAATGGAGCGGGTCTTGTTGTTCACGCCAAAGACCAACCACGCGCCCTCCATGCCTCGGACATTGGATTCATTTGCCAATGCCGAAAAATATTCACCAATCTTGTCCGTCGAATAATCCTTGCCGGCTTGCTTGAATTCGACGACTTCACTTTCCCAGTGGCGGATGAGTCCCTCCAATAGAGCTGTCATCTCATGCATTTGATTTACGCTGCATTTCATATTGATTACATAGTCGGTGAACGCTGCCCTTCTTGACCATAAGCCGTGCGTTTTCGATCATCCTGCTGTCCAGCAATGTAGCAAGGTTGTCAGCACAACCCGCACGTAACAAGAGTCCTCTTGGCTGCGTTTATTGTAGATGTCTCGACACAGGGCAGAGAAAGCTGCGCTACTCTGACAACAACCTCCTTAGCAGGCAAAGGCGCTTCATTGATACATTCTCCCTCCGACCGGCCCATAAGACCCGGCTTAAAGCCCCTCACACCCCCCCGAGATACATCTTGATCGACTCATTCTTCGCCCTGCCGATCTTCTTGTGCAGCCTGTACCGGATGCTCTCCATCCCCCGTGTGCTAATCCCAACCCTCCGTGCAATCTCCCGGGTATCATACCCGAGTTTGATGAAGAGGGATATGAGTGTGTCTCGCTGTGTAAGGTTGGGGTAGTCTGCTTCGAGTTTCTTGATGAACGCTGCGTCTGCTTTTGTGAGCAGGGTTCTGAACCGTGCTTCAAGCTGTGCGTGCTCAATGAGTTGCTGCAGCAGATCGGTCATTGACCGCTTTGCATCGGTTGGGATATCTGCCAAATAAATGCTGTTGATCAATGTGATGAGCGCACCCCTTTCTCCGCCGGGGTTTTGTGTTACCCGATCAATCTCTTCTGCCTTTGCAACTGATACTTGAGCAAGTTGCGAGTGCTTTTCAATGGGCTTGGTTGCCATAGTGATCCCTTTTGCTTTGACCTTCCAGTCGGGTTGTTGGGTCAGCTATATCATACGATTTTTTTATCAGAAACTCACACCATCGCAGAGTAATTTGGCTGAATGCAATATTCACCGCCCTCCGCATTTTTGGTAGGCTTTTTCGAACATCGCTTCCCAGGTTTCTTCTTCCGTCAGTCCGTCGTATTCGCTCATGTCGATGGGGTCGGGTTCGTGGCCTTTGCGTGGTTCGTTTGATTGCGCAGTGATGCTCTCGCTCTGCACTTCGCGGATAATGCGCACAATGGCTGCCTCATCAGGCAGGGGCATGTAGGTGGTGCCTTGGAACTCGGTGAAGCGGATGCGCCGGGTGACGGTCAGAAGGTCGGTGGTGTTGAGCTTCTGCGCTTGGATGGTGGCGACAAGCCCGTCGAGGTGCTCTTTGGTGCGTTCTGGTACATTGGTGCTGTAGAACTTCATCATGACTTCGCTGTACCATTTGCCTTTCGCTCGTTGGATTTCGTTGAGGGCGGCCATGATGGTGGTGGGGGTGGGCTGGTCAACCCATTCCCGTCGTGCGATCGACGAGCTGCTGCATGAGGGCAGCGTGGTCTGCTTTTGTGGGTTGCCCTGCTTGACCTTGGTTATTGCGCGTGTGAAGTCCATTGTTTTCTCCTTTATGTTTGCGGTCAAAGAACCAGGTGTATCCTTGGTAGTTGTTGGCCAGAGTCTGGCGAAGTGCGTCTTTTGCTATTTCTTCATTCCCGCCGGCCATGCTGAAGAGCTGCTGGAGGGCGATGTTCTGGGTTTTGATGGCGCCGTAGGGTTTCACTTTATTGGTTGCGAAGAAAGCCCAGGCTTTTTCTATGAACTCAACTGAAAAGCCGGGGTTCTGAACCTTTCTCCCCTCTTCTTTCTTATTGTTACCCTTGTTTACATTGTTGGATGCTGCCCTTTGATTGCCCTTTGATTGCCTTTCTGTCTGCCTACCTGCTTGCCCTTCACGCTCTTTCCTGTCTTGGTAAGCGTTGTAATTGATTATGGTTATCACTCTATATTTGTTTGTCGATCTGTTTGCCACTTCGCCTGTCGAAATCAGGTGTTCCAGCGCAACACGAATTTTCTTTACTGAGAGCTTTAAATCGCGCGATAATTGGTTCAGGCCGGTGAGTACTTGCCCTCGTTTTATGAGCTCTCCTCTCCATCGGGTTTCTTTGTGATTTGCTGTTAGAATAAGGTGAAGGAATACCCGTATTGTGTTAGCGTCGGTGTACCATTCCCATTGCATAATGCGCCGGTGAAGTGTGATGAAGCTGTTGTTGTCGGGGGTGTTCATCGGGGGCTATGGTTCCGTTCTATTGCTGGATACTGAGGGGTCGGACGCGGCTTCAATCCGGATGTGTATGCCGGGTACTGCGTGGTAGATTTTCTCGGCCTTGATGCTGGCGATGCAGGAGTCGTCGTGCCAGAAGGTTCCGTTGAGCGAGTCCATGATGAATTTCTGCAGGTTGTCGACATCGGGTCGACCGGTATGCCAGTGCGGAGCGTCAGCTTTCAGGCGGGTGCTGCTCTTCCCTCGGAAGTGCGATTTCGGGCGCGCAAAGCAGAACTGCAGCGTTACTGCAAGCGCTTCGCGAAGTGGTTCGGGTGGGCGGTGCTCAAGTGCTTGCAAAAGAAAGTTTTCTTTGGCGGCAGAACTCGGATCCACATTGATGTTTTTGTTGCCGAAACGGTAAGTGCGGTGGCGTTTCAGCGCCTGGGGGGTGCCTGGTATCAGGAATTCATAGTGCACGGGCCACTCCCCTGTTTCGTCGTGTGTCTTGGGCGGCGACCCAGTCTTCGTATTTCTGGAAGATGTCGTGCTTGCTGATGGTGCTGTGAAACGATTTGTTTTCGCCGATGACATCGATGTGGTGGTTCCCTTGGGTGATTTCGTATAGGAGCCAGTGACCGGCTCGGCGAATGAGTTCAATGGCGCATTTTGCCTGTCGCTGCGGGGGTGTGTTGTTTAGCTGCGGTTCGGGGTTGTCGCTGCGTCCAAGCGTTGGCGGAAGCCCTTCATTGTCTGTGCGGAATATTCCGTTGAATCCTTTGATAATCATGATGGTTCCTGGTTGTGATTGGTTGAGCGGCGTAGACTGGTATGCCGGTTTGTTCTTGGGTTGCGCGGGCGAATGCCTGGGGGTCGCCACGGTCCCGGCTGATATGGAGGAGGTGGATTTCCCGGCATTGGCTGAGGTCGCTGGATGCTAATGCGCTGAGGAGGGTGCGGAGCTCCATGTGGCTGGTGTAGAGGCGGTCGGCCAGGGCGTCGCCGTCCTGAAGTAGTTCTTTGCTGTAGTTGCATTCGCATGCCCAGATGGTGATGCCGTGGAAGTTTTCGCGGATGTAGTAGGTGTCTATGGCGAAGAGGAGCGTTTCGCCGTCTTGAGTGGAGCGGATAAGAAACATGAGGTTGGGGACATCGTGCTGGGCTTCGTAGGTTTTGATTTGCAGTGTTCCGATTTGCTCGCTTCCGGCTTCAGTCCAGCCGCGTCTCAACCCAATCGACTCGGCAGTTGCGTTGCTGCAGTGGATGGGAATGCCGCGCCGCTGAAGTTCTTGTGCGGCGTAGCTGTGGTCGGCGTGGCTGTGCGTGATGAGGCAGGCTGCGTAGTGAGTTGGGGGCAGGGGGAGCAGCTTCTGAATCTGCTTGTAGGGCAGGCCGCATTCTATGATGATGCGTGTTTCGGCGTCTTCGAGTGTGTAGAGGTTGCCTGTGCTTCCGCTGGCAAGTGCGCTGAATTTCATTGCTTTGCGTCTTGAGGGTGGTGTGTGGTGCCCTGGTTCCCATGGCGGCGTTTGCTACCATGGGGGATGTGTTTGCCTGATGAGTGACGGGTGCTTAGAATGGTGCCCGGGCCTTGCTGTTGGTGGCGCCAACTGGCTCCCATGCTGATTCAGCTTGGGGTGCTTTGGCTTGCGCCATCCTTCCCGTTGCTGGCTCGATGATTTCGGCGTCGCTGAACCCTGCGCTTTCGCTGTTGGCGAAGTTCGTGATGTCGTCCTGGGCTTTGGCTTCGGGGGTGCGTTGGTCGTCATCGCCCTGGAAGGCTCCGAGCATTTCAACGGAGAGAATACCGTAGCGCTTGAGCAGGCTGTTGATGACCGTTTTCATGGCCATTTCGTCGAAGTTGGTTTTCCAGGGTGAGTACCCCTGACCGAAGCTCTTGCTGTAGCGTTTTGCGTGAGATTCGACCTGGGCTTTGCTCATGTAGAGCGTTTTGCGGAACCCGTTGGTGGTTTCAATATGGGCGAAGTAGCCGATGGCGACTTCACTCGTCGCTTCGCCTGTGAGGTCGATTTCTCCGGTGAGTTTATCGGCTTTTTTTAGCTCGCCTTCGTAGACGATATCGGCGTTGATGTAGCGGTACTGTGCGGTACGCTGGGCGAGCTGGATGTAGCCTTTGTAGCCGATCTGCATCTGCGGTTTCGGCACGCCTTTTTCGCGGAACGGAACGATCCATGCGAACCCCAACCCCTTGTTGATGGGGAGCTTGAGGGTTGCGGCTTTGAAGGCTTCACGGATGAGGTCTTTCGGGCTGCATTCCTGCAGAATTTTGTCGTTGCTGACGACATCAACCAGTGAGGCGACGAAAAGCGGGGCGTTTTCTTCCAGGGCGTTCTTGAACTGCTCCTGCACAATCGGATCTTCGAGGACAGTGCGGAACCGCTGGACGGCATTCTGCTGGGGAGTCTGGATAGCTTCTGGCATGGTGGTGGTGTTTTGGGTGTTGTTCCTGTTGAGTGACGGTTAGACTGCAAGTGCCAGTGGCTGTTCAAGTAGGGTGATCTTCAGCTCTGCCGCCTCTTCGGTTGCGATCAGCTTGATTGTCTGGCTTTCGCCATTATCAATTGATCCGGTGACAGACTCGGCGTTATCAATAAAGACAGGCGCTGTGATACCGTAGTGTCCACTCAGCACCTTGATGATCTGCAGGCCAGCCCGAACCCGTGCTCCAGTGTTGACATCGCTCCAGGGCACCATGGCCCCGTTTGCTGATGGAACGAGGGTTTCGCAGGTTTCGGCGAGCCCTCCGTTCACTTGCTCCCCAAACAGCCGGAAGCTGAGCGGGGCAAACCGTTCGTTCACTGTGCCGGTGAGCATGGCGACTTTGCAGCGGAGGAACTCCTCAAGCAGTGCGATATTCTGGTCGATGGCGTCGAGCTCGATGCCGAGTTCTTTCTTCTCCGCCATCAGGTCTCCTACCCGCTTGTCAATATCTGCGCTCTGCTTGAGCGCTGCACTGAACCGTTCGAAGGCGGCTATCTGTGCTTCAATCCGCTCAACTTCCTCATCAATGGGTTTGGTGTTGGGGGCGGCGCTTGTTGAGCCTGCTGTGAGCGTGGCGATGGTTTTTTCTCTTTCGCTGTGGTCGGGTGCTACTGGCTCCGGATCATGCGTTTCCTGCGCGTCTTCTGCGGCTATGAGTTCGTCAATACGGCTTTCTGCTGCCTCTTTGCGTTTGATGCTTTCTTGGAGTGCTGCGGTTTGTTTTTTCGCTTCTGCTTCGATGGCTTTCAGCTCTTCGGCCCTTTTTTCGTTAAAGCGCGTTTGGGCTTCTTCGGCCTGCTCTTCGGGCAATGCTTGTCCGCAGGTTGGGCACTCGGACTCTGTCCATTCTGTTGCGTTCCTCTCTGCCCATTTCTCGCGGAGCGCTTCGAGGCTGTTTGTGTAATCCTCAATGAGGGAGACTTCTCTTTCTACCTTGTGCTCGTTGTCTTCAACTTCCTGCGTGGCCTTTCTGGCTTTCTCTTTTTTGGTTTCCTCGCCGGCACGCCATGCTCTTAGGGCTTCGTCGTGCTGGCGGTTGAGGGTGGCCATGGCTTCTCTGTGCCGGAGGATCTCTTCGCCGGTTGCCGTGGTGTCGCCGGCAAGCATTGCGGCACGGCGGTTCTGCGCTTCCCGCCACTCCTTGCGGAGCGCTTCATAGCTTTTCCCTTTTGGTGGGCAGAGTTCAGCTTCTTCTGGCTTGGCGCGGAGCGCTTCGTCTATGCGTGGCTGGATTTCGTTAAGGGCGGTGTTGATCTTGGGACGGCGGGACTTCAGCGCTTTCGTGCGGTCGTCGAGTGAGTGGCCGTCGAGCACCGCTTCAATCCCTTCGAGCCCTTCGTGCGCGGCGATGACTTCGGCGTCGGACACCTTGCCGGTGACCTCAAGCAGGATGCGGCGGCGGTCCTGCCATTTGATTGCGTTAAAGTAGGTTGTGCTTGTGAGCAAGCGGAAGGATTCTTCCGGGGCTATGGCGGTAACTGCGCTGTCGTAGTCGCTCTTCTTCTTTGGGATGCCGTCGACGGTGTAGAGGGTTTCATGGCCCTGGAACGCGGCTTCGGCATTCGCACCCCTCTTCTTTGTCCATTTCTCCCGCATCATTTTACCGAGCTGCAGCGGCCGGCCGTCGACCAACAGTGTAGCTTCAACTTCGTGGTCCAGACCATGGACAGCTTCATTCCCGCCGTCGAGCGTTTTGATGCTGAAGGCCTTCTCGCCAGCCTGGTTCTTGTCGAACAGCAGCCAGTTAAGGGCGTCGGCGACGGTGCTTTTTCCGGTGCCGTTCTGCCCCCGGATTTCGGCGTCTGCTCCTTCGGGCTGGAATGTGAACTGTTTGATGCCCTTAAAGTTCTTGAGCTTCAGACTCTGTAGCTTTATCTGCATGATGTCGCTCCTTGTGGTTTTGGTTATTTTGATTGTATGATTGCTTTGATGCAGCGGAGGAGTTCTATGCTGCCGAGGTAGAGTGTGAGGGTGAGGCCTATGGTTGTTATGAGAGGACTGCCTCCAGTTGCTATTGTGATAGCCCCGAGGATGATGATGCCGAGTACTGCGCCGGCGGTGCTTTTGGCTATGGCGTTCATGGATTCTTCCTGGTGCTTTTGCGCATGGGGCGGAGGCTGATGTTGCCGCCTGGCGATATGCTGATAATCTCGTATGACCTGATCCGCAGTACTTTGTGGCGGATAAATGTGCCGATGGTGCTGAGTATTTGCTTCATGGCTTGTGCCTTTTGTTTGACAATTGATTTACTTGGCCTCAGCCATAAGTCTGTCCATAAGCCGCTCGATGTCTGTTGATAACCACCCGACCGTGTGAGGGGTGAGTTTTATAGGTTTTGGGAACCGCCCATCCGCAACACCTCGGAACCAGGTTCTAGCAGATACCGGAATGATGGCTGGTATCTCCCTCTTCCGGTCGCCAATAATGTCCACCAAGCGGTAGAATCTTGTTTCCATCATTCGGTTGCCTCCCTTCGCATTTTGTTGATTTCTGTTGCTGTTGCCTGATCCTTTGTCTTTCTCTTTCTTATTGCTTCAATCCAGTAGCGCATGGTTTCGACATTGGTGCCCACCTTGATGCGTTTTGATACGGCGGCCAAACTGAGGTCTTCTCCTTGCTCTCGCAGTAAGTGCTGTACCTGCGTGACTGTGCCCCGGAGCTTTTTTCTGTGGTCCAACATTTGCAACTTTGATGTTATTTTTGTTGATATCTTCTACAAGTCAAGTTCAACTCAAAGATAACTCATTTATTCCAATTATTTGGAACAATCCCGCAGAAAGTTCAAAAAAATATGAACAAACGGACAAATAATATTCTACCCGAGGGAGATATCGGTGTCAATCTGAAGGCTGTGATTAGCTCTATGGGTTTAAATCAGCGGGAGTTCGCGGAGCTTATTGGCAAGAAGCCTACGGCGATTTCGAGTTTTGTGAAAGCTGATGCGGGGTGCAATCCGTCTAATCTGGTGAAGGATATTATTGCTTTGGGCTACAATGGGAACTGGTTTTTAACGGGTAAGGGTGAGATGAAGGTTGCTGAGTCGGGGGTGCAGGGTGAGGCTTCGGTGCGATACGAACAGTTCGGACGGGCACTTAGTGAGGTATTGGAGTCATTCTATCCTGTTTTAAGGGAAGGGGCGAGAGAGGGCGGAGTTACGGAGAGTAAGGAGGATGAGCCGTTTGTGATACCGAAACCGCGCGACACTCCTGGTCCTTCACCTGACATTTCGCAGGAACAGTATGAGGAACTGAAAAACCGTCGGAGTAGTAACGCTTCTCGTTCACGAATCTCTTGATGTCAATAGTCCTTCGTTTATGGCAACATAGCCCAGACACCAGCAATCATGGTATGTTTTCGGCCAGATTGCGATTAAGCTGTCATCTGTCATTACTGGGGGGTTTACTCTGCAATATCCTATAAAGCCTTCATCGTCTTTGGAGGCCGACGCGTCAGGATCCCACGCCATACAGTTGCTGCACGATAACTTCAATAGCACTCCTTATACTACCCTACATTTACCTACAATGTATTCCCATAGTAATAAGGCGCTTTATTGCTGTGATTACAAGCACCACGAAGTTTCTTTAGCGTATTATCGGTCATAGCCATTGATCTTACAACGGCGTAACAATATGATGAACGGCGGGGTGCGTCGGGGTGTGCACTTGGTCTTGACTGATCCAAATACATAATGGGGGGATTTGGCCAGCATTTAGATATATTTTCAACTGATTGAGTGAGTGAGGCGCGAATTTAGGGGCATTTTTAGGGGTATAATGAAGGCTTAATAGCATAAGAACCCTATTGATACTGAAGCTTCTGTTCCCGTCTTCGGCACCACACATCGAGTATGAGCCCGCTTCTGCGCGGTCTACAACATCCCTTGCCCGTTCTGCCCGCAACATTAATATTTACCACCATGAGCACTGAACCGACGAAGATTCTCCTTACTGAAGATGAAATGCCGCGTCAGTGGTATAACATTCAGGCTGATCTTCCGGTTCCGCTTCCTCCTCCTGTGGGGATGAATGGCGTTCCGATAGGGCCGGACGATCTGGCCCGGGTGTTTCCGATGAACCTGATTGAGCAGGAGATGAGTACGGAGCGGTGGATTGATATTCCTGATGAAATCCAGGGGATTTTAAAGCTGTGGCGCCCTTCTCCTTTGTACAGGGCACGGCGCCTTGAGGCGGCTTTGGGGACTCCTGCAAAGATTTATTACAAGAACGAAGGGGTATCGCCCGCGGGAAGCCATAAACCGAACACTGCTGTGGCGCAGGCCTGGTACAACAAGCAGTTCGGCATCAAGTACCTGACCACGGAAACGGGGGCCGGCCAATGGGGCAGCGCTCTGGCGATGAGCTGTAAGCTTGTGGGGATTGAGTGCAAGGTGTTTATGGTGCGAATCAGTTTTGACCAGAAACCCTTCCGCAAAATCATGATGAAAACCTGGGGGGCGGATTGCATTCCGAGCCCGAGCATGGAGACGGCTGTCGGAAGAAAGATTCTCAGTGAGATGCCCGACACGCCGGGCAGCCTTGCTATCGCCATCAGCGAAGCAATTGAGCAGGCGGTGGAGCGCGAGGATACCCGCTATGCGCTTGGCAGTGTGCTGAACCATGTCATGATGCATCAGACCATCATTGGGCTTGAGGCGAAGAAGCAGCTGGAAAAGGTTGGGCGATATCCGGATGTAGTAATTGGCTGCGCAGGGGGTGGATCAAACTTTGCCGGCATCAGCTTCCCCTTCATCTGCGACAAAATTCACGGGAAAGAGGTGCGCATCATTGCCACAGAGCCTGAAGCATGCCCTACACTGACGAGGGGTCCGTATGTGTATGACGCGGGTGATGTTGCAAAGATGACACCACTCCTGCCAATGCACAGCCTCGGCCACGGGTTCATTCCTCCGGCCATTCACGCAGGTGGGCTGCGGTACCACGGCATGGCGCCTCTTGTCAGCCATGTGCGCCAGCTTGGGCTGATTGAAGCGAACTCGCTGCCGCAGACCGAGTGCTACGAGGCAGCACTGCTGTTCGCTCATACGGAAGGATTCATTCCTGCGCCTGAAACATCCCATGCCATTGCCGAAACCATCCGCGAGGCCAAAAAAGCGAAGGAGGAAGGGAAGGAGAAGGTGATTCTGATGAACTGGTCAGGGCATGGACTGATGGATCTACAGGGGTACGACGCGTTCATGTCAGGGAAAATCAGCGACTATCCGCTGCCCGAGGAGATGCTCCAGCGATCGCTCGATGCGCTGAAAGACCATCCTCCTGTAGCCTGAGGCTGTAAAAGAAACTGCCACCGACCTTTTGTAACCAAATACACAAGCCATTCCCGCAGGAATGGCTTGTGTATTTTCAGTTTGTTTCAGCAGGCGTTCAGGCCCCTTCCAACTCTTCTGACTGCGATGCCAGCCCGGCCTCCGCCTCCAGCCAGTCTTCAACTCCCTCGCCGGCAGGGCAGCCTCTCTCTATCCAGCGAAAGTATGCCGCAAGCCGGATCTGCTCTTCGATCTGCTCCGGAGACCTCTCGACAGAGTCCTCATTGTTCTTTGTCATAGCTCATAAGATTTAAGCGTTAGCAATCCGATTCAGTCATGCACATCATTCATCGTCACACGATACAGCAAACTGATGGGGACACTCATGACTGAGTGTACTAATTAGTACACTCAGTCATGAGTGTCCCCAACTCTCCCTAATTTAATCGGGAAGGGTTACGCCTTTTTCAGCGGCTCTTTCCTGCATGCGGGTATGATGCTCCATCTGAAGCTTGGTGCGTGCTTCCGGATTTTTACAGGCTTTCAGCTGTACCTTGTAGTCGGCAATCTCCTCTTTGCTCATGAGTTCGCTGCCGTAAACAGCTTCAGCTGCCGGCTTTGCGGCTTTAACTGCTGCAGGTGCCTGATGGGCAGCCTCCGGGGCCATGCCTTTTTGCTGGACGGCGGCTCCCGCGGGCGCTTTGGCAGGCGCTGCGCCTTCAGCTGCCGAGGACATGCCGGTTCCGATGGTAAGTGATGCTGCAAGCATCGGAATGGCGAAAAGCGTTGATTTCATCATAAGTATTCCCCTTTTTTGGTTGTTTTTGGTTGTTCAAACTACGGCCACGCCGCCCTCGCTTTGAGGAGCGGAGCAACATGAACCGTAACCGTGTATGGGGGAATAAAAAACTTACTCTTTATCGAGCTTCTCTTGACGCCGGCTTTTTTTTGCCGGAGCTTCGTCTGCATCGGAAAACTGCAGAGCCTGCTCTTTTTCATCAAAACCTATGCGGATACTGCTGCCTTCGCTGAAGCGGCCTTTGAGCATCTCTTCTGCCAGCGGATCTTCAACATAGCGCTGCAGGGCCCGTTTGAGTGGACGAGCTCCGTATTTCTGGTCGTACCCTTTGTCAACAAGGAACTGCTTTGCCGGCTCCTCAAGTGTAACCTCAATGCCCATGTCGTGCAGGCGCTTGAAGAGCTTGCCTGCTGTGATATCAATAATCTTGAAGATATCCTCTTTTTCAAGCTGATGGAAGACGATGGTGTCGTCAATCCTGTTCAGGAACTCGGGGTTGAACACCCGTTTGAGAGCGTCCTCAATGGTCGACTTCATGGCCTTGTAACTGCCTGTGCTGTCGTCGGGGGATGTAAATCCCATACCTGAACCAGCACCAAAGCTCTTGATGTCTTTGGCTCCAATATTGGAGGTCATGATGATGATGGTGTTGCGGAAGTCGACCTTGCGGCCAAGGCCGTCGGTAAGCACGCCTTCGTCCAGCACCTGCAGCAGGATGTTGAACACATCAGGGTGAGCTTTTTCAATTTCGTCGATAAGCACCACGGAGTATGGCTTGCGCCGCACTTTTTCTGTGAGCTGGCCCCCCTCTTCATAGCCTACATATCCTGGAGGCGCTCCAACAAGACGGCTGACGGAAAATTTCTCCATGTATTCACTCATGTCGGCACGGATAAGGGCGTCTTCGCTGTCGAAAATGTAACGGGTGAGCGCCTTGGCGAGTTCCGTTTTTCCAACGCCTGTGGGGCCGAGGAAAATGAATGAACCAATGGGACGGGAGGGGTCCTTCAGACCGGCACGGGTCCGCTGTATTGCTTTGGTGATTTTTTTGATTGCTTCATCCTGCCCTATGACCTCTTTCTGGAGATCGGCCTCCATGGTGAGAAGCTTTTTGGATTCAGACTGGGCAACACGGTCCACGGGAATACCCGTCATCATGGAGACAACAGAGGTAATGTCGGTATCGGTGACATCGTACACGGTTTCAGCTGCTTCGTCTTCCCACTCCTGCTTGGCATGGTCGAGCGCTTCAAGAAGGTTTTTCTCTTTGTCGCGAAGCTTTGCGGCCTCTTCGAAGTTCTGCATCTTCACGACCTGGTTTTTCTCGGCCTTGACCTCTTCAACAGATTTCTCGAGCTCAAGAATCGCCTTTGGTACATGAATGTTGCTCAGGTGCACGCGCGCACCAGCCTCGTCCATGACATCAATCGCCTTGTCGGGGAGGAAACGGTCGGTAATGTAGCGCTCGGCAAGCTTGACCGCTTTTTCAATGGAGTCTTCCGAGTATCTTACATGGTGGTGCGACTCGTATTTGGACTTGATGTTGTTGAGAATCTGAATGGTTTCGTCAACAGAGGTCGGTTCAACCATGATTTTCTGGAACCGCCTGTCAAGCGCACCATCTTTTTCAATGTACTGGCGATACTCGTCAAGCGTTGTGGCACCAATGCACTGGAGCTCACCACGAGCGAGCGCAGGCTTGAAGATGTTGCTGGCATCAAGCGATCCGGATGCCCCGCCTGCACCAATGATGGTGTGAAGCTCGTCTATGAAGAGGATGACATCACGGCACTTTTCAAGCTCGTTCATGAGAGCTTTCATACGCTCCTCAAACTGGCCGCGGTATTTGGTGCCGGCAACGAGGGCAGCGAGATCAAGCGCAACCACCCGCTTATCAAAGAGAACCCGCGATACCTTGCGCTGCACGATTTTCAGTGCAAGCCCTTCTGCAATGGCTGTTTTACCCACACCAGGTTCACCGATGAGCACCGGGTTGTTCTTTTTGCGACGGCTGAGCACCTGGGCAACCCGCTCAATTTCCTTTTCGCGGCCAATGATGGGGTCAAGCCGGTCCTCTATGGCAAGGCGCGTGATGTCACGCCCGAAATTGTCAAGCACGGGGGTTTTGGTGCGTTCCGCTTTGCGGCTCTCGCCTTTTCTGGCAGGGCGTTCCATTCCACCCGAAGAGAACGACTCTTCCATACCAGTGTCTTCCGGCTCGCCGGGGCCGGTGGTGCCGCTGATGGCCTGAAGTTCATCGCGTGCGAGGTCGTAGGTGACGCCAAACTGCTCAAGTATCTGAGCAGCTATATTGTCTTCGCCTTTCAGAATGGAGAGGAGCAGATGCTCCGTTCCAATAATGCTTGATTTGCAGATTTTGGCTTCGAGATAGGTGATTTTCAGCACTTTTTCAGCCTGCTTGGTGAGCGGCACATTGCCCATCTGCGTTGCAGGCACTTTCGGCCGTGTGCTCTCCTCTATTTTCTGCTTGAGCTTGAAGAGATCTATCTTGAGGTTCTTGAGGATTTTGGCGGCAATCCCCTCACCCTCGCGGATAAGTCCGAGAAGGAGGTGTTCGGTGCCTATATAGTCATGTCCGAGACGAAGAGCCTCTTCGCGGCTGAGACGGATGACATCCTGAACCCTGTTTGAGAAATTTCCTTCCATTATTGTGTGCTGTGCTATAGGGTTTGTACGCAAGAACTGTTGCGTACAAGAATTATATAAAGATAGCGAGTGAAAAACAATCTCCTTCTCTCGGAAAAACAAACTTGACACAGCTCTTCTCATTTCATAAGTCAAGGCCGTTTGTTCGTCCGCGCCGTTCTCCTTATGTTCATTTGACGCTGCAGTGTCTCATTTCTTTCGTTTCATCATTAAAAACCCTGCAACAGAGTAAAAGGTTCTCAATCTGCCGTTCCAATGAAGGTCACCTATATTCTAATTGACGATGCCGACCCCCGGCACCGGGAGCTCTCCATCTACAGGCAGGGCACCATCAATCGCGTGATGCTGGAAGACAGCGGCTACAGTGTCTACAGCTCCATTGCAATTGACGCACATAACTACGCGGCCCTTTTCCATTACGGGCTGGCGGACGCGCTCGGCAGCCTTCCGTTCATGTCGGAAAGCGGCAACGGGCTCGACAGCTGGGACGAGGCGTTCCTGCACTGCAGCAGCCTGAAAGCGATGCTCAACATCATTGCCGGGGAGAGGAAAAAGATTGATCCCCAAAACCCTGAGACCATTCTTCTTGGATGGCAGGAGGAGCCGCCTGCCGCCTTTCTTCGAGAAATTGACCCGAACCGTTTTCTCTCGTTTCTCAATGAGCTCAGCCTGTTTGTCCGCGCTACCATCAAGGAGGAGGCGGACCTGGAGTTTATTCTCTAAAGAGACTGTAGCGGATCGGGGTGAATAAACCGGTAATTGAGAGCCCCTTCGAGTTTACTGCTGCTGATGATCTTGAAAGGAGACGGCTCACCCCCTTCATTGACAGGAGGCAGTTCGATTCCGCCAATTTCGGCCGCCTTCGAGTAATAGTCGATACGGGATGGATGGCCGGGGCTGCAGGCGTTGAAGACCTCTCCCCACTGACCGAGACGGATTATTTCGGTGATGATATTGATGCAGTCATCCCGATGGATCAGGTTCATCGGCTGGCCGGGATCCGAAATTTCAGCCATCCTGCCAAGATAGTTTGCAGGTGAGCGGTCATAACCAACAAGACCGCAGAACCTTACCACTGTAGTCTGGAAGGAGCGCTCCTGCATCAGCATCTCTTCAACAAGCAGGAGAGCCTCTCCGGCCGCTGAACCGGCACTGCCCGAGTCGGTATCTTCTTCAGTCACCTCACGGTTCAGCATGGGGTATACCGAGGTAGAGCTGACCAAGAGGACGGTGCGCACCGGGGAGAGCTGAAGTGCATCGATCAGCGATGAGAACTGCTGGACATGGTACTCCGCTATATCGCTTCGGCGCTCGGGCGGAAAGTTGACAATAAGAGTTTCACTTTCAAGGAACTCTGCCGGCTCATCTCCTTCGAGCTCAGGGCTGAGGTTGAGAATATAGGGCTCAATTCCCTCCGTACGGAGCTGCTCCAAATGCTCTTCGGCGGTGGTGGAGCCTTTGACGATGAAGCCCTTTTTGATGAGAGCTTTGGCAAGGGGAAGACCGAGCCAGCCGCACCCGAGAATACTGACAGTTTGGTTCTGCATTGAAACACAGGGAAAATTGTTTGGGAAGGAATCTTCATGAGTTGCGATTCTCCACAAATATACACAGCTTTCATTCTACTGAAAACTGCTGACACTCCAACGAACGCAACCATGATGAAACCCGAAGAGATCCGCATCACCGTTATTGTTGACAACACCCCACTTTCAGACTTCAGCTCCGAGCACGGATTTTCCCTCTGGATAGAGGCTGGAGGCTCTACGCTGCTGTTTGACACGGGAAGATCAACAGCATTTTCGGCCAACCTCCACAAGCTGGAAATTGAGCTGTCGCGTGCCGACATGCTGGTGCTCAGCCACGGCCATTACGACCATACAGGAGGGGTGGCTCAGGTGCTCCGGGAGGTTCCGGCAATGAAGGTATGCATGCATCCGGGCGCACTCACACAGCGGTGGAGCATCCGTGAGGGGGTGGCAAAACCGACCGACATGCCCAATGAGGGAAAAGAGGCCATCCGGGCTCTCAACCCATCACAAATTCTCAATGCAACCGGGCCGATGGAAATTCTTCCAGGTATTCGTGTCACTGGCCCTGTGCCGAGAGTAATCGAATTTGAAGACCCCGGCGGCCCGTTTTTCCTCGACACCAAAGGCGCCGTCCCTGACCCGATTGAGGACGATCTGTCGCTCTGGATAGAGACCACGGAAGGGCTGGTCATTATTGCCGGGTGCTGCCATTCTGGGCTTGTGAACACCATCAACCATATCAGAGCCGTAAGCGGAGAGGAACGGATAGCCTCGGTTGTCGGTGGGCTGCACTTATCATCAGCCAATGAGGAGAGGCTGGAAAAAACGGCTCTGGCGCTGGCAAAATTCCCGATTGGAAGAATCCACACCAGCCACTGCACGGGAAACAAAGCGACAGAACTGTTCAGTCACAGGCTTGAATGCCCGGTATCAGCTACGGCGGCAGGGCTTCGGTTCACCCCTTAAGGAAGCTTCCCTGCAGCACCATGAATTTCGCCGGCCATGCCCTCGGCACGCTCTTTCATGGCCAGAAGTATTCCCGGCAGGTCTTTTTTCTGAACCGCCCGCACAAAAAAGTCAGGAGCAAAAAAATCAGGTTTGAGGTGGGCGCGGAATGTCAGTACCCTGCCGGGAACACCCTCAAGCCTGGTAATGGTCCACTCCCCCCTATACAGCTTGAAGTCCCCCTTCGTCTGTCGGAAGGAGAGGCGTTTGGGATAGTCGCCTTTGAGAAGAAGCTGGATGGTGACTGTCTTTTTAAAAAAAAGCACCCCGGTCCGGCCGACTGAAAACATCTCCTGCTCAGTGCCGTTGTCCGAAATCAGCCCGCTCTCCCTTACCTTCGGCACAAAATTCTTCTGGTTGTCGTAATCGGTCAGGGCCCGCCAGATGGAAGCTGCCGGTGCATCAACACGAATCATGCCCCTCACACTGGTGACGCCATCGTCAAGATCCGAGGTAGACACAACAGTTTCGCCATCTGCCAGAGAGCTCCGCTCCGCGGAAGTCGTCGCTGGTGCGGACTCCGGAAAAACCGGCAGCGCAAGCAACGGAACATGCAGGAAGAGCGGGCATGCCGCAATCAGCAGTGTCATGCGCACCATTCCCATCAAGCCATCTGTCTTCATCAGGTCGCTCCTCATGTGTAATCCATGAAAAAAAGGGGAAAGCGTCAGAGTCTGGACGCCGGCAGTACGCTTGTAAAATATAAGGACTTCCTCAGGGGAAACCAATCAGCCGGCCGTATGCTCCGCCCTCAGGCGATCCAGGCATGCAGGGCAAATGCAGGTGGTATAACGACGGGAGAGCTCCTCAAGCAAGGCCGCCGGCACAGTGCGCGATGCACACCAACAGTCAAGAGAACCTTCGCAGGTGAAGGAGTTGCCACAGATCGGGCAGGAAATTATTTTCGGATGGGGTTCCTGTTCGCTGGAATGTGTCATGGCAACTGACCGAATGCGAATATTTTCACTCTGTCGGCGTAGCGGGATTTGAACCCACGACCCCTTCCACCCCAAGGAAGTGCGCTACCAGGCTGCGCTATACGCCGATGTGCCGTTTCGGAGTGTAAGTATAAAAAAATCCGGCAACTTAATGGAATATTTTTTTCATCGGACAAATGTTGTCAACAATCAACCCTCATTCCGTCAGATAAAATCAGAAACCCCGCAACTATTC
The DNA here is from genome assembly GCF_003968655.1 of Chlorobium phaeovibrioides. Lineage (GTDB taxonomy): Bacteria > Bacteroidota > Chlorobiia > Chlorobiales > Chlorobiaceae > Chlorobium > Chlorobium phaeovibrioides. Next base: position 166,439 of record NZ_RXYK01000002.1, on the reverse strand, counting down.
CACAATGACACACACAAAAAGCGAACAAACAAATAAAACACAATAATAAAACGACTTAAAGAAAACTACCATACTGTATCATCCGTCTCTTCCCCTGTCCCGCCATGAGACACAGCCAAATCCTTCGACAAGTTATCCACATTCCCTCAACATCAGCAGGCAACGGAAACCGAGAGCTACGGCTGGAGCCGGCGGTGCTTGATATACTCAACAATCGGAGGAAGAATGGAGAGGATGATGATGGCAAGAATAAGCAGCTTGAAGTTCTCCTGAACAAAGGGGAGCTGGCCGAAAAAGTACCCGCTGTAGCAGAACAGGCCAACCCAGAGAAGAGCGCCGGAAATATTGAAAAAAATGAAACGATGATATGTCATGGCACCGATACCGGCAACAAATGGGGCAAATGTCCTGACAATGGGAACGAAACGGGCGATGATGATGGTTTTGCCTCCGTATTTCTCGAAAAAATGGTTTGTTTTGATGAGGTGTGACGGGTTGAAAATGAATGATTTCTCGTAGTCAAACACCCGTGGCCCCACTTTGTGGCCTATGGCATAATTGAGGGTATCTCCCAGAACAGCGGCTGAGAAAAACACCAGAAAGAGCAGATTTGCATCGAGGGCTGAACCGGCAAGTGAGGCCAGCGATCCTGCTGCGAAGATGAGAGAGTCACCGGGCAGGAAGGGGGTAACAACCAGACCGGTTTCGGCAAAGACGATGAGAAAGAGAATGAGGTAGAGCCAGACACCATAGTCTGCAGCAAGCACCTGGAGATGGATGTCGATATGCATGATGAAATCGACAAGTGGCGCAACAAAGGCGATGGGCGAAAAGTCCATAGGAAGAGTTGGACGGTGTAAAAAAGTTATGGGAGGGCTTTCTGCCCTTTCGTATTATAAGTTATATATTAAACTTTTCTTTTTGTCAAACGACACCCTCCTCTACGCATGAGCTATTTCGCCACCGACCGATGCAGGATGTATTACGAGGACACTGCGGAAACGGACCCGTCAGCAACAACCAAACCGGCGGTACTGTTCGTCAATGGCTGGGCAATATCGGCCCGCTACTGGAAGCCGGTGGTAGAGCTGCTTTCGCCAAACTACCGCTGCATCACATACGACCAGAGCGGCACAGGAAGAACCCTCATCAAAGGGCACACCCCTTCGCTCACCATTGGCGGATTCGCCGATGAAGCTGGAGCACTCATTGAGCATCTCGGACTTGACCGTTCCCGGAACCTGCATATTGTGGGCCACTCCATGGGAGGAATGGTGGCCACCGAGCTTGCTCTGCGTTATCAGGATGCTCTGCTTTCAGCAACAATCATTGCCTGCGGCATTTTTGAGGAGTCGATGGGCAACGCAGTCGGACTCTTCATCCTGGGAGGACTGATTGACATCTCGCTCCATTTCAGGAACATTTTTCTGGTGGATCCGATGAAAAGCATGTTCATCAAACGGGCAACAGCAAAAGATATAGGAGAGGAGTACAGCAACATCATTGTTGAGGACTTTGCCGGCTCCGACCGCGAAGCCACCAATGCGGTGGGCCGTTTTTCGATAGATCCGGAAGCACTGAGGAAGTACACCAGAAGCGTCGTCAGCATACCCTCGCCCGTGCTCTGCTGCGTTGGCATGGCCGACCAGACCATCCCCCCCGAAGGAACTGTGACGCTCTATCATGAACGCAAAAAGAGAACTCAGGCTCCTACAGAACTGGCGCAGTTCATGGACCTCGGCCACCTCCCGATGCTTGAGGACACCCTCCGGTTTACTGCGGCCCTGAAAAAACATTTTGAATTTGCCGGGCAATTGTATAAAAAGAGCTCTTGATACCCGATTGTTATGAAAACCGCACCGAAACTGATGACTAATTTCAAGACTGACTGCTGAACGATGATACGACCTCGTTATTCTTTCCTGCCGGCGGCCCCTATGAGGGCACTTTTTCTGGCCCTTGTCATCAGCGCCCTGTCCCTCACAGCGGCTCCCTCTGCCGCAGTTGCAAAATCGAACCTGTTCGGCCTTCCGAGCATTGAGGAGCTTGAGAACCCCAACCCCGATCTGGCCTCACTGGTTTATTCGGAGGATGGCGTCATCCTCCATAAATTTTTCCTCAAAAACCGGACCTTTGTGCCTCTGAAATCCATTCCGATGTCAGTCCAGAAGGCACTGATTGCTACTGAAGATGTAGAATTCTACCGCCACTGGGGGGTCGATCTCCGCCGTCTGGTAATTGCCATGGGAGAGAATGTTGTACGGGGCAGAAGCCGGTGGCACGGGGCGAGCACCATTACCCAGCAGCTTGCAAAGAACCTGTTTCTGACGCAGGAGAGGACCGTCACGCGAAAAATGAAGGAGTTCGTGACGGCAGTTGAGCTGGAGAAAACCTATACCAAAGACGAAATTCTGGCCCTCTACCTGAACACCGTCTATTACGGTTCCGGGGCATACGGAATTGAAGCGGCGGCAATCACCTATTTCGGCAAAAAGGCCAGTGAACTGACACTGCCCGAAAGCGCAACCCTGATTGCGACACTGAAGAACCCGACAGCCTACAACCCGGAAAAAAACCCGGAAGGCTCACTGGGCAGGAGAAATCTCGTGCTCTCCCTGATGGAAAAGGAGAAATTCATCACTCCGGCCGTAGCGGCAAAAGCAAAAAAGACTCCGCTCACAATCAACTACACTCCGGTCAGCCACCACGGAGCAGCCCCTTATTTCACCGAGTATATCCGCCAGACAGTCAAGCCCGCAGCCAGACTTGGCGACATCAATCTCCATCGGGACGGCCTGACCATTCAGACCACACTCGACAGCCGTATGCAGAACTACGCCGAAGAGGCGGCATCCGAGCATCTCGCCAGCCTTCAGGCCAAGTTCGACCGTTACTGGACATGGACCGAGCCACTGAAAAACCAGATGATCAGGGAGAGTGCCCGATACCGTGAAATGCGCGACGAAGACGGGCTTTCGGACGCCCGTGCAATGGCGAAACTCAAGGCCGACAAAGTATGGCTGAAAGGGCTTCTTCACGACAAAACACGCATTCAGGTGGCTCTGGTAGCCATAGACCCTTCCAACGGCCATGTAAAGGCATGGGTAGGCGGCAACAAATTCGCACCCGAGGACTACAAGTACCAGTTCGACCATGTGTGGCAGGCACGGCGCCAGCCGGGCTCCACCTTCAAGCCCTTTGTGTACAGCGCTGCCATCGACAAGGGAATCCCCGCCAACTTCCAGGTGCTCGACCAGCCCCTTGAGCTCAAAAGCGGTGACAAGATCTGGTCTCCAAGAAACTCCGACAACTCTTCAGGGGGATGGACCACCCTCCGCTCGGCCATAACCCGTTCACTGAACCAGGTGACGGTACGGCTTGCCTATGAGAACCTCACCACTTCCGAAATAATCAGCTATGCGAGAAGAATGGGGATCTCTTCACCCATACCCTCGAACCTCTCAATTGCACTGGGAACTGCTGAAGTGTCACCGCTTGAACTTGCCGGAGCATTTTCAACCTTTGCCAACAATGGTGTCTGGAACGAACCGGTCTCCATTCTGAAAGTGGAGGACAAGAACCACCACACCCTGTCGGAATATGTCCCCAACAGCCGCTTCGCCATTGACTCAACCAGCAATTTCGTCATGGTCTCAATGATGAAGGATGTCATCAACAAGGGTACCGGCATAGCCGTTCGAGCCCGTTACGGGCTCGACATTGAGGCCGGAGGCAAAACAGGTACCACCCAGAGCCTTCGCGACGCATGGTTTGCGGGGTTCACTCCGCAGCTGGTTGCCGTGGTATGGACCGGCTTCGACGATGAGCGAATCAAATTCACCTCCATGGAATACGGCCAGGGCGCCCGCGCCTCTCTGCCAATATGGGCAGGGTTCATGAAACGCTGTTACGCCGACCCCGCACTCGGCCTTGAAAACAGGTATTTCCATATACCCGACAATGTCATTGCCGTACCAATTTCCTCAACGACCAACAGGCCCTCGAACCTCTATGACCCTGAGGTCTACATTGAATATTTCACCCCGAAAGGGTTCCAGTATTACCAGAATCAGCCAGATCACTCTGAAGAAGCAGTACCCGACCCCTCAATGGATCCGTCGGCAGTCCCCGAAAAAGACTGGAAGAGCGAATGGGGATTCTGATGCCTGCATTTCACTAAACCAACAACCGTCCTCCCATGCAATCTGTCCTGGTACTGGATTTCGGATCACAATACACACAGCTGATAGCCCGCCGCATACGCGAACTCGGCATCTATTCCGAAATCCTCCCCTACAGCACCACACCTGAAACCATTCGCGAGCACAACCCGAGAGCAATCATCCTTTCGGGAGGACCCACAAGCGTCTATGGTGATTCAGCCATTCTACCCCACCCCGGAATCTTCTCTCTCGGCCTCCCTATCCTCGGTATCTGCTACGGCCTGCAGGCCATCGCAAACCATTTCGGCGGTGCAGTTGAAAGCTCCTCCAAGCAGGAGTTCGGCAGGGCTAAAATTCTGGTGGACCGTAGCGCAGATCATGAAAGCCTGCTCTTTGAGGGCTTTCCGGATTCCGATGTATGGATGAGCCACGGCGACAAGGTAACCCGCATGCCCGAAGGATTCCGCGTCACCGCAAGCAGCGGAAACTCTGAAATGTGCGCCATCGAGAGCTATGGAAGCAAAGCCGCCCTTAAAATATACGGACTCCAGTTCCACCCCGAGGTACAGCACTCCCTGTACGGAAAACAGCTGCTCGGGAACTTCCTGTTGAACATTGCCGGAATCACTCCCGACTGGTCGTCAAAAAGCTTTATCGACCACCAGATAGAGGATATTCGCGAACGGGCAGGAAACAATACGGTCATCTGCGGCATCAGCGGCGGGGTCGACTCTACCGTGGCCGCAGTTCTCGTCAGTAAAGCCATCGGCAAACAGCTGCACTGCGTTTTTGTTGATAACGGCCTCCTCCGCAAGAATGAAGCAGAAAAAGTCATGCAGTTCCTCAAGCCGCTGGGCCTGAAAGTGACCCTTGCCGATTCGCGCGACCTTTTCCTCACGCGGCTGAAAGGTGTAGCCTCCCCTGAAAAAAAACGCAAAATCATAGGCCGCACTTTCATCCGTGTCTTTGAAGAGCACATCCACGAAGAGAAGTTTCTCGTGCAGGGCACCCTCTACCCCGATGTGATTGAGAGCGTCAGCGTCAAAGGGCCGTCGGAAACAATCAAATCGCACCACAATGTTGGCGGACTGCCCAAGCGCATGAAGCTGAAGCTCATTGAGCCGCTGCGCGAACTGTTCAAAGACGAGGTCCGCGCTGTAGGCCGCGAACTTGGCATAGCTGAAGATATTCTCATGCGCCACCCTTTCCCCGGCCCCGGCCTTGCGGTCAGGGTGCTCGGATCGGTGAACCCCGAACGGGTTGAAATTCTGCAGAACGCTGACGAAATTTTTATTGAAGAGCTGAAGTCAAGCGGCCTCTACCAGCAGGTATGGCAGGCCTTCTCAGTGCTTCTTCCTGTGCAGTCGGTTGGAGTGATGGGCGACAAACGCACCTATGAGAATGTGCTTGCGCTCCGCGCTGTGGAATCAACAGACGGCATGACTGCCGACTGGGCCCACCTGCCGCACGACTTCCTTGCGAAGGTATCGAACCGCATCATCAACGAAGTCCGCGGCATCAACCGTGTTGCCTACGACATATCATCAAAGCCACCGGCTACTATAGAGTGGGAATAGCTCACATGCAGGGGGAAAAACTCACTTACGCTTTTTTTACCGGTATCCTCATAGGCACATTGGGAGGTCTTATCGGACTGGGCGGAGCTGAGTTCCGACTACCCCTTCTGATCGGCTTCTTCGGTTTTCCGGCACTGGAAGCGGTAATTCTGAACAAGGCGATGAGTCTGGTTGTCGTAGCATCAGCGTTGCCGTTCAGGGCTGGTGCCGTCTCATGGGACCTGCTGGCCGACAACTGGCAGATCGTCATAAATCTGCTGGCCGGAAGCCTGCTGGGAGCATGGATGGGTGCCGGATGGGCAACAAAGCTTCAGTCTAAAGGGTTATACAAAATCATTGCAACCCTGCTTGTCGTCATCGCGGGCTTTATGATCAGCGGCCATCTGGTGGAGGATGCCGGCAGTCCTTTGCTGGAAAACTCCCTTCAGCTGGCACTCAGCGGCGCGGCAGCTGGCTTTGCTATCGGCGTTGTCGCCGCCCTGCTTGGAGTTGCAGGAGGAGAACTGCTTATACCGACCCTGGTAATTCTGTTCGGCGTCGACATCAAGCTGGCCGGCAGCCTTTCCCTTGCTGTCAGCCTGCCAACAATGCTGGTCAGCTTTACTCGTTACAGCCGTGACCGGAGTTTTTCAGTACTGGGAGCTAATAAACCTTTTCTCTTCATCATGGCAGCGGGGTCCCTCGGCGGCACATGGATTGGTGGCCGGTTACTCGGGGTTGTTTCTGAAACTGTACTGATTCCTATGCTTGTCCTGCTTCTGCTTCTGTCTGCATTCAAGGTTTGGAAACACCAGTAAACACCTGCACCAAGAACCGCCATCGCAAGTGAACGCATGAAAGAGCTGCTCCTTTTAAATATCTCAGGCCCGGACCGTCCGGGCCTCACCGCATCCATCACCGGGGTGCTCTCCAGCCACCTGATTCCGGTACTCGACATCGGTCAGGCGGTCATCCACGACCACCTCGCACTCGGTATGCTGGTGGAAATCCCCAGCGGCTCGGACTCGGCCGCCATCATGAAGGACCTCCTCTTTAAAGCGCACACCCTCGGCCTCCAGCTCACCTTCACGCCGGTCACGGAGACCGAGTACGCCAGGTGGGTCGACGAGCAGGGTAAAACCCGCCACCTGCTCTCGCTGCTCGGACGCAGGATCACTGCCGAACACCTCGGACAGGTGACTGCCATAGTCGCAGCACACGGCCTGAACATCGACACCATAAACCGCCTCTCCGGTCGAGTTCCCCTTGAAAACGGGACAGAGAGCGACATAACGAAGGCCTGCGTTGAGTTTTCGGTGCGCGGCACCCTCCAGAATGAAGCGAAGTTCCGCGAAGAACTGCTCATAGTCACCGACACCCTCGGCATCGACATAGCATTCCAGGAAGACAACATCTTCCGCCGCAACCGCCGTCTCGTAGTGTTCGACATGGACTCAACCGTCATCACCTCCGAGGTGATTGACGAACTGGCCCTTGAAGCGGGTGCGGGAGCCGAAGTTGCCGCCGTCACGGAGCGGGCGATGCGCGGTGAGCTTGATTTTTCCGAAAGCCTGCGCCTGCGGGTCTCAAAGCTTGCCGGGCTTGATGAGTCGGTTCTTGAACGGGTGGCAAAGCGTCTGCAGCTTACTGAAGGAGCGGAAACCCTCTTCGGCAGACTGCACAATCTCGGCTTCAAGACAGCAATCCTTTCAGGCGGCTTTACCTACTTCGGCCGGTATCTGCAGAAAAAGCTGAATGTTGACTATGTGTACGCCAACGAACTGGAAATTGAAAATGGAAAGCTCACGGGGAGAGTTATCGGAGAGGTTGTTGATGGAAAGCGAAAAGCTGAACTGCTGGAACATATTGCCACAAAAGAAAACATTCGCCTTGAGCAGACCATTGCTGTGGGTGACGGAGCAAACGACCTTCCCATGCTCGCGAAAGCCGGGCTCGGCATCGCCTTCCGAGCTAAACCCATTGTGCGCGAAAGTGCCCGTCAAGCCATTTCTACCCTCGGCCTTGACGCAATACTCTATCTGATGGGATTTCGCGACCGCGACTCAGTCTAAGTATTCCACGAACCCTTCAAACTCCTCCCGGGGCGGAAGCGTAATGGCTCCTGAAGTGCAGATGGGTACGCAACGCGTGCAGAGCACAAGGCACTTATAGGGATGGGCAACAACCAGCTTCGGACGCTGGACGCCGGTAGGATCAGGCGGACCGAGCTCAAACACTCCGGGTTTGCAGAGCACCTTGCAGTCGCCGCAACCGTTACAGAGGTCGGGGTTGATTGTAGGATACCAGGGGATATCTTCCCTTGGCACAAGCAGCCGCTTCTTCCTTTTCAGCGGAGCCTTTCCCTCTACCTGCCCGGGAGGTGGAGCTTCATTGGTTTTTTCCTGTGCCTTCTGCGGCAAAGGAAGAGGGATCTGTGGCGCTTCAGAGAGAGTTGCCTCAGCCTGCTCGTCATCAAACCCCTCCATTCTGCGCGATTTGAGTAGACGGCGCAGTGAGCGAACAGGTCTGAAAGGGCACCCCTCACATGAGAGCTTTTCACATCGTCCAAAAAAACAGTCAAGAATCAGCATAAGCTTAATCGTGAATTGTGACCGGGAATCCAGGGAGCCCTCTACTTGATGATTTCCACAAAGTGCCGGAAGTCTTCGACAGGAGGAAGGCTTATGGCTCCCGACGGACATTGCGCCACACAACGGGTACAAAGCACAACGCAGCTGTACGGGTTCGTAACCATCATCTTCGGGCGGCCCACACCCTCAACCGGACCCGGCTGAAATACCCCCGGCCGGCAGAGGTCATGGCACTCACCGCATCCGTTACAGAGATCGGCGTTGATTGTGGGATACCAGGCAATCTCCTCCCGGGGAGCAGTAAGACGCTTCTTCTGTTTAGGTGCAGGTGTACTCATAGGTAATGATATCCTCTGTTACAGTGAGAAAGAACGATGCCCTGCGCCGGTCGTGCACTTTGGGCGCACATTATGCCGCAGGATTGCTGGCGGTATTCTCCTGCCCTGCCTTTCTTCAGCCCGCTTTTTCGGGGGCGCCGCAGACGCAGCGGTCAAGATGGCGGAGCTTTATTTCCACAGCTTCTGCTGCCTTAAGGAGCGGATAGCCGGTGGGAGGTCCGGTGAGGAGCGGATGGGTACCAAACTGCATGGTGAGCAGTTCATTGATGGTCATTTTGCTCTCGATGATGACCCCGATAACATTGATAAGTTCACCTGCACTGACACCTCCGGTAACTGCGCCGCCGAGCACAAGGCCGCTTTCGCGGTTGACAATGAGCTTGACGAACTGTGCGGCTGTTCCGGGCATGGTTTTAGGATGTTTGTCAATGCCTTCAAATCCGGCAGAGACCACATCAAATCCGCGCTCACGGGCAAGGTCTTCAGTAACGCCTGCCGCAGCAAAGGTGATCCCGCCGATTGCGGTGGAGAAAATGGCAATAGTGCCGCCAAAGGTGCGAAGCCGTGAAAGGCCAAAGAGGTTCATGCCGGCGATGCGAGCTTCTGAAACAGCGGTTGAGGCAAGCATAAGCCCCTTGACAATACGGGTAATGAAAGAAAACTTCTCAGCACAGTCGCCCACAGCGAACACATCCTTATCGGCAGTACGCATGTATTCGTCAACCTTGATGGCACCGAGTTCATTGAGCTTCATGCCGGCCTTTTCAGCAAGAGCAACATTGGGAGCGTACCCCATTGCAAGAATGACTGCATCGGCCTGAAGAGTATCGCCACCCTCAAGCATGACCCGCCGGACAGCTCCACCCTCGCCTTCCAGTGCAAGAACCTTCTCATTGGTTCTGAGGGTAACGCCGCGTTCTTTGAGAATCCCTTCCGCCTTAAGCGAGAGATCGCTGTCGAAAGCGAGGCTGAGCACATGGGGCAGGACCTCGACAAGGGTAATCTGTTTGCCTTTTTTGATGAGCTCGTCGGCCATTTCAACACCAATGAATCCGCCACCGATGATGACAATCTTTTCGCACGGCTCAATCCTTTCGCGCACATCGGCAAGATAGTTGCGGTCTTTGGGAATGGTGAAAACATTCTGGAGGTCGCGTCCTTTGAGCCATCCGGGAACGCGGGGCTGGGAGCCGGTTGCAATGACAACCTTGTCAAAGGAAATCTCAAGGCCGTTTGCCGTAAGGGCAGTTTTCGTTTCGCGGTCAAGCGAGACCACCTCATCAATGACGAGCTCAACACCTGCTCCCTCAATGTGGGCGTTCGGAATGACATTCTGCTCAACACCTTTCAGTGTGCCGAAAATATAGGGAATGCCGCAGGGCACAACAGCCTCCCGTTCCTTGCGCACAACCATAAAGCTTTTATCGGCATAAAACGCCTTGCCGGTTGTTGCTGCGGCTATACCTGCAGCGCTTCCGCCAATCACCAATACATCAACACTCTTCTTCATTTTTGAACCTTTTTTATCCTATTAATTGAAAACACATATAAGACACTTCGCTATGCCTTTACGATACAGCGTACTGCCTCTCTGAACACTCTGCAGGCATCTTCCATTCCCTCGGGATTTTTACCGCCGGCCGTAGCAAATTCTGCCTTGCCGCCACCCCCGCCCTTCACAGCTGCAGCCGCCTGACGAATAAGTTTTCCGGCATCAATGCCAAGCTCCTTGACCGCCCTGTCGGAGGCGAAAGCTGCAAGGGAGACTTTTCCTTCGGCAGAACTGCAGAGCAGTCCAGCCGAAAGGGGAAACTGCTGGCGAAGCATCTGGGCTGCATAACGGAGCCCTTCAGCATCGGCCCCATCAACCACTCTGGCCACAATGCGGCAGCCACACACATCTTCCAAAGCGGAGGCATCGCCCTGAAGCTTTGCAAGCAGAACATCTGCCTTGAGCTCCGCAAGCTGTTTTTCCAGAGCCCGACGCTCCTCAAGAATTGCCGCCACTTTTTCCGCAGGCGGCTCTTCGGCTTTCATTTTGAGCAGCTGGCGTACATCGTGCAGTTCCCGATACTCGTGCCACATCAGCTCTTCGGCCGCACGGCCGGTCAGAGCCTCTATACGCCTCACACCAGCGGCCACGGAAGATTCGCCCACAATCTTGAAAAGCCCAATCTGCCCCACATTATCAACATGAGTTCCACCACAGAGTTCAACGGAAATCCCGGGAATTTCAACAACCCGTACGAGGTCGGCATATTTGTCTCCAAAAAATGCCAGCGCCCCTTTGGCTATGGCGTCGTCGTAAGGAACATCGGCATGCTTCAGGGTTGCTTCAGCCTGACGGATACAGTCGTTCACTGCCGACTCGACAGCATCTATCTCTTCCGGGGTGAGTTTTGAGAAATGGCTGAAGTCAAACCTGAGACGCTCCGGATTGACAAGGGAGCCTTTCTGCTGGACATGCGCCCCAAGAGTATGACGAAGTACAGCGTGAAGCAGATGAGTCGCTGTATGGTTCCGTTCGGTTGCCTGACGGAGCTTTCTGTCAACAGAGGCATGCACTCTCCCCGGGCCAACAGCAATATCGGCCGGGTCGGCCTCGCTGTCGCGGACATTGTCGAACGCACGGGTAACCACATGAACAAATGAGTCACCATCTTTCTGCGTGTCGGTCACTTCAAGCCTGTATTCTCCAGTTTCAATCCACCCACGGTCACCCGTCTGCCCGCCGCTCTCGGCATAAAAAGGAGTCCGGTCGAGCACGAGCAGAAGGTTCTTTTTACTCCTGGAAATACCAATGATGGATGCATCAGCTTCCAGCCCGTCGTATCCGGTGAACTCTGTGGCGTGTAGATCGGAGAACCACTCCCACGAACCCTCTTCGGCCCCGCCCCGCTGTTTTTCACGGCGGTCCTGACGGGCCCGGGTTTTCTGCTCCTGCATACAGCGTTCAAACCCTTCGCCATCAACCTGCAGGCCGGCAGATGAGGCCATGAGGCGGGTAAGATCAAAAGGAAATCCGTAGGTGTCATAGAGCTTGAATGCGTCTTCTCCCTCAAGAGTTGAGCTGCCCTCGCCCCGGACCTTTCCAACCAATCCGTTGAAAATTTCAATCCCGCGGTCAAGCGTCACAAGAAAACTCTCTTCTTCAGCTTTAACAATACGAGCTACGGCATCCTGGCGGTCGCGAAGCTCAGGGAAAACATCGCCCATCGAGTCGGCAACCGTAGCCACAAGGCGATGAAGAATCGGCTTATTGTATCCAAGATCTTTTGCATAACGAAGGGCACGGCGAAGAATGCGGCGAAGGACATACCCACGCCCTTCGTTTGAGGGCATGGCGCCATCAGAGAGAGCGAACGAGAGGGTTCTTGCGTGATCGGCAATCACCCTCATGGCAATGTCCTGAGGGTCGTGCATTGAGGCGCCATACTCAACTCCGGTCAACTCTGTTATGGTGTCGAAGAGAGGACGGAAAACATCAGTATCATAATTGGAAGACTTTCCCTGCATGACGGCACAAACTCTTTCAAACCCCATACCGGTGTCAACATGTCTTTGGGGAAGGGGCTCCAGACGGCCATCGACTTGACGATCGTACTGTATGAACACTAAATTCCAGAGCTCAATGGCTTGGGGGTCGTCCGCATTCACGAGTGCTCTGCCGGAGCCGTCGGGAGTCAGGTCTATATGAATTTCCGAACAGGGACCACACGGACCGGTCTCACCCATCTCCCAGAAATTATCCTTGTCGCCGAAACGAAGAATATGGTCGGGGCGTATGGAGGTTTTCTCTTCCCATATCCTGAAACTCTCGTCATCATCATGATAGACGGTTGCGTAAAGGCGCTCTTCAGGGAGTTTCCAGACAACGGTCAGAAGCTCCCATGCCCAGGTGATGGCCTCCTCCTTGTAATAATCACCGAACGACCAGTTACCGAGCATCTCGAAAAAGGTGTGGTGATAGGTATCGCGGCCCACATCTTCAAGGTCGTTGTGCTTGCCGGAAGCGCGGATGCATTTCTGTGTATCGGCAGCGCGGCTGTATGGCCTCGTCCCCTTGGCGAGAAACACATCCTTGAACTGGTTCATCCCTGCATTGGTAAAGAGCAGGGTAGGATCATCGGCCGGAATGACCGGCGCGGAACGGACAATGGTATGGGACTTGCCAACAAAAAAGTCCAGAAAGGACTGTCTGATATCACTGGATTTCATAACACAGGTAAAGTCTTGTTGCATGGCCGCGGAAACTCACCAAGGCGGCGGCATTCGCGCGAAAGTTACCCATTTGCGCTCGTGTTGCCAACTATATTCCATTGTTATTTCACTTCTGCAACCGTTCATTGAAACCATGCACGGAACAGTTGGGGGGAGGAACCGGGCTATCTTGAGGGAAAAAGATTTATATTGCAGCAAGCAATAGTACACCGCATGTCAAAAAGAGACACCGAACCTGCAACACAAGACGGAGAGAGCGAATGAGCTGGGGAGTGGAAGATGACGGCCGCCGCAAGGGGGTCAAAAAGCTGATGGAGCTTTCCGAAAAGATCATGCGGGATAACCCGAACCATGTCAATGAGGTCTCCAAAAGCGACAGCGGATGCTGGATGGAGCAGATGTACGGCATGCAGCGCTGCGATTTCTGCGACCTTGCCGCCGACTGCCCCATCCGTGAAGAGCAGGAGTGGCAGGAATACCTGAAAACCAACAACATCGTTGTTGAGAAAAGCAGCGAAGGGGAGAGCAGAGCCGAGAGATGAATTTGGTTTCCCCGCAATAATCCTCTATATTTATTGTTTGCCTGCAGACTAAAATCCGATCATACGGTCTGCACTGTTTTCCCGCCTTAGCGCATCTATTATCATGACAACAACCCAGGTGGCCGCCCGCAAAGAGACGGGTCACTCAGGGTGGGATGTTGTTGTTTATTAACCTTGAAAAGTAATGACAGGGACTATGACCGACATAACAACGACAAACAAAGGGGTCAATGTAACGCCTAAAACCAGTGTAACCGTGCTTTTTGCCGGTGACTCAGGTGACGGCATGCAGCTGACCGGCACGCAGTTCGCCAACACGGTGGCTGTATACGGATCCGACCTTAACACCTTCCCGAACTTTCCCTCCGAGATCCGTGCTCCAGCAGGCACCATTTCAGGAGTATCGGGCTTCCAGATGCAGTTTGGAAGTCAGTCGGTCTATACACCCGGCGCAAAGTTCGATGTGCTCATTGCCATGAATGCAGCGGCGCTTAAAGCAAACCTCAACAAACTTCATCATGGAGGAATCATCATTGCCGACACAGACGGCTTTGACGACAAAAACCTCAGGCTGTCGGGATATGGTGAAGGAAACAATCCGCTTGAAGACGGTACGGTTGCCGACTACACGGTATTCAGCGTACCAGTTGTTTCCCTGACCCGGAAAGCTCTTGCCGACACCGGACTCAGCGTGAAAAATATCGACCGCTGCAAGAACATGTTCATTCTGGGCATTCTCTACTGGCTCTACAGCCTGCCCATCGACACCACAATCAAAACCCTGCAGACCAAATTCAAGAACAAAGCCGACATCGCTGCTGCCAACATCAAAGCGGTCACCGCAGGTTATAATTTTGGCGACGAAACTGACATGTTTGCCCAGTTCGGCCGTTTCTCGGTTGCTCCGGCAGGCAAACAGCCGGGAACATACCGCCGTGTCACCGGCAACGAAGCGGCAGCCATAGGCCTTGCCGCAGCATCAAAAAAAGCGGGCCTGAAACTCTTTCTCGGTTCCTACCCCATTACTCCGGCAACAGAAATTCTCCAGACACTGGCCAACCTGAAACAATGGGGCGTCAAAACCTTTCAGGCTGAAGATGAAATTGCCGGTGTTCTCAGCAGCATCGGCGCCTCATACGGCGGCGCGCTTGCGGCAACCAGCACCTCAGGTCCCGGTCTTGCCCTCAAGAGCGAAGCACTCGGCCTCGCCGTCATCATGGAAATCCCTCTCGTCGTCGTCAATGTACAGCGTGGCGGTCCCTCAACCGGCCTGCCGACAAAGCCGGAACAGTCCGACCTCTTCATCTCCATGTACGGCCGTCATGGCGAAGCACCGATGCCCATCATCTCTGCACATTCGCCTGTTGACTGTTTCTATGCCGCCTATGAAGCAGCGAAGCTCTCCGTTGAGCACATGACGCCCGTCATCTGCCTGACCGACGGCTATCTGGCCTTCAGCTCAGAGCCGATGCTGATTCCCTCACCCGCAGAGCTCAGCGAAATCAAACCGGTGTTTGCCAAACCAAGAGCAGCGGATGACGAGCCCTACCTTCCCTACAAGCGCAACAACATGGGCGTCAGGGATTGGGCTGTTCCCGGAACCAAAGGACTCGAACACCGTATCGGAGGTCTTGAAAAGGCGAACGAAACAGGCAATGTGTCGCACGACCCGGCAAACCACGCCCTGATGACAAAGCTCCGCGCCGAAAAGGTGGAGAAGATTGCGGACTGTATCCCGCTCCAGACGCTCGACAATGGAGCCGAGAAGGGGGATCTCCTGGTTCTTGGATGGGGCTCGACCTACGGCGCAATCAAAATCGCAGTTGACCGCGCAATCAAAGCCGGGCACAGTGTCTCCCACGCACATGTCCGCTACCTGAACCCTTTCCCGAAAAACCTCGGGACAATGCTCGGCAACTACAAAAAGGTCCTCATTCCTGAAAACAACTGCGGCCAGTTGCTGATGATGATCAGGGACCGTTTCCTTATTGAGCCGGTTGCGTTCAACAAGGTTGAGGGTCTGCCGTTCAATGAGATGGAAATTGAAGCAAAAATCACCGATATCGTAAAGGAGCTGTAAACCATGACCGACACACTGACCAAACTGACGGCAAAAGATTTCACTTCGAACCAGGAACCGAAATGGTGTGCTGGCTGCGGTGACCACGCCGTCCTCCAACAGCTGAAAAGCGCCATGGCCGACCTCGCACTCAAAACCGAAGAGGTTGTGGTTGTATCCGGCATCGGATGCTCCTCACGCCTGCCTTACTATGTAGCGACCTATGGCATCCACGGAATTCACGGCAGAGCGCTGCCGGTGGCAAGCGGCCTGAAAGCCGCCCGCCCCGAACTCAGCGTCTGGGTAGCTACGGGTGACGGAGATGCACTCTCCATTGGCGGAAACCATTACATCCACACCATCCGCAGAAACCCCGACCTGAATGTCCTGCTCCTGAACAATGAGATTTATGGTCTCACCAAAGGGCAGTACTCTCCGACATCAAAAATCGGACAGCGCACCGTCACCTCACCAAACGGCGTGGTTGATTACCCGATGAACACCGTTGCACTGACTCTTGGAGCAGGCGGAACATTTGTGGCCCGGGTTATGGACCGCGACGGCAAGTTCATGCGTGAAATTTTCAAGCGTGCCGCTGAGCACAGGGGAACATCACTGGTGGAAATCTACCAGAACTGCCCGATCTTCAATGATGGCGCCTTCACCGCGTTCACAGACCGTGAGCGCAAGGCCGACACCACCATTTATCTGGAGCACGGCAAACCCCTCATCTTCGGCAAAGAGAGCGACAAGGGAATCAAGCTTGACGGGTTCACCCCTGTTGTGGTTGACCTCAATGATCCCAAGGTATCGCGAGATGACCTTTGGATTCATGATGAAAATGATTTCATCAAGGCCAACATGCTCTCCCGCTTCTTTGACGACCCGGATGCAGAGGGCGATTATCTTCCGCGTCCTTTCGGCATCTTTTATGCTGAGGACCGGTTCACCTACGAAGACGCCCTGACCGCTCAGGTGGAAAAAGCTCAGGAAGATGGTGAAGGAACCCTTGAGTCACTGCTTACAGGAAAAAGCACCTGGACCATCAAGTAAGTCCGACTCTCAAATCCAGTGAACAGGAAAAGCCGGCTCAGGGAGCCGGCTTTTCTCTGTAGATCAAAAACAGTTTCAAGTATTCCCCTACCCTCTCTTATCCCTCCTCGTTCCAGACTCCCATGGAGGAAAATTTCTCGATTCGACTGTTGACCAGCTCTTCGGATGAAAGGGGAAGAAGGGCTGAAAGCTCTTCTATAAGAATGCCTTTGAGTGTTCCGGCCATGGCTTCAGGAGCGGTATGAGCACCACCCATGGGCTCGGGCACAATCCTGTCGATAATTCCCTGACTGAGAAGGTCGGGAGCTGTCAGCTGCAGCGCCTCAGCGGCCTGCTCCTTGTAGTTCCAGCTTCTCCAGAGAATGGATGAGCAGCTTTCCGGGGATATGACTGAGTACCAGCTGTTTTCAGCCATGAGAATGCGATCACCCACACCAAGGCCGATGGCGCCACCACTTGCCCCTTCGCCTATGATGACACAGATGACAGGAACAGTCAACTTCGCCATTTCATAAAGGTTGCGGGCAATGGCCTCAGCCTGGCCACGCTCTTCAGCCTCAATGCCGGGAAAAGCGCCAGGTGTGTCAATAAGGGTAATGATGGGCTTACGGAACTTCTCGGCAAGCTTCATGAGACGCAGAGCCTTGCGGTACCCCTCAGGCTGCGCCATACCGAAATTGCGATAGAGATTGGACTTGGTATCGCGCCCTTTCTGGTGGCCAATGACCATGACCGGCTGGGAAAATCCCGATACGCGGTCCTCAATGCGCGCAAAGCCGCCAACAATCGCCTTGTCATCGCTGAAGTGGCGGTCACCGGCGAGCTCTACAAAGTCGCAGGTGATCATATAAATATAATCGAGCGTATATGGGCGCTCCGGATGGCGGGCAAGCTGCACCTTCTGCCACCGGGTCAGGTTTTTATAGATAGACTGACGCAGTGCCTCAACTTTTTTCTCCAGAGTTCCGATCTCGTTCTGCAGAGCCTCGGCTTCATTTGGAGCCTGTTCGCGCGAACTGCTTCTCAGGCAGTGGCGCATCTCGCCAAGCTTCGCTTCAAGCTCAACAAGCGGTTTTTCAAAATCCAGGACGACTTTCGTAGCCATAGGTAATAATCAGATGAATAAGTCTTCCGGGCGGACAGGCAATGCCCGTATACCCAAGATAAAAAAAAGTCCACCAGGCTGAAGCCTGAATGGACTTTTTACATGAAGAGAGAAAGCATTAACGGAAAAAGCTGAAGCTCTTATCCGGCAACTTCGTCTTTCAGGGCTTTTCCCGGCTTGAACTTCACAACTTTCTTGGCGGGAATGGTGATGGTTTTTCCTGTCTGGGGGTTACGGCCCTGGCGTTCGGCTCTGTCGCCCGTGGTAAATGTACCGAAACCAACAAGAGTCACATCGTCGCCGGCTTTCAGCGAAGAGGTCACAACATTGATAAAGGCATTGACGGATTTCTCTGCGTCAACTTTGGTCAGATTTGCCTGGGCGGCAATTTTTTCTACAAGTTCTGCTTTGGACATAGCACATGTTTTTTTATTGGACTGAAACTTATTCTATAGAAAGGTACTAATGGAATGAATTTAAACAGTACTTCTTAAAGATGCAATCCTTTTTTCTCCATAAAACCTCACAGGACGGGGATTTGAATTGGTCAGGAGCTATGTTATATTCAATTTTTACACGATTATACCAAAAATAAGTCCATGACTTCCATAAGCAATGTCTCCAAAGGCGCCATCATCCGCTTCAAGGGAGAGCCCCATATCGTAGAAAGTCTTGTCCACCGTACACCCGGCAACCTCAGAGCCTTCTACCAGGCAAACATGAGAAACCTGAAAAGCGGCCGCAATGTGGAATACCGGTTCAGCGCCACGGAATCAGTTGATGTCATCATAACCGAACGCAAAGAGTACCAGTACCTTTATATGGACGGGGCAGACTATGTCATGATGGACTCAACCACATTTGACCAGATCAATGTATCGGAAGCCGCCATCGGCAGTGGATCGCGTTTCATCAAGGACGGCATCACGCTCACTATTGTCTTTTCTGACGATGGTGCCATTCTCAGTGTTGAACTTCCTACCTTTGTAGAAGTAGAGGTAACTGAAACCAGCCCGGCATCAAAAGATGACAGGGCAACCAGCGGAACCAAACCAGCCATTGTGGAAACCGGAGCCGAGGTCAATGTACCGATGTTCGTCCAGAACGGAAGCGTCATACGGGTCGACACCCGCAGCGGCGACTACATTGAACGAGTAAAAAAGTAACATCCCCGCACAAGCGGAACGCAAACGAATGTAACCCTAAGTCCCATTTATCATGAATCTTAACGAAATCAAGCAGCTTATTGACCTTGTCAATAGTTCTGATCTTCAAGAAACCATCATTGAAGAGGGAGAATTCAAAATCACCCTGCGCCGCTCACTCCCGCATGAAGCAGTTGCTGTTGCCTGTGCCCCCGCATCGCCAGCTCCAGCCGTTCCGCAGGTCGCCGCACCTGCTGCTGCAGCAGAAACAGTTGTAACAGCTCAGGCTTCAGGCCTGACCGATGTCTGCTCGCCGATTGTCGGCACCTTCTATCAGGCATCATCCCCGGATACCGCACCGTTTGTGAGCGTTGGCGACAGTGTCAAAAAAGGTGATATCCTCTGCATCATTGAAGCCATGAAACTCATGAATGAAATTGAGGCAGAAATCAGCGGCACCGTTGCTGAAGTACTGGTAGAGAACGGTCAGCCGATTGAATATGATCAGCCGCTGTTCCGCATCAAACCATAAACAATTTCACATACCACGACCTTGTTCAAGAAAATACTCGTTGCAAACCGGGGTGAAATAGCCCTGCGCATCATGCAGACATGCCGGGAAATGGGCATCAGCACAGTTGCAGTCTATTCAACAGTCGATGCCGAATCCATTCATGTCCGCTACGCAGATGAAGCCGTCTGCATAGGACCGGCCCTCTCACGGGAGAGCTATCTCAATATCCCCCGGCTGATTGCGGCTGCAGAGGTCACCAATGCCGATGCAATTCATCCGGGCTACGGATTTCTTGCTGAAAACGCCGAATTTGCGGATGTCTGCGCGTCCGCCAATATCAAGTTCATCGGACCTACGGCTGAAATGATCAACCGTATGGGCGACAAGAATACCGCCAAGTCCACCATGATAGCGGCCGGCGTACCGGTTGTTCCCGGAAGCCCCGGTCTGGTGACCGATCTGAAAGAGGCAGTCGAGACAGCAAAAAAAACCGGCTACCCCGTCATCATCAAACCAACTGCCGGTGGCGGCGGAAAAGGGATGCGCGTAGTGCATGAAGAGAGCCAGATTGAAAAGGCCCTCAATACCGCCCGAAGTGAGGCTGAACAGGCTTTCGGCAACAGCGGCGTCTATATTGAAAAGTTTCTGGAAAACCCCCGTCATGTTGAAATTCAGATCATGTCTGACCAGCACGGCAACACCATCCATCTGGGTGAACGCGACTGCACGGTGCAGCGTCGCCACCAGAAACTCATAGAAGAGACCCCCTCACCAGCTGTCAATGATGCCTTGAGAAAGAAAATGGGTGACGCTGCTGTTGCTGCAGCATCGGCAATCAACTATGAAGGAGCCGGGACCATAGAGTTTCTCCTTGACCGCCATCAGAACTTCTACTTCATGGAGATGAACACCCGCATACAGGTGGAGCATCCCGTGACCGAGGAGCGCTATGATGTTGACATCGTCAAGGAGCAGATTCTGGCTGCATCAGGAGAATCACTTGAAGGCCGCCAGTTTACCCCGAGAGGCCACTCAATCGAGTGCCGCATCAATGCTGAGGATCCGGAGCACATGTTCCGCCCCTCACCGGGGAAACTGCAGGTATTCCACACACCAGGTGGTCACGGCGTTCGGGTAGACTCGCACTGCTATGCAAGTTATGTAGTACCATCAAACTACGACTCCATGATTGCCAAGCTGATTGTAACCGCACACACCCGGGAGGAAGCAATCGCCCGTATGTCGCGCGCTCTTGACGAATTCATTGTTGTTGGCATCAAAACCACCATCCCCTTCCAGAAACAGGTAATGCACGATACAGTCTTCCAGAGCGGAGAGTTCGACACCAGCTTCCTTGACACATTCCGGTTCGAGAAATAATCGGCAAATCAAAGACTCTGGATCAAAGAGAACCCACAACAGAAAAGGGCTGCCTCAAAAAGGCAGCCTTTTCTGTTTGCCATCATCCCTCGTCATGCGCCGTACAAAGAAAGTAAGAGTTGGGGACACTCATGACTGAGTGTACTAGAGAAGTACACTCAGTCATGAGTGTCCCCAACTCTTCCCAACTCTTACAACTCTAAGGGAAACAAAAAGAGGCCCTTAGGGGGCCTCTTTTGTGGTGTTCGTGTTGCTCGTTGGTGCTGAAATCCTTAGGCGTCTTCTTTTGCCGGGGCCTCTGCTTCAGGCTCTCCTATGAGTCGGAGAGTCTTGTATTTTTTGAGGCCGGTTCCTGCCGGAATCAGCTTGCCGACAATAACATTCTCCTTGAGACCTGCCAGATGGTCGACCTTGCCGGCTACTGCGGCGTCGGTAAGCACCTTGGTTGTCTCCTGGAATGATGCAGCGGAAATAACGCTTTCGGTCTGCAGTGCGGCACTGGTTATGCCGAGCAGCACAGGGTGCGATGTTCCCTGCAGCGCAGGTTCGTATGCGATCATGACTTTACCGTTCTTGCGAAGTTCGCGGTTGAGCTTGGTGATGTCGCGCAGTTTCTGCAACTCCTCGTCCTGCATTCTGGCAGGTGCATCTCCTCTTTCCGTGATGCGGACTTTCTCGGCAACGCTTTCGTTGGCTTCAAGGAATGCACTGCGGTCAATGAGGTCACCGGGAAGCATCTCTGTATCACCAGGCTCTTCAACGCGAACTTTCTGAAGCATCTGACGAACAATGACTTCAAGATGCTTGTCGTTGATTTCAACACCGGCGTTGATCTGGTATACTTTCTGGATTTCGTTGACCAGATACTGCTGCACCGCATTGGGGCCCTGAATACGGAGAATGTCCTGAGGGGAAACGGCGCCATCGGTCAGCGGATCGCCTGCCTTGACTTCGTCACCTTCGTTGGCGAGCACATGCTTTCCAACCTGGACATAGTATACCTTCTCTTCTCCGAAGTCGTTCTTCACCTTGATCTCCTTGCTGCTCCGACGCTGTGAACCGAAGCTGACATAGCCGTCAATTTCAGTGACAATTGCAGGGTCGGAAGGAATACGGGCTTCAAACAGCTCGGTAACCTTCGGCAGACCGGCGGTAATATCGCCACCACTGCGGTCAAGGTTGCGTGGCACCTTTGCCATAATATCACCGGGAACAACTTTCTGACCGTCTTCGACATAGAGGTTCGACTTGATCGGCACGGGATAGGTCTTGCGGACCTCTCCTGTTTCATCCACAATCATCAGACGGGGCTCGCGGGTTTCGGTTGCCCGAAGCTTGGAACGCCAGTTGATGATGGTGTGCTGGGCAAATCCTGTCTGAGGATCAACCTCCTCTTTGTAGGTGACACCTTTTTCAATGTCGGCGAATTTGATGGTACCGTTGATTTCAGCGATAATCTGCGTGCTGTTGGGCTCGCTGCTGAACAATACCTGGTCTTTGCGGACAAGGTCACCGGCCTTGCATGCGAGATGCGCACCGTGAGGAACAACATAGCGCTTGAGAACCTTGCCGCTGTCGGAATCAACAAGGTTGATTTTGCCGTTCTTCTGAATGACAATGACGCTGTCCTCCTCGACACCATCTTCATTGATGGCTGAGTGGTCTACTGTTTTAATATCCTCAAACTGAACGGTTCCATCATTCACAGCCTTTGTTTCAGTTTCGGAGATCCCACCCTGTGCGGTACCGCCCTGATGGAAGGTACGAAGGGTCAGCTGCGTGCCCGGTTCACCGATTGACTGGGCAGCAATAACGCCGACAGCCTCACCGATTTCAACCGGCTTGTGAACCGAGAGGTTGGTACCGTAACATTTCGAGCATATACCCTGTTTGGCTTCACAGGTCAGCACCGAGCGGATTTCAGCCTCTTCAACTCCGGGAGTGTCTTGAATGAGTTCGGCATGAGCGTCCGTAATGGTTTCACCGGCAGGGACAATGACATTTCCGGTTATGGTATCAACAATGTCGCGGGCGGTAACGCGGCCACGAATTTTTTCACGGAACTTGATCTGACCGCTGGTCTCTTCTTCAATGTTGCGATAAATGAGGAGGCCGCGGGTCGTGCCGCAGTCTTCC
The DNA here is from genome assembly GCF_003968655.1 of Chlorobium phaeovibrioides. Lineage (GTDB taxonomy): Bacteria > Bacteroidota > Chlorobiia > Chlorobiales > Chlorobiaceae > Chlorobium > Chlorobium phaeovibrioides. The sequence continues at coordinate 143,636 of NZ_RXYK01000002.1, read as the reverse complement.
ATGGTCACAATCACATCCTGTGCCACATCGTGCAGTCTTCTGGTAAGGTAACCGGCATCGGCTGTTTTCAGCGATGTATCGGACAGACCTTTTCTGGCACCGTGGGTGGAGATGAAGTACTCAAGAACGGTAAGCCCCTCCTTGAGGTTTGAAATAATCGGGTTCTCAATAATCTCGCCCGGCTGTCCCGACATGGACTTCTGCGGACGGGCGATAAGCCCCCTCATGCCTGTAAGCTGACGAACCTGCTCGCGGGAACCACGGGCACCGGAGTCAAGCATCATGTAGAGTGGATTGAATCCCGCACGATCCTTCTTGAGAATCTGGTATGACTCCTCAGCAACAATGTTGGAGGTTTTCTGCCATACATCAACAATCTGGTTGTAGCGCTCGTTGTCGGTAAGAGTACCACGGTTGTACTCTTTGACAACCCTGGTGCTGTCGCGCTGAGCTCCCTTGATGTGCTTCGCCTTGGTTTCCGGAACAATGGCGTCAGACAGACTGACTGAAAGACCGCCCTTCATTGCGTAGAAGAACCCAACCTGCTTGATGTTATCGAGGAAGCGGGCGGTTTCAACATTACCGACCTCGCTGGAGAGGCGGCCGATAAGCTCTTTGGCGCCCTTTTTATCAATAACGCGGTTGATGAACCCTATCTCGTCAGGCACACTTTCGTTGAATATGACCCTTCCTACTGTTGTAAGAATCAGCTTCTTCTGTTCAAGCTGTGATTTCAGCCATGTGTGCTTTTCGGTGCCGGGCTCTACGACAAGATCAAGTACGCGCAGTGGATCAAACTTCTGGTCTATGCGGCCTGTGTGCTGAATGAAGATCTGCGTATGAAGACCAACGCGCTCTTCATTATGGGCAATCAGTACATCCTCACGGCTGTAGAACACAGAACCTTCACCAACACCGCCTGAGCGGGATTTCGTCAGGTAGTACATGCCGAGTACCATGTCCTGGGAAGGAACGGTAACGGGCTTTCCGGACTGGGGAAGAATCAGGTTGTGTGACGAGAGCATAAGGAGTGATGCCTCAAGCTGCGCCTCCTGCGACAGAGGTACATGCACAGCCATCTGGTCACCGTCAAAGTCAGCGTTGAAGGCTGTACAGACAAGCGGGTGAAGCTGGATTGCCTTTCCTTCTATCAGCGTTGGCTGGAAGGCCTGGATACCGAGACGGTGAAGGGTCGGAGCACGGTTAAGGAGCACCGGACGACCGTCGATTACCTTTTCAAGAACATCCCAAACAACTGGATCCTTCTTATCAATAAGCTTTTTGGCTGATTTCACCGATTTAGCAATACCACGCTCAACAAGCCTCCTGATGACAAAGGGCTGGAAGAGCTCAATGGCCATGCTTTTCGGCAGACCACACTGGTGCAGTTTGAGTTCCGGGCCAACCACAATAACTGAACGGCCGGAGTAATCAACGCGCTTACCCAGGAGGTTCTGGCGGAAGCGTCCCTGTTTTCCCTTGAGGGAGTCAGAAAGCGATTTGAGGGGCCTGTTCGATTCACCGGTCTTGACAGCGTTGGCCTTACGGGAGTTGTCGAACAAAGCATCAACGGCTTCCTGCAGCATCCGCTTTTCGTTGCGGAGAATAACCTCCGGGGCGCGGATGTCTATCAGTTTTTTAAGCCTGTTGTTGCGGATGATCACACGACGGTAAAGGTCGTTGAGATCTGAAGTGGCAAAACGCCCGCCTTCGAGCGGAACAAGGGGACGAAGTTCGGGAGGAATGACCGGTATGGCCTCCATTACCATATACTCAGGCTTGTTGCCTTCGTAGATGTAGGGCTCGGGCATTTCATCCTCAGGGAAAAGCCCTGTTGACTTTTTGCGTACTTTGCGATGCGGCTCGTAGCTCTTACGGAAAGCCTCAACAACTTTAAGGCGTTTAAGCGCATCGGCGCGTTTCTGCTCGGAGCTGCTCTCTTTGAGAATGGTCCGAAGATGTACGGCTGATGCGTCGAGATCCAGGTTGCGGAGGAGCAGGTGAATAGCCTCACCGCCCATTTTAGCAACAAACTTCGCAGGATCAGAATCGTCCAGGTCCTGGTTGTCTTCAAACTCGGTAATGATCTGGAAGTACTGCTCCTCAGTCAGGCGGTCAAGCTTTTTAATCCCCTGCTTTTCGCCCGGCTCACCGGGATTGATGACCACATAGACTTCGTAATAGATGATCCTCTCAAGTTCTTTTGTTGAGAGGTCGAGCAGGGCACCGATTTTACTTGGCACTGAACGGAAGAACCATGTGTGCACAACCGGAACGGCCAGGGCAATATGCCCCATGCGCTCGCGCCGCACGCTCTTGGTTGTCACCTCCACGCCGCAGCGGTCACAGATAATTCCTTTATAGCGGACCCTCTTGTACTTTCCGCAGTAGCACTCCCAGTCCTTCGTGGGACCGAATATTTTTTCGCACATCAGACCGTCCCGTTCAGGCTTGAAGGTACGGTAGTTGATGGTTTCAGGTTTCAATACCTCTCCGCGCGAGTGTGCAAGAATGCTTTCAGGCGAAGCGATGCTGAACTTAATCCTTGAAAAATCACCTTTAAGCGGCGATGCTCCCTGTGAGAAAATCATAGTCAATATCCTGGTTAAACGACTCGTTTCAACTTTCGTTACTGCTGCAAAAGGCCACCGTGGCTCTTAAGGGTCTAAGGGACACGGTCGTCGATACGGACCTCAAGACCAAGGCCCTGCAGCTCTCTGATAAGCACATTGAAGGATTCAGGAATTCCCGGATCGGGTAGATTCTGACCCTTGACAATTGCCTCATATGTTTTGTTGCGGCCAATGACATCATCACTTTTGACTGTCAGCATCTCCCGGAGAATATTGGCTGCACCGTATGCCTCAAGTGCCCAGACCTCCATTTCACCGAACCTCTGACCACCAAACTGAGCCTTTCCGCCCAGTGGCTGCTGGGTTATAAGGGAGTATGGACCGGTTGAACGGGCGTGAATCTTGTCGTCAACAAGGTGGCTCAGTTTGAGCATATAAATGTAGCCTACAGTCACCTCGTCATCGAACCGCTCGCCTGTACGGCCGTCGTAAAGACTGACCTTGCCGTGGGCAGGAAGTCCGGCGCGTTCAAGTTCTGCCTGAACCTCTTCGTAAGTGGCACCGTTGAAAATCGGGGTCTTGAATTTGACACCGAGCGTTTTGGCTGCCCATCCGAGCGAAGTTTCATAGAGCTGACCGATGTTCATACGACTCGGCACACCGAGAGGATTAAGCACAATGTCAACCGGCTTTCCGTCGGCCATGAACGGCATATCCTCAATAGGCAGAATTTTACCGACAACACCTTTGTTTCCGTGACGGCCGGCCATTTTGTCGCCAACCTGAATCTTGCGTTTCTGAGCAATGTAGACTTTTGCCAGCTCCTCGATTCCGGGAGGCAGTTCGTCGCCCACATTGACCTTGTATTTTTCATTCTCTCTCTCGTCTGCAAGGTCCTTCAGCTTGAAGCGGAACTCCTTGACAAGACGGATGACGCTGTCATCAACCTTCTTTGTTCCGGTAATTCCATTGGAGAAATCAACCGTCTCAAGGAATGAGAGGCCTGCAAATTTCGAGATGAGTGCAGCGTCAAACTTTGCACCCGCAGCAGCAAGTGTTTTTCCTTTGTCGCTCTGAAGACCGGTGGTCTCTTTGCCCTGAAGAATCTTGTGAAGCCATTTTTCAAAGCTGATACGCAGATCCTGCTCACGGCGTTCGAAACGGCTGTCTATAAGCTCAAGCTTTTCTTTAACATCCATCCCAACCTTTTTCTTGCGGCTGAAGAGCTTTGTCTTGATGACAATGCCTTTCATACCGGCGGGCACATGCATGGAGGCATCTTTCACATCGCTCGACTTATCGCCGAATATTGCCCGAAGAAGCTTTTCTTCAGGAGTAGGATCGCTCTCGCCTTTCGGGGTGATTTTACCCACAAGGATATCGCGCTCCTTGACTTCAGCTCCAATGCGCACGATACCGTTCTCGTCAAGGTTACGAAGTGCTTCGTCACTGACATTGTAGATGTCACGGGTAAACTGCTCTTCGCCCCGTTTGGTGTCACGGACATTTGCCTCGAACTCATGAACATGGATGGAGGTGAACACATCGTCATACACGAGGCGCTCGCTGAGAATGATTGCATCCTCAAAGTTATATCCACGCCACGGCATGAAAGCAACCAGCACATTCTTTCCAAGGGCAAGTTCGCCATTCTCGGTAGAGGAACTGTCGGCCAGCACGGTTCCTTTTTCGACCTTCTGACCATTGTGCACAAGCGGCTTCTGCGAAATGCAGGTATCCTGGTTGGAACGCTTGAACTTGATCATCCGGTAGGTCTTCAGCCCCTCATCAGGATCGAGCAGCGAAAGCTCTTCATTGCTGTCGGGGTTGATGTCGTAACGGACCTTGATATATTCGGCCGTCACCTCTTCAACCACACCTGAACCCTCACCAAGGCAGACAGAACGGGAATCGCGCGCAACCTTTTCCTCCATACCGGTTCCCACCACAGGGGCCTCTGAGGTCAAAAGAGGCACGGCCTGGCGCTGCATGTTCGCACCCATCAGGGCGCGGTTACCGTCATCATGCTCAAGGAAGGGAATCAGTGCCGCCGCCGCGCTGACAATCTGCACGGGAGAAACATCCATATAATTGACATCCTCTGAAGGCACAAGAGGGTAATCGCCCTTTGTCCTTGCCTGCACGGATTCGTCAACAATGGTGTTTTTATCATCAAGTTTAATGCTGACAGGTACGGTAATCTTGTTCTCTTCATCCTCAGCAGAAAGCATGAGGACCTCATCCGTCACATGGCCCTTGTTGACCACGCGGTAAGGTGTCTGGATGAATCCCTTATCGTTGATTTCTGCATAGACGGAGAGCGAGGAAATCAGACCGATGTTTGGGCCCTCAGGAGTCTCAATCGGGCAGAGCCTGCCATAGTGGGTATAGTGGACATCGCGAACCTCGAAACCTGCACGCTCGCGTGTAAGACCGCCGGGTCCGAGAGCCGATACCCTCCGCTTGTTGGTCATTTCGGCCAGCGGATTGGTCTGGTCCATGAACTGTGAAAGCTGGCTGGTGGCAAAAAAGCTCGACACCACGCTCGACACTGTCCTGGCGTTGATGAGATCACTGGGGGCAATTTTGTCGGAGTCGCGCGAGTTGAGTTTTTCGCGGACATTTTTGCCCATCCGGGCAAGCCCGATAACAAACTGTGCGGCAAGCTGCTCACCAACAGAGCGGACTCGACGGTTTGCCAGATGGTCCACATCATCAACCTCAGCCTGGCCGTTGACCAGCTTGATGAGATAGTTGATGACAGAGATGATGTCATAGTGGGTCAGAACCAGCGTGTCTTCACCGACCGGTTCGTCCGAGAATGACTGAATAGTCTGATTGATTTTTGCACTGATGGCATCAGAGAGTTCCTTAAGCTCTCCCTTTCCGGCAAGATAGCTCTCAAGCTCAGAAAACTCATTGCTGAGCTTTTTGCGGATCCTGTAACGACCGACCTCACCAAGGTCATACTTCTTCTGATTGAAGAATGTGCGCTCAAGGAAGCTGCGCGCCGCATCAATATCGGGAGCCTCATTGGCCCTCAGTTCTTCATAGACAATCTCAAGCGCCTCCTCTTCGGTAGCGGAACTGTCGTTGAGGATGGTATTGCTCACAATGGACTTATCCTGTCCCTTGTCTCCACCATTGAAGGTTTTCATCACCTTCACGCTTTTCTGTCCGGCGGCTATGATCTGCTCCAGCACCTCTTCGGTAATTGCCGTTCTTGCGCTGACAACCTCACCGGTGTTCATGTCAACAATGTCGGCTGCAAGATACTGGCCGATAAGGCGATCTTTTTTGACACCTTTGAGCTGAACCTCTTCAACAAGGTCAAACAGGCCAAGAATGTCTTCATCACGGGCAAACCCGATTGCGCGAAGCAATGCTGTGACCAGAAAGTTTTTCTTCTGATCTATATAGACAAAGATCTGGTTGTTGATGTCGGTCTGGAACTCAATCCACGATCCACGGGTCGGGACGATTTTAGCCGAATACATTTTCTTGCCGTTCGGGTGAACGGCTTCACTGAACACGACGCCGGGAGAACGGTGAAGCTGGGCGACAACAACGCGCTCTGCGCCATTGACGATGAAGGTACCCCGTTCGGTCATATAAGGAATCCGGCCGAGGTATACCTCCTGCTGGAGCGTCCCCTTCCAGTCGGTCTCGTCCGCCTCATCCTTGTAGGAAAGTTTCAGTTTTACCTTCAGGGAAACATCATAGGTAAGTCCTCGTTCAATACAGTCTTCCACCGTATACTTCGGCTTATCAAAGCTGTATGAGATATATTCCAGAAGGTACAGACCGCGAGTATCGGTAATGGGGAAAGCGCTCCGCAGAACCCGCTCAAGACCCTGATCGCGCCTTTTGGCAAGCGGCACACTGTCCTGAATGAAATTATGGAACGAATCAAGCTGGACTTTTAAAAGGTCGGGAGCTTTTATGACGCTTTGTATTTTCGAAAAATCAATACACGGTGTTGGTGTTGCATCAACCACTTTCACATGCACCTCGCTTTTATCAATTGCATGAAATCTATAGAGAGTAAGTCACAACAAAGAGCCGTTCAAACCCAACCGGCCACACTGGCACGGATGAAGCTCAGTCGCATCATCAAAGGACTACATTAAAACCACTACTTACACAAACAGACAAAGCTCCACCTCAATGTGAAGCGGAGCTTGCTGCATGAATTCGGCTAGGCAGAAATCACTTCAGCTCTACTGATGCGCCTGCATCCTTGAGCTCCTTAACGATCTTCTCTGCATCCTCTTTGGAAACAGCTTCCTTTACTGCCTTAGGTGCGCCATCAACAAGATCCTTCGCCTCTTTCAGGCCAAGACCAGTGATTGCGCGAACAACCTTGATGACATTGATTTTGCTGTCGCCGGCGGCGGTCAGCACAACATCAAACTCAGTCTGCTCTTCAGCTGCAGCTGCAGCAGGAGCTGCTGCGGCAACACCTGCAACCATTGCGGGGGCAGCGCTGACACCGAACTTCTCTTCAAGCGCCTTGACAAGTGCCGCTGCATCGGTAAGGGTAAGACCGCCAATTTCTTCTACAAGTGTTTCGATAGACATTATTTCCTCTCTCCTGTTTAATTGACTGATGTAAAAAATTGAGTGCGTAATAGACTTTGTGTGAACCTACTGCTTCTGCTTGCCGACCTGGTCGACCACAGAAACAAGATCCCTCATAACCGCGTTCATGACCATAGGAACGCTGGCAATAACATTGTTGATGATGCCCGCTGCCCGACCGATGTTTTCAGTTTTGGTCAGCATTTCAGACAGTACGCCAAGCTGATCAGCCTCAAAAACGACCCCATCAATGGCGGCCATCTTGAACTTGAGGGATTCATTATCCTTGCTGAACTTTTTAATTACCCGTGCCGGTGCAATCGGATCGTCATAACCGAACGCCACCCCTGTTGTGTTTTTCAGCGCGCCCGCAAGCCTGTCGGCCCCGGCAAGATCGCCGAGAGCTTTTTTGACCAGCGTGTTCTTGACAACACGATACTCTACCCCCGCTTTGCGAAACTCATTGCGCAACTCCGACATTCTGGAAACGCTCAACCCCTGAAATTCGGTAAGATATATCCCCTGTGACCGGCTCACCTTTTCGGTAACGCTCTGGACCACCTGTTCTTTTTTCTCTCGCTTCATCGTAATAAACCCGGTTTTTGTTAGGCGACAACTTTGTCCATTTTAACCCTCACGCTCGGAGACATGGTGCTCGACAGGGCTATTCCCTGTACATACAACCCCTTTGCCGCAGAGGGCTTCAGGCGAACAACCTCGCGGAGGAAGCTGGAAATGTTTGCCACCAGCTGATCGGCATCGAAAGAGACTTTACCAACAGGGGCGTGCACATTGCCTGCCTTGTCAACGCGGAACTCGATTTTGCCCGCCTTGACCTCTTTGACCGCCTTTGCTACATCCATGGTAACCGTTCCCGATTTCGGGTTCGGCATCAGACCGCGTGGTCCGAGGATCTTGGCAACTTTGCCAAGCTGCCCCATAACATCGGGGGTAGCAACGATCACATCAACACCGGTCCATCCGTTCTGGATTTTCTCGACATACTCTTCAAAGCCGACAAAATCAGCGCCAGCCTCTTCTGCCTCAGCCACTTTAGCCTCTTTGCAGACAACAAGCACCGAAACCGTTTTACCTGTGCCATGCGGAAGCATGACTGTCCCGCGGACCACCTGGTCGGCGTGACGAGGGTCAACACCAAGTTTCACCGCCACATCAACCGTAGCGTCAAACTTCGTTTTTGTAATTTCCCTGATTTTCGCAACAGCATCAGCGAGATCATACTCCTGATTCCGGTCGACCTGCGACGCTGCATCCCTGTAATTTTTTCCTGCCATCGATATATTTATGCAAGTGGTTAAAAAAGCGGCCGCGAAGCCTCCCACGATCTGTCAACTAAAAAAGCGTACTACTACCCTAACGAACTCTTCACTCCTCAATAACAATACCCATACTCCGGGCCGTACCCATAATCATCTCTTCAGCGCCGCGAAGATCAAAAGCATTGAGATCAGGCTTTTTCAGTTCGGCAATTTTCTTCACCTGCTCACGGGTAACGGTGCCAACCTTGTTACGGTTCGGCTCACCGGAACCTTTCTGCAAGCCAGCTTCCTTGAGAAGGAGTACAGCGGCAGGCGGAGTCTTGGTGATGAATGTGAACGACTTGTCAGTATAGACGGTGATGACCACAGGAATGATCATACCAGCCTCAGACTGGGTCTTTGCGTTGAACTGCTTGCAGAACTCCATAATATTCACGCCTTTCTGGCCAAGGGCCGGACCGACGGGAGGAGCCGGATTTGCACCACCGGCAGGAATCTGGAGCTTGATGAAACCGATTACTTTTTTTGCCATGTCCTCTTTCTGTTCAGAAGCTTACCAGAGCGGCAAGCCAATTGTTTTTATTGGGAAACTGATTTCACCTGCGAAAAGTCTAGCTCCGTCGGCGTGCTGCGCCCGAAGAAACTGATCATCACCTTCACTTTCATTCTTTCCGGGCAGACCTCATGAACAACGCCCGCCAGTGAACTGAACGGCCCATCAATAACCTTCACGGAATCGCCCACATTATATGGAGCCTCAACAACCGTCCTTTCAGTAACAGCATTCTCCGGCTGAAGAAGCTTTTCCACCTCGTCAGGACGAAGCGGGATCGGATTGTCATCAACGCCAAGGAAGCCCATGATTGAAGGAATATCCAGAATCAGGTTGCGGGTCTGCTTATCGAGCACCGCCTCAATAAGAACATATCCAGGAAACGCATTCTTGGTCATCGCGCGCTTCTTGCCGTTCTTTACCTCGATAAAACGCTCGTAAGGCACATAGACCTGCAGAATCTTGTCACCAAGACCACTGCGCTCCACCTCAGCCTCAATACCCTCCTTAACCTTCCGTTCATGTCCGGAATAGATTCTCAGAGCATACCAGCGCGCCACCGGAGCACCTTCCACTACACTGTCCTTATTTTTTGCGCCCATCAAACGACTTCCCGTTTTCTTACAGTAACTTCCCCATCGCAGAGCCAATCACCCAGTCAACAACAAAGGTGAAAAGCGCCAGAAGCCCCGACACAGTCAGGACAACAACGGTCAAATCTTTTATCTCTTCTTTGCCGGGCCACACAACCTTCCGCATCTCGTTGACGACATCACGGTAGTACTGAGAAGCCTTTGCGATATACTTATTCATGTATTCAGAGCCCGTAATAAACTTTGCGACAGAATCTCCAGCCTGCACGTCAGGAGGGACTCGAACCCCCAACCTGCGGTTTTGGAGACCGCTGCTCTACCAATTAAGCTACTGACGTGTACAAATAACAGTCATCCAGAAACCTGAGCTGATGATCGGACTTGAACCGATGACCTCTTCCTTACCAAGGAAGTGCTCTACCGACTGAGCTACATCAGCCTGACAATACAGGAAATAAAACCGTGGGTAGGGGAGGATTCGAACCTCCGAAGACATATGTCGACAGATTTACAGTCTGTTGCGTTTGACCGCTTCGCTACCTACCCATCAATCGTTCAGAGCTGGTGATGGGACTCGAACCCGCAACCTGCTGATTACAAATCAGCTGCTCTACCAATTGAGCTACACCAGCAGCTCAGTCAAAAAACAGGGCAGGTAATATACAGAGATGATTTACAAATACAAAAAAAAAGAGAGGGTTTTTAATTCGCCCGTGCACCCGACAAAAAACCTGCAAGACGCACGGCTGTATCGCGAGGAACAAGCCGTCCGGAAAAGGCAAGAATGGTGTCGAGCATGGTCGGGTATACCCGCATGCGGTTTTTCATCAGCCCCTTAAGGGCCGCCCTGACCACCACTTCGGGGGAGGATAGAGGGAGAATTTCGTTGGTCCGTTCATGACCGGCGGTCTGAAAAAAACCGGTATCAATAAATCCGGGGCAGACAGCACTGACCTTGACCCCATGCTCTTTAAGCTCTTCGTGCATTGATTCGGTGAGGCTGAGAACAAAAGCCTTTGTGGCGGCATAGAGCCCCAGACCCGGCACACCCTGCAGTCCGGTAATTGAGGCAATGTTGATGATCCCCCCTTTTTTTTCAGCTGCCATGTCGGCAGCAAAGAGGCGCGACAAGCGTGCAAGCGCCAACATGTTGACAGACATCAGCTCCTCTGCCTTTTCAGGGGGGATGGCCGAAAAATCGGAAGCGTGGGAGAGGCCTGCGCAATTGACAAGAATATCAACACTGATGCTGTGAGCAAGGCAGAACTCATGAACGCGGCCGGGCGCATCGGGACAGCAGAGATCCTGACGGCAGACGAGAACCTCGACTTTGCGTGAGCGGAGTTCTTCTGCGAGTGCCGCAAGGCGCTCTCCGGAGCGGGCAACCAGTACAAGGCTATTGCCCCGCCGTGCGAACTCGCGGGCAAATGCCTCGCCGATGCCCATGGAAGCACCGGTTATCAGTGTGGCGCGCATGAGACCTCAGCCCTCCACCTTGTCAACCCATCTGCCTCTCTCCCGAATGAGGCCAATGAGGCGCTCAACCGCTTCGTCCTCAGGCAGATTTTCTTCAACACACTCTCTTCCCACATAGAGGCTGATGCGGTTTTTCCCGGCGCCAACATATCCGAAGTCAGCATCGGCCATCTCTCCCGGACCATTGACAATACAGCCCATAATGCCGATTTTGAGCCCTTTGAGATGAGCCATCCGTCCTTTGATGGAAGCAGCGGCTTTTTCAAGATCAAAATAGGTTCTCCCGCAGCCCGGGCATGAGATGAACTCCGTTTTTGACATTCTTATGCGTGCCCCCTGCAGAATATTCAGGGCAAGATTGATTTCATCTGCCGGCTCGAGCACGCTCTCAAGCGAAATCATGTCGCCGATACCATCCGAAAACAGAGAGCCGGCCTGAACTGCGCTCTGAATGAGCACTGAAAGCCGATCCCGTTCAGTACTGCGGAATCGTACAACAACGGGCAGGGAGATACCAAGGCGAAGGCACTCTGAAACGAGTTTTCTGGTGGCGAAGAGGCCTGTATCGGAGAGGACTGAAAGAAACACCCGATCAACAGACAGCGAGCGGGCTTTTTGGGCAAGCATTCCAAGCACAGCGGCAGGAGCGGCAATGCCTGCGGCGTTGTGGATGAATGAAAACTCAACCGCCGGACGACCTGACAGGGCAAGACTGCTGACAAGCTCTTTAGGAAGCAGTTCCTCTTCTGCAATATCGAGCCGTACTTTGGCAACTTCTCTCTTGAGCAGCTCGGTAAACACACCTGTGTCGGCCGTAGAAGCATTCACCCTGCCGGCGGCATCTCCCAGGCGGGCAAGAAGAGCGTCAAAGGCCTGAAGATCCTCCCTGCTCCCTACAGGAACCGACACAAACTCTGAGCGGATGGCCTGTTCACCAAGATCGGGACGAAGCCGTTGAAGAGCCTCAGCCGTAGCGCCCTCAAGGTCGGAAAGCGGCACATGCAGAGCAGTTTCAACAGCGGGAGGTGCGTCGCCGCCAACCGGAATTCCGGCAAGCTCAACAGGTGAGGAAAGACGACGGGCATAACTGAATGGGCTGAAGGGTGCAAAGAGCGCGTCAGTCCCGCTGTTTTTCCCTTTCCAGTCTGCTTCCAGCAGATGCTTGAGGGGCAAATGTGCCCGCTCGCCTTTTATCAGATAAAAATCGTTGTATTTTTTCACAATGGCGAAGCCGACAGGAACCTCATTGACGGGATCTTCAGTCAGCGAGACCCTGATGGTGTCGCCCAGACCGTCTTCCAGAAGCGCCCCGATTCCCATGGCCGACTTGATGCGCCCTTCATCACCATCTCCCGCCTCGGTCACTCCCAGATGGAGGGGATACGCGTAACGAAGTTCACTGTCGGCCCTCTCCACAAGCAGCCTGTATGCCTGTATCATCACCCGCACATTTGACGACTTCATCGAAAAGAGGATATCATGGTAGCCGGCCTCTTCAGCCATCCGGGCAAATTCGAGCGCAGCCTCCACCATGCCGTCAGGCGAGTTCCCCCTGCGGCTGACAATCCGGTCGGAAAGGGAGCCATGGTTGGTACCGATACGCATGGAAACCCCGAGCCTCCGGGCCTTTTCCACAAGAGGGAGAAACTCACCTCTCACATACTCCAGTTCCGCACGATACTCCTCGTCCGTATAGTCTTCTCCAGGCGAACGCTTTGGGCGTGATGCATAGTTTCCCGGATTGATGCGGATGTTCTCAACAAACTCCACCGCCTTCATGGCAGCGCGGGCTGAAAAATGGATATCAGCAACAAGCGGAGTATCAATGCCTTCCCCGCGGAGCCGGTCACGAATAAGGCGAAGGCTGTCGGCATCTTTTTCGGTCGGAACAGTCAGCCGTATGATTTCGCAACCGGCATCCCGGAGACGGCGGCACTGCGCCACCGTAGCATCAACATCCGCCGTATGGGTGTTTGTCATCGACTCAACCCTGATGGGCTGGTACCCCCCTAACGAAATGGGGCCGAATGAAACTTCGCGGGTCAGGCGACGGCGGTACTGGTACATATCACTTGCTGGTTTTTCCGGAGCTGCCCCGGTTGAGGCAGGTCCGTTATTTTTTGATAATGTAGAGTCTCTCCCCCTCACGCCGGAAATTATAGCGCTCCCGGGCAGCTTTCTCGACACTGTCGGGGTTTCCGGCATTGCGGATGCGAAGTTCATTCTCAACCATCCGCCGCTCTGCATCCGACTGAATCTCAAGGAGGCGGCGATTTTCCGCCTCCATTGACACCCGCTTCCAGAGACCATAATCGTCAAAAAGCATGAAGGCTACCACCATCACGGCAATAGCAATTGCCATCAGCTTTTTTGGATTGGAGCGGACATACTCCCAAACCCATCGGATGAATGCATTCAAAGTGCGTTCTCCCTGAAACCGCTCAGACCCTGAAGGCTTTTGCTGCCGGATAGACGGCCTGCGCACCAAGCTCCTCTTCAATGCGGAGCAGCTCATTGTACTTGGCCATACGGTCGCTGCGCGACATGCTGCCGGTCTTGATCTGGCCTGCATTGGTAGCCACCGCTATCTGGGCAATGGTGCTGTCTTCAGTCTCACCGCTGCGGTGACTGATGACGGCTGTATATCCGTTGCGTTTTGCAAGATCGATGGCCTCAAGCGTTTCGGTGAGAGTGCCGATCTGGTTGACTTTCACAAGAATGGAGTTTCCAACCTTCTTTTCAATTCCCTCGGCAAGGCGCACACTGTTGGTAACGAAAAGATCATCGCCGACAAGCTGAACGCGTGAACCGATCCGGTCAGTCAGCATCTTCCAGCCAGCCCAGTCATCCTCGGCCATGCCGTCCTCAATGGAAATGATGGGATAGTCGTTGGACCATTTCTCCCAGTATGCCGCCATCTCCTCCGAGGAGAGCTCACGCTTGTCGGATTTCTTGAAGACATATTTTTTCTTGTCGGCATCATAAAACTCGGAGCTTGCCGGATCAAGGGCAATCATCACCTGACCCTCACCCAGGCCGCCTTTCGAAGCAGGGTAACCGGCTTTGTAGCCTGCCTTGCCAATAGCCTCCACAACAAGCTCAATCGCCTCTTCGTTGGAGGTGAGATTGGGAGCGAACCCGCCTTCATCACCAACTGCAGTTGAAAGGCCGCGGCTTTTGAGAAGAGCTTTGAGGGCATGGAAAATTTCAGCGCCACAGCGAAGAGCGTCAGAATATGAGGTGAAGCCGATCGGCATGATCATGAATTCCTGGAAGTCGACGGTGTTATCGGCATGCGCACCACCGTTGATCACATTCATCATTGGAACGGGAAGCGTATTGGCCATGGTGCCGCCAATGTAGCGGTAGAGCGACATGCCGGAATATTCGGCGCCAGCCTTGGCGCATGCCAGAGAAACGCCAAGCAGCGCATTTGCGCCAAGCTTCGATTTGTTCGGGGTGCCATCAAGCTCGAGAAGCATGCGGTCAATCTCCTCCTGCTCCGTTACCAGCATCCCTCTCAGTCCTTCATCGACAATGGTATTGACATTTTCCACAGCCTTGAGCACACCCTTGCCAAGATAGACTGAAGCATCACCATCACGAAGCTCCACAGCCTCATGCACGCCGGTAGAGGCTCCACTGGGTACCGCAGCGCGGCCAAAAGAGCTTTCAGTGTAGACATCGACTTCAACGGTCGGATTGCCTCGTGAATCAAGAATCTGGCGGGCATGTATCTTGCGGATAATAGGCATAGCGGCGTGATTTAATGGTTTGGAGGGCCGTTTTTCAAAACAAAAATATATCCTTTTTCCGGAGCAATTCACCCCCGGAGGCGAAGCAAAAAGCTCTTTTTTTCGTTAATTATCAACCAGGACTTTTTTATCTGAGCAAAAATGCGACAACACACCATTCTCTAACAAGGAGTACGCCATGCAGCCAGCACAGCCCACTGAGATACGGAACATCGTCATCACCGGCCACGCCGGATGCGGAAAAACAATCCTTACCGAGTCGCTCGCCCTCACCATGGGGCTCATCACCAGGGCAGGAAACATTGAAGACGGCTCCACACTCTCGGACTACACATCGGACGAAATAGCAAGGAAGCACAGCCTGAACAGCAGCCTGGTCAACGGAAAATGGAATGGCTGCAAAATCAATATCATCGACACTCCCGGCCTTCTCGACTTCCATGGCGATGTCAAAGCCTCCATGCGCGTGGCAGACACTGTTCTTGTTGCAGTCAACGCATCAAACGGAGTTGAGGTCGGAACTGACGCAATCTGGGACTATACGAAAGAGTATTACAAACCAACCGCCTTTGTCATCACCAAACTTGATGCCGACCGGACAGCATTCAGCGACACGATTGGCGAGCTGCAGGAACATTTCGGCCATCTGGTCACCCCGATCCAGTTTCCGGCTGAAGAGGGCCCCGGGCACCACATCCTCATTGATGTGCTGCTCATGAAACAGCTTGAGTTCAACCCTGACAGCCCGGGAAGCATGAGTGTGTCGGCGATTCCCGACCTCTATCTGAAACGCGCCGAATCACTCCACCAGCAACTGGTTGAGGCGGTAGCAGAGACAGATGAAGAACTGATGGAACGCTTTTTTGAAGAGGGGACGCTCACGGAAGACGAACTCCGGACGGGCATCAAAACCGCGCTGGTATCGAGAACCTTTTTCCCTGTTTTCTGCACATCACCGCTCCATCTCATCGGAACGGAACGGCTTCTGAATGCGGTGGTGAACCTCTTCCCCTCCCCGATTGAACGAGGCCCCGAACACTCGCTGTGCCGGTCGGACGACAGCGAACAACTGCTTGAGCCCGACCCGAAAGGGGCGACCGTGGCCTTCATTTTCAAGACAATGAGTGAGCCCAGAGTTGGCGAGATATCCTACCTGCGGGTCTATTCAGGCCACCTTGAATCCGGCCATGAGCTTCAGGATGTTCAGACAGGACAGACAGAAAAACCCGGACAGATTTTCACCATGGTTGGCGAGAAACGGCAGCCTGTCGAGAGCCTCCTTGCCGGCGACATCGGAATGGTGGTAAAACTGAAGGATGCGCATACCAATGATACCCTTTCAGACAAGGGAACGAACTGCAGGATAAGCCCCATCGTCTTTCCCGAACCTGTACTGGCTACGGCAATCGTTCCGGTGGCTCAGGGAGACGAAGAAAAGATTTCTTCAGGACTGCACCACCTGCATGAAGAGGATCCCAGCTTCAGTATCGGTCATTCGGTCGAGTTCAACCAGACAATCCTGAAAACTCAGGGGGAGACCCATCTTGAAATCATCCTGAGCCGCCTGCACGAAAAATTCAATGTTCAAGTTGAAACCGCCCCGCTTCGAGTGCCTTACCGGGAAACCATCCGCGTCTCGGCCTCCGCACAGGGACGCCACAAGAAACAGTCGGGCGGAAGGGGCCAGTATGGCGATGTCTGGCTTCGCCTCGACCCGTTGGCACGCAACAGCGGTTTTGAGTTTTCCAGCGAAGTCGTAGGAGGCGTTGTGCCTACCCGCTATCTTCCGGCAATTGAGAAAGGTCTTCGCGAAGCCATCGTGTCGGGGCCACTGTCAGGCTATCCCGTCGTTGACCTCAAAGCAGCGGTATACGACGGTTCGCACCACCCTGTAGACAGCTCCGAAGTCGCCTTCAAAATTGCCGCAGGTTTGGCCTTCAGGGCTGCAATCGAGAAAGCCAAACCAATGGTGCTTGAACCGGTTGTGAGTGTCGAAGTCCATGCGCCCGATCAGTATACCGGCGAAATTGTAGGGGACATTTCCTCAAGACGGGGGAAAATCATCGGAATGGCAGCCGATGTTCGGATGCAGATTATCAAGGCCCAGATGCCCGAAGCCGCAATGCATGACTTCCATCACTCACTCACACGACTGACACAGAGCCGGGCCCGATATTCCTACAATTTCAGCCATTATGAAGAGGCACCGATGGAGGTGGTTCAGCAGCTTATTGCAGACAAAGAGGGCTGAGGGATTCAAAGCGCTCCCAGAAGGGAGCGCAGCTTCAGCCACCAGACAATCCATACCGCCTCGCGGATGTTCTGGCGCGTCATTTTAGACTCTCCGACGGTCCTGTCAACAAAAACGATGGGGATTTCACGAAGAATCAATCCCTGTTTCCAGGCCCTGAAATTCATCTCAATCTGAAACGAGTAGCCCTGGGAACTGACGCGCCGGAGATCAATCGCTTCAAGGGTCTCCCGACGAAAACACTTGAACCCCCCGGTAGGGTCGGCAACAGGAAGACCGGTAACAAGCTGAGTATATATGCTTGCCATTCGTGAGAGCACCAGCCGCCCAAGAGGCCAGTTGACCACATTGACGGTATTGTTCACATAACGGGAACCGATGACCAGATCGGCCGACTCAGCCTCCCTGAGAAGAGCAGATATCATTGCAGGGTCATGAGAGAAGTCGGCATCCATTTCAAGAATGAACCGATAGTCCCTCTCAAGGGCGTATCGGAAGCCCGCCAGATAGGCAGTGCCAAGACCCATTTTTCCTGAACGCTCAATAAGCGCTATGGAAGCATTGCCCTGCTGTCTCTGGCGCACCACATCAGCGGTTCCATCGGGTGAACTGTCATCAATCACCAGCACATCAAGTTCGTCAGGGTACAGGGCGAGCAGAGCATCAAGCATGCGCCCGATATTCCTCGCTTCACAGTAAGTCGGAATGATGACAAGCGACTGGTTCATGGAGTGTTTTGGTGGATTGTGGTCTGAATGCAAAAAAAAAGCATTGCCCCTTTATGACAATGCTTTTTCATGAACAGTTGAGCCGTTCTGCCTGCTTCAGCGTACCTCGCGGTGAAAACGGTGAAGAAAACGAAGGTCAAAATCAATCCTCTCCGGAGGAGTATAGGTAAAGTCAAGCGTCTCACCATCAGGAAGAATTTCAAGGAGGGCACCCGATGGACACTCATCAGCAGAGAAACACGCCGAACATGAGATACATGCATCCTGATCAATGTAACAGCGGAAGCCACCCTCCTGCACATCACCATAGAACTTGTATCCAATTGCATTGACCTTCGGCGGGCATTTGTCAAGACAGAGGCCGCATCCAACGCAGAGGTTTTCCAGAATAAAATAATGCTTTTTCGGCCTTGGTGCGGCTTTTTTCAGCGGCGGCTTTCCTGATGCAACAGGGGCAGCCTTGGCAACCGGCGGGGCTGCTTTTGCAGCGGCACCGCCTGCAGCGGGTTTCGCTCCAGGTACCGGCTTTGCACCCGCAACGGGCTTCGCTCCAGGTACCGGCTTTGCGCCGGGCGCGGGTTTTGGAGCAACTTTTGCTGCCGGCTTTTTATAGGGAAGGGCCGACTCCTGAGCCACCCCACAACGACCGATATTGACATTCAGCGGCTCAAGCCTGGCTTTTCCCGCCTGCTTCGGCGCTACCGTTTTCGGGGCTGCAGCTTTCGGTGCTGCGGCCTTCGGAGCACCCTCTGCGGGCGCAGGCGCCTTTGGCGCAACAGCCGTCGGATCTGCCGGCGTTGGTGCCGGTTTGACTGCAGGCGGCTTAGGTGTTCCCGTCTGTTTTACAGGATCGGCCATCAGAAAACCCTCCTCTTGATTTGCATAATAATCTTATTGCCTTTCAGTGCATCCGGCCGGAGCGCGATTGTGGCACTCCGGCCGGATGTTCATGCACTTCAGGCTATCAGTTTCATCAGATAGTCGACAACCTGAGTCAACAGGGCCTGTCCACTGACGGCAGCATCGCTCACAGTCGGGGGCAGAGGCGAATCAGTCTGGTAGAATCCGTTGGCAAGAAAGAGGAATACCAGCATGAATGTTCCTCCAAAGTACAGGAATGTACCTGCAAGCTTTGAGTCGGATATGGTCAGAACCGGGAAGCGGAACTGGACATCCCTGCCGAGGAATTTCTTGCCAAGCCAGCGGATGGTACGGGTCTGGATATCTGCACCTTCAAGACGGGAACCGCGATCCTCAAACCATACCGCAAAGCTGATGAACCATACAAGGTGTCCTATCATCAGGATAGTGGAGAGGTGCGAGCTGGAGAAAATCGTCACGGTCTCTGTCCAGAAGTAATAGAAGATACCTGAAGTATAGTGGTGCGCCAGACCTGCCACTGAATCCCATGCTTTGGCATCCGCAGCCGGTACGCCGTACATCATCGATGCAATCCAGGCGCCGTCAATGTACCAGCAGACTGCTGAAAGACCTTTCACTCCCCAGAGCATTGCAAACCAGAGCTGATCCTGAATGGACACGCCGCAGGTTCCGCCGTACACAGGGCCGAGACACGGGAAGGAATAGGAGTTCTTCTTGAGCCCGAGGTCGTCCCAGAGAGGCGAAGTGTGGGCAAAGAATGCTATACGGACAAGCGCGATAAGCGAAAAGAGCGAACCCGCAACGATGACATGCACCATAACCCAGTCATTGATGCTCGGATCGGCAAACATCCACTGGAACATCGGCAACGGCTTCAGCCAGTAGAACGACATCATGATGTTGGTGCCGAAAATGTTCAGCTCGCAGATCGTGTTCCATACGATGACCGCATAGACGGAAAGCATGGTGGCAAAGCAGAGCGCCATGACGGTTCCGAGAATCTTGACCTGAACCTCCTGATCGCGGCCCTTGGTGATCCAGATGGACTTGATCTGGTTGTAGAGACCGTTGAGCTGAATTTTAAGGAGATACTGTCCACCATGGTAGACGCCGGCAAAAACATAGAGCACACCGCAGATGATGTGGTTGAAGGATATCAGATTGATGACAACCCTCGACATCCCGAACGACTGCCCGTTCTTCGGAAGAATTGCGAAAGGAGCGAATTCTGCGAATTCCTTGCTTCCAGAAACAATTCTGCCTCCCTCCTGGACGAAGTCATAGCTGACCCGGTTGAAGGGTTCACCGTAAAGGTAAAAAACAAGGTTGTCAAGCTCCTGGTAGTACGGAGCAAAGGACGGCTGCTGGAAAGCCACAAAAGCTATGACACCAATGGCAATATTGATGTAGCCGATGGCTGTCAGGTGGACGGAGAAAGCCGCTTTCATGTCGTCATTGAGGTGGATGGCCGCATTCGGAGGGTTGTTCCACCAGTAGAGTCCAAGAGCAAAGAAAACCGCAAACCACACAAAAGACATGAAGGTCTCTGAATTGATGGTCTGGAAATCAGGAACAGGAGCATAACCAAGGACAAGCCACATCAACAGGCCCCAGCCGAGGAAGAGCAGCGACATGTAGACCGCGTGTGGTCCAAGTGCGTCCTTGTAGGTTTTTGCGCTTGTGCCATTGAAAACTGCATCACCGAACTTGCCGAGGAAGCGGAAATCGCGGAAGTTCCCCGCACGGCCGGTAAACGGATTGGTCAGATTGTGGGTCCAGTGACGCCATCCGCCAAACAGAAGAATGGAGCCGGAAAGAAAATGGAATGCCGCCCAGCCAAGAAGATTGGTGGCCGCCTGCTGAAGGTCAGCGGTGTTGGTGCTGTAGGTATCAATACCGAGCGACACCATACGGGGCTTGATAGTCAGATAGAACCAGTTGTCATGGAAGCCGGGACCACCACCAAGAAAGGCGGGAAAGACCTGTATGCCGGAGATATAATAAATGGCCATAAGGAAGCCCAGAACGCCGAGAAGGGCCAGATGACCACCAACGACCTGTTCGTCGTCAATCTTGTCGGTATCAAAAATCTGATACCACTTGGTCGTTCTGGTTTCAGTGCGCTGGAAAAGAAAGCGCCTCATTTTGGCGGCATCCTGCTCCTTGATGACGGAGGGAGCTCCGGAAGTCCCGTCACCTTTAGGAGATGGAGCGTTCCCCTTAGGAGGCGGAACCTTCGCTTTTGGCACGGCTCCGGCCGGATTCACTTGTTCAGCCATTGTATTTCTCTCCTTTTTTTGAACATATTTCAGGTTGAAGAAACCAAAAAATAAACCCGTTACCGTCCCGACTGCCCTTCACCTCCGGACTACGCGATAACAATGAAGCAAGTCAGTGATACCTCACTACCAGCCCACGGCAATACCGTGAACCGTACTTCCAGTGCTGTGGCTGCAGAACACCTGACTCGCACTGCCGGGCAGTGCTATTACAACAAACAGGCATGTCTGGCGCATTAGGAAATAAAATAAGAAAAAAAGTTTAATAATAAATATTTTTGCCCCGCCATTGCCGGGCTATTGTTTTATTATAAAGCACGAAAGCTACTGTTTCAGATGTGGCACGAAAATTCAGGGCATCAGGAAGAGGCCCGATGTGAACTAACCTGAGGAGAAACATTTCATGACAGCGGAGATTCCATTCAGCAAGCTTTCAGGAGCAGGCAACGACTTTGTGGTCATTGACAACCGCAACCTCACCATCTCTCTCAGCCAGCAGGAAATTGCCGGAATGTGCCGGAGAAGGACCGGTATCGGGGCGGATGGGCTGATTCTCATTGAGCCATCGGCCTCGGCAGACTTCATGATGAAGTATCACAATGCCGATGGGCATCCGGGAAGCATGTGCGGCAATGGCGGCCGGGCGGCCGTATGGTTTGCCCACAGCATCGGCATTCCTTTTGAACAGGATGGAGGATGCCGGTTTGAGGCGGGAGGCAATCCCTACCGGGCCTGGATTACCGCGTCAGAAACTGTCCGTCTCCAGATGCTTGAGCCCAAAGGGTTCCGTGACAACATAGAAACGGGCGGTGGAGCCTGCCATTTTGTTGATACCGGCTCACCGCACGCCATTTTTTACACAACCGGACTTGACGGTGTTGATGTAGTGGGACGGGGGGGCGAGGTGCGCCACAGGACAGATCTCTTCCCGGGAGGTACCAATGTCAACTTCATTGAGGTCACCGCTCCCGACAGCATCAGCCTCCGGACTTTTGAGCGGGGAGTCGAGGATGAAACCCTGGCCTGCGGGACGGGCGCAGTTGCATCCGCCCTCATGAGCCACCGCCTCGGGATGACTCCCGCCACCACAATACAGGTACGGGTACAGAGCGGCGACACGCTTGAGGTGCGTTTCAGCAGTGACATGAAAGAGATCTTTCTCACAGGGCCGGCGCGGATCGTTTACCGCGGAACGACAACTTCCAGCTGAGGAGCGCACAAACGGAAGAAGGCGAATGAACTGGTTTGTGAACTTTTTACACTCGATTTTTATTTATCTTCTCTGCAGCGACCCAAGGCGGTCAGCTCACTATCTCAATACAACGCTCTAAACGGAGAACATGATTATGGAAAAATGGGTCTGTGTACCATGCGGTTATGTGTATGATCCCGAAGTCGGCGATCCCGACAGCGGCGTTGCACCCGGAACTGCCTTTGAAGATATTCCCGATGACTGGGTATGCCCGGTGTGCGGCGTTGACAAAACTCTCTTCGAGCCCTACAGCGGCGAATAGCGATACCGGCTGAACAGGCACTGCCAGTAAAAGCGAAACGCAATACTCAGTATGGCGTTTCGCTTTTTTCGTACTGAAACAGGGAAGAAAACAAAACTCATGGGGCCTTGCGCTCAGGCCAGAGCGCCTGGTCAATAAGGAACTCAGGAACTCCGCGCTTCAGGGTATCGACACTCACCGCATCAGGCTCCCGGCCCGTCATCTCCCGATACCCCGGCAGCACAATTCCGCGGCGGACCATGACCCTGTATATGATGGCTGATCGGTTTCGGACATAGCGGGTGCCGCCGGTAGGCGACCAGCGGATCGGATTGGGAAGAACGGCGGCAAGACGGGAGGCCTGAACCGCAGTAAGGCCGGCAGCGCTAGTGCCATAGTAATGACGGGCGGCTGCTTCAATACCAAAAATACCGTCCCCCCACTCTGCCACATTGAGATAGATCTCAAGAATCCGCTTCTTGCTCAGCGCTTGCTCGATGCGCCAGGTAAGGATGGCCTCCTTTAGTTTGCGGATCGGGTTTTTCGAGGGGGAAAGCCACAGGTTTTTTGCGAGCTGCTGGCTGATGGTGCTTCCTCCCATCGTGATTTTTCGCTCTTTCAGGTTTTTTTCAAGAGCTCTCTCCATCGCCTCGTAGTCAAATCCATCATGCTGCCAGAACTTGTCGTCTTCGGCAATCAGCACTGCCTTGAGGAGGTTGCCGGAAATTTTTTGGAGCGGCACCCACTCATAACTCACTCGACGGTCAGCCCATCCGGCATTTTTCCATGCTTTCTGGCGGTACTCCATGAAGGCGGTCTTTTCAGGATTGGTACCTTCAAGTGACGAAACATCAGGAAGGATGAAGTATCGCAGAATGTCGAGAAGAAAGAAAAGAACAACAAGAACGGCACTATTTCGGATGAACTTCATTGGTCAATGGGTTTTTTGGACTACATTTTTTATGAAGGGGCTGAATGGAAATGTATGACATAATTCACCAAAACGGAGGAGTCTTCAGTCATGAAACACACACTTCTGCTCGCCATGGCGGGCCTGCTGTCGGCCTCACTTCTGCAGAACGCCGATGCTGCCGAACCCGATGGACGGGCCGTATTCACAAGAAACTGCAGCGTCTGCCACACCATCAATCCCCCTCCTAAAACCGCTCCTCCCATCGGGCCGATAGCGGGAAGGTACCGCCAGAAATTCAGTTCAAAAACCTCGGGAGTTGCATCTATGGTGAATTTTCTCAAAGCACCGTCCAGAGAAAAATCCGTTGTTGACCCAGACGCCATAGAGCGCTTCGGCCTCATGCCGCCAATGCCCGGCCTGAGTGATACAGAGCTGAATGCTGTTGCGGAATGGATATGGGATCAACCCTGGGGAGGGAGAAGTCAGGGCGGAGGCAAAGGGAAAAAGCAGCAGGGAAACGCTGATTGCCAGTAGCCAGTGCTGCGCCAGGCATAAGTTGAATGCAAAAAGCCCGGAGAGCATTCCGGGCTCTTGCTGGCTGGTACCCTTGGGCAGACTCGAACTGCCGACCCACAGTTTAGGAAACTGTTGCTCTATCCACTGAGCTACAAGGGTGTAACCTTCAGGCGTGAATTTAGCACCTTTGCCATAAAGAAACAAGAACGCCCCGGAGCTACTTGCGGCCAAACATGTGGTCAAGCTGGCCAAGAGTCATTTTGATGATGACCGGACGGCCATGCGGACAGCAGTAGGGATCACGGGTTGCAAAAAGACTGTCTATCAGAGAACGCATTTCCTGGAGCGACAGCTTCTGCCCGGTCATGATGGCATTGCGGCAGGAATATGACTTTGCAAGATTGTCGCGCTTTTCCAGCTTGAGCTTTGATGCGTTTTCACTGTATTCGGCAATCATATCCTGCAGTATGCTCACTTCGCTCCCGGGCCGGACATCCTGGGGAACCCCCTCAATCATGACCGTGCGGCTGCCAAACAGGCTGAGGTTGAAACCGAGCCGGTAGAGATCGTCCCTGATCTCCTCGAAAATCTCCCAGTCCCACGGCCGCAACTCCACCTTCTGGGGGAAAAGCAGCTGCTGGGAATTCGGAACACTTGTTTCCATGACATCGACAGCCCGCTCATAGAGCACCCGCTCGTGGGCAACATGCTGGTCGATAATCATCAGTCCGGTCTTGATCTGGCAGATCAGGTATTTGTTGTGGAGCTGCCAGATTTTCACCTCGGCAACCGCATCCCCAAGTGGGACCTCATCTTCATTACCGCCTGAGCCTGCAAGTGAAGCGGTTCCCACAAAACCGGCCGGAGGCTCGGGCGGCGAAAAAAGCTGCTCCTGAAACCCTTCAGGAAGATTGGCTGGAGGACGCGAAGTACTGAAAGCCCCTTCACGATAATTGCGATACAGCTCACCCTTGGTCACCGCCGGCTCCGCCACATCCTGAAATGCAATGGGGCTGGGGGAAGGGTACCGGGTCGACAGAGGCGGCAATTCACCCGATGCAAGGTCCGGAGAAAAGTCATAGGAGCGTACCGCTCGTTTGATGACGGGATAGAACATGTTGCGGACACTTCGTTCATCCTCAAAGCGCACCTCAAGCTTTGCCGGATGTACATTCACATCAATACGGGAGGGGTCCATCTCAAAAAACAGCAGAGCAAACGGGGCCTGCCGTTCAACAAGCAGTTCACCGTAGGCCTGCTGCAATGCCTGCGAAAGCATCCTGTTCTGCACCAATCGGCGGTTGATAAAGAAATACTGGTCGAGACGACGGCGTTTCTGCAGTGCCGGCCGGCCGATAAATCCCCGAATGGAGATGTAGTCATTCTCTTCGGTAACCGGAACAAGGCTCTCGGCAAAGCCGCTTCCATAAAAGAAATCCAACCTTTCATTGAGGTCAGGAGTCCTGAAATTGAAGAGTTCTTCGCCATCATTGACCATCTGCCATGAAATCTCGGGGCAGGCAAGAACAAACGAGCGGACCAGTTCATAGATATGACCGTACTCGGTGGCGTTCGATTTCAGAAACTTGCGCCGTGCGGGCACATTGTAAAATAAGTTACGGACGCTGATAGAGGTTCCCCGCTCCCCCTGTACCCGGGCTTCCTCAACAAGCACGCCCCCCTCATACCGGAAACTGAGGGCGAGAGGGCTCCCCTCGACAGCAGTTCTGAGTTCAAAATGCGATACCGAGGAAATGCTGGCAAGCGCCTCTCCCCTGAAACCGAGGGAGGAGAGATCTTCAAGGTCTTCAACGCCCCGGATTTTGCTTGTCGCAAACCGCTCCACACTCAGCAATGCGTCGTCACGCTCCATACCGCAGCCATTGTCAACAATCCGGACAAGCTCTTTGCCCGCATCGCTGATGATGACGCTTATTCTATCGGCACCGGCGTCAATAGCGTTCTCCAACAGCTCCTTGACAACAGAAACCGGCCTCTGTACCACCTCACCGGCGGAAATCTTGTTGGCTACACTCTCGGGCAACCGGGCAATACCTGCCATTCTCCTTTCTCCTGAATGAATCAAATGTACTCCAACTTATCAATAACCTGCTCTTTTCCCCCGAAGAAATCCACCATATTTTCTCATTCCGACGAAGAGCCGGATCGCCGGAGCGCTTCCCAGAGCATCCGGAGCGCTGCCTGACTGAAACGGAGCTTGTTCTGATGCCTGTCGCCATGCATGTAGAGAACGGATGACTCAACATGCGGCCCTTGACTGCCGGCAGTCCGGCGGGCAAGCCCGAGAGCAAGCATACCAACAGGCTTATCGGGGGTTGCGCCTCCGGGACCAGCAATGCCAGTAGTAGCAATGGCAATGGTGGCCCCGCTCCGTCTCAGGCAGCCCAACGCCATGGCCCTGGCAACCTCCTGGCTGACCGCGCCAAACGCATCAAGCAGGCCCGGGCTGACGCCAAGCTGCACCTCCTTGGCTATGTTGCTGTACACAACAAAACCTCCAGTAAAGACCCCGGAGGAACCTGCCACATCGGTTATCCGGCTGGCCACCAGCCCGCCGGTGCACGACTCGGCAATGGCAAGGGTTTCCTGCTGCCCGCGGAGCATATCAAGAATGGTCTCTTCAAGACTCCGGTTACCGACGGCATAGACAAACTCTGCTGCAAGCCGGCTTATGGCTCCTGCAACGGCAGCGTTGTCCTCTTCAGCCCTCTCTCTGGCCTCCGCAATGGTGCTGACCATCACATCCACTCCTGCGCCATGGGGAAGGTAGGCAACGGTGGTTCCTTCAGGGAGGGCATCCTCCACAGACACTATCATTTCCGCAAGCGTTGCTTCACCCACACCTATCGTCTTGACGGGGGTATGAATGATAGTAGTGCCGGAGCGCTCCCTTACCCATGGCAGTACAGTACCCTCCATCATCGCCTGCATCTCCACAGGAACACCGGGCATAAGCACCAGATGGCGCTCACTGAAGCGGGGGCCACAGTTGAGGATCATGCCTGCCGCAGTCCCCTTTGTATTCGGTATAGCAAGAGACCCCTCAACCACCATCGCCTGACTGCGCATCAGCTCCGTCATCTCCCGCCCACGGGCGAAGACTCTCGACTCAACTTCGCGAAGGGATCCCGGGTCCAGAGTGAGCCCCCGGTTGAGCAGCTTCAAAACGGCATTGCGGGTCCGGTCGTCTCGCGTCGGACCCAGCCCACCGGTCACAAGCACCAGCTCACTGCGACCGAGTGCCTCGGAAAACACCTCCTGCATCTCCTCCTCACGGTCGGAACAGGCCGTAATTCTTCGGACGGGAACGCCCTCAAGCGAAAGCATCGCGGCAATTGACGCCGCATTGGTGTTAACCCGCTGCCCCTTGAGCAGCTCGTCGCCTATCGAAACAATTTCCGCATGCATCATGTGGGCCCGCATCCCGCTAAACAAGATAGCCGGCAAGGCGAAGGATGTCGGCAAACACGCCACCCGCAGTCACCTCTCCCCCGGCACCGGGTCCTTTCACGACAAGCGGAGTCTCGAGATACCGATCGGTAGTAAAGACTACCATATTTTCGGAGCCATTGAGGCCGGCAATCGGGCTTGTGAGAGGAACCTGCCTGACGCCGATAGTGGCTTTTCCGTCCCGGATTTCCCCGGTATAGGAAATGGTCATACCCTCCAGGGAGGCCTTTTCCATTGCCTCAGCATATCCTCCATCAACCTCCCCGAGACGCTGAAGGAACTCGTCGGTCGACATCTCTCCCCGAAGCCCCTCCGGAACAAGGCTTTCGCAAACCACATCACTGTATTCAAGCTCAAAGCCGAGCTCCCGGCCAAGAATCAGAAACTTGCGGGCAAAATCCGCTCCGGAAAGATCATCGCGCGGATCGGGCTCAGTGTAACCCGCCTCTTTCGCCTTCCGTACAATGTCACTAAAGCGTCCGCCTCTGCGCAATTCATTGAAAATGAAGCTCAAGGTTCCCGACAGGACCCCCTCGATGCTTCGTATCCGGTCTCCACTGTTTTTCAGGTCATTCAGGGTATTGATGATCGGCAGCCCTGCGCCCACATTGGTCTCATAAAGGAAGCGCGCCGTGCTTTCCCGCTCAGCCTCCCTGATGGAGGAGTAAAGCGGCCACGAGCCGGCCATGCCGAGCTTGTTGGCCGTGGCAACTGAGATGCTTGAATTGAGCAGCTCGGGATAGAGGGCAGCAACATCAGCCGAAGCGGTACAGTCAACAAAAATTGTGTTGTGAAGGTTCTTCTCCCTTATAAAGTCAAGGTACCCCCCGATACCCTCAAAGCCTTCCCGGGGACGCATCGCATCCTGCCAATGCTCAAGATCTATTCCCTCTTCGGCGTATGCGATACTTCGGGTATTGGCCATGCCGGCCACAACCACATCCAGATTCTGCGCATCACGGAGCGTCATCCGGTGGGCACCTATCTGGCCGATC
Organism: Chlorobium phaeovibrioides; assembly: GCF_003968655.1. GTDB lineage: Bacteria > Bacteroidota > Chlorobiia > Chlorobiales > Chlorobiaceae > Chlorobium > Chlorobium phaeovibrioides. The sequence continues at coordinate 115,297 of NZ_RXYK01000002.1, read as the reverse complement.
AGGCTCTTGGCAATGGTACCGGTCCCGGCAAGAAAGAGATGAACCTTTCGGCGGGAAAGAAAGAACGACTCATGAATGCAGTTGAGTGCCTTGTCTTCATTGTGGCTTTCAACAACCGTGGAGATGTTCATCTCGTTGGCTCCCTGGGCAACGGCGATGACATTGATGCCGTTTTTACCGAGTGTCTCGAACAGTTTTGCTGAAACACCGGGGTGCCCCGACATATTGTTGCCAACAACGGCAATCATACAGAGATTTCTGCGGACCGAAATGGAATCTATCTGGCGTGCGGTGATTTCCGAACGAAACTCCTCTTGAAGAACCGACCGTGCACCTGCAGCCTGCGACGGGCTGATGGCAAGGCTGATGGACTGCTCACTGGAAGCCTGCGAAATGAAAATAATGTTGATCCGGTGGCGTGCAAGACAGGTAAAGAGGCGCGAAGCTATGCCGGGCACGCCAACCATGCCGCTGCCCGACAGGTTCAGCAGTGCCACCTTGTTGATTGAGGTCAGCCCCGTTACCTGCCGACGGCGCGCCTGATCGTCCTTCACCTCCCCCTCAACCCGTGTGCCGGGTGCGGCGGGATTGAAGGCGTTTTTGATGACAAGAGGTATGCCCGCCTTCATGGCAGGCTGGACTGCAAGCGGATGAAGAATTCTGGCGCCGGCATGGGAGAGCTCCATTGCCTCCGTATAGCTGATATAGGGGAGAGGGCATGCATCAGGAACCCTCTTGGGATCAGCACTGAAAAATCCGTCAACATCAGTCCAGATCCAGACCTCGTCAGCACCCAGCGATGCGGCAAGAAGAGTTGCCGTATAGTCGGAGCCGCCACGGCCAAGAGTGGTGAGCAGGCCATCCGGGGAAGCGGCAATAAAGCCGGTCACAACAGCAAGGGGACCGCCATGCGGAAGGCGGGCATTGATTTTCTCCTTTGTCATGGCCGTATCAACTCTGGCATCAAGAGATGCTCCGTCGGTCACAATCAGTTCACGGCCGTCAACCCTCTGGGCGGCAATGCCGCAGAAATTGAGCCAGGAGGAGACAATCAGCGCAGAGAAGCGCTCTCCGAAGCTCTGCACCATTGCCGAACTCCTGTCGGAAAGTTCACGGAGCAGAAAAATCCCATGAAGAATGTCGTGAAGCTCGTCAAGCTCACGCCTCATGGCCTCCGAAAGTTCTCGGGATGGTGCCGCCGAAAACAACTCATCAACAATACCGAGATGAAACCCTTCAAGCTCACCAGAGAGCGTCCTGTAACCGGCATCACCCTTCGATGCCCTGCGGGCGGTATCAAGCAGACGGTCTGTCACCCCTTTCAGGGCCGACACAACAACCACCAGCCCGTCATTCTGCAGTGCATTGGCAATACTCTGTGAGACCTTCCTGATCCGGTCGGCCGAACAGAGCGAGGCCCCCCCGAACTTATATATTTTCATGCTCCCTTGAATACCTTGGTTTACCTTTGTCTGAAAGGGCCACGCCCCTTGAAAAAACAGAAAAAAGAAGTTCAGCCATTTCGGCCTAAAAAGCAAATCTCTTGAGCCCTACCGTTCCCTCAGTGGCAGGAAGTTGAACGGATAAAAAAAGCGCCCGGAAACGGGCGCTTTTTTATCAGGAACTCAGACGGTATACCCGGTCAGTTCTGCAATGCATCCGCGCCACCCACGATTTCACTCAGTTCTTTGGTGATGGCAGCCTGCCGTGCACGGTTGTAGCTGATGTTGAGCGTGCGGAGAAGCTCCTTTGCGTTTTCGGTAGCCGAATCCATGGCGGTCATCCTCGCTGCCTGCTCGGCTGCATTGGACTCCAGCATCATTCTCCACACCTGGGTATTGAGATGCTTCGGCACCAGCTCGCTGATGATGGCAGAGGGAGAAGGCTCATAGATATAATCGCCTCCCGTATCACCCTCATTCTCTTCAGAGCTTATGGGAAGGAGTGTCTCGGCTTTCAGCACCGGCGCAAGCACTGACTTGAACTCGTTGTAGACCACAACAACTTTGTCGACCTCACCCTTGAGGTACATGGAGGAAGCCGTCTCGGCAATCTCCTGAGCGGTCGAGAAATCAAGGTTCTGGAAAACTGAAGGATAGCCTTTCAGTATAGTGTATCCCCGTTTGCGGAAAAAGTCAAAACCACGGGTTCCAGCACAGATCATGCTGAGCCGACCGGCCGCATTCAGTTCACCGTACTCGTTATTGACCACTCTCTGGGCAACCTTGATGATATTGGTATTGAAGCCACCGCAGAGCCCCCTGTCGGAGGTAATCAGAATAACCAGCGCGCCACGGACTTCAGAGCGACCGGAAAGCAGCGGATTTTCCGATGTATCAACCTTGGCCGAAAGCGACCCCAGCATTTCGCTGAGCTTGGCGGCATAGGGGCGGGCCATGACAGCCCTCTCCTGTGCCCGCCTCAGCTTGGCAGCGGCAACCATTTTCATTGCCTTGGTCACCTGCTGCGTTGAAGTCACACCCTTGATTCGAACTCGTATATCCTTTAATGTAGGCATGTAGTACGGGTCGTTAATGAATTATCGTAAACACCTCTCCACCCGAATTTCTCAGGCCTTTGCCTTCTCATTGAAGGTGATGATGAATTTAGCCGCAGCCTCTTTCAGTCCGTTTGCCGTATCCGGCTCAAGCGAACCCTTCTCCTCAATGGATTTCAGGATTTCGGGATGTTTGAGCTCAAGCATGGCAAGGAAATCCTCTTCAAACTTCCTGATATGGTCAACAGCAACGGCGTCAAGAAGACCCTGGGTACCGAGGAAGATGATTGCGACCTGTTTTTCAACAGGCATCGGGATATACTGACCCTGTTTGAGGATTTCAACCAGACGGGCACCACGATCAAGCTGCGCCTTGGTGGTTTTGTCGAGATCGGAACCGAATTTGGAGAACGCTTCAAGCTCGCGGAACTGGGCAAGGTCAAGGCGCAGGGTACCGGCAACTTTTTTCATTGCCTTGATCTGAGCCGCACCGCCAACACGCGACACCGAGATGCCGACATTGATTGCAGGACGCTGACCACTGTTGAAAAGGTTCGACTCAAGGAAGATCTGCCCATCGGTGATGGAAATCACATTGGTCGGGATGTATGCCGACACATCACCCGCCTGGGTCTCAATGACCGGGAGTGCTGTCAGACTTCCGCCACCCTTCACCATCGGCTTGAGAGCCTCCGGAAGATCGTTCATTTTTTTGGCGACCTCAATATCGTCAGTGATCTTCGCCGCTCTTTCAAGGAGACGGGAGTGAAGGAAGAACACATCGCCAGGGTAGGCCTCGCGTCCCGGGGGACGACGGAGCAGAAGGGAAAGCTGACGGTAGGCAACCGCCTGCTTGGACAGATCATCATAAATGACCAGTGCATGACGGCCGGTATCACGGAAATATTCTCCAAGTGCCGCGCCGGCAAACGGAGCAATGAACTGCAGCGGCGCAGGATCTGACGCGGTTGCAGAAATGACAGTGGTATACTCCATTGCGCCGTGCTTCTCAAGGGTATTGACCACCTGGGCGACGGTTGAACCTTTCAGGCCGATGGCAACATAGATGCAGTAGACCCCTTTGCCCTTCTGGTTGATGATGGTATCAAGCGCAACGGCTGTTTTTCCTGTCTGGCGGTCACCAATGATAAGCTCACGCTGGCCACGGCCGATAGGGATCATGGCGTCGATTGCCTTGAGGCCGGTCTGAAGCGGCTCATGCACCGACTTACGGTAGATGACGCCGGGGGCCCTGCGCTCAAGAGGGAGACGAATTGATGTTTCAATGGCGCCCTTGCCATCTATCGGCTCACCGAGAGGATTGATGACTCTGCCGAGCATTGCCTCACCAACAGGAATAGATGCGAGAATGCCTGTCCGGCGGACCGTATCTCCTTCTTTCACGGCGTTGGATGCGCCGAACATGACAGCGCCGACATTGTCTTCTTCAAGGTTGAGAACCATGCCCATGATGTTGTGGGGGAACTCCAGCAGTTCGCCTGCGGCTGCTTTTAACAAACCGTAGACACGGGCAATACCGTCACCAACCTGCAGCACGGTTCCCACATCATAAACTTCCGCTTCGGACTCAAAGCCGGCAAGCTGCTTGCGAAGTATGGATGAAACTTCATCAGGCCTGACTGTTGTAGACATATGTTTTCCGCTTGGTATGTTAAGAAAAGAGAAAGATTCTGCTTACCTTCTTTTGAAATCAGGCGGGTGCTCTTACCTTTCCAAAAATAAAAGCCAAATTTAACGAAAAGCTTTTAGTTATTCAAGCACTCTCTCGTTAATTGAACAGCTAAGTTTTTCCGACAGTCCGCCCAAGGCAAGAAACAACAGGAATTCTGCATCTTTCGAAAACGGTATGAAATCAGTCAGGGGATTCGCTTCAGCAACCGTCGGAAATGTAGCCTGCGGTTTTGACATACTCGGGTTTGCCATTACCGAACCGGGGGATGAGGTAATACTCACCCGCTCCGAACGCAAGCACACCGGGTGCCCTGTCACCATATCCTCCATTTCGGGTGATGGCGGCAAACTACCTCTTGACCCCCGCAAAAACACATCAAGCTTCGTTGTCCTCAAATTCCTCGAGCACATTCGCACCCATAAGGGACAGGACTGCACCGGTCATATTTCCCTTGAACTGAAAAAACACCTGCCCCTCAGCAGCGGCATGGGAAGCAGCGCAGCCAGTGCCGCGGCCGCACTTGCAGCAGCCAATGAACTGCTCGGACGGCCATGCACCAAAATGGAACTGGTACACTTCGCAATTGAAGGAGAACGGGTTGCCTGCGGATCAGCCCATGCCGACAATGCCGCACCGGCAATTCTCGGCAACTTCGTCCTCATCAGAAGCTACACTCCACTGGACCTCATTGTCATTCCCCCGCCTGAAAAGCTCTTCTGCTCATTGGTTCACCCGCATACGGAACTGAGGACCTCGTTCGCCCGCTCTGTCCTGCCGACCGATATCACCCTTAAAGATGCAACCCGCCAGTGGGGCAATGTAGGGGCACTGGTTGCCGGGCTGCTCACTTCTGATTACGCTCTGGTCGGTCGCTCATTGGTCGATGTGGTTGCAGAGCCCAAACGGGCTCCGCTGATTCCCGGATTTGCCGAAGTCAAAGAGGCCGCCCTCAATGCCGGAGCTCTCGGCTGCAGCATTGCCGGTTCAGGTCCCTCTATTTTTGCTTTTTCCGATTCCGCCGAAACTGCTCATGCAGCAGGAGAAGCCATGCAGAAAGCCTTCCTCGCCTCCAAAAAAAGCCTCAAGTCGGACATGTGGGTGTCACCGATATGCAGAGAGGGAGCCAGGATTCTCTAAGACGCGCCCAATACCTGAACTTTGACAGCTCAATCAATGATCTACTTCAGCACAAGCAAAGCCTCGACACCGGTCTCTATAAAACGGGCAACCCTTGAGGGGCTGGCCCCCGACGGCGGGCTCTATGTCCCCTCTGAAATCCCGACATTTTCATCGGGGGAGCTTTCGCTGCTTGAAAGTGCCGGCTTCAGCGACATTGCGCTGGCCATAGCTAAAAAATTCATCGAAGGGGAGATTCCCCCCGACATCCTGCAGGATCTCGTTGCTTCATGCTACGATTTCCCCACCCCCATCATCTCTCTTGACGGGTCCACCTTTGTTGAGGAACTGTTCCATGGACCGACCCTCGCCTTCAAGGATTACGGTGCCCGCTTTCTCGGCCGCCTGACCGGCAGATTCGCCGCCGAGGACCACCGCCTGATTACCGTGCTTGTGGCAACCTCCGGTGACACCGGCAGCGCAGTGGCATCGGGTTTTCATGGTATCGCCAACACCCGCGTCGTCATTCTCTACCCTTCAGGCAAGGTAAGCCGTCTTCAGGAACAGCAGCTCACAACCGCTGGCGGCAATGTTCATGCGCTTGAGGTTCGGGGCGACTTTGACGACTGCCAGAGGCTTGTCAAAGAGGCTTTTGTCGACCCTGAACTCAGGATGCGCCACACACTGACCTCAGCCAACTCCATCAACATTGCACGACTGATTCCACAGTCATTTTACTACGCATGGGCAACACTGGAGCTGAAGCGGCAGTACGGCCTCGAAAAACCTCTCTTCTCCGTACCAAGCGGAAACTATGGCAACCTCACGGCAGGCGTCCTGGCAAGGAGGATGGGATTCCCCATTGGCCATTTCATAGCCGCCTCCAATACTAACGACAGCGTGACACGCTATCTTGAAGAGGGCCGGTACGAGCCACGCCCAACCAGAAGGACCCTGTCAACAGCCATGGATGTTGGCAACCCGAGCAATTTCGCACGACTCCGCCATTTCTACGGCGACAGCCGTGAAGCAATGGCCGCTGACATTACAGGCATCAGTATCACCGACAAGGAGACCATGGAAACAATCCGAAACTCAAGAGAACGGTTCGATTATCTCATGGACCCTCATACCGCAGTCGGCTTTGCCGCCCTTGAAAAGTACCGGATGAAGAGTGGAAGCAGCAGCCCCGGAGTTGTCCTCTCCACTGCGCACCCGGCAAAATTTCGTGAGGCGATGCAGGACGCCCTTCAAGAAGAAGTGGATGTTCCCGAGAGGCTTGCATCCTGTCTCAATCTCAAAAAAGAGTCAACCCTCATCAATCCCGATTTTCGCGATCTTTCGTCCTTCCTCAACGGGCTTGACACATAAATCATGAACATCCGCACCCTCATTTTTTTTCTGATTCTCATTCCAATCATGCTTCTGGGCATGATTCTTGGCCTCATCCTCAACGCAATTGATGGCAATGGCGACCGTTTCCACCGGATTGCCACTCTGTGGGGCAGGTTCAGCGCCTGGGTGTTTGGCATTGAGGTTACTGTAGAAGGCGAAGAGAATTACCGTCCCGAAGGAAACTATCTGGTGGTAAGCAACCATGCCGGCATGGCCGACATACCGCTTCTTCTGGGGTGGATGAAGCTCAACCTGCGGTTCGTAGCAAAAGAAGAACTGGGGAAAATACCGGTATTCGGATGGGCGCTCAAAAGCGGCGGATATGTCATGATCAAGAGGGGGCAGAACCGCGAAGCGCTCAAAAGCCTTCTGGAGGCAGCGGCAGTGATAAAAAGCGGACGGTCGGTGCACATTTTCCCCGAGGGGACCCGCTCGGAAACGGGAACACTCCTCCCTTTCAAACGCGGGGCGTTCCTTGTGGCACGGAAAGCCGATGCCGAAATTCTGCCTGTCACAATCATCGGCAGCCACCTCATCACTCCGAAAAAAAGCCTTACCATCAACAAGGGAAAAGTACGCATCATTATCGGCAAACCTCTTTGCACCTCCGACTTCCCTGATGTGGAATCGCTCATGGCTGCCACAAGGCGCATTATAGCAGCCAACCTTTAGGGCGACCTTTACATAGCACGATAGAGGTTGATCATCTCTATGGCCGTCAACGCAGCGTCAAACCCTTTGTTGCCCGCTTTGGTACCCGCGCGCTCAATGGCCTGCTCAATATTTTCCGTGGTCAGCACACCGAATGCGATGGGCACTCCGGTTTCAAGCGAAGCCTGGGCAATGCCCTTTGTGGCCTCAGCGGCAATGACATCAAAATGAGGAGTTGACCCGCGGATAATTGCACCAAGAGTGACAACGGCGTCGTACTTGCCGGTAAGAGCTGCCTTTTTGGCAACCATCGGCAGCTCGAATGCTCCGGGGCACCGGTAGATGGCAATATTTTCCTCAGAACCGCCATTGCGACGGATGCAGTCAATGGCGCCTTCAACAAGTTTCTGGCCAATAAAGTCGTTGAAACGCGAAACAACAAGGGCAATGCGGGCATCCTGTGCGCCGAAGCCACCTTCAATCTGCTGTATCTGCATTGGAATCAAATAGTTATGGTTATCGGGAGGAGGTACAGTATCCGAGCATCCTCTCCACAAGGTCTATGATGACATGGCCGATGGCAATATGGCACTCCTGCACACGGTCGGCCGAACCGGTATGCGGTACAACAATCTCAAGATCAGCTTTACCCTTCATGGCGCCGCCGTCTCCACCAAGCAGGGCGATACAATTCATTCCTCGCTCCTGTGCTGCCATGAAGGCATTCGCGACGCTCTGGCTGTTGCCGCTTGTCGAGATTCCGACTAGAAGGTCGCCCTCCCTGCCGTATGCTTCAACAAGACGGGCAAAAACAGCGTCGTAACCAAGGTCGTTGGCGCCGGCCGTCAGGGCCATGCTGTCGCTGCTCAGCGCTATGGCTGCAAGAGCCGGTCGCTGGACGCTGCTGCGGTAACGAATGGTCAGTTCGGTCGCAAGATGCTGGGCATCTGCGGCACTGCCGCCGTTGCCGCAGAAGAGCACCCGGCCACCCCCCTCAAAGGTCTCGGCCATGAGCCTCGACATGGCAACAATCACCGCGCTGTTTTCACGGGCAACCCGTTCCTTGAGCCGTGCGCTGTAGAGCATGGTTTCAAGAACCATCTCCTCGTATTGCGACCTATCCTCAAGCCGGCATGCGCACCTGCCCTGTTCTTCCATAGCAATTATCAATTCTTGTTGTTTTACAGCCGTCCTCCACACTGTAAGAGTCGCCCGGATGAATATAGCGAAAAGATTGGGTGCCTGACAAGCAGCAACCGCCTAACCCTCCTCCGGCTTTTGGAGCCGGGTCCCGCAGTAACGGCAGAAACGGGAATCATCGCTGTGCACCGCAGAAGGGCAGTTCGGGCAATACACCTCTTTCCCCCGGCTGCGGCGAAGAGCCGACATTTCAGAGGTAACAATGCCTGTCGGCACGGCAATAACACTGTAACCGGTTATCATGAGGAGCGCAGCCAGCACTCTGCCGATAGTGGTCTGGGGAGAGATATCGCCGTAACCCACCGTCGTCACCGTTACGATTGCCCAATAGATCCCCTCGGGAATGCTCCGGAATCCATTCTCCTCACCCTCTATCATGTACATAAGGCCACCAACAATGCTCGCCAGCACAAACACGAAAAAGAGAAAAACGAAAATCTTGCGGGCGGACGCTGCAATTGAATCCCTCACGAAGTTCGCCTCCTTGACATACTGCATCAGCTTCAGCAGCCTGAAAATGCGAAGCACGCGGAAAAAACGGATAACAAGAAGGTACTGGGTTCCGGGAATGAAAAGGCTGAGCCATGTCGGAAAAATAGAGAGCACATCAATAATGCCGAAAAAACTGCGCATGTAGCGGGCGGCACTTTTGGCGGTATAGATGCGCAGAAGGTACTCAATACTGAAAAGGAAGGTAAAAAACCACTCAAGCCTGAGAAACAGCGGGCCATAAAGGGTATGGAGCGGGCCGACGCTGTCAAGCATGACAACGAGCACGCTGCAGGATATGGCGACAATCAGCGCCAGGTCAAAAGCTTTTGCAGGCAGGGTATCATAGTCGAAAATGATATGCCGCAGCCGCCCTCTCAAAGTCGATTGTTCTCTCATGGATCTACAATAAAAACTCCGCCCCCGTGAGTGACGGCAGCGGAGTTTTATAATGAATCAGCAATTAAGGGCGCCTCAATGGTACTTGGCGCTCTCTTCTTTGACAAACTCAACCAGCAGTTTCAGATTTGCAGGGTCAACATCGGGCAGAATGCCGTGACCGAGGTTGAATACATGACCTGAATTGGCAGTATGCTGTCCGAACTGCTTGAGAATCTTGCCGGCCTCAGCCTTGATTTTCTCGGGTGTGCCGTAGAGAACCGTAGGATCCATATTGCCCTGAAGGCAGACGCGGTCACCCAGAATTGTGCGGGCTTTGGCAATGTCAATGCCCCAGCCAAGTCCTACGGCATCGCAACCGGTTGCAGCAATGTCTTCAAGAATGGTGTTGCAGTCTTTGGAGAAAACAATAACCGGAATGTCGGGGTATTTGGTTTTCAGCGCCTGCACATTCTCCTTGATGTAGGGTAGGGCGAACTCACGGTAATCGTCCTCGGAGAGAGCGCTTGCCCATGAGTCGAAAATCTGGATTGCATCGGCTCCGGCCTCGACCTGTGCACAGACATAGTCGGAAATGACACTTGAAATCTTGCTCAGAAGCATGTGAGCCATTTTCGGGTCACGGAACATCATCTTCTTGGCAAAAGCGTAGTTCTTTGAACCACCACCTTCCACCGCATAGGTAAAGAGGGTCCATGCAGCACCGGAGAACCCGATGAGGGGGACGCGGTTGTCAAGCTCTTTCTTGGTCAGACGAATGGCATCAAGCACATAGCCGAGTTTATCGTGAACATCGGGCACCGAGAGGCGGTCGATATCAACCTGCGAGCGGATCGGGGGACTGAGCTTTATACCTTTGGTTTCAATGATCTCTACATCCATCCCCATGGCCTCATTGACCACAAGAATATCGGAAAAGATGATTGCCGCGTCCACGCCCATCAGCTCAACAGGCTGAATGGTTACCTCAGCAGCAAGCTCCGGAGTTTTGCAGAGTGTCAGGAAGTCGGTTTTTTCGCGGATGGCGCGATACTCGGGAAGATAGCGTCCAGCCTGACGCATGACCCAGATGGGAGTCCTGGAACATGGCTGTCTTTTTAATGCCCGGAGAAAGAGATCATTTTTGAGCATGGAGTGCAAAAGTTTGAGTGTTGAACAAAACTGGATTGTCCCTTGATCAATACGAACCAGCCAAGGTACGATTTTTCAACCATTGTTCAAAGCTGTCCACCAGCCTTCAGCTGACAATATGACGCTTGACGCCGAGCTCCTTGGCAGTGTAACCAAGCGCGAGACCAACCATTTCCGAAAGATGCAGCACTGGAATGGAGCCGTGAATATCAGCCTGCTTGAGTGCTTTTGCCTGATAGCCATCAAGAACGGTATGGCAGAGCGGACATGGTGTAACAATAAAGTCGGCCTTCTCATCAATCGCCTCACCCAGAGCCTCCGCAGCAACGCTGAGCGACTCTTCTTCAGCCACAAGCAGGGTATGGAACCCGCAGCAGCGGTTCTTGTGGGTATAGGGTATGGTGTTTCCACCAAGAGCCTCAATAAGCTGGTCGAGCGAAGTAGGGTCGAGCGGATTGTCCTTGCCCAGAACAGTCGAAGGGCGGAGAATATGGCATCCGTAAAATGGTGCAATGCGGTACTGGCTGAGCGGCACCTTCACTTTTGCCTTGATGGCATCAAGCCCCACATCGTCGATAAGAACCCAGAGCAGGTGACGAACCTCGGAAGTCCCCCGGTACTCCAACCCCTCGGCTTTGAGAATCTCGTTGACCTCAGCGCGCAGTTCCGGCGAAGCATCAAGCTTCTTTTTTGCTGTGCGGATGGTCATCAGGCAGGTATTGCACGATACGACGAGGTCGAGCCCCATTTTTTCGGCATGCGCAATGTTCCGGGCATTGACCAGCGCAAAATGTTTCGGGCTCACATAGTCCAGATTGCTGCCACCGCAGCAGGTGCTTTCGTGGAGATGCACCAACTCAATCCCGAGATCCTTCTGCCAGAGCGCTATCGAACGGTCAAGCTCTTTTGTCATCGACTCGTTGATGCAGCTCAGGTAATATGCATATCTCTTCATCCGGTACTCCCCCAATTATTTGTTGTGAGTCTTGTGATCCTGTTTGACATGCTCCGACATCTCCTTGAACTCCGCACGGAACTGCTTGATCCCCTTAGAGGACTTTACAAGCGGCGGCGGCGGCGGGGTACGGCGCTTGAGAATCATCTTCACCGCCATCGGCAGAAGATTCTTGACGGTCCATGCAACACCGTTGGTACGGAACGGCAGGGTTGCCTCAACAAGCTTACCTTTCTTGCTGATATCCGACATGAAGGCCTCGGCATGCTTTGAACCGGCGGTATCTTTCATGCCACGGCTCTCTATGGCGTCTTCACGGATACCGTGAATGGCATCCATGATGGGAATGCTTTTCACACAGGTTTCCTGGCAGCGGTAGCAGTGGGTGCAATCCCACACACCGTGATCCTGAACAAGCTCGGCAAGCCGTATATCGTGAATGCCATCACGGCTGTCGGCGTTCATACGGTATGATTTCAGAAGAACCGCCGGGGAAACATAGTCCTTGTTGGCCCGCAGGATACTGCACTCGGAAACGCACGAAGCGCAAAGGATACAGTCGGTCGCCTTGTCGTAGCGGAGGAACTCCTCCTCGGAAACAAGAAACTCTTTTTTACCCATCTCGGCTTCCGGCATGGTGGAATCAACCCAGTTGGAGTAGTGCTTCATTTTGGCCACAAGAGGATCCATATCAACAATGAGATCCTTGATGAGAGGCATGTTGCGGAGCGGCTCAATTTTGATGATCCCCTCTTCGCGGCATTTCGACAGCTCATCCCACACCTGCGTCGTACAGGCAAGCTTGGATATGCCGTTGATGCGCATGCCGCATGATCCGCAGATGCCTGCCTGACAGAAGACCCGGTAGCTGATGGAGGCGTCGATGTTCTCCTTGATATAGTTCAGCGCACGAAGCACCGTGATACCGCGCTCGACAGGAATGGTATAGTCATCGTAATAGGGCTTGCTGTCTACCTGGGGGTTGAGCCGGAACACCCGCAGGGTCACATCCCTCTTTCCTTCATTATGCTGGTCTGCTGCTACAGTCATGAGCTATAATTAATTAATAAGTTCTTTCCTGGAGTTCATAACGACCCATCGTCACCGGTTTTTCGCCAAGCGCAAGCTTTCCTCCCTCAAGAGCAGCAAGGGTATGCTTGTGCCACTTCTCGTCATCACGGTTCGGGAAATCGGTACGGGTATGTGAGCCGCGGCTCTCTTCACGGGCATATGCCCCGGCTGCAACGGTTTCAGAGAGGTCAAGCATGTTGCGGAGTTCAAGCACCTGCAGGAGGTTGGTGTTGAACACATCACTGGTATCAAACACCCTGACCTTTTTGAACCTTTCCCTGAGCTCCTCAATATCCGACATACCTTTCTGCAGGAGTGATGCCTCGCGGTAGATACCGACATTGTTGGCAAGCGTCTGGCCCAACTCCTCGCGAAGTGCACCGTAGCGCTCAAAATGTCCGGCAGGCTTCATATAATTCCGAATCTCTTCGGCAGACTCCCGAACCTCCTCCTCTGAGATGTTTCCCGGCTCGAAATTGCGCGCCTCTTCTGCTGCGGCGTGTCCGGCAATACGACCAAACACCAGAATATCAAGCAGCGAGTTACCGCCAAGACGGTTGGCGCCGTGAACTGAAACACAGGCACATTCACCCGCAGCGTAAACACCCTCCATCACCGTACGGCCAAAGTTGTCGGTATCTATTCCGCCCATGGAATAGTGTGCCGTCGGCCGGATGGGAATGGGCTCCTCAATCGGATCAACACCCTCAAAGTACATCGACATCTCACGGATCTGTGGCAGACGCGACTTGATGAGATCGGCACCAAGATGGGTAAGATCAAGGTGCATGTATTTACCGGCAGGGCTCTCGAAGCCCCGTCCTTCAAGAATTTCAGTTTCAACGGAACGGGAAACCAGGTCGCGGGGACCAAGCTCCATTTTTTCAGGTGCGTACCGCGCCATGAAGCGCTCGCCAAGACTGTTCACCAGATATCCCCCCTCACCCCTGGCTCCCTCGGTCACAAGAAGACCGCTCTTGCGCAGGCCGGTGGGATGGAACTGCACAAACTCCATATCTTTAAGGGGTATGCCTGCACGGTAGGCAATTGCCTGGCCGTCGCCGGAGTTGCCTGCAGCGTTGCTTGAACGGTTCCAGTACATTTTGGCATAACCACCAGTGGCAAAAATGACAGTCCTGGCCGATAACCCCTCGATTTTACCAGTCTTCATATCCATGGCAATGAGCCCCTTCATACGGCTTCCCGAAACCGAAAGGTTCAGCGCGAAATACTCATTGAAAAAGACAACCCCTTTCTTGAGGCACTGCTCGTAAAGAGTCTGGAGAATGGTGTGACCCGTCTTGTCGGCGCAATAGCAGCAGCGGGGTCTGCCGGCACCACCGAAAGGACGCTGGGCAATGGTTTTGTCGTCCAGACGCGACCACGGAGTGCCCATGTTGTCGAGCTCACGAATGATTTTGGGAGCTTCGGAACAGAGAATGTCGACGGCATCCTGGTCGGCGAGGTAATCACTTCCCTTGATGGTATCGAAAATATGCATTTCAACTGAATCGTCCTTCGCCTTGTTGGCAAGGGCCGCATTTGCGCCACCCTGGGCAGCAGAAGTGTGCGAACGGTTGGGATATACTTTTGAAAGAACGGCAATCTTCAGAGACGGATTGGTCTTCATCGCCTCCATGGCTGCGTAGAGACCACCCCCTCCTCCACCGACAATAATGATATCAAATGGTTTCATTCGCTCAAATCTCATTTACGGGCCTGCATCAGGAGAGCAGGCGCACTGATTAAATAGAGGGGCGCAGCTGCTGCGGGCCCCCGCATTCTGGATTGAATCTCGCTCTCTGGTCAGACTGGAGAGGCAGAAGGAGTGAGCCCTGTTACAGGGCTACATGATCATCATGGGCTGGAAGCTCCTCAACGGCATGAAGGACATCAGCCATATTGAGCACACCGACAACCTTGTTTCCGTCCATCACCGTAAGGCGGCGGACATTGGTGCGCTTCATCATGCGGAGCGCATACTTGACCCGAAGACTCGGATTGATGCTGATGACCGGCTTGCTCATGATCTGGAAGACAGGGGTGTTCCAGGGGTCACGATGGATATCTTCGCCAGGATCAATCACCTTGCCAAGAATGTCTCTTTCAGTAATCACTCCGTAGCAGTCGTCTTCATTTCGGGGCTCGACAATGAGACCGCTCTCGCCGCTCTTCTTCATGGTCTGTAGAGCCTCGGCAACTGTGCAACTGCCCTTGATCATGGCAAAATCCTTCTGCATGAGAGCCGAAACAGGGAGGGTGCGTAAGGTAATAAGCTGGTCCATAGTTGACAACAGGGTTACTGTGAGTGGATAAAAAACGCCGGACGGGCCGAATACAGTGCTTCCCGCAGTAGCGGTCATAGTGAATGCTCAACGCAGGAAGAGGTCTCACTAAACCACCCGAAGGGGAAAAATCGAACTATTAATGTAAGCAAAAGCGAGCTGATTCACAAAAGCCCGCATCTGTTACGCCCCGAACCGTCACGAGGAATCACCCGATAAATCTACTGTTCATGCGATTCCATGCGCCTTCTTGTAGGCGGGCCAGTTCTGTTTCAGGGCAAGAAATGCGGAGAAATCTTTCTGTACAAGAAAGGGGTTTGAGGCGTATTCAGAACCAATATCCGACGACGGGCAGACGCCGTAATCGTGACCCGGCCAAACCCTCGTCGCCGAAGGGAGCGTCAAGAGCTTCCGGTGCAGTGAGTCGTACTGGATGCGAGCTTCATCTTCAGTGGCAGTCCCCCCCACCTTCCCGACAAAAAGCGTATCGCCAGTGAACAGGGCATCGCCGTAAAGAATGCAGATGGAGTCGAGGGTATGGCCCGGAGTGTGGAGAATGAGAATCTCACCGTTGCCAAGGGGAAAACGGGCGCCATCCTCAACCGGTATCATGGCTGAGGGGCAGATACTCCCAAAAAGAAGCGGTTCAAGCCCCGTCAGGCGCTTTATATCAAGGTTACCGCAGGTATGGTCTTCGTGGCCATGTGTTGAAAAAACATATTTCAGCCGATAACCGGCCTCACGAGCCCTGAGAACGATCCCGTCAGGGTTGTATGACGGGTCGACAATGAACGCCTCACGGCTCAAGGTGTCGGCACAGAGGTAACCGAAGTTCCTGTCGCCACCGGTGCGGAACTGTTCAACCTCTAAGGGCACAGCGCTCTTCAGGCAAATTTTTCAACATTCATCAGGAAGGCCCGGGCAGGAAAGTCCTTATCAACGGCAATGGGATTCTTCTCAAGCTCAGCCATGATCTCTTCAGCCTTTGAGGCGTCAAGAATGGCAAAGCAGAGTGAGGAATAAGTACCAAGACTTTCGTCAGAGGGCCACCAGGACATGCTCTCCATCTCACTGCGCTGGCAATTGCAGCCACGGATTGCTATGTTCGAGAACATATGTACCCGATACTGCTGAAACAGTTTGCGAACCTGAGGGCGGGTCTCTTCATGGCCCATGATAGCGAGAAACTTCATAATGCTCTCTCTTTTTCTCTCTGAGGTTAATTGGATTTCTTTTCTGCCATGTAGTACACAAGCGGAACAACAACCAGCGTCAGCGCCGTTGAGAGTACACCACCCCAGATCATTGAAATGGCAAGCCCCTGGAAAATCGGGTCAAAGAGCATGACGACAGAGCCGATAACGACGGCGCCCGAAGTCAGAATGATCGGACGGGTACGCACGGCAGCCGACTCGATGATGGCCTGCTTCAAACCCTCACCCTCATTCCTGCGGATCTGGATGAAGTCAATCAAGAGCACCGAGTTACGCACCATGATTCCCGCAAGGGCTATCATACCTATCATGCTGGTTGCTGTGAAGAATGCGCCGTGTATCCAGTGGCCGGGAATAATACCCACAAGGCTCAGCGGAATGGCAATCATCATGATGAGCGGCGTTTTGAACGACTGGAACCAGCCGACAATCAGCAGATAGATGATGACCAGCACCACAGCAAAAGCAGTGCCGAGGTCGCGGAACACCTCGAAGGTGATCTGCCACTCTCCATCCCACTTCATGGCGGGCTTTGATTCGGTATCAGGCAGCGAGGTGTAGAGCGGACTGATTGACAGGCCGCCTGGTAGCTTGAGCTGGGCAATTTTCTTGTCCATTTCAAGCATGGCGTACACAGGGCTTTCTGTAATACCGGCAACATCTGCCGTCACATACACAACATCATGAAGATCCTTGCGGTAGATGCTCTTGTCCTGAATGGTCTTTTCAATTGTCACCAGCTCCGAGAGCGGAATCATCTCGCCTGCGCGCAGACGGGTGGTCATGGAGCCCATACCCTGCGACTGCACGAATATATTGGAAAGGTCCTTGAGCGAAGTCCTGTCGGCCTTGGGGAGACGCAGATGTATGGCAACCTGCTCACGGTCCGGCTGGCCGTGCAGCACACCCACATCCATACCGGCAACCGACATGCGGAGCGTCTGGGCAATCTGCTCAACACTCACACCACGCGACGCAGCCTTGACCTGGTCCACCAGAAGTTCGTAAACCTCCTGATCATCCTCAACAAGCCAATCAACATCAACCACTCCAGGAGTTTCAGTAAAAATCTTCTTCACCTGCCGGGCAACTTCAATCCGGTCTTTCTCTGTCGGGCCGTAAATTTCGGCAACAAGAGTGGAAAGGACCGGAGGACCGGGAGGAATTTCAACAATCTTGGCGTTCGCACCGTATTTCCCGCCAACTTCCTGAACACCAGCGCGGACTTTTTTGGCTATATCATGGCTCTGCAGGCTGCGATGCCCTTTTTCAATCAGGTTCACCTGCACATCAGCCATATTGTCTCCACGCCGGAGGTAGTAATGGCGCACGAGTCCGTTGAAATTGATAGGGGCGTTCGTACCCACATAGTACTGGCAGCTCTCAACCTCCGGCACAGTGCGCAGATATGCTGAAATCTCCTTAGCTACGCGACCAGTCTCTTCAAGAGCCGTTCCTTCAGGCATATCTATGATGACCTGGAACTCGTTTTTGTTGTCAAATGGAAGCATCTTCATCTGCACGGCCTTCAGTGGCACAAGTGCAATGGCTCCAACAAGCATAAGCCCAACCACACCAAAAGCCATCCAGCGTTTCAGGCCGCTGTCGATAAGAGGCGAAAGAATGGAGTTGAATACCCTGTAGTAAGAGGTTTTGGTGATATCATACTCTTCATGTCCGCCATCCTCAACCTTCAGAAGCCTGTAGGAGAGCCACGGCGTAGCTATGAGGGCAACAAGAAGCGAGAAGATCATGGCCAGAGATGCGCCAATGGGCATAGGGCTCATATAGGGGCCCATCAGGCCGGAAACAAAGATCATCGGCAGAACAGCGGCAATAACCGTAAAGGTTGCCAGAATGGTCGGGTTGCCGACCTCGCTGACCGCAGTGATGGCGGCCTGCAGTTTCGGCTGCCGCTTCATGGCGAAGTGCCGGTGAATGTTCTCAGCTATGATAATGGAGTCATCAACCACAATTCCAGTAACAAAGATGAGTGCAAACAGCGTCACCCTGTTCAGGGAGTAGTCGAAAAGGAAATAGACAAGCAGCGTCAGCGCAAAAGTGATCGGCACCGACATGAAGTTGACAAGCGCGCCTCTCCATCCAAGGAAGAAACCGACAACAATTGTCACGGCAACCACAGCAATGCTGAGATGCTCAAGAAGAGTGAACACTTTTTCCGTTGCCGTTTCGCCGTAGTTGCGGGTTTGGGTAACAGTGATGTTTTCTGGAATCACACTGCCCTCAAGCTGGTCAACCTTAGCCACCACCTTACCGGCAAGCACACTGGCATCAGTACCCTGACGCTTTGCTACCGTCAGGGTAACAGCAGGATACTCGCCCTCAGGCATACCTTCGGGAGCTGCAGCACCCCAGGTAAGGAAGTTGTAGTTGTCCACCTCTTCAGCGCCATCAACAACTGTGGCCACATCGCGCACATACACAGGCGAGCCGCCATACACACCCACAACCACGCTGCCAACCTCTCCGGCACTCTCAAGGAACTTTCCGGTGCGGACAATGACTTCACGGTTCATGCTGGTGAAATCACCCGAAGTGATCTGGCTGTTAGCCGACTGAATCTGCCGCATAATCTGCGGCGCACTGACATTGTAGCGAAGAAGTTTTTCCTTGTCGAGAAGAACGCGCACCTGTCGCTTCAGGCCGCCCTTGATCTCCACATCTCCAATATCGGGAATTTTCTTGAGCTCATCGGCCACATCAAGCGCAGCTTTGCGCAGTTGATACGGATCGGTGTCTTTGCCCCAGAAAGTGAGGTTCAGCACAGGAACATCGTCAATGGACACCTTTTTCATGAGCGGCATCTGCACACCCGCAGGCATTTTGTCCATATTCTTCATGAGCGTCGCCCAGAGCTTCACCATGCTCTCCTCGGTATTGGCGCCCACATCGTAACGGACGGTCACCAGAGCAAAATCGGGGAGAGAAGTCGAATAGACATAATCAACCCCCTGAATTTCGGTAAGAGTGCGCTCAAACGGCTTGGCCACCCGCTCTTCAATCTCGGAGGGCGCTGCGCCGGGGTAAGGAATGAAGATGTCGACCATAGGCACAACAATCTGCGGCTCTTCCTCCCTGGGAGTCATGAATGTTGCAATGATGCCCACAAGGAGCGACGCCACCATCAGAAGGGGCGTTATCTTCGAATTGATAAACTGTTTGGCAATTTTGCCTGCAATACCTTCATTCATTTGGACTGATCCTCCTCTGTCACAGCCTGACTCTTTGTTACTGTTGAACCTTCACGCAGTGCCGGATCGTATGATCCGACCACAAGCTCCCCCTCACTCAAACCCGCAAGCACGACGACATTGCTGCCAACCGCATGCCCGGCGCTTATCCAGCGGACATCAATGCGCCCGGATGCTCCTGAAACGAGCACACCTGTCATGGCACCCTCCTTGAAAACAGCCGAAGCGGGAACAACGAAATACCCGCCGTTACCCTCTCCCTCAACCGCCCTGACAGCCACCAGTCCCTCGACGGAAACGGTTTCAGCCGGGCTTGAGGCCGCCTGCGGAGCCGGCGATTCATGGCCACCGCAACCCGCAAAAAGCAGGGTCAGCAGCGCCGCAAAAACAATATTGGTCTTTTTCAGTGACATATGGTTCTTTGGTTTTACCGTTCAGTTGCAGCGGGCGAGCTTACTTCGCCCCGTAATAAGTCAGTTCGCTTTTGGCTACGCAGTAATCAAATTTAGCCTGGTTCAGCCTCATCATTGCGTAGGTATATGCACCCTCCCTCATCAGGAGCTCAAAAGTCATAGCTTTGCCTGTCCGATACTGGCCTCCGATGTAGTCAAGACTCACCTTCGCCTCCTCAAGAGCCTGGCCGGCAACTCCCACACGCTCTTTAGCCGTCCTCATAGAGCGAATCGCCCTGGCCACTTCAGCCACGCTGTTGCTCTTTGCGGCATCATAACTGTAGCGCGCCTCGCGCTCCCGAGCCTTCGCCTCCTGAACTTTTCCAGAAATGGCCATGCCATCAAAAATCTTCCACTCCAGGCTCATGCCCACCATCCAGCTCGATCCATCCGTATCGAAATCAGCGGTATGATTATCAGCGCGTGCGAAAGCGTTAAGACGGGGAATACGACCAGCACGGGCCATATCACCCTGTTTCTCGGCCAGCTCGCGATAGGTCTCCATGGCGCGGAGGTCGGAGCGATCGCCCTCAACAGCAACATCTGCAAATGAAGGAATCTCGGCATCAACAGCCAGAGCGCCGGTAGGCTCAACCTGCACACCTTCCTCCAGATCAAGCAGAACAGAGAGAGCATCAACGGCATTCTTTGCGCCGTCCTCAAGCATCATCTTCTGCTCGCGGAGCTCCGCAAGGCGAACCTCTGTGGAAAGCTTGTCTGATTTCGGGAGCATCCCGGCCCGGAAAGCCTTTTCGGCCTCCGCGCTGTGGCGCTTCATAGTGGCAATCGACTTATCGACAGCGACGATATTGTACTGAGCGAGCATCAGGCCGTAATAGGCTTTGCTGACATAGAGATCAATCGTCTCTTCGGTCCGGGCCGTCATGAACTCTTCGGCGACCTTCGCCTTCTTTGCCATGCCGCGGCCGATTGCGCCGTCACGATTGAAAATCGGCTGCATGAGCTGGAGCGAGGTGTTGAAGTCGCTGATGGGATCAGCCTCGTTGAGGGTCGGCCCAAAATCAGTCTCAGGATTGACATTCGTCTGCATCAGCTTGATGCCGAAAACATTGAGCGGGTCGTTGGTGCGCACAAAATTTTCAGAAAGCGTCAGCGAGGGCAGATAGCTCTGGCGGCTCTGCACAATCCGTCCTTCTGCCTGCTCCACCCGGCTTTTGGCAGCCTTGATGGTATTGTTGTTCTCGCGGGCCATCGAAATGGCATCCGGGAGGGAAAGTTTCAGCGTTTTCTGAGCAGCCTCAGCTCCTGACGGAGCGCAAAGGGAAGCCGCAACCAGAACAGCGGCCAGCGCCTTGAATACCTTCATCGTATGTTACTGTTTGGAAATCAGTTTAAGAATCTTTTCAACATTTTTCGAGTCGTCGTGACTCATGCACTCTTTGAGATTGCGCTCAAGCACAAGAGAAAATGTAGTGTCCAGCGCGGCCTTGGCTGCCTGAAACTGCGTAATGACATTTTCGCAGGACTCGCCCCGCTCCAGCATTCTGATGAGGCCTTCCACCTGGCCTCCCATTTTTTTCAGCCGCAGTATTACATCGTCAGCCATAGCGTCTCCAGTGTTGTCCCATACCGGTACGGCACATACCTTATCCTTGATACCTATACCCAGTAAGGGTAGTAAGAATACAAAAAAAAGCAAGGAACACAAAACATCACAGCTCCCCTCAAACACTGAACCCTGTTCAACCGTCCCCTCCCAGCTCCGGCCGGGCTGAACTGCACTGAATATCACCCTGCACCTGCGAAAGCATGCTTTCAGTTGCCTGCTGCATAATCTGTGACATCACTGTTTCTGTCATGAACTTCAGAATTCCTTCAGGCATCATGTTCAATGGAAAGGAAAGCGTGAAGTCCAGCGTGATGTCGGTCTCAAAGTGAACCTCGGTACGGCCCTCTGAAAGATGATAGAGGCAGATTCGTGAATCCGTCCGCCCCACAAAGGCGTTTGCTTCGGACGGAAGATGCGATTCGTCGGGCGCCTCGGCGCTCACCCACCTGATGCATCGGCCCGTCAAGCCGCCGGGCGCCTCTCCCGGATGCGGCGAATCAAGGCTCCCGTCATCTTCCAGCTGACGGACGAAGAATACTGCGGTGATGGGGTTGTCCCTCGGGTCGTTGACCTGAAACACCCACTTGTACATATCACTTTCAGGAATAAAAACGACATGGGTGCAGTAGGGGTTGCAGCGAATGATTCTCTCATGATCCGAAAAATATACAGTCGAATCCCTTAAGCAGGTCTCAAGAATGATTGTGCGCTTACTTTTTCCAATAACTTCCATAAACAGAAACAAACAATAAGTGAAAGAAGCGCTTATGCGCGGTAATGCTATAAACCGAACCTCAAATTGAAGAGTTCCCCGCCCCTGCCCATAAGTCCGTTACAACGCCCTAACACATTGAAGAGCAATTGCTTTGGACCGATATTCCACTTGCCCGGCTCAAAAAAAATCATTAGTTTACAAAAAAATAATTTCGAAACCATTCGGGTGACACAAAGAGCGGCTCATGGCATGAAATGTACAATGCCCGATTCTGATTTCCATCAAAACGATTTCCATAAACCCAAAAACAAGAACCATCATGGCAAACGGAACAACTCCTGACATCAGCGGCGCAATCAACACCGTTGTCGAAACTGCCGGCAAACTGATTCAGCTTCAGCTGGACTGCATGAAAAACAGCCTGAACCTCATCACCGATGCTGCAGGCCCGCTCGCAAAAGCCGTCACCGACCTGACCGGCTCCATTGCAAACACTGCTTCAGAGGCAATCCAGAGCGTTTCCTCCTCTGTTGCACCGAAACAGTAAGCAGGCGCACCTCTTCACAGGCACCTTATGCAATTGAAATGCGTAAGGTGCCTTTTTTTTTGAGAGAGGCCCCCGAACCGCCCATAAGAAATGACGATTGAAAACAACATCCGCATCCTCTCCGAGAGGGCGGGACTCGCGCCCGTCAGCATCACTCCAGTTCAGGGAGATGCATCCGGCCGTCAATATTTCAGGATTTTCCTTGAGAAAGCCTCACTGATAGGCTGCCATGATCCTGCGTTTGCCTCGCTCCCCCCACAAGAAGCCTACCCCTTTCTTCATATGCAGCAGATGCTCTCTGCAAAGGGCGTCAGGGTTCCCGAGGTCATTGCCAAAGAGCGCCAAAGCGGCACGCTCCTGCTTGAGGACTGCGGCAACCTTCTGCTTCAGAACGCAGCAGAAGATCTGTCGCCGGATGCAGCCGCCGACCTGTATCGCTCTGCCGTCGACACAATGCTTCTCATCCAGTCCATGAAGGGGGAGAAAAACAGCCTGCCATTCTCTCTGGCCTTTGACAGGGAAAAACTGATGTTCGAATTTGATTTCTTCATTGAACATGCATTGCTTGGCTACTTCTCGGAAGTGTTCAACCCCCTGCAGGCAGGCGCTCTTCGCCGGGAATTTGAAACCATTGCCGATATGCTGGTTCTCCCCGACCGCTTTGTTCCAAACCATCGGGACTACCACAGCAGAAACATTCTGATCCACGACGCAACTCCCGTCATCATAGACTTTCAGGACGCCCGGATGGGGCTGGCGCAGTATGACGCCGCTTCCCTCCTTCGCGACTCCTACATCCGCATTGACGATGCACTCAGAGAGGAGCTGACACTCCGCCACCACCAGGGACTCATTGAGAGGGAGCTCTCCTGTGAGAGCTATGAAGAGTATCTCCACTATTTCACTCTCTCCTCCTTCCAGCGCAGCATCAAGGCAATCGGCACCTTCTGCTTTCAGACAGTGACACTCGGCAAGCAAGGATATGAACACTCCATTGCCCCCACTCTCGCCTATCTTGAGGACTATCGGCTGCCGCACCCGGAACTGAAAAAAGCGATGGCGCTGCTGGCGCCTCTTTATGCGGGAGTGAGCTGATGAAAGCGTTTGTCCTTGCCGCCGGCTTCGGCACCCGGCTCCGCCCGCTGACCGACCATCTGCCAAAACCTCTTGTGCCGGTATTGAACATCCCGGGACTCTTCTATACCTTCGCCCTGCTCAAAAAGGCCGGCATAACGGAAATCATCTGCAACATTCACCACCATGCCGACAGCATTCGGCGCCAGATTGAAACAAGCTGCATCCCCGGCCTCACCATAACCTTTTCTGTGGAGCCCGAGATTCTGGGAACCGGCGGCGGCCTCAAGCATTGCCAACCCCTGCTCGGGGAGGAAGACTTCCTGCTGGTCAACAGCGATATCATCACCGACATTGATTTCAGGGAACTTGCCGATGCACACCAGCGCTCAGGCCTTGCGGGAACCCTTTGCCTCCACCCAACACCCGACGCTCCATCCATAGGAACGGTGGGAGTGGAAGACGGCCTCGTCTGCGACTTCGCCAACCGTCGGGGAACCGGCATCGCCTCCTCATATATCTATACAGGAAGCGCCGTCTTCAGTCCGGCTATTTTCGAGCATCTGCACCCCGGGTTTTCGGGCATCGTTGAAACCGGATTCAACGGGCTGCTTGAGCGCCATCAGCTCGGATATCATGAGCACAGAGGGCTGTGGCGGGATATCGGCACACTCACAAGCTATCGGGAAGCCAACCTCTCAGCCAATGAAGTCATCAACCGGACAGGCGAGGCGGTTGAAGCAGCCACAGGCACAAAGCCCCATAAGATTTCACCCGACGCCCTCATCCATCCTTCGGCCCTGATCGACGGATCAGTCATAGGGGCAGACTGCAGGATAGGGGAAGACTGCCGCATTGAAGGCTCCGTGCTGCTGCCCGGAACTATCGTTCCGGACGGGACCGCTCTTTCGGGAGCCGTTGCGGATCCCTGGAACTGTCTGACTTCCGGGGAACCGCTAAAAAACATGAGGGTGCGATGACAGCCACAGGACTTGAAATACTGCTCAGCGATCCCCGAATCTGCCTCGGGCGGCGGATTGGCCTGATGGTCAACCAGAGCTCACTCACCGCCTCGCTTGAATACTCATGGGAGGCTCTCGCGAAAAAAGGGGTAAAGATAGAGCGCATTTTTTCACCCGAGCACGGCGTCTTCGCTACCGAGCAGGACCAGATAGCTGTTGGCAGCAAGCCGACTGCAGGCATTGAAACCGTCAGCCTCTATGGCAACAGCGAAGCCTCGCTTGTGCCGGACCGGGCTCTGCTTGAAGGGCTTGATCTGATTATTTTCGACATGCAGGATGTCGGTTCCCGCTACTACACCTATGTCAATACCCTGGCGCTCACCATGGAAGCGGTTTCCGGCATGGGCATTGAGCTTATGGTACTTGACCGCCCCAACCCCCTCGGAGGAGAACTTGTGGAGGGGCCGATGCTTGACCCCCGGTTCCATTCATTCGTCGGCATGTTCCCCGTACCCGTCCGCCACGGCCTGACAGCCGGCGAGCTTGCAGGCCTCTACCTTGATCACGCAAAGCCCGACCTCAAACTGACAGTCATACAGATGCAGGAATGGGAGCGCCGGATGCTCTACGCAGACACAGGCCTGCCATGGATACCGCCATCTCCCAACATGCCCACAGTCGAAACCGCCGCCGTCTATCCCGGCATGTGCCTCTTCGAAGGGCTGAATGTATCGGAAGGGCGCGGATCGACCACCCCTTTCCAGCTTTCCGGAGCCCCCTTCATCAATCCAATGGAGCTTGCCGACCGATGCCGTTCCTTTGACCTTGACGGGGTACTCTTCCGCCCGACCTGGTTCCGGCCGACCTTCCACAAATTCGCCGGAGAGGAAATCGGAGCTATCTGGCTTCATATCACCAACCCGCAGCTGTTCCGCCCCTTTGCCGCCGGTGTGGCCATGACAGCCGCCATCAATTCGCTCTATGGAGAGCAGCTGCAGTTCCTTCAAGAGGTCTACGAGTTCAACGACACCATCCCGGCATTTGATCTCTTGACAGGAAGCAGCCGGATACGAACCACCATCCTTGAAGGGGGAGAAGTGCAGGACATTCTGTACTCCTGGCAGGAGGAAGAGGGCGAATTCCGCCGCTTCAAGCAGCCATTCCACCTTTACTGACCAACCCCCAGACACCGCTCCATGCAGCCTCTCGACACGGCAATCGTCATTCTCTTCCTGCTCGGAAACACGCTCTTCGGACTCTGGCAGGGGAAAAGCAACAAAACAACCGGCGACTATTTTCTCGGAAGCCACAAGCTTCCATGGGTGGTAGCAATGCTCTCCATCGTAGCCACTGAAACCTCGGTACTCACCTTCGTCAGCGTTCCGGGCCTTGCCTACCGCGGCGACTGGTCGTTCCTGCAGCTGCCACTCGGCTATATAGCCGGGAGATTTCTGGTCAGCGCCCTCTTGCTCCCCATGTATTTCCGCGAAGGGGTCACCTCCATTTATGAAATCATCGGGGCTCGTTACGGCAAGGGGATGCAGCGCCTTGCCTCCATCGTCTTCCTCGTCACCAGAATACTGGGCGACGGAATCCGTTTCCTTGCCACGGCAGTGGTGGTGCAGGTGGTAACCGGCTGGAGCATGCCGCTCTCGGTTGTCATCATCGGTGCCGTCACCCTCGTCTACACCATCTCGGGAGGGCTGAAAGCTGTTGCCTGGCTCGACAGCGCCCAGTTCGTCCTCTATCTGGCGGGCGGAATCATCACAATTGCATTCATTTCCCTCCAGCTTGAAGGAGGACTCACCAGCGCTCTCAGCACTCTTTCGGACTCCGGAAAACTCCATGTCATCTCGTTCGCCGGCGATGTTCTGACCAACCCCATGTCGTTCTGGGGCGCCTTTCTTGGCGGATTGTTCCTCTCCCTCGGCTCACATGGTGTCGACTATATGATGGTTCAGCGGGTACTTGGCTGCAGCAGCCTCAGCGCAGCACGAAAAGCACTGATCGGCAGCGGTTTTTTCGTCTTTCTCCAGTTCGCAATTTTCCTTCTTGCCGGCTCGCTTATGTACCTGTTCGCCGACGGTGCGCCCGCTCTCAAAGACCGTGAATTTGCATCGTTCATCGTTCACAGCCTCCCATCCGGGCTCAAAGGGCTGCTTCTTGCCGGCATTCTCTCTGCTGCCATGTCGACAATCGGCTCCTCCATCAACTCTCTTGCGGCATCAACCGTTACAGACCTTCTCGGAGGGCGCCCCTCACTGCGTGCATCGCGCATAATCAGCCTCGGATGGGCAGGGGCGCTCATTGCCATAGCCCTCTCCTTCAACGAAAACGACAAAGCCATCATCATGGTAGGGCTGAAAATCGCATCCTACACCTATGGAGGGCTGCTTGGCCTCTTCCTGCTCTCCAAACACCGGCAGAACTTTCACCCCGCAAGCCTTGGTGCAGGACTGCTTGCGGGCATGGCCACGGTATTTTTTCTTGACAGCGCCACCCCTATTGCCTGGACCTGGTTCATCCTCATTTCCGTTGCCGTCAACATTCCGGCCGTATTCTTTATTGATGCCCTCATCAGAACCATCAGACGCTGAGCAGCTTTCTTTTTTGACAAGGGTATCATTACATTAAAAAATGAACAAAAAAGCCCCTCGGACAACGCCGCAGAAACGCACGCCAAAGGCACACTCGCACACGGCCCGTTCGACAAAAAAACTGATGACCTCCCTTTCAAGTCTCTTCATCAGCGTACAGTATGAAGACATTGACGAGATGGTCAAGAGCACGCTCAGCCTCATCGGGGAATTCCTTAAGGCCGACCGAAGCTACATTTTTGAATTCAACGATGACCGTACCCTCATGGACAACACCCATGAGTGGTGCAGGGAAGGCATTGAACCCCAAATTGATTTTCTCAAAGGGTTGCCGACCGACATGTTTCCCTTCCTGATGGAAAGGATTCAGGGCAATGAAACCCTGATGATCCCCAGAATATCCGAGCTGCCGCCGGAAGCCGCAGCTGAAAAGGATGTTCTGGAAGCTCAGAACATCAAGTCGCTGATCATCATCCCGCTCGCCTCCGGAAAGTCCTCCTTCGGATATATCGGCCTTGACGCTGTTGCAAAGGAAATGGTCTGGGGGAACGACACAGCTCCAGCCCTTACATTCGCCGGCGGAATCATAGCCAATGCACTTCAGCGGCAGCGGGCCGAAAAGTGCATCCATGCAGAACTTGACCTTGCAATCAGGCTCAACGCCTCCACATCCTTCCATGAGACCCTCAGGTTCTGCCTTGAAGCAGCCATCTCCGTATCGGGCATGGACTGCGGCGGGATATATCTCTTCAATAAAGAGCGGCAGGAGCTCTCCCTCACCTACCAGATCGGGTTTTCAGATGAATTCGTCCGGAAGGAAGGACTCTATCCTGCCGATTCAAAACAGTTTAAGCTTATACTGGCGGGAAAACCGGTCTATCATCACTACCGAAACACCAGTTCTGCCGACCGCGAAAGCGTGCGCCGTGAACAGCTTCTGGCAATCAGCATCATCCCCATCACCAGTAAAGGCGAAGTCATCGGCAACCTCAATGTTGCCTCGCACACGCTCTATCAGGTACCGGAATATTCCCGTAAAGCGCTGGAATCAGTCACCGCCCATATCGGCGCAGCCATCATGCAGGCCCGTCACCAGGAGGAGATTGCCGCGGCAAGAAGCAATTTCGAACTGCTGTTCGACACCATTGACGATCTTCTCTTCATTGTCGATAAGGAGGGAAAGGTCATCCACACCAATGAAACAACACAGAAACGGCTCGGATATTCAGCTGAAGAGATTCATGGACGACATGTGCTCGATTTCCACCCGACCGACCAGAGAGATGAGGCAAAAGCCAATGTGGAAGCGATGCTCGCAGGAAAGGGTGATACCTGTCGCGTACCGCTGCAGACCGCTGAAGGCACCCTCATTCCCGTTGAAACCCGTATCACAGCAGCCAAACTGAACAACCAGCCGGTCCTCTTTGGAATCAGCCGCGACATTTCAGAACGCCTCCTCTCGGAACAGAGCCTCACGGAAAGCGAGCAGCGGTTCCGGCAGCTGACTGACAACCTTCCCCTTCCGCTGTTTGAAATCAACACGGAAGGGATTGTCACCTACGGCAACAAAAAGTCGTCGGAGGTGTTCGGCTACACCCCTGAAGAATTTGCCGACAGCTTCTCCATTTTCCGCATCGCCATACCCGAAGAAGCTCAGAAGGCACAAAAGAACATGGCTATCATGGCCAGGGGAGAGCGTTCGTCCAACAACCATGAATACACCGCCATCCGCAAAGACGGAACAACATTCCCGCTCGTCCTCTACAGCTCTGCAATCATAACAAACGGCCGATTCTCTGGAGTCAGAGGGGTCTCAGTGGACTTGACAGATGTCAAAAAAGCTGAGGAGACCATCCGGAACATGGCCATCAAAGAACGGATGGTCAGGGAGTTCCAGACTCTGATTGACAACATACCCGGAGCGGTCTACCGCATCAACGAGGAGGGAAAGACAACCATCCTCTCTATGGTCAAGGAGTTTCTCGCCGACTTTTCAAAAGAGGAATTTGAAGCTGGACTGTTTGAGAGCATGGAACTCATCCACCCTGAAGACCGCCGCATTGTTGAACACTCCAACCGCACCATCGGGAAGACGACTGCATCAGCAACCCTGACATACAGAATTGTCTCTCGCGGAGGGGCTTTTCGATGGGTGGAAGACCGCCGGACGCCCGCGTTTTCAAGCAAAGGAGAGTTTTCTGGCATTGACGGCATTCTGTTCGACATCACCCGGCGGGTAAAAACGCAGGAAGAAAAAGACGCGCTTGAGTCCCGCCTGCGCAACACCCAGCGGCTTGAAACCATCGGCACCCTTGCAGGGGGAATTGCCCACGACTTCAACAATATCCTCACCCCCATGCTCGGCTATGCTGAAATGGGGCTCTCCTCACTTGCAGAAGAAGACCCGCTGCACGACTATTTCAATGAGATCATCCATGCCGCAGAACGGGCAAAAAACCTTGTAGGGCAGGTGCTCACCTTCAGCCGGGCCCAGGAAAGCCAACCAACCACCGTCCATATCCCGACCATTATTGAAGAGGCACTCAAGCTCCTGCGCCCCTCCATTCCCGCAACCATAACCATTCAAAGGGATATAGACGCCGCCGCCAGAAACATTCTTGCCGATCCTTCGCAGATTCACCAGGTCATCGTCAACCTCGCAGCCAATGCGTTTCAGGCCATGGAGGAATCGGGAGGCATTCTGTCCATAAAGCTCCATGAAATGGTTCCCGACCGGCAGCTGCGGCACCTGCTCCCAACCCTGCAGAAAGTCACCCATATACACCTGAGCATAACCGATACCGGCAAGGGAATGGACGAAGCGACGCTGGAGAGGATTTTTGAGCCTTTCTTCACCACCAAATCGGTCAACAAAGGAACCGGCCTCGGACTGTCGGTGGTCCATGGAATCATTACCAGCTACAAGGGAGAGATTACAGTTGAAAGCTCACAGGGAAAAGGAACAACCTTTCATGTCTATCTCCCTGTGATTGAAGACAAGCTTGTCGCGAAACCAGAAGTTGAGCCGGTACAGGGAGGAAACGGCAACATTCTCTTCGTTGACGATGAACAGGCCACCGTCACCATGATGAAAACCCTGATTCCCCAGCTCGGGTTCACCATTGAACCATTCAGCTCGCCCCAGAAGGCGCTGGAACGATACCATGAAAACCCAGGCAACATTGACCTGCTCATCACCGATCTCACCATGCCGGGCATGACTGGAATTGAACTGGCAGCAGAGACACACAAACTCAACCCGGACCTGCCGGTCATACTGATTACCGGATACGACAAAGACATTGAACTGACCACCCCGATCAACCGTTACGGCATCAGCCGCTTCCTGAAAAAACCGGTCCGGCGCTCCGAGCTGGCCACCACAATCAACGAAGTCATTTCACCACACAATCCCACTGCAGCATGAACATTCTTGTCATTGATGATGATCCCGCCGTCAGAAAATTCATCTGCACGACACTGAAACGGGAAGGGCACCAGGTCATTGAGGCCGGCGACGGAGTCACAGGAATCCGGATGCTCAATGAAAACAAGGCGATAACTCTCATGATAACCGACCTCATCATGCCCGAAAAAGAGGGGATTGAAACGATTATGGAGGTTCGCAAATCCCATCCCGACCTCAAAATCATCGCCATTTCAGGCGGAGGAAAAGTCGGCCCCGAAAACTATCTGGTTCTGGCCGACGCCCTCGGAGCAGACGCAACCCTGAAAAAACCCTTCAGCGTCCAGGAGCTCCTCCTCAGCCTGAAGCTACTTGATTGAACGGATAGGAAAGCAGCGCATGATGGCCGCGTCAGCTCAGTCCATCATAGCAGTAGTCAAGGCTCTCCTGCGGGGCCTCATCGCCACTGACAACTTCAAAGGTTCTGTTGCGGGCTGTATCCAGCCGGAGGGAGAGCACAAGAAGTTCGGCGACATCAGAGCGGTTCGTCCAGCCGTTCCACATATGATCGCCCTGACCCACAACCATACGGTGCTTCAGCGGCTCTCCATCCTTCAGCCCCCCCGGACGGACAATGGTATAACTCCTGCCCCCGGTCGAAAAGAGCTCCCGCACATGCTTCTCAGCTGCCGCTTTCATCAGAAGCACCCCGCCAAACAGGTTCAGCGGATGGTACCAACGGGTAACCGCCAGTGAACTCACAAGACCGAAATGGCTTACCCCCGCCGCGGCCGCAGCATCAGCCAGACGAATGACTCCATCCCGGTCAACCTCCGCGGGTGAAGACTCTCCGCTGAGGGAGCTCGAACCCAGTGCGGAAATAACCGCCGAGCACCCCTGCACCGCCCTGTCAAGTGCAGCACGATCTCCTACTCTTCCCACCGCAATCTCAACTCCTGCATCAAATACCGATGCCTTTCCGGCCGAACCCACAAGCGCCCGCACCGGTATGCCGTAATGCTGAAGACGCCGTACCACCCACTGCCCTGTCCGCCCTGTTGCACCGGCAACGAGCACCTTCTCCATACTGTTCATATGCGTCTCTGTCTCTTGATGGGTTGATGAAACTGCTTACCACTAACTTCCCACTATAGAACCCGCCCCGGCAAAGGAAAGTTTCTCTCTGGATGTGAAAATTCATTACTTTATCAAGAGAGAGGACTGGCCCGCAACCACCTGCACCTTATTCATATAAACAAGAAGCAGCATGAAATTCACAAGAATAGCCACCATCCTGATGCTGCCGGCAATGCTGATGTTCCTCTCAGCAGAGGCAACAGCCTTCAATCCTGAAAGTCTGAAGCTGCTTAAAACCGACATTCCGGGGTGGAATACCATGCGCAGCAGCAGTCCGGAAAGGGTCATGGACCTCTACAAAGCCGACCTTGAAGATGCCGAGCTCAACAGGGCAAACCTCAGCGGAACCATTCTCGTTCGAGCCGATCTCTCCGGCGCCCGTCTTGATGAGGCAAATCTGAGCGGGTCAAATCTGGCAATGTCGTTCATACAAAAAGCCGACCTGAAAGGTGCCGACCTTGCAGGTTCCTGGTTGAACAAAGCCAACCTGAAAAGCTCATATATGGTAGAGGCATCGCTCCGTCGGAGCAGCCTCGCAGGAGCAAACCTCAGATGGGCCAGATTGAGGGAAGCCGACCTGATGGACGCAAATCTCACCAACGCCATCCTCTTTGAAACCGATTTCACCAACGCCAACCTCAGGGGGGCAAACCTTCAGGGAGCAACATTTCTGCCCAACGCCATTCTGCAGGGAGCAACTCTCTCCGAAGGAACCATTCTGCCCTCTGGTGAACCGGCAGACCGGGGATGGTGCATGAGACGGGGAGCCCGTTTCGACCAGAACCACACCACCTCACATAACTCCATACAGGCTCCCCCGGTGGAACTGCCTGAAGAAACAACTGTCTTGACAGCCCCCTCAGCAGAAACAGGCGTCAGCAGCGCAGGTAAGCGCGAGCAGGAACTCCTCCGGGATGATGTGGCGGCATGGAACCGACTGCGCAGCAGCAGGCCGGAGATGACAGTCACCATGAAAAAAGAAACACTTGAAAAGACCAGCCTCAGAGGTGCAGACCTGAAAAAAGCAGTTCTCTCCGGCAGCAATTTCGCCGGCGCAATGCTTGACACGGCCGACTTGACAGGGGCCGATCTTCGCAATGCCGACTTCCGAAAAGCCGACATGAAGAGAACCTGCCTTAAAGAGGCAAACCTCCAGAAAGCCAACTTCGACCGTGCATTTCTGAAAAATGCGGATCTCAGCGGTGCCAACCTTTCCGGCGCAATGCTCTACGGGGCAACCCTTTCGGGCGCAAATCTCAATGGAGCCACTCTTGAGGGCGCCTCACTCTTTGATGCAGACCTTTCCGGAGCAGACCTCTCCGGGGCCAACCTGAAGGGAGCCAACATCATGGACGCCGATTTTTCAGGCGCAACATTCTCCCCATCCACAACACTTCCCTCAGGCAAGGCCGCCACCAGAGCATGGGCAGTCATGAACAGGGCGACACTCGCTCCCTGAGAGAAAAAAAGGAGAACGACAATGGCAAATATCCTTGTTGCAAGCTATTACAGCCGGTGGGACATCAAAAACCACAAAGGACGCATTGCACTGTATGATTCAGCAAATCAGGAGATTGAAAACCATGCGTTCAGCGACCCGGCGGAATTTCAGGTAATCGTCAGCATGCTGCGCAACGAAAAACCCCTCTGGTATGAAACAGAGGCGAAACATCTGAGGACAGGAAATGAGCCTGCGGGTGAAGGGGAGAGATAAAAAGGATTGCCCGGGAGCAAAAGAATTATGCCTCAGTAACCGAGGGGAAGCGTTTTCTGAACAGAAGAGCACCAAGCAGACGGGCACGCGTGATATTCCGGTCATTCGTGCTGAGGCGATGTTTTTTGCCCGTACGGGTTATCACATCAATAGTACCATCATTGTTGACTTCAGCTACCCTCCAGAATTTATCCACCACATAATGGTACTCTTCCCCCCGCTCAAGAGGGTATACCTGCCGCGCCCGGGGCCCGGGGCTGAACGAACTCTTCGGCTTGTGGTAGACGATTGGATCACCAACCCTGAAATGCATCATCTCAACCTCCTTTCCGGCTTCATGACCGGCTCATGACAGTACTTTCTTATTTCTAAAACAGAACCAATCGGCAATGTAATACATGCCGATTGATTTAACAAATTTTTTCAAGAATCCAGCTCAGGAAGTCACATTAACAACAGGCCTTTCTGAGAACCATGGTGTATTCGTTCCTGTCAGACATCGGCTTGCTCTTGATCAACAGGCTCCAGTCCACCTGCATATATCCCCCCGCTCCAGTCACAAACTTGGAGTTGAAAGAGAGGATTTCTTCATCAATACGCCCGCCGCTCATGGCACTCTCAACATCGGCATAATCATCAGGATGAATGAGCGACCGAAGCTGCGCTTCAACAAGCGAATTCTTCTCATACAGCAGGAACTTCTCAAGCGAACCAGTCAGCTCCACAATCCGGCACTCACTGTCAAGAACCGCATATGCTTCAATACCCCGGGAATATATTCCATCATGGCGCACCATATGCAGCCGTACTTCACGAAGCAGGCGCTCAACATCCATACGGTACCGCGACAGCATGAGGGTTCCTCCAAGCTGATCCGACGAAGTACCGGAGGAATATCCGTTCAGCAGCCACTCAATATCCGCACCGTCATTTTCCAGGCGCATCAGCATTTTTTTTCCAGGCATACACTTCCCTTTCAGATAGGGAGTCATCTGTGCAGGATACTTGATTCCTGCCGCCCGGCAGAAAGCATTCACCGATCCATGCTTCCGAAGAATATACTCCCTGAGCCTACTCTGAAAGCCCTGTCGCGACGAATCGGATACATTTTGCAACATGGTAAATGGGGACATTGTGTGTAGGGAGAGGAGAGAAAACTGATTGTTCACACTCCCGGAAAATAATACAGCTACTATAACAAACCACAGCGCACAAAAGTTCCATAACCCCCCCCCGACTCAACCAGATAAAGCGTTCAGATCTGCACCTGTACGCCAATTTCTATCACCTGGCCCGAGGGAAGTCCGTAATACGCCGTCGCACTCAAGGCATTTCTGGCCATAAGCGCAAACATCTTCTTGCGGGATGGCAGGATTTTCGTCTTTTCATCAGCAACAATCTTCTCCCTGCTCAGGAAGAAGCTGATGGCCTCTGGCTTGAAGTTCAGCCCAAGAGCATTGGCGAGGTCAAGCACCTGACGGATATTTGGATACTCAAGGAAACCGTAACGGGCCACAACCTGGGTAAACCCGTCCTTCAGCCTGACAAACTCGACCTTTTTGCTGTTCGGAACCCTCGGAACCCGTTCACTGCTGAAATGGAAGAGGGCCACCTCTGAATGCAGCACCTTGTTGTGGCGGAGATTATGCAGAAGGGCTATGGGCACAATGTCAGGATTTGCCGTCAGGTAGACCGCCTGGCCCGGCACCCGTTGCGGCTCCTGAAGGGCAAGACTGTTCATGAATTCATCAACCGTCAGCGTGTGGTCCTGAAGCTGACGCATAAGCAGCCGCCTCCCCTGCTTCCAGGTGTTCATCAGCGTAAACATAAGCAGACCGACCGCCAGCGGGAACCAGGCTCCGTGGAACAGCTTGCTCATACTGGCCCCGAAAAACGAAAGGTCAACAACGGCAAAAAGGCTTACCAACGCCCAGAGCACTGGCGGGCGCCACTTCCAGAGATCGCGGGCAACAAAGAAAAAGAGTATGGTGGAAATCAGCATGGTGGTTGTCATGCTTGCGCCATAGGCCGCCGCAAGCCGGCTGGAAGAGCCAAATCCCAGCACAAGACCGATAGTGGCCACCATAAGCGCCCAATTGGCGGCCGGCACATAAATCTGACCAATATGGCTGGCTGAGGTATGGGTCACCGTCAGACGGGGAAGATAGCCAAGCTGCATTGCCTGCTGGGTTATGGAGTACACGCCCGTAATCAGCGCCTGCGAAGCAATGACTGTAGCCACCGTGGCAAGGAGAACCATTGGAATCATTGCCCATGAAGGCACCAGAGCATAAAAGGGATGGCTTGAGGCCTCAGGCGAAGCGAGAAGAAAAGCCCCCTGCCCGAAATAGTTCAAGAGCAGCGCCGGAAGCACAAAAAGCACCCAGGTCAACCGGATGGGACGGCGGCCGAAATGGCCCATATCGGCATACAGCGCCTCCGCACCGGTAACAGCCAGAAATACCGCGCCCAGTACCAGAAAACCGTGAAGCTGGTTGTTGAGAAGAAAATTGATTCCGTACCACGGCATGACCGCCTCAAGAATCTGCGGGTATTGTATGATCTGAATAATGCCAAGGGTGCCGAGACAGAAAAACCAGAGCAGAATGATGGGACCGAAAAGAGCCCCAAGACGAGCAGTTCCATTGTGCTGAAAGAGAAAGAGGCCGGCAAGGATGACCACCGTTGCCGGAATGACCATATCGGCAAAAGCCGGCGCAATGATCTGGAGCCCCTCCGTGGCACTCAACACTGAAATGGCCGGGGTTATCATAGCCTCCCCCAAGAGAACGGAAGCACCGAAGAGACCGATTGAGACCAGCACCCAACGATCTTTTTTTTTCTTGATGGACTGACCTATGATGAGAGCCGTAAGGGCAAGAATTCCCCCTTCACCCTCATTATCGGCACGCATGATGAATGTGAGATACTTCAGACTGACGATCAGGATCAATGCCCAGAAAAGAAGGGAAAGAACCCCGAGGATATTGGCGTTTGAAGCCGCTATACCGTAATCGCCATGGAAACACTCGCGGATTGCATACAGCGGACTTGTCCCGATATCGCCAAACACCACCCCGAGAGCAGCAAGCGAAATCCCGGCCAGCTTTTTCATCCCGCCTGCACCTTCAGGAACTGCGCCATCAGTGCGACCTTCAGGGTCTCGTGCATTTACCGTCATGACTGTGAGGAAAAGTGATCAAAGCCGCCACTCATTGGGAAAAAGCACACAGCGCAGCCTGCACTGCTGAAGGACGGAAAGAGAAAGGGAAATGAGGCGTTCAACATAAATAAGCGTTCGTTGCAAAACTCCAATTTGCAGCGGGTAATATAGCCAATTGTTCCTTAACCCCGAACCCTGCCAACCCTTTTACCCCTTGAGCCCCGGCTCAAAAGGCATCCGAAGCCCCCGGGCCGGAAAACCATTCATGCATTTTATTCACCCGAAAGAATCACAAAGGCCCCTCACCCGCACCAGGCTTTACATAACAAAGACAATTACAAAACGAAGAGGCACAAAAAACAAAGACAACAAGTCACAGAAAAAAAACAACTTGCAGAAACCCCGCCGTCAAACCAAAGCCGTTCTCTTTGGTTTTCGCTTTTTTTTATATATTGAGAACAGAATTTGGATGAATCAATTGCGAATAGTTATTCATTCCGAAGGTCTGCAGTGCCATAGCACACAGGCCCTTAACGAAACCCGAACAATATGACTCGCAAAAAAATTGTTATTGCCGCCTTTTTGGCCATCATGGCCACCGGCACCATCACCTCCTGCCAGAACTCTCTTCAGCTTTCCCGAAACACTCCATCTTCCAGCGACAGCACCCTTGCAGACAATGCAGCCATGCAGGACGGCACTTCCGTTGACTGCCAACCCGAATGCTTTCTGATGACCACGGGGATTGCATCCTACTATGCCGACCGATTTCACGGAAGAACAACGGCGAACGGCGAAACCTTTGACATGAACGACCTTACCGCCGCCCATAAATCCCTGCCGTTCGGCACCTGGGTACGGGTAACCAATATGGAAAACGGCCGTGAGGTGACAGTACGCATCAACGACCGCGGGCCCTATGTCGGCCAGCGCATCATCGATCTCTCCCGCGAAGCCGCAAAAGTCATCGGACTGATCAAGCCGGGCACAGGAGAAGTCAAGCTTGAGGCCTTCGAAGAAAACCCCGACACATCCATCAGCGGCTGACCACCCGGGCGACGCCCTGCACTTCACTCACGGCTTCTGCTCATTGAAGAAGAAGCCGGCGTCGACTCCCCCCGCCGCTCCATCACCTTCTTGTAATACGATCCGCTTGTATACAGTGCCGCAGCAGGATTATGCCCAAGCACCCTATCCTTGACAATGAGTGTTATGGCCGGCGCATCTGAATGACGACAGAAGAGTGCGTCATGGCCAACGCAGAGCCCTATCACCACATTTATGTCCGACTTCCATTCGTTCAGCATCCGGGCCTGCAAAATCGGGTTGCACGACCCCTCAAAACTCCCAGGCTTCAGCTTCAGCTCTTCAGGAATCCCAACCGCCGTCTTATCCACCGAACCCGCCTTACAGAGAACTGCACGATACTCGAAACCATTGGCCTTCAGCATCTTCCCGAACAATCGAGTCTCCCCGATAAGCCCCACGCAAGTCGCCAGACCAACCTTTCTGGCCCCAATACGCCGGGCAAACTCTATCGTCTCCTCCACACGGGTCAGCTTGCCATAAAACACCCCCTCCACCTCAGCCGCCGCACGAGAAACCCGCGCGTCAATGCTATCTCCTCCATACTCAGCAACCACCCCCTGAAGAACCCCGTCATCCAATGCCTCCCCCGGACAGAACGGAGGAAACTCCCCCGCGCGACGGTAACAATTCAGAGTACCACACTCAAAACAGCCCAATTCCCGCTCCGCTCCACCACCCTCACTCTCATTCAATGTCATGAGATCAATCCCTCCAAAATATGTGCCCTCTGGCACAGTTAACAAACCAACCTCTCGCAGTTTCAATAAAACAAATTAGCGCAAAAGTTAAGAAAAAGTTGGGGACACTCATGACTGAGTGTACTTACCGACTGGAGCAAGCGCTTCAAGAACGAGGAGGATGAACTCCCCCCCCATCGCCCCTTCACCCTAGACAGGCACTCCTGGATGATTCACTTAACCTATTGCACAATCCAGATGCTTCGACTATTTTCACACAACACTATAAAATTAGCCGAAAATGGTTTATCAGAAAAGAACTCTTGAGCGATTCTTTCAGCAGGCAAGCCTGCAGTTTCCTGTAATGCTGCTTACCGGACCCCGTCAAACCGGAAAAACGACTTTCCTGAAACACCTCGCAGGAAATGATCGAGCATACGCCACACTCGACGACCCAATGCTCAGGGCTCTTGCCAGAGAAGACCCGGCATTGTTCCTGCAACGATTCACGACGCCGGTACTCATTGATGAAATCCAGTACGCTCCGCAGCTTCTGGCACACATCAAGATGGCCGTGGACAGCGAAAAGGAGCCCGGGCGATTCTGGCTGACAGGCTCACAGCAGTTTCATTTGATGAAAGGTGTCACGGAATCGCTCGCCGGTCGCGTTGGAGTGCTCAACCTGCTCGGATTTTCAGAGAGGGAGATCCGAAACGATCCGTTCAGAGAGCCATTCCTCCCGACACCGGAACTGCTGGAACAGCGAAGGAACAACCCGCCGCTTCTGCTCCCCGAACTCTACCGGAAAATCTGGACAGGCTCCTTCCCTGCACTCCATCAAGAGATTCCTGCCGATCATGATCTGTTCTACAGTTCATATGTACAGACCTATCTGCAGCGTGATGTAAGAGACCTCGCCAATGTCGGCGACGAAAGCGCATTCCTGAGATTTCTCAAGTCCTGTGCAGCACGGACCGGGCAGATGCTCAACATTCAAGACCTTTGCAGAAACAGCAACATCCATCATGCGACAGGAAAACGGTGGCTATCAATTCTCGAAAACTCCGGAATCGTCTACCTTCTCGAACCCTGGCACACGAATGTCAACAAACGGGTGATCAAAACACCGAAGCTTTACTTTCTCGACTCGGGACTCGCGGCATGGCTGACCGGATGGTCATCCCCCGTAACGCTTGAAGCGGGAGCCATGTCAGGAGCCTTTCTGGAAACCTGGGTGGTGTCCGAAGTAATCAAAAGCTGGTGGCACAACGGCAAGCGTGCGCCTCTCTATTACTATCGGGACAAGGACGCCAATGAAGTGGATCTACTCATTCACCAAGACGGTACGCTCTACCCCATCGAAATAAAAAAATCCGCAAGTCCGGGAAAAGACGCCACAAGACACTTCAGGGTGCTCGAAACGCTGAAGCAGCCAATCGGTCACGGATGCCTCATTTCCCTTACCCCCACGAACGCACCAATCACCAGAACAATCGATGCAGTGCCGATAGGAATGCTATAACCCATTGGGCATGGGGGACACTCATGACTGAGTGTACTTACTCAAAACGGAAAAGGCAACCCAGAGGGCAGGGATCCACCAGAGAGCTCCGCGGAAAATTCCGTTATGAGGGCCCCCGAAAACGACAACGGGCGCGACCTGGGAACCCCTGTGCAAAGCCCTCGCCTGAAGGGGGGAGATTCCCCGGGATCAAAGGAAAAATGTATCTTTAGAACTGAAACCCAAACCCCGCAATGATGAAGAAGGTAGCCGTCATTCTGGCCGCACACGGAGAGGCTGAAACAGACTCTTTCCCGGAAAACTTCTCCATGATCCGCCACACCTTCGCCCATGCAGGAGAGGTAATGAACATCCCCTTTCCCCTGCAGCTTGCGGCATCGGTCTTCGGCGGGTTGAAAAACCTGGTGGAGTTCCGTTCGAGCGGCTACCGCTCCCCCCAGAAGCACATCACGCGAATGCAGGCAGAGCGGCTCGGGGATGAACTGCGCAGGCAGTCTCCCGGGGACGACACCCTCTATGAGGTCAGTGCTGCCTACCATGCCGCCCCCCCGTTCGTCGAGGACCTCCTTGATGAGACCTCCGGGTACGACATGCAGCTTCTGGTCACAATGTCCCCCGTTGACAGCGACTTGACAGCAGGGCGCCTGCAGCATCTTGCCGACAGGCGCAGCATAGCTGAAAACAATGCCCGCCCCCCTGTGGTCATTTCCGGGTTCTGGGATGACCCCATGCTCTACCGGGTCTACCTCAACCACCTTTTCAGCCATGCTTCAGGAGAAGAGGGCCCGGCACTTCTTCTGACATTCCACGGAACCCTCGTCAAAGACAGGAAGGGAAACGAGCCGGGGTTCAGGACCGGATATCCTGAAATCCTCAGGATGGGCAGTGCCCTCCGGGAAGCAGTCAGAAATGACCCGCGCAGCCCTTACCAACATGTAGGTATCGCCTACCTCAACCATCAGGTAGGAGGAACATGGACGGAACCCTCCCTTCTCGATTCGCTCAGGGAGGTCTCAAAATCAGGCATCACCCGGGCGGATGTGTTCAGTGTCGGGTACTTTTCAGACGGAACCGAAATCCTCCGTCACGCAAAGGAGGAGGCAAAAGCAAGCCCGGTGGAATCCGTCAGGTTCATCCCCTGCCTCAATGAGAACGAAGAGTTCATGAAGTATCTGGCCGGAAGGGTTCGGGAGGCGGTCAGCAATAGCTGAAGGCGTAGAACGCTCATAAGTCAAGGGCCGTCCTGCAACTCGCTGAATGAGTCCTCATCCTCCGTCGATAATCGATAACCAGTTCCTTATCGACACGGAATCACAAACACCCTTTTTTTTGATTCCGATGTATTTAATGCACCTTATGGCATGGCGGGCCCGAACCCACCAATAAACACCTGATGCCGGAAGGCCATGAAAGGCCAGCCGCGGCTTCGGGAAGCGCGAACTCTTCATCCCCCAATGGCAACAATGACACGCAAAAGCGATAACGACCAACTCTCATTCACATCAGGCAGAATAAAAAAAATCGGCATTTTGACATCCGGAGGCGACGCTCCCGGCATGAACGCTGCAATCAGAGCGGCAACCCGTTCAGCCATTGCCGCAGGACGGGAGGCCGTGGGCATCCTCCGTGGCTATCAGGGAATGATTGATGGAGACTTCATCCCCCTTCAGTCAACCGATGTCAGCGGCATCCTTCAGCTCGGCGGAACCATGCTCAAAACAGCCCGCTGCAAGGAGTTCCGCACACCCGAAGGACGCCGCAGGGCCAAGGAACAACTGACGGCCGCGGCAATTGATGCCGTCATCGTCATCGGCGGCGACGGCTCATTCACCGGTGCCTGGGTCATGTCGCAGGAATGCGACATCCCATTCGTCGGCATTCCCGCCACCATCGACAACGACATGTACGGAACCGACTATACCATCGGCTATGAAACAGCCCTGAACTCGGTGGTCTGCGCGGTAGACAAAATCAAGGACACGGCCCGCTCACACGGGCGGATTTTCTTCATCGAGGTCATGGGCCACGAAGCCGGACTCCTCGCCCTCAACAGCGGAATCGCCTGCGGAGCCGAAGTCATTTTGATCCCCGAATCGAAAGCCCAGCACGATGAGCTGCAGAAATTCCTGGAAAAAGGCTACCGCGACAAGGAATCCAGCGGGATTGTGATGGTAGCCGAAGGCGACGAGGCCGGCGGCGCCCTGCACATCGCCGAACAGATCCGCCGGGATCACCCCGACCTCGATGTCCGCATATCGATTCTCGGCCATATCCAGCGAGGCGGCAGCCCCGTAGCCAGAGACCGGATCAACGCAACAAGGATGGGCATTGCCGCAGTCGACGCCCTCCTGAACGACCAGAAAAGCATCATGATCGGCCTCGACAACAACCGGATTGTGCATGTAACCTTCAACAAGGCGGTCAAAATGAACCACAGCATCGACACCGGCCTCCTGGAGGTCCACAACCTCTTGAACGGCATGTAATCCGCAACCCTCAACACCCATGCAGAAAAATCAACAGGAGAGCAGAGATTCCGTAACAAAACTGGCGCTGCAGTTCCTCGCCGAAGTGATTGGTCAATGCCCGGCTGAACTGGAAAAAAGCACGGAAAGGGATGTGGTGTTCGCAGTTGTGGGGTTCCAGTACGGCGCCGTGCAGAGCGCCGCCTATGCTGCCGGGCTGGAAAAAGAAGACGCACAAGCAATCTCCGAAGAGGTGATCGGCAGAATCAACGGCATGGAGATGGAGGCGGTCCAAAAACTCCTTGAGCTCATGCCAATGCTCACCCGGAAGGAGTATCCGCCAATCGGCATTGGCCAGAGAGCCATCATAAGCTTCTATAATGCCGCATCCGATGAAGACAAACTGACGGCCACAGAAACACTTCGTGAAATCCTGCACCAGATTGACCGTTCCTGAAGCCAGTGGAGCATCGGACAATGAAAGCAAACGCATAAGCTCATCAGCCAATCCTCTGAACGAAATCGCCTTTATTGCTGTTAAAAGCTACATTGATCAGAACCCTGCACCTCGTTCATTCAAACCCAAACCCCCTGCACCTCATGAGCCTTCTCATCATTATCGGAATAACCCTTCTTGTTCTCGGCATGACAAACCCGACAAACAACATTGCAGTAAAAAGGATGGCGGGCATCCTGCGGATCGCAGGAATACTGGTTGTCATCCTTGGGATCTTTTCTTCCGCCATCAGAATGGTGGAGCCCGGCAAGGTTGGAGTGAAAAGCCTCTTCGGAAAGGTACAGCCCGCAACCCTCAGCAGCGGGCTCAACATCATCAACCCTCTGGCAAAAGTCGAGCTGTTCGACATTACAACCCAGAGCTATACCATGTCCGGCTCGGAACAGGAGCGTTCGCAGCAGAGTGACGGACCGATCAGGGTGCTGAGTGCCGACGGCCTTGAGGTCACCATAGACATGACCGTACTCTACCACGTCAACCCCCGGCAGGCCCCGGCCATTCGCCGCGAGATCGGTCCGGGAGACACATACATCGATAAAATCGTCCGTCCAACCGCCAGAACCAGAATCCGCGACAACGCAGTGATGTACAACGCCATCGACCTGTACTCGAAAAAACGCGATGAGTTCCAGGCAAACATCTTCGAAAGCATCCGCTCGGATTTCGAAACCCGCGGCATTGTTCTTGAAAACCTGCTGGTACGCAATGTTTCCCTGCCCGAATCCGTCAAGATGGCCATTGAAGCCAAGATCAACGCCGAACAGGAAGCCCAGAAAATGCAGTTCGTCCTGCAG
The DNA here is from genome assembly GCF_003968655.1 of Chlorobium phaeovibrioides. Classification (GTDB taxonomy): domain Bacteria; phylum Bacteroidota; class Chlorobiia; order Chlorobiales; family Chlorobiaceae; genus Chlorobium; species Chlorobium phaeovibrioides. The sequence goes on along the minus strand of NZ_RXYK01000002.1, from coordinate 71,588 downwards.
AAAGAGACCCAGGAAGCCGAGCGCAAGCGCGTTGAGGCAAGAGGCATCTCCGACTACCAGCGCACCATCTCGGCGTCACTCAACGACAGGCTCCTGAAATACGAGCAGATAAAAGTGATGCAGAACCTTGTCAAGACCAACAACTCAAAAGTCATCATCCTCGGCGACAGCAACAACGCCTCGATGCTCATCAACGACAAGTAACGAGTTGGGGGCAAGCTTTTCAGTTCTGGCTGTGGTTGGCAATGGAGCACTCACTTTCCGATGCAGAACTGGTCGAAGATGGTATTGAGCAGTTCTTCACTGACTACCTTGCCGGTGATTTCCCCTACATAGTCGAGGGCAGAACGGAGTTCGAAGGCTATGAGTTCGGCGGGCTCTCTGGCACTGATGAGCTGGAGAGCGTTGTCAAGCGAATCGGCGGCGTTGCGGAGGGCTTCGTAGTGACGGAGACTGGTAACGAGGACGCTGGCTTCATGAAGTTTATCGAGCCCTTCAACCATTCCGGCCATGGTGCTTTTGAGCTCGTTGAGACCATCGCCTTTTGACGCAGCCATGGCAATGACGGGGCAGGCCGTTTCGGACTGAAGCTGCGCAATCCTTCCTCCTGCATCAGATGCAAGATCGGTTTTGTTGGCGACCACGATCATTCCAGACTCTGGATGGCGCTGGCGAAGCTCACGAGCGGCGGCGGCTTCCTTCAGGAAATCGCCGGAGGAGCTATCAATCATGTAGAGCATCAGGTCCGCTTCGGAGATTTTGCGGTAGCTTCGTTTAATTCCCTCGTGCTCCACCGCTTCGTCAGATTCCCGAAGACCGGCGGTATCGGTGAGGCGGAACATGGTTTTTTCGTGAATGAAGCACTCTTCAATATAGTCGCGGGTGGTGCCGGGCATGTGGCTGACTATGGCCCGTTCATGACCGAGAAGGGCATTGAGGAGAGTGGATTTTCCGGCGTTTGGCCTGCCGGCAATAACAGTAGCAACGCCTTCTGTGAGGAGGTGTCCTTCGCGGTATGACTCTACGAGACGCAAGATTTCGCCTTGCAGGCGCCCAACCTCAAGACGAAGAGCGTCGCGGCTCTGGAACTCCACATCGTCTTCGCTGAAATCCAGCTCAAGCTCAAGCAGAGCGCACGACTGCAGGAGGCCTGCGCGCATTTCCTGAAGATGGCGGGAGAGGTTGCCCTGCATCTGGGTAACGGCAGTTCGAAAGGCGGATTCGGTTCGGGCGTGGATCATTTCACCAATGGCTTCGGCCTGCAGAAGGTCGATTCGGCCGCTGAGGAAAGCACGGCGGGTGAATTCTCCGGGTTCGGCGAGCCGGCATCCGCTGTCGAGAAGGGCCTGCAGAAGGTGGCGCACAACAACGGGACCGCCGTGGCAGGTGAACTCGACCATATCTTCCATGGTGAAGGAGGAGGGAGCCCGAAAAACGAGGGCGATGACTTCATCCACCATTCCACGGCTGTCTGAGAGGGTGCCGAAATGGGCGCTGAACCCTTCGGCTTCCTTGAAACTGAACGCTGTACCGCCTTTTTTCCGGAACACCCGGTCAGCGATTTCCAGCACCCCACGACCGCTCATTCTGACAATAGCAAGTGCTCCCACCCCTACAGGGGTTGCAATGGCGGCAATGGCCTCACCGGCTTCGGGGGTAAGTGGTCGTTCGGTCATAAGGGTCGGAGGATAATCTGATCAAGAAGCACGGTGTCGGGAAGCTCAATGGAGCATGCAATGCAGTCGGCAATGGAGGCGATGTTGACAATCATTCCCCGGCGGATGCGACTGAAGGCGGCCGATAGTTCTTCCGGGATGCCGAGATCCGCCTCTATTGAATGGAAGCGGGGGTCCTGAATCGGGGTTTTCCTCCGGCTGATGCCGTATACCACCGCACCTTTGGCAAGAAGTGCCAGCGAAAGTGCGAGCCCGATGCCGGAGCTTGATCCGGTAAGCACAATGACTGCATCCTCAATATGCATGGCTGCTGCAAAGTTCGGGTTTACAGAGAGAACGCGCGACGGGAAGGAGCCCTTCCCTTGTCAAGTATAAGGAATATACCGTCAAGAAATGGTAACTTCAGCTCAACTGTACGCACTCTCCCCCGCAAACCCCTTGACGCATGAATGAGAAGACTTCACTTGAGGCTCTGAAGACCGACATAACCACCCGGCGTCAGCGGACGCTGACCGAGCAGTTCCTTCGCGTAACGAATCTGGTAAAACTGCTGCGGACCGAGTGCCCATGGGACAGAAAGCAGACCCCGGAGTCGCTCGTCCACCTTCTGCTTGAGGAAAGCTATGAACTGGTTGATGCCATTGACAAGGGAGAGGATGAAGAGCTGAAAAAGGAGATCGGGGATCTTTTTCTTCATGTCACCTTTCAGGCAGTTCTTGCTGAAGAGGCGGGAAAGTTTTCGTTTGGCGATGTATGCGATGCCCTCTGTAGTAAGCTCATCAACCGCCACCCCCATGTGTTCGGCGATACAGAGGCTGAAACCGAAGGCGCTGTGCTGCGAAACTGGGAGTCGCTGAAAATGAAGGAGGGGCGCAAACGCCTTCTCGACGGGGTACCCAGGGCGATGTCGGAACTGCTGAGAGCTTACCGGGTACAGAAAAAGGTAGCCGGTGTAGGGTTCGACTGGCCCTCAGACGAAGGGGTGCTTGAGAAGTTGACGGAAGAGGTCGGAGAACTGAAGGCAGCGGAGAGTGAGGAGAGCCGGGAGGAGGAGTTCGGTGACATCCTCTTCACCCTTGTCAACTACAGCCGTTTCATTGGCGCCAACCCGGAGGATGCGTTGCGCAAGTCAACAAACAAGTTCATGCAGCGGTTCGAAGCAGTTGAAACGGCGGTACAGGCTTCGGGAAGGGAGTGGCAGAGTTTCCGGCCGGAAGAGCTGGACGGACTATGGCGGAAGGCGAAAGAGGAGGGAGTGGAGAAACTCTCCCGCTGAATCGAAGTACTCACCCTGCGGGTTGTGGCTGCCGCTGAAAGGACAACACTCACAGTCCACCCCGGCCGTTTGTATACGGCGAAAATCCTCCAGATACCTCTCTTCCGTATAGAGAGGGTCGCGCGTCCCCCTTGCAAGGTGTACCCGCTTTAGCCGGCCGAGACGCTCCGCTTCGGGGGGAATGTCGCCGCCCACCATCATCACGCCGGTTGCCCTCTGTTTCCCGAGAAGGGCCGCCCTCACGGCCATCGAAGCTCCCTGTGAAAACCCATGATAGACCAGCCTGCCGTCGTGCCGGCACTGCGCAGGCACGGCATCGACGAGGGCGTCAAGATAGCGGATATTTTCTGCAATGTGCCTCTCTCTCTCTTGACCGCTCATCCAGCTCTTCCCAGAGCTTCCATCCCGAAGGGTAACGGAATGGAGAGCCTCAAAGGAGCAGCAGATCCAGTGCTCAGAACCGGGAATGGATGAGAGACGCCGGAGTTCATCTTCAGCTTTCTCTCCCCATCCGTGAAAGCCCACCAGGAGAGGCGCGGGACCATCAGCCCGACAGGACCGCAAGAGGTACCGGCCTTTGAGGGGCGGCTGAAGAAAATGTTCGTTCTCCATAGGACCGGAAGCAGAACCACAAGGGCCGCTTTCAAGAGCGGCCCTTGTGGGGGTGTTATATGTCGAGCATCTTCAGGATGCCCCGTATGGGAATACCCACCCACTGCGGCCGGTTGTTGAGCTCGTAATTGAGTTCGTAAACCGCCTTGTTCATCAGGTAGGCGTTCATCAGATGTTCCCGTTGCCGGGGGTTCTGCGGCACAATGTCGCTGCCGGCAGTTTTCTCGAAGTAGGTGTCGAGGAAATGCTGCCCAACGGCGTTGCTCCAGCGGTCTGCCCATGGCTCAAGCTCGTGGCGGTTTTCGGGTCGCACCACTGATTCATTCAAATGAAGCACATTGAAGGCCGCATAGTCGAACGAACGAAGCATTCCTGAAATGTCGCGGAAGACAGAGCGCTTGATTTTGCGTTCGGAAATCGGCCTGGCCGGCTCGCCTTCAAAATCAATGATCACAAAATCCTTACCGGTAAAGAGCACCTGACCGAGATGGTAGTCGCCATGGATACGAATCTTCAGCGTATCGATCTTCTCCTTGCGGATCGGCTCGAACTGCTGGAGTATCGTTTTCTGGTTTTTGACCAGAAGAGAGCAGAGTTCCCGTTGTTCCGGCTCCATGGAAGGCATAAGCTGACCAATGAGAATCATTGCCCGCTTGACCTGCTCGCACATCGCCTGATAGATGGAACGCTGGTAGAGCGTGGTGAACGCTTCAGGAGCAAAGGCAGGTTCGGCAGTCAGTGAAGCAAGAGAGAGGTGCATCTCGGCCGTCCGCTCTGCAAGTTTTTCAATCATACCGAGATAGGCGTCACCGATCAGTTCATACATGATTTCGGGAACAGCGACGGGTGTGCCGCTGAGGCGCGCCATTTCGGGCAGTTCAATACCCGCAGCTATCCTGGTGAGCACATCGGCATAGTACCGCTGTACCTGACCAAGCGACAGTTGCCAGGCGTCCCCTTCGTTCTGCACGAAGTTCTGGAGAATGCCTATGGAGTAGCGGGAGGAACGGCCCTGATCGTAGTTCAGCGAACCGAGGTATTTGGGGAGACTTTCAAATGAAGTTTTTTCAGTCAGAGCACCGCACATCTCGATTTCGGGCGAAACACCAACCTCAATGCGGCGATAGAGCTTGAGGCAGAGGGAATCGTGAAAACGGACTGAAGTGTTGGTCTGCTCCACACCCATCAGAACCGGCTCCGGCTCTTTATCATCTGTCATGTCAAGGAAGGCCTCAATTGCGGAACCTTTCAGGCCTGAAACAACACCGGCCTTGCCCTGCCATTTGCCAGAGCCAACCATGAGGCTGAAGAGGCGGCTGAGGAACTCGTTCTCAAAGGTTGCATCGCACAGGTAACCCTCTTCACCGCCCACAACCACACGGGCAATGACCCGTTTGGCGAAGTTGTCATCGGAAGGAGAAACCACTGCGAGAGGAGTGAAACAGACGGGAAGCTGATAGAGATCGTTCTCACCGCTTGAGTAACGGACTTCGGTCACAAGCAGCTTGGACATATCCATCCCCGCAACCGGCATGGTGTCGATGATGGTGATTCGCATGACATTACGGGCCTTGCCGCCAAACCAGCGGCTTGCACGGAAGTAACCGGGAAGAATGGAGGTTTCAAGTCGCTCGCGGCTCCTGCCGGCAAACAGGGAGGGCCATTTTGCGACTTCTGCGAAAGGGGTGTCCATGCAGGGCCGTGCGAGGGCTCCGTCCACTTCGGGAACAAGGTTCAACCAGAAATATCCGTAAGAACCCAGAGCCACCATATAAGGGGCTTTCCGGATTTTAGGGAACCGGTTCATGCTGAACACCTCTTCGGGAGTGTATCCCTCAAAGTCAGCAAGGTCTATGGCAACGGCCTGGGCATTGCGGGAAAGGTTGATGACCGACAACACGGTTTCATCCTCAAAGCGGCGGATGAAAATCAGCACTTTCGGGTTGCTTACCTGCAGGAACTCTATTGTTCCGCGGCTGAGCGACTTGTAACGGCGAGCGGTGGAGATGGCGTGGCGCGTCCACCAGAGCAGCGAGTTCACATTGCTCTCCTGCACCTCCACATTGACCGCCTCGTAGTGGTATTCCGGATCAATGATGACCGGAAGAAGCAGCTGCTGGGGGTTCGAGCGCGAGAAGCCCGCATTACGGTCGCCATTCCACTGCATCGGGGTACGGACACCGTCCCTATCGCCGAGGTAGTAGTTGTCACCCATGCCGATTTCGTCGCCATAGTAGAGCACCGGGGTGCCGGGCAGCGAAAGGAGCATGATGTTCATCAGCTCTATGCGGCGCCGGTCGTTGTTCATCAAAGGGGCGAGGCGGCGGCGGATACCAAGGTTGATGCGGGCCTTGGGGTCATTGGCGTAGACGCGGCGCATGTAGTCGCGCTCCTCATCGGTCACCATCTCAAGCGTCAGTTCATCATGGTTGCGAAGGAACGATGCCCACTGGCACTCCTCGGGGATCTCCGGGGTCTGTTCAAGAATGTCGAGAATGGGGAAACGGTCCTCGGTGGCAAGGGCCATGTACATCCTCGGCATGAGGGGGAAGTGGAAGTTCATGTGGCACATGTCACCATCGCCAAGGTAGGCTGCGGAGTCTTCCGGCCACTGGTTGGCCTCGGCAAGCAGCATCCTGTTGGGATAGTACTCATCAACATGCTTTCGCATACTCCGGAGGAACTCGAAGGTCTGGGGCAGGTTCTCGCAGTTGGTCCCCTCCGCTTCGTAGAGGTAGGGAACTGCGTCAAGCCGCAGGCCGTCAACGCCCATGCCGAGCCAGAAGTCAAGCACGCTGAAGAGCGCCTGCTGAACCTCGGGGTTTTCAAAGTTCAGGTCGGGCTGGTGATGGAAGAAACGGTGCCAGTAATACTGGCCTGCAACCGGATCCCAGGTCCAGTTCGAAGCCTCGAAGTCCTGGAAGATGATACGGGTCTCGGAATATTTATTCGGATCGTCGCTCCAGACATAGAAATCCCGCTCGGGTGAGCCGGCCGGCGCTTTGCGGGCCCGCTGGAACCATGCGTGCTGGTCGGAGGTGTGGTTGACCACAAGCTCGGTGATCACCTTCAACCCGCGGTTATGGGCCTCCTCAAGAAACTCCCTGAAATCCTCCAGCGTCCCGTAATCAGGGTTGACCGTCATATAGTCGGCAATGTCGTATCCGTCGTCGCGAAGGGGCGAAGGGTAGAAAGGGAGCAGCCAGATGGCGGTGACACCAAGACTTTCCAGATAAGCGAGCTTCTGGCGAAGCCCCTGGAAGTCGCCGATTCCGTCATTGTTGCTGTCGAAGAACGTCTTGACATGAGCCTCGTAGATAATGGCGTCTTTGTACCAGAGCGGTTCAGGTTGATACATGGTGGGGTTGAACGGGTAAAGTGACTGGAATTTTCAGCAAAACAAAAAAAGAGCCCCATCAGCCAAAGGTGACGCGGAAAATATGGGCCGGCATGGCTGCAGGGTTGAGCTCCACAAAGTTCCACTCCCCGTTCCACTCGTACTTCATGCCGCTGAAGAGATCTTCAACACTGAAGCTGTGCTCATGAGAGAGACCGAACTGTTCAAGAGGGAAACGCATCCATCCACTGCGCACTCTTCTGTGGTCGAGATTGACCACGGTAAGCACCACATTCGAGTCATCAGCAGTTCGCTTGACATAGCCCATCAGCCATTCATGCTCATGGCCGGGGGAATCCTCAATGCGGACAAAGGAGATGTTTGCCGTTTCATGCATCGCGGGATTGTCGCGGCGGATACGGTTGATACGGGTAATTTCAGCGCGGATGTTGCCCGGACGGTCAAGATCCCACTCCCGTATCTCATATTTTTCGGAATCCAGATACTCCTCTTTGCCTGGAGCCGAGGGAAGATGCTCGCAGAGCTCATAGGCAGGGCCGTACATACCATAATTTGAGGAAAGGGTGGCGGAGAGTACCAGACGGATGATGAATTTTGGCCGTCCACCTGTCTGCAGCTCTTCGTGCAGGATATCGGGGGTGTTGGGCCAGAAGTTGGCGCGCATGATATGACGAAGCGGCTCGGAGGTCAACTCTTCCATATACTCCTGAAGCTCTTCTTTGGTATTGCGCCAGGTAAAGTAACTGTACGACTGGCTGAAGCCGGCCTTTCCAAGACGGGCCATCAGCTTTGGGCGGGTAAAGGCTTCGGCGAGGAACAGGGCCTCGGGGCACTCCTCCTGAATGGAGGCGATGGCCCACTGCCAGAACCCGAACGCCTTGGTATGGGGGTTGTCTACACGGAATATCGTAACCCCCTTGTCAATCCAGAAGAGAAAGACACTTTTCAGCTCAGTCCAGAGATTCTGCCAGTCGGCAGTCTCAAAATCGATAGGGAGAATGTCCTCATATTTCTTCGGAGGGTTCTCGGCGAACTGCACCGTGCCGTCTGGACGCCACCGGAACCAGTCGGGGTGCTCCTTTACCCAGGGATGGTCGGGAGAGCACTGGAAGGCAATGTCAAGCGCAACAGAAATCCCCGCCTCCCCGGCAGCAGCAACAAAGGAGGTAAAGTCCTCCATAGTACCGAGCTCAGGGTGAAGCGACTTATGCCCCCCCTCGGGGCTACCGATGGCCCAGCAGCTTCCCGGCTCTCCGGGCTGGGCCACCAAAGCATTGTTTTTTCCTTTTCTTTTCGTGGTGCCTATCGGGTGGACGGGAGGAAGGTAGATGACATCAAACCCCATGCCGGCAATGAAAGGCACTGCCTCCATGCAGTCACGCAGTGTGCCGTGCTTTCCGGGAACAGAGCTCCATGAGCGGGGAAAAAACTCATACCAGGCACTGAAACCGGCCTTTCTGCAATCAACCTGGAGCGGCAGATTTTTCTGGTAAAGGGAGGCAAGGGAGCGATCCGGGTATTTTCCCACCAGGAGAAGAAGGTCGCTGTCGAGAGCTGCGACAACCCCTTTCGAAGGGCTTTTGGCGCGCATGGCTGCGGCAAACGACCTGAGCTTTTTGGCGTCTGCAGAAGAGGCCCGCCCTGCGGCTGCATCAACAAGAAGGGCGCCGATCTCAAGATCCAGCGTCACATTCTGCTTCGCATCAACTTTTTTCCCAAGTCCACGCCGCCAGGTGCCGAAATGGTCTACCCAGGCACGAATAGTATATTCATGCCTGCCCACAGAGCACGGGGTGAAGCTTGCGCTCCAGCGATCGTTTCCGGTTTCTTCCATAGGAACGATCTCCCACCCGCTCTCCCCCTCTATGCGAACCAGGAGCTCTGAACGGAGCATGTCGGCACCGTCAACAAAAACATCACCCTCAACCCTTACCCTCTGACCCTCCACACCCTTTGCAGGAAAACACCCCCCATCAATTTCAGGCGAAACATTCTCGATGACCACCCGGCAACGGCCGTCAAATTCCTGTGAAGTACAGCCGGGAAAGAGGCGAAGGAAGGTATCATGCATTGTAACAAAGAGTCTATAGGTGGCCGGGAGGTTCCCGGTTGACGCTGCTCAGCCATTGGCGGCACGCCACCCCGTAACAAGCGGGGGGTAGTTCGGCGAAGCCTGTCATATTGACATACAGAATGGAAAATAGATAAAGTGAACGCAAATTTGAACACCATTTGCTTTATCACAAAAAAATCATTCTTTTCAAGTGCACAGAAAAACTTCTTCCATACAATAATACGAACACCAACAGAGGCAATGTTTGAACCACAGAAAGAACGACTGCAGGAGATAGACCGTCGCCTGGACCAGTTACGGGGGTATCTTTGAAGTCGATTACAGACAGGAACAGATAGAGGACCTTGAAAAGGTTTCCTCCAACCCGGAATTCTGGAACGACCAGAAAGAGGCAAACCGCATTCTCAAAGAGCTGAACAGCCACAAGAGCTGGGTGGAGGGCTACCGGAAAATGGCTTCGGATGCCACATCCTGCCGTGAAGAGCTCACTCTTGCCGATGAGCTTGGTGAAGAAAGCTACGCGGAAGAGCTTGACGCATCAATTGCCGCCATTGAAGCGGAAATGGACGCCATTGAGTTCCGCAACATGCTTTCCGGCAAGGACGATGAAGGCAATGCCATCATCACCATCCACGCAGGAGCCGGAGGAACGGAAGCACAGGACTGGGCTGAAATGCTCTACCGTATGTACATGCGCTGGGCTGAACGCAAAGGGTTCAAAATATACACCGACGACTATCAGGCAGGAGATGGCGCCGGAATCAAAACGGCAACGCTTGAAATACAGGGACCATACGCCTATGGCTACCTGAAAGCAGAAAACGGTGTCCACCGGCTGGTGCGGGTCTCTCCTTTTGACTCAAACGCCCGCCGCCACACTTCGTTCGCCAGTGTCTATACCTACCCCGAAGCCCCTCCCGATGTAGAAATAGAGGTGCGAAAGGAGGACCTTGAGCTCTCAACCTTCCGCAGCGGAGGAAAAGGAGGACAGAATGTGAACAAGGTTGAAACCGCCGTGCGCATCAAGCATGTCCCGTCGGGAATCGTGGTCGGCTGCCAGCAGGAGCGGTCACAGTTCCAGAACAGGGAGCGGGCCATGAAAATGCTGATGGCACAGCTTTACCAGCGCCAGCGCGAGGAGGAGGACGCAAAGAAGCGCGAGGTTGAAGGGAAAAAGAAAAAAATTGAATGGGGAAGCCAGATCCGGAGCTATGTGCTCGATGACCGCAGAATCAAGGATCACAGGACCAACCATGAACGATTTGACATTGAGACCGTCCTTGACGGCGACATTGATGACTTCATGCACGCCTACCTCTCCGAGTTCGGAGATTAAGGGAGAAAAATGGCTGAAGGCGACGCTCTCCATTTCGGCATCCTCACCGACAGTCACCTCAGTGTGGAGGGCGGGAACGCCGCCGCCAGCGCTGAAAAGCTCGACCGCGCGGTTGAAACAATGAACAGCGCCGGCTGCAGCTTTCTTGTGCAGCTCGGTGATCTGATAGCGGGAAATGAACAGCGCGCCCCGGAAGAACTTGCAGCGGCCACAGCCATCATCAGTAAGTTCCACGGCAAAATACGCCATCTCATCGGTAACCACTGTCTGCAGCTTCCTCTGCAAACGCTTCAGGAGGTCTTCGGGCTTCAGTCGCCCTTCTACCGATTTCATGCAGGAGGGTTCAGATGGCTGGCGCTGGACGGCATGGAGGTTTCCGCCCTTCGCCCGCCCGGCACCCCCGAAGACGCATCGGCGCTTGAAGAGTACCTCTCCCGCCCCGAAAATCCCCTCTGGTGCGGAGCATTGGGCTCAGTGCAGAAGGCATGGCTGAAGAAAGAACTGACTGAAGCGCGCAAGGAAAACGAGCGGGTCATAGTGCTCTGCCACTTCCCGCTCCACCCCGCCACAACGGATAAACGGCACGGAATGCTCTGGAACCATGCCGAAGTGCGCGGGATTCTTCAGTCATCCGGAGCCGTCTCGGCCTGCCTCAGCGGCCACTACCATCCTGGCGGATATGCATTTGAAAAGGGAATCCACTTCGCCGTGCTGCCAGCCGCAGTAGGCTGTACCGGAAAGCTCAGAGAAGGCTCTCTTATCATACGAAGCCCTCTGGACTCCACAATCCATCATCTTTCTTTCAGCTGAAAATGAACACTCTCGTTACCATGAAACGACTCACACTCCTTGCCGCCCTGCCCCTCCTGCTCTCTCTTATGAGCATGTCGGCCTTTGCCGGCGACGGCACACTGAAACTCAAGGTGAGCAAAACAGAGCGCACACAGGGAGAGTTTTTCATTGTTGAAGCAGAGGGTGCTGAAAGTGAACCCACACTTTTTTTTATGGAACGGAAATGGCAGATGTTTCCTGACAACGAGGGTGGATGGACTGCCATGGTGCCGGTGGAAAACCTCTCCACTCCCGGCAGCTATGCGTTTCTCCTTCGGGACGGAAAGAGAGAGCGGCATCAAAAGGTTCGCATCAGAACAAACAACCTGCCCATCCAGAACATCACCCTCAGAGGCTCCAAAGCCGGCCTGCATGCAACAGAGACTGAAAAAACAAAGGTACGGTCTGCGCTCCAGACCATCACAGCAGAAAAGCTCAATTCAGGCCCCCTCATCCTTCCCTGCAAGGGGGAGATCAGCAGCATTTTCGGACGAAAACGCTCATACAACGGAGGCCCGGCAGCAAGCTACCACAAAGGAGTTGACTTTGGAGCGCCATCGGGCACACCGGTTCTGGCTCCGGCCTCCGGAACCGTCATCCTTGCAGGGACGGTTGAAGACGGGTTCGTGGTGCACGGCAACACCGTCATCCTGAACCATGGCCACGCACTGACCTCTGTATACCTGCATATGAGTTCCATCACTGTCCGGGAGGGAGACCGGGTTCAACGAGGGGAAGAGATCGGCAGGGTCGGCCACACCGGAATTTCCACCGCCCCTCATCTACACTGGGGCACCTATCTCTACGGCATAAGCGTCGACCCCTTGTTCCTCGTTACAACGAGTTCTCCAGAGGGGGCCCCTTAGTTGTCCGCAATGAGATGGGTCAGCATTTCTGCCATCCTCCCGGCTGCGGCACCATCCCATTTTTCCGGGATTTTCGATCGGCTCCGTTCATTTGCAGGCGCGTTTTGGATGTGGCGCGCCTGATGGACAATAGCCTCAGTATCCATACCCACAAGCGTATTGGTACCGATTTCAAGAGTTGACGGCCGCTCGCTCCTCTCGCGCAGGGTGAGGCATGGCACATTCATGACCGTAGCCTCGGCCTGAAACTCTCCTGAAGCGGTCAGGAGCATTGCAGAATCGCGAAGCAGAGCAAGGAGAGCGGAGGGCTCAGGGCGCTCAATAAGCTGTACCCCATCAGGCGGCTCCAGCTTCCAGCCGCCATCTTCAGGCTGAAGAACAATGACAGAAAGAACGGAGGCAAGTTGAGAAATAATGGGGTCCAAAGCCGGATCCGGCTGGCTGCCAGGCAGAAGCAGGGCATACTTTTTCGGCTCGCTGCCGTATCGTCCGGCAACTGACAGGGCCCCGCTCCGCTCCATCAGAGCAGCCAGCGAATCAATTGCCAGATTGCCTGCAAAGAGGAGTCGCTCCTCGTCAAGCCCCTCGCTGACAAGATTGTACAGGCCGCTGTGCTCACTCACAAAGTGCATGTCGGCAATGGTGTCAATGAGCCTGCGGTTCATCTCAGCCTGCTCCTGTGGCTCACCGCTCCGGAGTCCGGCGTCAGCTGCTGCAACAGGAAGCCCGAGCTGCGCAGCGACCAGAGCGGCCGCAAGGGCCGAAGTATCACTGCCGAAAACGACAACCAGATCAGGCTCCGCTCCAAGCAGCCGCTTTTCCATGGAAGCGATGCTCTCCGAAAGACTTAACGGCCTGTTGCCGGGGCTGCAGAGAAGGGGATCTGAAAGACCGAAACACTCTGCAATTTCAGGATGAAGCGGTTCGCCGAGAATGGCAAGAGGAAGAAACTTCCCCGCACTGCTGAGTGCGGAGAAAAACGGAGCAAGAAGCATCACCCCCTGGGGGCCTCCGGCAGCAAGGACAATTTTTTTCACAGCGTGGAAACCTTTGGTTACATTAATAAAACACCACCTTGACAGTGTAGGGTATTTTTTTGAGGACATCAACTTCCAAAGCCTGATGAAACGACTCTTTTCACCCATACTTCTTGCAGCAGGGCTGACCCTGCTGCAGCTGGCGCTGACTCCTCCGGGGGGCCAAAACACACTCCATGCGGAAAACAGTAAAATCATTCTCCGCCATGCCGACATGATAGAAGGCGGCGAAGACGCAGTCGGCCCCTATAGAGCAGCAATAGGCAATGTAGAAATGCTGAAAGGGGAGCTGACGATGACCTGTCGGCGCACAACTGATTATGATGGCCAGAACCGGATCATCATGAACGGCGATGTCAGCATCAGCGACGGGAGCATGGAGGTGTTCGGGGATGATGGGGTCTTCTACACCGACCGTGAAGTGCTTGAGCTGAGCGGAAATGTGCGTGGCCGGATGAAGGACAACTCCCTTGCCGTCCGCTCGAAAAAAGGCATGTTCAACAATGACGAGAGCCAGCTCTGGTTTTATGACGATGCTGTCGGCTGGAAGGGCAAAGATCAGGTCAGCGGAGAAATCATCCTCCTTCATTTCAGGAAGTCTGAAAAGAAAGGGGAAAAGCGAACCATTGACGAAATGCAGCTGCACGGAAACGCCTTCTATACATCCCCCGACACCCTCATTCAATCGCCCGTTGGATACGACCAGATGAGCGGGAAAAAAATCGTGGCGCTGATTGGCGAAAACTCGCGCATTGAAGGCCTCACTGTTACCGGACAGGCCGAAAGCCTTTTCCATCTCTATGACGAAAACAGTAAGCCAACGGGCATCAACTATTCAAGCGGCGACAGAATACGAATGATATTCCGCGAGGGCAGAATGCATACAATGAAGGTGACAGGAAATGCTGAGGGGACAGAGTATCCGGCAAGCTTCAGAGGGGAAGAAAGCATCAACCTGCCGAAATTTGCATGGAGGGCAGCCGAAAACCCCTGGGCACCGCCTGAAAAAAAGGACGCACCTGTATTTGAAGGACTGTTTGACAGGGATAAATAAAAACCTTCCCTCATAAGGGGGAAGGTTTTCCGGATTGAATGACGGCGGGAAAAGCGCTACTTGGCAAAAGGACATGTGCCGGTAGAACAGCCTCCCGGAGCGGCCGGAGGGGAAGAAGATTTTGAGCCTGAAGAGTTATAGTCGGTGCCATAAAAGCCCGAACCCTTCAGCACAAAACCGCCCTCTGCACTGATGACCCTCTCAAGAGTCTCTTTGCCGCATTTCGGACACTTCGTCAGAGCATTGTCCATCATTTTCTGGACCACTTCCAGTTCATTCCCGCAATCGGTGCAACGGTACTGATAGGTTGGCATATCGATCGTCCTCCTTGATTGTTCTGTAATTCTTTTTCAGTGTTCTGTTTTTAGCCGCCGAGCGCCATCAGCGCAGGGGCTGTATTGTTATATAGCCATATTTCAAAAAATAAAAAAGAGACTCTGTTGATTGTCAAAACACGGGCGGTCGTTCTCAGGGAAATCAAATATCGCGACCAGTCAAAGCTCTGTACCCTCTTCACCCGTGAATTCGGAAAACTGACCGTTATTCTCAAAGGGGGGCGCAATCCGAAAAACCGTCTTTCCGGAATCTTTACCGCCGGCAACCTGCTTGACTGCGTCATGTACAGAAAAGCAGAAAGGGAAGTGCAGCTGCTCAGCGATGCCTCCCTGCTCGCGTCTCCCATGTTTCCCGAGGCCGACATGGAAAGGTTCGGCGCACTGTACCGCATGATTGATCTGGTGAACCGAACCACAGAGCGTGATGAAAAAAACCTTCAGCTGTTCACCCTCCTTGAAACGGCACTTCGCGAAATCTGCCGCGAACGGGGCAATTTCCCCCTGCTCTACGCATGGTTTCTTCTTCGGTTCATCTCCATCCTCGGCTTTGAACCGGAACTGCGCAGCTGCGTTTTCACCGGACGGAATCTTCGTGAAGCGCTTCAGGAATGCCCTTCCAGAGGCCTGCGCTTCATCATGAATCCCGGCGGCCTTGCCCTTCCCGGCAACAACCTGCAGGAAGGGGGAAACAATGCACGAAGCCTCACGGCTGAAACTGCATCCCTGCTCCTGTCTCTCAGCACCATTCGTCCAGCTGTTCTGGTTGAGTCACATGCGCAGCCAGCCGACACGGAATTTCTTTTGGCGCTGCTTCAGGACTACTCATCACTGCACCTTGAGCAAAGCGCAACCGGGCGTAACCGCTCCATTGTAAACCAGATTCTGATGAAATAGTGCCCACCCGATTCGGGATTTCATAATCTCCCTGAGTCTTTCTATCTTATGCTCACATCTGCATTTTTCCAGCATCGCCTTGTTTCACTTCAAAACCGCATTGACCGACATGCCGAAACTCACCAGATCAGCTGAACTCTTTGAGAAAGCCAAGAAATTTATCCCCGGAGGAGTCAACTCGCCGGTACGGGCATTCAAATCCGTTGGAGGCAATCCAATCTTCATGGCAAAGGGCCAGGGCGCCTACATGACCGATGTTGACGGCAACACCTACCTCGACTATGTCGGCTCGTGGGGCCCGTTCATCCTCGGCAGCATGCACCCCCGCATCACCGCAGCGCTTGAGCGCACCCTCACAACAATCGGCACCAGCTTTGGCACACCGATTGAAATGGAAATTGAAATAGCTGAACTGCTTGTGGAGATTGTTCCCTCCATAGAAATGGTCCGCATGGTCAACAGCGGCACCGAGGCCACCATGTCGGCCGTTCGCCTGGCAAGGGGCTGCACCGGCCGCGACAAAATCATCAAATTCGAAGGCTGCTATCACGGCCATGGGGACAGCTTCCTCATCAAAGCCGGCTCAGGAGCCCTGACCCTTGGAGCCCCCGACAGCCCCGGTGTCACCAAAGGAACCGCCGAGGACACGCTGAATGCCAAATACAACGACATTGCGTCCGTTGAGCTGCTGGTAGCTGAAAACAAAGGGAACATTGCCGCCATCATCATTGAGCCGGTTGCCGGCAACACCGGCGTCATCCCTGCGAAAAAAGAGTTCCTGCAGGCACTGCGCGACCTTTGCGACCGCGAAGGGATTGTACTGATTTTTGACGAGGTGATGTGTGGATTCCGCGTGGCCCTTGGCGGCGCACAGGAGCTCTATGGCATTACCCCGGACCTCACCACCATGGGCAAGATCATCGGTGGCGGACTGCCGGTCGGTGCATTCGGGGGCAAACGGAGCCTTATGGAGAATGTAGCTCCGCTCGGTGGCGTCTATCAGGCCGGAACACTCTCAGGCAATCCGCTGGCACTGACAGCCGGTATTGAAACACTGAAAATCCTGAAAGACGAGAACCCCTATCCGGAACTTGAGCGCAAAGCTGCATTCCTTGAAGCCGGCTTCAGGGACAACATGCAGAAACTCGGACTGAACTTTGTGCAGAACCGCGTCGGCTCCATGGCCTGCCTCTTCTTTACCGAAACACCGGTGGAAAGCTACGACAGCGCCATCACCTGCGACACGGAAATGTTCGGCAGGTACTTCACCTCAATGCTTGATCAGGGAATCTATCTCGCCCCATCACAGTTTGAGGCAATGTTCACCAGCGCGGTGCATAGCAATGCCGATCTGGAGAAAACGGTCAAGGCAAACTACATCGCCCTCCAGGCAGCAGCAAAGTAACTCCCCCCGAAAATAACGCTGGAGAGTGAAAGAGAAAAAGGAGGCTGAAGAGCCTCCTTTTTTCGTTCCCCATTGAACTCAACAGGGCTATCTGCCGGAACCGGTCTACTCAATAATCCCGGAACGAACCACCTCGCGGGTAATCATTACTCTTGAAGCGGAATCATGCACCATCTGCTCAAGCACAGGAATGAATCGGTCTATTTTCTCCAAATCGTCCACAAGCTCCACAACCATGGGAAGATCCTGCGCAAGCTCCATCAGCTTTGAGGTGTGAATAGCAAGATCGTGGCCGAACGAGAGCACCCCTTTCAGGGCAGTGGCACCGGCCATTCCCTGCAGGCGAGCTTCCCGGACAATCTCCTCATAAAGAGGGCGATGGCCGAAACGGGCATGCTCGCCCACAAAAACCCTCAGCAACTCCCTGGTCTCAAGTTCCATCATGTCCATGGTTTTGCAGCAAGAGTGCCCGAGTAGAGCGCAGCAAACCCGCCAATGACGCTCCCTGCAAGGTAGACCCCTGTATAGAGCAACTGGCCGTCCCTGACAAGCGACGCGCCTTCATACATATACGACGAAAATGTAGTAAACCCCCCACAGAAACCTGTCACGAGAAAAAGACGCGCCTGGGGAGAGATTATCGTGGAGGAAACGGCAAGCTCGCTGATAAAACCAATCAGAAAACTCCCAAGGATATTGACCGTAAAAGTAGCAAACGGAAACCCCGGCATGGAGGGACTGAACGCCAAAGCCACCAGGTAACGGGCAACCGTACCAAGAAAACCCCCGGCCCCTGCAAGCAGAACAGAAGAGAACTGCATCATAAGCCGCTCCTACTGCTCATCATCACCCTTCTGGCGACCCTCAATGCGCCGGTGTGCACAACACATCTCATCATGGATCCCAAGAAGAGTGTTGAAAATACCTATAGCAATGATGGTCGGGGCCCAGAGACCAATAAAAATACCGACCAGCTCATGGTTACCCCCGGTGCCAAAAATGAACACATAAATCGAGAGCAGGATGGAAAGCGTCGCCCCAATAAAATAGTACATCGGATTCATGCGCAAAAAGCGTTTGAAAGATGAGCAAAAACATCTGTTGCATGAATGAAATGTACACATTTGACTCCATTATGAAAACACGAGAGCAGCACGCAATGCATGTGCTCTATGGAGCGGAAGTCGAGAGAATCCGGGATTTAACAATTGGAGAAACGGGCCCCCGGGGTTATATTTCTGTCTTTTCGTTTCATGGCGAAAACAGCAGAACGGCAGTGGCTATCCTCCGTTTTCCCATCTCCCTTCCTTTTCCACAAGGAAATCACTGCTATTTTTTCATCTGTCTGAAGAGAAAATTCTATGCAAAAAACTATTTCACGCCGCCAGTTCCTGAAAGTTGCCGGTGTTCTGGGGGGCATGTCGCTGCTTCGTCCCGTATGGAGCCTCAGCCAGGCGGGAGCACCTGAAAACGGTGGCGCCGTTTCGGGCACCGTCACCTGGGTTCCAAGCATCTGCAATTTCTGCTCCTCGTTCTGTGACATTCATGTTGCCACGAAGGAGATTGACGGGGTCAAGCGAGCCGTCAAAATTGAAGGCAATAAAGAGAGCCCTCTCAACCGCGGACGGATATGCGCACGCGGGCAGGCAGGCCTCTACCAGACCTACGACCCTGACCGCCTCAAGCAGCCTCTCATAAGGGTTGAGGGAAGCAAACGCGGGGAATGGAACTTCAGAGCTGCTACATGGGATGAAGCTTACAGCCACATCATCGGCAAAATGAAGAAGGTCAACCCCTGGGAGATCAGCCTTGTCGGAGGATGGACGGCGTGCGTCTCATACATGCATTTCAGTCTCCCGTTCTGCCAGTCCCTTCAGATACCAAATATTGTAGCATCCCCCCTTCAGCACTGTGTAACGGCGGGACACCTCGGCACTGATCTGGTGACCGGCAACTTCAATGTGCACGACGAAATTCTCGTAGACTTTGAAAACGCCCGCTATATTCTTTTCAGCCTCAACAACGCCTCAGTAGCGGCAATTTCCACAGCCCGTGCCGTCCGGTTCGGTCAGGCGAAAAAAAACGGAGCGAAAGTGGTATGCCTCGACCCGCGCATGGGCGAACTGGCATCAAAGGCTGACGAATGGATTCCGGTAAAACCCGGCACAGACCACGCCTTCTTCCTCGCATTGCTCCACACCCTGCTGCGCGAAAGGCTCTATGACGGGCCCTTTGTTTCAAAGCATACCAACGCCCCGTTCCTTTCTTTTGTGGACGAAAAAGGCGCAGTACAACTCGCTGCAGACAAGGGCGAAGACGGCAACCCTTCAGCATATTATGTTTTTGACCTCATCAGCCAGGAGGTCCGCGCTGTACCAGCGTACACCAACACCAACGAACGCACCAAATCAGGCGCACGGATACAGCCGGGCCTCAACGCCCCGAAAAACCTGACCTGGGAAGGCCGTGCGGTCACAACCGTTTTTGACCGTTTCATTGCGGAATCGGAACAGTACACCCCCGAATGGGCAGCCGAAATTACCGACATCCCTGCGGCAACAATCAAAAGAATTGCCATCGAGTTCGGTCAGGCACGACCAGCCGTGGTCGACCCCGGCTGGATGGGCGCCAGGTATCACCACCTTATCGGCCAGCGGCGTCTGCAGGCCATCATACAGACCCTCGTCGGCGGCATTGACCGTCCCGGCGGCTGGATGATGAACGGCGAACTGCACCACAAGGCAGAGAAGTCCTGGCACAACATGCAGCAGGGCAAGAGCGACAAGGACCTCCTGCCTGTCGAACGCCCCGGCATGGGCTTCGCATACGGCCTGCTTGACATCTTCGCCAACCCCAAGGCCTGGAAGCACGGCATGCCGGCATTCTCGTTCGCATGGGCCGAAGAGCAGGCGAAAGCCGGCAAGCAGTCCGCGTTCCTCCCGGCAATGGCCGATACCGGCCTGCTTGAGGCGGTGAGGGGAGAACTGAAGTACCACGGAAGACCTTACAACATCAAAGCCATCATCCTCAACGCGGCCAACCCGATCCGCCACTACTTCCCGGCAAAGCGGTGGGAGGAGATCCTCTCGCACAAGAACCTCGATCTCGTGGTAGCCGTCGATGTGCTGCCCTCCGACTCGACGCTCTATGCGGATGTTATTCTGCCGAACCATACCTACCTTGAGCGCAACGAACCCCTGCTCTACCCGCTCGGACCCAATACGGGCATCGGCTTCACGACCAGGATCAGGGCCATCGACCCGATCTACGACACACGCGACACGGCCGACATTCTCTGCGCCATCGCCGAGGGGATGGGCAAGCTCGACTCTTACATCCACGGAGTAGCCGAATACGCGGGTCTTGATCATGCAATGCTGAAGCGCGAAGTCGCAGCCGCAAAAAAAGCCGGCAAACCGCTGAACGAGGCGTTCCTGAAAACCGCCTATGAAGCCATGGGACACTTTGCCGGGCATGTGACCGGCAAGCACATGAGCGCCGCCGAGGTGGAAGCGACCATCATGGACAAGGGGCTGCTCATGCTGAAAGACGCCGATACGGTGGTTGACGAAATGAACATGCCGGGCAAAATCCCCGTACCGACATCCACCGGACGGCTCGAGCTCTTCAGCCCGATCCTATCATCCTTCGGTGAAAAAGCCGGACGCAAACCCATCTTTGACCCGATTCTTGGGTATGTGCCGAGGGTAATCAGCGACACCTCTCCCGAACCCGCCCTCAAGGCGGACGAATTCTACTTCACCTACGGCAAGGTTCCTGTGGTGTCGCACGCATCGACCAACAACAACAACGCGGTGCTTGCCGCTGTGACAAAACCCAAAGAGGGCGCATTCACGGGCCTCTGGATGAACGCCACGAAGGCGCTTGCACTCGGCCTCCGGGAGGGTCAGGAGGTGGAAGTAACCAACCTCCGCTACGGCCCGAAAGTAACGGCAACGCTCTTCGTCACCGAGATGATACGCCCGGACACGGTCTTCCTCCCTTCGTCCTACGGAAGCCGCAACAAGATGCTCTCGGTCGCAGGAGGAAAAGGAACGGCACTGAACGAGCTGATGCCTTACAGCCTCGAGCCGATAGCAGCATCGTTCATGTCACAGGAATTTACGGTAAGCGTCACGCCCGTCAACAGTTAAATGGAGGAGTAAGCACCTATGGCGCGATATGGAATGGTAATGGACATGCGAACCTGCGTTGGATGCCAGGCCTGTATGGCTGCGTGCACGGCGGAAAACCAGACCCCGTTCTGGAACGAAAAGTTCCGCACGCATGTCGAAGACAAGGCTGAAGGCATCTTCCCTGATGTACGAAGAGTTCTGCTTCCGAGGCTCTGCATGCACTGTGAAAACACACCATGCCTCACAGCCTGCCCGACCGGGGCCACATACATGACTGAGGACGGCATTGTCAAGGTCAACTATGACCGATGCATCGGCTGCTACGCCTGCTGCATTGCCTGCCCCTACGATGCACGGTACGCCTACGACGGTGAGGATGTGAAAAAGGAAGAAGAGGTTTACGGCAAATTCACCAGCCACGATCAGCCGCATGTTGACAAATGCACATTCTGCGACCACAGGGTTTCAGAGGGGCGCGAACCCGCATGCGTCAGCACCTGCCCGACCCATACAAGGATTTTCGGCGACCTCGACGATCCCGAAAGCGAAGTACACAAACTGGCAACGAGCGGCAAAGCCCAGGCATTGAACCCGCAGCTCGGAACATCCCCGAAAGTATTTTACATCCCATCATAGTTTAGGAGGAGGACCATTATGACATTTGTTCATCAGGAAGTGTGGCACTGGCAGATTGCCACATACCTTTTCTTGGGCGGACTTGGCGGCGCAACATTTGCAATCAGCGCCCTCATTCACCTGTTTGAAGGGTGCGACCGCAAAATGCTCTCAATAGCTGTCATGTCGTCGATAGGGTTCCTTGTTCTCGGGACCATCTTCCTCCTTGCCGACATGCTCCAGCCGCTGAAGGCGATTTATGCGCTCACAAACCCGAGCTCATGGATATTCTGGGGTGTTATTTTCATCAACTTCTATTTTATTGCGGCCATTGCCTATGTCATACCCCTTCTTGAGGTATGGCCGAAGCTGCTGCCCATCATCAAGAAAATCCCTACCGGCATACTCAGCCTGCTTGAGCGCTTCAACAACCTTGCCGCTCTCGTTGGATCAGCCGCCGGATTCCTTGTTGCCATCTATACCGGCCTGCTCATTTCTGCAGCACCAGCCATCAGCTTCTGGAACACACCTGCCCTGCCGCTGCTCTTCGTCATCTCCGGATTCTCGACAGGGGCCGCGTTTCTTCTCCTTCTCTCAACCTTCTCAAACAACGAAGAGTCGTGGAAAATCGCCGCAAAGCTTGAGGAGCTGGACGCAATCCTGATTGTAACCGAACTGATCATCCTCGGAGCCTACTTCAACTTCGCCCTTTTCCTCCCCACCGGAGCCAGAGAATCAGCACAAGTTCTTTTCCACAGCCCGGTATTCATCATCGGCTTCTTCATACTTGGCCTCATCGTCCCCCTTGCCATTGAAACCCACGGAATCTTTTTTGCGGACCATACGAAGAAATCCAGAAGCCTGCTCATGGCAGCAAGTATTTTCGTACTGGTAGGCGGATTCCTCCTCCGGTACTATGTTCTCAAGGCGGGTCTCTACCAGTTCCCCTGGTAGGCATCAAGCCCCGAACCGGCAACAGACACCCAAAAGCCCGTCCAGCAAAAGAGCCGGACGGGCTTTTAACTCATAGGATACAATGAACGATCCCCAACAACGGGCACTTCACTTCAGGTTTTTCAGCAGGGCATTCGCATACCCGAACGAAGCCTTCATGCCCGAACTCCGTAAATGCGCAACAGAGCTGACTGATACCCCCGAAATATTCATGGCGTTGATCGGCGCATTTGAGCAGGAAGAGACAGAGCAGCTTCAGGGTGAATATACCCAGCTCTTCCTCAACGGCTACCCGACCACACCCTGCGTACCCTACGAATCGGTATACCTCGAAAAACGCATGCTCGGAGAATCATCCATTGGCGTTCAGGCAGCTTACAGTGAGTGGGAAATGACCGTCGCGCCAGGTCTTATTGACCACATTGCCACCGAATTCGAATTCCTCGCCTTCCTCGCCTCAGCCGAATCCATGGAAGGCTCACTCGCCAAAGATGCCCGTACCGCCAGAGAAACATTCATGAAAGAACACCTCTGCCGCTGGATGCCGCGCCTCGCTGCCGATATGGCAAAATCCGCCAGAATGGAGCCCTACCGTATCCTCGCCGCCGCCCTCAAGACAATCTCCTGCACCGACTGACCAAACTAAAAGTTGGGGACACTCATGACAGAGTGTACTAATTAGTACACTCTGTCATGAGTGTCCCCAACTTTTACGCGGTTTTTTCGTGATGGACGGCTTTGAGGATTTTGATGTTGAGGATGATGAAGCGCCAGAGCTGATAGAGCCGGCAGCGCATCAGGAACTTTTGGAATGTTGTGGGCCTCATGGCGTCTCCTGTGGTTTGGTTATTCGGGGATGTACTGCCAGCCGATGCGGCCCTGGAATTTGTGCATGAAGGTGGTTTCCACCATCTGCTTGAGCCAGGCGCCGCTGATTCCCCTCTCTACTCTGGTGACGAACATGTCACGACCTTCGCTGTTGTCGTAGTGGGTGTGGTCGGGAACGACGGGGTAGATGATCATGACAATGGCGGAGCCGTTCCAGAGGGATTTACCGTTGGAGGCTATGCAGACGGTCAGCATTTCGGTCATGCGTTCGCGGTGGGTCATGCGGCCTGTCCGTATCAGGTCAATCACATTGAAGGCGACCACCCTGCCGGTGACACCGGAAATCATGCCGGTTCTTGGGGCGCCGGCGATAATGGCTGTCCCGTTTTTTGTGATGTGGGGGCGGGAGATCGGCCCGGGAGGGGCAAAAGCGATGCCGGCGGAGAAAATATTTTTATAGATCGGGTGGTTGTATTGCGCAGGCCAGGCCTGGGGTGTGTGGCGGAGTTCGTCGTACTCAAGGCCGTAAATGCCATCGGCATAGATGAAACCTGCCGGGTTGCATACCTTTGAGGTGATGTCGTTCCCCTCACCGTCGAAAAAGGGAAAGGTGACCCCTTTCGACTGGGGAATGAGCATGGCAAAATCGTAATCGGTCTGGCCATAATTGCCCTCAAAATCCTCCCAGTGGATACTGCGTTCATCTACCGAGTGTACGCCGCGGCGGACTGCTTTTTCAATACCGAACTCGTCCATGGCATCCTCGATGAGGTCGCCCCCACGGGCAATTCTGCCGTCCTGGCGCACAACATTGATGCCGCCAACGCCGAAGTCGCCTATTTCGGGTTCATTGGAGAGGTATACAAGATCCGCCCTGTCGCGCAATCCTCTTTGTGTGAGGTCGTGATGGATGTTGGTGATGTACTCGAATGCCGCTCCCTGGCAGGCGGCCATGGGGTGACCTGTACCGATAACCAGCTTGCGCCGCTCGCCCCGTCTCATGCGCTCCACGGCCTCAAGGTAGGCATCACGAGTCTGGATGGCGGTATCGAAATGGCAGATAGACCGGGTGAACTTATGGGGTCCGAGACCGGGTGTCGCATCATAATTCATGTGGGCGCCGGTTGCAATAATCAGATAGTCATACTCCAGTATAACCTGAGAGGGAGAGCCGGCAGATTCAAGAACCACATGGTTGTTATCGGGATGGACCGAAACAGCCACTCCCTGAATGAAGTTCACATTGAATTTGTCATAAATCGGCTTTAACTTGAATACGGTGTTCCGGGGCTTGACCGCATCAATACCGAGCCATACCCATGAGGGCACAAATCCGAAATAATCAAACTTGTGGACAACCGTTATTTCATGCTCTTTACCCAGGGAGTCCCCCAAGTACATTGCGGCAGTATGGCCTGCAAAGCCGGCGCCGATAATGACAACCTTTGCCATGGTGATCTTCTCCCGTTTATACTTAGTGCGAGGCAGCTTGAGGAAAGTCCTTTCGGAGAGCAACACCATAAAATACTGTTAAAAAAAGACAGAAGCGAACAGATGAGATGGCAACGGGCGAAGAAGCCCTGAGGAACAACAACAGAGATAAGGAATGCAAAAGAAACGGCTGGTTGGCATTGATTACGGAACCAAACGCATAGGACTGGCCGTGGCCGATCCACTCCGCATATTTGCCCGTCCTGTGGGCACATTCAGCCGCGAAGGGCTACAGGGGGCGCTGGAGGAGATTGAACGCCAGGACGGTATTGCAACACTCGTTGTTGGTTACCCGCTCAGCTCCGGAGGCGAAACAAACGCAATGACCGGCGTCATTGACCGCTTTATTACAGAGCTCGGGGAGGCGTTTCCCGATGTCGCAATTGAACGGGTTGATGAGTACCACTCCTCCCGTGAGGCCGTGCACATTCTTGCTGCAGCGGGAGGGAGCAGAAAAGATCGCCAGAAAAAGGGGCGGCTCGACACGGCAGCCGCCTGCGTGCTGCTCACCCGTTACCTTGAAGAAAGCTCCGGAAGCCTGTAAGTGCGCTGTTTTTCGTGTAGCTTTTCCTGCATGGCTTGTTTATCTTACAGATGAAAACCTTCCATAAACCACCACCACTTCACCCCGTCCCGCAATAGTAATGGAAACTTCTGCAATGCTCAGCATATTCAAAGAGACCCAGGCCCTTCTTGATGGCCATTTCAAGCTCACCTCCGGCCGCCACAGCGACTCCTACTTTCAGTGTGCAAAAGTGCTGCAGCACCCGGAACATCTCGGCACTATCTGCAGCGCCATTGCCGACCATTTCAGGGAAAGCGGCGTGGACACAGTCATTTCGCCTGCCATCGGAGGGATTGTGGTCGGCACCGAAGTAGGACGCCAGCTCGGTGTCAAAACAATTTTTGCAGAGCGCAAGGACGGCAGAATGACCATCCGCCGCGGCTTCAGCCTTGAAAAGAACGAGCGGGTACTGGTGGTGGAAGATGTCATCACCACGGGAGGATCGGTCGCAGAGGTGATGGCCCTGGTAGAAGCCGCAGGAGCAGAGGTTGCTGGCGTCGGCTGCGTGGTCGACCGAAGCAACGGCACTGTCAGGCTTGCCGACTCTCAATTCTCCGTCATCTCGCTTGAGGTACACAGCTGGCCGGCCGAATCCTGCCCGCTCTGCCGTAACGGCGTGCCCATTGAGGCCCCCGGAAGCAGGGCCGCCAGCCCCTCCCCCTCTGCATGAGCAGCCGCCAGCCCATCAGGACAGTCTCTTTCATCGGCCTCGGACTGATAGGGATGTCGCTCCTCAGGGCACTGAAAGCCAGTGTTCCGGCAGGGAAAAACTCTCCCGTCATGAGCGGCTACGATCCTTCGTTCAGCGAAAGCGACCGCGAAGCAGTCCTGTGCCTTGGGCTTGACCGTTTCACCGACAACAGAAACGAGCTCTTCAGCGCCGACCTGGTGGTGCTTGCCGCTCCAGTTGAAACCAACATTGCACTCCTGGATGAACTCAAAGAGCTCGCTCCGAAGTCCACTCTGGTGGCGGATGTGTCCAGCACGAAAACCATGATCTGCCGTCGGGCAAAAGAGCTCTCAATCCCCTTTATCGGCATGCACCCGATGGCAGGAAAAGAGCAGCAGGGCTATCGGGAAAGCAGTGAAGAGTTGATTCGGGGCAGCCGGGTGATTCTCTGCGGGGAGCCGGATGATCTCAACTCTTTCAGAGGGACGCTTCTCCGGGAAATGCTTGAGGCGGCAGGATGCCGCATCAGCCTGATGGACGCCGAGGAGCATGACCGCGTTACAGCCTGCATCAGCCACCTTCCCCAACTGGTATCAACGGCACTGATGACCCGGTGCGCCGGTGCGCTGGAGTCTTCAGGACCCGGATTTCTCTCCATGGCGAGGCTTGCCGCGAGCCCCTGGAGCATATGGCGCGACATCATCTCGACCAACAGCGGGAACATTGCCGATGAACTTGAACGGTTTTCTCTTGAGCTGAAGGAACTTGCGGATGAAGTCCGCCGGAATGACCGGAAAAAACTTGAAGGACGATTCAATGAAGCCAACCGGCAGCATACCCTGCTGAAGGAGATGAACCGCAAATGAGCCTTGGAATTGTTGTCAATGTGTCGCGCCAGAGCGCAATTGATCTTGCCCGCAGGCTTGCCCGGTGGCTGGACGAAAGGAAGGTTGACTATGTGTTTGAATCGCTTTCGGCTGAAAAAACCGGGAGCCATCGTAGTGCGCCGATTGAAGAGCTCAATACTCAATGTGATGCATTCATTTCGCTCGGTGGTGACGGCACCCTCCTTTTCACTTCACAGCACTCCGTCACAAAACCTGTCATCGGGGTCAATGTCGGCCGGCTCGGATTCCTTGCGGAGTTCTCGCCAGAAGAGATGCTGCCTGCCGTGGAACGGTTCCTCAATGGCGACTATTCCATCCACACCCGATCACAGCTTGAAGCAGGTCTTCTCACCAATGGCAGCCCGGAGCATTTCCGGGCCCTCAACGATGTCGTGATTGAAAAGGGAACCTACCCGCGCATTCCCGCATTCATCATAAAGCTTGACGGCGAACTGCTCAGTTCATACAGGGCTGACGGCATCATCATTGCAACCTCAACCGGATCCACCGCCTATTCAATGTCGGCAGGCGGCCCCATCATTGCCCCGAAATCGAGCGTGGTGGTCATCACCCCCATCTGTCCGCACATGCTGACCGTCCGCCCGATAGTCATCAGCGACGAAAAGAGTATTGAGGTATCTGTTGACGCACCCGACGGCGCTTTTCCGCTCAACTGTGACGGCCATCTGCGTAAAATGCTTGCCCCACAGGAGGTGGTGACGATAAAAAAGTCAAACCAGTCCATCAATCTGGTGGCCAACAGCAGCCGCGACTACTGCGAAGTGCTCCGGACGAAACTGCTCTGGGGCAGGGAAGCCTGAAAACAACACTGCACCCCGAGGTCGGCAGCGGAACCCTTACCCTTCAGCAGAAGAGGCTTCACAAAAGGGCCATTTCCCCTGCTCGGACAGAATCATCTCAACAATCTCCCTAATGCATCCGTCGCCTCCCTCATAGGCAGAAATATATCCCACACGGTTGCGGAGATAGTCGGCCCCATTGATGGCTGTCACGGGAAACCCGACCTTTTCAAGAACAGGAATGTCACCGATGTCGTCGCCAATGCAGGCACACGCTTCGTCAGATAGGGCGTATCGATCACGAAACGACTCATAGGCCGAGAAAAAGTCGTCGGCAGAAAAATAGAAATCCCTCACACCCAGTTCACCCAGAAGGGTACGATACCCCTCAGAACTTCTGGGGGAGTAGACCGCAACCCGAATCCCCTGACCAACAGCCTCCTTTATGCCCAGAGCGTCCCGTATGGAAATGGAGCAGAGTTCAAGACCGTTGCCCTCAACGGTAATGCGACTGCCATTCAGCACTCCGTCAATGGGAAAAAACAGGGCACGGACCGCCTTAAGCGCCTGGCTGACCCGTGAAGACGGGTCGGCCTGGGAGGGCTGCATACCGAAGTATTGGAAACCTGACAATGTGGTGGGGTTTAGGATGAAGGAAGTGACTGCACGCAGCCATAAAGAGCGAGCAACTGACTGACAAGAGGAGCAAAATCGCCGAGAGGAATCTGGGTGGCAGCATCCGACATAGCCCTCTCCGGGTCGGGATGCACCTCAAAAAACAGTCCATTGACGCCGGTGGCAACCGCTGCCCGTGCCAGCGGCAGAACATACCCGCGCTCTCCGCCCGAAACCCCATCTCCGGCACCCGGCAGCTGCAAGCTGTGTGTTGCGTCGTAAATGACAGGCCAGCCTGACTCGGCCATTTTCACAAGCCCCCTGAAATCAACAACAAGGTTGTTGTAACCAAAACTTGTGCCGCGTTCAGTCAGCATGATGCGCCGGTTACCGGTTGCTGAAACCTTGCCGGCAGCGCGTGCCATGTCCTGCGGCGCCATGAACTGCCCTTTCTTGATGTTGACGGCAAGTCCGCTCTCTCCGGCAGCCACAAGAAGCTCGGTCTGGCGGGAAAGGAATGCAGGTATCTGCAGCACATCAACATACCGCGAAGCCAATGCAACATCTTTGGTTTCATGCACATCAGTAAGCACCGGCATACCGTATGTCCTGCCTATATCGGCAAGCACCTCAAGAGCCTTCTCGTCACCAATTCCGGTAAAGGAGCTGCCTGATGTCCGGTTGGCCTTGCGGTATGAACCTTTGAAAATAAACTGAACGCCCGTTGCGGCTGTTATGCGCCGCAGCTCTTCAGCAACTTCAATAGCCATCTCCCGACTCTCAATAAGGCAGGGGCCAGCAATCAGAAGGGGGCTTTTGGTTGAAGAGAATTCAATAGGGCCAATCGAGAACTTTTGCACGGCAGAGGAGTGTTGATATTGAGAAACAGAGAATACCCCGAACATTGCAATGTTGAGAAGGTAATCGTTAAATTTACAACATTATCCGTTTAATCACACCCGTCAATCAAACCAGCATGAACCATGAGCAGCACTGACACAAAAGAGCGACTCAAAGAGATAGAGAAACAGCTGGCCGACCTCGTCGGAGAGCAGACACTCATCAAGGCAAAATGGGATGCAGAAAAAGAACTGCTCCGGCAGTCGCGCGATCTGAAATCGCAGCTTGAAAACCTGCGGGTTGAAGCAGAGGAATATGAACGGCAGGGCAACTACGGCAAGGTTGCTGAAATCCGTTATGGAAAAACCGGAGAGATAGAAAAAGCCATAGAGGAGAACAGCCGCCAGATGGAGAGCCGGCAGGCGGCGGGCGAATTGATCATGAAAGAGGAGATAGATGCGGAGGACATTGCTGAAATTGTGGCAAAATGGACAGGCATTCCTGTGAGCAGAATGCTGCAGTCGGAACGCCAGAAACTGTTGCACATAGAGGAGGAACTGCACGCCAGAGTCATAGGGCAGAACGAAGCCGTCACAGCGGTCAGCGACGCGGTAAAACGCTCAAGAGCGGGAATGGGCGACATGAAACGACCCATTGGCTCCTTTATCTTCCTCGGTCCCACCGGTGTAGGAAAAACAGAGCTCGCAAGAACCCTTGCAGACTACCTCTTTGACGACGATGAGGCGATGATACGCATTGACATGAGTGAGTATATGGAGTCGCACACGGTCAGCCGTCTTGTGGGTGCCCCTCCAGGTTATGTCGGCTATGAGGAAGGGGGACAGCTGACCGAAGCGGTCCGGCGCAAACCGTTTTCCGTGCTGCTGCTTGACGAAATTGAAAAAGCGCACCCCGATGTCTTCAACATTCTGCTCCAGATTCTTGACGAGGGCCGACTGACAGACAGCAAGGGAAGAACAGTGAACTTCAAGAACACCATCATTATCATGACCAGCAATATCGGCGCTCAGCTGATACAGTCGGAGATGGAGAAAATTGACGGCCAGAAACGCGAGGATGTGCTTGAAGGGCTGCAGGAAAAACTTTTCACCCTGCTCAAGCAGCAGGTCCGGCCCGAGTTTTTGAACCGGATAGATGAAATCATACTCTTTTCACCGCTCACAAGAGAGGATCTGAAAAAAATCGTCTTGATTCAGTTCAATCTCATACGCGACACGGCACTTCGCCAGCACATCAGCCTCACCATTTCGGAGGATGCCCTCCAGTGGCTTGCCGATGCGGGGTTTGATCCTGCGTTCGGCGCCCGGCCGCTGAAAAGAGTCATGCAGCGGAAGCTCACCAACCGCATTTCAGAACTGATACTTGAAGGAACAATCAGGGAGGGGGAAAGCGTGGCCATTGATCTCCAAGAGGGAGCACTTACCTTTACGGGTGGCAAAAGCACATGATGCAGCTGAAGCTTACTGTACTCCTTTTAGGAGCCTTGCTGCTGCCGCCCTCCATAGCAGCAGCAGGCGGCAGCCATGCCGCTGACAGCCTCTCCATTAAAATAGGGCAGATGCTCATGGTAGGATTCCGGGGAACGACAGCTGCGAGTTCACCCGATATCCAGCGCGCCATCAGGGAGAACCACATAGGAGGAGTCGTACTCTTTGACTATGATGTTCCGTCCCGTTCACGCCCCCGCAACATCGTCAGCCCCGAACAGCTCGCTCATCTTACCCGCGATCTGCAGGCGCTCTCACAGACCCCTCTTCTCATTGCCATTGATCAGGAAGGAGGAAAAGTCTCGCGCCTCAAAGAGTCAGCAGGCTTCCCCCCATCGGTAACGGCGGAGTATCTGGGGAGCGTCAACAATCCCGACACCACCACCACCGCTGCCCGGAGAACCGCCCGCACCCTCCGAAGCCTCCATATCACCATGAATCTCGCGCCGGTGGTTGATCTCAATACCAACCCCCGGAATCCGGTCATCGGCCTGCTCGGCAGAAGTTTTTCGGCTGAAGCGGACCGGGTGACCCGAAATGCCGCACTGACGCTTGATGCATTTGAAAAAGAGGGCGTTCTCGGCACCCTCAAGCATTTTCCCGGTCACGGGAGCTCAACGACCGACTCACATCTTGACTTTACCGATGTATCCGCCTCGTGGTCGCCGGACGAGCTGCTTCCCTACCGGCGCCTCATCGCAGATGGGTTCAGTGGCGCCATCATGACAGCTCATGTTTTCAACGCCACGCTTGACCCCCGATATCCCGCCACACTCTCAAAACCGACCGTGACAGGATTGCTCCGAAACGAACTGGGGTTCCGCGGAGTGGTTCTCAGTGACGACATGCAGATGAAGGCCATTGCTGACCACTACGGCCTTGAAGAGGCCATTGCGCTGGCCATCAATGCGGGAGTGGACATCCTCGTCTTTGCCAACAACACTTCAAAATATGAGCCTCATATTGCAGGGAAAGCTGCAAAAATCATACGGTCTCTGGTCAAGAAAGGAACCATATCCCAACAGCAGATTGACGCATCGTTCATTCGCGTCACAACACTCAAAAAGCAGCTCCTCCCCACCTCTCAAAAAGTAAGAAACCAATGAAAACCCTTTACCTCGCACGGCATGCAAAATCAGACTGGAACAGTAACTGCTCCGACTTTGAACGGACACTGAACGAGAAAGGGATGAATGACGCGCCTCTCATTGCGGCAGCCATTGCAGCAAAAAAAGGGCCGAAACCCGACATTCTCATCAGCAGCCCTGCCAAAAGAGCGCTCAGCACCGCTGAAGCGTTTGCAGAAGCCTTCGGAATCGGGAAGGAAACAATCCATATGGAGATGGGGATATACCATGGAGGTGCTGATGAACTGCTGGAACTGGCACAAAGCGTCCCCGACAGCGCAGAGAGCCTGATGCTGTTCGGCCACAACCCCGCCATGAGCGAATTTGCCAACCGCATGGGAAGGAATGCGCCGCACCATCTTTCACCATGCAGCGTGGTGCGCATTGACCTGGATGTTGCGGAATGGAAGGAGGCAGGAAAAGAGAAGGGAGAAACCCTGTGGCATGAACATCCTGAAAAGAATCACGACCACTGAAGGGCGCCCCCCTGGAACATTCAGTCGCGCTCGGGCTTTGGCTCCCTGGTCATAAGATCAAGAATCGCCTCCTCTGCAGCCTTCCCCTCAAACAGCATTTCGTAAACCGCGCGGGTGATGGGCATGTCCACATCGAGCGAACTGCTCAGCTCATAAACCGCACGGGAGGTATGCACTCCTTCAGCAACCATGTTCATATGGGAGACAATGTCCTCAAGCGTGCGCCCCTTTCCGATCTCCTCACCAACAAAACGGTTCCGGCTGTGCCGGCTCAGGCAGGTTACGACCAGGTCACCAATGCCCGAAAGTCCTGAAATAGTCATGGGATCACCACCCAGCTTCAGCGCAAAGCGGGATATTTCCGCCATCCCACGGGTAATGATGGCCGCCTTGGCGTTGTCACCGAAACCGATGCCATCGGAAATACCCGCCGCTATGGCGATGATGTTCTTGACCGAACCGGCAACTTCCACGCCCACAATATCGGTGTTGACATAGACCCGGAACATCCCCGTATGGAAAACCTCCTGCACCGCTTCAGCGGTTTCAATGGAAGGGGAGGATGCCACAACTGTAGTAGGCTGGTTGCGGGCAACCTCTTCTGCATGGCTGGGCCCATACAGGGCGGCAACCTGAGAGGGAAGAAGATTGGGAAGTTCGTCAGCCAGAACCTCCGACATGCGTTTGCCGCTCCCCACCTCAATACCTTTCGCCACATTAACCACAGTGCGCCCCTCAAGCCGAAGAGAGCTGAACTGTCGTACAGTTTCGCGAAGCGCCTGTGAAGGCACTGCCGTCACTATCATGGAGGTGTCTTGAAGCGCAAGGGAAAGATCGGATTCAACCTCCAGTGAAGGGGGGAAAATTGACCCCTTTAGGTAACTGGTATTTTCACGATCGCGCCGAAGCTGCTCCGCAAATGCCGGCCGATGGGCCCACAGTTTCACCCGGTACCCCTTTTCAGCCAGAAGAATGGCAAGTGTGGTTCCCCAGCTGCCAGCACCGAGTACCGAAATATCCATCAGCTGAGAACGAGTCGCTTATGCATGCTTTCTGAATGTCACGCGGTTTTCCGTCCCGGAAATAAGGCGGCGGATATTGGCCCGATGGGTAAAGAGAATGGCAAAAGCCACCAGAAGGCCGAAAATTATCAGGTGGTAGTCAAGGCTGTCATGAAATGAGAATGACTCGCCGAACAGGCGGATGTAATAGTCAAGCCCTCCACCAAGCTCAAACACATACTTCCGTATGGCGATGATGAGGGGGAATGCTACAGCAGCAAAAATGGAAGCCACAGAAACATAACGGGAGAACCAGACGGTCAGGAGAAAAATGCCTATGACCATCAGCATGCTCACTGGAGCAATACCTATAAGCATTCCTGCGGCGGTACTGACCCCCTTGCCCCCTTTGAACCCGGCAAAAACGGTAAAGACATGGCCGATGACGGCACTCATGCCCGCAAGAAGACGAAGCGCCACCTCATTGATGTCGGGGAACGCCCCTATCGGGTGGTGACGGAAAAAGGCGACGACCGACACAGCGGCAACAACACCTTTGACGATGTCAATCAGGGTGACGGTCAGTCCGGTTTTCCATCCCAGAACCCGGAACGCGTTGGTTCCGCCGGCATTTCCGCTACCGAAGTTTCTGATGTCAATGCCCTTCATCATCTTTCCAGCCATGATGCTGGTAGGAATGGAGCCGATGATGTAGCTCACGGTAAGAATCGCAAGTAATGTCAGCATATCCTGTTCTGATTTTGTTTTATGGAGTGAACCCCGCTCACCTCCATGAGAAAAAACAAAAAAACATCAGGCATTGGAGACCTGACCTATAAGATAGGCATTTTCTCCCTGAGATTTCAAAGCCTCCATCACCCGGTCCGATGCATCCGGGGCAACAATCAGCACAAGACCGATACCGAGATTGAATGTGCGACGCATATCCTCCTCCGGAACAGAGCCCTCACGGCGGATGAGATCAAAAATCGGAAGCTCCGGCCACGCATCCCAGTTCACATCAAGCCTCAGTCCATCGGGCACAATGCGCATGGTATTGCCCATGAGGCCGCCACCGGTAATGTGCGACAGTCCGTGAATATCCGGCGAACCGAAAAACGGCTCTACCACCCGGAGATAGGAACGATGCACTTTCAGGAGCTCCTGACCGACTGTTCCCTGAAGGCCGCTGAAGGTCTCGTTCATTCTGCCCTCAAACACCTTTCTGGCAAGCGAGTAGCCATTGGTGTGGAGGCCGGTGGAAGGAAGCGCAATCATCACATCGCCTGCCTGTATTCGGGAGCCGTTGACAATTTTTGCATGGTCAACAACACCCACAATTGTGCCGGCAAGATCAAAATCCTCCAGAGTATACACGCCCGGCATTTCAGCCGTCTCACCCCCAATCAGAGCACAGCCGTTTTCACGGCAGGCATCTACCATGCCGCTGACAACTGCAGCTGCAACCTCAGGGTCAAGCTTTCCGCAGGCATAGTAGTCAAGGAAAAAAAGCGGTTTTGCTCCGCAGACAAGAATATCGTTGACACAGTGGTTCACCAGGCATGAGCCGACCGTGTCGTAGGCGCCAAGTTCCACAGCGATTTTCAGTTTTGTCCCCACGCCATCAATGCTGCTGACCATCACAGGGCGCTGGTAACTGGCGAAATCAGGTTCAAAAAAGCCGCCGAAGGCACCAATGTCAGTTATGACTCCCGGCGTATTGGTCTGACGGACCTTCCCTTTGATGAGACGGACAAACTCTTCGCCTGCCCCGATGTCGACTCCTGCTTTTTTATAATCCATAGCTCTCTGGCTCCATCCTGTTTTTTATCATTTATGCTCTCCCGGCCCCGGGCCACAAGAAACTCAGGGCTTTCCTGCGGGGACCTCAAAAATGCCCGCAGCATCTTCACCGGAAAAAAACTCGCTGTGCAAGGCATTGATGGCTGCCACAACATCATGCTCCCCGACAACAAACCCCACATTGATTTCGGAAGCTCCCTGTGAAATCATACGGAGGTTCACCTCCTTCAGGGCACCGAAAATTCTTCCGGCAACACCCCGCGACATGCGGAGATTATCACCAACAACACTGACGGTGGCAACACCATGCTCAACATCAACCTCGCCGAACTCTCTGAGGTCGTCGAGAAGCATGTCGGTAAAACACGCATCATCAACCGTAACGGAGACGGAAACCTCACTTGTCGCAATCATTTCAACTGAAATGGCGTAACGGGCAAACACATCAAACAGTTCGTTCATGAAACCGTGCCTTCCCAGCATACGGTTTGAACGGATATTTATTATTCCCTGGCCCTTTTTGACCGCGATGGACTTGACCAGACCGCCGTAGCTCATACCCGAAAGGCGGACGGGGTCGTTGGTTATAACGGTTCCCCGGGCGTCGGGATGCCAGGTATTGAGAACAAAAACCGGAATATTCTTTTCAACTGCCGGGGCTATGGTATCAGGATGCAGTACCTTGGCGCCGAGATAGGCAAGCTCCGCAGCCTCGGAAAAGGTCATCACTCTGATGCTTCGTGCATCAGGCACCACTCTGGGATCGCAGGTCATCACACCGTCAACATCGGTCCATATCTGAATGGCCGAAAGATGCAGCCAGGCACCAAGCAGCGCTGCCGAAAGGTCGCTTCCGCCTCTACCGAGCGTCGTTGTCCGACCATCAGCAGTTGCGCCTATGTACCCCTGGGTCACAACGGTCGTGCCTGCTGCAAGCAGCGGGGCGATGACTTCAGTTGCCCTCGCCCTGCACTCCGCCTCAATCGGGCGGGCGAACCCGAAGTTGCCATCGGTTATCATGATGGTGCGGATATCCACCCACCTGGCGCTGTGGCCGGCCGCCTGCAGCGCTGCCGCAAATACTGTTGTGGAGAGGAGTTCGCCAAAGGAGCAGAACATGTCACGCGAGCGTTCGGTCAGTTCGCCAACAATTTCAACGCCTTTGACGAGAAGCTCAAGGCGCGAGAGAATTTCCTCAATCCTGAGGACAAGCTCCGCTTTTGCAGCCTCTTCGGTGAGAAGTTCGTCAACAAGACCAAGATGGTGGGCGCGCACCTCTCCGGCAAGCGCCAGCGCATCATCAAGCAAACCGCTGCCGGAGGCATCGGCAATACGAAGAAGCATGTTGGTTATGCCGCTGCAGGCGCTGAGCACAACCAGCGGGGTTGACTCCTGCTCCTGTCGGGCAACAATCGAAATGGCCTGCCGCATAGCCTTGGCGGATCCAATGGAGGTACCGCCGAATTTCATCACAGCCATAAAATCTTGCACATTGTTTACAGCAGCAAACCCGCTGCCGTGAATGCCCCGACCCGAACGGGAAGGGAAGGTTCTTTCAGGAGTGCAAATATAGCTTAAAAAATGAAAATCTTCTATGGCCCCGCGAGGGGAAGAGCTTGTAGTATGGGAGAATGTTTATATTGTGCCACTGAATTTGAACAACGATACCATATGCCCCTGTCAGGAAAAAACAACACAGTCCAGCTGGCGATAGCTCTTGAAGCCACCAGCCATGAACTGGCAATTGCGCTTCTCTCGCTTGAAGGCATCGTCTCCTTCCAGGAGGAGGATGAACTGCTGCTGGCCTATCTGCCCGAACAGGGCTGGGACCCTGACAGGGAACAAGCCGTGAGGGCCATACTGCAACGGCTTCCCGGTGAACCCCCGGCAATGGAGGTTTCATTCATCACCGATCGGAACTGGAATGCCGAGTGGGAGGCCCACCTGAAACCCGTTGAAATATCAGACCGGTTCCTCATTGCCCAGAAAAAAGGGGAGGCGCCAAGAAAGCCCGGGCAGATTGTGCTGACCATCAATCCAAAAATGTCGTTCGGCACCGGATATCACGAAACGACACGGCTGATGCTCCGACAGCTTGAAGAGATGGACATCAGGAACGAGCGGATTATCGACATTGGAACAGGGACCGGCGTGCTGGCCATCGCTGCACGAAAACTCGGCAACACCCAGCCGATTCTCGCGTTCGACAACAGCAGCTGGGCTGCTGAAAACGCAGCTGAAAACATTGTTGAAAATGAGGTCAGCGACATCCGCGTTGAACTGCTGGATGCTGAAGAGGATCTGAAAAACAATCTACAACAGGGATACACCCTCATACTCGCCAACATCAACAAAAATGTCATCGACCGGATTCTGCCGGTCATCGCCCAAAGCGCACCCGAGGCATCCGTCCTTCTTTCCGGCATCCTTGCCTGGGACGAGGCCTGGCTCAAAAAACTGCTCAAACGGCTCAAGTACGAGGCCGTGAGGACAATCTACGAAGAAGAGTGGCTCTCCGCTCTGGTCCGACGCAGTTCACCATAAACCTTATCACAAAACAGACTCATAGTATGGAACGCGTTTCCTGCATAGATATTGGCACCAACACCGCTCTTCTTCTCATTGTCGACATTGACCCGCTGAAAGGCACAATAGAGCCGGTATATCACAAACAGGCAATAGTGCGCCTCGGCCAGCAGGTCGACGAACTGAAAATCATTGATCGCGAGGCCAAGGAACGGCTGATCAACTGCCTGCTGGACTTCAAAAAAATCAGCGACGACGAGGGGGCGGATACCATTATCGCAACCGGGACCAGTGCGCTGCGCGATGCAAAAAACCGGATGGAGGTCACCAGCGAACTGGTCCGGTCAACCGGTATCGTCGTTCGCTGCATCAGTGGCGAAGAGGAGGCCGAGCTCACCTTTTTCGGGGCAGTTTCAGGAATGGGGAACATTCCCGACCCCTTTACAGTCACGGACATAGGTGGGGGAAGCACAGAAATTTCCATGGGCTCCACAGGCGGCATTACCCAAAGCGTCAGCCTCGATATCGGCTCCGTTCGGCTGACCGAGCGGTTTTTCCACTCCCTCCCCCCGGCACCCGAAGAGTACACCATGGCAAAAGAGGAGATCAACCGTGTTCTGACCGGGGCGGTCCTCCCCTTTTTCGCCTCCCGCGAACAGGTATATGGCGTAGCCGGAACCATAACGGCCATTGCACAGATTGTTCAGGGGGACAGGGAGTTTGATGTGACGAAAGTCCACAACTACCTCCTCAGCTACAACGATGTTCATAACCTTCTGGAGCGCCTGAAAGAAATGAAGCTCGAGGAGATTACCGCATTGGGTATTCCCGAAGGACGGGCAGATGTGATTACCATGGGCACACTGATTCTCCATCAGTTCATGCGCCTCCTGGGCATCGGAGAAATCCGTGTCAGCGCACAGGGGCTCCGCTACGGTCTTGCACTCAAGGAGCTTCTTCGCCTTCAGGGCGAAGGCTGAGGCAGAAATAAACGGTCGCTTCACCGGCAGCATTGCGCGAGAAAAAGAGAAATCGGCTGCTGCTCTCTTTGAGGCGGTAAAGCCGGCGGAGTTCTTCGGGCGAAAGCGGAAAATCCCTTCTCTGTATGGAGGCCCCGAAAATCTGATGCTCTTTAAGAAACCGCCGGAACAGCTTGGGTTTGTAGGGGGTGAGGGCAACAAGCCGGAACGCCCTGCCGGGAAACACTGCTTCTGAAGGGCCGCCCGTCAAGTAATCTACCGAGTGGTTCAGAAACTCCAGCCCGAACTCTTCGGCAACCTCCGCCGAAAGCCCTGCCTTGATGATTGCAGGGTCGGGCTCAAAGAAACAGGGGCCGGGCTCCGCCGTAACCCTCCTCTCTACCCCCTCTCTACCCGAAACCTCGTACTCACCAATACCCGATGAGTGAAGGCAGACCGCTTTGCGTTCAGGCTCTTTCTCCTGCGCCGTTCCCTTGAGGAGAATCAGCATGCTCTCCCTGCACTGACGGTCGAGAGAGACAACAATGATTGAGGAAAGTGAAGGGAGTTCTCGCTTCAACCCTGAGAGTTCAAGCGCAGGGGAGGCTTTTATGCATACCCCGGGCGCCTTGTGGATCAATTCATTGTGGCCCGAAACAACATCCGGAGAGCTCTCGCTGAGTCCCACCCTCCGCCTCCCCGACTCACGCCGGTCGGGGTCAACGAATATCCAGTCAAGAATGCCGGAAGGAATGGAGTCGAGAACAGCGAAGGCATCGCCACATTGAATGGCCACATTCTTCCGTTCAAGAACCTGCATGGTATGGGAGGCAAGTCTGCAGAGAAGAGGATCGCGCTCAACGAAATCAATACGGGCGAACGCTCCTGCAAGAAAAGAGCTGTCAATGCCCAGTCCGCCTGAGAGATCAATCGCCCTCTGACCACTCATCTGCGATGCACGATAGGCAGCCACCCGTTCAGCCGATGCCTGCTCAAGAGCACGGGAGGTATAGAGCAACGGTCGGGTGGAAAGTCGGGGCAGTTTTTTTGCCGCCTTCTTCCTGCAGGCTATCTGCTCTGCTATCGCCCTGACGGGAATGTCTGTCCGGCCGGCATTGCGCATGGCGTATGCAGCCGGATCCTCATCAGCGTTCCGGCCTATCTCCTCCATCACTTCAGGCCGGAGGAGCAGCTCAAGCTCATCCTCCCTCACCCTTTCACGCCCTCCAGGGCCACAACCTCGCCAAGCGCCGCCGTCAGCAGGTCCAGATCCCCTTCGTCAATAATAAAGGGGGGCATCAGGTAGACCAGCCGGCCGAAGGGGCGCACCCAAACCCCGCGCCTCACAAACTCCTTCTGGATGGCGGCCATGTTGACCGGCCGATCCAATTCAACCACGCCGATGGCTCCCAGCACCCTCACATCCACCACACCCTCAATCGAGTGGCAAGGCTCAAGCCCCCGCAAGAGACCCGCCTCAATTCGCTGCACCGAGTTCTGCCAGGAAGACGAATGCAGCAGTCCGAGACTTGCTGAAGCTACCGCAGTGGCAAGCGGATTGGCCATGAAGGTCGGGCCGTGCATGAAGACCCCCGGCTCGCCCGACGAAATTGCATCGGCAACCTCTCCCGAAGCCAGGGTTGCGGCAAGCGACATGTACCCACCGGTCAAAGCCTTTCCAACAGTGAGAATATCGGGCACCACGCCGGCATGCTCCATGGCGAACAGTTTCCCTGTCCGGCCGAATCCGGTAGCGATTTCATCAAAAATGAGCAGCACGCCGTAAGCTGTGCAGAGCTCACGAAGCCTCACCAGCCAGTCGGCAGAATAGAACCGCATACCCCCCGCCCCCTGCACCACCGGCTCCACAATAACAGCAGCCAGCTCATCGTGATGCTTCTCCAGCAGGCCGGCAAGCGGCGCAATATCCTCTTCGGTACAGGGTTCACCATAGCGGCACCGGGGAGCGGGGGCAAAAAACTGCTCCTGAATGGCGCCGCGGAACAGTGAGTGCATTCCAGTCATTGGATCGGAAACCGACATGGCGCCAAAGGTGTCGCCGTGATAGCCGCAACGGAGCGCGAGCATCCTTTTTTTTCCCGGCCTGGAAAGGGCTTCCCAATACTGGACAGCCATTTTGATGGCAATTTCAACAGCAACAGAACCCGAATCGCTGAAAAAGACCCTGTCGAGTGAATCGGGAGTCATTTCCACCAATTGGCGGGCAAGCCTCACCGCCGGCTCATGGGTAAGCCCCCCGAACATCACATGACTCATCCGCTCCAGCTGCTGGCTTGCTGCACTGTTGAGCACGGGATGATTGTAGCCGTGAATGGCCGCCCACCATGACGACATACCATCAACCAGCTCCCGACCGTCCTCCAGCTGCAGGCGAACCCCGCTTGCCCCGGCAACCGGAAAAACAGGCAAAGGATTCTTCATTGAAGTGTACGGATGCCAGATGTAGCGGCGGTCGAAATCAAGATCAATCATGACAGTGCGAAATCGTCTTTATGGAAAAAGGTCACGGTTCTGGCACAAGAAAGCC
Organism: Chlorobium phaeovibrioides; assembly: GCF_003968655.1. Taxonomy (GTDB): domain Bacteria; phylum Bacteroidota; class Chlorobiia; order Chlorobiales; family Chlorobiaceae; genus Chlorobium; species Chlorobium phaeovibrioides. The sequence goes on along the minus strand of NZ_RXYK01000002.1, from coordinate 30,485 downwards.
CAGCTGCTCAAGATCAGTCCTGTGGAAAGAGGCGGAGCGGAAATCAATCACAGGCAAAGAGAGAGAACGGCGCGACAGCTCCCGCCGGATGGTTTCAAGCGAGTCCTCTGCAATGAGGGGATCGTGCTCTCCAAACCGGTTGTAGATAATCCCCCTCAGCGGAACTTCACGACAGAGGCAGGCCTCGACGGAAAGCAGGGTATGGTTGATGCTTCCGAGGCGCGGAGTTGCAACAAGCAGAAGATCCCATCCACCGCTCTTGACATAGTCAAGAAAAAGCATGTCGGGAGAAAGAGGGACAAGCAACCCTCCCACTCCCTCAAGCAGCACCTCGTCATACTGCTCCAGAAGAGCGTTTACGGAGGCACTGATACCGGCAAGATCAACCTCGCTTCCAGCCATGCGGGCGGCAAGATGGGGAGAGGCGGGAAGGGGAAAAACCTGAGGGCAGGTAAGCCGGAGACGGTCAGCCTCCTCAAGGGGGATGCCCATCAGCCGCCGGTGCTCCACAATATCGTCTGCAATGCCGGTGCAGCCGGTCTGGACTGTTTTTGAAGTCATGACCCGCACCCCCCGGTGAAGCAGGGAGGCAGCGAGCAGCCCGGTCACAGCGGTCTTTCCCACCCCGGTATCAATTCCGGAAACAACCGTAAGACGGCCATTCACAGCTCTCTTCTCCTCAGCACGCAATAGAGCGGGCGATAGGTAAGGCTGACCCCTCCCTGTACCCGAAACAGGCGGCTGTAGTTCTCCATAAAGTCCAGATAACGGCTTCTGCTCCACCGCTCCCCGCCAAGACCGTTGACTCCGGTCTGGCGAATATGGCCAAGCACCTCACGAGGCGAGGAAAAAGTGAGCTGCTCCCGGCTCTCCTTCAGTTCAAGCAGCTCAAAATGCCGTCCGGCAATCTCCCCGATCTCCTCCGTGGTCCGGTAGCTGAGGCCTCCCCCTCCAAGCATGGCAATTTCCTCCATATTGCCCACAGTAAAAGAGGTGAAGGCAAACAGTTTTCCCGGGACGAGGCTCCGCCTGACTGCGGCAAAGAGCTTGTCAAGATCGTTGAGCCACTGCAGGGTAGCGTTTGAGACCACAAGATCCTGCGAACCGGGCAACTCACCGCACTCCTCAATATCTCCCTTGAGAAAACTGAACTCCGCGATACGCAAACGGCGGGCAATCTCCCGCAATGGCTCCCGGCACTCCCCGACAAGATCGTTGGCCGTCAAGCTGGCCACCGGAAAAGCCTCCAGAAGAAGCTCCGTCAAAAGCCCCGAGCCCGCTCCGATTTCCAGAACCCTTCCCAGCCTCTCCTCTCCAGCATGCAGGCGTACCATGGAAACCAGCTCACGGGCCATAGCCTCCTGCACCACCGCACTTTCAGGGTAGGAGCAGAGCGCCCGGCGGAAACGCTCTCCGACAAGCATTTTGTCCTTCACTCCGCTCATGCCGTCAGCTCCATAATGGTTGAATGGTGAAAAAAAGGCCAGTGAGGCATTTCTGAAACAATCCGCTGCCCGGTCCCCTCCCATGCGGAGCGCTGGCTTTCGGGAAGAAAAATTGCGTCTTTCAGCCCGATAATTGCCCGGGAATAGCTCCACCCCGTCGGCTTTTCGGCCGGCCCGCCGGAAATCGCCTTCCTGATCAAACGAAGCTCCTCCTGCTGGTCGGCAGCGCCTCTCATGGATGACATGGTGGTGAAATGACGGAGCACCTCCCGCGAACCGCACATCCGCCGGTTGAAACGCACTCTGTTCTCTTCAGAGTAGCTCTCAAGCGTCGCGTCAAACACAGCAGGATCAATGCCCAGATCCGCATGACGGGGATAGAGCGTTCCATTCACGGCAACAGCGAAATGGGGCACCGGAACGCCGGAGCGCCCGGCCGCCCAAACGCCCAGAGACCATGCCAGAAGAGTCCGGCGGGGATACTCCTCAGCCGCCAGGCAGAGTTCCGCGCTGCACTGCGGGCTCCGGTAATCATGAAAAGCAACCATGTCGCCCCGGAACCCCTGTTCAACGGAGCGGGCAAAAAGAGCCTTCGCCGGAGCAGAGTCCATACCCCACCCGCTGAAAAAAAGCACCAGCTCTTCAGCTCCCGTTTTTCTCAACCACACCTCCTTCATGCAACCTCCCCGAGAGCATCCAGAACTCCCGAAACATCTTCCCGGTGAAGGGTGGCGCGAAGGGAAATGCGGAGACGGGCCGTATTTTCAGGAACCGTCGGGGGACGAACCGGCAGAGCCAGAATTCCCCGTTTTCTGAGTGCTGCGGCCATGGCAACCGCCTGACTGTTCGCTCCGGCGTAAACCGGCACAATATGGCTGTCTCCAGGAACAGTGAACCCCTTCTGCTGCAGAGAAGTGCGGAGGCTGGAGGCAAGTGCCTGCAGCCACGCCCTCTCCTCCTGCATCCGGCTCTGGCGCCGAAGGGTCCAAAGACTCCAGGAAAGCATCACCGGAGGGATGGCCGTCGTAAAAATAAAAGGCCTTGCAGTATTGACCAGATACTGCCGCAGGAGAGGAGCCATGATGGCATAGGCTCCGGTGGACGCAAATGCCTTGCCGAATGTGCCCACAATAATGTCAATTTCTTCACCCAGACCCTCCTGTTCAGCGAGCCCCAGACCCCGGAGGCCAAGTGTGCCAACCGCATGAGCCTCGTCAAGGATGAGAATGGCCCCGTACCTCTTTTTCAGCTCAACGAGGCGTCCGCAGTCTACCCTGTCGCCATCCATGCTGAAAATGGATTCGGAAATAATAAAACACTGGCGCTGATTTTTCGTCCCCTCAGAGAGAAGCTCCTCAAGATGGTCGTAGTCGAGGTGGCGGTAACGCATCCAGCTGGCATCCGAAATTTTCAGCCCGTCAATAATACTTGCATGGTTGAGCCTGTCGGAGAGCACAAGGTCATGGCGGCCGGCAAGAGCGGGAAGAATGCCTGTATTGGCATGGTAGCCGCTGTTGAACAGCATGGCCGCCCGGTCGCCATAGAGCGTTGAGAGCTCCGCCTCCAGCGCATCGGCAAGTGGATGGTTTCCGGTGAGAAGGCGAGAGGAACAGCTGCTCATGGGGGGCAGCTCAGGGCCCATCTCCCTGAGCCACGCAGAACGCAGGGCGGCGTCATCACCAAGACCCAGATAATCATTGGAAGAGAGGTTCAGGAGAGACTCCCGGCCGATTGTAATATGACGACCGGAGCGACCGGCAACACCGGGTATTGTCCGGTACCGGTCGGCCCTCTGCATTGCGTTGAGCTCGCGCTGTAAACGGTCATGAAACTCCATACTGCCCCTTCAGGAAAAACTGGCAAGGCGCTCGGAAAAACGCTGGTCATCAGCCAAGTCACGCCCCCGTGTGGTCAGGTACCCTCCCGTCAGGTAGCCATCCGCGCCCGAAAGCATCAGAAGCCCCTGAAAATCCTTCATGAGCGTCTCACGGCCGGCAGCAAACTTGATAATCGAATGCGGGTGGACAAGACGGGCCAGGGCGAACACCTTCACAATGTCGGCAAGAGGCACCGATTCGGCAGCCTGAAGCGGAGTCCCCTCAATGGGAACGAGAACATTGATGGGGATGACTGAGACATCAAGATCGCGAAGAGCAAAAAGCATGGCAACGCGATCCTCCATGCTTTCACCCACGCCGATAATTCCCCCGCAACACACATTGACTCCCTCCCGGCGAAGCAGGCGGACGGTCTCCATTCTCTCTTCAATCCCGTGCGTATCGGCAATGAGACCGGCATACTTTTCCGGCGCCACCTGAAGATTGATATTGTAATGGGCAATGCCGTGGCGAGCCAGAGCTGCTGCCGTTTCAGGTCCGAGTATGCCGATGGATGCGCAGACATTGAGCTCAGGCAGTTCCTCGTGCAGCCGGTCAATCATGGCAAGAATCCGCTTGAACTCCGCATTCATTGTTCTGTAACCGTAACCACTGGTGACAAGCCCGAAATGAGACACACCATGTTCGGCGCAGCTTCTGGCCTCAAAGAGTACAGCATCCTCGTCAACCAGGGGATAAACCTCAATATCAGCATGGTTATGTCGCGACTGGGCGCAGAACCGGCAATTCTCGCCACAGACCCCCGACTTGGCATTCATGATGGAGCATGCATGAATACCGCCCTTTCCCCAGCGGTTTCTGACTTTGTTGGCCAGCGAGGCAAGATCAAGCGAAAATTCCCCGGGAAGCGAAGCAAGAAGCTGTGCCTCTTCAAGAGAGATTGGCTCTCCAGTTTCAAGAACCCGGTATGCTGCTGCAATTGCCGGATGAAGCGTTTTTATGTCCATATTCTGCATTGAATTTACTGTCCAACCGGTTTACTGTTTCAGGGTAGCCTCTCCCGACCCTATCAGATGAACTGTTCCGTCCGACTCCACAACTCTCAATTCACCCAGAGCAGAAAGGCCCGAGACCCGCCCGGCTATTTTTCCATGAAGACGCGAAACCTCAACCTCCCGGTCTTTCAGCCAGGCGTGGCGCTCAAGATAGTCGAGCACAAAAGCAAGATCATCAACTTCACACCATTCATGGTAGAGTGGCTCGAAATGGTTGAAAATCTCCGCCAGAAGCTGCGGCCTGGACGCGATTCTGCCGGAGGCAAGCAGGAGCGATGTGGCGCTTTGGGAAAGATGGGGGGGAAAGCTCTCCTGATTGACATTGATGCCGATACCAACCACGACGAAATGCGCACAGTCCGCCTCCGACTCCATTTCGCAGAGAACTCCCGCCAGCTTCCGGCCATCGGAATAAATATCGTTCGGCCACTTGATTGCGGCTGAAAGATCCGGCAGAAGTGAGGCAATTGCCTTGTGGATTGCCACGGCAACAAGCAGAGTAAGCTGGGGAATGCGCTGAAGAGGCACACGGGGTCGAAGCACAAGGGAACAATGGATATTGACCCCCGGAGCCGACTCCCAGCTCCGGCCAAGCCGTCCCCGACCCCCGGTCTGTCTGTCAGCCGAAACAACAAGACCTTCAGCAGCCCCTTTCCCCGCAAGAACCCGTGCCGTTGTGTTGGTTGAAACAAGCTCCTCTTCCCAGACCATTTCCCTGGCGAACGCACTGGTATTGAGAAAGCGCGCAACCTCCGGCCCCGAAGGAGTTCCCGTCATTGAGGAAAGCCTGTAACCCCGCCCGCTGAGTGCCTCGATCCCGTAACCCCCCCTTCGAAGCATCATGATATGCTTCCAGACCGCGCTCCGGGTCATGCCGAACTCCCGCGAAAGAGCAGCGCCGGAAAGAAAACCGGAAGCAGAAGAGAGTCGGCCGAGAATCTGCTGCGAAACTTCGTTCATGAGAGAGGCAGGGAAAGATTGCCGAAAGAGGGATCGGCAGTTATTGTCAACCTGAATGTAGCATCAGGTTGACAACTTTGCAAGAAGAGAAAGCCCGAAGCATTCAGCGCTCCATGGCGGCAAGCCGCGAAGCCTCGTAATTTCTTCTGTAGACCTCAAGTCCCTGAAACACCCTGTAGGCTATTTTGGTCTGTTCCTGGCGGTCGCGAAGAATCTTCTCCTCCTGAGCGTTGGAGATATAACCGACCTCAACCAGCGCACTGGGCATGGAGGGAGTCCAGAGCACCATGAATCCGGCCTGTCGGACGCCCCGGCCGTTAATGGTGGACGATCGGTCAATGGGTCGAAGAATTTCCTGGGCAAGGGAGGTTGACTGGCGCACAAAGGCGTTCTGGGCCATGGTACTCATGATCAGATGCTCCTGTGTAAAGCCCTTGTACCTCTCCTCGGAATCGACCTCCTGACTGATGACGGCATTTTCAAGCATGGCCACATCAAGGGCGGATTTCGTTTTATGGGGGCCAAGAATGTATACCTCCGCTCCACGGATACTTCTCTTGTTGTTTGCGTTGGCGTGAATGCTCAGAAAGAGCTTGCCCCCTTCATGGTTGGCAATTTTACCCCGTTCATGCAGAGGAATGAACCGGTCGTCCTTTCGCGTATAGACCACCCGTACGCCAGGCCACTTCCTGGCAATGATGCTGCCGAGATCACGCACGATATTAAGCACAACATCCTTCTCCCTCGTACCCTTCAGCCCTACCGCCCCGGGATCTTTTCCGCCATGGCCGGCATCAAGCACAATGGTGTCAAACTTCCATTTCTCCATATCCTTCTTGATGACACTGGCTATCTGGCGCGTTTTTTCGCTCTGGCGCAAGGCCTTCACATCCGCTTCGCTTCGCACAAGAAGCCGGTAGCGGTTGGAGGTCTGGCTCTTCTGGAATTCCATCGGGGCGACCACCCTCGCCTCCGGATCAAACGAAACGGCAAAACGCAGCCCCTCCGGAGTAACCGACGCCCTGATGCCGCGAACGACTCCCTCCCCGAAAGTTTTTGAGAGCGCCGCAATATCGCCGGAAGCCCCCTTGAGGGTAAAAGCCGCATTACCTGAGGCATCCGGCTGCAGAAGCACAGCCTCCGTCGGTGCTCCCGATGCCGTCATGATAATAATGGCGCCGTTGGCCCGCTCTTCAACAGCAATACTGACAATACGGGTCGGACCGGCAGATACGGCAGAAGAAGTGTCAGTCGAAGGCGTAGTCAACGACCCCAATGAAGCGGTTGAACGCGCCCGGGGACGCGGCTGCATCCAGACCTTCAGCATTCCCTCTTTCTGACTGTAGAGTATGTCCCGATCAAGCCAGAGAGAAAACATCCCGGCGGCGTCGGCAGCAGGAAGAAAAAGACGGCCGCCAATCAGGCGAGGCGAGGCACGAAGCTGGAGCATTCGAGGCGCCGCAGAACGGCCGCGAGGCTCAATGCGCACAAACGCTCCGCCATCCCTCGCAATCAGGACACTGCCGGGCGAATTGAGAGCCTCTTCAGCAGAAAGCGTCCCTCCTGCAACACGGAGACTGAGCCGCAACGCTCTGGTCATGGACTCAAGATCAACACAAAGGGAGCCCCTGTCGTTACGGGTAAAAACCCCTATGGTATACCCCTCCCCCCCTCCAAGCGAAACCCGCAGTGGAAGGGTCGGCTGTGCCTCACCCGAAACCGGGGCGGCAGCCGCGGCAACGGAAAAAAATGCCGCAAAAAAGAAAGCCATCAGAAAGGGAACAGCTGAACAGCGGCGAAGCCGTGACAGGGAGAGCATCATGAAAATCCCGTGCGTTAGGGGTTAGGTTACAGGGTTCAGGGGGAATTTCCTGAATCAGTATAATAAATATACTCTTCCTCTGAAACCCCTCTGAACGAAAGTAGCGGGAGAACCCTTTTGGGAGTAAAATTTGTTTTTACGGATGCAAGGTCTATCTTTTTCAAAATTCCCATCAACACACTCTTCTTGATAACGCACTTACCACCGGGACTGAAGCAATGGCAGTAAAAACACCCTCACTTTCAGCCAAGAACAGAACCCTCATTGTTGTTGAATCGCCCTCAAAGGCAAAAACCATCAACAAATATCTGGGTGACGGCTATGCGGTGTTTGCATCGGTCGGACACATCAAGGACCTTCCCAAAAAAGAGATCGGCCTTGATTTCGACAACCATTACGAGCCCAGCTATGAGGTGATAGCCGGGAAAGACAAAGTGGTCCGCCAGCTGAAAAAGCTCTCCGCGGAGGCCAGTGCCGTCATGATTGCAACTGACCCCGACCGCGAAGGTGAGGCCATTGCATGGCACATTGCCAACGAAATCGGAAAAACGAGCAAACCCGTCACCAGGGTCATGTTCAATGAAATCACCAAAAGCGCCATTCTCGAAGCCATAGCAGACCCCCGCCAGATTGACTACAAGCTGGTCCGCTCACAGCAGACCCGACAGGGTCTTGATAAAATTGTAGGCTACCGCATCAGCCCTTTTTTATGGAATGTGGTTATGCGCGGCCTCTCCGCCGGTCGGGTCCAGTCCGTCGCTCTTCGCCTCATCTGTGAAAGGGAAATGGAGATCAACCGCTTCGAGATACAGGAATACTGGACCATTGCCGCCGACTTTATCACTTCAGAAAAAGAATCGTTCAAGGCTCGCCTGATGAGCATCAACGGCGAAAAGCCCGACCTCAAGAACCAGGCCTCAGCCGAAGCCGCGGCTGCCCTTGTCTCAAAGGGCAACTACAGGCTGAAGGCAATCGCACCGCGCACCCAGCAGCGCCGTGCGCCCCTTCCGTTCACCACATCACTGCTCCAGCAGGCCGCATCGAACCAGCTCGGGTTCGGTTCAAAAAAAACCATGCGTGCCGCCCAGCAGCTCTACGAAGGCATTGACCTTGGAAGCGAAGGGGCAACCGGCCTCATCACCTACATGAGGACCGACTCCATACGCATTGGTGATGAAGCAAAGGGGCAGGCGCGCCATTTCATTGAAAACGCTTTCGGCAAGGAGTATATCGGTTTTGGTGGAGCCGCAGCAAAATCATCAAAAAACGCACAGGACGCCCACGAAGCCATCCGCCCGACTTCCGTCAACCGATGCCCTGAGGATCTGAAACCCTATCTGAGCACTGACCAGTACCGCCTCTATGACCTTATCTGGAAGCGGTTTGTCGCAGCCATGATGGCGCCGGCCAAAATTGAGCAGACCCGCGTTGACATTGCCGACCCCGAAGCCCGTATTTCGTTCAGAGCCAACGGCAGCAGGGTGCTTTTTCCCGGATTCATGAAAGTGTTCAACGACCAGGAGGAGTTGGCCTATGAAGAGCGGAAATCAACAAAAGACGAGGGAGAAAAAGAGCAGACTGTCCGGCTGCCCAAAGTGCTTAGGGAGAACGACCCGCTCAATCTCGGCCCGATAGACAGCCGCCAGAGCTTTACCCGTCCCCCGGCCCGCTTCAGCGAGGCCACGCTGGTCAAGGACCTCGACAATTACGGCATTGGCCGACCCTCAACCTATGCATCGATTTTCTCAACCCTGCAGGACAGGCGGTATGTTGAGCTGCAGAAAAAGAAGATTATCCCGACAGTCCTCGGCATGGATGTTTCCGAGATACTGGTCTCCAACTTCCCCGAACTGTTCAATGTCGATTTCACCGCCGGGATGGAAAACGAACTTGACAAAGTAGCCGTCGGCGAGGATGACTATGAGTCAGTGCTCGACCGTTTCTACAAGCCCCTTGAAGCAACCCTCAGCGCCCGGAAAGAGGACCCTGTCATTCCCCAGAACCGGGATGCGGCCCCTTGCGAAAAATGCGGAGAGGGGAGGATGATTGTCAAATGGACCCAAAGCGGAAAGTTCCTCGGCTGCTCGCGCTATCCGAAGTGCCGCAACAACATCCCCATTGCCACAAACAAAGAGAAGCCAAAGGATACCGGCATTCTCTGCCCCTCCTGCAATGAAGGGCACATGCTGCTGCGCAATGGCCGCCACGGAGCCTTCCTTGCCTGCTCAAGCTACCCGAAATGCAAGGGTCTGCTCAATCTGGGCAAGCAACGCCAGATTGAACCAATGAAGCTCCCTCCCGTACTGACTGATCTTACCTGCCCGAAGTGCGGCGCTCCCATGAACCTGCGAATCGGCAAACGGGGACCGTGGCTCGGATGCTCCAAATTCCCAAAATGCCGGGGACGCATGGCATGGAACTCGCTTGAAGAACCGGTACGGCTGCATTGGGAAGAGGTCATGGCAGAACACATCAAAGCCAACCCGGCCATCACCATCACCATGATTGACGGCAGTCCTGCATCCATGACCATGCCGATTGACGACATCATCACCAGCGCAGAAGAGCGTGGGCTGGTAAGGGTTGAGGCAGAGGAGCAGGCTGCCGAGAAAACCCCGGCTACAGAATAAGCAGCGCTGTCCGGTAGACAATGAACGACATCACCCAGGCTATCGAGAGCGAGTAGACCGAATAGAGCAGGACGGGCTTCCAGCGGCCGACCTCTTTTTTCATCACCCCCAACGCTGCCATGCAGGGAAGGTAGAGCAGTACAAACACCATGAGGCTCAACGCTGTCGCCTTGTTGAATGAAGGATCCCTCTGGAGTGTCGCTTTGAGATCAGCCGACCCCTCCTCTGCTGAAAGAGCATAAATGGTCGCCATTGTTGAAACAACCACCTCTTTTGCTGCAAGCCCCGTCACCAGAGCTATTCCTATTCTCCAATCAAACCCGATCGGCCGGAGCACTGGCTCCATCAGCATACCTGCCCTTCCCGCAAATGAATATGCCAGCTGGTCACTCCGAAGCATGCGCCCAAGCTCGCCACTCAGCTGCTCCTTTTCAGCCGGCGTCATACCGCTATCCGCCTGAATTTCCGCACTCCGCACAGCAAAAGCCCCATCAAGCTCCGGATTCTTCGGATAGTTGCCGGCAACCCATATCAGAACAACTGCAGCCAGAATGAGCGTCCCGGCTTTTTTGACATACATCAGCGCTTTGGCCCTGGCCTGAAAAATCACCGAACCGAAGGTCGGCCACCGGTAGGGAGGAAGCTCCATGACAAAAGGCTCCGAATCACTTCCCAGAACGGTCGACTTGAGAACCCACGCGGTCCAGAGCCCAACGGCTATACCGAGCAGATAGATGCCGAAAAGAATGTTTCCCGCCATGGCCGGAGAGAAAAATGCACCACAGAGCAGCACATAGACCGGAAGCTTCGCGCCACAACTCATGAAGGGAATGATCATGATGGTAACCAGCCGGTCTGTCCGGCTCTGGAGAGTACGGGTTGCCATAATGGCTGGAATCGAACAGCCGAATCCCGTAATCATGGGGATGAATGACTTGCCGTGAAGGCCGAACCGGTGCATGACCCTGTCAATGACAAAAGCCGCCCTGGCCATATATCCCGATGCCTCCAGAAAAGAAAGGCCGATGAACAGCAGCACAATGTTGGGAAGAAACACCAGAACGCCCCCAACCCCGGCAATGACTCCGTCCACAAGAATGGAGCGGAGCATCTCATTGGGAAGAAGCGGCGCAACGGCATTCGCCGCCAAAGCAAAAAGAGAAGAGAGGGCATCCATGGCAGGAGCTCCCAGAGAAAATGTAAGATGGAATACCGCCCAGACAACAAGCAGAAACACGGGGAGCCCAAGGAGACGGTTGAGAACAACCATATCAATGTAATCCGTCATGGTTGCCGGCCTCTCCTTCGGCCCCCGGACACACTCCTTCATTGCTCCACGGATAAAGGCGTTCCTGTCTTCGGCAATCAGCTCCTCCGGATCTGAATCATCCTGGCGGCGCACTTCCTTCATTGCCTCCTGCAGAACCACCTCAACCTTCACCCATACCGGATACTGCCTCACCTCCCGGTATGCCTCCTTGTCACTCTCAAGCAGCTTGATTGCAAGCCAGCGGCTGTTGAACCCCTGAAGTTCCGGCTCATGGTGCACCAGAGAGGCAATTTCATTGATTCGCTCCTCCAGAGCGGGCCTGAAAAACAGCTTGTTCTTCTGTATCTCTATCTTCCCCGTTCCGACCCGTACAATATGATTGAGAAGGGCATCGATCCCTGTCATTTTTTTCGCTGAAGTGGGCACGATATGACACCCCAGAAGCTGCTGCAGCTGTTTGGTTTCAATGGATATCCCCTGCTCCTCAACCTCGTCCATCATGTTCAGGGCCACAAGAAAGTCAACCTCCATCTCCATCAGCTGCGTGGTAAGCAGAAGGCTCCTCTCAAGATTAGGGCCCTCAATCACATTGACAACCACATCCGGCCGTTCTTCAATCAGATACTGGCGGGTCACAATCTCTTCGGGAGAATAGGGTGTCAGTGAATAGGTGCCGGGAAGGTCGACCACCCGTATGCGGTAGCCGCCGAAATCACAATGTCCCTCATATTTTTCAATGGTGACTCCCGGGAAATTGCCAACCTTCTGGTGAGCCCCGGTCAGAGCATTGAACAGAGAAGACTTGCCACAGTTCGGGTTTCCCGCAAGCGCAACCGTCAGCTCCTTCATGGCCGTGCCCCCCACTGCCAGCGATTCCTCTGCCCGCCAGACATAGGGCTGCCGTCACCAACGCCCCCGTTTCTCTGAACCATAACACCCTCTGCCTCCTGGCGGCGCAGAGTAAGATAGAGCCCCTTGAAAAAAATCTCCATCGGGTCTCCCAAAGGCGCCACCCGCAGAACCTTGAAGCGGGTTCCCTTGATTAAACCCATATCCATGATTCTTCTTCTGACAGCCCCCTCCACCTTCAGGCCAGTCACCTCCCCCTTGTCGCCAATTTCCATATCTGAAAGCCGCATACTCCCACTCCCTCTTGAATAACCCCTGAACGGGAAACATAAATTAGATTTAATATAAATAACATACAGGGAACAGGAAAAAGTTTCCCTCAGTTTCCTCTTCAGCAGAAACTGACTGCCGTCAAAGCATTTACTGGCCGTGAACGACAGCCTCTCCGGGAAACGGAGGCCAACCCATGCTTCGGCCGCCAATCACATGGCCATGAATATGCATCACGCTCTGGATGGCATCAGCTCCGCTGTTGAACACCATGCGGTACCCGCTCTGGCGGATGCCGAGAATATCGGCAACCGGGGCGGCAGCGAGAAGAATATGACCCGCTACCTCCTCGTCTTCAGCAGTAAGGTCGCTGAGGGAAACGATATGGCGGAGAGGGATGATGAGGGCGTGATGGGGTGCTGCAGGGGCAATGTCGCGAAAAGCAAGCACATGGTTGTTTCGATAGATGATATCGGCGGGGATGCTCCCCTCCACGATACGACAGAAAATACAGTCGGGATCCTGATGCGTCATAAGTCACCTCTCCTGTTCAATGGTTGAGCCTCCGCCTTCAGTGCTGATTTTTGATGCAAGAACCTTGTCGATTCGCTGGCCGTCAAGGTCGACAATCTCCAGCCGCCAGTGCTCCCAGACCATTCTGTCGCCAGTCTGCGGCATGCGGCCAAGCATCCACATCATCAGACCGCTGAGTGTATGATACCGTCCCTTATCCTCTTCAGGAACCCCTTTCAACTCAAGAGTATCCTTCAGTTCAGGGACCGGAATGAGTCCGTCAAGAAGCCATGATCCGTCTTCGCGCTGTACCGCCCAGGAGTCCTCGCTGTTACGCGGCACAAACTCTCCCGTTACCGCTTCAAGCATGTCCTGAAGGGTGACGAGACCTTGAATTTCCCCATACTCATCAACAACAAACACCATCTGGGTGCCGGAGGTCCGGAAATGGTCGAGCAGCTCCATACCTGTCAGGGACTCGGGGACATAGACCGGCGGCTGCAGCTGAGAGGTGAACTCTTCAAGAGTACCTTTCAGCGACTTGGAAAGCAGCTGCTTTGCGTTGACAACCCCCAGCAGCGACTGAAGACTGCCCTCGCAGACGGGAAACCGGGAATGCTCAGATGCCGTCACCTTTCCGATATTCTCGTCAGCCGGCCGGGAAACATCGAGAAAGACAATATCCGCCCTCGGCACCATAAGGGTACCCAACTGACGATCATCGAGACGAAAGACATTGCGGACCATTTCATGCTCATGCTGCTCAATCACACCGGCCTCTGAGCCCTCTTCAAGCAGAGCATGAATCTCCTCCTCGGTAATGCGCTCCACCTCGTGCGGATTTTTTCCAAGAAGACGCAGGATTGTATCAGTTGAAAGTGACAGAAGTTTCACAAAAGGGCGAGCCACAGTCGACAGGGTCACCATCGGAAAAGCCAGAAAACGGGCGGCCCCTACGGGATTGAACTGCGCAAGCCGTTTAGGGACCAGCTCACCAGCCACAATAGTAACATAGGTAATGGAAACAACGGCAGCGGCCGTTGCCGCAAGGCGACTGAATTCCTCCTCCATACCCAGAGAGGAAAACCAGAGTGCCAGCGGTCCGGCAAGGACACCCTCGCCGATGATGCCGTTGAGAATGCCGATTGATGTGATACCTGTCTGGATGGTTGAGAGAAAACGGGTGGGCTCCCGAGCAAGCTTCATGGCGGCCTCCGCCGCACGATCACCGTTTTCTGCCAGCTTTGCGAGACGCGAGCGTTTAGCCGTCAGAAGGGCAATTTCGGTCATGGCGAGCATGCCGTTGAGCAAAATCAGAAAAAAGAGCAGAAAGAGTTGCATACCGTCAGTTTAGGATAACCCGGAAAAAAACTTGCCGCAGGGGAGGTCATCCCCCACTCAGCCAGACCCTCAGACTTTCTGAAGAATCTTTCCGGATGATTCTTATACACTTTTTCCCGGCTGATTCCAAGCCCCGACCGCAATAATAACGAACCGAAAAACTTCCGGCAACCTGCAATCCGCCCGGGACCTGCTTTCTAATGAGATTCCTGCGCCTCAACATAGGTTGTACCGTCCACTCCGTTGGCATGCAGCTCAAGAACAACCTCTTCATTGCCGGCAACGGCATAGTGGGGCGCATTGGCTGGCTCGGTAAAGAAACTTCCCGGAGGCAGGGCACGAAGTTCCTGTTCCAAAAAGCGGTCGCCATAGGCGAAATACAGCGTCCCCTGCAACACGGTCACCATCCTGTTGGCGTTGGGATGAAAATGCGGCTCCAGCCTCGTGCCGGGTGCCAGACGAATGCGTTGTGCATAGGGCTTGGGGGTGGAGGGATCTCCAGCAAGGATGACCGTTTCAAGACCGTGCAGCTTCTCGTTCTTCACCCATTCAAGCTCCACCGGCAGAATCATCCGCCCTGCATCCAGCTTCGCCCCTCCAGCGCAGCCCGACAGTGAAAACCCGAAAACCATCAGAAGAAGCAGGGAAACGGTACGAAGCGCAAGCCTGTTTGTATTCATAGCAATAATGGTTGAAGATTGGAGGACATTCTCAGAGGGAAATGTACGCACCCGGCACACAAGTGCCAAGTGATGGACGGGAACCCAAACATTGTGTATATTGACCCATACTTATTGGCATATGACAACTATGACAACCCGATATCATGAAAATGCTCCGAACACTCATTCTGCCCCTCCTGATTTTCACGGCATCATGCCAGAGCCCCTCAACGCCGATGAGGGATTATGATGGCAACAGCTACCGAACTCTCAGGGCTGCGGGAATGGTATGGAGTGCCGAAAACCTCAACACGGCTCATTTCCGAAACGGCGACCCGATTCGTGAGGTTTCAGACCCCCAAGAGTGGGCCGCAATGACAACACCTGCCTGCTGTTACAATGCAAACAGCCCTGAAAACGGAAAAATCTACGGGCGCCTCTACAACTGGTACGCCGTCAATGACCCCAGAGGGCTTGCCCCTGAAGGGTGGCATGTTGCGACCGACAGCGAATGGACGAAACTGACAGAGAGCCTCGGAGGAGATGAATCGGCGGGAGGGGCGCTTAAAGCCACAGAACTGTGGACTGCCCCCAATGAAGGAGCCACAGACGCCATCGGCTTCCGGCTGCTGCCGGCCGGCGGACGGCGCGACACTGACGGTGACTTTCTGGCCACGGGAGGATACAGCAGAATGTGGACTTCGACAGAACTCTCCCCGCAGGCAGCAGAGGGTCGTTCATTCGTCTATTTTGACGGAAGGGTACGAAAGGGAAAGGTCAACAAGAAAACAGGGCTGGCGGTCCGCTGCGTACAGGACTGAACCTTCTCAGAAACCTCCGGTAAAGGGGCTGCTTTTCTCCTTCCGTATTGCAGATGAGAGAAACTCGCGGTTCATCATGGCAATGTTTGCGACGCTGATGCCCTTGGGGCATTCCGCTTCGCAGGCATATGTGTTGCTGCACCCGCCAAAACCAAGATCGTCCATACATTCCACCATCTTCAGGACCCGTTCCCGGGCCTCGACCTTCCCCTGCGGGAGCAATGCCAGGTGTGAGACCTTCGCCCCGACAAAGAGCATAGCTGCGGCGTTGGCGCAGGCCGCAACACAGGCACCGCAGCCGATGCAGGCTGCAGCGTCGAATGCCGCATCACTGTCCGCCTTGCGGACAGGAATGGAATTGGCATCAGGAACGCCTCCGCTGTTGACGGAAACATACCCGCCAGCCTGATTGATGCGGTCGAGGGCACTGCGGTCGACGATGAGATCCCTTACAATCGGGAACGCCTTGGCACGCCAGGGCTCAATGGAAATGGTCTCGCCATCAGCGAAAGAGCGCATGTGAAGCTGGCAGGTGGTCACCCCTTTCACAGGTCCGTGCGGCCTGCCGTTGATGTAGAGACTGCAGGTTCCGCATATTCCCTCGCGGCAGTCGTGATCAAAGCATACCGGCTCGGCACCTTCATCTACAAGCTGCTGGTTGAGGATGTCGAGCATTTCAAAAAAAGAGCTGTCAGCCGAAACCCCGCTCACACTGTATGAGACCATTCCGCCTTTGGCTTCTGCATTTTTCTGCCGCCAGATCCTGAGAGTGAAATTCATTGTTTCCGTTCCAATATTATCGTATTCGCCTATTATTTGTAGCTTCGCTGCGAGAGCTTTATATCCAGAAACTCCAGCGGCTCTTTGTGCATCGCAGGCGGCTCATCTCCCATAAGCGACTCCCAGACTGCAACGAAAGCAAACTCATCATCGTTGCGCAGAGCCTCCCCTTCAGGGGTCTGGTACTCCTCCCTGAAATGACCACCGCACGACTCCTTCCGCTGCAGGGCATCCTGCACCATGAGCTCACCAAGCTCAATAAAATCCGCAACCCTCCAGGCTTTTTCAAGCTCCGGGTTGAACTCATCCAGCCCGCCCGGCACCTTCACCCCCGTCCTGTACTCCTCCTTCAGTGCCGCAAGAAGCTCAAGCGCCTTATGGAGCCCCTCTTCATTACGCGACATGCCGCAGTACTCCCACATTATTTTACCCAGACGGCGGTGGAAATTCTCCACACTCTGCGTTCCCTTCGTATTGAGCAATTTCTTCAGCCTGTCGCCAACAGCCTCCGCCGCAAGGGTGAACTCCGGCGAGGAGGTCTCTATGGGGGGGGTGTGAATTTCATCAGCAAGATAGCGGCTGATGGTCGAGGGCAGAATGAAATAGCCGTCAGCCAGCCCCTGCATGAGCGCTGAAGCCCCGAGCCGGTTCGCTCCATGGTCTGAAAAATTGCACTCACCTATGGCATAGAGACCCGGCACGGTAGTCATCAATTCATAGTCTACCCAGAGCCCTCCCATGGTATAGTGGACGGCGGGATAGATCATCATCGGACTCTCATAGGGATCCTCGGCAACAATCTGCCGGTACATATCGAAAAGGTTTCCGTAGAGCGCCTCAATGGTATCGCGCCCTTTGCGCTTGATTGAGTCGGCAAAATCAAGATAGACGGCAACTCCTGTACGGCCGACACCATATCCGGCATCACAGCGCTCTTTAGCGGCGCGTGAAGCCACATCCCTCGGCACCAGATTGCCGAACGCAGGATAGCGGCGCTCAAGATAGTAGTCGCGCTCCGACTCCGCTATCTCCGATGGCTTCACCTCGCCCTTCCTCAGCCGCTCAACATCTTTTTTATGCAGTGGCACCCATATCCGTCCATCATTCCGCAGGCTTTCGCTCATCAGCGTCAACTTCGACTGGAAATCACCATGAACGGGAATACAGGTAGGATGAATCTGCGTGAATGAAGGGTTTGCCATCATCGCCCCCTTGCGGTAGGCGCTCCATACCGGAGTCACATTGGAACCCATGGCATTGGTGGAAAGATAGAACACATTGCCATAACCTCCACTTGCAAGCACCACGGCGTGAGCTGCGTGCCGTTCAATTTCACCGGTAACAAGGTTACGGGCAATGATGCCTCTTGCTTTACCCTCAACCAGCACCGTATCAAGAACATCACGGCGGTTGAAAAGCCTCACGGTGCCGGCGGCAATCTGACGGTTCAATGCCCCATAGGCACCGAGCAGAAGCTGCTGGCCGGTCTGGCCGCGCGCATAAAAGGTTCTTGATACCTGCGCGCCTCCGAACGAGCGGTTGGCAAGAAGACCTCCGTATTCACGCGCAAAAGGAACCCCCTGGGCTACAGCGAGATCAATAATCTGGTTGCTGACTTCCGACAGACGGTACACATTTCCCTCACGGGCCCTATAATCGCCGCCTTTGACGGTATCGTGAAAAAGCCTGTGGACGCTGTCGCCATCGTTCGGGTAGTTCTTTGCAGCGTTTATGCCGCCCTGAGCTGCAATGCTGTGCGCCCGGCGCGGAGTGTCCTGATAGCAGAATGCCTTGACATTGTAACCCAGCTCACCCAGCGAAGCGGCAGCCGAAGCGCCGGCAAGGCCGGTACCGACAACAATGATATCAAGCTTGCGTTTATTTCCGGGGCTTACCAGCCGGCACCCCGAATGGTAGGCTGTCCATTTATCAGCAAGAGGTCCTTCAGGAATTGCCGCGTTGAGTCGTGTCATGGAAGTAATAAGGGTTTTCTCAGAGTCTCGTTAAGGGGATAAAGGCTATCCACAGCGGTATCAGGCTGAAGCCAACCGTGATGACAATGGCATAGGCAGAGCCTGCAAGCTTCAGCGCAGGCGTGTAGCGGCTGTGGTTCAAGCCGAGCGTCTGAAATGCCGACTGTATGGCGTGGTTGAGATGGAACCCAAGCACAAGAATGCTGAGGATATAAAAGAAAGAGTACCACCGGTTTGAGAAGAGCAGCATCGCCCTGCTGTAAAAATCATGCTGTGCTATTCCCTCGGGAGGCGCTATGAAACCGGTTTTGATCAGATAGAAATCCGCCAGATGCATTGCCAGAAACAGAAAAACAATAATGCCGGTATGGAACATATATTTCGACAGGAACGAGGTCTCCGAACTGTTACTCTCCTGATAACGCACAGGGCGTGCAGCCCGGTTCTGGCCAGAGACCATCATGCCGAAAAAGATATGGAGAAGAAAACCGCCAAAGAGAACCGGCTCGGCAATTTTTATGACGGGGTTGGTGGCCATGAACTCTGCCGCGGCCGTAAAGGCCCGGCCACCGTCACTTGAGAGAAGCAGGAGGTTGATGCCGAGATGAACAAGAAGAAACACCGCCAGAAAAAGACCGGCCAGCGCCATCAGCACTTTTCCGGCAATGGAGGAAGAGAGAAGCATTGGTGAATGAAATGAGTGATTGGGATTGTTTCGCCGTTCGGGCGTCAAGGTACTCTCTGGCCAATGAACTTCCAAAGAATTCCTCGCCCGTTCAGCTGTGGTTCAGGAAATGTCACTGAAATGTTTCATGAACTGTGACCGTTCCCAGGCAGCGGGATGAAGAGAGTGCTTCATGCTCATCCGGCCTTGAAAGTCGGAAAGAGAGGAAAAACCCAGCCGATCCATATACTCTTCAAGCCCTTCAAGCATAGTTCGGATTTCCTCAAACCCTTTCAGATAGAGCACCGAAGCAATCTCGACCGCCTTTGCTCCGGCCAGCAGCTGCTTGACGAGCGCATCGCTGTCGTGTACGCCGGTGGAAGCAACAAGGTCGCACCCTACCCGACCGGAAAGCATGGCTATCCAGCGCAGGGAGTTGTAATAATCAGCGGGCGTACTGAAAAGAGGAGCCGGCTTTAGCTCCAGCGTATCAATATCGATATCAGGCGAAAAAAAACGGTTGAACATCACCAGGCTGCCGATTCCTGTGGAGGGAAGAGCTTCTGCAGTATGGGCCAGAGCGGAAAAATAGCTGCTGACTTTAGCGGCAACGGGAATCCTGACCGCCCGGGTGACGGCATTGAGCACATCAAAATAGACCTTTTCGTTTTCTGCTGAACTCTTTGACGGGTCGGAAGGCATCACAAAAATATTGACCTCAAGACCGTCTGCGCCTGCCTCTTCAATTTCACGGGCAAACTGCACCCACTCTCCCGGAGAGACACAATTGATGCTTGCAATAACCGGAACTGAAACCTCACGAGAACAGGCCCGTATAAGCTCAAGGTATGCCCAAAGAGCGTCTCCGCGGGAATATTCCCTGATGTAATCCTCTGCCTGGGCGTAATAAAACCTCTGCTCATTGCCTCCAAGGCTGCGTGCCGCATCCTGCTGTATCTGCTCTTCAAAAAGCGATTTCAGAACCACAGCCCCGGCACCGCACCGGGCCGCCTCGCTTACCTGTTCAACGCTGCCCGTGAGGGTGCAGCTTGCCGCAATGACCGGGCTTTTCAACTCAAGCCCCATCCAGGTCGTCGAAAGATCTGCCATATATCCAGAGTTTATACTGTTTCAAATACTCTTCACACTGACAACGCCTTCCGGCTCCCAGAAAATTCCTCAACGGGGAAGAATGTCTTCTGCTGCAACCCTACCGTAAAGAGCCGGGCAGTCCGGACGCCTGCATAAGCCTTCTTGCGAGAGCCGTATTCGGGTAGAACCCGGCAAACATATGGGCATTGTGACCAAGCGCGAATACAGGAACAGGAACTGCGGTATGCACATTGCTGGTCCAGCCTACCCCGGCCCGACGATTGAGAATGCCAACAACTGCCGGCGAAAAACTGTCTGCGGCGCCGTACTGACCACCCCGGGCCGCGCCAGCCGACATGGTCGCCCTGAATGCATCCCGCAGCTCCCGCTCTTCGTCACGGGAGAGGAGAAGCCCCGAATCAGCACCGGCCCCCAGACCCGCAAATACCCTCACGCTGTCGAGTGCCGCCAGAAAACTCACCCCGCCGGCTTTTTTCCATGCAGCAACTTTTCCTGAAAGCTTCTCCATGGAGATTGTCTGGTAATGGAGAAGCTCGAGCCGGCTGTCATAAGCCCCATCCCGATTGCCCAGCGAGAGTCCTCCGCACTCATGGTCGGCAGTCACGACAATCAGCGTCTCTTCGGGGTGGCGGTGATAAAACGCAACCGCCTCACGAATGGCGCGATCAAAAGCAGCAACATCCCGACCGGCAGCGGCAGCGTCGTTGGCATGGCATGCCCAGTCGATTTTTCCCCCCTCAACCATCATGAAAAAGCCCTTCGAATTATCCAGAAGCCTGATCCCCTCACGGGTAAAGAGTGCAAGATCGGCATCTCTGGCGGGCCGGTCCATATCAAAAGGAAGCGCCCCAAACATGTCGGAGGGCCCCGAGGCGATGCAGGGCGTACCAGGCATCACAGCCCTCAGAGATGCACTATTCTTCACGACCGAGTATCCCGACAACTGCATGAGGCTGTCAATATCTCCCCGGTCAACCACCGCCCTTGAGCGTTTATGAGGGAAGTTCCCCTCTGGCCGTCCGCCACCGAAATAATCAACCCCGCTGGAGGCCATCTGAAGAGCAATTGCATACAAGCTGCCGCGCAACGGCTCATGCGCGTAAAAACAGGCCGGTGTGGCATTGTCGATGCCGACACTGCTCACAACACCAGTCCTTCTGCCATCACCCTCTGCCATTTCAACAATGGTTTTGAGGGTATCACGATGGTTGGCCGCCATTGAAACCGTGCCCACACTGGTTGCATACCCGGTCGCAAGCGCTGTCCCGGCTGCAGCCGAATCGGTGATATAGCGGTCTGCTGCGGAAGTCGAGATCATTCCCGTCACGGGAAACGAGGGAAAGGACAGAGAGTCACCGGGAGCAAGAAGCGCCCGTCCGAGCTCAACCTGTGCAAGCCCCATGCCGTCGCCGATAAAGAGAAAGACATAGCGGGCCCCCGAGTCGGCTTGAGATGCAAAGCGCTGCCCCCCGCCGTTCAGAGAGACCTCCGAAGAGCAGCCGGTTGAGGTTATGAGCAGGACAAGCGTCAGCATCCTCTTCAGGACGAAGAGGAAAGAGGGGGGTCCAGAAAAGGGTTTGGGCATGAATGGAATGCTTGAGTGTGTTGTTGATGCGGCTGACCAGAAAAGATACGCATCCGGCAGAAGCCGCTGCGTCACAAATCCGTTACATCGTTAACAATGGAGGGCTCCTGGCAAAGGGCAAGACGGCCCGAAACATATCGGACCACGGCACCGACGGCAAGCTCCCGCTCACAATCGCAGAAAACCTGATGGCCGGAGCGCTCCAGCCAGAGAATCTCCCTGTCGGCCTGCGGCGTAGCAATACCCTCGCTGAGAAGAGCAACACTTTCAGGCAGAACCGTCTGTTCATGCCGGTTATGGACAATGAATACCGGACAGCCGACCTTCGGCAGAAGGAGTGCTGTATGGTCGACAAGCTCAAAAAACGAAAGGATGGCATCGGTCGGAGCCCACTCATAGTGAGCCTTGCAGCTGGCTGAATCGGGGTCGGCAAACACCGATTTGAGATTCCATTTTCTGAAAACGGCGCTGAGCATGCCTGCAGCAAAATGCATTGGACGCCCGGGCCCAAGCAGGGAAACCAACCTGAAGGCCGGTGTCACAAGAACGAGTGAATCCACTCGCCCGGGAAAAACAGCGGCAAGATTGAGGCCGAGAAGAGCCCCCATGCTGTGGCCCACCACTACAAGACGACGGGCCTTCAGGGAAAGCTCTTCAAAAGCCGCCTCCGCATCATCAAGCCACTGACGCCAGCGAACCCCTCTCAGCGCTTCCGGAGAAGGCGCTCCATGACCACGGAGTAGCGGAATGCTGAAGGGAATGCCCAGTGCTTCAAGCGGACGGCCAAGCGCCTCAACGCTCTCGCCGGTCGAAGTAAACCCATGAAGAATCAGGACGCCAAGAGGGCTCTTCGGCGCAGTATCAACAGCCATACCATTCCGGTCTTTGTTTGAATGCCCCTGCAGATGCAGTTGCCACTACTATGCTTACAGGAATATACCGCTCATAAAGGGAAAATTCCCGTAAATTGGCTACTTTAAATAAAGAAGTCCTCCGCAAGAAGAACCAACATATGATTGCTGATACGATGAAACGACGCACCCTGCCGGCCGGATTCCTGATGCTTGCACTTGCACTGAGCTCATGCTCCACCGGCCGGAGCCCTTTTTTAAGGGAGGAGAGCAGACGCATTTCCCCCGAAGAGGCCTACCGGCTGGGAAAACTCAAAAACACCCCCTACAGCATCAACGGTCGGGTCTATGTGCCGATGAGCTACGAGCAGGCTCTCGCATATGAAGAGGTTGGAATGGCTTCATGGTACGGACACGAAACCCTCAAGAAAAACAACGGTCAGCCAACGGCATATGGGGAACAGTTCGACCCTTCAGCTCCGAGCGCGGCTCACAAATACCTGCCCCTTCCCTCGGTTGTAAGAGTGACCAACCTTGAAAACAGCCAGTCTATCGTGGTAAGGGTCAATGACCGCGGCCCATTTGTTGACGACCGCGTCATAGATTTAAGCGCCGAGGGGGCCCGGCAGCTTGGTTTTTACCAGAAGGGTACGGCAAGGGTCCGCGTAGAAGTCATCAGCGAGTGAACCCGCCCCCGTTCAAGGCTTGATGACCGAAGCATCTTCCATGAATTTTTTCAGACCGCTCTCTGTCAGGGGATGGACGGCAAGCCGGCTGATGACGCTGAAGGGAATGGTGGCGATATCGGCACCGATTCTTGCCGCCTCAACAACATGCTGGGGATGGCGGACACTTGCCACAATCACCTCAGCCATATAGCCGTAATTGTCGTAGATGTCGACAATATCCTCAACAAGAGCCATTCCGTCGGTACTGATGTCGTCAAGCCGCCCGACAAACGGGCTGACGAAGGAGGCCCCTGCCTTTGCGGCAAGAATGGCCTGGCTGGGCGAAAAGACAAGAGTGGCGTTGGTGGCAATGCCAGCTTCGGACAAGTGGCGTATAGCCTTGAGACCATCGATTGTCAGAGGACACTTCACGACAACATTGTCATGAATGGCGGCAAGCGCCTCCCCCTCCTTTATCATTGAAGCGGTATCCAGCGAAGTCACCTCGGCGCTGACAGGCCCGTCAACCAGGTCGCAAATGGCCGCAATATGGTCAAAAAAATCAGTGCGCGTGAAATTCGAGGGGTCTTTCACGATTTTTGCAATCAGCGACGGGTTGGTCGTCACACCATCAAGCATCCCAAGCTCCGCGGCAGAGCGGATTTCGTCAAGATCTGCCGTATCGATGAAAAACTTCATCTCTCCTCCCTATGGATTGACCTGCGGTTTATTGAGCATTGCATTGAAATTCCTTGCGGGTCGGCCTTCCCAATTGCGCTTGTGGTATGCATAACCGGCAATGAGCGGCATGGCAATGGTAGCCTCGGCATAGACCATCTGCTCATGCACCGTATCAACCTTGCCCCATGAGCTGGCCTCTTTGAGGGTTGAGCCCGAAAGAGCACCGTCCCTCTCGTCAGCCACGGTAATCTGGACGGCATAGGTATGCATGGAAACATCCTCGTAGCCAAGCACTTCGGCCGCAACCACAATATCCTGGGTAAAGTTCTTCGGAACACCTCCACCGATCATGAAAATTCCTGTCCGGTCATTCTCTATCTTGATGCGGGTCAGCTCACGAAAATCTTTCACCGAGTCGATTGTAACATGGCTTTCGGGATTATGCCACTGGTGGTGTACCAGGCCAAACCCGGCAGAGCAGTCGGAGAAAGCAGGGCAGAAAATCGGCACTCCCTTCTCAAAAGCTTTGTAGACAATGGAGTTTTTATCATGATTGTTCGCCTCAATGTAGCGGCCCATCTCCTCGATGAACTCCCGTGAAGAATACGGCCCATGCGGCATGGAATCAGCAATGAAAGCAAGTGTATCGTCACACACGCGAAGGTCGTCCTCGTCAATAAATGTGTCATAAATGCGGTCGATGTGCAGGTCACGGAGAACGGCATCATCAATGAACTGCGTGCCTTTGTAGTGAAGGAAGCCGAGCGCCTCGAAAAAATCCTGATCAACAATGTTCGCACCGGTGGAAACAATGGCATCAACCATATTGTTTTCAAGCATGTCAATGATGACCTGCTTCAGTCCGGCACTGATGAGAGAACCCGCAAGCGTCAGGATGACAGCGCACTCCCGGTCTTTCTGCATCATATCAAGAATGGACGCAGCGCGGGCAAGGTTCCTTGCCTGAAAAGCCGTCTCCCCCATCTGGTCCACAAGAGGGACAATATTGAGCTGTTTGATATCAATATGGCGTACAGGCTCATTGAGAAGAGCCTCTTTCGTAACTGCAGGTTTCATTGTGTACACTGTCCCGTTTATTGAAAAAAGAGAAAAAAAAAGAGAGTAAGCTTACTATATCACACACTCACAATGCCGGATGCTGCTTCCTTCCGGATCTGACATGGTTGGGCAGGCGAATGTTGTATAGGACTTACTCTCAAAAATATCTGATTTCGCCATGTTCTTCTGTCAACAGATTGAAACAAAAAAACATCGAATCAAGTTGCACAATATAGCCCAACCAAAACTATTATCAAACAAAGCCCTTTTATCTTTATCCGAACTATTATAACTTCTGAAGCATTCACAAAAAACCTATCTCCACAAAGCCTCCCCTGGAGGCGTATTGCCGCACTCCGGAGCGGCATCATTCATTTCTTTATGGGAACACCGCGGATCTTAAGCGGGATGCGGCCAACAGGAAAGCTGCACCTCGGACATTACACAGGAGCACTTGAAAACTGGGTGGTACAGCAGAACCTCACCAACCCCGACGGGACCAGAGGCTGCGAAACCTGCTTTCTCATTGCCGACTACCACAACCTGACCACCTCGCTTGACACCCGGGAGATATACCAGAACACCATTGAGATGCTCATTGACTGGCTGGCAGCAGGAATTGACCCCGAGAAAAGCCCGGTGTTCCGTCAATCGCAGATCAAGGAGCACACAGAGCTCTTTCTGATTTTCTCAATGCTCATCACATCCTCCCGCCTTGAGAGAAACCCGACACTCAAGGAACAGGTCCGCGACCTGAACATGGACTCTCTCACCTATGGCCATCTCGGATACCCGGTCCTTCAGGCGGCAGACATACTTCTGTACAAAGGCACCCTGGTGCCGGTTGGCGAAGACCAGATTCCTCATGTTGAAATCACCAGGGAGATTGCACGAAAGTTCAACAGCCACTACCCGCACCCACAGAGCGGACCGGTCTTTGTTGAGCCCGAACCAAAAATCACGAAATTCTCCCGACTGGTAGGTCTTGACGGAAAAGCAAAGATGTCCAAGTCGCTCGGCAACACCATTCTCCTTTCCGACGGTCCGGAAGATGTCATGAAAAAAATGCGCAACGCGGTGACTGACACCGAAAAAATCCGCAGGAACGATCCCGGACGGCCCGAGGTCTGCACCGTCTTCAGCTACCACTCCCGGTTCAGCGCACCCGACACCATAGCATCCATAGCAAAGGATTGCCGCTCAGGTGCACTGGGATGTGTTGACTGCAAAAAAATGTGTGCCGCCGCAATCTCTCTTGAACTTGAACCCATTCTTGAAAAACGGCACAATTTCGCCTCTGACCCCGACACGGTTCGCGACATTCTGCTTGAAGGTGAAAGAAAAGCAAAAACCATAGCCCGACACACCATGGGGGAGGTCAGGGCAGCCATGAACCTGGGAGAACAATGAGCAACCGGAGCGCATTCATTTTTGACATGGACGGGGTGTTGACTGACAACATGCGCCACCACGCCGACTCATGGGTAGAACTCTTCCGCGACTACGGGCTGGAAGGGATGGACACCGAACGATATCTTGTTGAAACCGCCGGGATGAAAGGGCATGATGTCCTTCGCTACTTTCTTGACCCCGACATCAGCGCCACTGAAGCCGACCGCCTCACCGAACTCAAGGACTTTGTCTACCGCGTCAATTCGCGCAGCATGATCCGCCCGCTCAAAGGGCTTGAGGGCTTTCTCGCCAAAGCCGCCGACAGCGGAATTGCAATGGCAATAGGAACCGGAGCGGGCCATAAAAACATCGACTTTGTTCTTGACATACTCCACATGCGAAGCTCCTTCGGGGCAATTGTCTCCGCATCCGATGTGGCCCGCGGCAAACCCGACCCCGATGTTTTTCTGCGGGCAGCGGAACTGCTCAATGTTCCCCCCTCGTCATGCATCGTCTTTGAAGACGCAATTCCCGGCCTTGAAGCGGCCAGAAGTGCCGGCATGGCAGCAGTAGCAGTCACCACAACAAACAGCAGGGAGGCATTCAATCCTTTCGGCAATGTCATTGCAGTCATTGACGACTTCGCTGCACTCGACCCCATTGAACTTGTCCGGAACATCCCGGCAAGCAACCCATTGACATCACCATAAAAGAGCGATGCAGCAATTTTTCAGACCAGTCATTCAGGACGCGCTCCGCAGTGCGGGGATAGAAACCGGCCAGCCGGTTCAGATAGAAAAGCCGGCCTCGGCAAAATTCGGACACTTTTCCACAAACATTGCATTTCTATCCGCAAAAGAGCTCGGGAAAAACCCAAGGACGCTTGCCCAGGAACTCATAGGCCACCTCCGGTTCCCTTCCGGAAGCATTGAAAAAACAGAGGTTGCAGGCCCCGGATTCATCAACTTCTTCCTGACCCCCCCCTTCATCATGGACTCCCTTGGTGAGGTTCTCCGCCAGGGGGAAGCATTCGGTCGGGGGACCTCAGGCAATGGAGAAAAGGCAATTGTGGAGTATGTGAGCGCCAACCCGACCGGTCCGCTGACAATCGGCCGGGGCCGCGGAGGAGTCCTTGGCGACTGCATAGCCAACCTGTTTGAGGCTGAAGGCTACAGCGTCACGCGTGAATACTATTTCAATGATGCCGGACGCCAGATGCAGATTCTCGGCGAGTCCGTACGGTTCCGCTACCTTGAACGGTGCGGACGGAAGGTTGACTTTCCCGATACCCATTACCAGGGTGGCTACATCGGCGACATTGCAGACCGCATCTACCAGGAACAGGGCGACTCTCTTGCGGACACAGAGGGAACCGGCGAATTCAAGAGCACGGCGGAAGCCATCATTTTCAGCTCCATCAAAAAGACGCTGGAGCGGCTCGGAATCCGCCACGACTCGTTCTTCAACGAACACACCCTCTACACCCCCGATGAAAACGGAGCGACCCGAAACAGCCGGGTTATTGATGCGCTTAGCCAGAAAGGCTTTATTGATGAGTACGAAGGGGCAACATGGTTTCTGACAACAAAACTGGGGCAGGAAAAAAACAAGGTCCTCGTAAAGTCAACCGGCGAGCCAAGCTACAGACTGCCTGACATAGCCTATCACCTCACAAAATACGACAGAGGCTTCGGAGTCATCGTCAATGTGTTCGGGGCCGACCATATAGACGAGTATCCCGATGTTATTGAAGCCCTCAAAATACTCGGCCATGACACCAGCCGTATTCGCATAGCCATCAACCAGTTCGTCACCACAACGGTTGACGGAGAAACCGTCAAGATGTCGACACGAAAAGGCAATGCCGACCTTCTTGATGACCTTATAGACGATGTTGGAGCCGATGCGACCCGTCTTTTCTTCATCATGCGAAGCAAAGACTCCCATCTGAACTTCGATGTGGATCTTGCCAGAAAACAGTCGAAAGACAACCCCGTCTTCTATCTGCAGTATGCCCATGCCCGAATCTGCAGCCTTCTGAGGATGGCGTGGAGTGAAAACGGCTTCAACCCTGAGAAACTGCCCGACCTTGCTCTTCTCAAAACACTCTCTTCACCCGAAGAACTGCAGCTTGCCCTTGCTCTGCTTGACTTTCCCGACATGGTCCGCTCTGCACTCCGCCTGCTGGAACCGCAGAAAATGGTTGACTACATGCACTCCATAGCAGAACTCTACCACCGTTTTTATCAGGAATGTCCCATCCTTAAAGCTGAAGCCGACACAGCCAACGCGCGCCTCCTTCTCTCCCTTGCCACGCGGCAGGTACTGCAGAACGGGTTCAGGATTCTGGGAATCAGCGCCCCCGAGTCAATGTAGCAAAGAGGCACCGGCACCCTCACTCTCCGTACAGCCCCTCCCGCCGGATATACCGGTCAATGGAGGAGGGGAGAAGAGAGGAAACACTCTGGCCTTCGGCAATCCTCCCACGGAGCATTGTTGATGAAAGCGGGCAGGAAAACTCAACAAACCTTATGCCCGAAACGGCGTCCGGCCGTTCAGTCATATGTTCTGCGCCTCTGGCAAACACCACAACATCCGCCAGCTCCTCAATTTCCTCAGGACTCTTCCACGAACCGAAATTGCGCCAGCTGT
The DNA here is from genome assembly GCF_003968655.1 of Chlorobium phaeovibrioides. Taxonomy (GTDB): domain Bacteria; phylum Bacteroidota; class Chlorobiia; order Chlorobiales; family Chlorobiaceae; genus Chlorobium; species Chlorobium phaeovibrioides. The sequence goes on along the minus strand of NZ_RXYK01000002.1, from coordinate 1,591 downwards.
CTTCACCCACAAGCAGACTCAAACTTGCTGAGGGGTAGAGAGAGCGGACAAACCTGAGAAGATTGACTGTATAGGAAGGGCGCTTCTGCTCAAGCTCCCAGCCGCATGCATCACAGAATGTGCCGGTACGGTTGAGTTCATGACAGAGCAGCTCCGTCATCGCTTTACGCTGTGAGTCGCTTGCACTGCGCCGCTGTTTGAGCGGGTTGTCAGAAACAGAAAGAATAAGACGATCAACACAGAGCAGTTCCCGCGCAAACAGAGCCAGGGCGAGATGACCGTTATGGGGAGGGTCGAATGTCCCTCCCAGTACCCCGACATGCATGCGGCTCCGCCTCAGGAATTGGAGAAATTCCTGAGAATTTCCTCTCTCAGCCCCTTCATCTCCTCCAGAGACTCCGGGTATTTCTGAAGAAACTGATCCATCGCCGTGCGAGCCTCAAACCACTTGCCGCGCTTGACAAGCACTTCAATCCGGCCTACCAGTGCCTTCCTGTACCAGGGGGTTTGGGAATAACGGCTAACCACTTCGTCAAAAGCAATGCCTGCGGCCTTGTATTTTTTAAGAACCACATACTGCCGGGCAACAGAATATGCAGAAGCAGCGAGCTTGTCATAGAGAACCGGGATCGCCTTTGTCGCATGGGTTATGGAGCCCTGGCGTTTCATCTCACGACTGAACCCTTCAAACCGTTCACGGTAGGATGCATTGTCCGGATTGATTTTCAGCAATTCACGGTAGGTATCAAGATCCCGTGAAACAGCAGCCGAGTCACGGGTACCGTACTCACCAAGCCAGAGAGAATAGGACTCGATCGCTTTTCGGGTATACTCCTGATCAAGTTCATAAACAGGGGACAGTTTTTCATATGACTGCGCAAGCATGAAGCCAGCCTGCTCCCTGAACGGGGAACGGGGAACCTGCTGAAGAAGCCTGTCGTACATGTCAGATGAGAGCAGGTACTGCTCCGATTGAAAGTAGGAGTCTGCAAGGAGAAACAGCACATCATCCTCAAGCGCTGTTGCCCGCGAGGAGAAAAGAAGCGGCTCAAGTTCCGCAGCAGCTTTTTCATACTCCTCTTTCTGGTAGAACTCAGAAGCGCGACTGTAGCCCTCCTTGACCTGAGTCTCTGCTTTTACCACCGGCTTTTGCGAGGAACACCCCCAAAGAGCCATTGAGGCGAAAACAATCACCACCAACGCTGAACGAAACAATATCAGACCCTGCTTCATAAAACTCCCATATCCAGTTAATTTCCCTTTCATCATTGAAGATACGCAAATCCCGACACATTCACCCCTTAGGGAATGTGAAGTCTCCCTGTTCACAAGCTTCTCCGGCAGTAAAAAAAACTGGTACCTAATATGGTACCCCAAAAGCCATACATACCGGAACGCCGCTCCGATTTGAACTCATTGAAATATGCAACTTTTTTCTCAAGAAATAGAGACGGCTCAAAAAAATCCCGCCGAAGCAGGGCTTGATAGATAGACCCGGCTCCGCCTACAACCGGGCAACACCTACCAGAGGAACACCCTCCTCATTTATTTCGCATCGGACAGGTATTGTCCGTCGTCTCCCCCTACATTT
>NZ_RXYK01000029.1 GCF_003968655.1 Chlorobium phaeovibrioides | reverse complement strand
TGGCTCCTGTTTGATTCAAGATACTCATTGCCGGAATTCTCTACTTTACAAGTGTCTGGTTTTCGGGGAAGGGGTCAAACTATCGACACCAATGGCGCTTTAGCTTCTTGATGCATCGCCTCCTCCAAATCTCCTCATACAATAACCCAGCAATGCATCAATCTCTTCGAAGCCGTTACCTGCCGACTGGATTCCAAGCGAGTCCAATATGTTTGAATGATATTCCAAAGAGTCCCCGGCTGTCCATTCCGTATCACATCTGGATATTTGTGGCGTCTGACCATACATCTTCTCATACCGTGACTGAATCAATTGCGCCATTTCCATCACGCTCATTGAGACGCCAGAACCCACATTCACAACCCGATGTGGAAGTACCTCAAGATCGCAATGCATCAGCTCTCCGACAATGCTGCACACTTTGCCGAGAGCGATGAAATCCCGTTGTTGTGTGCCGTTGCTCTTCAACACCATTTGGCCTGTTGTCGCCAGCTGTCGACACAGGTCATTGACCAGTAGCATCCAGCAATCAACCCTATCATGCAGAGGTACACCGAACGCGTTGGAAAGACGCAGAACAACAGATTCAAGAGCACTATTTTGTGCCGCCCATAATACTGCGACCTCACCCGCAAGATGCGATGAGGCATATGGATGAAGATTACGAGGACAGGTATCTTCAGTAATACACCCCTCAAGAGGGCTGCCATACACATGCACCGTGGAGAGATAGATAAGACGATGAACGCCGGCAGCAACCGCAGCCTGGACAAGACGGGCTGTCGCAACAGCATTGAAATCAATGGCGCCAGCCGGATCAGCCGCACACGCTCCCGCATTCATTCCTGCAGCATGAACCACAATATCAATACCTGCACAGATATCCTTCAACCCCCCAGCATCACTCCATGGAGTATTTACCACTCGAGCATTCGGCAACCATACAGGAGGATTGCATTCACCTTGACGGGTCCCGAGGATAACATCATGCCCCTGCCGCTGCAACGATTGCCCAAGCCGCCCGCCGATAAAGCCGAAACCACCCGTAATCAGTATTCGCATGCCTCTATCCAAAAGCCCAAGGAGCTCCCTTAGCCCACAACGACTCAAGCAGCTCATGGTCCCGCTTGGTATCCATGCAGTGCCAGAAGCCTTCATGGCGGTATGCCATCAACTCACCGGCAAGAGCAGCCGCTTCAAGAGGCTCGCGTTCGAGCATCGTTTCGTCACCGGCTATCAGATCAAAGAAAGCAGGCTCGACAACAAAAAAGCCCCCATTGATCCACCCTTCATGCAACTGCGGCTTCTCCTTGAAGCTTGCAACCTGGTCTCCACTCAGCTCGAGTTCACCAAAACGGGCAGTAGGCCGCACCGCTGAAACCGTCACCATTTTTCCATGACTGCGATGAAATGCAAGAAGCGCATCAAGGTCCATATCAGCCACACCATCGCCATAGGTCAGCAGGCATGTTTCATCACCAATGAATGGTTGTAGCCGCTTCGCTCTACCACCGGTCATTGTTGAGTCCCCCGTGTGAACCAAGGTCACCCTCCAGTCAACCGGATCGCTCTGATGCGAGGTAATTCCGCCCGAGGCAAGGTCAACGGTAAAATCAGCCTTCAATGCCCGGTAATTCAGAAAATACTCCTTGATGACTTCCGCCTTATACCCCAATGCAACATAAAAGTCCTTATGCCCGAAATGGGCATAAGTCTGCATAATATGCCAAAGGATTGGCTTTCCTCCAACAGGCACCATCGGCTTGGGAATAACATCGGTGTATTCTGCGAGACGGGTACCGAACCCGCCGGCCAGGATAATGACTTTCATATGTTGTTCCACTGATAAGCAATTGCAGTAATGGGCAAACGCTCCACTTCATCCGGATCATGAGGAATGCTTGCGATGTTCAGCACCATGCTCTCACCACCGGCAATTCCTTGAAAACCGAACCAGATGCCAGCGGGTACCGTCAAACGCACATATCGCTCGATGCCAATCGTTTCTTCACGAAAAAGAGAACCGCCTTCCTGATAAAACACGAACTTCACCATACCAACAGGTACAATCAAGTTCATAGTCATTCGGCCATGTCGTTTCCAGCCCTTTATCGCGCCCGTTGCAATAGTTGAAAAATATGCCTCACCGAACCCATGAAAATCCGAATCGGTTGATTTCAGCGCATGCAACACATCCCCGCCGATAACCGCTATCCGCTGCAACGGAGTAACACCTATATCACTCAAAGTTACTGAGCCCATCGCAACCCCTGAGCCTTAGCATGTGCCATATATTCCGATATCTGACTTTCAGTACATGCACGAATTGCGTCAGGCTGCTGATAATAGGCTTTATACCATTCAGCCGTCATGCAAACGGTATCCTTAAACCCCATCACGGCATGCCACTGAAGGTGATGCAATGCCTTGTCGCAATTGAGCTTCAGCAGACCGGACTCATATGGTCCCTCGACGGCACTTGATACATCCTCCCACCGTACCTTCTCCCAATGTTTTGACATCTCCTGTACAAGTTCTAACACGCTGTGGTTCTGCTGAGCTTGCGGGCCGAAATTGAACGGCTCTCCATGTAATTCGTCCCGTTCGCTTAATGCCGCAGCGAGAGCTAAATAACCACTCAACGGCTCCAGCACATGCTGCCACGGGCGAGTTGATGCAGGATTGCGTAACTCCACAATCCCGTTTTCCGACCAGGCCCTCACACAGTCAGGAATAATCCTGCTGTCAGCCCAGTCCCCCCCGCCAATAACATTGCCGGCCCGAGCAGAGGCAATCCGAACCTTGCTCGTCGACTTAGGAAAGTATGATTTGATATGCGACCTAATCGCCAGTTCTGCAGCACCCTTAGAGGCACTATAAGGATCAGGTCCACCCATGGCATCGGTCTCGCGATATCCCCATACCCACTCGACATTGTCGTAACACTTGTCGCTTGTAATAATGACCGCCGCACATGGTTTATCAAGCTTGCGCAGAGCCTCAAGGATATGCAGTGTCCCAAGCACATTAGTCTGCCAGGTCTCGAGTGGATTCTCATACGACCTGCGAACCAGAGCCTGTGCCGCCAAATGGAATACAAAATCCGGTTGTGCTTCCGTTATAACCCGAGAGATCTTTTCAGGATCACGAACATCAATACGATGATCTTGAATCCCCTCCCCCATACCCGCCACGACAAAATGCGACGGATTTGTCGGAGGCTCTAAAGCGATGCCGGTAACTTCAGCACCCATCAATTGAAGCCATGCCGTCAACCATGGCCCCTTGAATCCGGTATGACCGGTTATAACAATGGACTTGCCGTAAAATCTATTTTCAAATGCCACGATCATGAGATCAAGGTTTTGTGAGTAAAGCCTTCCAGCGAGGCAAAGCCTTATCGAGATAAAAGAACAGTTCCGCCTCACACTGAAAAGAAGAACTGCCTGCAATAGTTACCAAAGCATCAACGAGATCCCGAGACGAACTGACAAACTTGACTGCGTCCATATCCCGCAACGGGCTCAAGTTCAGCGAATCCTGATCAAGTACGGACACAACCGGAACTCCTGCACAATAGGCATCCACAGCAGCAGAAGTCATTGCACCTGTATATGCGATATCAGACCGTTGAAGAAGTTTCTCAATCGGTTCAGATACAACATCAAACACCATGGAAGGATACTCACTAGGCTCCACGGGACATGCCGGATGAGGCTTGACGACTATACGCATATCTTCAGGTAGGTCATGAAATGCGCCTTCGAGAAGAGTCATCATGTAACGCGTTGACTGCTCAAGATAATCCCCCAAGACAAGCAACCTCAATCCAGACAGCTCTTTCCGATGGAATTCATTCATCCCCTGACCTTCTGCCAAGTAAAGATACCGCAACGCTTCAGCTTCACAGAGCTGATCTTCCGGATACCCACCTACCCGGTATATATCATGCATAACGGGTCCATTCACAGCAACCCGATCAGGCAAGGGCATCCTATTTCCTGGACCACGGGAATACAATCGCTGATCATTAAAGTATCTTAAATCCCAGTACCTCACAGTTGAATGAGGAACTCCGACGATTTCCCCATGTCCAGCCTCTTTCCAAGCATAAATCAGTGCCATTTCCCATGGCTGATTCTCCTGCAGATAGAAGCCGAGACGCTGCTTCGGTAATATGCGAAAAGCTGCGGATAGGAGATTGAAGGTCAAAAGATTGCTGACCGCACCAGATCCTAATAGAGCAGATCGCCACTCATCAGCATACAGTGGAGAGACATCGCAACCAGCAAGGAGCTGCTGCCGCCCAATGGAACCATGTACCTTTCTCCATTTCAACCACAACACAAGCCAATCCAGAAGTGTCCTGATGACAACCTGCAGACCCAAAAATGAATCGAGCGTCGCGTGAACCTGAAGGGCACGCTCATTGCTGTTGAATGCGGCCAGTAGATCTGCAGCAGATTTAGAGTCAGGGACGACACGATCCGCAACATAAAGATGTAGCCAGTTGATCGTTTTTTCCTCTTCTTTCAGAACATCGGGAAGGTTTCCCCAGAAGCGGCATTCGTATCGCCCCCCCTGAAGTGCTGACGGAACAAGATTGAATAGATAGGAAATGAATGTGGTATCGGCCTGAGTGTTTCGCCATTCTTTTATTCCCACACCCCTCAACGTCCATCGGCGAGAAAGATACCGCAAGAACGACAACAACCCCTGCACACGCTGCGGACTCCGGCGAAAAAGCTTCTTCAAAAGCGAGCCTTCAGAGCAGTTGCCAGGAACCCTTTCCCACTCGAACCCCCACCCATTTTGGGCAGCCCAAGATGCTAAGCACTGCGACAAAGCCATGCTACCACTCACCAAACGAATACGGTCAACACTACCCTTCTGGAACCAGTCATTAAATGCCATCAGCCGAACAGCATCGGTAATATGCGGAGATTTAGAGAAGTTGCACTTTTCAGCGATCGGCGCCATCCACCAATAACTGAACCCCGGCCTTATCTCAAGAAAATCAACAAGACGCCGGCCTTGCACCTTAACCTGACCGAGTTCGTAGACCCATGCGAGATACCGTTCACGAAGAGAGTCGGCGTTCTCTTCAATCCATTGGGGAATCGAGACTGCATCAGGGCATGAATCCTCTCCGTAACTTCTCCAAAGTACTAACGGCCCTTTATGATTCCCGGGAATCCCGTGGCAATCCCATATCGTCAGCACCCGAGGCAATGATTCTGATCCGACTGGCATCACTCCGCCAACCCGCCCATCATCTCTTCAACTTTTCGAAGATCAGCCAGTGTATCAACGGCCTGCGTCTCATACCGGGTAGGCACCATACGCACCCTCAGCCCGTGCTCAAGCACCCGCATCATGTCGACAGACTCAGCCACTTCAAGCGGCGTTGGCTGCAATCGGGTATACTCAAGCAGGAAATCACGCCGGAAGGGTATGATGCACACCTGCTTGCCCATCGGCACATCATCAACCTTGCATCTGGTAGGAATTGGCTCACGGGAGAAATACAAGGCATTCATCTGCAGGTCGCAGACAACCTTGATGCAGTTGCGGTCCTCAAACTCTGCATCGTCTTTTATTTCCCCAAGCAGGTTCACGACAAGGATATCCGGATTATCCAACATAGGCTGCACGGCTTCACCAATCATATCGGGATGCGTCATCGGTTCGTCGCCCTGAACCATCACGACGATATCATACCTACAACCCAGCTCTGCCTCCAGTTTACCAAGCGCTTCAGCACAACGATCCGAAGCCCGCTCATGATGGCTCCCAGTCATCACTGCGGCACCACCGATCGATTCGATATAATCATAAATCTCCCTGTCGCAGGTCGCCACGGCAACAAGATCTACAACCGGTGATTTAGCCACCCGCTCATAGACATGGCCAATCATGGGCTTACCAAGAATCGGAGCCATTGGCTTGCCAGGGAAACGGCCACTGCCCATGCGGGCGGGAATAAGAGCCAGAATACTCATAAGAACTCCATACAATTCAAGGTTTACGGCAGACAACCATCATGTGGGAACTCCAACCGCTTGTTGCAAGCCATTCCTGCCAGCGCTGCCTATCGGCGTCGGATGCAAGAGTTACGAAAGCATCCCAAAAACGGTCTTTTATCAACGCCCGATTATTGACAAGGATATCAATATCAAGCTTCCCAGGAGTGGTGACATCCAACATCTCGAAACCGTATTGCCCCAAAAGAATCTGCACCGAATGAGGATTGAAAAAATTCAGATGGTGAGGAGGCGAAACGGATTTTGAATCCTCCCACAGCGCAAGAATATCGGCTCCAGTACCGGAAAGCGTCGTAAAGACAAACAAATCCCCTGAGGACATCAGCCCGTAAAGGTGCCTCATGAAACGCCCTGGATCATGCAGGTGCTCGAAAAGCTCAAAACTGACAAAGACCTTAGGCCCTTTCGGCAAATCAGCGGCAATGACATCTTCAAGGAACTTCTCGACAACTGGAAAGCCTTTATCACGACAAACCGATGCAAGATGCGGCCCTGGTTCAATCAAAATCGGAGTCCCCGGGATAAATGCACTGATCTCTTCAGCAAACAATCCGTACCCTCCACCAACATCAATAACGACATTCCCACCCCCATACTTCTTAATGACATCGCTGACCATCAGGGCTTTGGGCTTCCAGAGTTTCTCGCGGCGGGACTCTGCCGTCTCCCTGTAGAATGTCGTCGCCCAGTATTTCGAAGAAGGTGATTCGGTATAGTACCGTGAAAATGCACTGGCAACCGGTCTGGGATTGACATACAGCGTCCTGCAATCCGGACAGATTTCATATCTAAACCCAGACTTCTCGAATGAAACGACACCGGCTTTACCGCAAGCAGGACATCCAACCGAAACATTTTCAACATCGGCAAAGTAGGTGATGGTGTCATCCTTTGCCAGCCGCAGGTATTCATCGAATATGGCTTGCGGCCTGATTTCTTCTTCTTTCATCGTTCTATTTTTCTATATATCAACTCAGCCCAATCCGTTCGAAATGTTTTAGGATTCTTCGATATTTTAGCTATATCCCATAACACCAAACCAGCATCTTCGGCGTGATTTTTGGATGATGTCGCGAAACGGGTTTCCAATAAACTACAGCCCGCTTCCGGTTGTTTGATTTGCTGACCAGTACATTTTACGAAGTTTCTGCTGCTTTCCCAATACTCTTTTTCTTTCAGCGATAATCCCTGCTGCAAGGTCCTGATGCATCTGTTCCGGGGTCACATATCCGA
>NZ_RXYK01000028.1 GCF_003968655.1 Chlorobium phaeovibrioides | reverse complement strand
CAATGGGAAAGGAGTTCCCCAGAACTACAACGAGGCGATGAAGTGGTATCGACTCTCTGCTGAACAGGGTGATGCTGCTGCTCAGAACAACCTCGGGGTTATGTACTACGATGGTCATGGGGTCAGACAAAGCTACCCCGAAGCTTTAAAATGGTACCGACTTGCGGCATCGAAAGGTGTTGCAAGTGCACAGTATAACCTCGGGATAATGTATTACAACGGTCGGGGGGTCAGAGTGAACAAGGCGACTGCAAAGGAATGGTTCGGAAAGGCCTGTGACAATGGGTACCAGCAAGGGTGTGACAGATACCGTGAACTGAGTCTTCAGGGGAAATGAATAAGACAGGTGAGCAGTGCCTAAAAATGTATAAATCTAACAAGTCAATCAACTACGAGCCTACGGCACCGGACGCAGCAAATCTGCACCGGTAATTGAGGCGTTATCACCATAAAGGATATCTCGATGCATACAACGAGAACAAAAGTATTTCTGTTGGGTATTTTGCTTGTGCTGGTCACAGGAAAACCAATCTTCGCTGAAAGTTCATCCGAATATGCCGCAATGGGTAAGGCGGCATGGAGCGCATTCGAGTGCTCAGCTTTGGCAGAAAAGAGTAAAAACACTCAAGAACAAGAGCGGTTATTTAAATATGGTTACGTAGTAGGACTCAAGTTCATCAATGCAGTCCAATCAGAGAAAGTCAAAAGAGAAGATCTGTCAAATGGAGTACCAATCGGGATGCTCCTTCTTTTGCAGGGTCCAACACCAGATTTCATACTTGGTAGGGTGTTTGAAGGTGCGCTCGACTCCGCACTTAATGATGTTTATAATACCGGTGGAAGCTTCAATTCGGATGAAACGCAAGAATCAATAGCAAAGAATAAGTTCTGGAATCAAAATTGTCAGCTAATCGGTAAATAGAAGTTTATTGGAAACCCGTTTCGCGACATCATCCAAAAATCACGTCGCAAAAGCGTCAACTCGGACTGGGCTTTTCGCTACGCTCCAAGTCCGACCGGTTACGCTTGGCGTTAGGCAACAGGGAGGAACTATGTACAGACTGTTATATATAGCTGCCGTGTTTGGCGCGCTTCTTCTTGCTGGGTGTGACCAAAGCTCAAAGGTGAAAACACTGGAAACCAAAGTGGCCTCTCTTGAAAAAGAGTTGGCTGACTTGAAGCAAACAATCGAACTAAATCAGTTTAATCAGATGCTCAGCGGCTTTGACAAAGTAGCGTATCTGACGCCAGGCTCCGATGGATATAGCCTTGTGAAGAGTGATCTCGGTGTCTTAACAGTTTCAATTGCAAACATAGCTCCGTATGCAAACGGCAGCAAAGTAACATTGCAATTCGGGAATTTGTCCGCCGCGACAATAGACGGTCTGAAGGCAAAGCTTGAATGGGGGGCGGTTGACAAGAATGGCATGCCGAACAATGAAAATGCCAAATCAAGAGATGTCTCCTTCAATGAATCTCTAATTAGTGGAAGCTGGACAAATTCAAATGTTGTTCTTGAAGGAGTGCCCCCCCAGGAACTGGGATTCGTCAGGCTCCGAGATATTAATCACCGCGGCATTAAGCTGCGGCGATGAAATATTTCATGCCTAACCAACGCTTCGAGAGGGACGCTTGTAATCGGAAATTGAAAATCCCCAAATTTCGCCAATTAACAATCCCCACTTTTCGGAAAATAAGATTCCCCGGGTTGGCGTAAAAAAACACCCATAGCCCTATGTTTGAAGGTGACCGATTAAGGGGATATACGCAGGACCGTCTGGTGTTCGCAGTCCAGTTGACGGGCTGTGAACAGTGTTCTTATGCCGATCCGTATAAGAAGCAGAAATAAATCGTAAGGCGAAGATTAACTCAAATTATTGAAAGATCTTAACAGTTGTTTTGCCAGTGTTTCGATTGCGTCTTATATGGGTTGTAATTCAAAAATCCGCAGTTTATGCGGATCAGTCTAAACATTGTTCGCCAAGACATAATGAAGTACACAGCAATCAAGCGTCACCTAAAGCCGTACTCGATCTACTCGCGGCGCAAGACAACTATCAACCATGCCTTTGCGTCCTCCATCGCCCCCTGCGACGTGTACGATGAAGCCGGCGTTCGAGCGGCCGTCGAGGCGCTCGGACAGGACGCCGACGATGATCTCCTCTGCGTGTACTGCGGCGCCACAGCGGAAACATGGGACCACGTTTTCGCCACCGTGGTAGACAGTGAGTTCAGCGGAGCTGGCCATCGACTCGGCAATCTGTTGCCCTGCTGCAAGCCCTGCAATTCGAAGAAGGGAAACAAGCCGTGGGAAATATATCTCGACGCTGTGCCGATGTCCGAAGAGGACCGCGGGCGGCGTCGCGAGATCATCCAGCGCTATCTCGCCACTTACTTTACAAGGGAACATAGACCGGCGCAAACAGCGGAGTATGCGCAACTCCTGGAATTGCGCGACCGCGTCATCGACATCATGAGGGACGCGGACGCTTTGGCAGAGAGAATCCGGGACAAATCAAGGACTGGCGAACAATCGCCTCCAGCATACCCCGAAGGGCGCGCGGACGCACCCTCCGGGTCTGCTGAGGCGTGACGTTCACCCCCCATCAATCTCCCCATTAATCTCCTCCAGCTGCGCATCGTCCTCCAGGACGATGCTTGCTATCAGTTTCTGCAGCTCTTTCTGGAAGGTGGGGCTTTCCACCGTGAGCCCGTCGGCTTCTTTGAGGAGGCTGAGGTCTTGCTCGCGGTCGCGGAGTTCAAACTTTTCGGGGTATTGGATGATGACGGTTGCGGCCTGTTCTTTTTTGCCTAGCCAGCGGCAGAACACTTCGAGCATGCGGTATTCGGTGAGTTGCAGCCCTGAGGCCATTTCGGCAAGGAGGGCGTTGAGGAGCTGGAATCCGGGATCCATAAAGGTCCCCAGAAAAGCGGGACAAGAGCAAACCATGAGGGACTCATGGGGAGAGGACAGAAACAAGAAGGAATGCGTGAGGGGAGTGGAGCTTAGGGGAGTCGAACCCCTGACCTTCTCATTGCGAACGAGACGCTCTACCAACTGAGCTAAAGCCCCGGCATCAAAAAAAAAGCCTGCGCAATGCAGGCTTAAAAAAATGGTCCTGTGCCTGCCGGCAAGAAGCAGAGAAAAGGCTCAGGCCTCAACTGCCACAAGCTTTTCACGAAGCAGCTGCAGCTGGTGGCGCACACTGCCGTCAAAAATGGTATCCCCTATTTTCACGCTGAGGCCTCCAATAAGGCTCTCGTCAATCTTCATTGCCGAACGGACTTTCTTTCCGGTATAGCCCTCAAGGCTCCGGGAAAGGGCCTTCTGCTGGCTCTCGCTGAGTTCTGTGGCGCTGGTCACCGCTGCATTCACGATCCCGTTTTTCTCATCAAGCAGCGCAGCAAACTCCTGAGTAATTCCGCCCAGGATACCAGCTCTTTTTTTATGGGCGATCAGCCTCAGAAAGAGCATCATTTTATCCCCGACCGCTTCAGCGAAAATCTCTTCAAGAAGGTGAGTTTTCCGGTCTGCATTGATAAGCGGACTGGCGAGGGCTCTCTGCAGATCACGGGAAGCTGCGAGGGTCTCGCCGACCATCTGCATTTCTCCGGTCACAGTCTCAAGAAACCCGCCGGCTTCGGCCGCAGAAAGAAAGGCATATGCGTATCGACGGCTTGCAATTACACTTGACATGTCGTGACCGTTTTCAGTTTTGTTTTGTGGAGAGATCAGCAATCATGCTGTCAACCACCTTTCTCTGCACCTCGCCATCAAGGCTGGCGCGGATAATCTTCTCTGCACCGCGAACCGCAAGGTCTGCCACCTCGTTCCTCAGAACATCCAGGGCGCGCCGTTTTTCCTGCTCGATCTCGTCCTTTGCAGCACCAATCATTTTCTGTGACTCGGCATGAGCCTTCTCGGTGATTTCTGCGCGGATTTTATCAGCAAACTCACGGCCTTCACGGATAATCCGGTCGGATTCGGCCTCGGCCTTTGCAAGAGTTTCTTTGTTCTGGCGAAGAATCGCCTCAGCCTCTTCCTTTGCACCGTAAGCACGGTCAATGGACGACTGGATACCTTTTTCCCGCTCTTCAAGAGCGCCGAGAATCGGTCCCCATGCAATCTTTTTCAGGATAAGAAGGACGAGCACAAAGGTAATTGCCGTCCAGAAAATCAGACCCGGATTCGGGTCAAGAAGACTGCCGGAGAGAAGTATGACTGCCGACATAAGCATGAACAATGGTTACCGTTAACGGGTTGATGAAATCCCAAAGCAGACCAGGGCCCTTGCCCGGATCTGCAACAGGAATACCTTCTGTATCGCGCTTGTTACTTAAGAGCGAGAAGCACGCAGATAACCTCACCAAACAGAGCAACACCCTCAATAAGAGCAGCTGCAATGATCATGGTGGTACGGATATCGGAAGTAGCCTCAGGCTGACGGGCGGTACCCTCAGCGGCTGATGCTGCAATGTTGCCGATTCCAAGGCCTGCACCAATAACAGCCAGACCGGCGCCGAGACCGGCACCAAGATAACCCAAACCAATACCTTCCATCGTGTAAATACCTCCGTTTATTTATTGTAAGATGTTCGCAAAAGCTGACCAGCAGTGTTGAACAGGTTAATGAAAAGTCCAAAAATACAATTTCTCAATCAATAATCCCGACATCTTTTTAGTGATGGGCAACTTCCGCATCACCACCCTCATGGACCGTCGCCAGCCCTATGAAGAGAGCTGAAAGCATAGTGAAGATGAAGGCCTGAAGGAATGCAACAAAGATTTCAAGCAGATAGATGAATATTGAAAAGGGAACCGAAACCGCAGCAGCAACAATGTAGCTCTTGAGAATGAAGCTGATGAAGATAAGGCTGAGAATGACGATATGACCAGCCGTCATGTTTGCGAAAAGACGGACGGTAAGCGCAAAAGGCTTGGTGAAGAGGCCGATGACCTCGATGGGAATCATGATGATCCAGAGGGACCAGTGCGTTCCGGCTGTCAGGTGCTGCAGGTAACCCTTCAGGCCGTGCGCCTTGAGCGATGCTGTCTGGGTAATGAAAAAGGTGAAGACGGCAAGTGTCAGGGTAACATTGATGTTGCCTGTTGCCGTAGCTCCGTAGGGAATGAGACCGAGGAGGTTGCAGAGCAGAATGAACATGAACACCGTCAGAAGATAGGGGAGGTGCTTCTCATATCCGTGGCCGATGTTCGACTTTGCCACATCAAGACGGATGAACTCCACCAGAGCCTCCATTGCATTGGCAAGACCCCCGGGAGCCTGCCTTGCAGTCATCTTTTTGTAGGTTCCGCCGACGGCTGCGAACACGACAAGAAGAATGACTGAAACAATCCAGAGCATCACAACATGCTTGGTAATGGAGATATCAATGCCGAAAAGAAGCGGAAGACGGGGAAGGTGGATTTCGCCGAAAGGCTCGAAAGCGAAGACATGGGAATCAAGAATGTGATGCATGATGACATCACCGGCCTTTTCTTCCTCATGCGCAACAGCTTCATTGGCAGCACCTTCAGTACCATGGAGCAGAACGCCACCGTCTGCAGCGGGCATTGCCGATTCAGCGTGAACTGCGGCAGCATGAACCCCCCCGGCAGCATGGTCGGAAGCCGACGCGGGAACATATGCATTCAGAAGAAGCGGCACCAGCAGCGCCAAAACCTTTAAAAAACTCTGGGCCTGAATGACTTTTTCCCGTTTCATGCAGCGATCTTTTTCTGTTTGTTTTTCTTTTGATAGCCGAGAATCTCGACAATCACATAGATGCAGTAAAAAGCAAAAAATGAGAGGACGAAGTCATTGATGACAACAAGATCTCTCAAAATAATAAAGGCTACAAGCCCCATCAGGAGGAGCAGCCTGAAAACCAGACCGCCGAAAACCGCGATAGTGAACACCTGCGACTCTCGATCAAAAGCATATTCGAAAAGCAGGTATCCGGCAACCGTATTGGCAAAAATCATGATCCAGGCAACAAACACCGACCCTGTATCGACACTCCCGGGCTCCAGCCCGAAAAGGATGACCCCCCATAAAACGACGGTCAAGATACACAACTTCAGAAGAAAATCAAACAAAGGTTTCATCGCTTTCCTTTTCAGGGCGGACGGAGCCGCCGTTATCGTTTTCTGTTTGCCGACTTCAGCACCTTCATGAGAACCAGCCCCATGCCGACCATTCCCAGCATCACGCCGAGCAGAAAGAGCCATGGGGAAGTGCCGAGCTGCAGGTCCGCCCAGTAGCCGAGCAGCACAAAAAACGCAAAGCTTGCAGCTATCTGCACACCAAGGCCGATATAGTCGGACATTGCCCGCATTGAGCGGCCGAAATTATCCTGAAACCGTTCGTTGCCGGGATCTGCCATTGAATCTATGGGCCTATGGGCTTCCTTTTTTACCGAATGGTTGAGGGGTATGGCTGAAGAGGAAAGATAACACTCTTCACCGAAAATCGCACACCGTCATCTCTCTTTATCCGAAAAGGCCGGAGGGTCAGAGGAAAACGCTATCTTAAAAAAAACGGCATCAACCCGATACATACACAACCGACCATGCTGGACACACAGGAAACCAACCCCTCTGCTGCCCCAAAACGGCCACAATTCAGGGTGCCGGAAATATTCAGGCACAGTCACTCTCTTCTCGCCCTTGAAACCACCCGAAACGGTGGCGTCGGCACAGGGCCCTACAGTTCACTCAACCTTGGCACCAATACAGACGACAACCCCGACTCTGTCCGCAGAAACACGGAACTGCTTTTCAATGAGGCAGGAATTGATTCATCCAGGACGGTACGCTCGCAACAGGTTCACGGAACAGAAATTCTACACGCCACTTCGCCGGGCGCCCTACAGGGCTACGACGCATTCATTACCGACACTGAAAACCTTTTTCTCCTCATAGCAACCGCCGACTGCTATCCGATTCTCCTGTTTGACCCCCTCAATCGGGCTGTGGCGGCCATCCACGCCGGATGGAAAGGAACTGCAGGGCACATTGCACCACAAACCGTGGAGAGCATGCGCCGCGCATTCGGAACCCGGCCTGAAACCCTGCTTGCTTCCATCGGCACCGGCATCAGCGGAGAGGCCTATGAAGTTTCGCTGGATGTTGCGAAACAGTTCCCGGCTTCATGCATTCTCCCCCCCGCAACCAAGGGAGCAGGGCCCCGTCTTGATCTAGGCGCAGCAAACAGAATGCAGCTTGAGGAGGCCGGCGTTTCCTCCGCCTCCATAGAAAGCTCTCCCTTCTGCTCATTCAGAGATACTGGCTCTTTCTTCTCGCACCGGAGAGACAACGGCATAACAGGAAGAATGCTTTCAATCATCGGCCTCAACCAAAGCGGGGGGAACCCTCTATAGCTGCTTCATTTATAGATGAAAATTATATCTATTATCCACCATCACTCACTGCATGCTGCCTGAACCTGCTGCATGTGAACGGCTTTTTCTATAGTGGTCCCCGATTTTTAGACAGCTGTTTAAGTTGGTAACTTGCTCAAAAGAGGAGCAAGTAAATGACCAAAAGGAAACGCAA
>NZ_RXYK01000053.1 GCF_003968655.1 Chlorobium phaeovibrioides | reverse complement strand
AAAGTGCCACAGGAAACAAGAGAAGAGATCATCAGCGTCTGCAATGAGCCGAGGTTCCGTGACCTGACGCCGTATGAGATCGTTCCCCAGCTTTTGACAGAAGGCTGCTATCTTGCTTCTGAAAGCACGGTCTACCGTATCCTGAGAGAAGCTGATCAAGTCCACCATCGGAGTGAACTGCGCGTCGGTCACCGACACGCCAAGCCGCCGGAACGCAAGGCTACAGGCCCGAATCAGGTATACACATGGGACATCACCTATATGGGGCGTACGGTAAGAGGCCTATTCTATTACGCATATGTTGTCAAGGATCTCTTTGACAGATCCATCGTCGGCTGGGCGGTTCACGAAGAAGAAAGCGAAAAGCACAGCCGTGCTCTCTTCGCCCGGATACTGAACGGAGGCAAGGTAAAACTCAAGGCGCTCCATGCTGATAACGGTCACCCGATGAAAGGTGTTACGCTGATGGCCCTTCTGCAAAAGCTCAATGTTGCAGTCTCGCACAGCAGGCCTCGAACCAGCAATGACAACCCCTACATCGAGTCGCTGTTCAAGACGATGAAGTACCATGTCACCTATCCGAATGCCTTCGATACGCTTGAAGATGCCCGCCGCTGGATGGGCGACTTTGTGCACTGGTACAACACCAAGCACATGCACTCATCGATCGGTTATGTGACACCGCACCAGATGCGATACGGTCATGCAAGTGCGATCTTTGAGCAGCGGAATGCAACCTTACAGCGAGCCAGGGAGCTCAATCCGGAACGCTGGGGAGCAAGGCCTGC
>NZ_RXYK01000052.1 GCF_003968655.1 Chlorobium phaeovibrioides | reverse complement strand
CACCTCGGCATCGATGAAAAGAGCTTCAGGGCCGGCCAGAGGTATGTCACCACCCTCAACGACCTCGACGGTGCCCGCGTGCTTGAGGTGGTTGAAACCAGAACCAATAAGGCCACAAAGGTACTCCTGACAAGCCTTGCCGCAACACAGAGGGACAATGTGCAGTCAGTTGCTATGGATATGTGGCAGCCCTTTGCAACCGCGGTCCAGCAGATACTACCCAAGGCAGATATCGTTCATGACCGGTACCACATCAGCTCGTACCTCAATGAAGCTGTTGACAAGATCCGCCGGCAGGAATCCCGCACACTCAAAGCTATTGACGATAAGACGCTGGTCGGTTCCAAATATACGTGGCTCCGGAACCCGGAGAATATGACCCCAATCCAGCGGACAAGTCTTGACGAACTGCTGGCCTGTGAACTCAAAACCGGCAGAGCCTGGTCGCTAAAGAACATGTTCCGAGCCTTCTGGTCACTGACCAACCGTGACAGCGCCATCTACTTTTTCAACTACTGGAGCGAAGCGGTAGACCGCTCAGGGTTGAATCAATTGATCACGGTAAAGGAGATGATGCAGCGGCACCTCGAGAACATCCTGAACTATTTCAAGCACCGGACAACCAACGCTGTGAGCGAGGGGTTGAACAGCAAGATTCAGCTGTTGAAGGCCTCATCCCGAGGGTTCCACAGCTTTGAGAGTTACAGAGTACGGATACTGTTTTATTGCGGAAAGCTTAACATGGCCATCAGCTGATGAAGTACTTCATCCAGGTACTAATCCACTAAA
>NZ_RXYK01000027.1 GCF_003968655.1 Chlorobium phaeovibrioides | reverse complement strand
TGACTTCAGCGATGCTCCGGCCTTCCGGTGGCAGCACTTTCTTTAAAACACTGTGCCTTACGGCATGCGAGTAACCCATAGTTCGCCTCCTTGTTGGACGCGACATCTATGTTAACACATAGGGGGGACTGTTGAAATGGTTCACTGATTACAATACGACAAGGCGACACAAGTCTCCTATAGATGAGGAGTACTTCAATAAAGAAAAAAAACGCCCGCATCTCGCAGGCGCCTGATCAACCAAACACAATATCACCCCGCTCTCCACACGGCGGCACAACCTAACCAAACCCGCACCAGCACAGGGTTTCACTTTTCACCCGCCAGCACCATCTCCCAAAGCCGACACAATCTGCCGCACGGCCGTTTCAGCAGAAAACAGGCGTTCGAACAACCCCCTGCACCGCCCCGACACATCAGCGCCATCTTCACCTTCGGCTAACAGCTCCTCAGCCATCCGATACAATGTATCAACTGCATTATCCTCACTCACCCTGCCAACCCGTTCCCTCCGTATCATACCAACCAGGTCATTACCTGGATTGATGTTAGCAAGAACAGGCAATCCGCTCTGCATATAGGTCACAAACTTTCCCGGTATGTTGTGCGACTGATGCCGTGGATCAAGAGCCACCATTCCTACATGGCACTGGGCATACAGACCCGGAATCTCATCAGGATCGATCTCGTCTAGAAAGAGCACATTACAGAGCCCACGCCGTTTCGCTTCTTCAGCGAGACGCCCCGCATCACTCCCCCGCCCAACAAAAAGAAAACCGACATCTTCACGCAAACGAAACCGCTCCGCGAGATCAAGCAGGATATCCATGCCTTGTGCAACACCCATGTTCCCGGCATAGACAAACACCTTGCGGCCTGCAAGTGGGGTTGCATCCATCCGTAGAGAACAACCAAGATGCCCGACCGGCCCCAACCAGTTCTGAAGCACTTCCGCCTTTCGGCCTACCCCTCTGCTCCATCCTTCAAAATACTTGAGATTACCCGCTGTCTGTACGCCGATGATATCGGCAACAGCATATTGATATCGGGCAATCGCCCTAAAAAAAAGATAGGGCAGACCACGCCCCATCAGCCTCATATCAACGGCCCACTCCGGAAAGATGTCACGAATGATCAGATACCCCCTGCACCCGCTCCGTGCCTTCAATGCACTGGCCAGCGGGCCATGGAAAATGGAGGGCGCATACCACACCACCCCGTCCCAACGCTCGGTAGCAAACGGACTGCGCTGAAGGTTACGCAGCATCGAAAAAGGCATCACAAGCTCTCCGAGCGTCCGACGCAGATAGTCAATATCCTTAATTCGAGGAGCACGCAAGCGAAGCACCTCCACCCCGTCCCGCTCTTCAAGCGACCAGGCCCGATCAAGGTCGGAAGAAGGCAGCATAACGGTCAACCTATGCCCCTGGCGCACAAACTCCCGGGAGAGATCGCGCAGCTGCACCGCACCCGATGTCCGAAGCGGCGGAAAAGTATCGGCAATCAACGCAACACGCATACAACCAACCTCAATACTTCTTCCACACCACGCGGTTCACATAATCCGTATAACTGTGGATAATGCGCACCACCTTCTCCGACACATTCGGCATACTGTAATCAGCCACAAGTCGCAACCCCCTCTCCTCTCCACGAGGCTGCGACTCAAGAATGGCAAGCCCCTGCATCACCCGCTCGACCTCAAGGCCCACCATCATGACCGCAGCCTCCTCCATCCCTTCAGGCCGTTCATGAGCCTCACGCAGATTGAGCGCAGGGAAGTTCAAGATTGAGGACTCTTCATTGATGGTCCCACTGTCAGAAAGCGACGCCTTGGCATGCATCTGCAGGTGTACATAGTCGTGGAATCCGAGTGGTTTAAGCAACCGTATCGCTGGATGAAACTTTGCCCCCGTGGCATCCACCCTTTTCTGTGTCCTCGGATGCGTTGATACTATAACAGGCAAATCATACTCTTCAGCAACCCTGTTCAGCACCTCCACCAGCTTACTGAACGAAACCGGAGACTCGATATTCTCCTCGCGATGGGCACTGACAACGAAATACCCATACTCATCCAGCTGCAACCGCGTTACGACATCCGAAGCCTGAATTTGAGGCAAATAGTGGTGCAGTACCTCATACATCGGGCTTCCAGTCTTGATCACCTGATCCGGAGACAACCCCTCCCGCAACAGGTAGTCACGCGCAATCGTGCTATAAGTCAGGTTGATATCGGCAGTATGGTCAACGATTCGGCGGTTGGTCTCTTCAGGCACCCGCTGATCGAAACACCGGTTACCGGCCTCCATATGGAAGATTGGAATCTTTCTCCTTTTGGCCGGAATCACCGACAAACAACTATTGGTATCCCCCAAGACCAGCATCGCCTCCGGCCGCACCTCAGCCAACACCTGGTCAACGGCGATAATCAGATTACCGATTGTCTCTGCCGCCCCACTGCTCCCAGCTGCGCTGCTCAAGAAATGGTCAGGCTTCCGAACGCCAAGGTCTTCAAAGAACACCTGGTTCAGCTCATAATCGTAATTCTGCCCGGTATGCACCAGAATGTGGTCACAATGCTCATCCAATGCAGCCAACACCCGCGACAGCCGAATAATCTCGGGCCGGGTACCGACCACGGTTACAACTCGTAATCTCTTCATGAACCTTCTTTTATAAGAGGACAGATGTAGGTATCTGGTTTTTCTCGATCAAACACTTCATTTGCCCACAACATCACCACAATCTCATCCATACCGATATTGGTGATATCATGCGTCCAGCCCGGCACCGTTTCCACAATTTCCGCTTTCTCGCCGCTGGTCACCAGTTCGTATGCTTCGCCCGTCTGCATGTGGCGAAATCTGAACCGGGCCAGCCCCTTGATGACCAGAAACTTCTCTGTTTTACTATGATGGTAGTGCCCGCCCCTCGTCACCCCGGGATGCGCGGTGAAATAGGAAAACTGCCCGCAATCGGGTGTTTTAAGCATTTCAACAAAAACACCACGAGCATCTCTGTGCTCTGCAACCTCATAAGCAAAAGACTCTTTTGGCAAATAACTTAAATAAGTGGCAGACAACGCCCTTACCAGTCCTGTGCCCACACGTTCCGTCAGCAATGTCGACCGACTCTCCTTGAATGCCTCGATCTGACGGGCCAGATCCCCCACCGTTATGGTGTACTGAGGATGCATGATCTCGAAGCCATCTGCATCGACATCGCAATCAGCACCGTCCATAAGCGCTATGAATCGCTCAACCACATCATCGACATACACCAACGTCAACGAACTCGAAGGATCATTGACCTGAATTGGCAGACCACGGGCAATATTGTAGCAAAAGGTTGCCACGGCCGAATTGTAATTCGGCCTGCACCACTTCCCGAACACATTGGGCAAACGGAACACATGCACCGGGTTACCATTACTGCGCTGTAATGCAAACAACGCCTCCTCTGCAGCACGCTTGCTCGCCCCGTATGGATTATCTCGCTCTGCCTGTATGGATGAGGTATAGACCACCGGAATTGAGCGCCCGCATGCAGCAACTGCCGTACAAAGCACATGAGTCAGCTCTGCATTACCTGTTACAAACTCCTTCGGGTCTTGCGGCCTATTGATCCCAGCCAGATGAAAGACAAAGTCCGCGTCGCGCAGCATCTCGGGAAGCGATTCCACATGATGCGCCCTTGTAAAACAAACCACCTCCACATCACGACGCACGGCGAGATGCAGCTGCAGGTTCTTGCCCACAAAACCGTTTGCACCGGTAATGAGTACCTTCATGGCTTATTCCTCAGCCTCTACTTGCTCACCACGTACAGCAGCCTGCATAAACCGCAGCTTCATAAGCAACGCCTTCATCCCTTCAACATCCAGCCGAGTCGTGTTGTGAGAATTATATTCAACAGCATCAGAGATCTTTACCTCACCATGTTCCACATACTTATCATAATTCAAATCACGCAAGTCAGGGAGGACACGGTAATAGTTACCCATATCCTCAGCAGCGACCATCTCTTCACGGCTGAGCAACGCCTCGAACAGCTTTTCACCATGGCGGGTACCGATGATGTTGATCGGATGCATAGGCTTACCGAGCAACTCGGTCAACGCTAGAGCCAAGGTCTCAATAGTCGCAGCCGGCGCCTTCTGAATAAAAATCTCGCCTGGCATTCCATGCTCAAAAGCATACAGCACCAAGTCCACTGCATCATCAAGCGTCATCATAAAACGGGTCATCGCCGGATCGGTGATGCTAAGCGCCTGACCGCCACGGATCTGATTGGTAAACAGCGGGATGACCGAACCACGAGAAGCCATAACATTACCGTACCGCGTCGCACAAATCACAGTATGCGCAGACGAACGCGACTTGGCAACGATCACCTTTTCCATCATTGCTTTGCTGATACCCATGGCGTTGATAGGATACACCGCCTTATCAGTACTCAGGCAAACAACCCGTTGAACGCCACAGTTTATAGCGGCTTCAAGGACATTCTCAGTACCAAGCACATTCGTCTTCACCGCCTCAAGCGGGTGGAACTCACAGGAAGGAACCTGCTTCAACGCAGCCGCATGAAACACAAAGTCAACACCGCGCATGGCACTCAAGACTGACTGATAATCGCGCACATCCCCGATGTAGAACTTGAGCTTGGGATTATTGTAACGCTTTCGCATATCGTCCTGCTTCTTTTCATCCCGGCTCAGAATGCGGATTTCACGCAAGTCAGAATTCAGGAAACGATGCAATACGGCATTACCGAAAGAACCGGTACCACCGGTAATCAAGAGTACTTTATTGGAAAACATACAAAGCTTATAATTTAGTCAGATAGTTAATGCTTTACGGCAAAGCTGTACTTTCTGTGCAGGAGTTGGATAGTTGATCAGCACTGCACGGTATTTACCTTTGAAAACGAACAAACTACCCGCAGCTGCACCTATCACCCCCAACCGGCCAATCAACTCGCCTATGTGTTCAAGTGATCCAGCTCCACCCAGAAAGGTCACAGGCACTTTGAGCGCCTGCTTTACTTGGGCGGCAAAATCCAAGTCATAACCCTGCATCAACCCATCCCTGTCCACCGAATTGATGACGATCTCACCCGCCCCGGAATCCTGCAACTCAATAGCCAGCGTCACTGGATCAAGCTTGTGTTTAGTTTTTGCGTTACGCGTACACACTTCATAGCCTTTAGCGAAAAGTCCGGTAAGTTTGCGCACATCCAAAACCGCAACCGCAGATTGCCGACCCACTGCAACAGCCATTTCGGACAACAGAGAAGGATTGTCAATTGCAGCAGCACTGATCGCTACTTTCTCAACACCCATGTCCACAAGACGAGTCGCTTGTGCCGCACTGGTCACACCACCACCGTAGCAAAGAGGCATACGGCATTCCGCTGCAAGTTTAGCTATCAAGCCAAAGTCTGGAGCCACACCATTGACCGTTGCGTCAATGTCAAGCACCATGAGCTCATCTGCTTCCTTCTCATTAAAGATCCGGACTGCATTGATGGGATCACCCACATACTTCGGATCCTTAAAGCCTTGGGTTTTAACAAGACCCCCTTGATGAACCAGCAAGCAAGGGATGATTCTAGGGCGTAACATCTCTCAGAACTCTACAAAATTTTTCAAAAGTTGTTCACCCCAGTGGTGGCTTTTTTCAGGATGACACTGTATGCCGTGGATGTGCCCACGCGATACCACTGCATCAAAATCGATACCGTAGTGCGCAGTAGCGACAACATCCGCCTTGTCCTGTGCATCGAAATAATATGAATGCAAAAAGTAAAACTGCGGGGCATCATCAAAACCATGCAATAACATCTTGCTGCCATCATGAGACTGCAAATCATTCCATCCCATATGCGGCATAGGCAGATTAGCGCATCGTGGGTTACGAGCAAACTCACGCACACGCCCGGGAATCCAATTCAGACCCCCAAGTGTTCCCTCATCTGATCCTTGAGCAAGCATCTGCATCCCTACACATATTCCCACCACAGGAACCTTTGCACCTATAACAAGTTCTTCCAGAATTGAACGCATGCCGGAATCATTCAGCCGTTGCATCGCGTGGTCAAAATGCCCCACGCCAGGCAGCAACAAACGCGTGGCATCTTGCAAAGCATCAGGCGAAGCTGCACGCTTCGCATCAATACCTAACCGCTTAAACAAATTCAATAACGCTTGAATATTGCCAACGCCGTAGTCGATAATATAAATCATCGGAAATATCTCTTTTCTAAGCCAAGCATTCTCATGGCATTGGCACCCATACCAATCAACCAACGCTTGTTATTAAAATCGCGATATGTCTTTTTAGGCAGTTCAAAGAGTTGTTGCAACTCGTCAACTGACAATCCTAACTTATGTGCAACATACTCAAACTCTTGTTTCAAGAAGTGCTCATCCATCTCCGGGTGAGAAATACGTTCCAGTGCCTGGTCCCGAGTCATCTGGCCGGTCATAATCAAGCTTGAGAAGTGCGCTCGACGCTTCTCGAACCCAAATCGGCGAGGAAGCCAATAGTCTTCATAAAAGCGAGTAAAACGCGACTCGTGGTGTTTATGCTTAAACCGCTGCCATCCAAAGCGTTGCTCCAACTCATCCTCTGCATCTTTCTTGACATAAGGAACCAAATTGAGAGGATAGTGCACCTTCATGCCTAACGCCTTTTGATACCAAAGTTTGTAAACAAGAATATCTACCAACGGAAAATCATCATTGGGCTTACCATCACCACACCGTGTCCAAATGTCGCCAAATAGGGTGGTATCAATTCCTAAATACCCCCCCCAATCTTCAGGTTCACGGCAGCACTCCGTCGAATAGTTAGAGCCTGTGATAATGTGCTTAATGTTATATTTGTGCGCAAACCTGTATAGCCCGGAAAAGAACGCCGCATCCTGCACCAGATCCTGATCAGGAATACCGGCACGCATAAAGGCAATCTGCATGCGTTTAACTGCCTCCCAGTTCACAACATCAGTATACAGGTCCAACCCTAGACCATCGACCAACTTTTCAATATTTCCAACAGCCTGATCCGTGTTCCATCCAGCGTCAATATGAAATAACAGCGGGCGAAGGCCCATCTTTTCCTTTACTATATAAGCGGCATAAGAACTATCTAATCCACCACTAAGTCCAATGATACAATCAAAATCATGAGCCTTACTGTCATTCCTGATCTTGTCAGCTAAGACATTAAGCGATTTCTCATACTCCCCAGTAAATTTCCAATTAGGAAGAATATTGCCTTCATAATTATTGCAATAATCACACACGCCCCTAGCATCAAATCCAATATTCGGATCAGATGTATCCATAATACACTTAGTACAGACTTGATATGGAATGTTATTCATTAAGGGCACCTCGATTAACTGAATTTTAAGATATCATTCCTGCCAGGTAGTTCTGGCTGGCACACATTCAATCTAGAAAAATACTGTTCTTTGACTGATTTTGAGCTGAAAAGCCCCCATTAACGGCCTCTTGGGCGCACTTAACCCAAGGAGGCGCCATGGATTACCCTATTGAGCTGGATGCAGCGCATCATATTGTAGGTCAGATTGGCCAGGCCCCCTATGTGTTAACATAGATGTCGCATCCAACAAGGAGGCGAACTATGGGTTACGGCGTGATTTTTGGATGATGTCGCGAAACGGGTTTCCAATAAACTACAGCCCGCTTCCGGTTGTTTGATTTGCTGACCAGTACATTTTACGAAGTTTCTGCTGCTTTCCCAATACTCTTTTTCTTTCAGCGATAATCCCTGCTGCAAGGTCCTGATGCATCTGTTCCGGGGTCACATATCCGA
>NZ_RXYK01000051.1 GCF_003968655.1 Chlorobium phaeovibrioides | reverse complement strand
TGGAGGTGCTACATTATTATGGACACTCAAAGAAGCCATATATTCCTCAAAAACAGGAGATATGAATTATGGCACAGCAAACACCCCGTCGTCAGTACGACAAGCAGTTTAAAATGGATGCCGTCGAGCTGACCCTCAAGGGCGACAGGACTGCGAAGGAAGTCGCCGATGATCTCGGGATCAATCCATACGTTCTTTACCGGTGGCGGAGCAAGTACCTGACCGAGAAGGACGGCGCTTTTCCCGGGACAGGTAACCCGAAGGATTCTGAGACTGAAAAGCTCCGTAAGCTTGAGCGGGAATTGAAGATAGTAACGGAAGAACGAGAGATATTAAAAAAAGCACTCGCCGTGTTCTCAAGGTAAAATCATTGATTTATAGCTTTATCAATGAACACAAGAATGTCTTTGCTGTCAGGACGATGTGCCGGGTTCTTGACGTCACTTTCAGCGGGTATTATGCCTGGGCACGGCGACCTAAAAGCTCCAGAACCGAAGAGAACGCGAGAATCATGACCGCTATCAAGGATATCCATAAAGAGAGCCACGAGACCTATGGGAGCCCCAGGATAGCGCTGGATTTGGGGAAGCGAGGCATCAAATGCAGCCGGCCCCGGGTAGCCCGACTGATGCGGGAAATGGGCATCCGGGCAAGGTGCGCCAGAAAGTTCAAAGTGACGACGGACTCGAACCATAAGGAGCCCATAGCACCGAATTTCCTGGATCAGGACTTCTACCCGGATATGCCGTTTGAAGTCTGGACGAGCGATCTGACCTACTTGTGGACCGATAGCGGCTGGCAGTACCTCACAGTGGTCATGGAGCTCTTCAAT
>NZ_RXYK01000026.1 GCF_003968655.1 Chlorobium phaeovibrioides | reverse complement strand
CTGTGCCATAATTCATATCTCCTGTTTTTGAGGAATATATGGCTTCTTTGAGTGTCCATAATAATGTAGCACCTCCAGTATCGATTCCTTCAGGTAAGTCGCGCACGAACTGGTCGGCATTCGCCGCCCTCAATGCATCCCACATTGCCGCTTCGGAAGCGTTATCATCAGACCAGAGCAGATTTTGACGAATCGACATATGAAACAATTGCGGATCCTGGGGAACGTACCCTACCCGTTCGCGAAAACTGTTCTGGTTCCATGCACCAAGCGACACACCGTCAATCAATACCTCTCCTTCATCAGGCACCTGAAGCCCCAGAACGAGATCGGTTATCGTCGACTTACCTGCGCCGGACTCACCGACAAGCGCAACCATCTCCCCTTTACGAAAAGACATGTTGACGTCAACAAGCGTGTGTGAACGCCCCGGATAAGTAAACCCGAGATGACGCAACTCAATAGCATGATCAAGCCTCGAAAAAATGCGATCGCCCTGTATTTCTACAAAATCTGCCGCCTTGCGCCTCAAATCAACCAGTTGTTCATAACTCGGCAGAAAATTGCTGATCGTAACATTTCCCTGCAAGAGTGAAGCAAGGATTGGCATCGCGGCAAGCAAACTCCACATCACAGCCGCCAGCTCAGAAACAGGCGCCTGCCGACCAATTGAAAACCCCAATGCGATGAGAACAGCAAGCACGGCCATGGGCTGAAAAAATTGTGGCACTGCAGTCGATAACACCTGAGAGCGCAGAGTAACCTTGATATGCTGGTCGAATGCCTTGAGGTAACTATCCTGAGCATGTTGCTGCCTCCCGAATCCAAGAATCAGCCGCGCAGCTCCGAGCATCTCGCTCAATACCCCCATTGCGACATTCGCCGTTTCAGTATTGCGCCGTCCCAGCCTGTAGGTCACTTTGTGCAACAGCAAGAAAGGAAGGCCGAAAAGTACCGCCAGACCCAGTGCGGTTAATGTCATGGATGCATTCAGCCAAATTGGAACCGCCAAGTAAACCGCCAGCTGAATAATGTTTGCCAGAAAAGTAGCTAAAGCTCCGAGGGTATCGCCTATGGTGTTCAGTTCCTTGTTGAGGGTATTCAAGAGACGCCCCTGCTCTGAACCACTGAAGAACCCCCAGCGTGCCTTGAAAAAGGTCTTTAGAGCATCCCCGAAAAGACCCCGAACGACGGCATACTTGATCCGCAGTATTGCATACCTGATCATCACGGAAAACAGGCCGCGAAACAGGACGGAAATAAAAAACAACCCGCCGAATACCACGAACGAGGGCATCAAATCCACCCGATCCAGCACCTGCAAGACAACCGACGTGACCCTTCCAACTTTTGAAAGCGAAGGATCAAGCAGGAAGTCCATCATAGGCACCACAGCCATCACGCTAAGCCCGGCCACAATGCCTTCTGCAAGAAGCAACAGGAACAGCAACCCGAAGTGCTTCGGATAACGGGACAAGAACTCCTTGAAAATGGCAATGACGCTGCTCAAGGCACCGCGCCCTTCAGTACTTTGACCCATCAGCCCATTATCTATCTTATTCAACGGTCCGAACCATCACCATCAACACCAAGCATCTCCAGCAGATCGCCACGTCTGAATGTGGCCGAAAGCTGCTGTAACGAAACAACCCGATCACCATAACAGGAACGCAACGCATCGAATACATGCTCGACGGCATCGGCATGATATTCAGCCTCATTGGCCTCAAAACACCCAAGAACTTCACGGAAGTTCAGATGGGAGACCTTATCCAAAGCAATATGCATATCGTCAAGAAGTTTCCTTCCAATCAGCATTGAAATATAATGAGACGCATAAGGCAGGAAGTCTGGCGGGCTGGCAGACGAAGGGCGTTTACGTTCATTTTCCACTGCCCGAAAAACAAGAACTGCAAGCAGGGCTTGAGCAGCATTCAAGCCCTGGAAAATATCGTCGTACAGTTTCCCGAAATGCTCCTTCCTGCGAAACTTGGCCTGATGAGGACGTCGGCGCCATATGGCAAGAACGGATTCCGCGACGATGGAACTGGTCACGACTCCGGAACCACCGGCCCCCTCCTCCCGTTGGCATTTATAGGTGTACCCCAAATCGGCAATCCCCATTTCAAGCCTTTTCTGGATATCATCATTCGAACGCAAATCTCTTAAATCAACAGGGTTCTGGCTGTTTGTCGCATACGTGATATCCTGCACAAACTCCTTGTCGGTGTCTGCCAATTGATAGATGCGAACCATCACATACGATGACTCTCCGACCCGGTCAACAACGGCATTATTCAGCGTTTCCTGTATCGTTTTGCAGGTCTAGCCCCCGTTGATGACCTGCATGTTCTTCAACTGTACCTTGTAATCCGTTTTTTGAAACGCGTTGTAGTCGAACTTGTCACAGACAACTGTAATGCCATTATTGTAGAAGTAGAACTTGTCCGAACGCTCCGAGTCGCAAAGCGTCTGATGAATCGCCGTGTTCACCCGATTCGTATGCAGGCCAAGATAGCGACGGATATTGCGCTCGAGCAGTTTATCTCCATAATCGTTGAACATACGCTGGATCTCCTCGGCGGACACCCGCCCTACAAGCACGCGCATATAATTCATATCCTCCACGATAGCCTCTCCGCTCAATGTCAAGGTCGTATCAACCTTCTTGCTCCGCTGGAGAATGTTGACGATAGAATCATGGTTGAAATGGACAAAGTCGACCTTGTCCCCATAATCCTTTTTCGCCTCATTGATCCAATTCCCGGCCTGTTGGGTCCACGATGCCCCATTATTGCACAAGATCACGCGGACATTGGGGATATACGCGTCCCTGATCAAAGAACGAATCTCTTCAATCTTGGGCTTGATCTTTGCATTGAGAGACACGTTTCGGTATGGATCGAAAAGCACCTGCACCGTATTGACCGCTTTCTCTACACCATTCTCAGGGAAATTCCACTCGCCTCCCAGTTCCTTCTTGTACTTTCCCTGAAAGATGGTCACAAGGAATTCCCCATCCTCGACATCTCCGACATGCAGACCATCCACACCGGCATCATTGCCCCCGTCGGTCACCAGTTCAGATGCCTCCTCAAGAGACATTTCAAGACAGGTCGCAATGCACAGCAGAACGAATGCTGCAGACTTCTGTCTGCCAGGGTCGCCGGCAGGCAACCATTGAGAAGAATCCTCAACGATCCCCGTGACACGCTGGTCAATGATGCTCGCGTTGATGTTCATTGCTATCCCCCTATTGTTGCTTCAACCTGCTATCCATCACTCAGTCAGAAAATCAGTATTACTCCTTAGAAAAAAACTGCTTACCCTTGATTCAGGATGAATCCAGCCATGAAACTGAGCGAAATCGGGATAAGCCTCCAAGATCTCCCAGAATTTCTTCTGGCACTCTGTATCGACCTGTTCATCCTTCCATTTCCCATCCAGCCGCATCCAGCACTCCTTTGTTATTTCGAGAAGTTCCTCCGGTGAAAGATCCTTAACGTCGATACCCTCCTCCGAATAATCGTTCGTTCGATAATAGCTATGATTCAGGTGCTCCTTCCAGGTCAGCTTCCGCCCCGAATCCCCCCACATCAGATGCTTAGGAGCATGTACCGCATTGCTCCAGCTCCACAAATTTCGTAGCTGCAAATAATTCACGACAAGAAGTGGCCGTCTGTATACATCGCTAATCATATCAGGTCCACTGCCTGTACTAATACAGAGATCGCAATGTGCAAACAACCACACATCCATGAAATCGCTCTTATCTTCACGGAAAGCATAATCAATGACTCTATCATGTGAAGAGGGCATCGGGGTAGCCATCTTCTTTCCCATCCGGAATACCCATACACCTTGATCGGCAAGCCATTCAATGGCCGGAACATATGTCGCAATATCGGAATTGCGATAGGCGTGGCACTGCCATGCAGAATAAGAAGAATCAGAACCGTCTCCATGCAAGGGATCATTCGCAAGATACTCGTCGTCCCGCACGAGAAGACAGACAAAACGCCCCCCCTCTTTCCACCCAAGCCCACGAAGCCAATCTTTTGCTAATTGGTCCTCTTTAAGAGTGAATGGCATAGAGTTAGGATGCCTTTCTAGCACGCCATGAATATCTCTTGTACCTGTCTCGCTTGACAAGCGGCAATGCTCTTCTCCGCCAGGAATGATGCGGTTCCACCGATCAAGATGACACACCCACTCAGAAACAGGAAAACTACGGCTTACCATAGTGGCCCAAAAGTCGTTAGCTGTCTTTTTCAGCAGCCAATACAAATCGACACAATTAGCCGGTTGCTCATTCAAGGCAGCATAGTGATGCCCTACATCACCTGCGAAATGACCAATTCGTCCTGAATTGAAGGTCCCAACACGAACAAGAACCCATGGCTTTAGCCATCTCATAAGATAGACTGCAGGCACGGCCCAAGGGGAATGCAACAGCAACAACAATATCGAGGAACCCTTTTGAAAAAGTCTTCCTGATATTTTAGCCACAAGAGCTTTCAGGCCATGCGTTCTGTATACTTCCTTGATTCGGATCAGAATACGCCGGTAACGGGACACATCAACTTCACCCATGCAGATTAATTTAGAATGGTTTCAGCGGGTTTTAATCAAACTCAAATACTGTTGGCCGCGGCCCCACCACTGAGGGAAATGATGTAGTTTCATATCCGGTGCCCCATACTGAAGCATTGCATTTGCCTCAGTGATTGCCATTGCCGTCTCAGGAGCCAACGGGGTTATCAGTTCAGCAATTTCACCAAGCAACGAGAATAAAGAGGCCCATCCGTCTTCGTTTCCGGTTTCGATATCACACATAATCGCCCAAGAGCGAGAGCAGAGCTCTTCCAGTTTTACCCCAAAAGGCTCGGCATGGTCAGGGAACTCATAGCGATAATCTATCAGATTTAGATTCCTGCAATAGTAATTGGACAAGGCAAGAGCATTATAACCGCGATCGTCACCGAGAATCTCTTTGTACCATCGCCAATCCGTAAGAAAACGGGGTGCGGAGCCATAGACGTCGAAATCCGTCTCAATTGCACAGACCACATCAGGAATGCTCAATAATTGCCTATCATGTAAAGGCTGGATGATATTGTCAAGAATCCAGTCGACAATCGGCCTGCTCATCCCCCGTAAATGCCGTAAATGGGGCCTGTAATATGATGACAATACCGCAGCCTGCTCATGTACTGAGCCATCAAGGTCAGGGAAGAATCTATCGCGAAAGAGTCGGCGGAGTGTTTCAGCTAAATAGGACACCCCGTTAGCTGTCGTCATGCAAAGCCCCCCCCCCTCAGCAACGAAGCCCCCCATATGCTTGAGCAGAGGAATAGGATCAGCCTGATGAGGCAAACACCCTTCTGCCCATACCAGATCATACTTGATATCGGATGAATACTCGTCGAAAAGGCTCACGTGAACAACTGCTGTATTATCCGCAAATCCCTTTAACCTCTTGCGTGCTTCTTCGATACCAACAGGATTGGCATCAACCAAATCATACCTAGTGTTCCGTCCGGTTAGTTGGTTGGCTTTACAGCCAGACTGTCTTTTGCGCGCTGAACGGAGTCCAGAATCGCATTGGCTGTTTTCGTCCAGATGAATGGTTTGGCGTGGATTTCATTGTGAGCACTGATAAAGCGATGAATCGCATCGCGCAGTTCTTTGACACTACTGAAGATCCCCCGATAGAGTGCTCGTCTTTCCAATTGCGAAAACCATCCCTCAACAGCGTTGAGCCATGATGCACTGGTCGGCGTAAAATGAACCTTGAATCGAGGATGCTTGTCCAGCCAGGCAGTCACGTCTGCCGTTTTATGCGTTGAGCTGTTGTCGAGAATGATGTGCAGGTCCAATTCCTTTGGTGTTGACCGATCAATCTGGCGAAGGAAATCAAGAAACTCTTTTGCCCGGTGCTTATTGGTGACCCGACCGATGACTTTTCCCGTCAGGATATCGAAGGCTGCGTAGAGACTCCGGGTGCCGTTTCGTTTGTAGTCATGGGTTCTGCGTGCAATCTGACCAGGCCTGAGTTGCAGCATGGGTTGCGTTCTGTCAAGTGCCTGAATCTGCGTCTTTTCGTCCACACTGAGGACCATGGCGTTTTCAGGCGGGTTCATGTACAGACCGACCACATCCACAACTTTTTCTGCAAACTCCGGGTCGTTACTGAACTTGAAGGTTTGCAGGCGGTGGGGCTTAAGCCCGGCACCCTGCCAGATTTGCTGTACCTGCCATATCGTTATTCCGGTATGCTTAGCCATCAATCGAAGGCTCCAGTGCGTTGCTCCGGCAGGCACTCTCGTTTGGGTCAGCCTGAGGACTTCCTCCACTTTCTTCTGAGAGAGCTTCCTTGGCTGTCCGGAACGAGGCAAGTCCCTGATCCCGTCAAGTCCCTGACCTTGATACCTATTGAGCCATTTGTAGACCGTATTGGTTGACGTATCGAGTTCAGCAGCGATGGCTTCAACCGTTTGACCGGCATCACTCAGCAAAAGGATGCGCGAACGCAAGACAATATTCTGTGCCGCCGTGTGTGAGCGCACCCACTTTTCAAGGATCGGACGGTCAACAGGCGCAACCTGATATGTTTTGTTCTTTGGTGCCATATATGCATGTAAAATATTGATTTACACGCAATATAACCATTATCTCTTTATATAACAAAGAATTAACCGAACAGCACACTAGACGGCTTTAGACTTGCCGTATACAGGGCATTATGACCAGAGCCGGGACCAAATTCAAGGACCGTTCTACCCCGAACAAACGTCGGAAGCAACCCCAATAACCGAAACAAAGAGTCCCTTCGTCGGAAATGTTTTCCTATATCTGATATATCCTGACTGACAGGTGAGATGGCGTTTTCAGAATAATAATCAATAAATGCTCTAGGATTGGCCATTGAAATCCCCATGCTTTAGGTTCATCAAATCTCGAGCTATACTTTCCTGCCCCAAAACAGAAAGCCCACCATCAACATAGATGGTCTGCCCTGTAACAAAAGAAGAGTGTGAAGAACACAAAAACTCAACAACACTCGCAACATCTTCGGCAGTACCCATACGACGCAATGGCGTTATATCCTCAATCAACTTTCGAACATCATTGCCAGGAGCAAAGAAATCCGCGTTCTCAGGCTTTATTATCGTAGATGGTGAAACCATATTGCATCGGACTCCCTTAACGCCTAAAACAGCAGCATAATATCTCATAAAACCGACTAAGGCAGAGCGACTCGCATGATAGTATCCATCCTGCTCCCGCAAAACAAAATCAGCCGCATTAGAGCCCAAAAGCACAATGGATGATTTCGATGATAAAGAGTTTATCAAATGATGAATCACCCGATCCATTCCCTTGATCATGACACCATACTCTTCATCACGACTATCACCTCTATACCTATGCGCAAAAACTATATTATCCCAAACAATATCAGCATTAATAGCAATTGAATCGGGCAAGTCACAATAAAAATGGCGTCGCGATTCATTAAGACTTCTTGAAGCAGTATACACATCATCCCCCCGACTACTCAACCGCTCTCGAATAACAGAGCCAATACCTCGACTCCCTCCAATAATCAATGTCTTCACAGGCCTTATCATTGTTAACTCCCTACAACATCAAAATAGGGGACCGGACGAATAAAACAGCCCCCGCATGCAAGATACGCCCGATTTTTCTCGATAAACCGATCCCCAAATCGCCAGGCCAAAAGCAGAACGATATCTGGCTTCCGCTCGTATATTGCCCTGCTCGGATAGACGGGAATATGATGACCTGGACTGTATAGCCCCTGTTTGGCAGGATTATCATCGACAAGATAATCGAGATACCCTCCGATACCGAAATGATAGATCAAGGTGGTGCACGTAATTGATGCCCCGAAGCCCGCTATCGTTTTCCCTTCGTCCTTTGCTCGTTTAAGAAATGCAACGAGTTGATCCCTCAGGGCATTTATCTTGTCACTATATTCGTCGTATGTCTCTTTCTCATACAACCCCATTAGATCCTCTTCATGCAATAGCGCTGCAACCGAACCATCATGCGGCACTGGGCCGCCTGGCCGCTGCACATAATACCTCAATGACCCACCCTTTGTGTCAACCCTTTCTACTGCAGCCAGCTCCAATCCATACCGTTCAAAGATTTTTTTTACCGGCTTTACCGAAAATGGGCTCTCCGCCGAAGTTAATGGAAAAGCGTGGTTAAAAAGGTAGCTTGGCGTAGTCCCCGCATTACCCATTCATACCCATATACTCTATCATGCAAAGCCTGACCACCACCGCCCACTACCAGCAACTTCTCGGACTTCCATCAACCTGGATGGTCGAGAATGTCGACCTTTCAATGACGGCTATGCAGGTGGTCATCAGACTTGTCTATACCGGAAAG
>NZ_RXYK01000025.1 GCF_003968655.1 Chlorobium phaeovibrioides | reverse complement strand
ACTCCCAGTTGCCGGCAGACCTCTTTCACCTTTACTCCTGCTTCGGCTTGCCTGAGGGCGAAGGTGATCTGCTCTTCACTGAATCGTGACTTTTTCATGGCAATGGCTCCTGTTTGATTCAAGATACTCATTGCCGGAATTCTCTACTTTACATGTGCCTGGTTTTCGGGGAAGGGGTCAAATATAGGTGCGCCCGTGCTCCATGTCTTGAAGAATCTGCTTCATATATCGTATACTTTAAAAACTACATGTCCTTAAGGGCAAAAACGAACACAAACGGTTATGATCAACGCGGTACTGGTTATCGACACAGAAACCATAGACGAGTCCCTTCACCGGCTTATTGAAAACAGCAGTGAAAGCCCGCAGTACAGGATAGGGGGGATTGTTATCCTGAAATCGCCTTTCGGCTTCAAGGAAGCAATCAAGAGGAGCCTTTGGAAAATAATCTCCGCAATCGATCACCTTGCAATCTTCAGTTCCCGACATTTCCGCCCGTACATTCGAACCCGTGCACTCAACGAATATAACATAGTCAGCCATAAAATACATCTAAACAGACCCACCGAAGTAGCCAGCATGATAACGCAACTGCAACCCGACATCCTCCTATGGACCGCACAGGGTACTCCCGATACAGCACTACAAACCACTGCCCCCCTTGGCATCCTTGCGCTGAATGCACACACCAAAGGCAACTCTCCGGAAGGGCCGCAAGGCTTCACTGAAGCACTCCATCAACACAAAAGCGCAGGCTTCTCCATTCTGCACTGGAGCAAAGCCAACAGCTGCCCACAGATAACCGTAAGCGGAAAAATACCGGTCTCTCCGTTTTGCTCCATCAACAGGATATCTCTAAGAGAAAAAGGGTTCGCATTTCTTCACAGAGAGCTCAAACGCATAGCACAAAACACTTCTGAACCAGAGAGAGAATCCGCCGGCTCATCTCCGGCACCCTCATGGAAAAGCGCTCCATCCATCACACGCCAGTTGCGCTACCTCCTTATCCGCCTTCTTCCCTCAGCCTTTCGCATGGCATACGACAGGAGCGCAGGCAGGTATGTGCAGAAAAAGGCCCAGCGATGGAGCATTGCATACCAATTCACGGACAAGTGGCAGTCCGCAGACCTCCGGCAATCGACGATAATAAAAAACCCGGCCCGCCACTACCTTGCAGACCCGGTGGTCTGGTCGGAGGACGACCAGCATGTATGTTTCGTCGAAGACTTCGACTATGATACAATGAAGGGAACCATAACAGGATATGAACTCACCACGGAAGGCAGTATCCCGCTCGGAACCTTGCTGGACGAGCCGTTCCACCTGTCATTCCCCTTCATCTTCCAATGGGAAGGCCAAACATGGATGTGCCCCGAAACCCACGAAGCCGGTGAAATCCGGCTCTACCAACCAAAAAACTTCCCGACAGGATGGAGATACTCGAAAACCATCATGAAGGGGATCACGGCGGCCGACACGATGCTCGTCGAGCACGAAGACCGATGGTGGATGCTCACCAACATTGACACTTCAACCCTCGACGAACGCTGCTCTGAACTCCACCTGTTCCATGCAGACCGCCCAGACAGTGAGCGCTGGACGCCTCACCCCGGCAACCCGGTCATATTCAATTCCGAGCAGGCGCGGAACGGAGGGCTCATCAAGGACGGAGGGAAACTCTACCGGGTTTTCCAGGTCCACGGATTCAACCAGTACGGGGAATCGATGGGGGTTGCCGAAATAACCCTCATGACGCCATCGACCTATGAAGAAAAGATCGTTGCGGCAATATCTCCGGACCTCTTCCCCGGTTGCCTAGGCACCCATACCCTCTCATACTGCAACGGGGTCCTTGCCCTCGACATCCTCCGCCAGGAAAAGCTCTCGGGCTAGCGCCCCCACTCCCCTTGGATTGGCTTCAGCTGACCTGTTTTACAAGAACCGCTTCATTGATGGCCTGCGTCAGCCGCGCTACACCCTGCTCAACGCCATAACTGCCCGCTGCGAATGCAAGGCCCCGCATTGCCAGCGCGTTACGCAGCTCCCCGTCGTCCATTACCCGTTTAAGGGCTTCAGCCAATGCCGCAGCATCTTTAGGCGGCACCAGCAGTGCTTCCTCACCGTTTGTGACCACATCAGGCACGTTGCCGACAGCCGATACCACAACCGCAAGACCTGCCGCCATAGCCTCAATCATGGCATTCGGGAACCCCTCATGCCAGGAAGGAAGCACCAGCACGTCCGATTCGCTGAAAAGAGCAAGCAGTTCATCGCCCCGCACCCACCCCGCAAAAGCCACCACACCGCCGAGCCCCTCCCGCTCAACGAACTCCTTTGCCCGCGTCTCTGCGTCCCCCCGTCCGGCAAGGGTCAGTTGAAAGGAATGCGATGGAAGCAGTTCCCTGCAGGCCTCCAGTAATTCGAAAACGCCCTTGTGGTCTTCAAGCCAGCCAAGAAACAGGAGTCGCACCGGCAGCCCGGAAGGTCGGGGACGGCGTGACCGGCCTATGGCAAGCAGGGCATCGGAAGCCGTCCAGTTGGGGATGATTGGGGCGCATTCAGGCTTGAAGCCGAGCCCGTCAACCGCAAAGCGATGCCATGCCGGACCCTGACACAGCAGTGTATCGGCGCTGGACAGGGCCATACCGATCCATTTCCGGTACACAAAGGATGCATGAAACTGGTCCATAATAATGCCGCTGCGCGGAAACAGCAGCACCGCACATCTGAACCATCCGGCTACCCTTGCCATAACGGTCTTTTCAACCAGGCTGGCGCCTCCTGAGGTAAAAATAAGAACCGCATCAGGACGCTCAACCACCAGCTTCAGATATTTCCCGAACCGTGATGCGGCAAGAAGCATGCGGCGGATTAAGGGGGGAGGCGGGTTGCTGATCTGGGTGGTATCGAACAGGGAAAGGTCGAACCGGTCAGGGAAGGATGAAGAGAGCAGGGTACGGCAGGTGGTAACGATACCTCCTAAGATCCCTGAATCAGTCGGGGGGAATGCTCCCACAACAAGAACACGCAGCTGTTTCAATGCGTATCCGTCATGTCCTGAAGCAGCAAGTCATACTCCCTGACCATCCGCTCAACACTTAAATGGGCCACGGCATATGCATTCCCGTTCACTGCCAACCGGTGACGCTGTCCGGCATCAAGTTGAAGAAAGCGCTCTATGGCACGGGCCATATCCTCCGGTTTTTCCGGATCAAAAAGCAGGCCCCGCTCGCCATCAGGCACAAGCAGCGGGTTATCACACACATTCGAAGCAAGCACCGGTGTGCCGGCAATGAATGCTTCGCAGACAACATTCGGCAGCCCTTCGTACAACGAAGGTAGAATCAGCGCGTCATGCTCTGCAAAGAGCGTTTTCACATCCTTCCGCTCACCAAGCCAGTGCCACCGATCCTTGATCACCGGATTGGACGAAAGCAGTGCTTCCACCCATTCCTGATAGCGGCTCCCGCCTGTGCTGCCCTCCCTTCGTCCGGCCCAGGAAACCTCCGGCACAAATCCGTTGCGCTGATGGAACAGCTTCAGCGCTTCAATGAGGCCGAGCACATTCTTCTGCTCAACCACCCGTCCCAGAGCAAGCAGCCGTAGGCCCTCTCTCCTTTTCTCCCGCAGCAGCACATCCGGCCCATCAAGCGCAAACCCGTTATAGATTATGGCCACCTTACGCCGGAGCCACGGATAGCCTCGGAGCCATTCGGCATGGGTATGGTTGTTTGCAACAACCCTGCCGGCCAGCACATGCAGGACCCTCTTCAGCAATGCCGTAATAGCTGAACCATCAGCAAGGTGGCTGTTGCGCTCGGACACAATCAAGCGGGTACGGGGCGCAGCCATATGGGCCAGCTCCGCATAGACATTCGAAGACCCGAGAAAAGAGATCATGGCATCATGCTTTCCTTCCCGCAATACCCGCGCCAGACCGGAAAGCACCGGAAACGAAAATCCACCACCGCTCGTAACTGAATGCACCCTGAGGCCGGCCTCGTCAACAGGACCCCGAAAGAAATCAAGCTCCGGGTGGTAGACGAACATCTCGACATCATGGCCAAACGACTGCAGGCCAACGGCAAGCTCTACCATCTGCCGCTGCGCCCCGCCGGAAACGAAACTGTCGATGACGCACAAAATCCTCATTGAAGCCCCTTCATCACTCCCGGCTTGCTCAACTGGAGATAAAAAAACAGGATAAAGAGATAGGAATTCACATTCACTTTCATCAAAAAAGGCTCTTTGAACTCCGTCACAAGAAGAAACACACACAGCAACCCAAGAAATAGTTTTTCCCGATACCCATCTATTGACTGTACCAAAGAAAAGAACAGGACGATAAACGACATATAGAAAAGCACGGTACCAAGCACGCCGGAACCAAAAAGAAGCCGTATAGGGCCAATATCCGAAGGCACCCGGTGCAAATCCCATGTGGCCGGATCACCGAACACAACGAGGTTCCATTGATCAGGAAAAAACACATGTTTAAGAAGCACATCCAACGTGTAAAAACGTATCCCATCATCCGTAACGATGACTTCCATAGCAATCCAGTTCAACAAACTATTAAACCTTTCGGCACTGTCTGCCCTTGAAAGGAGAGCTGCCCCGAACTTCAATCCAAACAGCCCCAAAACAAGACTCCCTGAAATGAGGAAAAAAGGCAGAATCCCGCTTTTCAGGCCCTTAGGCCCCTTATATGCCACCAAAGCAAAATAGAGCAATACCACCGGCAACATGAGCAACCCGGTTCTCCCAGTAAGCATCACAGAGGCAACAATAAGCACGAAACTCGCCACCAGATAGATCCGTTCAGAAAGCCTGTCGGACCATGAAACAATCAAATAGCCGCCAAACAACAGCCCAAACGATTGAGCCAAAGCAAGAGATGCCCCGTAACTACCAGCAATGCCACGAGATCTGAAGCTGCTTGCGCTCGGAATAAGATTGCTGTTCGTAACGATATAATCCAGATTGAACTCCCTGAAGCCTGCACTTACGAAAAACAGCACAATGAAAACCGCTTGAAGGGTAATCGCTGCGTGCAGCA
Organism: Chlorobium phaeovibrioides; assembly: GCF_003968655.1. Lineage (GTDB taxonomy): Bacteria > Bacteroidota > Chlorobiia > Chlorobiales > Chlorobiaceae > Chlorobium > Chlorobium phaeovibrioides. The sequence continues at coordinate 3,737 of NZ_RXYK01000025.1, read as the reverse complement.
TTTTCACCACTCCCCGAAACTCATACCGGCCCTTGCTGAACAACAGCGCAAAGAAGAAGCCTCCAAACGCAGAATGCACTAAAATCAAAGCCGTCCCTTTCGTCAAAGAGGCGTCTAAAAAACCATGGAGAAACAGGTTCACCAACGAATACACAAAAGAAAGTGTTCCAAATCCCAGAACCATTATCATATCGCGGTTCATTGAGAGTCTCGCCCCCCTTACAGCCAGAACAATCGCCCAAAGCATCCCGACAAGAAGAACAAGTCGGGAAGTGATTACCGGCAGAAAGCTGAAATTGATATTGTACAGAAACAGGAACAACAGTACCAATACAACTCCCGCAAACACCGGTCCGGATTCCTTCCGTTCTGACATAACACTGCTATCAGCCATATTTTGTAATAATGTTTATTGCCCGTTGACTCCAACTATACCGTTTCTCAAAATCCAATTTCGCTGCCCCGGCAAGGACATCCCGTAATCCCGGATTGTCCCGAAGCTGCTCCAGCGCAGCCTGCCATTCAGCAGGACCGGCCGGGTCACACAATAATGCATTCCTTCCCTGTTCAAGGATTTCGCATAAGACCGGCAGATTCGAAGCTACAATAGCTTTTCCTGCAGCCATATACTCAAACAGTTTCAGGGGAGATGTCCATTTACCGATATCAGTACTTCTCTCACCATGCGTACTAACACTGTTCTGATTGGGCAAAAGAAGAATATCACAGGCCGCAATGAACGCCCGGGTTTGTCCATGCGGTACATAGCCATGAAAGTATACATGATGAACCCCGTGCATCTTCGACTGCCAATAGAGGATATCGCCTTCAGTGCCTCCCACAAGATGGAAATCAGCCCAGGGACATCGCGAAACTAACAGAGCGATCAACTCCATCCCTTTTCCTGCATACATATTGCCGACATAGCCGACCTTGATGGCGTCCCTTCGCCCCGGCAAGATCTCCGGCATCTGCCGGCAATCCATAGGATCCGCCCCATCGGGAGCAACCAGCACCCGACCCGCAAGTTCCGGCCACCGCTCTTCATAATGTCTTTTCAGTGCATCGGTAATAACCACCATTCCGAGAAAACTCTTTCTTGCAAGAAGAACAGCAAACATCTTTCTGATCAATGCCGGAGAGTCCTCAATAGGATGGTGCGACTCGAACACGACTCCCTTACTACCCAGAAATGCTGCAAAAAAAAGGGCAAGAACATTGCGCCCATACACCAGTTCCGCCTGCCATAACCGTGCTGCCCGGGCCGATGACAGCGCATTAAGAAATGATCGTCCCGGAAGTTTCGACCAGGGACGATACCAAAGTTCAAAAACACGCTGAACCCCGTAATAAGCGAACACATCCCCCACATCATGTTCCATGCAGTCAGGCCGGTCCGGCACAATCAGACATATGTCATGGCCATTACAGGCAAAGGCCTGGCTCATCTTCATCACATGGATGCTGTTGGCGGTCCTTGAGGGAATACAGGAGGAAGCGAGATAGGCTATGCGCATGAGACCACCTCAGCCGTCAAACCCCTGCTGCTGGCCACATAGTCCTGAACCAGTTCCATCAGCACCTGCAGGGTATTATCAATGTCATCTCCCATTATAGACTGCTCCAGCTCATCTATAGACTGCTCCAGCTCATCTAAGGCGATACAATACTCGTTGGCCTTATATATTCTGGAATTGGCCGTTGGAACAGGCTCACCCCCTATAAGCAGCTCTTCATACAGTTTTTCCCCTGGCCTTAACCCGGTAACGGCAATGCCGATATCCCCATCAGGATGATCCTTATCCCTGACGCTCAAGCCCGACAGTTCAATCATGCGGCGCGCCAGATCCAGGATTTTCACAGGCTCACCCATATCGAGCAGGAACACCTCACCCCCCGAAGCCATCGCCCCGGCCTGAATCACCAACTGAGCTGCTTCCGGGATGGTCATAAAATACCTGGTAATATCCTCATGGGTCACCGTCAGCGGCCCGCCCTGGCTGATCTGCTCACGGAAAAGGGGCACGACTGACCCGCTCGAACCAAGGACATTCCCGAAACGGACCATGGAAAAGCAGGTCGTATGACCTGCAGCAGCGGCAAACGCCTGGAGCACAAGTTCGCATACCCGCTTGCTCGCCCCCATCACATTCGTCGGCCGAACGGCCTTGTCGGTACTGACAAGAACCATTGATGAAACCCCGGCCTCCATAGCAGCTTTTGCCATGCAAAGCGTACCGAACACATTGTTGCGAACCCCTTCAAGCGGGTTCTCCTCAATCATCGGTACATGCTTGTAGGCAGCCGCATGGTATACAACTCTGGGGGAGTATTTCGTACAGAGTAAGCGAATCCTGCGCCCATCGGTCACATCCGCAAGCAGGGGAACAAGCCTCGTCGCACCGCCCGATTTCAGTAGTGAGCGCTCAAGCTCCCGGTGTATGGCATACAGGCCGTACTCGGCATTATCGACCAGCAACAGCTCCGACGGCGCCGCCATAAGAAGCTGACGGGCGAGTTCTCCCCCGATGCTTCCACCCGCACCGGTAACCATAACAACCCTGCCCGATATGGCCCCCTCAACAAGCGGCCGATCTATCGGTAAGGGATCACGGCCAAGAAGATCTTCAATGCCAACCTCATGTATATCTGAAATAGCCACCCGGCCATCAGCAAGAGCCTCAAGGCCGGGTAAGGTCTTGATACGGACCGGATACGCCCTGAACTGCTCCACAATCTCAGCGCGGCGATGACGACTTGCTGATGGGATGGCCAGCAATATCCCCGTCACCTCTCCCGAGGCAGCGAATGATTGTGCATCCCTGGGGGCGTACACCCTGTTTCCGTTGATCATTCTGCCCTGAAGACCCGGACTATCATCAACGAACCCCACAAATTCAAATTTCGGACTAGCCTGAAGTGCCCGAGCTATCTCCACCCCCGCAGCACCGGCACCGTAGACCAGCACCCGTTCTGCACTCGTGCTGGTTGCGGAAGCAGCATCAGCTCCGGAGAACCATATTCTGACGAAAATCCTCGTCCAGCCTACAGCAAGCAACAGCAGCATAGGCTGCAAAAAACCGATGGAACGAATAGGGATTGAGGGAAATCGAAACACCCAGAGAATTGAATAATACAGTATACCATACACCACGGTTGCCTTGAAAATCGCATTCAATGCATCGAAACCATTATATCGAAACACAGCTCGATACAGGCCAAAACGGATAAATACCGGTATTGCCAATACAGGGGCAAGCAGGTATGGGAACCACTGCTCACCGGCTGGAACATGCCACTCATGAAAGCGAACCGAAAAAACCACCCAGACTGAGAGCAGTATCGACAGCACATCCGTTGCAATGACTATCGACTGCTTGAGCATCCGGGGATATGCCAATAATTTTTTTTTCATTCAGCGTAATGCATCATAGGGAAATAATGGAATACTGTATTATCAGGCGTACGCAGGGGAAGTAACCAGGCTCCCATACGACAGCTGACTCAGAAACAAGCTGTAGAGACCAGCAGAACTATTTAGTGGACCCCGTCCTATAGACAAAAAGGACCTGAGTTTAAGTTGGCAACCTGCTGTTTATGCAGCGGAAAGGCGCTGCCCCTCTTGTTCATTTACCTCTTCCTGTGGCTCGTTCTTGAGCTGGTACTTGTCAACGATGTGGGCCCCGCCGCCTTGGCCTGAACGATACACTTCATCAGGAGTGCTGTAGTCCAGAGAC
>NZ_RXYK01000050.1 GCF_003968655.1 Chlorobium phaeovibrioides | reverse complement strand
CTGAGAGCTTCAAGAACGACTTTGGTTTTAAACTCGGGGTTGAATTTTCTGCGCTTCTGCTTCATGCTGACTGCTGGATTTAAGGGTTTTAGCCAATTTAACCAGCTGTCCTATTTTTGGGGAGCATTTCAGAATTCGGCGCTGAATTTCCGGCGGGTTCGTTTCATGACTGCTGGTTATGATTGACCCCTTCCCCGAAAACCATGCACCGGACAATTTCGTCGGGTAACAGCGGTGTATTTCTACACCGCCGTCCCCTAAGAACCCAGCATGCAACTTTCGCGGCACTGGGCTCAAGCCTCAGCAAAGGCACCCTGTTCAAGTACCCGGAAACACTTTGGTGTTGATTTCATCATCTGTTTTTTTCGGGCTTCAAAATAGGGCCTCCACACTGGATTGTGAGGATTGGCTCCCATCCTGATCTTGACATGTCGCTTGATTGGAGTGCTGCCTTCGAGAAACAGCGTTAACGGCTGTTTCTTTCGAACATCGACCATTGCGGCAAACACCCAGTCGCGGGACTTCTGAGTCGTAAAGTATTTGGCTTTGACCCATCGAGCCCCTTTGTTAGGGTGTCGTCGTCTTGCCCATTGCCACAGCATGAACCAGATTTGCGAGTCATTACGAGCAAAGGTTCTCTTGGCCACAGCGTGGCGATGGTAATTGGCCCAGCCCCGTAATACAGGGTTGAGGTAGCCAATCAGGTGCACCTGTTTTGTTGCCTTGTTCGCCTTGATGATCTCTTTCACCTTTTTGAGGTGTGACTGGATGCTCTGTTTTGATGGCTTTGGAGGTGCTACATTATTATGGACACTCAAAGAAGCCATATATTCCTCAAAAACAGGAGATATGAATTATGGCACAG
>NZ_RXYK01000024.1 GCF_003968655.1 Chlorobium phaeovibrioides | reverse complement strand
TTGCGTTTCCTTTTGGTCATTTACTTGCTCCTCTTTTGAGCAAGTTACCAACTTAAACAGCTGTCTAAAAATCGGGGACCACTATAATATTCCAGGGAGTCAATCCATAAACGGAGCGAAACTCGCGGTGCACAAGATACTCTATAGCCGCAGAAACCTTCAGTACCCTGTTCAGGTATTGCCGCATCTCAGCGGATGAGAACCGATCCTGTTCATCAGGCATCCCTTTGTGTGCGATAGCACCACGTATTGAAATGAGCCGATCAATCCCCTTCGCACAATCAATCTCCCTGATAACAGCATCGAGCTCAGTAACAACATCTATACCCAAGTAAAACCCCAACAACTCTTTCAGGTTTTTCCCCTTGCCTCTTGAGAATTTCGGCGTATTGAAATCATGCAGATAATCATCCAGCATCTCCTTCAACAATGCTTTCCAACCTGATCCGGGCAGTTTTGCGATTTTTGTTGCAAGAGGATCTTGATGGGACAAGTTCAGAGGGTAGGCATACATGATGATGCGACGCTGCAATGAAGCGGGTAAATGGTCAAAAGAAACCTTGCTTGATTCGACCAGTTTACCTATGGCCTCCCGTGAAACCTCTTCGCAATAGACCTCCCATGCCGATACCAACAACATAAGGTTGCCGTAAAGCAGCGCATAATCCTTGTTACGCCCTCTTCGAGAATTCCGCTCCTCAAAAATGTCTATGATGGAGGAAACCTCAGGGGAGGAATAGGAGTGGAATATCTGAAAGGCTTTTGAGGGCATACGTTGAACAGTACTGATTATAGATGTCTATCGGAAAGTCCTCACGCCCGCTAAAGCACAATTTTAGCGGGCGGGCTGATGCTGACAATCCGATCGCTGATGCTCTTCTTCTCGATCTTGTACATTTCATACTGCTGCCGATACAGTTCGTCGATCACCAGCAGGTCGCGATACAGGCGTTTCGAGAGGACCGTCAGCGGAACCGAGGCGGACAAGCCGCCGATGTACTGCAGGTTCCTCCTGAGATAGCCCAGCTGCTTTCGAAGGCCTTTGCGGAGGGCCTTTCTCGACAGGCTCTTCTTCATGCCGACAGCAAGGAAATCCTTCCTTGCCGTACAGCGGGACATCCTTGGTTTCGCCACCCCTCCCGGGTGCATCTCACACAGCTTATCGATGATGCGTTCGGTCTTCTCTCGAGCGTCGTTCAAGAGCCCGATATCCGTAGGATAGGCGATGTCTGCCGGAGCACAGGTGGCATCAACGATGAGTTTGCCCTTGTTGGCAGGGCCATCGTTTCCGTCGTCGTGGCCATCTTTGTTCTCTTCCTTGTCCTCCGCCCTCTTTCGCTCCTCAGCCAGATGGCGTTGCAGGAGTTCCTCCTGCAATGCAGCGAGGTCGGTATGCTTCAGGCGCTTGCGGAAGTGGGTCAGCATCGAGGCGTCGAAGGGAGCTTCATACTGAAACGATTCAAGCCCGATGAAGTACTGGAGATACGGGTTTTCCTTGATCTGCTCGACCGTCTTGATATCCGAAAGGCCGAGTGTCTCCTTGATAATCAAGGTCCCCAGCGCCATGCGAACCGTGAGTGCCGGAGCGCCCCGTTTCGACATGAAGTTTTTGGCATACATCGTCTCGGCGACGTGCCAGGGAATTACGTCGGCGAGCTTCACCCACCGGTTTTCCGGATCAAGCTTACCGCCAAACGGCAGATGGAAATTTTAGAACGTGAGCTGCTGAAACTTCGGCTGGTATATGAATCGGCGGTATCGAGGTGCAAGGTTTTTCGGGCTTTTCCTTGCATTCAAGTTATAAATAAAAGACCCAATTCATTACCAAAAAACGGTTTAGCTATTATTCAGCAGACCCCATTTAAAAGTCAGCACAATGGCGATCAAGCTCGACACCGTAACGGCCATGTTCGCCGTAACAAGGGCAAACGCGACAAACAGCAATGTCATCGCCGAATACATCGGGTGTCGGACAAAACGATATGGCCCATCTGTGACCAGTTTGTACCCCTCTCCCAACCGCGGCAGCGGACTCCACAGTACCAACCGAGCGCTCATGGTCAAAACCAGCAGGGAGAAGGCCGCCACGACCGCCCGAGCACCGCTGTAACGGAGCCACGCGGGAAAGTGAAGGTGCAACACTTCCATCCATGAGGGGCACCATGCATAACTCACCACCACAGCGATCCAAAACACGAACATGCCCTTCTAGAACACAACCCTGAAACGGCTGTTTCCGCCGACCGCTCCCTTGGGGGGAACGATCCGTTCCCCCCGCTGCTGCAATCGCCGAACGAACAGGCCTCTCATCAGAAAACCGGCAACGTACATCTCGGCGAAAATAATCCTGAACGGCAACTCCTCATGCATAACAAACAAATTTTACAGCCGTTCTTCGCTTACTCGACAGGATCACGGTTACTGCTGACCGAACAGAAAACGCAAGGGAGCGGACACCACTCTTCCGATCATATCGGGAGGGGACATCCTGTTGATGCAGGCCCCGTGACTCGTGTTCGCCAGAATCCTTCCGGCAAGATCTTCGGCCGCCGCCCTGACATCTTCTCCGAGCATGGCAAGAAAGATCCTGCCTTGGCCCGTCGTACCAGCTGTCTTTTCCTGCAGCGACGTCCTGACAATTCCAGGAACGATGGTACTGACGTTCACCGCCGTCTCGCGCGCCTCAGCAATCAGGGATTTCGAAAAATAATGCACCCCAGCCTTAGCCGTTCCGAACACCCCCATTCCGGCAATGACGCTCCCGTCGGCACCCTGCCCCTCCAGATTGTAGATATGTCCAGCCCCCTGAGCGATCATGCCGCGCATGGCGGCATAGGACCCATAGATGGTTCCCATTAGGTTGACATCGACGGTCTTGCGTATTTCATCGGCTTCGAGTTTCCAGAATGGCTGCATGGCGTGCGCCGCGCCCGCATTGTTGATCCAGATATCGATCTTTCCGAGATCTTTCAGGGAGCTATCCCACAGCGCCTGCACCTCGGACAAAACCGTCACGTCGCAGCTGTGTGCAAAACAGGATCCCGCAGGATGATGCTTCGACAGTTCCGCAAAAACGCCGTCGAGATTAGCGGTATTGTGACTGCTGACAACCACCCGGCAACCTCTCGACAGAAAAGCCCCGGCCAGTCCGAACCCTATTCCGCTACTGCTTCCGGTGATAACAATGTTCTGCATGACACATGCTCCTGGTTGAAAAATTTTCGAAAATCCATTACGGTTTCTTATGCAAGGTATATATTTTCATTTCCTATGTCAAACCCGGCGGCCAGGAACTATTGAACGGGGATAATCGTTAAGAAAAGATGTCACATTTTTGAACAGTCACAGATGATCTCATGGAAGTTGTCGGCAAAAGCAAAGCACTGATCGTTCTCGAATCCTGTCTACACGAATCATCCACATATTTTTCCAACCATGAAAAAATCCTCCGGTGCAACCCGTATTGCAAAAATGTCTCGTATATCCACGATCTCGATATTTTTCAGTGGACGTTCGAAGTCGACGACCCGAAAAACAATCCGATCATTGGCATTTTTTTCGTCAAACAGATCGAGGAACATCTGCCTACCGGGAGCAACTCTCTGCTGAGCTGCGCCGAAAAAAGCCGCAACGGAATCAACACGAACCTTCCAGGAAAACGGATCAGGTGGGTGAACGCCGATACGATACCAGATATCTCTTTCGACAACAATTACACGTTCATCGGCAGGACCCACTCGGAAATCCATCTCCTGCACCAGACCGACGACCGCACGGCCGTCGATTTCGAAACCTATATCTCTCTGGACTTCACCCTCTCTTTCCCGCTGAACCTCATGCCTGAAAACATCCTGAAATTTATGACCGAGAAAATCATGTCAAAAATCATGCAGCAGGCAACCGAAAGCATGCTCTGTCAGGTTCAGTCGGATATTTGCTGTTCGGTGCCGGAAATTTCTGTGGGAGAAAGGCAGAAGTAACGGAAAAGTTACCGGGTAGGCGACAGCGCCCATCCGATGAAATTTTTGATCATGCCAAGGGAACCTTCCAGCCCGAGCTTGGTTGTGGTCACCCAGAGAACTTCAGGATATTTCAGAGCGACGTTCATGCCAACCCTAAGAAGCTCCTCGAACTGGAGCGTATCCTTAAACATGGCCTCCCGATAACGCGGCGGCAGATCGTCGAGCACGATCATGACCTCGTTCATCAGTTCGTTGACCAAATTGGGCTTATCGGTCTCGCGGTTGTAGCACATGTATTTCATGAGGTTCGCCATGGCCGCAACATTCGGTTCGTAGGCGCTGATGGCGCCAAGACGCTCCCGGTCGAGGCGCCGCTCTTCGAGAGCCTCGTGCAGCATGCCGGTCAGGCGAGGGAGGTTCCGCAACAAGGAACCGAAGCCGCAGAAAGTCAGCGGAGAACCCAGCGTCGCCGCATCGCCGATCATGAGGATCCGATCGCTGGCAATCACCCTTGCCTGAGAAAACCCGTCGTGAAAATATGCCGGTATGATACCGTATACCGGCCGCTGTATGGCAAAACCGGGGCTAGGTTTCTTGTATGACGGCAGCTTGCTGAAATAGGTCTCAAACAGGCCGAGCAGGGATTTGTCGTTATCCGAATCGACCGAATCGTAGAAGAAAAGGTAGGTAATATAGTTCCCGCCGCCCGCAGGAAAACCTTCCCAGATGAGCTGGCGTCCGCTCCCGGCGCTCATATCAGCTGGCTCCGTACTGACAAGAATCTCGCCGACTTCATTGTCGACGCCTTCAAGGCCACGGGCAATAGTCCCCACCGTCGGGCAAACATGGGTCTGCGGTCTGCCGTCGTTCAACTGCATGGCTACGGGCGACATGATCCCCATGGCATCAACAAGCATGCCTGCCTTGTAGTAACGCGTCACGCCGTTCTCGTCCTCGGCCTCAACGGCCACTCCGTCGGCCAGAGTGTAGATTCTCCTGAAATCAGTGCGGTTACAGACCCTGTTGCCCGGACGTTCGAGCATCTTCTGCAATGCCCGGTCGAGCAACAGGTTGGCATCGACCGCACAGTCCAGCACATTATCGATATAAAGCCTCTTTTTGCGGCCGTTTTCGACAAAAAATTCGGCCCATCCGGTTTTGTAACGGCAAACAATGCAATCCTCTATCTCCTCTCCGGTAAACAGACCTGCTTCCTGAAGAGTGTTCAGCTCATCTCTCGAAATATTCCAATCCCTAGTCGATTTGCCCGCGATATGCCGGTCGAGCAGCAACACCTGCCATCCGTAGATCGCGGCCATGACCGCAGCGTGCAGAACGCCGAGCGTGCCGCCGACATAGATCAGGTCGAACTCGCCCGAAAAGGTCGTACCGGGAGGCAGGAGGGATCCATCGAAGACAACCTGCTCCCTTTGACCGTCCTGCGCCCTCTGCCAGTAACGGTCGAGTTCCATGATACGCCGCACATGCCCTTCACCGTCCTTGAGCGAGCTGAAATGGCGATACACAAGGGGATGGGAGTGTCGGATACTTTGCAACATGTGGTGAGGAAAAAAATGTTAACGGAAACAAGCCTGTGAATTTACAATATTCACCTCCTTCGTTCAAACAAGGTCCGACGAAATCACTGCTGCGGGCCTCAGGTTCCGCAGTATCGGCCAGCCCCCCAGAACTTGTACAGCTAAGGATTATTACGTAAGTTAGGCATTATCTTTTTATTTTTTCAAACTTTTGGCCGGAGTATTTACCGTATGTCACAACAATCAGCTATTGACTTTCTGCAGAAGATAAAATCCGACAACGAGCTTTCCGAAAAAGTCAACAACGCCCAAAACAAGGACGCACGCTGGGAAGTCATCCGGGGCGCGGGTTTCGATTTCACGAGGGATGAACTCGACCATACAACCGTCGAAGCGCTCAACCATTTCGAACGCTGGAGCTGGGAAGCGAAGTTGCTTGCCGACTGGCTGTAAGCTGCAACGTCAGTCACAGCCCAAAAAGCAGGGTACGCCCTGCTTTTTGGGCCTCCGACAGTAATTCCATCAAATAAAGGTTCTTCGCCAAAATTAGTGGAAAAACGGGATAACATGGATAGCTTGACATAGTCTTAAGTCTTGCCAATTCAACCCCATAGTACAGTTATGCAAAGCCTGACTACTCACTACCAGCAGCTCCTTGGTCTCCCGTCAAACTGGAAAGTCGAACACGTGGATCTCTCCATGCCGGGTAAACGCGTGACTGTCAAGCTCAAGTACACAGGCCAGAATGTCCAATGCCCCGAATGTGGGGAGTCTTGCAGCATCTATGACCATGCCCCCGAACAACGTGGCGGCGTCAAAACGGTAACCGCCCTCTGGGCTGGCAAGTATTCACGTTTTACGCTCATGCTTGAAGGCTTTGTCGTCCAGCTTCTTCAGCAGGGTGCCAGCACACAGACGGTTGCCACCCTGCTCAATCTCAGCTGGCACCCAGTTGACCAGATCATGCGCCGTGCCATCAAGCGAGGCATAAAACGCAGGCCTACGGAAGCTATAAAGCACCTTGGCATCGATAAAAAGAGCTTGAGGGCCAGCCATCAGTATGTCACCACCCTTAACGATCTGGATGGTGGAAGAGTGCTTGATGTTGTCGAAACCCGTAGCACGAAAGCAACCGAAAAACTGTGCACCAGCCTTGCCACAAAACAGCAAAAAAAAGTACTCTCAGTCGATATGTGGAAACCGTTTGCTGAAGCCTCCTGAAAAAAGATCCCTGGTGCCGACCTTATACATGACCGTTTTCATATCAGCAAGTACCTCAATGAAGCCGTTGATACCGTCCGCCTCCAAGAATCCAAAAAGCTTGTGGCTACTGGTGATCGAACTCTCATTGGTTCCAAGTATGCCTGGCTTCGCAATCCAGAGAACATGAACGACAAGCAGCGAAACAGCTTCGACCATCTCACGGGCCTGCGAACTTAAAACCGGCATTGCCTGGTCGTTAAAGCGCCTGTTCAGAGCACTCTGGCAGTTTACCTGCAGAGATTACTGCCGACTACTTTTTGAGCTACTGGAGCGTTGCCGTTGATCGTTCAGAACTGAAGCCGATTATCAAGGTCAAGGACATGATGACCCGGCACAAAGAGAACATGCTAAACTTCTTCCGGCACCTGTACAACCAATGCAGTGAGCGAAGGGCTGAACAGCAAGATCCAGTTGATCAAGGCATCGGCTCGAGGGTTCTAAGGCTTCGAAAGCTATAGAACCCGAATCCTGTTTTACTGTGGGAAGCTCGACATGGCAATCTGACAATGCAGTGATTTGCCGGAGAGCAACCCATTAACTTTTCTACAAAGAACAAAAAAAAAGAGGTCGTCCTTTTGAGACAGCCTCCTCGATGTAACATATCCTTCCGAAAAAGCATCAACAGACAGGATAGGCTTCGGGCAATTCGCAACCCTGCTCCTGTAGTTTGTATGCCAGTGCATCTCCGGCGAGAATGATATACTGCGAACGTCCCATCCTCGTATAGCCGGGACGATGATCCTCGGCAAGAGGCATGTCGAAACGATCCTGATACTTGATGTAGAGATCAGCAACCTTTTCGGACGCCTCGACAAGCCAGTCGGCGTTCGGAGGCGGCATCCTGAACATATCCGCACCGGGGACTGGCTGATATACGAGCATGTTGGGATAAACACCCTTCGACATGCGCTCCTCGACACCCTCCAGCATGATGTTCATCGGTTCAAGTCCCATCAGAATGAAGCTCGTCGTCCCCCTGCCAGGACCGAAAATTTCTACAGAAGCCTCCTGAGCCTCGAGCCAGTATTCGAGCGGATAGGTCGCGTTCTTTCCGGGACAAATCGCCTTGAAATAATCCGGATGGGTCACCTCGAGGTCAAACTCGGTGGAGTTGAGACCGAAAGTTTTCCATTTCTCCATTTCCTTGAAATCTTCAGGCGGATAGAGATTCGCGGTGATGTGTAATTCGTTCAAGACTTCCGGGCTGAGCGTATCGCGCAGCGGAGCCATAACCAGTTCAACGAGGTCAGCAACCTGAGCGCGACGCGAGGGATCGACAAGTCCGCCAATAACGACAAGGGTTCCTCTCCATCCGGCATCAGTCGCAATTTTCACCGCTTCAGCCTGCTCTTTTGCCAGCGCCTCAATCTTAGAAAACGGCATTTTTGCAAGCTCTTTTCCGACACTGACATGCTGGTTGGCAAAGAAGAAACAGAATCGGCAGGAAAGTCCGGTATTGTTGTTGTCGCAGCTATAGCTATAATGTATATTGATAATATCTTGGTTCATGCCTATGACGGCAGCATTGACCGGTCGGCCATTGCTGAGTTTGCCGTCCCTCCATGAAAACCACTCCTGCATCCTGCCGCTGGTCAGATACTTTCCGCCGTCGTAAAACTCCAAATCGTCACCGTTGACCTGTACCTCGAGACGGGTATAGGGTTCCTGCCGGACAAGCGTAGCCAGATCGCTACCGTTAAGCACCATAGCCCTGAACGGGTTAAAGCCTGTTACAGGCGGCTTGTTGACAGTCACCTTCGCTCCTTCGGAAAGCAAACGGGCTTTTAAGTGAATATCTTCCTTTGTAATGACCCTCTTTTTACTCATAACATTACGTATTGTGCGTTAATAAAACGTTTACAGAAACCTCACAGAAAAACAGGACGTACGGAAGTTCCTCGGCCTTGCATGCCATCCAAATGCAAACCAGTATTATAGAAAAAAGACTAAAAAAAGCACACCCCGCCTGCCAACAGGTCAGGAAACACTTCTTTTCTTTTTCCGGTGATGCCCATCGATAATGAAACCGCCTGCATACACCACTAAAAAGCCAACAGACATAACGACAAGAAAAACCTGCCTGTCTGCCATCGTAACAAGCTGACTGGAATCCCAGATAAAATAGACAAGCACAACCCAACCCGCACCCACGGAAAAGACCGCAGTGTTCCATAATTTCGTAAAGCTTCCCGACAACATGATATAAGATCCTATTTTAAATGCAGTTATAAATTGCAGAGGTTCTCCGATTCCTCCTTTTCCGGATGCATCCGCTATGATGCACTTTCCGTACTCAAACGCTTTTCATTGCGTTTTTCGAGAAAAATACGCACAAGATACTGTGCGGCATTTGCAACATACGTAGAATAAGCGATGAACGCTTCTATCACGAGCACATCCTCGCTCGCACCCATGAACGCGAAGACGAAATACAGCAGATGAAAGGCCCCTGCGATGGTGCTGCCGATATCCTCCCACAAGAACTCCTTGGAAAACACCCATTTCCCGAAAATCTCCTTTTCGAAATACGCCCCTGTAATAAACAGAAGGGCGAAAAACAAGGTCTTGAAAAGAATTGCGACGCTTACCCAGTAAAAACTGAATATCCCGCTGTTCTGGCTGTATAAAAACGTCACGGTGACACCAGCGAGAAAAACTAAAAACTGAATCGGCGCGAGGATAAGCTGAACGTCGGTCCATACGGAGGCATTTCTCTTTACCAGTTGTTCAGGGGTATAACGCGGCACGGTTATGTCAGGTTAGCAAGGTTAAGGAAAGAAGAATACTTTTCTATCAAAGGTTTGAATATATAAAATTTAACTCTTAGTAAAAAACACCTGTCCTCACGCCAAAAACGTCCAATTTTTTCCTGAGTTGATCGATTTGCGACAAAAAAAGCCCACACCTGTAGGCGTAAGATGTTCTATGAAAGCGAGTAACGACCATGTCACCACGTGATAAAACACAACCCATCAGGTGGAGAGCTTCATGGTAAAGGATAAGAGGAATCAGGAGAAAAAGGAACAGACAATCAGTACTGTTGAGCAAACCAATGATCGGCTGACTAACAGGGCTGGATTGAGTGTCTTTGCCATGTACATGCGCAATATTCTGGGTGATCTGTAGCTTGAAGCAAAAACAATTTTGGGACTCAACCATGATCGAGAAACGGATGAACTGACCAACCGGGCCTTGAAGACCTTTGGGCATGAGCAGTTGCCCTTCTGACCCCTTCCCCGAAAACCAGACACTTGTAAAGTAGAGAATTCCGGCAATGAGTATCTTGAATCAAACAGGAGCCATTGCCATGAAAAAGTCACGATTCAGTGAAGAGCAGATCACCTTCGCCCTCAGGCAAGCCGAAGCAGGAGTAAAGGTGAAAGAGGTCTGCCGGCAACTGGGAGT
>NZ_RXYK01000023.1 GCF_003968655.1 Chlorobium phaeovibrioides | reverse complement strand
TCAGCTTCGCGGATCCTTGTGCTGATGGCTGTACGGGTTGCTTCTTTCAGTGCAAGCGGCAGGGCTGACTGCCAGGCAGCCATGGCCTCGGATTTCTGTCCGGCGGTGTAGAGTTTATTGCCGCTTGCAAGACCGGCTTTCGCCTTGTCTTCCTGAGCAGCGAGGCGGGCAAGCTCGCCTTTTCGGGCAGGAATCGCTGTTTCTAGATAGTGTTTTGCGTTCTGGTTTTCTCCGTCCAAAGTAAGCAGCTTGAGAAACTTCGCTTCAGATTCCCCAAGGCTGTCAGCAGTAAACAGGCTGAAAGCTTCCGACTGTAGCGCGGTGATGGCCGCCTCAAGGGCAGCCTGCTCACCGTCAGCTTTGGCGATCCGTTCGGTAATCGCAGCCTTCGTTGCGGGTTGCTGTGCGGTACCCAATGCCTCCTGCCACAGAGTTTTCGCACCAAGGTAATCTCCGCTGTCGTAAAGCTTGCTTCCCTGCTCAAGGGCAGTCATGGCTTTTCCCTCAATCTCGGCGAGACGGGCAAGCTCGCCTTTTCGGGCAGGAATCCGGGTGTCGATATACTGCCGGGCGATCTGATTTTCGCCATCAAGCAGCAACACTTCGCGGAATTTAGCTTCAGCCTTATCAATGCTGTGCTGGTTAAACAGGGCAACACCTTCTATCGCAAGTTGTTCTGTATGGGCCCGGCGGGCAATCGCTTGCTGACGAAGCTTCTCCTCTGCCGTCTGAATGCGCCTGGCACAAGCGGCTTTGGTTTCAGGTATCCCGCTCAGGCTTATTGCCTGCTGCCAACCGACAATAGCGCCACTGTAATCCCCCGCAAGGAAAAGCTTTTCTGCGCCGCCCGCCACCGTTTCAGCCTGATGCTCAACAGCCGCGAGGCGAGCCAGCTCGTTCCTACGGTCCGGGATCAGGGTTGTGATGTACTGCTGAGCATCGGGATCACCAGCATTGAGAGCGAGCAACTCGCCAAACAGCGCTTCCGACTCGTCCAGAGCATCCTTGCTAAAAAGAGCCGCTCCGTTCATTTTGATCTGTTCCATGCGGGCCATGCGAGCCACATTGTCGGCCGCCGCCTGATCTTCAGCCTTGCGGATTCTGGCCGTGATGGCCGCACGGGTACTTTCCTGCTGTGCAAGCTGAAGACCAGTCTGCCAGACGGCCATGGCCCGCTCTTTTTGAGCGGCATCATAAAACTTGCTACCGGAAAGGAGCGCTGCTTTAGCTTTTTCTTCCTGCATCGCCAAACGAGCAAGCTCAGTTTTGCGGGCAGGGATTTTCACTTCAAAATAATTCATTGCCTGCAGGTTCGTCCCCTCAAGAGACAGTACTTCACGGAACCGGTCCTCCGCCTCCTCAAGGCTATCCTTCTCAAACAGTATCACTCCTTCAGCCTGAAGCCCCTGAATTTTAACCCGCAATGCGGCCAACTGCCCGTCTGCGTCACGAATCCCGCCTGCTGCCATCGCCTGCAAAGCGGTATCGGAAGTCAACGACAGCGTCTCTTTCCAAGCATCTCTGGCGGCCTTCATGTTGCCCGATGCCTTATATTCATTGCCTCTCTCAAAAGCCGCTCGGGCATTTTTCTCCCGTTCAGCCTTCTGTTGCCGCTCTCTGCGAAGAGCAGGGATGCGATTTTCAAGGTATTCTCCTGCAGAGCGATTGTCGGCATCAAGCGAAAGCAGTTCCCTGAACTTCCCTTCTGCCTCTTCGAGGCGACCTTCTCCAAACAGCGCAATGCCATCGGCATCAAGCTGCTTCATGCGGAGGTCTCTGGCCGCACGCTCTTCAGCGGCTTTCCGCTCTGCACGCCGTTCCTCCTCGGCGAGATAGCGCTTCATCTCCTCATTTTTCGTAATCGCAAGGGCCTCATTCCAGGCCTTTTTCGCCTCTTCAAGATCCCCCGCCGCATAGAGCTCATTGCCCCTCTGAATAGCCGCTCGGGCCTTCTCATCGCGCACAATATTCCGTTCAGTGACCTTGCGCTCCTCAATGAGGCCATCAACTTTACGGATATTCAGCTCTGCCTTTTCTATAAGTTCCTTCAATGTTGACGCTGCATCGTCATATCCTTTTACGGCATCTTCTGCCCTTAAACCAAACGATGCTGGCAGGGTAAGAATACAGGCCCCCAAAGCGGCCCTGGCAACGATTGACTTCATTTCTGCAGTTCCTTTTTTGATTCCAAGATAATTTCGTTCCAGAGAGCCTTGGCCTCTTCAACCCTACCCTCTTGCTGGAGTTCCGCAGCCCGACGGGCCTTACCGGAAAGCTTCTCCGCCTTGCTGATCCTTGAAACCCTGGCAGGAATGATCGTCTCTTTGTACTGCCGTGCCGACTCGTTCAAAGGATCAATGGATATAAGAGTGGTGAAGAGGGAATCAGCCTCCGCATAGCGTTCCTGAAGAAAGAGCTCCTGCCCGTCAGCGAAAAGCCTTGCCGCCCGGCCAACCCGGTCAACTTCATCCGTTGCCCAGCCGAACCTGCCAGCCTGCCATGCTTTTCCCGCCCTCAAAATCGCATCAGACAGCTTATCAAGGGGCATAGCCGTGTCAATATCAAGGAAAGGATCAAGACCTAGCGAGGCATAGAGGCTCCCCTGGGCACGCTCCATTGACGCATGTGCCATATAAAGCCCGAGTTCGGATTTCAACGCATTGGCCTGAGCCTGGATGTACTCACGATCACTCAAGACATTGAGCTCGTGGCCTGCGTTGATATACCAGAGCATCTGTTCATCCACATCCCACTGCTGGCGAGCCAGCGAATATTGGCGGATGGAAGCCCCCTGCTGCTGGCGGCTCACATACACCTGTGAAAGGACAGCCATTGATATCGCAAGGCTGCTTGCCCGGGCAACTTCTTTGCCGGCCTTTGCCGTCTTGATACGCTGCGGGGCAAGCGGTATGTTCATGAGATTCCATGACACCGACATACCCCCTTCCCACCAATTGGGGTAGGCTGCAAAACTGTTGCTGTTGTACTCCTTCGAACCCCTGAACTCAATGCCCGGCAAGAGGCGCGCAATCGCCTTGCGGGCTTCAAGCGCAGAAATCCTTTCTTCATAAGCCGCTTCCCGAAGTTCCGGACGGTGTTCAAGAGCCACCTGCTCAAGTTTTTCGATAGGTACATTCATGGAAGGCAACCCGTTTTCCGGGAGGTCAACCGTAGACAGTTCGAACGATATGCCCGGCGGAAGGCCCATTAACGAAGCAAGCCTGGGTTTTGCCACAGCCAGTTCATCAATAACCGCCTGCATCTGCCGCATGGTCTCAAGCAGAGCCCTCTCCTCCCGAAGATTCTCTATTGGCGAAGCCAGCCGCTCTTCTCGCTGCTGACGAATCCGCTCCAGCTCGCTCTCAGCCGACTGCAACACGCGGATGGCACGAGCCTGAAGTTTCGCAGAGCCAGCCGCCTGCCAGTACGCGAGCCGCACCTCCTGCATGAGGTTGTGAATCACCTTGCGCCTGCGTTCCCGCCAGATCAGTTGCTGGTTTGCCTTCTGTTTAGCCTGATAGTAGCTGACCCCGAAATCCAGAACATTCCAGGCAATGCTCAGGTCGGCAGTCCTGATATCGCGGTCCTGCGAAGTCGACATTGAAAGCGACTCCACCCCGGTATCAAGGTTAACGCTGTTTGAAGCAGCATATGTTGAACGGTTCGAATACCCTGCACTGGCCGCAAGCCGAGGCAGCATATCCCAACGAGCCAGGCCAAGCTCACCCTTTGCCAGAGCTTCCTGCATCAGTTTTACCCTACTGTCGAGATTGTAGCGGATGGTACGGGCCATCGCATCCTCAAGCGTCAGGGGGCGCTCGATCTTCTCCTGCCGGGCATACGCCTCCTTCAGGTCAGACTCAAGACGAGATCTATTGGCTTCAGTATCCAGTGCCTTAGGAACAACGATGCAGGATGTCAGGGAAAGCAGCATGGCTATTCCAAGGGCCTGGACAAGTCTAGGCCGCAAAAGCACAAGCATAATACGGATAGTCAGGGGGTCTTAATTTTTTCGCCTTTAAATATACGGCATTTTCTACAAAATCAAGCATCCACAGCTTCTGGATTCTCCAGTGCCTCCAGCTGAGCCAGAAGTTGGTGCCGCTGACGGAACAGCCCCCACCGTCCAGCCTCGGCAAGCTGTTCGCTGAGCGCGGCCCGGCCCATCCTCGTGAAAGGTATGTCAGCATCCGGCAACCTGCGGCCGGCAGCCCCTTGAAGTTTTTCTACCTGCAGCCCATCCTGCTCGTTGCCCGACTCCCCATCTTCCGACCCGAATTCAAGACGGTATACCGTTTTTGTTTCGTTGCCCGACCCGTCACGAGCCCTGACCACGATCTCAATATCACCGTACAATTTACCCGTCACTACAAAAGACTGGGTTAGAGAATCGAACCGAACACCTTCGGGCAGTGGCGAACCATCGAGAAGGGAAGCTTCATAGATGATTCGCGAAGAAGCCGACTGCGAAAGGGACTGGATGCTTTCAGGTATGCGATAGGCACCCTTTTCACGCATATCAACCTCAATAACCGACTCCTCTTTAGCGTCCATCTGAGCGGTAAAACTTTCGGCTCGCTGCTGTTCGGGGCCCTGCACTGATTCCGGAAAAGCCACAGTCTCCACTACAGCATTCTGAACAGAAGAAGCAAGAGACTGCTTTGACGAACCTGTATCGCCAAAGGGATCCACACTCACATCAACGCCCTGAATAACCAGCGCAGTTGACCCCACAACCGGGGGTCCAGAATCGCTTGCCGGCTGCTGATCAGCAACAGCAGGGACATCAGTCAATATTGACGATACATTCTCCGCAGGCCTTACCGTTGAAGGCTTTTCAAGAGGAATAAGCGGGGTAAACTCTCCCGAGCCCTGCAAAAGAACCCGAAACACGCTTGTGGCCTGAAGAGAGAGCTCATCAGTCACGGTAAAGACAAACGAATCAGTCACGATTTGCCCCTCATCAAGAGCTTCAACCGCTATAACATTGCGCTGATAGAGGTAGACGCCGCTTTCGGTATTGACGCGGAGCGTACCGTACCGGCCAGTTTCTGTAACAGTGCCACCTGTGGCAGCCAGGCCATCAATGCCATATACAAGCGTCGGGGCGTTGTCTGCATCTGAACCGCGCAGGCTGCCGAAAAGTCCGGCCTCCTTGACGGTAGTTGCTGAAGGGTCTTCAATAATGCTTCCACTAACCACCTCCGAGAGAGTTGGTGCATCGTTGGTGCCCGTTATTGTCACCATCACATCTTCTGAAGCGCTTCCACCCCTGTCATCAGAAACCGTTATGGTGTATATAGCCGTCACCCGTTCCCCTTCAGCAAGGAAATCAAGGTCCGCTTCACTCACGCTGTAGAGCCAGTCAACCGCACCGTTGTTTGAATTTCCTGTCCGCTCAGAAATCTCAAATGCATTGACCAGTGCATTGCGCTGGCCAACCTTCATTTCATCGGTCAGCTCCCTACGGCCATCGGCGCCGGATACGCTTTCCCACTTCAGTGACTTCAGCACTTTCGTCACTGCAGGACGATCAGCCAAATCCACATCAGCGAAAGCAATCGAACCCGTCTCTGTCAAGTCACCCGAACCCTCGGTAATGGCACCGGTTACGGTTGCTTCTGTAATCGACGGGGCGTCGTTCGTGCCGGTCACCGTGACCACGACGCTCGAAGTCGCCGAAGGCGATGCCTCCTGCAATCCTGCGCCACTGTTGTCAGTCGCCTTGAGGGTATAGGTCAGCACCAGCGTCTCACCTTCGCGGAGAAAGTCGAACGCCCCGCTGCCGGAACTGCCAGAGGTGAATGTCCAGCCGAACTCCGTGCCTGCGGCACCATCAGCTCCGAGTGCGCTGATGCTTCCCGACTGGACCGATACCCCGAGCATCGCCTTCAACTCGACATTGGTGAGGGGCACCGTACCCCCGAATGTTCCGCCTCTTGATACCGACTCAACCGCTATATCCACCGTGTCAGCGGTATCAAGGTCCATCACCGCCATCGTCCCCGATGCTGTCAGGGCGGCATCGGTTTCGGTAAGTGCCGCCGTGTCATTGCCGTTCGTAATCACCGGGGTGTCGTTCGTACCGGTAATGGTGATGGTCACCGTTTCGCTGTCGGAGAGCGCCGTACCGTCGTCGTCAGTCGCGCTTACCGTGTAGGTCAGCACCAGCGTCTCACCTTTCTGAAGGTAGTCGAACTTCCCGGTGCCCGAGTCGAAAGACCAGCCGAGCGTGCTGCCTGTGTGCGAATCGTCGATAATGGTGCCGGGCGTCACCGTGAACATCCCGAGCAGCGCGGCGTCGCCCGGGGCAGCGCTATCGGAGCGGTTCGAAGTGCCCCCGACCGAAAGCGTCCGTGTGGCCGTGACCACATCCGTCACATCAGCGTCCGATACCGTGAGCGAACCGCTCGCCGACAGCCCGGCGTCTGTTTCAGAAAGCGATGCCGTGTCAGGCCCTGCCGTTATCACCGGAGCGTCGTTCGTTCCGGTGAGGGTCACCTCCACCGTCCGCGTCACGCTGCCGCCGTGGCTGTCCTGCACTTCAAAGCTGAAATTCTCAACCTTCGTCTCTCCTGCAGCAAGGTACTCGACCGCAGAGGCTGCAACGCTGTATTCCCAGCTCACCACGCCATTAATGCCGCTCGTTGTGTCCGTCGTCTTCGTCACCGTAAGCGCACCAAGTGCTCCGGATGAAGCCGTTACAGCGCTCAGTGAGTGGCTGTCGGCAAGGTCAATATCACTGAAGAGTATGGTGCCGGTGTCCGTCAGTACGGCCTCCACTGAGGGAGATCCGGTTGATTCAGCTGCCCCGCCGGCAAGGTCCGTCGCCGCAGCAACAGGAGTATCGTTCGTGCCGTTAATAGTTATCGTCACATCCTGTGAAGCTGAACCGCCCTTATCGTCGGCAACACGCACCGTGTAGACAACGGTCACCGTTTCGCCGGCAGCGAGGAAATCAAGAGTGGATTCCTGCATACTGTACTCCCATCCAACCGAGCCGCCGTTCAGATTACCCGATGCTGCCGCAATAGAGAATGCGCCTACAAGAGTGTTGTATCGGCCTATGGCCATGGTGTCGGTAAAGTTGCTGCCGGAAGCGCTCTCCCACTTGAGCGACTTCAGCGCTTTGCTCACCGATGGACGGTCCGAGAGGTCCACATCGGAAAAAGCAATCGAACCCGTCTCTGTCAAGTCACCCGAACCCTCGGCAATGGCACCGGTTACGGTTGCCGCTGTGATCTCTGGTGCGTCGTTCGTGCCGGTCACCGTAACAACGACGCTTGATGTCGCCGAAGGCGATGCCTCCAGCGATCCCGCACCGCTGTTGTCCGTCGCCTTGAGGGTATAGGTCAGCACCAGCGTCTCGCCATCACGGAGAAAGTCGAACGCCGCGCTGCCGGAACTGCCCGAGGTGAATGTCCAGCCGAACTCCGTTCCTGCCGATGCGTCGGCTCCGAGCGCGCTGATGCTTCCCGACTGGACCGATACCCCGAGCATCGCCTTCAGCTCGGCATTGGTGAGGGGCACCGTACCCCCGAAGGTTCCGCCTGCCGATACCGACTCAACCGCTATATCCACCGTGTCAGCGGTATCAAGGTCCATCACCGCCATCGTCCCAGATGCTGTCAGGGCGGCATCGGTTTCGGTAAGTGCAGACGTATCATTGCCGTTCGTAATCACCGGGGTGTCATTCGTACCGGTAATGGTGATGGTCACCGTTTCGCTGTCGGAGAGCGCCGTACCGTTGTCGTCCGTCGCGCTTACCGTGTAGGTCAGCACCAGCGTCTCACCTTTCTGTAGGTAGTCGAACGTCCCGGTGCCCGAGTCGAAAGACCAGCCGAGCGTGCTGCTTGTGCGCGAACCGTCGATAATGGTGCCGGGCGTCACCGTGAACATCCCGAGCAGCGCGGCGTCGCTCGGAGCAGCGCTATCGGAGCGGTTCGAAGTGCCCCCGACCGAGAGCGTCCGCGTGGCCGTTACCACATCCGTCACATCAGCGTCCGACACCGTGAGCGAACCGCTCGTCGACAGCCCGGCGTCTGTTTCAGAAAGCGATGCCGTGTCAGGCCCTGCCGTTATCACCGGAGCGTCGTTCGTTCCGGTGAGGGTCACCTCCACCGTCCGCGTCACGCTGCCGCCGTGGCTGTCCTGCACTTCAAAGCTGAAATTCTCAACCTTCGTCTCTCCTGCAGCAAGGTACTCGACCTCCGAGGCCGCAACGCTGTATTCCCAGCTCACCACGCCATTGATGCCACTCGTCGTGTCCGTCGTCTTCGTCACCGTAAGCGCACCAAGCGCACCGCCTGAAGCCGTCACAGCGCCGAGGCTGTGAGTGTCGGAGAGATCGGTGTCCGTAAAGCCTATCGTGCCGGAGTCCGTCAGGTTGCCGCTTGCAGTAACCAGCTCAATCACGCTGCCGCTCACATCAGTAGCATCGACCACCGGAGTATCGTTGGTTCCGGTTATGGTGATGACGACCGCCTGGTCAACGGCAGAGGACTGACTGTCGGTAGCGCGCAGAGTATAGGTCAGCTTCAGCGTTTCGTCCGCAGCGAGGTAATTGAACGCTTCTGAGCCACTGTTGAACGCCCAGTGGATGGTCCCGTGTGTCGCCCCGCTGGCGATGACCACACCTGAATCAACCGTAAGCATGGCCTTGAGGTCGGAGTTCGTGATGCCGTTGGCCGATCCTTCATGAGTTACGGCAGAGACACTCGGCGTCACCGTGTCGGTCGCATCCTTGTCCGACAGCGTCAGGGTTCCGCTTTTCGAAAGACCGGTATTGGACTCACTCAGGCCTTCTGAAGCACTATCACTGCCACCAAGACTGATCGACGGTGAATCGTTCGCCCCTGTGATGCCCACCATCACATCCTGCGTTGCCGTCCCTCCGTGCTGGTCGTTCACCGTAATGGTGAACATCGCCGTCACCTTCTCACCGGCCCCGAGGAAGTCGAGTGCGCTCTCGGCAATCACATACTCCCAGTTCACCGTGCCGTTATTGGTGTTGCCGTCGGCGTTCGTCACACTGAACCCTGCGGCAAGCGCGGACTCCTGCAAAGCACTCAACACCAGCGCAGTCGTGCCGTCGGACTTCACTGCAATAATGGAACTCTTTGCCCCCGTCGCCACCGGTCGATCACTCAAGTCAACATCCGTGAAGGTCACCGACCCCGAATCCAAAAGCGTGGAGGCCTCGGTGATGCTGCCGTCGATATCGACGACCGTTATCGAGGGGGCGTCGTCGGCACCGGTCAGATTTACCGTAAAGGTCTGCGTCACCAGGGAACCGTCGCCATCCGTAACTGTCAGTGTGAACACATCGCTGACAGATTCTGATGCGGCAAGGGCTTCTACACTTGCGGCAGTCCTATCGTATTGATAAGCTCCGCTGGATCGGTTGAGGCTTAAGGTGCCATAGGTTCCCGTTTTCGTGACGATTCCTGTATGAACCCCTGTCAGATCAATACCACCATCAATACCGTAGGTCAGTATCTCAGTATCAACATCAGAACCGCTGAGCGTTCCCGTCAGACCGGTTTCAGTAACGGCTGTGGCGCGATCTGTTTCCGTTATGCTCCCCGATGTAACCGCCGAAAGCGTCGGAGCGTCGTCGTGACCAGTTACCGAAACCGTGTAGGTCTTCGATGATACTGCCCCGGCGCTGTCGGTCACGACGACGGTGAAGCTGTCGCTTCCACTTTCATCGTCGTCGAGCGCTTCAATGGCGGAAGCATTCTTCGTGTATGCATACACGCCGGTAGAGGTATCGAGGGTCAGGGTTCCGTAGGTGCCGGCCTTCGAGACGACTCCGTCCGATGCAGCTATCGCATTGCCACTGCCGTCATTGATCCCGTAGGTCTTCGAATCACCACCATCAACATCAGCAGCAGTCAGAGTACCACTGAGATGCTGATCTGTCGTGGCGGAGGACTGAACTGTTTCAGTAATACTTCCCGCCGTTACGGCCTGGAGAACCGGCACATCGTTCGTGCCGGTGATGGTTACCGTGAGAGTCTGATCAACAGAGGCTCCCTGGTCGTCCGTGACCCGGGCCGTGTAGCTCTGGGTTGCACTCTCGCCTTCTTTCAGAGCCTGTGTAGCTGTTTTGGTGTTGTCCAGCGTGTAGGTCCAGACGCCACTCGCGCTGTCGATCGCCATCGTGCCGTAGGTCTCGCTCGGGGTGCCCTGCAGGCTCCAGGTTTTGGTTGCGCCGGTGTCCACATCACTTGCCACCAGCGTTCCAGTGGCTGTAGCAGTCCCCGCAACGACAGTGCCGTTGTCCTGATGACCGGCTTCAACGACTGCTCCTGCATGCGCTGCTGCTGCGCTCGTTACCACCGGCACATCGTTCGTGCCGGTGATGCTTACCGTGGCCGTCTGCGTAACCGAACCGCCCGATCCGTCGGCAATGGTATAACTGGCAACAATAGTGCGATCCGCACCGTCAGCAAGATCATCAAAGGCAGCGGCCGCTGGATCGACCGTCAGGGTGACGCCGCTGAGGCTGAAACCAGCCGGGACATCGACACCACTGTTGCCCGTCGAGACACCTCCGACCGTATAGGTCACGCCAGTTATGTTCAAAGAGGAATCGTCAACATCACTGGCGTCAGCAAGCAGATTGAAAGTAATGGATGACGCGCCCTCGCTCGCACTGCCGGTGATTGAACTGCTGACCGTCGGAGCATCGTTGACACCTGCAACCGTAATAGTTGATGTAACGGGCGAAGAACCAAGAGCAGCGTCGTTCACCACCCAGCTGATGGTGCGATTTCCGATATTCGGATTGTCGGTATTGGTATTCTGATAGGTGATGGACTCAAGCGCGGCTTTGTACTGCGCTATTGTGGCGCTGCCGGTCAGAGTCAAGACTCCGGCGCTGCCATTCCAGCTGCTGGTGATACCGTTCTGACTGGTACATGCCAGAACATCCTCAGTGCTGACATACCCTCCGGAGATGGTGACTGCTGCAGATGCAATAGTGGTGTCGTCCGCGTCGGAGAGCGCCAGAGATGCTTCAATAACGGCAGGTGAACTCCCTTCAGTAAACGCCAGAGTATTGCCTGCGCCAGCAAGAGCAGGCGCATCATTGACGGGAGTAATGGTAATGGTACTGGTGGCGACGCTGCTGTCAGCCGCGCCGTCATTGACCTGCCAGCTCAAGGTTCTTGTCGGGCTGTTCAGCGTCGGGTTATCGCTTGAAGAGGCATAGGTAACCGCACGCAATGCATTTTGATACTGCTCCACGGTAGCACTTCCGCTTAAGGACAACACCCCCGTTGAGCTCACAAATGAGGCCGTTATGCTCCCGTATAACCCAGTATTGTTATTGGTAAAGGAAAGAGAGTCAGAGGCGTTTTCGTAATTCCCTGAAATGGTGACTGTCGCTGAAGCCAGACCACCATGTTCATTATCTCGAAGAATG
This sequence comes from Chlorobium phaeovibrioides, assembly GCF_003968655.1. Taxonomy (GTDB): domain Bacteria; phylum Bacteroidota; class Chlorobiia; order Chlorobiales; family Chlorobiaceae; genus Chlorobium; species Chlorobium phaeovibrioides. Next base: position 3,935 of record NZ_RXYK01000023.1, on the reverse strand, counting down.
ACATTTTCCAGTGCGTTGACTTGTGCATTTTCAGTATAGAGAATGACATTGGAGGTCTCTCCCCCGAGGCGTATTTCAGCAACCTGAATATAACTGTCACCACCACCACCAGTACTTTGATCAAATGCCAACCTGTAGTAACGGTAGCTTGTACTGTTAGAAAATGAAACCGTCGGGTAATCGGTATATCTCTCTGCAGGAGGCGTAAGAGCAGCTGCTGCTATTTGAGTGAAACTTGCGTTATCAGTCGACCCATAGAGGATAAAGTGCGCAGGGTCTCTGTTGAGCGCGTCATTTGCCGTGGTCAGTCCGAGCGAAGTGACCACATAGTTTGCGCCAGCATCAACGGTCACGCTGCTGCCGACACCGCTGAAGTTGAGATATTTTGTATTGACATTGTCATCGAACGCATATTTCACAACTTCTGTATCAGGCGATGAACCTACAACACTATATGCGGTATCAGGCAATCCTGTGGTTATATCCGCTGTTGATACATATGTGGTTATTGTTGGCGTATCATTGACAGCTGTGATGCTGACCGTAAAAGTACTCTCTGCAGTCTGCCCGCCGGCCGTCGCGCGGATCTTGAACGATTCGGAAACATTGTTCGTCAATGCGTTGATGGCACCGTTATCAGGGACGAAAGCATAGTCCCCGTCTGTCTGGATATACAGGTCACCGTACGCCCCATTCTGTACGAAGTCATATCCTTCGCTGTCCACGGCCCCACTGGGAACGGTTGTAGAGTCAACTAACGAAAATACAATAGAGTCTCCCTCTGCATCGGTGGCGCCGAAACGGCCTTTTTCAATAGAAAAGGTATCGTAAGACGCTGTTTCCGTTATACTTAAAGTCTGAGCCGCCAGTACCGGGGCATCGTTGACCGCATGCACCGACACAGTGGCCGCAACATTCAGGCTTGCCGTATCACTACCGCCGCCGGCCGAACCACCGCTGTCTTTGAGCGATGTAATCGTAACGGTTCGGGTCGCGCCTGTTGAGGGCGCCTGACTGCTGTTGCTGTAGCTGATGCCGTTGATCAGTGTGCCGGCGTCCGATGCGCTGATTCCCTCGGCCTTGCTCATGGTCACGGTGGCCGTGCCACTGCTCACACTGACGGAATACCCCACTCCGTTCGTTGCCGTGGTTCCGCTCGCACCATTGGTGAGCGCTATGGTGGAGCCGTCGATTCCGAGGCTTTCGGTCGTGTCCGACACATTGCTCACGGTCAGCGTCAGCGCAATTATGCTCTGGCCCGTCTCGACCGTACCGAGGATGACACCGCTGAACGGATGGACCGGGGATCCATCTTCAGTGAAGGCCACAGAGAGCCCGCCGGTCACGGACCGGGTATCCCATGTGGTCGTATTGTAAGCGGTTCCGTTGAACTTGTTGGCGGTTGCATCTGCAAGCGTGGTTCCGGACCCTTCGTCGAGCTTCCACAGGGCGACCAGTCCCGCTTCGGTCCCCTGCAGGGCGCCGTTCATGCTGCCGCTGACCTCCGCTGCCGTTCGCACGTCGTTCCATATCCTGAACTCGGCGATATCGCCGTTCATGTAAAACGAATTGTCGCCACGCCTGGCGAGCTCATAGTAGCTGCCTGTGCTTTTCAGGACAGCGTCCGTATCGTGATTATTGTCCGTGCACGACACTTCAACGCCGTTGATGTAAATATGGGCCGTATCCGTCGAGGCATCGTAGGTGGCCGCGATATGCGTCCACTGTCCGACGACAAGGACGTCACCCGTATCGAAATAGGCCCCTCCCGTCGGGATGAAGCGCAATACGGCACCGTTGGTATGCAGCTCCATCTGCTCCACCGCCTGGCCGCTGATGAACTGCACTCCGTCAAGCGAATCGAACTTCACCCAGGTCTCGAGTGTGAACGCAGTCGTAATCGAATCGTCAACATCGGGGAACTCCGCGTAACTCAGGGACGAAGCGGTAAAGGATAGTGCGGGATCCGCCGTGTTGGCAAGACGGGGGGCGTCGTTGAGAGCCGTCACCGTCACAGTCTGGGTGGTAGTGGCTGAAGCGTTGTGGCTGTCGGCCGCCGTGAAGGTCACCGTGCGACTCGCGGTTCCGGGCGTGTCGCTGGAATTGTTGAACTGTACCGCACGAGCCGTCGCCTGCACCAGGGCGCTGGTGGCGTTGGCATTGAAGGTGAAGGTCCAGGCCGCACCGCCAGCTGCCGAAGATGCGGATGCCGTGCCGATGGCGGTAGTATTGCTCATCAGCGTATTGCTGTTGATGCCGACCAGCCATATCCCGCTGTTATTTGCTGTCGTCAGTGAAAGGCTGTCGCCGGTCTCGCTGTTCGACGTAACCTGCACCGTCAGGGTACCTCCGTCCCATTCCCCATCCCCTTCGGGGTCGCTGATGGTGATGCCTGGAGCGGCCGACGTCGGCGTCTGCTCGGTGAACGCCGTCGTCCCGCCGGCCGTAATGCCCGGAGTGTCGTTCACGGCGCTCACCGTGATCGATACCGTATCGGTGTCGTTCAGCGAACCGCTGTCCGTCGTCTTGAGTGTCAGCGTATCGGGCCCGTTGTAGTTCAAGTCCCCCCTGTAAGACAGCGCATCCGTTCCGGCAAGCGTCGCGTTGATGGCCGCCGGCGTCCCCGTCAGGGTGACGCTGCCTGATCCGTTGGCGCTGAGACCCCCTGCAGCAAGGCCACCGGCGACATTGTCGGCGACCGTAATGGCACCATGCGATACACTCAGCTGAACCGAGATGTTGCCAGCCTCGTCCACATCGGAAACACTCAGCCCCGTAATCGACACAGCAGTATCCTCGTTCACCGTAATCGAAGACGCGCCGACAGTGTTGACCGGCGCGTCGTTCACCGCCGCCACCGTAATCGTCGCCGTCGCCACCGAGCCGCCGAGTCCGGCGTCGGCGTTCGTCGTCGAACCCTGGACCTGAAATGTTCCGCTGCTCGTGCTGTTGGCCGAGGGCGTGAACTTCAGTCCTGCATTCCCCTCAGCATAGGTAATGAAGGTACCGTTGTTTATCGCTGTTGTCCCGTCGTTCTTGTACAGCGTACCTCCGCTGATTGCCGTGATCTTGAAATACCCCGTTTCCGAACCGTCCGCAGCGTTGCGGCTTATCACCAGCCCGCTTGCCGTCTGCGTATCCTCATCAGTCGATGCATTGGTCACAGAAACAGTGTCGGCCACCGGCGTCACTGTCAGACTGATCTGCTGAGTCTTCGCGAACCCGTCATCATCGGTGACGGTTACTGTAAAGCTGTCGCTGCCGTTGTAGTTCGCCGTCGGGGTATAGCTCCAAGCTCCCGTCGAGGCATTGATCGTTGCCGTTCCGTGCGAGGCCGCACCGCTCACACTGAAATAGGCACCGTCCGTGAGACCGTCTGCCGCGTCAGTGGCCGTCAGCGTACCGGTGATGGCGCCGCCGTCTTCTGCACCGCTCCCGCTGGTGTTGCCCTCGATGGTTGCCGTATCGTCTACCGAATTCACCGTAATCGAAACCGAATCACTGTCGTATGCCGTACCGCTGTCCGTCGTCTTGATGGTCAGTGCGTCGGAGCCGTTATAGTTCAAGGTCCCTTTGTAGGACACCCCGCCCGTCGCCGCCAGCGTCGCGTTGATTGCCGCAGCAGTTCCACTCAGCGTCACGGCACCGCTCCCGTTATTGGAAATGCCACTGGAAGCCAGCCCGCCCTCAACATCTGCAAGAATGGTGACAGTGCCATGACTGGCCGTCAGTTCGACACTCAGGTTGCCGGTCTCGTCAACATCAGCTACAGTCAACCCCGTAATGGAAAGCGATGTATCCTCGTTCACCGTGAACGAGGATGTCCCAACCGTGTTGGTCGGCACATCGTTGACTGCCGTCACATTCACAACAGCTGACTGTGCTCCTGTCGTGCCGCCATCGCCATCCGTTACCGTAATACTCAAGGTGCGGCT
>NZ_RXYK01000022.1 GCF_003968655.1 Chlorobium phaeovibrioides | reverse complement strand
GTCTCTGGACTACAGCACTCCTGATGAAGTGTATCGTTCAGGCCAAGGCGGCGGGGCCCACATCGTTGACAAGTACCAGCTCAAGAACGAGCCACAGGAAGAGGTAAATGAACAAGAGGGGCAGCGCCTTTCCGCTGCATAAATAGAGCAGGTTGCCAACTTAAACTCAGGCCCTTTTTGTCTATGGGGCGGGGTCCACTAAACTCAATTAATTTAGTAACTTAATAGAAAACGGAGGAATAGGTCTTTAACGCAGAATCCTGACGCTTGTTGACAGGCATTACAGGCTGGCAATTATCTTCAATACCCGCATCATGGCACGGCTTATACCTGAATACGTATCCCACTGGAACAGCAATGCCGAAAAGAAATTATTCGAGCAGCTCCGGTCATCAGGCCTCGACTCCGACCATGTTGTCTTCCACTCTCTGAATCTCAGCAAGCACCGCTATAAACACTGGGCGGAAGCTGACTTCGTCATCGTATCGCCCAGAGGTGTCCTTGTCATCGAGGTTAAAGGCGGCAGGGTCAGCTACAGCAATGGCATCTGGACGTATACCGACCGTTACGGCCAGGAGAACAAATCAGATGAAGGCCCGTTCATTCAGGCCAAAGAAGCCCGCTACGCACTCGGTCAGCTGCTCCCTGATAAAGTTGGCAGTATGCTCACCGAACGGATCAGCTTCGGATGGGGCGTAGCGTTCCCTGATGTAAACTTCGATGTCCACAGCGTCGAATTCCCGGATGACATCATTTTTGATACGGGCGGCTACAAAGCCGGCTCCATCGGAAACTGGATCAAAAGCGTACAGTTATTCTGGCAGAAGCAAAACGGCAGGGAGCGACCACTGGACTCTCAGGACATCCAACGGATCATTGAGGCATTAAGGCCGGAATTCGACCGGGTTCCCCCTCTGTCCAGAAGAGCCGGCATGGCGCTCGACAGTGTCATCGAACTCACCGATGACCAGTACCGTTACCTCGACCAGCTCTTGGCGCAAAGGCACAACATCGTTGAGGGCGGAGCCGGTTCCGGGAAAAGCTTTCTTGCAGTGGAGGCGGCGAAAAGACTTTCCGCAGAAGACCTGAATGTCCTTTTTCTGTGCAGAAGTCCCGTATTCGCCCGCTTTATTGCCGATAAGCTCCAGAAAGCCGGAACAGATGTGGTCAACTGGGATCAGCTTCTGGAGCGGATCGACAGAAAAACCCTGAGACCGTTTGACATTCTCATCGTTGATGAGGGCCAGGACTTTCTTGATCTGGGATGCCTGAATGTCATTGACAGCATCATCCCCGGAGGGCTGGACAAAGGGAAATGGCTGTTCTTCATGGACAGGAACAATCAGGGGTCCATATACAGGAATTATGACCCTGATGCACTGGAATACCTCAAAAGCGCCGGCATCCCGTTCCCTCTGTATGACAACTGCAGGAACACAAAACCGATTGCGGTTCATACGATGCTGTACACCGGTGGTGATATAGGCAGAAGCAGGATCAGGGGGGAAGGGCTGCCTGTCAACGACTCCACCGTTTATCATTCGAGAGAAGAGCTGATTTCAGCAATTGAAGCACAGCTGGAAAAATGGGCGGACCATGACCAGATAAAAACATCCGAGATCACGATACTCTCGCCGGTGGACAGAAAAAGCTCCGCGATTGCAGGAATCTCTAACCGCTGGGCACGCAAGCTGTTCAACATAGATGAGAACAACGGGGAAAAATGGCCGGAAACATCTCTACCCTTCAGTACCGTCAAAAACTTCAAAGGCCTTGAAAACAGGTTCATCATGCTCATCGACCTCGACAGGCTCCCCGACGGCGCTGAAGGAAGCGCAACGCTCTATGTGGCAATGACCAGAGCAAACGCCTACCTCTGGATGGCAATTCCTGCCGACCGGAAAAAAGCGCTTGACCGGATAAAAGCCGATAACCTCCTCCGGCTGAAAGACTCGACAATCCTTCAAAACACCTGAACATGTCGGACATTCTTGAAGCACGGGAAAAGCTACTGGAATATCTTGAATCCCAGCTGGTCGGACCGGCAGCGGACAATGAAGCGATCCCGAAATGCGATCGCCCCTACGAGCGATATGCAATGGGCGCAATCTTCCCGCGCGGGGCAAGCAAAAAGGCAATCGACACGGCTGAAGACAGCTCCGAAACAGGCGCTTCCGATGAGGGAGAAAACCCCGTAAGTACCGCCTATGAGTTTATGCCATCATCTGTGGGATTATCATTTGTCACCTCCGCAGAGACGGTTGAAGTTCTTATCCGGGGAGCACACTACTCTATCAATGAAGATGATGCATGGAAAAGGACCGTGCTGGCATCAGAAGAATCGCCTGAACTCCATACTCTTTCAATACGCGGTCAAAACAAAAAGGATGTCCTCGGGGGCAGAGCTGATCTCATCTCCACCTGGCGCCGGCTCGAGGGAAGATTCCTCATTACCGTAACCCTCATCAATAACGCCAAAGCAGAGGCAAACGGCAGATTTGATGCCGGCGAGGTTCTCCATCAGGTCGGAATCACATGCACTCCCGTCTCGGGAAGCATCGAGGCATACCCTTCACCCAACAGATACTCCTGGGACGAAGAGGAGGAGGAGCTCGCCCTGATCTATCAGCACAAAAAAACATTCGGTCTGGGCCACGGCTGCTCCGCGCACTGGGAAAAAAGTGAGGGCGCATCAGTCCCGTCAATCCGCACAGAATTCATCCCCCGATATGAAATACCTCCGGTTACCGCAAGCCTGCCTGAAACCCACCCGCTGAAGGACAGCCCTGTTTTTTCCATTCAATTCCTCGCCAGACCAACACCTTTCAAGGAAAAACTCAGCCATCTGGTTGAATTCACCGCGTCATATCAAAAGTGGATAAAGGCACAACTTGCACCCGGGAACATCCCTGACGGCCTGCAGAATGCAGCAGACCGCCTGGGAGAACGGCTCACGCATGCCCTTGGCAGGATGGAAAAAGGCATTGAACTCCTCAAAGGAGACGCAGATGCTCAAACATGCTTCACGCTTGCAAACAGAGCGATGCTGCTCCAGATGATTCACGCCGCAACCGGGAAATACGGCGGTCGGGAAAAGGACCAGGGAACTCCGTATGAAGCGCCGGACATCATGGGCGAAGAGTGGCAACACTTCAGGTGGCATCCCTTCCAGCTGGCGTTCCAGCTCCTGATCATCGAATCAGTCGCCAACAGGAATTCCGAAAACAGGGATATTCTGGATCTGATATGGTTCCCGACCGGCGGAGGAAAAACCGAAGCATACCTTACCATTGCTGCCTTTGAAATGTTCTACCGCCGCATCAAATTCGGCGATGCCGGAGGTGGAACCGCCGTCATAAAAAGATACACGCTGAGACTGCTGACCGTCCAGCAGTTTGAACGGGCAGCCACACTGATCTGCGCCTGTGAAAAAATCCGGGCCGGACAGCCCGATCGCCTCGGAGAAGAACAGTTCACACTCGGGCTCTGGGTGGGAAACAACACCATCCCGAACAAATTCACCGATGCCTATCAGAAATACCTCGGGCTGCTGGAGGAGGAGGTTCCCGAGAGTCCGTTTTTATTGCGAAAATGCCCGTGGTGCGGGACCCGCCTCGTTCCCGTGAAGCATTCGGAGAACACCGATCTGTACGGGATCAGGGCGGATGAAAACAATCTGCGCCTGTTCTGCCCCGAACCCACCTGCGATTTTCATAAGGAACTCCCCGTCAACATCATTGACGAGGACCTGTACAGAAACCCGCCGACAATACTGATCGGCACGATCGACAAATTCGCCAGACCGTCCTGGACAGAGGGTCCGAGAGCGTTCTTCACCGGCGGCCCGACAGGACACCGGCTTCCGCCATCCCTCATAATCCAGGACGAGCTGCACCTCATATCCGGGCCGCTCGGGACAATCGCCGGGTTGTATGAAGCCGCTTTCGATGTCATCATGCAGGCCTCGGGAGGGAACCCGAAATACATTGCGGCCACGGCGACGATCCGGCGGGCAAAAGAACAGGTAACCAGACTGTATGGCCGCGAGGTAGCGGTATTCCCCCCCTCCGGAATGAGTGCAGGCGACTCGTTCTTCTCGCGTGAGGAAGCGTCAGCCACCGGCCGTCTCTATGCGGGAATACTGAGCCCCTACCTCTCGCCAGCAACAGCAAACATCCATGCGTCGGCGGCACTGGCTCAGGGCCCCGTTGAACTTGACCTTTCCCATGGAGCCAAAGACGCTTACTGGACGCAGGTAATCTTCCATAACAGCAGAAGAGAGCTCGGCAAAACAATGACCAAGTGCCTGGACGACATTCCGGCACGCATCAGGGTGATCGCATCAACAGATAATCAGGCCAGAGAGTGTCCTGAAGTCATTGAGATGTCGGCAAACATAGCTGCGGAAAACATCCCCGCAGTCCTCAACCGCCTGAAAGCCGATGCGGATTCAGGGGAAGCCGTCGATTTTCTGCCCTGCACAAACATGTTTTCAGTCGGCGTGGACGTACAGCGCCTGGGACTCATCGTCGTACAGGGGCAGCCCAAATCGACCGCGGAATACATCCAGGTCTCATCCAGGGTGGGAAGAAGCAAAGATATCCCGGGTCTCGTCATTGCCCTGTATCCAAACAGCAAGGCCAGAGACCGCTCTCTCTATGAATCCTTCATCCCCTACCATCAGGCACTGTACCGCGCCGTAGAACCGACGAGCGTCACACCCTACTCGGGACCCGCCATGTCGAGAGCCCTGCATGCGGCCATAGTGATCGTCATGAGAATGTGCGGAGGCCTCTCCGGAAACGAGTCCGCACGTCTTTTTGACATGCACAACACCGAAATCGCTGAATTACTCACCAAGCTCCGGAAAAGGATGCACCGTGCAGCTCAGAACGAGGAAGAAATCGACATCATCTTCGACCGCTGTATCAAGATCTGGACACAAAAGGCGCAAAGCACTCAGAACCTGGTATATGACGCGAGGGGCTCACAAAACTTTTCACCCGTGCTCTCACAATTCGAACCGGGAGTATATCCAAAACCTCAAATTCCCTGGCAGACACTGAACTCCATGCGAAATGTAGATCAGGAATGCCGGGTTCATGTCATGGGAGAAAACTGATGCCCGATCGTTCACTAAAAAAGTCACAGGTCATCGCCCCTTTCGGACCGGGAGCGATCTTTGATTTCGGCAACGAATCATTCGTGGCCCTTGACACCACGAAATGGAGGCAATTCGCATGCAGACAAATAAACCTGCCCCGGCTCGAAGGAATTCTCAGGGTTAACCACTTTCTTGAACCCCCCATTCAAACACTGCGCTACGCAGGTCAGCAGGTAAACACCAACTGGTCGGTGCCCTACATGCGATTCCCGAGGTGGCTGTTCTGTCCTACCTGCCGCAGAATGCGTTTATGGACATACAATGACGAAGAGTCCGGTAAAGAGCCCAGGTGCAATCAATGCGGATCACACTCTAAGCTGGCGCCGATGCGCTTCATGGCCGTATGCGGCAACGGCCACCTGACGGATGTCGACTGGCCACGATGGGCTCATTCCGAATCGAGAACCCGCTGTGAAAATCCACAGCTCATTTTTCAGGTCCATCCGGAACAGGGCGGAGGCCTCCGCTCACTTTCCGTCAAATGCACTACTTGCAACAGCGAAAGGAATCTGGAGGGCATAACAGCACCGGAGGCGCTACACCATATCGGCATCAGGTGCCCTGGGAAACACCCGTGGCAAAGCCACGAACGTGCGGTAAACTGCGACAGCCGGCTGAGGGTGGTCCAGCGAGGTGACAGCAACGCGTATTTTCCTCAGGTCACATCTGCCATAGACATCAGAATAAACGATCAGGACGGGATAAATGACTATGACCATATCAGGGCAACCACTCACTGGCCGACACTTCAGACATTTTACAATAGGGCTACAAACCCCACCCCCGAAGACCCCATACTGGCACCGATAATCCAATTGATCGCAGGTCAGCTCAATGAAGATCCGACAACCGTATACGAAGCATTATCAGGGGAACCGGCAATCGAAACAGACGAGAAGGACGAGCATGATCTTCTGACCAATGAATGGGAGATCCTTTCTAACCCGCGACAGGTTGCAGAAAACGCACCGTTCCGGGCAGAACAATCCGATCTTGACCTCTATGGGCGCACTGTCCCTGAACAGGAAAAAAGAGCATGGGATGCATTCCGTAAAACGGTTGACAAACTTGTACTCGTCAAACGGCTCAGAATTGTCAATGCCCTTGCAGGGTTCAGGCGACTCGACCCGTCAGGAACCCTGACCAGCCCGAGTCTTAACGTCAACACAGGATGGCTTCCCGCTGTCGAAATTTTCGGCGAGGGCCTGTTTCTATCGCTTGACGACAAGGCTCTGACAAAGTGGGAAGAGAACGTCCCACAGAGATACAGAAACGATTTCACCCGGCAGCACGAGAATGCAGGGCTTGACTTCCTTCCCGAACCCACCCCGCGCTTCATTCTGCTCCATACGCTGGCCCACCTTCTGATACGCCAGCTCAGTTTTGAATGCGGGTATTCGGCATCATCACTTACAGAGAGAATCTACTGTGATGACAGCATGGCGGGAATCCTTATATACACTGCCTCATCCGACTCTGAAGGAGCACTTGGAGGGCTCGTCAGGGAAGGAGCTCCCGAACGATTCTACAGCATCTTCAAAACCGCGCTTTTCCGCGCACAATGGTGCTCCAATGACCCGATCTGCTCCGAGATGTCACACCAGGGCATCGGTGGGATGAACCGTGCAGCCTGTCACGCGTGCACACTGATCCCTGAAACATCCTGCCGCTATCTGAACGCGGAACTTGATCGCGCAACCATCTTCGGATCTTCCGATGGCACGGCTCCCGGATACTTCGGAGAATTCATGGAAAACCTAAACTACTGATCCGATGAGACTACCGTCCAGAACAGAGCTGAGCAAGGAGCAGGAACGGATTTTCCTCGGAGCCCCCCTTACGGGCGCAGTGATCATCATCGGGCCACCGGGAACGGGAAAAACGGTGATGGCGGTGTATCGGGCCAAACTCCTTCACAAGTCCGGGAAGAAGTTTCATGTCGCCATGTACAGCAAAGTGCTCCAGAAGTATACGTCGGGAGCCATGACAGAGTGCCACGACAATGTATCCACATGGCATAAATGGATTGAGCGGTGGTGGCGTCAGGCATGGAGGGAAAACATACCCAGACTATCCCGGTATGAGTTTGACTTTCACAAGGCAATCGAAACCTATGCGACATCGACGCCACAGAATCCCGATGCGCTCGACTGGGGACACCTCATCATTGACGAGGGCCAGGATTTTCCGACAGACTTCTATCTGCTGTGTAATTTCATGCTGACACTGCCAAAGTCTGGCAATCCGGCACTGACAATTCTCATCGATGAGAATCAGCGGCTTGATCCGAAAAACAATACATCCATAGAGCAGATCTCTGGAGCAATTACAGAACCGAAGGTATACAACCTGACCGTCAATTTCCGGAATACAGCACAGATCGCTCATCTTGCGGAGCATTTTTATGCCGGATCACAGGCGGGAATTCCTATGCGCCCGGAAGGACGGCAGGGCCCATCCCCTGTTCTCCGGGCATTTCCGACACAAAGAGATGAAATAAAAAACATCATCAATCACGCCCGCCTTAATGAAGACAGAGCCATTGCGGTTTTCGTGCCGACAAGCAGAGCAAGATCGGTATATTACGAGCAGCTTCGAGCAGCTGCCGGAGACAGCATCCTGGTGCAGAATTATACATCGGGAAACCCGGCGATGCCGGAGCTTGACAAATCAGGCAGCATCACCGTATTATGTTACCATAGCTGTAAGGGGCTGGAATTCGATACGGTTTTCGTCCCCGGGCTCCAGTACTGGCCTGTGGAGGGGATCGAGGAGTCCTTCACCAAAATGCGGTTCTATGTGATGAGCACCAGAGCACGAACCATGCTGCACTATTCATATTTCAACTGTAATACGCCACCACCGGCAACCACACTGTTCCCCTCTGAAACATCCGGCATAATCGAATGGAAAAAACAACCATGAACAGCGAGATGACCCTCAGGCCCCCGAAAAGCCTTTATTTCATCACAACGAACAGGAACCTGCTCACCATTCTTGCCGGAGGGGCAATCTATCCGGCGGCTGAAGAGTACAGATACTACCCGGACTCCCGCAGCGACTATAACGGACGCATCATGCTATGGGAAGAGTGCATTCCTGCCGCACTCCGGACACCCCTGCAGGGGGATACGCCGTCAGTGGCGGTCGCACTTGAACTCAGTGTTGAAGTACTTGATTACCTCGGAAGTTCAGCTGCACCGGAATCAGGCAACGCACACAGCACGGAACAACCCGTACCGTTATCCTATGTAACCCGCTATATCTTCCCCGAGCAGACTGTTCTCAAAGATTTTCTTCTGCGCCAGTTTGATGAAGTCCCACTGAACAAGGAACTGTTCTCGGCAGACGGGATCATTCCCTGGGAAACGGAAACGCTCCAGCTTGAGGCTCAGTCCCCTGAAAATGAAGCCCCGAAGACAACCGCCATCGCGACCTCAGAAGGGACTGTGGCGTTGCCGGACCGTTGTGCCGGCGCCATGCTTGCCATCTATAGGCTGGCACCCGCTGCACGACGCGCCGCGCAGCTTACCGGAGCCTTTTATGAAACCGCTATCGCACTGGCTTCCGGACAGCCTCTTTCCGGAAACATGCCCATCCTGACGACAGGAGAACAGATCACCCCTGCCGGGAAAGCTGAGAAATGGCTGCTGGACACCTTTATCGGCATGCTCGGCAAGATCAGTCCCGAAATCGCATTCGACCCGTTCGAGCTTATCGCTGAAATCCGGAAACAGGCGGACACCCCGGAAACGGAGCAGGCAGAAGTGGTTCCCGCCTGGTGTGATCGCGTAAAAAAGATTCTTGATAATGACATAGAGTGCCATGAACTGGCCGATGAGAAAAGCATCATTCAAAGGGCTATCCTGCTGTTCATTCTCCGGCCGGAAATCGGAAGGCTCGAATCCGCCATGGATTCCGCTCTGAAACCGGGACCTGCGGTATACTCATGGGCGGTGCTCTTCGCAGGATTCTATACCGGCGCCGTCCGGATGAACGCCTCATACAAGCACAACTATGAAGTTTATACCGACCTGATCGCCAGACTGCTGCGGGACAGATCCCATGCCCTATCCGAAAAGAAATGGACTCCTCCGGCATTGAACGAGAATCCGGAGAAGAACACCGCATCGGCAAAAGTAGTCATCACGATCAACAACCACCCCGTATTCACACGAGAAATCACGGCAGAACACACGCTGGAGAGAATGTTCCATCTGGCAAAGTCTTTCGGCATTCAGCTGAGCTATTCAGCGCTTCATGATGAGCTTTACCACCCATGGGTGTTTGACAACAAGGACCGCCAGATCATCAGAATCACCATGAACGGCAGGAACCTGAACGGAGAGGAGATTGTCCGGTTCAAATCGCCATGCGGATCATTCAGGTTAAAAAAGGGCCTGAAGCTCGATACTCTCCTGGGGATTCTGGGGCTGAACTACAGAAAGGGGGTTCACTGCAGCTTCGCCTACGACAGCGAACATGGCGAGTTGTTCCTTCTGAGCCATCAGATCGTGAAAACCATGGATGAAGCAGAATTCTTCTCGCATTTGAAGGAAGTCGCAACCCTGGCATATCAGTATAAAACCGGGAAGCTCAACCCTACTGGCAGCAATGCCCCAACTGCCGGGGATAAAACGAATAAACGAAAGGAGAATTAATGCCTGAAGCCTCTGCAGCCGTTACCGCCGGAGTCTGAGGGTGGCAGACAAACTGGATCCGAAGAGCAGATCATGGAACATGAGCCGGATTCGTGCAAAGGATACGAAGCCGGAAATGCAGGTCAGAAGAATGCTGCATGCGGCAGGGTTTCGTTATCGCCTCCACGTGAAGGATCTACCCGGGAAACCGGACATCGTACTGCCGAAATGGAAAACGGTGATTTTTGTGCATGGATGCTTCTGGCACCATCACGAAGGATGCAAGAACGCCACCACCCCCAAAACGAGAACAGAGTGGTGGCTCAGGAAATTTGAGACAAACAGAAAAAACGACGAACTGGCCCGAGAGAAGCTTGAGGCGGAAGGCTGGAACGTCATTGCCGTCTGGGAGTGCGAGATTTCGCAGAAAACCGCAATCGATTCATCATTAAATATTTTCATTACGAATGGGAGAGCTACTCGAAAAGGCTGAAATCGCCTTACTGGAACTCACACAAAAGCACATCACCAATCAGAATGAGCATCGGGCAACAATCCACCAATGGATAAATGCAATTGCATATGACCATGAACTCTATGCCGCAGAGGCAGGGGTCACTAAAGACGACGTAATAAAAGTCTTAACAAAGAACAACCTATACAAGACCAGGTCAGCCTTCAGGAAAAAGTTAGCCCAAGAGACAAACATCACGCCCAAAAATAAAACGACATTTACATTCATAGACTTATTTGCGGGAATCGGGGGGATGAGGCTTGGGTTCCAAGAACATGGTGGATTATGTGTATTCTCATCAGAATATGAAAAGAATGCTCAAGACACCTACCTTCAGAACCATGGAGAAATTCCCTTTGGAGATATAACAGAAATTGCCGCAGAAGACATCCCAGAGCACGACGTCCTAATCGCCGGCTTCCCCTGCCAGCCTTTTTCACATGCAGGGCTAAAACTCGGAATAGAGGACACCCGAGGCACACTATTTTATGATATCGCCAGAATCATGCAGGCGAAACGGCCTAAATTCGCACTGCTTGAGAATGTAAGGGGACTAATAAGCCACGAAAAGGGGGCCACGCTTAAAGTAATCCTGAAGACGTTGACAGATATCGGATATAAATGCAACATCAGTGCCGAGATCATTCGAAACGGGAGTGCAAAAGAAATACAGGAAGAAGCAAAAAAGATGGTATTACGCTCAACAGACTTCGGGGTACCACAAAACAGGCAGCGGATTTATATCATACTGTGGCGAGACATAGCCATTTCAAAATTTAATTACCCAACGCCATCAATGCTACCCACCAGGGTCGGAGACATACTCGAAGAATCGAGCCAGGTCAGCAAAAAATACACCATATCAAACAAACTATGGGCTGGTCATAAAAGGAGAAAAAGAGAAAACAAACTTAACGGCAAAGGCTTTGGATACTCGTTGGTCAATGAAGAATCCCCTTATACAAACACTATTTCCGCACGCTACTATAAAGATGGCAGTGAAGTACTTATAGATCAAAAAAACCTTAACCCCAGAAAAATAACCCCTCGAGAGGCAGCAAACCTCCAAGGATTCCCGCACAACTTCATACTTAGCGCATCTGATGTACAAGCCTATAAGCAATTCGGAAACAGCGTCACAGTGCCCGTGATTTCAGCACTTGCCAAAGAAATAAAAAAACCGCTAGAAGATGCTTAAAAACTACATAGAGCTCGCGAAAAGAACAAGGGAAAGATTCAGCGCGATCTCACAATGGCCTGAAATTCATTTTGGCCAAAGCGACAAAGAAAAGATAAAAGCATTAAATGCTGACATCATATTTGTCAACTCATCATCCATACAGGTCAGGGCAAGCGAAAAAAACCACTGTATTGTCCCAAGCCAATACATTCTCTATGCAATCTGCATCAAGCCACTGGCAATTGAAATCAAAAAACACTTCGATCTTCTAGACACCTATAGACAGATGTCCCCAAGCGCTGAAACCCCACAGCGCATTATTGACAAAAACCTTAACATATCAAACCTAGGTCTAGATGAATACAGCAAGAAGCTAGCATTCTTTCTTTTTTCTGACGGATCTTTAGGCGCCAAAAGCTTTATTAATGGTGCCGACCAAAAAAAACACATCCGACCTTCGACCGACTGCTTCACATCAGTGGTACTCACAGTCATCAACACCCCGAATGCCAGTTCTGCGATCCTCGGTGATATCATCTACTGGCTTACTGCTGCTCCAGAAGTCTACGCGTACCTTGAGCATAAATTTTTATCACTTATCCCTGGGAACATAATCTCTGAAGCCAAGATCACTGACTTCACCAGAGAAATTTTTACTTTTTTATACCAATACGACAACCTTAATAAGATCAGTCACCTGATTAGCAAAAATAGTGACTCAAGCTATACATCCATCAAGGGAAATGAACTGACTCTTACAAGTATCTTCAAAACATCTAAAAGTTTATTGTCCGAATCCGAACTAAGTATGTCGGGGTTGCTCCGATTCCACAAAGAGCCACTATTCATTCTCAATGATGAATTCTGTTACCTCTCAACCCAATGGACAAATGACCGAGATAGAAGGCTTGACCTTCAGTCGCTCATACAAATACTCCAGAAGCACTATCCGGAATTTGTATGTACAATATCCGATGAGGGATTCAGGTTCGCCCCTAATCGGGGGGCGAGTCTCTCTCCAGTGATTGACTCACGACAGTTTTCCGTTTTGCCTAAGCCATTCCTGCTCCTTGCAGGAATTTCAGGAACTGGCAAGACACGGTTCGTCCGGCAACAGGCTGAAGCCTCTGCCACGAGATACAGCCTACCTGGCGCAACTAATTATTGCCTCATTCCCGTTCGACCTGACTGGCACGAGCCTTCAGACCTGCTGGGCTATGTTTCAAGGATATCACAGGACGGACATCCGCGCTACATCGTACCTGAATTCCTGAAATTCATTGTATCAGCATGGCTGCACTCTGTCCAGAATGCAGATGAAAACCAATTCACACTTCGTGATCCTGACGGCATCGCGCCCTACTGGCTATGCCTTGACGAAATGAACCTAGCTCCTGTAGAGCAGTATTTTGCCGACTACCTATCCATTCTTGAAACAAGAAACTGGTCAGATGGGCAATACTCATGCGATCCTCTATTAAAACCCGGCGTCCTCTCAAGACAACTTGATGAAACAGGACTAAACGATTTCTGGGAAAAGGTCGATCTTGACGGGCCTGATGCCTTAAGCTCCGGGCTCAGAGCATATTTCCTGAAGAACGGCATTCCGATCCCTCCGAACCTGATCGTTGCCGGAACTGTCAACATGGATGAAACCACACACGGATTCTCGAGAAAAGTGATTGACCGGGCACTGACGATCGACTTCAATCACTTCTTTCCGAATGATTACTCGCAGTACTACGAGAAAGACAAAAAACACATCAACAAGACCTTCCTTTATCCTGCGCTATCCGAAATACGGGAAAAATCCGAACTCAGCAACGTCCCCGCCGACCCTGAGGGAATAAATACGCAGGAGTTTCTTGACTCGGTTAATACCGTCCTGAAAGGAACGCCCTTCGAACTGGCATACAGGGCGCTCAACGAGGCGCTGCTCTTCATCCACAGTTTCACGCCAACAGACGAAACTGAGCTGCAGTCAGCCTGGGACGACTTCATCATGATGAAGCTCCTGCCGAGAATTGAGGGAGATTCCGATAAACTGGGCTACCAAGACGGATCCAGCCTCCTGAAAGCTTTAATGGTCGTACTCGTAGAGAAGCTTCCCGTGATCTGGGGAGAAGATTCATTACGCCCCGATCTTTTCCGTGAGACGCTCGACGGGAAGCCCGTTCATATACCTTGCAGGTCCAAACAAAAACTCGAATGGATGCAGAAACGCCTAGAGAGAGATACGTTCACATCATACTGGCCATAGACCCTATCTCCCAGCGAAACGACACAGCAGCCTGATTATGCCGGAAGTTCTTGTCATCGAAACCGCCTACTGGTCACTCAGCGTCTGGACAAAAGAGATCGAGAAGCCCCGCAAACAGTTGCTCGCGACTCACCAGGCAAGAGGGAACCCGCTACCGGAAACCTCACTCCGGTTCTCCCCCGCTCTGGCCTATCCGGTTATTCGGAGCGAAACGGGTGAAATACCCGTTCTCGACACGCAGGAAAACATTCAGTTACCGAAACCCGTCTTTTTCGAAAACCGAACCTATGAGTTCGAGTTCCTCTTCTCAAAAGATGTTACCGATACAGCTATCATACATCCGTCCCTGTCGGTTGAAAGTTCGTTCCGCCTGACGCGAGGTTCGCTCAGGGGCGGAATAAACTTCGGGAACGACATCGGCTGGTTCAGGCTAGGGATTCTGTTCTGGGCTGAAGAACATGAAATCACACAACACATCTCCTTTGAAGTACTTCCGCTGAAAATGGATCTTCAGCACGACTTCAGGATCATTCATGGTGAAATTGACCGGCTCTACCCTCTCTGGCGTTTCTCGATAGCAAAAAAAACCGTGCAGGAGTTCAACCTGCAACGACGACCACACGAATACTTCCCCCTGCTCTGGCTCTCTCTTTTCAACACATTCAGGATCGAACTGCTGAACGCAGTTAAAGTCATCGTGCGATCACCCCACTCCCGTCTGATGCCGATAATCCGCCATGCCAAGCCGGAGAGCATCAGAGGGAGGATAAATGCGCCGCTTGAGGAAAAAATCAGAGCTGGAATACTGCAAAATGATAAGCCTTGCCGATACAGGCTACTCGAGCACCGGCTGAGTGTCAATACGCCCGAGAACCGCTTCGTCAAGATGGTTCTCACTCAATGCAACAGAAAGCTCAAGGAATTCAAGAAGAAGGCGGTTGATGCAAACGCCTCATATGGATACGAAAGACTAAGCGACTCGTTTTTCAGGGAAATCGACTTGTGGCAGACTGAATTAACACAAAGGCTTACCGACCCCCTGTTCCGAGAAGTTGGTAACGATTATGACGGGATGCCCTATGAATCGATCGTCCTGCACCATAAAACAGGCTATGCGAAGGTCTATAAAATATGGCAGCAGCTCAAACTCTATATGGAATTCTTCGGGCGCGAGTCCGAAATCTCAGTCAAATCGGTTGCTGAACTCTATGAAATCTGGTGCTTGCTTGAAATTCGCCGACTGTTAAATGAACTCGGCTTTGAAGAGGAGGTGTTTCGCAGTGCCGATCTTGTTAACAGCGGTGTTGAAAAACGCCTCAGAAACGGACAGGGAACCGCATTCAATTTCACAAGATCTGACGGGATAAAAATCCGGCTTGCACACGAACCCCTTTTTCCTGTCAACAACAAACAGCACCATCGTGAAATCATTTCATGGACAACGCCCCAGAAGCCTGACATCCTTCTTGAAGCGGAATTCACTGACGGGGGAAAAATTTTCTGGATTTTCGATGCCAAATACCGGATAGATCCGGAAAACCGCAACCATGACAGCATCCCCGACGACGCCATCAACCAGATGCACCGCTATCGGGACGCACTCATTCACATTAACGATAAACCAGACGGCAAGGCACCACAAAGCCGGCCTGTCATCGGAGCATTTGTGCTCTATCCGGGACTATTCGCTGAAAAGACAGGAACGAACCCTTACTTTACCGCAATCAACGCAGTCGGAATAGGAGGGTTCCCCCTTCTGCCCGGAAGAGAAAACCTCTGGCTGAAAGAATTCCTTACCGAAAAGTTCAGCGACCCGAAAATCAGCAGTCTGTACAGGAGACCCGATACGGATGATTTCCTGCTGCATGAATCCGTCAGAATCCCCCCTACTGGCCTCACCCTGTCCCGATACAGCGATCTGACCCTGGTGGCAATGGCAAAAAACAAAGCTCCGGAATACAACAAACGATTCAGGAATGGAACCGCCCGCTGGTACCACATGCCCGTTGAAACCTACGGCAGGAAACTGGCTGGAGAGAAAACCATACGGGAAATAAGGCACTGCGCCATATACATGTATGATCCGGAAACAAAAGAGCGGAATCTCGAATTCATCTACGATGTCCAATCGGTAAAAAAGATCTGCCGCTTAGAACTGAGCGAAGAACAGGCGGGAGATACCGAAAAGAACAATAACGGAAACTACTGGCTTTTCGAGCTCGGACCGTCAAGGCGAAGGGAGATGCCTCTCGATCTACCAGGCGCCCGTTTCCTTCTGACCGGCCTTACAGACATCCTCAGGGCAAATGACTGGAATGAACTGTCCAACCGTCACCAGGTGTCATCATGAAGTCCCTCCAGACGCCGTTTCAAATCCTCAAAATCCGAAACCGCGCTCTGCTGCCATCCTGAGGACCCTACAAAAGAGAAAAAAGTGGGCGGCATAGTAAAAAACTCGATACCATTCTGAAACCCATCCTCGAAATTCTGGTTGAGAATGGGACATTACCGAAATGAAATGCTCCCCAAAAATAGGACAGCTGGTTAAATTGGCTAAAACCCTTAAACCCAGCAGTCAGCATGAAGCAGAAGCGCAGAAAATTCAACCCCGAGTTTAAAACCAAAGTCGTTCTTGAAGCTCTCAG
>NZ_RXYK01000021.1 GCF_003968655.1 Chlorobium phaeovibrioides | reverse complement strand
CAGATCGATTTGATAGGATGCATCGCCCTCGGCTTTCGCACTGGTGATGGCAGAACTGACCGTCGGTGCGTCGTTGGAGCCGGTTACGGTGATAACCAGTTCTGCAGTGTCGGTGAGGTTCCCATCGGAGACGGTATATGTGAAGGTATCAGTAACCGTATCGTCAGCATCCAAATCATCCGCTGCGGCCTGATCTGCTACATAGGTATAACTGCCGTCAGAAGCGATGGTGAGCGTACCGTATGTTCCGACAAGCCCAGTCCCGACAGAACCACTTGTGCCATTCCCGGCTGACACTGCGCCAGTGCGGATTGCGGTGACAGTACTAGTGGCATCAGCATCCACATCAGTGTCATCAGCCAACACACCCGATGCTGCATCCACGGTCAAAGTTGCATCTTCAGCAACAGAACCGGTGTCATTCATAGCGACCGGCGCATCGTTTACCGCAGTCACGGCTACCGTGATCGTGTTCGCTGTCGCACTGTCAGCAGTGCCGTCGTTCACCGTGAACTTGAAGGTGTCATAGCTCGCACCGTTCGCGTCCGCTGCAGGAACGAACTTCAGACGACCAGCTGTAATATCTGACTCCGTAATCACCTGATCGGCGGTGACATCACTCCAGGTGGTGCCATCTAAATATTTCAGCGACCCCGCTGTCTCCAGCGTCGTGATCTTCACTGACGCAAGCGTGGCTCCACTGTCGGCATCCGCGAACCCGAAGTCCGATGCCGTCAGCACGAGATCGGTGTCCTCGTCCGTCGTCAGCGTCTTGTCTGCTGCCGTCGGCACCGCCAGCACCCCCTCAAACGCTTCGCGCGCCTCGCTGCTGAACGGCATGCGGACTGTTGGACTGACCGTCACATCGAGCTCCCAGCTTCCGCCTTTTGCGGTTTCACCGATGAGGCCTGTGGATGCGTGTACATTTGCCATGGAGTTCTCCGAGATTGCTTGCAGATAGGTTGTGCCCTCAGTACCCTGTGCGGTACGGCAGGACCAGAAATAGATGTCTATGAGGCGTGCGCGCTGGATGAGTGCGTCGACTGGAACATGAAAATCTTCAGCGTTGAGCTGCACTCCGCCGAAACGGACGGCACCCGGGCCCCCATGCCCGAGGATATGGAGCGCAGTCAGCTGTGGATGGGATATCAGAAATGCGAGAATTTCCTGCGGAGAGTCCGACGACTGAACCGCCAGAGGCTGTACTGCCGGGTCGAGCCCTGCAAGCAGCACTTCAACCTCGGCAACGCCGGGATCATACAGGAGTACTTCAGGGGACTTGAGGGTAAGGCGCTTATTTACATCACGATACGCTCTTTCACACGCCTGCTCGAGACAGACCGCGTGCGGTTCGGCAACACTCATTTTCGGTAAGTTCAGGGGGTTAACTCCACGTAAAAAGGGTTTTCAGGATATATACCAATTTCAGCATAAATCAAGAAACGAAGCAACACTCAAATACCCACATATTCTCGCAATTCACACAAGGTGCGTTATATTCCTCTGGTGCTACTGCATCATGACGCCTTCGCCAGAGGATGAAGGTGTTCTTCTACAACCATTTAACCCTCAATAGCTCTCTTGCCCCCACCGCAGCCCTTACAGCCCTCACTGCGCGCATTACGGCATGCAGGATGGATCACAGTCCTCTTGGCGGCACTCTGCTGCTCAGGCATCCTGTTGCTCTCGCAGACAGCTGCGGCCTCTCCCCTCCTGCTGAAAAGTGAAGAAGGACAGGGCTCATTTTCGCTTGACGGACATCTGGAACTGCTTGAAGACACATCCGGAAAGATGGGGTTCAGAGAAGTAATGGAATCAAAAGCATTCAGGGAGATACAGGGCAGCGTAAACGAAGGGTTTTCCGGCTCGGCATTCTGGGTACGGTTCAGGGTGGTAAGAGGAGAGGGGGTTCCCGCATCGGCATGGCTGCGCCTTGGCCCCCGCACCCCTGATACACTCGAAGCCTATGTGCAGCAGCAGGGAACGAGCCCCCTCTCTGCATCTTCATACAAAGCATTCCCGCTGGGGCTCACCATGCCACCCGGCAAGCGGGCGGTTCCGGACCCTCAGCTCCTGGTGCCGCTGGAGTTGGGCCCTGAAGGGAGCGAACTGCTGGCCTATATGCGCATTGCCTCCCGCTCCCCCGTTCAGCTCCGGGGAACGGTGCTCAACAGAGAAGAGCTGATGAAGCAGTCGCGCAGCCATATGTTCCTGCAGGCTTTCTACCTGGGGGTTACTGCCGTGATTGTGCTGATGAGTCTCCTGATTTTCTTTGCTGTTCGGGAATGGAGGTTTCTCTTCTTTTCCCTCTACGCAGCAGACCTGTTCCTGTCCTATCTGATAGCACGGGGCATGTATGTATTCCTGATGCCCTGGCTTGGCGATAGCGCAGCTCCGGAACTGATGGAAACAACCGGCGGTCTGGGTGTGGTGTTTTTCGCGCTGTTTGCCTATGAAGTGCTTAAAGATAAATGCAAACCGACGACACTGCGGGCCCTTCAAGTGACCGCCCTTGCCGGGCTGCTTGACCCGACGGCATCGCTTCTCTTCAACACCACCATACTGAAACCCTTCGGGGCATACAGCGCAATCGCACTCCTCGGGGTGCTGTTCTGGATAACGGTTCGCCAGCTGCCGTTGCACCCTTTCAGAAAACAAGTACTCTTGGGGCTGTTCGGCATGAACATTTTGCTCTATGGGGAGTTTTTCCTGCAACGCCTCGGTTTGCTGCCGCTCGATACGGCAATACAGGATCTTGTACAGGCAGGTTCATTCATGCATATCCTGGTGATTTTCGGTCTGCTCGTTGAACGCTTTCTGCATGCAGAACAGGAGCTGAAGGAGAGTACGCATGAAAGTGAAGTGCGTGCGACGGCAATCGCAGAGAAAAAGACCGAAGAACTGCGCACATACAGAGACCGCCTTAAACAATCGCTGCAGAGCCAGCATCAGTCGGCAGAGCGGGTCCGCCGGTTCTTTCAGATGGTGTCGCACGAGTACCGCACCCCTCTGGCCATCATCCAGGGCAACATCAGCATCCTTAGCCGGAGGAGCCACCCCGGAGACACAAAAAAACCCATTATCTTCAATGCCATGCATCGCGCTGCCGGGCGCCTGCTTGGGGTCATGGAACAGGCTGTGGAGCGAAGCAGGCTGCTTGAAACCGATGATGTCCAGGTTATCGGGCGCATCAGGGTGAGTGCGTACATGTTTCAGCAGGTAGAGTCCGCAAGGGCACTCTGGCCGAAGCTTCACATCATACAAGAATGCCTTGCCGGAAATGAGGAAATCGAGGGAGACCTGCTGCTCCTGCAGATGGCGCTCTTCAACCTGCTCGACAATGCACGGAAATACTCACCCGAAGGCAGCCCGGTTCATGTGCGGTGCCGTGCCGAAGAAGGGTTCGGCATTATAGAACTCCACAACAACACGGCTCTGCCGATGGATGAAGATGAGGGTGAGTTGTTCATGAAGTTTCACCGGGGCAACAACAGTGCAGCCGAGCCGGGCAAAGGCATCGGGCTCTGGCTGGTGCGCGAAGTGATGCGCCAGCACGATGGAAGCGCAACCCTGAAGAGTGGCAAGCGGGGTGGCGTTACGGCAACCATCCGGATACCGCTTGCCCAAAAGGAGAACCCATGAGCCTGAATCCACTGAAAAGGAAAGGAATGCGCCATCGGGCGTTGCTCATGCTCGCGGTGCTCTGCCTGGCTGCCGGATGTGGAGCACATGCATGGGCCTCCCCTCTGGAGCTCGGCAAAAAAGAGCACTACTCCCTGGAAGGCCATCTTGCGGTTCTTGAAGACCCGGCGGGAACAGTCGGGCTTGCAGAGGCGAAAAGCGCATACCGCCAGGGAAAGTTTCAGGAGATTGCGGGCAAGTTTGCCGCAGGGTATTCGCATTCCGTCTACTGGGTCCGGCTTGAGATACTTCCGGGCGGGGGGTTTCCTGCAAAGGGCTGGCTGCGCCTGGCGCCGGCGGTACTTGAACATATGGAGATCTACCTGCCCGGGAACCACGGCAAGCCAGTTCGGATGGGCAGCACCGAGCGCCACCCCGAGGGCATCTTACGCAACTCTGATTTCGTCACCCCGGTGGAACTGTCCGGAGACGGGCCGATCGTCGTCTATCTGCGGATATGGAGTCATAACTTCATCACACTGCATGGCGGAATCTGCACAGAAGCACACCTGCTCTCATGCACCGGCCATACCATCGCCCAGGAGTCGGCTTTCGGAGCGGTATCACTGATGGTCATCCTCATTGCTCTCTTTGTCTACCGCAATACGGGATGGCGTCATCTGCTGTATTTCAGCATTTATATTTTCATTCTGTTCCTATCGATGTTTCTATCAAGAGGAATGCATTTCCATCTGATTCCCGATTGGGTTCGACCATTCACAGCGGTGCTGCTGAAAGCCCAGTTGGGATTGTCAATGTTCATCTTCATGCTCTTTGTCATTGAACTCATGAACGACGACTATCCCGGGAGATTCCGCACCTACTTTACCGTGTTGATAGTGCTCGCGGTTCTTTTGCTCTTCAGCAGCCCGTCGTCGGCATTCGGGGTTGTGGCAAGCATTGTGATGACCTGTTATTTTTCAATAGTGCCTCTCGTCGTCTGGTTCAGTTCCAAAATAGCCCTCCCTACAAGATTGTCCCGGGTGTTGTTTATGGCTGCGACCGTCACCATATTCTCGGGTTTTACTGTATATTTCTTGCATCTCATGGGGATTTTTCCGGATAATGTCTTCGCCTTCAATGCCCTGCAGGCATCATCCCTCATCTATGGGCTGCTGCTCCTGCCGGTATTTGCAATCCGGATAAAGAGTTCCCGTCAGCAGGCTATTGAGCAGTCCATACTGGTCACCAGAAATGCCGAGGCGCTCTCGGAAAGAATCGGCAGGGAACTTCGCGAACACACCGAACGCCTGGAGGTATCGATTCAGGCGGAACAATCAGCATCAGAGCGCATGGAGACCTTCCTGACAATGCTGGCACATGATTACCGCTCGCCGCTTTCAGTTATCTTTGGAAATCTTGATATTCTCAACAGATTGGCGCCTGAAGGAAACAATGAAGCTGGCACTGAAATCGCCAAAATAAGGCATGCGGCCAAACGACTGGAGAAACTGATGGAGATATCACTGGTTCATGAACGGCTTCAGCAGCCCTCAGAGCCCGGCAGAGAAGAGTATATATGCGTTCATGAAGCCCTCAAGAGGGCAATATCCGTGGCACAATCCCGCTGGCCCGAGAGAGGGTTCTTCCTTAGTGCATCCTCAGACGATGCATTTCTCTTCGGAGAACCCTCGCACTTTGATGCCGCCATCTTCAGCATATTCGACAATGCACACAGCTACTCCCCTTCGGGAAGCCCTGTCACCATCACCAGCACGGTTTCGAACGGACTCGTAGAGATAAACGTTAGCAATGCTGTCGAACTCCTGCCCGGAACTGATATGGAGGAGTTGTTCAAAAAGTATTACAGGGGAACCAATGCGGCAGGGACTGCCGGTGCAGGGGTAGGGCTGCCTGCAGCCCGAAACATCATTGAGCAGTACGGAGGGGAGGTGACGATGACAAAGACAGGGGAACTTTCGATCACAGTAACAATCAGCATACCTGTTGCCCGAAATAAAGAGTATAAAAACAACACCGAATAGGGATGAAAAACATACACACTGAAAAACAGGGGAAAAGCATTCTTATCGTGGAGGATGACAGGGACCTGGCAGAAAGCATAGAAATGTACCTCTCTCTTGACGGCTACCAGGTTACCATGGTCGCCAACGCAATCAGCTGCTATATGGAACTCAGCAGATCTACATACGATCTTGCGTTGCTCGACCTCTCCCTTCCCGATCAGGACGGGCTTGTACTGGTCCGCTACCTCCGCGCCAATACCCCGACCGCCATCATGGTTCTCTCAGCCCGTTCCACCATTGACGACCGGCGAATGGGATACGATGCAGGGGCACATGTTTTCATTGCCAAACCGGTTGACTTCAAGGAGCTCGTTCAGTTGATAGCAGCACTTCTTGATTCCATGGCCAATGACAGTCAGACCCGGGAGGTCGCTGAAACGGAGCCTCAGGAAGAGCCATGGCTGATGCTTCGCAGTGACTGGGATCTGGTCTCACCCTCCGGATCGCATACGCATCTGACAGCAAAAGAGCGGGACCTGATTATTCTGTTCTCCGCACACTGCAATGAAATGATATCGAGAGAAAAAATTCTGAAGGCGCTTGGCTACACCAACAACGAATATGGCCACCGCTCACTGGAGTCCATACTGTACCGCCTGCGCAAAAAAACCTCGGATACGGGCACAAACCCAATCAAAACCTTTCACGGCAACGGGTACGGGTTCATGGCACCGCTGGTGGTTATTTGAGCAATCGGCAATGGAGGGGACCGGCAGGTCTCACATCTTCTTCCCCTCTCCCTTCGCCAATTCACCGATAAGGGAAAGAATCACGAAATGCTGGCGGTGGAGCTCCGCCTTGTAATCGAGGGTCCTGATGGCGGTATCGATCACCTGCTGCTGGGCCGCAACCAGGTCATTGAGGGGCCTGCGGCCTGCGAGGAACTGCTCCTCATAGGCTCGTTGTGTTTCCCGCTTGTGGTCAAGCTGGGCCTGCAGCGCCTTGTACTGCGGGATCAGCGCCTCGCGGTTGGCATACGCCCGCCTCAGGGCAAGTTCGACTGCACGCTGGGTGTTGTCGTACTCGGAACGGGCCCGCTCCATCTGGCTGCGGGTGCGGGCCTTGGTTGAGCTTTTCAGACCGCCGTCGAGAATATTGTGGCTCAGCTTCAGCCCCACGAACGAATCGTAATAATCACTCTCATTGCGCGTGACATCGTAGACTGTGAGGTTGGCCTCCACCTCAAGGCGGGGGTAGAGCGCGCCCCAGGCCGCCTTGTAGTCCGCGGCAGCCGCATCAACCAGAGCCTTCGAGCTCAAAAGGTCGGGGTTCTTTCGCAGGGCCGCATCCATCCCGCCCGACATGCTCATCGGGATGGGAGCGAAGACATCAGGAAACGCGAGGACGACCGGCGTGCCACCGAACACCTCCTCATAGCGGGCACCAGCCTCTGCCCGCCGTCCTTCAAGCAGGACCACCTCGTTGCGAGCCTCGAAGACCCGGCTGTTCATCTGAAGCATTTCGCTCGGTGCGTCCCGCCCTGCATCAACTCTCGCGCGGATCATGTCGCGCAGCCGGCGCACCTCGGACAGGTTCTCCCTGGCGAACTCAAGCTGTTCCTGGAGCTTTGCAAGCTCGATCATCGTAGCCACCGCGCGCAGCGCAACCCCCTCCTCGGTCGATACCCGCCGCTCACGTGCCGCCAGAGAGCGGGCCATAGCGGCTTTTCCCCGCGACGAGGTCGCTCCACCGTCGAAAACCAGCTGACGCACTGTCAGGTTCGGGTTCAGGCGCACCTCGTCGTCAACCGGAAGATCTGAGACCGTCGCATAGGGTTTGCCGTCACGGATCGATCGGCGCAGGTCGGTGTTCAGACCGAGCGACACCTGGGGATAGAGCTGAGCCTTTGCCTCCCCGATTGAAGAGATGCTCTCCTGCTCGGCATACTCCGCAGCACGCACCGAAGGGTGCCTGGCGACAGCCTCACCCACATGCCGGCGCCACTCTTCAAGCTGCAGGCGGGCCACCTCGTTGCGGATGACGGGCATGCTTGAATCAAACACCGGAAGGGCGCCGTCCTCTGACTCGACAAGGGCCCAGGGGGCAAGGTCATGCGGCGGAGGCATCCCGGGCCTCGCGGGAACCGGCTCGGAAGCCGGAGCTTCGGGGCCGGGCTCCTCCGCAAGTGATTCGTCCTTGATGAGGATCTCCCGGGAAGGCGCTTCCTGCAATGAAGACGGAGGCTCCTGCACCACGCCGATCCGGAGTTCCTCCGGCAGCGCCACCGATTCAACCGACGGCTGGGGTTTCGGGGGTTCACCATCCACCTTCGTTTCACTTTCGGCATCAGGAATCGCAACCCCGGCGACCGGTTCGGGGAAAGGCACGCCAACAGGCCCGGGCATCGCTTCAGGGAGTGGCTCGCCCTCTTCCAGAACGACAGCCTCCGGTTCAGCTGCGACAGGCTCCGGAAGAAGAGGGGCAGGGAGAGGAGCAGCCGCCGGGGCACGCTCTGGGGAAGCAGCAGAAGCAGCTGATGGTCCAGGGTCTGCCGGGACCGGCTCATCCGGCAGAGGAGCCGCAACAACAACGGGCGGCAACGGTCGTACAGGGTCAGCAATAACTGGGGCTGATTGCACAACTGGAGCCTCGACAACAGGCGTCAATGAATCGACAGCGTCTTCTTGAGGCAAAACCTTCTGAACAACCTCTGAGGGATGGTCGGCAACAGGATCTTTCTTTATAAACACACGCTCTGGCGTTGCAGGCAGTTCTGCCTTCAGGGCATCTTGTTGTGTGATGAATGCAGTACGATCAGGGGAAGTTGCCTGCAGGGAGCCCACACGAGATATGCGGGAGGGAGTATCATGTAGTGCCGGCTTCGGAAGCTGAGGCGAGGCTAATCCGGAAAGATCCATTCCGGTTCTTGAGTCTTCTGCACCCGGCATTTTCGTTGTCAGCAGCAAACTTCCGGCAACATCTCCACTCTGCTCCGCCACCTTGGCAGGCTCCAGCGATGGGATCGATTCCTGTAAGGGTTGACTGAGTGCAACCGGACCTAATGAAACCTCAGGCTGCTTCACTTTGAGCACCAAGCCGCTTTTGATGAATCCCTTGACTGTCGGTTCTTTTCCGGCTGCAACCGACGGAAGCTCTACCTTCGCCTCCTGTGCGGAAACTTCCGGTACAAGGGCTGCAGGGACAATTCTGGCAACAGCAGCCGAGGGTTTTGGTGACAACCGGCTCCCTCCTGCCGTCAGGAAAAAACTCCCCGCTGCATCCTTGGGAGCGCCTGGCACATCCGCCTGCAGTTCACGGGGCACGGGATTTTCCTGCAGCTGAGGCTTGAGAACAGGACTCGGCTTTGGGGCCGATCGCCTCTCACCAGTTGTCAAAAAGAAACTCCCTTCGCTACCGGAGGCTTGCGTATTCAGGGAATCGGGGCTCTCTTTTTTTAGAGAAGCAACTGAAGGAAGGGCAGGTTGCGTCAGGAATGACTGAGTTGGCGGGGACAGGGATGGCGAAGAGATGGCCCATGAGAGAGCTCGTTCTTCAGCCGATACCGGGTTTTCCTGCAAACCGCAAAAGGCAAACAAAAAAAAAAGGCTGACTATCGTTGTAATCCGGGCTCTCGTCACTACCAGTTTTAACAAAATATTATACCCTCACCCCGAACCGATAGCTTCTGTAATGGTTCGGGAGTGGAGCATGGGGGGAAAGAGATAGGTCAATAGCTTATCGTTGCTGGGTAATTTCAAGCGCTTTCTTCCAGGCGTCCTGAGCCTCTTCAAAGTTACCAGCAGCATACAGCTTGTTTCCCTGCTCCATTGCTTCCTGTGCGTCACGCTCAACTTTTGACTTTCTGGTCAGCTCGGCTTTCATGCCCGGGATTTTATTATTGAGATACTGACGGGCTCCCCAATGTGAGGAATTGAGAGCAAGGACCTCGTTGAATTTAGTCGCTGAATCATCAAACCGACCGACATCAAAAAGTGCAACACCTTCTGCGTAAAGTCCTGCCACACGGGCCTGAAACGACTCCAACTCCTGCCGTTTGCGCTCCTGCGCCATTGCAATCTGTGTTGTGGCCTTAGCCTTCAGTGCCTCGTTCTCCGTCGTGGTCAGCGCATTCTGCCAGGCAGCCAGGGCACCCGGAATGTCTCCCGAAGCATAGAGTTGATTTCCCTGCTCGAAGAAGGAACCAGCCTTTTCCTCACCAGCTTTTTTACTGAGAAGGAACGCCTTGCGATTGGGTATGGAAACCTCAAGGTATTCCATAGCCTTGATATTCGTGCCGTCAAGAGCCAGAACCGCACGGAACTTCTCTGCGGATTCAGCCAGACTGTCCGTCTCAAACAGGGCTACACCCTCTCTGTTCAGGCCATCGATTTTGGTGAACACAACGGCGATTTCAGCATCGAGTTGATCAATGCGGGCCTTCATACCCAACTTTGTGGCAGGAATTTCCGTGGTATTGATAGCCTCTACCCAGGCGGTCCTTGCGCCTATCAGGTCACCGGAATCATAGAGTTGACTGCCTCGATCAAATACCGCTTTTGCTTTCTGCTCCGACGCAGCAATACGCCGGAGCGTTTCTCTTCGGGCAGGAATCAGGGACCCCACATATTCCCCGGCCTTCAGGTTCTTCGCATCAAGGCGAAGGGCCGCACGAAATTTCCCCTCGGCATCATCAATTCTGTCCTCCCGGAACAGTGCCTCGCCCTCCGCATTGATAAGGTTTATGCGAGCCTCAACAGCGGCCTTCAGTTCGTTGGCAGCGGAAAGCGAAAACTCTCCCGTCCATACCGGTCCGGAGGGTGAGCCAGGGCGTCCTGTCCGGGGTCCGGAAACCACCTCTTCACGGTATGCCGCCCGTTGGGCAACGGCTGCCTGTTCCTCGGAAAGTTTGGCAAGACGATTCTGCTCGGCAACATACTCCCTCATCTCGGGGCTTTGCGTAATATCAAGAGCCTCCTTCCATGCCTTTTTGGCTCCGTCAAAATCGCCAGAGCTGGAAAGTTGGACTCCGCGCTCATAAGCCTCCCTGGCCTGAGCTTCGTTGGCGGCATTTCGTTCAGCTGTTTTACGCTCCCTGATGAGGGCTTCAACATTCTGAAGCTTTTCCCCGGCAAGTCTGCTCAGGTTTTCCAGCGTCATTGCCGAATCGTCATGCGTCCCCACCCGCTCAACGGCATGAACCGCGGAAAAAGCGGTCAGGGATATAAAACAGGCACTCAGGACGGCCCTGTAAACAAACAATTTCATCTCTGCAACTCCGGTTTTGATATCCATGATAACAGCTTTGCCTTGTGTTCTGTGAGGCATGTCATTGTGACTGCCACAGAACCGTTATGTTGGCTTCAAGCGCATTCTGTGCATACAGCAGCAGAAGGTGCACCGAAAGAAAAACGACCTCTATCAGAACAGGCCTGATCCATAGCCTATCCGGGCGTTTAATGTAAGTGGTTCAGTACGGGGGATTGCGCGTATGAACTCCGGAAACATACCATACTCAAGTTAATAAATATACTCTTTACATATTTAAATCAGAAACCTGCCCCTCAATTTCACAACCCCTCAGTAAATCAGGGGGACTGTCTAAAACCCTGTTTCACGGATAACAACGCCCACTGCTGTTCGCCAGAGGCGCCAGAGGAAGCTTTCCGGACTGGCCTCAACGACCAGCGTGCCGCGGAACTGCCCTTTGGTCTGCAGGCTTTTGCTATCGGGCTGCCAGAACATCCTGTAGAGTGCCTGTTCGGGAACAAGTGCGCCGCTCCTCATTATTCTGGCCGGTATACTGCCGCCATAAAGCGAAGCAAGCTCCGGCCGCGCAAGAACGGCAGCCCCCAACCCCTCAATCTCCCTGATCCGTCCACGGACAGGCCGCATGTCGGGGTTTTCAGGATAAAAAATACAGGAAGCACCAGCCTTGATGCGCTCCTCATCACCCTCAAAAAGATAGCCTTCGCCGACGGCACCGCCCATGCCAACAAGACTGAGCAACGGAGAATCGGCTCCAACCCACTGACCGGGAAGCAGGTCGAGCGCAACCCGCTCAACCCTGCCGCTAAAGGGGGCTATTGCAACAAGCTCCCTTTCCAACTTACGATACCCTGCCAACTCTTTTTCAGCCGTCTCCAGCGCCCTGTATGCCACAAGGCGCTTTGAGTAGAGCTGTTCATCGGCTGAAGACGCTGCAATTTCCCAGCGCATCATCTGTACCTGCCGTTCAGCCTGCCCTGTCCTGAACTCAAGTTCGGGGGAACGAAGCCGGACAAGGAGGTCCCCCTCCCGGACCCTGTCTCCCCGGCGTACACTGAAGGTATCGACAATGGCATTCTCTGGTGCATAGAAAACGGAATGCTCCCCGGGAAGAAGCAGAGCAGGAGCATGCACCGAAAAACTCAAGGGAAGAGCGGTTCCTGCAAGGAAAGCAGCCAGAACAGCCGCCACCACCTTCGTTCGAAAGTTCCACTGCATCCGTTCCCGCAAGGCCCACCATGCCTTCAGCTCCTTGAGAACCGGCAGGAGAACAAACCACCCTATTTCCACACAAAAGAGCAGAATCCCGAGGAGCTTGAAGACGAAATGGTAGACGAGCAGCGCAATGCCGAGAAAAAGGATCAGGCGGTACACCCACACCCCGACGGCAAAAACGATAAGCAGCCATTCGGTCCGGCGGTCCCACTCCTCCGGCGGAGGATCGCCAAAGCCGAACAGGGTCTCGCGCAGCCACCAGCGGCCCATGGCAAAACTCTTGTCGAACAGGTTCGGGATGCCGACCCAGTCGGAAAACAGGTAGTATCCATCAAAACGCATGTAGGGCATGAGGTTGATGAACAGGGTATGGACCCATGAGGTTGTAGCAAGCATCAGCGCCGCACTGCGCAAAGCTCCGTCAGGAAGAAACCCCCAGAAAAATGTAGCCAGCACGGCAAGGCCGAGCTCAGCAACTATACCGGCAGCACCGATGGCCATCCGCCTCTTCCTGGAGGTAAGCAGCCATGCCTCGCTCGCATCGGTGTAAAGCATCGGGGTCAAAACGATGAATACCACCCCGATGCTGCCGACCCGGCAACCATAACGGTAGGCTGTATAGCTGTGGCCAAGTTCATGGACCGCTTTGGAGATAAACAGGGCAAGGCCGAAAAGAATGAAGCCCGGAAACGAAAAAAAGTAGTTCAGGGAGTGGGTGAACGCCTCCCACTGGCGGCTGGCAAGCCAGATGCCCATAAGAGCAATTGCCCCCATAAGCGGAACCATCCACGATGAATAGAGCCAGCTCACAAAGGGATAAGTTCTGGCAAGAAACCGTTCAGGACTGAAAAGATGTAGGCGAAAATAGAGATAGTTATGGAACAGCCACTTGAGCTTTGACCACCGCCCCTTCAAGGTAGCCGCCTTCAGCTTCGAACGCCCTGCCTCACCACGGACCTGCACGAGTTCATGCATAGAGAGGAAACGGCCCATTTCCTCTATATCGGAAGGTTCCGCATCGAACATGGTCTCATCAGTGATGGAAGCTGCAATAGCCTCCGGCTCACCACTGCCCCATCGCGACAGGATTTCAAAACCGAGCGGGTCTATCTGGAAAAAACGGTTGCGCCCTGGATCGTGCAGAATCCAGGCTGGAGAACCATCACGCGACGAAGGGCCGGGATGGAGAGAAATGTCTTCGCGGAGCGATGGAAGCTGCGCCGGGGCTGATAGGTCCATAGCTATACCCCCAGCCATTGTCGGATGGCTGCCAGCGGCCTTCGGAGCAGGTAATAGGACATCGCCACATGCCTGCCATACACCTTCGCAGTGCCCTTGAGACCAATTCTCGGCAGGCGCCCGCCGTCGCGGAATTTCGCTTCAAGGTTGTAGACCATGCTGCCGTCCGGTCTGACCTCAGGGTCGTATGAAGCGTATTCAAGTGTACAATGAACCGGCCAGATGGGGTTGGTGGAGAGAAAGAGAACCACATCCGCTCCGGGTTCAAGCGATATGGCGTCATTGACTCCAAGCCAGATGTTGAGCTTTGCCTGTCCCGGGTCGGTGATGCTCAGGATGCGTTCACCTGTTCTGACAGGCCGTCCATTCCAGTCGTCCTGGTTCCCGTATACCGCTATTCCCGATTTTTCAGCAGCAATCACCGTCCGCGACAACTGTGCCGCCGCATATTCCTCCTCTGCACGAAGCCGTGACACCTTCACCCTCAGGATAGACATCTCCGACATGTTATCCCTCGAAAACACCGCCTGCTGGGCGGCCCTGCGGTACTCAGCCTCGGCAACCATGCGACCCTGCCGTGTCACCGCAAGAGCATTCTCAAGCGTCGTTCGGTCCATGCTCACAATCCGCTGCCCTTTCTTCACATCGCCGTTGGGAGACACATCCACGCTACGCACCACCCCATCGATGGGTGCACGCACCACCCATGGGTTTCGGGCGGAAACTTCCGCCGGTGCAAGAGCAGACATTCTAACAGGGAACAGGGCTACGAACAGGAGACCGCCCGCAATCCAACGGGTTCTCTTCCAGTCTTTACGAAGGAACTCTTTCACCGAAGCAATCGAGAGCGTAGGGCGGTTTTTCGGACGAAGTGCATGAAGGGCATGGCCATAAGCCTCTGAAAGAAACGCGGCAAGGGACGGTTCATGAGCAGCGAAAGGCGTTGCGCGGGCAAGCACGAGAATGCCCGTCAGCTCACCACCGGGAGCGACAATGGGAATGGAGAGCAGATGGGCAGGCAGCCACGAAGCCCAGCTTCGAGCCACATCATCGGGCATATCTTCAGCCGTAATGGCCTTCGGGGACATTTCATCCTTGACACTTTCCTCAGCCGCCACTCTATGCAGCTCAACCATAAGGCGTTCAAGCCACTCCACAAACGGGGCATTGCGCTCTGGCAGGCTGACACCCGAAAGGGCTACAACCCTACCAGAAGCCGCTTCCCAGAATGCCGCCTGGCGGCAGGGCACGAGCGAGCCCGTCTCATTCACCATGACATAGCGCAATGCCTGAGGGTCTTCCGCCCTCCGCGCCATACGCTCCAGGTCAAGGAGCTGACTGAGTGCATTGATTCGGGTATCAGCAGCCATAAGAGCGCATCTTACTTGGGCGGATTAAAAATGGCATAACCGCTCATTCCCGGCAACAGCTCAGGAGCCGGCACCACAAAACGGGCGAAGATGGCCACGGACTGACTGACAGCGTCTATCCAGGCGCCAGTAGAGCGCACTTCAGCATCGTAATCGTTGCCAAGCTCATCGATATGCACTTTGAACCTTCGGCCCGGCCGCATCCGGCTGAGCCATTTCGAGGGGACAAACATCTGTAGTTCCAGGTCACCGGTATTGACGAGCCGCATGAGAGGCTCGCCCTTCTTGACCGTCTGGTATCGCTGTACCTTCAACTCGGAAACGCCGCCGGAGAACGGCGCTATAATACTGCACCGGCGCATTGCCGCCGAAGCAATCTTCTTCTCCGCCGCCGCCTTGTCACGCTCCGCCCGTGCCGTTGAAAGCTCAACCTTGCTGGAAGCTCCCAAATCGTAGAGTCGTTCCTGAATCGACGCATTCTTTTCAGCAAGGACACATGAAGCCCTTGATCTCTCTAAAACCCCCTCTTCGCTCATGCAATCGAAAGCAATCAGCAGCTGCCCCTTACGGAACCGGTCTCCCTCACGCACCGTCAACCGCTCGATACGCCCGTCCATACCCGCAGCAATAGCAACATGCTCACGGGCTACCACTTGAATCAGTATATCATCACCACTGGGTCCTTCTACACAGAAACCAGTCGAACCCACTCCTATAATGGAGGCACATATCCAAAACAGGGCAACAAACACCCCTCCCCTGTTTAGCTTTTCACGCATTGGAAACGACTCCTTCACTGTTTAGCTGTTGCCGTAATATCAAGAGCCTCCATCCATGCGACTTTTGCGCCCTCATAATCACCGGAGGCATAGAGCTGATTGCCTCGCTCCATAGCCACCTCAGCAAGTTTCGTGGCCTCACGGCGTCGTTGGAGCAGAGCCTTCCGCTCTGGAATACTCGTCTCCAGGTATTGGCCAGCCACCTGATGAGCGGCGTCAAGCACAAGCACCTCGTTAAACTTCACAGCAGCCTCATTGAGTCGGTCGGCCTGGAAAAGGGCGGAGCCCTCCTGACAAAGCCCTTCCACCTTTATCCGCAAAGCTGCCGCCTCCCGCTGTTTCTGTTCAGCGGCCCGAGCAATTCGGGCATTGACCGCATCCTGTGTCTCGCTGCTTTGCGCAAGCCCCAGAGCTTTTTTCCAGGCCTCACCAGCCTCTGCCCGGTTTCCGGCATCATACAAGCTGTTCCCACTAACGAAAGCCGCCTTGGCCTCCGCCTCCAGTTCGGCAGCCTTGGCCAATGCCGCCTTTCTTGCGGGAATTTTCACCTCAATGTACTCGTTTGCATAAGGATCGGAGGGCTTAAGGGAGCGAAGCTCACCAAATGTTGCCGCCGACTCTTCCAGGCGATCCTCTGCAAACAGCGTAGAGCCTTCCCTTTGCAGGAAACCTATTCTGGACTGCAAAGCAGCCTGCTCAGCCTCGGCTTTGTTCATCCAGTCAGTAATGGAGGCTTTTGTTTCGGGCTTCACCGCCGTGTTAAGAGCCTCCTGCCAGACAATCTTGGCAGCAGCGTAATCACCACCTGCATACAGTACATTTCCCCGTTTAAACTCAGTTCCTGCTTTTCCTTCCGCTTCCGCTATCCGCACCAGTTCGGCCTTGCGCGCGGGAATCTGCACCTCGAAGTACTCCATCGCCAGCATGTGCGTAGGTTGGAGCAAAAGAACTTCACGGAACTTCGCTTCTGATGCTGTGAGGTTGTCGGCATTAAAGAGTGCTGCGGCTTCCGACTGCAGTG
>NZ_RXYK01000049.1 GCF_003968655.1 Chlorobium phaeovibrioides | reverse complement strand
GAGCGTGCAGTTCCTGGGCGAAGGCGATTCGACCACGGACACGATCACCGTGGAGACTCTTGACGGGACCACGCAGATCATCAGCCTCACCATCAACGGCACCAACGACGCACCGGTGGTCAATTTTACAGAAACCGTCGCGGTCGATGAGGACGCGAGCGTAAACGGCACCGTGGCCGGCAACGTCACAGACGTGGATGCGGGCGCCAGCCTGAGCTACGCGTTGACCGGGGCAATTCCGACCGGCCTGAGCATGAATGCGGACGGCTCCTATACCTTCGATGCATCCAGCTATGACAGTCTTGCCGAGGGCGAGACCTCTGTGGTGACGGCCAGCTACGAAGTGTCTGACGGGCATGGCGGCACGGCCACGGGCAGCATGGAGATCATCATTACGGGCACCAACGACGCACCTGTGGTCAGCGCGGTTGAGACCAACGGGGTCAATGAAGGTGCGACCGTGAGCGGCACCGTGGCCGACAACGTCACTGACGTGGATGCGAGCGACAGCCTGAGCTACGCGTTGACCGGGACGATCCCGACGGGCCTGACCATGAACGCGGACGGTTCCTACACCTTTGACGCCTCCAGCTATGACAGCCTTGCCGACGGGGACAGTTCCGTTGTCACGGCCAGCTACGAAGTATCCGACGGGCATGGCGGCACGGCCACGGGCAGCATGGAGATCACCATTACGGGCACGGAAGGGGCTCCAGTGATCACCGGTCCGACAACGGGCACGGTGCAGGAGGACGTGATCGCCACGGCTTCCGGCTTACTGACCGCGACGGACCCGGACGTGGGCGAGTCCGGCTTCACGGCCGCGACGGTGGTTGGCACGTATGGTTCGCTGACCATCGATGGGACGGGCAACTGGACGTACACGCTTGACGATTCGAGCGTGCAGTTCCTGGGCGAAGGCGATTCGACTACGGACACGAT
>NZ_RXYK01000020.1 GCF_003968655.1 Chlorobium phaeovibrioides | reverse complement strand
TGGCTCCTGTTTGATTCAAGATACTCATTGCCGGAATTCTCTACTTTACAAGTGTCTGGTTTTCGGGGAAGGGGTCAATGATGAAGATGCGAACTGGATGTCGTGGTACATCCTGTAGAGGCCGTCTTTGGCAAGAAGCTCCTCATGGGTACCGCTCTCAGCAACACGGCCCTTGTCAAGAACAATGATCCTGTCGGCATTTTTCACCGTTGACAGCCTATGGGCAACCACAAGCGCAGTCCTGTCCTCCAAAGTATTGTCTTATAGCCTCCTGCACCACCTGCTCCGACTCATTATCAAGCGCACTGGTTGCTTCATCAAAAATCAGAAGGTCGGGGTTACGAACCATAGCGCGTGCTATAGCAAGCCGCTGACGCTGGCCGCCGGAAAGCTGCAGTCCCCTGTCGCCCACAATGGTTTCATACATATCAGGCTTCTCCTCAACAAACTTCCTTGCATTGGCCAGTCCGGCCGCCTGAACAACCCGTTCATGCTCCACTACACCCTGCACACCATAGGCAATATTATGTTCAATAGTGTCATTGAACAGAATCACCTCCTGGCTCACAACGCCAATCATGCTCCGAAGCTGCTTGTAGTCAAACTCACGGATATCAACCCCGTCTATGGTAATCCGTCCGGAATCTACATCATAGAAGCGCAAAAGCAGATCAACCGCAGTAGACTTGCCTGACCCCGACTGCCCAACCAAAGCAACCAGCTCTCCCTTACGGATATCAAACGACACATGGTCAAGCACGGCTGCTGCATCAGCCTCCTGCAGGTATTTAAACGAAACATCTTCAAACCGGATAACATCGGAAAAGCCTGAAATGGAGTGGGTACCATTCTTCACCAATGGCTCGGCATCAATCAGCTCAAACAGCCGTTCGGCGGATGCCATTCCGTTCTGGATGCTGGTATTCGCCTCACCAAGCGTTTTGATGGGCCCCATCGCCGAATAGAGACTGAACGCAAACACAATAAGCTCATTGGCCGTCATGTTCCCCTCAAACACCTACAACCCACCGAACCAGAGCACCATAGCAACAGCCGCAACCAGAAGCGTTTCATTGAGAGGAGAGATAATGTTGCGATACCGGTAAGCCTTGAGATCAAGCCGTCGGAACTCATTGGTAAAACTCTTGAACCTCTCAAGCTCCACATCCTCAAACCCGGTGGACTTGATAACCTTTATTCCGTTGAACTTCTCCTGAAGCACCGAGTTCATATCGCCCATCTTTTCGCGGATGAGTCGGGCCAGCGCCTTAACCTTCTGACCGATAATACGAATAATAAAAAAAATGAGTATGGAGACGCCGAAAGCAAACAGCGTCAGCTTCCAGCTCAGAACAAACAGAATACCCACATACACAAAAATGGTAAACGGGTTCTGAATGAAATTGATGAAAGTGGTACTGATGGAGCCCTGCACATTAGACACATCATTGTAAACATGGTTCATCAACCCGCCAACCCGCTGCTTGTTGAAATAATCCAGATGCATCTCAATGATGGTGTGAAACACATCATCGCGAAGCGTCTTTGTCGCCTTTGTCTGTATGCGAAAAATCAGCTGCTTGTTGATGTAGAGAAAGAGATTCTTCAGAGCAAACGCAGCTATCAGAAAAATGCAGATTTTCAGGAGGGTCTCCTGCTTTGTATCCGAATGGAACAGCTGCTGGAAAACCTCCGTAGCCTTTTGCTGCAAGGCTGCAGTATCCACAAGGCTATCCTTGGATAAAGCAGGCGGCTTCGCCTTCACAGAGAGCCCTGCAGAAGCATCGGAAGAGCCGGCACTGGCGGGAGCACTGACCGTCTTGTCAGCGGTGAAAATGGCGTTGAGGAGGGGAAGAACCGAATAGATGGAGACAACGCTGAAGAGCGAAGTCAGGATGCTTACGAACACAACGAGCACGATCTTCCCCTTCGAGGGGACCAGATAGCGCAAAACACGCAGAATCAAATTCATAGGAGGCACTCAACGCTTATGCAATACGAAACACGAACAGATTTATAAGGTAGGCGTTCACCGCCTAATAACCAACGATAACGAAAAAGGCCTCATGGGTGTGAATGCTACCCATGAGGCCAATAAAAACCGCCCATTCAGTTGAAATAATCACGCATGCCCATCAGCGATGCATGCGCCACTTCCCGAGGCGGCCCCGCTGAAAATCCATGATACCTGCCGCCATCGCATTAATTTTACGCATCTTATCACCCTCAAGCAACAAAACTCCCAGAATATCATTGACAATCATTCTGAAATAGGGACGGGGAAAATCCGGGAACATCTTTCGCAGATAGAGCCGGTTGCGCATGATATAATACTTCCTTTGCCAACCATGGTTCATGGCCGAAAAGCGAATGCCTGCTAAAACGGCCGATAATGGATCACCCACCTGGTGCCGCAGGGATACGCTGTTGTTGAGTAATACTTTGCTACCGGAGCGCCTGAGACGGAAGCAGAACTCATGATCCACCTGGTCGATGAACAGTGCTTCATTGAACCCTCCCTGGCGCTCCCATTCGGAAAGCCGGAGAATGCTGCCGGAAGTAATGATGCTTCTCCGTTCAATAATGCCCCTATCGGCACCCTTAAGGGTTGAAGGGCCAATAACAGCAACTGACACATCACGCATCTGAGTGTCAGCATCCGACAGATGCCGGACAATATCTTGCGCCTCAAAACTGCTGTCCTGATCCATCGTCATGACGAATTCATACCCTTTCTCAAGGGCCATGCGACAGCCTGTATTCAAAGCAGCACCAATACCAACGTTTTCATGGAAAGGAACATAGGTCACCCCGTCAAGGTCCCGGACAAGAGCTCCATTGTCAGAACCGGAATTATCGATAACGAACACCGCCCCCACAAAGCTACAATAGCTCTGGAGATTGCCAACAAACTCAGCAACGGGTTGATACCACACAACAACAGCAGCAGTCCGGAATCCGTCAACCATGTTTGCCTTTTTTACGATTGTAATAAGCCATCAGGGTATTGAAATACTCGTCACCTAACCGCTCTGAGGAATAGGCAGCAAGAACACTTTCCCGTGCCTGCATACCTATTTCCCGCCTTACATCCGGCGACTTGAGCCTCCGCACATAGGTACGCCACTCCTCTTCGTTCTCAGCAAAAAAGCCATTGTATCCGTGCCTGATAATCCGCCTATGAGCATCAGTCGGGCTGCATACTACAGGAATCCCATAGGCCATGTAATTGAGTACTTTATGGGCCGCCTTAACCGCATCGAAAACGGGAACAATACCAATATCGCTCTGCTGAATGAACTTCTGCCAGGAATGCGGACGGTCCCACGCCACCCGTAACGGCATATTCCACTCAACGCCCTTCTGGAATCCCGGCTCATTGACCAATTCAGGATCTTCGCCCGAACACCATCTGAAATCCACATCCTCCCCCTGCAGCATGGCGGACATCGGCTTGATGAAGCGGGGGTAATTTTCCGGCAATCCATACCATGTCACCACCGGCCGGCAGCTACGGCTATGCTCTTTCACAATACGAGGATCAGCCTCATGCGGATCAATAACGGTTTCTGAAACAACCCGTAACCCTTTTGCCACACAATCCTCCTGCAAGGCATGATTCGAGCAGATCACCAGATCCGCAAGCAGGTTGAGGATCTGCATTTTTTTCTTCGACATCGGGTCACATGCATCGAACACCACAAGGGCACGGCGAAGATGCTTCGTCAAAAATGCCTGAACTTTACGGTCAAGGCCTTTCTGAATAACAACAATATCATAGGGAAAGATTGACGCATTGACGGCAGTCGTCAGTCCCAAAACATCCGATTGCACTCCCCCGCGGGAAAGGATATGCTCATGGATATTAACCGCACGCAACCGGTTCGACCCGTAATATGCCATTTCCGGGTGCGTCGGGAACTCCCCGCTGCTTTTCGGAATCCATAATATCCGCAAAGGGCCCCTCATGAGAAGCGACCTCTGAAGAAATTGACTATCCTTTGCGAAGCACGGCCATCACCATAAGGATTATTTGCCCCGGCCATTCCCTCATAAGCCGCCTCATCGTCCAGCAGCCGACTGACAGCCGCAAAAATCCCAACACGGGCAGTCCCAACCAAACACACCGTACCAGCCTCAACTGCTTCAGGTCGTTCGGTCGTACTCCTCATCACAAGGACAGGCTTCCCCAGACCGGGAGCCTCCTCCTGAATGCCGCCTGAATCAGTCAAAAGGAGATATGAGCGACTCATGAGGTAGACAAACGTCATAGAATGCCGCAGCCCGATAATATTATGAAACAAACAACTCCCGCCGACCAACAAGGTACCCGTTCAGGGCCGAATTACCAACCGATACCCGCGCCCCGAACAGACACGCGAAAATCACTCACGGGCAAGAATAGCATATGTCTACACAGGATACTTCCCCTTTCGCTCTGAAACGACCCGAAATCCGTGGTCCATCAAAACGCTGATATGGACCGGATTATTGTAGATGACATACACCCTTCGTCCCAAAAGCCTTCGAAGGAACGCATCCATTATCCGGCCATCGAAAGGATTGTACAGGTACAGAAGAAGCGAATTGCTGAAAGCGCCAAAATCAAAGGAGCTGACATCGGCACAGATCAGCTTGACGTCATCGCCACCACCCACATTCCGCAGATTGTCCCTGCAGATATCAAGTAGATCAGGATTAAGCTCTATGCCGGTAAGAGCATGGGCGAGTCCCATCGAAGCAAGACACTCCCGCCATACCAGCAGCACCTTACCCTTGCCGCATCCGATATCAATGAAATCGAAATCACCAGGCGATACGCCCTGAAGGGACATCACTTCCGAGAGGCTATCTACGATGACCGATGTCCAGGCCGCCATATCTAAATTAGCCCCTGACAACCCTTCAGAAGCACACCGATACGCTTCAAGCCGCATGCGCCTGTGCGTGTTCACATGCCGGGTCAAATCAAACAGCTTGATTTCCCGAAAATAGCTCCAGGCCAGACTGACGATATTCAGTTTCCATAACTCCATACGACATCAACGAAATATGAGCATCAATAAGCCAATCTCAACCATTCAAACCGGGTCTTGAATACGCAATAACCGCATTACTCATCATCCTCGGGATTGTCCAGAGCAAAAAGAAATACATCGACGATCCTTCCGCATGCCCTGCCGTCGCCATAGGGATTGTGAGCCCTTGCCATGGCGGCATAATGCACAGCGTCGTCCAGCAATCTGGAGACCTCTTCGACAATAACCTCTCGTCGTGTCCCGACCAGTCTCACCGTACCGGCCTCCAGCGCCTCAGGGCGCTCTGTCGTGGTGCGCATCACGAGCACGGGCTTACCGAGCCCGGGAGCCTCCTCCTGGATGCCGCCCGAGTCAGTCAGTACCAGATACGAGCAGTTCATGAGGTACACGAACGGCAGGTAGTCAAGCGGCTCGATGAAAAGCACGTTCGGCCGGGCACCCGCACCGCCGAACACCTCCTTAATGGGCCTGCGCACATTCGGGTTCAGGTGCATGGGATAGAGAAAATCAACCTCGGGGTAACGGTCGGCGAGATCCCGGAGAGCCGTGCATATGCCGAGGAAGCCCTCGCCGAAATTCTCCCGCCGATGGCCGGTCACGAGCACAAGGCGGCGACCAGTGCCACCGTTCCATTGCCGGACCAGCTCTAAAGGAATCCCCGCAGCCTGAAGACTATTCAGGACCTTCAGCTCAACATCATCCGTAGAAGCAATTTTCCCCAACACCCAATGAAGGGCATCAATCACCGTATTACCAGTAACTAGAATGGCGTCAGCCAAAACAGTTTCCCTCAACAAATTCGTCCGACTCAGTTCGGTAGGGGCAAAATGCAATGACGCAATGCGTGAAGTCAACTGCCGGTTCATCTCCTCCGGAAATGGGCTGTAGATATTTCCCGTCCGCAGGCCAGCCTCCACATGGGCAACTGGAATACGGTAGTAAAATGCAGCAAGTGCCGCCGCCGTAGAGGTGGTCGTGTCGCCATGAACAAACACAACATCCGGCTGAGCTTCAGCCAGAACATCGCGCATTCCAATCAGCACCCGTGCGGTAACATCATATAGGTCCTGCCCCTGCCGCATAATATTGAGATCGTAATCGGGCTTAATGTCAAACAACCCGAGCACCTGATCAAGCATCTCCCGGTGCTGCCCAGTAACCGCCACAACAGTCTCGAACAACGCTGTATGCTTCTCGAACTCCTTCACGAGGGGAGCCATCTTGATGGCCTCCGGCCTTGTGCCGAACACCAGCAGCACCTTCTTCCTAACCGTCATCTCCTGAACACTCCAGCAAAGTCGAGAATAGCCTTCTCATTATCATAATCCAGCGAATGAAACTCATCGTGAGCCACAAGAAATGCCACAATATCAGCCCTATCATAGGCTTCTCGATATTCTGTAAGCTTGAACACACCGTGCTCGTCGATGTTCGGCTCCACAACAAGGAATCCGTCCTGACCGCTCTGCATCACTTTCTGGACGATGTACTTGGCCGGGCTCTCGCGCAGGTCGTCAATGTTCGGTTTGAAGGCGAGGCCCATCAGGGCGACCCGTGGTTTACGGCCATGGCGCAGCTCAAACTCCAGCATGGAACTGCGGATCTTTTCGGCGCACCAGAACGCCTTGTAGTTGTTGATGTCGCGAGCAGTGCCAATGAGGCGCGACTCCTTCGGATAATCGGATACAATGAACCAGGGATCAACCGCAATGCAGTGCCCTCCCACACCGGCACCGGGTTTAAGGATGTTGAC
This sequence comes from Chlorobium phaeovibrioides, assembly GCF_003968655.1. GTDB lineage: Bacteria > Bacteroidota > Chlorobiia > Chlorobiales > Chlorobiaceae > Chlorobium > Chlorobium phaeovibrioides. The sequence goes on along the minus strand of NZ_RXYK01000020.1, from coordinate 10,101 downwards.
TCTTGGGTGACGGTTGGCAAGCTCCACCAGCTCCCATACATTAATTCCCGCACGATCACATATCAGCGACAGCTCATTGGCGAAAGCAATCTGCACATCGCGTGAAGAGTTCTCCGTCAACTTGCATAGTTCAGCTGTCCTGGCATTGGTCCCATGAAGTTCTCCCTCCACAAACAACCGGTAGAACTCCTTCGCCTTTTCGGTCGACTGTTCATCAATCCCACCGATAACCCGATCATTATGCACCAGCTCATGCAGCACATTGCCGGGAAGGACCCTTTCGGGACAGTATGCAATGGAAACCTTCCCCTCAAGTTCCGGCCGTTCAAAGAAAATCAAGGCCGCCATCTGCTCGGTTGTCCCAACCGGTGATGTCGACTCAATAATGAAGGTGTCTTCCTCTTTCAGCAGCGGCAGAACCATCCGGGTAGCTGACTCAACAAATGAAATATCGGGTTCATGCGCTCCCTTAAACGGAGTAGGGACAACGACAAGGTGCACATCTGCTGATAGCGGAGAAGTAGACGCTGTAAAATCACCCTTCAGAACCCCCTCTTTCACCACTTCAGCCAGACCAGGCTCCACAATATGTATCTCCCCCCGCTGAATGGTTTCTACAACATCGGGATTGACATCCACCCCGTGTACCCGCACCCCCTTACCTGCAAGAACTGCAGCCGTAGGGAGGCCGATGTATCCAAGGCCAAAAAACTGTACAAGCATACGAATCAGATTTTTTTATGCGTTTACACCTCAGCCAACAGCAAGCACCATAACATCCCTGAGCACCGAGCAGGTCAAGTCAATATTGCCAACCTCAAGCGTCGGGTGCACAAGGAACATCAAAGTGCTCTCCCCAAGCTCGCGGGCAACAGGCAGGCGTTCCACAGGCTGGAATCCGCTGCCTTCAAACGCATGCTCAAGATAAATCTCTGAACAGGAACCGGCATAACAGGGAACGCCCCGGTCATTGATATCCATCATAATGCGTTCCCTCGACCACCCATCCTTCAGCGCGTCCGTTTCAATAAAAACATAACATTTATATACGGCATGTCCTGCCCACTGCGGAACATCAGGAACCCGCAGCCCCGGCATACTGCGTGCAGTGCTCCATATCCGCTCCGCATTCGCCTGCCGTGCGGCCGTCCATGCCGCCATTTGCCTGAGCTGAATCCGTCCCACTGCAGCCTGCATCTCGAGCATCCGGTAATTTGAACCAAACGACTCATGCAACCAGCGAAACCCCGGCGGGTGACCTCGCTCATACACAGCCTCAAAACTTTTTCCATGGTCCTTGTATGACCAGACCCTGCTCCAAAGAGCGCTGTCATTAGTTGTTACCATACCACCTTCCCCTCCGGTCGTCATAATCTTATCCTGGCAGAATGACCATGCTGCTATATGGCCGATAGAACCAACAGGACGCCCTTTGTAGCTTGCCCCATGTGCCTGGGCACAGTCCTCTATGACAAAAAGGCCACGCTCACCGGCAAGTTGCATGATCGGATCCATATCGCAGGGCATCCCGCCGAGATGAACAGCAATGATCGCCTTTGTTTTTGGTGAAAGGACTGCCCGCACTGTTTCGGCAGTGATGTTCTGGGTATCGCGGTCCACATCGGCAAACACCGGTGAAGCCCCTACGGCAACGATACAGGATGCCGAAGCAATGAAAGTTCGGGAAGTAACCACCACCTCATCGCCAAATCCGACGCCAAGCGCACGGAGAGCCACTTCAAGTGCAAGCGTGCCGTTAGCAATCGCTACGGCATGCCGACACCCGCACCACCGGGCAAACTCCTTCTCAAACTCTCTGCACTCGCTACCTGTCCAGTAGTTGACCCGGTTCGACAGGAGAACCCGCCTGACGGCGTCACCCTCTTCTGCTGAAAAGTTTGGCCATGGGGGAAATGGGGTATTGAGCATATCATCGTCTGAAAATCGTTTGTAGTAAAAATCGGATATCGTTTCCGAAACTCCAGTTCCTTACATACCTGAGGTTGATCTGCACCTTGTCAGGCCAGATTACTTCCCGGTTATACGCCTCGGGGTCTGCCTGTGCCGCAAGCAGGTCCTCCTCGTTGCGGTACTTGATTGTAGCAGGGCCGGTAATCCCCGGCCTCACACTCAGCACCAGCCGTTCTTCACCCTCCAGCGCCCCCGAATACTCCTCCACATCAGGCCGTGGCCCGACGAAGCTCATATCGCCCTTGAGCACATTGAACAGCTGGGGCAGTTCATCAATTTTAAATGTACGCAATATCCCCCCAATCCAGGTAATCCGTGGATCCACTCCTGTTGTCACCGTTGTTGTCACCTCCCGCGAAACGCGCATGGTGCGAATCTTGTATACATTGAATGCCTTGCCGAAACGCCCGATACGACGCTGGACAAACAGTCCGTTCATCCCAGTGTCAAGTGATGCCGCAATCCAGGCCAACAGTATCAGCCACCAGAGAAAACAGAGCCCGGCGAACGAAACCACCATATCGAACGCACGCTTCAGCTGGCGGCCGTGCCATGCAACCGGACAGACCTCAAGCATTCCCTGCCCCCCTCCAACTCGCCCTTCGCAACTCTTCCTGACGCATTAAAACATCGAATCTGCTCGACCGAATCAACCCTCCAAGCTGCCTCCTCAAAGGAAACGCGCCCGCAACAACCGCCCCAACGAGCGGAGAGTACACGACATTGAGCCGGCAGTATGCCTTACGGAACCCGAACTTCTGCTCAAGGAACTGATGGATGCCGGTATCGTGGCTGATGTTCCGTGCCCCGTCGCTCACAAACCGGAACCCCCGTTCTTCAAGATAATGGGTGTTCATACAGTGGATCATGGCATAGGATGCATAGTTCTTCAACGCCTCAGGCGTAAACCACATGGTAGAATAAAAGCAGGCATTGCCGTCCACAATATTCTCGCCGAACCCAACGAGGGCCCCGTTATCGTCAAAAACCCCCCAGAACTCTATATCAGAAGGCATTGCATGCACCGCCGAAGAAAACTCGTCACGGGAGAATTTCCGTTCGAATGTCTCGTACCGCTCATACGCCGATGCGTACACGGGATAGCCTTTTTCCATAATCAGCGAACGATCGCACCCTTCAACCCTGCATGAGCGCAACCCCTTTTTAACCTGGTTCCGTGTTTTTGGGGAAAGTGCCGAAAGCGCCGGATCCGAATCCTTGATCAAATGCCACCATGCACCCTCAGCCGCATCATCGAATCCGGATTCCCACCGCATCAGATAGGCCTTCCTCTCCCTCACCAATGCAGAAGCCTGTGCAGCAGTAATTGGAAACCCCCTATGCGGCAGCGAATAGGGAAGAATGGAGCCATGCATCAAGCGCCACCTCGATCAGTATGCTTCGAATGTAGAATACCCTATCATGCGCCCGCCACCCAGGCCACCCATCTGTCGGCCAGCGAAGAACGGCTGAACTCGTCCTCTGCCAGCCTCCGGGCTGCAGCGCCCATTTCCTGCAACATGCCTCGGTTATCTGCCGCAGACGCCAAAGCATCAGCAAAGGCGCCAGGATCGTCCGGCGGTAGCGTAAAGCCACAAGCCCATGCTCTGATCATATCGGCAAGCCAGCCGGGATAGTTATTGAGTACCGGCAACCCGGAAGCAAGGTAATCGAAAAACTTGTTGGGTGAGGTCCCGTAGTAGAATGCCGGGACATTGGCCAGGATCTGCAGGCCCACATCACTTCCCGCAAGCAGCCCCGCAAGACGGGTTTTATCGACGGCGTCAAGGAAAATGACCATATCAAGCCCTTCAGCTGTTGCACGCTTTTTCAGACCTCCTTTCAGTTTCCCCTCGCCGACAAGCACGATTTTGATATCAGTCCGTCCCCGCCTTTTGAGTTCTGCAGCCACATCAAGCACAGCGTCCAGTCCGTTAGCCATACCATGCGTACCGGAAAAAACAGCCAGCAGGTCAGACTGATGCACCCCGTCCGGCCGCCAGCACGCCCTATGCGCTGAAAAAAAGTCAAGATCACAGCCATTAGGAACGAGGGCCACACGCCGGCGGGGCACCCCGCAGCGGACAATCCCGTCAACAATGCCGGGCGAGAGCCCGATCAAGCGATGTGCTGAACGATAGCTCATCCATTCAAGCACGGACATTGCGCCAAGAACCATAGGGTTCCGTATCACACCCATTGCCCGGGGCAGTTCAGGCCAGAGGTCGCGGACTTCAAAAACAAACGGCTTCCGGCGCAGCCAGCGGGCAACAATCCCGGGTATTCCGGCAGTAAGGGGCGTCGTGGTTGCAAAGAGCACATCGTAGCGCTCACTCAGCGCCAACCCGATGCTTCGAAGTGCAAACTGCAGGAAGGTCAACATCCGACGGGCAAACCCGTCGCTGTTCGAATACGCAAGATCAAATTCCACAACATCTATACCGTCCACCACCCCCCGGCGCAGACCTTTGGCGTACTCACCACGCAGCCCTGTCTTTGCCAGCCCGTAACTGCCGCAGACCATGGTGACCTCATGCCCCTGCTCAAGGAGTTTCCTCGCCATTTCATAAGAGCGGGTTCCAGTGGAACCTTCCGGGGTGGAAAAGTGCTGATGGAAATAAAGGACCTTCATGCCGTTTGACCACAGTCTTTGTATTGGAGCCTTTCCACAAGCGTTTCGAACTGCGCCTGAAAACAGAATTCATAACCGTCGATCCCGTCAGGCATCACAGTCGGACAATGATAACTCATCTCAAAAAGTCGCCGCACTTTCATTGCTTCAGCAAGAGAGTATGGAAACGAGGAGTTACCGATAAAAAACTTGGCGCCTTTTATCGCCCGAGCCAGTTCGAGAAAATCTTTCACAGGGTGATACTCAATGCCTGGCACCATACACCTCATTGCATCATATTCGTCCTCAACCCCCACAAAAACCGTTTTCCGATACTGCTTAAGGAAAGAGTAATCAATACCTGGAGCATGGTTCCCGGCACTCCGGGCAACCATAATGTAATCCGCAAACGACCTGTCCGGCTCGAGGTGAATCCATGGCCTGCACAAGTCCGCATTTACGGCATATAGCAGGAAATACCAACGCGCGATATGCCCCCGGCTGAAACGGATAGGCAACTCCCTGAAACGATCGAGATTGTAGTGCACTGTTTCATTTCGATAAGGCTCACAAGCAGCAATAGACTCCTGCGAAAGGAACAGAGGTTGCAACATCTCAAACATTTTCTCATTAAGCATCACGTTGCCCAAAGGATGCGACTTCCGGACTGCTTTGAGGTTTGCCGGCCGGTTCAGGTGCATGAAAAACGATACCGGTTTTTCCCGCGAAAGCGCATATACGGTAGGCAACGAATAGATTATGTCGCCGGCATGGCCACTGTGCTTGAACGAAACCGTTGGCATGTCGAGATTCGTTGGTACATCAGCAAGTGAAGCAAGTGCTGCCGCCTTTTCAATGAAACGCTCATCCTGCGCCTGAAGGTCCAATTGCGCTAGTCGCGACCTGTTTGTTCCCTTGAGAATCAATCGTTTAAGGAGATTCATGCCATCAACCACTCAATATCAGTTATGATACTACCCGCCGCTTCAACTTCGACCTCAAGAACCGGCAACGGCGTTTTTTCATTATAATGAAGCGACTCCCACCCTTCACTCAGTTCCGCTCTGACAATCGGCATTGTCGCCTTTACCGTTAATATCAAGCGCTGATTTTCCGTTCCAGATACCCGAACGCCCCCTTCATCCTGCTCCAGCGTCCACAATCCGGGCATGAGCCGCCAACGGAGCATTGCGCCACGCTCAAAATCCGATAGTTTATCAACAACGCGAAGCCGTGCTTCAGAAAACATTATCTCCCGTATATGCCGAGCACCACGCCAGTCCCGATACCCTACAGCAAAATGCAGCCCCCCTTCTTTTTCTTCAGGCCGTTCCAGGCGTTCTGTTTTCAGCCAGCTCCCGAAGAGGAACCTGCCGAGACGCGGCATCTGGTCGCGACCGTCGAACTGGACGGTATTGTGGGACTCGACACCGCCGAAATACCCTGTCCACTGCTCCCCCGCAAAGTAGCTGTATGAACCCCCGTCCCGAAGGAGGTTCCTTCCGTTCAGCCAGAGATCGAGATGCAGGGCATCCGCCTGCCCGGGCCGAAAACGGAAACGAGGATAGCGCATCAGCACCATGGCCGGGCCCCGCCGGAACACGGCAAAGCCGCCGTCATCGGCCAGATAGTCTCCAACCGGATCAGCGGCCCGGACGGGAACCGGCAGACCGAGCCACTCCAGGGTGCGGCTGCATGCCCCATCCCCCATATACGCCCGCTTACCGGCAAAAAGAGCTGCTGCAAGCTGCACCGACGAGCGGAAATCCCCATAGGGGGAACCGTCGAGCTGCAGCAAACGGGCACCGTCGTTGTGGCCGACGTTCGGAGCCTCACCCGTCTCCGGCTGCACCATGTGGCGCAGCCACTCCGCGGCCGCGGCCGCCCGGGCCTGCAGTTCTGCCGAAAATGCAGAAAGAGCGAGGTTACGCCGCCATACCTCTGCGAGGAAGAGGGTATCGAGCATCAGGCGGTGGTAGTTCAGGGAGTGCTGGCTGAAACTCCCCTCGCGGCCGACCAGGCGACGAACACGGTCTTCAAGCCACCTCCTGCCGAGCCGTGCCCACCGCTCTCCCTCCGCGTCGCCGGAGAGGGCCAGCCAGCTCCCTCCGATAAAAAGGCCCGCCGCCTCAGACGTTCCGTGGTTGTTGTCCTGCGCCATTGCGTAACCGACCGTCGGGGCGATGCGGCGGAGATGGACCCTCAGCATCTCGAGCAGCCCCGGCTCCGGCTCATGCGCCTGAGCCAGCATGATGGCAGCGACCGCAAGATGCATCACCCTGATCGATGCCTCCTGGCCGCACTTCCAGTTCGGTCCCCGGTAAGGCGGGTTATGGGTGTTCCAGTCGGCAAGCCAGCGGTTCAGGCGCTCGAGGGCCGAGCCGTCCCCCGTCGCCGCGCGACGGGCGAGCGCCGGAACCCAGTCCATGCGCGAAAGCTCCCAGACCAGCTTGATGTCGCCCGTCGCAGCGTCGAAATCAGAAATCCTCCACCAGGAGAGATCCGAGCCGGAAGCTCTTTTCCCAGTCAGGGGGTTGGCGAGCCAGTCGGGCGGCGCATCGGTGAGCGGAATGGGGATATGGCTGAAGAGCCAGCCTGTCGCATCCCACCCTTCGGGGGCCGGCAACGGGGAAACGGATGAAGGCGATCGGAAAAACGGCCCGCGGGGCACGGTGCCTGAAATTCGGCAGATGGGGTGCAGACCGCTCCTGATCCCGATCCGGTAGAGCGCCACTCTGGCGATGTTCCGCAGGCCGAGCCGCAGCATCGTTCGCCCCCTGTCGATCACGGCACGCCCCCTCACTACTGACGGCGAAGCTGCTCAACCGCGTCGAGGCTCACCCGGGCGACCTCGAACACCTCGTCGGCAGGGATGGCCGGCACGCCGGATTCGATTCCTCCGAGGAAGGCCGAAACGCAGCCGTCCTGCCCCTTGTCCTGCTTCATGAGGTTCATGCCGCCAAACCCCGGCCAGCCGAACCCCTTCATCTTCCGGAAGTTGTCGATCTGTAGCACCCTGCCCGCCGCAAACACCTCGATGCGCTCCTTGGGGAAGGACGACGGCCCGTTTGCCAGGTAGAGGATGGTCCCGAACGAGCCGTCCCGGAAAGCGAGGGTGATCGATGCCTTATCCTCGAGGACGGCCGCGGACCGGTCGCCGCCCATCCGGACGGCGTGCACCGAAACGATCGGGCTCGCGGCAAGGAACCGCATGAGGTCGATGTAGTGGCAGGCCTCGCCGATGATGCGCCCTCCTCCGATCTTCGGATCCTGCGTCCAGTGCTCGGCGGGAATGGCCCCGGCGTTCATCGTCATGATGAACGACTTCGGCTCCCGTACCGCCTCGAGCAGCCCTTTCATCTTCATGACCTGCGGGGCGAAACGGCGGTTGTAGCCCACCATGATCTGCGGCCCCCGATTGCCGTCGGCGTGTGCATCGCGATACGCCCCGAAAACCGCCTCAAGCCCCTCCCGGTCAATGGCAAGCGGCTTTTCGACGAACACGTGCCGCCCGGCCTTCAGCGCCCTGGCGGCGAGGGCTGCGTGGGAGTCGTGGCGTGTGACGATTGCCACCGTATTGACCACTCCCTCCATCAATGAGGCGACATCGGTTGATGCCTCGGCAAAACCCGCCTTCTTTCCATGGATGACCCCGCTGATACCCCCTTCGCTCACGATGGTGTGCAGCTGCGCGCCCGCCGCCCTGAACGCCGGTATGAGCACCCTCGAGGCGTAATTGCCCGCTCCGACGAACCCGATGACCGGACGCTGCGCATTACAATCGCTCTCCGCCCTCAGTCTCACGCTCCGCCGCATGCGCTCATCCACCGGACCGGGATAACGGAGCACGATGCCGAGGGCCGAGGAGTCTGCCGTCAAGGCCTCGTAGGCCGACGGGGCATCATCGAAATCGAAGCGGTGGGTCACGAGCGGAGCCACGTCCAGCTGGCCGGAGGCCATCATGTCGAGCACCGCCTCGAAGTTCCGCTGCTCGGTCCAGCGCACGAACCCGTAAGGGTAATCCAGCCCCCGCTCCTCATATCCCGAATCGTAGCGCCCCGGGCCGTATGAGCATGAGACCTGGAACGAGAGCTCCTTCTCGTAGAAATCCGCGCGGTTCAGCTCCAGGCCGACCACCCCGACAAGGACGATCCGCCCCCGCTTCCGGCTCATGCGGGCCGCCTGCGTCACCGGATCGTTCGACTTCGTCGAGGCGGTGATGACAACTCCGTCGACACCGCGGCCCCGGCTGAACGCCATCCCCACGGCAACGGGATCCTCCCCTTTTGCGGGATTGCAGGTCTCGGCCCCGAACGAACGCGCAAGAGCGAGCTTCGCCTCGTCGAAGTCGATCGCCAGTACGCGGCACCCATGGGCTCTGAGCAGCTGTACCGTCAGGAGGCCGATCAGTCCAGCACCGGTCACGACGAACGCCTCACCGAGAGAGGGCGCCGCAAGACGGATCCCCTGCAGGCCGATGCTGGCGACCACGGTGAACGAAGCCGCCTCATCGCTCACCCCGTCGGGAATGCGGGCAGACAGCAGGCGGGGGACCTTCACCACATCGGCATGCGGACCGTTCGAAACGATTCGGTCACCGACGGCGAACCCTTCCGTTTCCGAACCCGCTTCGACAACGACCCCGACGTTGCAGTACCCGAGCGGAAGAGGTTGTGCCAGTTTCGACTGCACGGCCTCGAGGGTGGCGGCAAGGCCGTCGGTACGGACCTTCTCGAGCACCATCTTCACCTTTTCGGGCTGCTGGCGGGCCTTGTCGAGGTATGAGGCCCGGCCGAACCCTACGAGCATCCGCTCAGTCCCGGCAGAAATGAGGCTAGCGATCGTCGCCGAGAGAAGGTGGGCAGGGGAAACAGCCGGAACAGGCGCCTCAGACAGATAGGTCCGCCCATGTTCCATGTCTTGAAGAATCTGCTTCATCCTGAATTGAGCGATTAGTATCTGACCGTGAGCATCATCCGGGGAAAAAATCCCGACTGCCACTACATGGCTTCTTTTTTAACGTTTTCTTCCGGTCTGTGCGGGGCTTTACACGCCCGCATAATACCTGTAATCGGGAAATATACACCATTACCACAGAGCATCCTATCGGTTGGGCGCACTAATCCCTGCGCCCCTCCCAAAAATTAGGACAGCTGGTTAAATTGAAAACAACCATCTTGCGCTATAGCCCCTTAATCGGTCACCTTGAAACTAGAGCTTCCGGCCTATTTTGTTGTAATGCAAGAAATTCATTCGGGGTCAAACCACTCAAAGAATAATGGGGCCTGAAGCCGTTGTAATCGTTTCGCCACTCCTCGATTTTGCCTCGAACATCGTCAAGGCTATTGAACCAATGGGTCGACAGGCATTCATCCCGGAATTTCCCGTTGAATGATTCAATATACGGGTTATCGGTCGGCTTGCCAGGTCGAGAGAACGCCAGAACGACCTTGTTCTCATATGCCCATCAATCCAGTTCCTTTGAAATGAACTCGCTGCCGTTGTCAACCTGTATCCGC
>NZ_RXYK01000001.1 GCF_003968655.1 Chlorobium phaeovibrioides | reverse complement strand
CGATAACGATAAGGTACGAGATTCTACAGAAGTGAGCAACCCGCCTCTTTTTTCGTGCTTTACAAAGCACTGGTGGGATTATTATGCAAACGGGAAAACTTTGTGTTTGATGGTTTCAATATAGGATGTCCCCTAGTTTCAACGTCCCCTAGTTTTGTTTTCCTGGTTTTCCTGGGTTTGGGGTTGAAGTCTCATGTATTCATTGTATGTTTACCGGGCGGCTTCTGCTGTTTGCGGGTTGGAGTTTATGGGTTTGGTGCATATCAAAATGATGCAAATGTATGAGTAAGAGAGTGAATCTGTCTATCCGCCGTCTGCCGGTTGCGGCTTTCTTTGCTATGGTTTTGTCGCTTTTCGGCTGCGGCCCGCAAAGTGCTCCACAGCAGGAGCCTCCTGCACTTCCGTCCATGACGCTTCAGCTGACTGATGCCATGGTGGAGAGTTTCTATGCAACACGGCTTGAGGGCAGGGAAGATGTGGAAATCCGTCCACAGGTGGATGGAGCGCTTCAGAAGATTTTTGTTGCGGAAGGGGATTATGTCAAGGCGGGTCAGCCTCTTTTTCAGATTGACGACAGGATGTATCGTTCTGCTTATGAAGCCGCGAAAGCATCTGCGGCAGTGGCAAGAATCGAGATGGAGAAGCTGGTGCCTCTTGTTGAAAATAAGGTGGTTTCACCCGTTCAGCTTCAGACGGCAAAGGCAAAGTATCAGGCGGCAGAGGCTTCTGCTGCCTCAGCCCGTATCAATCTCGGCTATACGCTCATAAAGGCCCCTATCAATGGTTTTGTGGGCGTCATACCGCCTTCCATTGGCAGTCTGGTAAGCAGGAATCAGAGCGCGTGGCTGAGCACGATGAGCGATGTCAGCAGAATCAATGCGTACTTCAGTATGAGTGAGGCTGATTTTATGCGTTTCCGAAACAGCTATGCCGGTAAAACTTTGCATGACAAGCTGAAGGCCGTGCCTCCTGTCTCACTTGTTCTGGCCGATGGCAGCCGTTTTGGTTCCACCGGTACGCTTGAAAGCATGAGCGGTTCGTTTGATGCAACCACTGGTGCAATCCGGATTCTGGCGGTATTTCCCAACCCCGGGGCTGTGCTTCGTTCCGGAAATACTGGAAAAGTTGTAGTCTCTTCGCCTTTCAAAAATATTCTTCTCGTTCCTCAGGCTGCAACCACGGAGATTCAGGATAGGGTATTTGTTGTTGTTGTTGCCAGGGATGGAAAGATTGCACGGCGTCCCATTACTGCAGCGGCTTCAACCGGTACTGATTATGTTGTGACGGATGGACTCAAAGAGGGTGAGACTATCGTGACTGCGGGATTTGAGCGGTTGCCGGATGGTACCGTTATTCGCCCTCTGGGCGCCACAAAGGCAGATTAAGCGCTATGTTTGAACGATTTATCACACGGCCGGTTCTTGCTACGGTCATTTCGGTGATCATAGTTATTCTGGGCATCGTTGGCATGACCCAGCTTCCGGTGACGCGTTTTCCTGATATCGCCCCTCCCAGTGTTACCGTGACGGCAAGCTATCCGGGTGCCAGTGCGGAAACCGTGGGACGGTCCGTCGCCCCCCCTCTTGAAGAGGCAATCAATGGTGTTGAGAACATGATCTACATGACCTCAACTTCAGCCAATGACGGTTCTCTTTCCATCAATGTTTTTTTCAAGCAGGGGACCAATGCCGATCAGGCTGCCGTCAATGTGCAGAACCGCGTTGCACAGGCCACCAGCCGTCTTCCCGCAGAGGTCAACCAGATTGGTGTGTCGACCATCAAGCGCCAGAACAGCATGATTATGCTGGTGAACCTGTCAAGCGCAACTGCTGAGTACGACCAGACATTTCTGCAGAATTATGCGAAGATAAATGTTGTCGATGATCTGGCGCGTGTTCCCGGAGTGGGGCAGGTGTCGGTGTATGGGAATATGGACTATTCCATGCGTCTCTGGCTGCGCCCCGAAAAGATGGCGGCATACAGGGTGAACCCACAGGAGGTTATGGCTGCCATCAATAGCCAGAACCTTGAGGCTGCTCCCGGTTCTTTCGGAGAGAACGGCGGGCAGGATATGCAGTATGTGATGAAATATCCGGGCAAGTTCGCCTATCCGGGTCAATATGAAAATATTGTGATCAGGGCCAATTCCGATGGATCCCTGCTCAAACTGGGAGATATTGCCCGGGTCGAGTTCGGTGCTTACAGCTACAATGTTCGCGTCAAGTCCAACGGGTTGCCGGGTATTGTGCTTGCCGTTTATCAGGCTCCCGGCTCAAATGCCAACGAGGTTGAAACACAGATTCGAAAGGTGCTTGAGAATGCGTCAGCCGACTTTCCTTCAGGCATTTCTGTTTCCATTCCATACAGCTCCAAAAAAGTTGTCGACGATTCCATTGAGCAGGTGCAGCATACCCTCATCGAGGCATTTCTTCTGGTCTTTCTTGTGGCCTATATTTTTCTTCAGGATTTCCGTTCAACCCTGATTCCAGCCATTGCCGTGCCGGTTGCCATTCTCGGTACCTTCTTTTTCATGAACCTGTTCGGCTTTTCCATCAATGTTCTCACCCTCTTTGGCCTTGTGCTTGCCATTGGCATTGTGGTTGATGACGCCATTGTTGTTGTGGAGGCGGTGCATGCCAAAATGGAGAAGACCCGGTGGCCGGCAACCGTTGCTACTGTGTCGGCCATGAGGGAGATAACCACTCCCATTATCACAATCACTCTGGTGATGGCTTCCGTATTTCTGCCGGTTGGCTTTCTTGAGGGATCGACTGGCGTTTTTTACCGCCAGTTTGCCTTTACCCTTGCCATTGCTGTTCTCATTTCCGCAGTCAATGCGCTGACCCTCAGCCCGGCTCTCTGTGCGCTTTTTCTGGGCGAAATGCATCAGGACGAAACAAAGAGCGGTGCTCACCGTTTTACTGGATTCCAGCACCGTTTTTTCACTGGCTTCAATACCGGCTTCAATGTGCTTAAACGACGCTATCTTGATGTTCTGGCTTTGCTGCTTCGCAAAAGAACTCTTTCCCTTTTCGGTCTGGCGCTCATCACTGCCGCAGCTTTCTGGATGTTCAAATCCACCCCAACCGGTTTCATTCCTGATGAAGACAACGGTTTTGTGATTGTTTCTGTCTCCATGCCTCCCGGCGCCTCTCTGGAGCGGACACAGGTCACCATGGATCGTGCTGCAGGATCGCTGCGAGAGATGCAGGCGGTCAACAGGGTGATTTCGGTTGCCGGCATCAACATACTTTCAAGAAGTTCTTCACCCTCTTCCGGTCTGATATTCATGCAGCTCAATGATCTTCATGAACGAGGACCGGGGGGGGACATCAAGAATGTTCTCGGCTCAATAAATGGAAGGCTTTCTGCCATAAAAGAGGGCTCCTTTTTTGCCCTTTCCATGCCGACCGTCCCGGGATTCAGTACCGTTGGTGGTCTGGAGTTCGTTCTTCAGGACAGGAGCGGTGGAAGCCTTGAAGCGTTCAACGGCGTTTCGGCGAACTTTATAGGACAACTGATGCAGAGGCCTGAAATCGCTTTTGCGTTCACCACCTTCAATGCCTCCTATCCCCAGTTTTCGGTTGAGGCTGATGCAGCCAGAGCCAAGAGAATGGGGGTTGAGGTCAGTGATCTTCTGACCGTTATGCAGGCCTATTACGGCAGCATGCAGGCATCTGACTTCAACCGGTTCGGCAAGTATTACCGCGTTGTGATGCAGGCAGAGTCTGATACCCGGAGCGAACCTTCTTCTCTGAACGGGATTTTCATCAAGAATTCATCGGGTGAAATGGTTCCGGTTGGCTCACTGCTGACCATCAAGCGGGTCTATGGGCCGGAGTCTGTTGATCACTTCAATCTTTTCAATGCAATACCCATCAATGCAGTTGTGAACCCGGGCTACAGCACCGGCCAGGCGATTGCGGCAGTTGCAGCAGTATCGGCCGATGCCCTTCCGACAGGATTCAGTTACGACTGGAAAGGACAGAGCCGTGAAGAGCTTGAGTCCAGCGGTGGTCAGCTGGCCATTTTTCTTCTTTCTGTCATTTTCGTCTACTTTCTGCTTTCGGCTCTCTATGAGAGCTACCTGCTTCCACTGGCCGTTATGCTTTCCATTCCTACGGGGCTTCTGGGTGTGTTCATCGGCATCGGGTTTGCCGGCATTGAAAACAATATCTATGTACAGGTTGCCATTATCATGCTGATAGGGCTTCTTGCCAAAAATGCCATACTCATTGTTGAGTTCGCAATCCAGCGAAGGGTATCGGGCATGTCGCTTTCAGCTGCAGCATTACAGGGGGCAAATGCCCGGCTACGCCCGATTCTGATGACCTCGCTCACCTTTGTTGCCGGTCTCATACCTCTTCTTTTTGTTACCGGTCCTGCTGCGGCGGGGAACCACTCCATCGGTGCGGCAGCCATTGGCGGCATGTTCATCGGTATGGTGCTCGGCCTTCTGGTGGTTCCGGTTCTCTTTGTGGTGTTCCAGCATCTGCAGGAACGACTGACCGGAACGGCAACTGAACCCGTGGAGGCCGGAGAGCTGCTTGAAGAGAGACTCGTCAACGAACAGAAGAGCAGGGGGGAGCAGTGATGGGCCGAACAGGAAAAAAAACGGTTGTTGCGGCGTGTCTGCTGCTTCTTGCTGGATATGCGCTTTCATCCTGCACGATGAATGGTTCATACCGCCGCCCCGACATTGCCATGCCAGACCAGTACAGGGGGAGTACAGCAGCAGATACCTTGTCTATCGCCACCATGCCTTATCGAGAATTCTTCAGCGATACACGGCTGATTACTCTTATTGATTCGGCTGTTGCCGGTAATCTTGACCTGCAGGTTGCAATCAAGAACATTGCATACGCCCGTGAAAGCTCCAAGGTGGCAAAGCTTGGGTATTTGCCAACCCTCAGCATAGGAGCCGATGCAAGCCTCAGCCGTCCTTCGGACAATGGTTCCAGCGCCTTGACCGGGTCCGACAAATCGGTTGAAGACTACAGCGCTCAGGGGTCTCTTTCATGGGAAGCCGATATATGGGGCAAAATCAGAAGCCGGAAAAAGTCGGCGCTTGCCGCCTACCTGAAAACCAGAGAGGTTGCCCGGGCAGTTCAGACACGGCTGGTGGCCGATGTTGCCGACAGCTACTACTCGCTGCTGATGCTCGACGCCCAGCTTGATATTTCCCGAAAAAATCTCGCTCTCGCCGACACGACTCTCCGGATGATACGCCTGCAGTATGATGCGGGGCAGGTTACATCGCTTGCCGTTCAGCAGCAGGAGGCATCCCGTTCAGCAATTGCTCTTGCAATTCCCGAACTCGAACGGCTGATTGCCGCCCGTGAAAATGCCATCAGCATTCTTACCGGCCATATGCCCTCACGCGTGGAGCGCGGTGAGCCACTCTTCAAAACTTCCGTGCACGACAATCTTCCCGCTGGCCTGCCTGCATCGCTTCTTGAGAACCGTCCCGATGTGAAAGCTGCCGAACTTGGTATGCGTGAGGCTCATGCAAATAGCGGAGCTGCTCTGGCTGCTCTCTATCCCACCCTCACCCTTACGGCTGAAGGGGGGCTCAATGCCTTACGCGCATCCGATTGGTTTTCCACTCCCGGTTCACTGTTTGGGGTTGTGCAGGGGGCAGTGCTCCAGCCCATTTTTCAGCAGGGTCGTCTCCGTTCCGAGTTCCGCAAGACGAAAATCAGGAGCATCCAGGCAGAGCTGGCGTTCCGTCAGGCCGTACTCCTCGCTGCAGGTGAGGTTTCCGATGCGCTTGTGCAGCTCAGCTCACTGCAGAATCGTGAAGTTGAGGCCTCGAGCCGGGCAGCAACACTGCGGAAGGCTGTTGACAACAGCACTCTGCTCTTTCAGAGCGGTATGGCAACTTATCTTGAGGTGATTGCTGTTCAGAATGCGTCACTGGGAGCCTATCTTGAACTCGCCGAAATTCGTCGCCAGCATCTTTCAGCCATGGCCGAACTCTACCGGGCCCTTGGTGGTGGCTGGGTGCATTCACAATCGTGAACGGTTTTTGTCGC
Organism: Chlorobium phaeovibrioides; assembly: GCF_003968655.1. Lineage (GTDB taxonomy): Bacteria > Bacteroidota > Chlorobiia > Chlorobiales > Chlorobiaceae > Chlorobium > Chlorobium phaeovibrioides. Next base: position 345,921 of record NZ_RXYK01000001.1, on the reverse strand, counting down.
ATCGGAGTTGGTATATGCCGGGTAGTCTTGTGGTATGGGTCAACAGGTAACAGAAGGAGATCATGATGGAGCGTATTCCCTACAACGCCACTGTAAGGGCTGTCACAGTGGTGACACCCGACTTGATGATTCTGCAGATTGCTACTGATGAACCCCGGCAGGGGTTTCTTGCCGGTCAGAACATGCTGCTGGGTCTTTACGGCAATGAAGGGCGTTCTCTGAATTCAGAGCCGGAAGCCAATCCTGTGCCGCATGAACAGCTTCTTCGTCGTCCTTACGCAATAGCTTCACACTCCACGGAGACCTCACTTTTTGAGTTCTACATTTCCCAGGTCAAGTCAGGCCAGTTAAGCCCCCGCCTGTTCAATCTTAAAGTTGCTGATCGCCTGCATGCGGGTGAAACCATCAGAGGCGGATTTCTGCTCAATGAAACTCCGGATGGGAGCGATATTATCATGGTGGCTACGGGAACCGGTATTGCCCCATATATCAGTTTTCTGCGTACGCACATTGCTGAGCGGCCAGAAAGCAAGATGATTGTGATTCAGGGCGCTGCGCACCGTGAGGATCTGGGGTATTTCAGCGAGCTGGTGTTCCTTGAGAAAAGTTATCCCAACTTTTTCTATGTTCCGACCCTTACTGATGCTGATGATGGCTGGGAGGGGAAGCGCTCCAGAATAGAGGACCTGCTGGAAAACGATTTTCTCCAGAACGAGTTCAACATTACCCCCGACCCGGAATGGACCCACTTTTTCATTTCCGGTAAGCCGGACATGGTCAGCAGCATATCCCGCTGGCTGGAACAGTTCGGTTACAGGCGCCACCAGTCTGATGACCCGGGTGAGTATTATATAGAAGAGTACTGAGTCACCGGAGCTCTCAAGTATGCCCGCTTCCACTGCAGGATAGTGCTTCATAATGGAACCCTTCTGTTTCAGAATGGGCCGTTCCAGCGGCTGTCGGTTTTATACGCACCATTCTGAGCCGGGCGTTGCCGGCATTGGTACAGGAATTGCTGTTGTCAAAAAGCGATCCCTTACTGTTGTATTGATCAGGGATTGGAGAATCAGTTTCCCAATCACAAGTAAACGATCATAGTGGTGTTGAAACAGTTATTCTCTTCAAACAAAAGGCCTCCTGAAAAAGCGTTTTTACGGGAGGGATTGGCAGAGCTGAATGGGCGTGGAGAGGAGCTGGATCTTGATTTTGATATTCCATCTGTGGAAGATCTGCAGACAGAGGTTTTTGCTTCGGATATTGTGCACAAAGACAATGCTTCATCAATGAATATTCTTGCACAGGGTGCTGCACTCACTGGAAACATAACGGTTGACGGGGAACTGAAAATCTACGGTAAAGTGCTTGGCGACATCATTTCCTCATCAAGTGTGATCATCGGGGAATCAGGTCTTGTGGAAGGCAATGTCAAGGCTGCCGGTATGGAAGTAGCTGGAACATTCAGAGGAAATGCCGAGGTTACAGGAGAGTTTCTTGTTTCCTCAACAGGAAAAATATTCGGCGATCTTCTCATTGGGACCATCAATGTCAACGCAGGAGCGAAGATGAATGGTTCAATACTGATGACCGTTCCTGAATCGTGCTCCTATGATATGGTGCCCATTGAAGCTTAATGGGCAGGTAGTGGATGCAAGCCGGAACCCTTCTGCAGCGAAAGAGGCCGGTGAACGAGTGGTGCGGCATGTCAACACACCGGGGGGGGAAGAGAGGTAAAGCTGTCATCAGTTTACTATATTCTTTCTCTTGATGTGTTTTCGATGCCTTAACTTCTCTCTTCTCCCCCTATGCAGAACAGTATCGTCATCATCTATCTTTCAGCCGTCCTTCTTGTCGGTATTCTTGCCGGTCGTAAGATAACCGGGCTCAAGGAGTATGCTGTTGCCGGAAAATCTTTCGGGGCTATGGTTATTTTTGCCACCCTTTCAGCATCATTCATCGGTGGCGGGTTTTCCATGGGCAATGCTGAAAAGGTTTTCCTGATCGGCATTGCCAATATTGTTGCTCTCTGGGGGTTCAGCCTCAAGGAAGTTCTTGTTGCGCTTTTCATTGCTCCAAGAATGAAACACTATCCTGACGCCATTTCCGTTGGCGATATTATGGAGCCCCATTACGGAAAGGGGGCGAGGATATTCAGCGGGCTGTTCGGTGTTGTTCTCTGCGCGGGAATTCTTGGCGCACAGGTTGGCGCCATGGGATACATCTTCAATCTTTTTCTCGGCATTGACCGCACCAGCGGCATTCTCATCGGATGCGGCATTGTCATAGCGTATGCCACCATTGGCGGCATGCGTTCGGTTATCTGGACCGATGTGATGCAGTTTATTGTGCTTTCGGTAGGCATCCCTCTTACCCTGTTCTATGGAATCCAGTTCGCCGGAGGATGGGAGAGCATGATCCAGCGCATTCCACCGACCCATCTGCAGCTGCCCTCAAGCCCGGGGGCGATTACAGCCCTTGTTTCTCTTTTTTTGACATTCGTCCTCGGTGAAACTCTGGTTCCTCCCTATGTACAGCGACTTCTTATCGGCAGGACCGATCAAGATGTTGTTAAAGGAACGCTTTTCAGCGGCCTGTTTTCCATCCCTTTTTTCGCCGTGACCGGACTGATAGGCATTGTTGCTCTCTCGCTCGACCCGGGAATCAATCCAAATCTTGCCCTGCCGTTTGTTGTGCAGGCTTCATTGCACCCGGTGCTGCAGGGTATCGTCATTGCAGCAATCATTTCCATCATCATGTCTTCAGCCGACTCTTTCCTCAATGGGGCGGCAATAGCGTTCAGCAATGATCTTGTGGCCCCTCTGCGAAGAACGCCTCTGGCGCCTTCTGCTGAACTGTTTCTGGCCAGGGCAACGACGCTTATTGTGGGGGTCGCCGCTGTTGTTTTCGCGCTCTCAATTGAAAGCGTTCTTGATATTCTCATCTATGCCTATAACTTCTGGGCTCCTACCGTAGTGGTTCCTCTTGGTGCTGCCATCCTTGGATTCAGGGCTACGAAAAGCAGGTTCATTGGAGGAGCATCAGCTGGAATTGCAACGGCTCTTTTATGGAACAGTGTGTTTCAGGCTCCTTACGGGATTGATGGTCTGGTCATGGGATGCTTTGCCAACCTGGCAGTTTTTTTCATGATTCCGGCTGGCGGGGAGAACGGGGAGGGGAGAGCGAGATCTGGCGGGTGAGGTTGTTGTGGGCAATAGTGGATTCGAACCACTGACCTCTTGCGTGTGAAGCAAGCGCTCTAACCAACTGAGCTAATTGCCCTCATGAAAACAGCCTGTCAAGGTAATGATTGGAAATGATTTGGCAAAATGCTTGTTTGAATCCGGCACGAGCCGAGGGGAATGGAGTGCGTGGGGATTTGTATTGATGATGGGTCTTGTGATATATTCATCCATAGGCTGGGTTTTCAAGAATATTTAAATCCTGAAATGATGAATGAGAGTCAGATTGATATGGTGAAAAAGACCATAGGTGCTGGTGGGGCTGTTGCTATCGCTCCGCTTGCCGCTCCAGTTGTGGGTCCGGTATTGAGCGGGGTTGCCGGTATTGCTGTTCTCGGACTTGGCGCTTTTGCTGTTGGTTCGCTGGTTGGCAAGGTCGCCGGGTTTATATCAAACGGGCCTGGATCTTCCACTGCTCCGGAAAGAAAGGGAGAGGACTAATTGAATTTCCAATTCCTTTTCATTGTCAAAGCCGCAGCGATGCGGCTTTTTTTATGGTGCAAGGAACCAAGTTCCTTTTAATCCTGTTTTAATTGGTATGAACCTTATACTGATGATTTTGTTTTTGACTGCGGCATATGGCTGCACTGCACCAACACAAAAGGAGGATGGCGTGAGCTATAATGATCTTTCACCGGACGAGAAGAGGGTTATAGAGAATAAGGGAACGGAGAGGGCGTTTTCGGGTAAATATTATCTCAATAAAGAAGCTGGAGTGTATCTCTGTCGTCGTTGCGATGCGCCTTTGTTCCGCTCTGAAGACAAGTTCGAGTCGGGAACAGGCTGGCCGAGTTTTGATGATGCCATTCCGGGTGCGGTTCGCGAGGTTCCTGATGCTGATGGAAGGAGGACGGAAATTTTGTGCAGCAACTGCGGCGCACATTTGGGACACGCTTTTTATGGTGAGTCAATGACTGAGAAAAATGTGCGTCACTGCGTCAACTCTGTTTCGCTTGATTTCAGTCCTCGGGCAACGGCGCCCCGGCTGGAAGAAAAAGCGGTGTTTGCCGGTGGATGTTTCTGGGGTGTGGAACATCGTCTTTCTGAGCTGAAGGGTGTTCGTTCAGTCACTTCGGGCTATACTGGAGGCAGGAGTGAGAATCCATCGTATCGGGAGGTGTGCAGTGGCGATACTGGACATGCCGAGGCTGTCGAGGTTGTGTTCAATCCTGCCGAGGTCAGTTATGAAACCCTCGCAAAACTGTTTTTTGAGATTCATGATCCTACCGAGCTGAACCGTCAGGGGCCGGACAGGGGAACCCAGTATCGGTCAGCTGTTTTTTACAGGAACGATGAACAGCGGTCTGTTGCAGAGCACTTGATAGCGGAGTTGAAGGCTAAGGGATACCCGGTGGTGACCACGGTTGAGAAAGCCGGGCGCTTCTGGCCGGCGGAGGAGTATCACCAGGATTATTATGAAAAAACAGGCCATGAGCCTTATTGCCATATCTATACAAAGCGTTTTTAAAAAAAGAGGCCATCTGGCTTGACAGGTGGCTTTTTTTGTGGTATGTTATTGGCATATGCTAATAACAAATTGTTGAGTAACTATTGAGCCGTATGCCGAGACCAGTCAAATGCAGAAAAATTGGGTGCAGCCCGGAGTTTGTTGTTTTCAAGCCCGCGGGGGTGCCTCTTGATGAGCTGGAAGCAATTGAATTGACGGTTGACGAGTTTGAGGCTATACGGTTGGCGGATTTTGAAGGGCTGTATCAGGAGGAGGCTGCCGGGCGAATGCATGTTTCGCGACAGACTTTCGGCAATATCCTCAGCTCGGCGCGCCATAAGGTTGGCGTGATGCTGGTAACAGGAAAGCAGTTAACAATAACAGGAGGTACAATTATGATGACGGAACAGAGACTTTTCAAGTGTGGCGGTTGCGGCCATGCATGGGCTGTTGGGCATGGAGTGCAGCGTCCTGAAGTATGCCCATCATGCGGTAGTGAAAACATCCATCGCAGTTCACCGGGTGGTGGATTCGGCGGCGGAAGGGGCGGTGGTGGCCGTTGCAGAGGGCTCAGGACCGGCCTGCATCGTGAAGGGACGGGTATGGGTCAGGGTGGTGGCGGTGTGCATGAGCACCATCACGATCATGATCATTCCAATAACGGTGGAAATGGTGGCTCCGGTGCTGCTGAAGGAGAGAATAGATGAAAGTTGTTATTCCTCTTGACGATAATGCCGGCGAACAGTCGGTGGTCTGTGAGCATTTCGGAAGTGCCCCATGGTTTGCAATCAGCAATACGGAAACGGGTGAGGTGCAGATCACAGAAAACCCGAACAGCCAGCATGTGCATGGTCAGTGTACCCCGGCTGAAGCATTTATCGAAATGGGCGTGAACGCTGTTATCTGCAATGGCATTGGCGCCAGAGCGGCTGCAAGGCTTCAGGAGCTTGGTATTGATGTGTTTATGGCCGACATGGCTCCTACGCTTGGTGTGGCTCTTCGGCGCTTTGCCGGCGGGGATCTGGTCAAAGTTACTGCGGAGCAGGCCTGCCAGGGCCACGACTGCCACTGACGCAGAGGTTTCAGGCCTGCTTTTCCTGTCTGAAAGACTCAGGCGAGGAGGAGCAGGCTCAGGGCCATCACTGCCATTCCGGCAATCAGCCCGGAAATGGCCAGATGGTGCTCTCCATACTCTTCTGCCGTCGGCAAAAGTTCATCCAGCGAAATATAGACCATAATGCCGGCTACGGCGGCCAGCACGCTTCCGAATACCGGGGGGCTAAGCCATGGCTTGAGGATTGCAAAACCCACGATTGCTCCAAGTGGCTCGGCCAGGCCCGAGAGAAAGGAGTAGGTGAAGGCTTTTTTTCGGCTTTTTGTGGCAAAATAGATTGGTACGGCTATGGCCATTCCTTCTGGAATGTTGTGCAGTGCTATGGTGGTAGCAATGACTATTCCGAGATTTTGGTTTGACAGGGCACTGAAAAAAACGGCCATGCCTTCCGGGAAGTTGTGGATGGCTATGGCGGCAGCGGTAAACAGCCCCATCCGGTTCAGCCGCATGCTGTCGGGCACTCTTTCTTCCATTCTGCCGATATAGGACATTTCATGAGGGTTTTCTACATCGGGTACAAGTTGGTCGATGGCCCAGATAAAGAATATTCCTCCGAAAAAAGCGAGCGTTGCTACCCATGCTGCGGCTTGAGAGGGCATGCCGGCAAGAAGGGTTTCCTCTGATTGTGGGAGGAGCTCAACAAAGGAGACATAGAGCATGACTCCGGCAGAGAAACCAAGCGCAAGTGTCAGAAATCGTGTGTTGGTGTGTTTGACCACGAGAGCCATTGCGCTTCCAATCCCGGTGGAGAGGCCTGCAAGAAGTGTCAGGAGAAGGGCGGGGTATAGGTCATTCATGGAGTGGTGTCGGCTTTTGTGTTGTGACTCTGGAGGAGGCTGGCAGCCTCTTCTGTGCTGTTGCAGATTGTATAGTAGTCCTTGTAGCGGCTGTTGACCATTCGTTCTTCGGCAATGCGTCCGAAGAACTCAAGCAGGGGATTCCAGAATCCGTTGAGGTTCAGCAGGATGATGGGTTTGTGGTGATGGCCGAGGTGTTTCCATGTCATGACTTCCAGCAGCTCATCAAGGGTTCCCAGGCCTCCAGGAAGTACGAGATAGGCGTCCCCCCATTCAGCAAGCTTCATTTTTCGCTCATGCATGGTTTCCACCACCGTGAGTTCACTCAGGCCGTAATGCGCTACTTCCCGCTCTTCAAGGAACCTGGGTATAATGCCTCGTGCCGTTCCCCCGTTCTGCATCACAGCATCGGCAATGCAGCCCATCAGCCCGACCCTGCCTCCACCAAAGACAAGAGAGATGTTCAGTGCCGCACATGATTTTCCGAGTGATGCGGCTGCTTCAAAATACTCCTGGGGAGCCTCGGTACTGGAACTGCAGTAGACGGTCAGGGAGTTGATCATGATTGCCTGTAGTTTTGTGTGATGCTGTCGGGAGACTGCTGATAGATATAGGTTTTGGGGTGATCAACTGTTTTGAGCTTCCATCCGGCGGCCGTGGCCCGTTCCCACAGGTCAGTATCTTCAGCATAGGGAAGATTCCGGAACCCGGAAAGAGCAAAAAACAGCTCCCTACGACCAAAAAAAGTGGCTCCGGGAATGCATTGTTCTAGCGGAACAAGCATCTCCGGGTTGGTGCGGTCGCGCACCATGGTGCCGGGTGGGGCAAGAATGCCTCCCACAAGAAGGTCCGGGGAATCGGGCTCTCCGATGATGCTTACACGGCTTGCAAGATGGTTGGGCAGGTAGTAGTCGTCGCTGTCGAGAAAGGTGATGAACTTACCGAACGAGGCCTGCATGCCGGCGTTTCGTGAGAGGGGCGCTTTCCTGTTGCTGTGCTTCATGTAACGGACGCGCGGGTTCTCGAACAGGTAAGGCTCAACAATCTGCATCGTACTGTCGGTGCTGCCGTCGTCAACAATGAGGAGTTCCCAGTCGGTGAATGTTTGACTGAGCAGGCTCTTGATGGCGGTCCGGATGAATCGGCTCCTGTTGAATGTCGGCATGATAACCGATACGCAGGGCTTGCTGGTGAACCTCATGGCCTGGCAGCCTGAATGGCAAGAGCTGAAACAAGCATGCCTGCAACAAGAAAATTCTGAGCAAGGGCATTGTAGCGCACATCCATTGTTTTTGGTGAGCGTACAAGCGGGAACTGGAGAATGAACTGGGGAATGATAAGCAGGATGACAATGGCGGCATACAGCCCTTGTTCCCGGGAAAAGAGATAGAGTGCCGCAAGCAGTTGCCCCGTGTTGATAAGGACCGCAGCAATCAGGGCTGCGTTGGTTTCCCCGAAAGCGACCGGTAATGTTCTGATGGCCGAGCGGCTGTCACCTTCAAGTGACTTGAAATCATTGATGGTCATGGTTCCGGTGCTTGAAAGGGTAAAGAGGCCGGCAACAACCAGCGAAGGGGTCAGTGAAGAGAGTGAGATACTGCTGCTGTAGGCAATTTCTCCCGCCATCCATGGAATGATGAGGTAGGAGAGAGCAACAATGATATTGCCGGCCCAGAGCCGTTTTTTGAGCTTGATCGGGTTGGCGCTGTAGAGGTGGGCATTGATGATGCCTATGATGACATAGAGTCCTATCACCGGATGTATCAACCAGCCGGCAATGATTGAAAGTGCCGACCAGACTGCAATGAGGATGGTTGCGTTTTTCAATGATATGTCCCCTCCGGGAATGGGGCGCCCGGGTTCGTTGATTTTGTCAAGGTCGCGGTCGAAGTAGTCGTTGAGCATCTGGCATGTGCCGGTTGCCAGAGGGCCGGTGAGCAGCATGCCCAGAATGAACTTTTGCCCGGTCAGGTCATTCCAGCTAAACCCGCCGCTGGCAACGGCACCGCACAGGAAGCTCCACATGACCGGTATCCAGGTGATCGGCTTGAGAAAGCGGATGATGAGCAGGGTGGCTGCAAGGGGTTGGACTGGCTTCTGCACCTCGGCGTTGTGGAGTTAATAGTTGGGAAAAGATCGGCGTGTTAAAATACCACGAAAATATAAAGAAATGAACTCCCGCTCTGTCATGGCGGGCGACTCGCTAAAAGAACAGCGGGTTTTCTGTATTGGTTCATAGCTGTTATCTTACAGCTCAGCAATCCTATGCAATCATGTAATCACCGAAGACGGATATTCTATGGCTAAACAGAGCCTTTTCAAGGAGATGAAAAAAACTTTCATGCTCCACGCTATTGCCGCCCATTTCAGCAATGGACTGATTCCCGTGGCAGTTCTCTATCTTCTGCTTGCCATACCAGGCGGCAATGTTTTTTTTGAACATACTGTCAAGCATATCATCATCATAACGCTGCTGGCCATTCCAGTCTCTTTTGCTTCAGGCATTCATGATTGGAAAACAAAATACAGGGGAGCCAAGGCTCCTGTATTCATGAAAAAGATACGCCTTTCCATCATTCTGTTTGTTCTCTGTTTCGCCGGGGTGGGATTGCGTCTTGCTCTTCCTGATGTTATGGCAGAAGCCGGTATTCTGCGCTGGCTTTATATCGGGATTCTGCTTTCAATGCTTCCCGTGGTAACCCTGCTTGGACATTATGGGGGAAAACTCGCTTCACAGCCACGACCCGCAAAGCCGGCAGGCGGTGGAAAAGAGAGTGCATGATGAAAGGGTTTGCTGCTGAAAATGAATTTCACATTGGAGAAGGGATGATGCATAATGGGTCTGGCCGCGTTAAACGCATGTTTTCCATGACGGCGGTGTCAGTTATACTCCTGTTTTCCCTTTTCTTTCGGGCCGGTACTGCAGAGGCTGCAGTACCAGTGTTGATTGATTCCTATATCATCAAGGACCTTGGTTATTCCCGGGTGTTTATGTCCAAAGACAGCGATCGGCTCATCAGGCCGGCAAGCCTGACAAAGATCCTTACCTGTGTTCTTGCCATTGAGAGCGGAAAGCTTGACCAGATTGTCGTAATTCCCCGTGAGGCGACCCTTGTGGAGCCGACAAAGGCTGGTTTCAGGACAGGGGACCGGATTCGGTTGATTGACCTGGTCAAGGCATCTATGGTCAGTTCCAGCAATGATGCCGCCTTTGCCATTGCAATGCATCTGAGCGGCAGTGTGAAGGGTTTTGTTGCGGCGATGAACTACAGGGCAAGGGCAATTGGAATGAAACATTCCTCCTTTACCAACCCGGCCGGATTTGATACCGGGGAGTATTCGGGAAATCTCTCAACGGCAGAAGACCTTCTAGTGCTGACAGAATATGCCATCAGGCTGCCTCATTTCAATGATATGGCAATGCTTGGTTCGGTCATTGTGCCTGAATATCGAACCGGGAAAATGTTTCTGCTTCGCACCCATAACAAACTGCTTGCCCGGTATCCCTATGCTGTCGGCATTAAAACAGGGTTTACGCGTCGTGCCGGAAAGTGCCTTATTGCAAGAGCGCAGAAAAATGGCCGGGATATGCTTCTTGTGATGCTCAACGCGCGCGGAGACCGGTGGGGCATAGCTGAGGAGATGTTTGAAAAGGCGTTTTCAACTTTGGAGTCGGCCTTCCGCCGTTTTGCGGAGGCTGGTGAGGGTGGCCTGCGTCGTCCTGATCACTCGGCGTGGGGCGGGAAGAGCAAGCTGCAGTAAGAGAAAAAAAATATCAGGGAGCTGTAAAGGAATGGTAAAACACATTGTCATGTGGAGGCTTCGCGAAGAGGCAAACGGAATGGGGCGAAGGGAAAATGCCCTGGCCATCAAAGGGCGTCTTGAGGGGCTTTCAGGGAAGATTCCGGGTTTGTTGAAGATAGAGGCTGGCGTAGCCGATGAGGTTTCAGAGGGTGGCTATGATGTCGTGCTTCTCTCCGAGTTTACCGATATGCAGGCGCTTGCCCTCTATCAGATACATCCCCTGCATGAGGCTGTCAGGGACTTTATTGTTACTGCAGCGGCCGGTCGGGCGGTTGTTGATTTTGAAACGGCATAAAAAAAGCTGTCTGTTGGTTCAGACAGCTTAAGAAATCGGCTGTTTTTCGGGGTCAGCTTATCCCTGAACGATGCATTCTGCAGGGCAGACAGCAACGCATGCAGGTGCATCAGCATAACCTGCGCATTCGGTGCAGGTTGCTGCATCGATGACATAGATGTCGTCGCCGGCGGAAATAGCGGTAACCGGGCATTCGGGCTCGCAGGCTCCGCAGTAGGTGCATTCTTCGGTAATGTAGAGTGCCATATTGACTTTCTCGCTTATGTGTTGATAAAAAAAATAAAAGAACGATTCAGCTCAGAACAAGTTGAGCAATATACAATATTTCAAAGCTGAAAAAAAAACCTCCAGCCCCATTACAGATAAAGGGGCGGAGGTTTTTTTTAGAACCGATGTGTTCTTCAGACCTTGATGATACAGTCGACCGGGCAGATGGCCACGCAAGCGGGTTCATCGTGGTGGCCGACGCAGTCAACGCATACGCTTTCATTGATGACATAGAGGTCATCGCCTGGTGTGATGGCGCTGACAGGGCATTCGGGCTCGCATGCTCCGCAGTAGGTGCATTCGTCTGTAATTCTATGTGCCATGGCGGCTCCTTTGGTTTATTGTTTATGGTTGCTTTGCTCAGGGGAAATCCCTTTCGTGACAATGTAGTAAATAGTCTGTACTCTGCTATCTGCTTTCGTGAATTTCGTAAGCATTGACGATGTCGCGCACAAGCTTGTGACGGACCACATCGGATTTGTCGAGATCGACAAAGCTGATTCCTTTGATGTTTTTAAGGATGGTGCGGGAGTTTTCAAGGCCGGATTCCACCTCTTTTGGCAGGTCAATCTGGGTGACATCGCCGGTGATGATGGCCCGGGAGTTGATACCGAGTCGAGTGAGGCACATTTTCATCTGCTTGGTTGAGGCGTTCTGGGCTTCGTCAAGAATGATGAAGGCGTTGTTCAGAGTCCGTCCGCGCATATAGGCGAGGGGAACAATTTCAATGATGCGCCGTTCGGTCAGCATTTTCAGCTTTTCTGAGGTCAGCATGTCCTGCAATGCATCATAGAGCGGCCGAAGGTATGGATCGATTTTCTGTGCAAGGTCGCCGGGAAGGAATCCCAGGCTTTCGCCAGCCTCAACGGCGGGGCGGGCAAGGACAATGCGTTTGACTGTCTTGGCTTTCCATGCGGCCACTGCAACGGCAACGGCCGTGTAGGTTTTTCCTGTGCCGGCGGGACCGATGGCGAACACAATGTCGTTTGTTTTGGCTTCGGCTACCATACGACGCTGCCCGTTTGTTTTGGCACGGACAACATAATCCCGGGAGGCAACAATCACATCGTCGTCAAGCGGAATTTCCTCAGCTTTTTCTTTTGAAACTGGTGAAATGGCGAGGTTCACAATTGTTTTGAAGTCGTTTTCTGATATTTCCCCGTCCCGGGTGGCAAGAAGCATCATTTCGCCGAGAACCTTTCCAAGTAATCGGACTTCATCCGCCGTTCCCGCAATGGTGATTTCAGAGCCCCGTGAGTTGATGATAATATCAGGGAACTCCTTCTTGAGCTGTTTCAGGTACCTGTCGTGCGGTCCGAGAAGGATGACCGGTTCAATGCCCTGAATCTCAATGGTTTCTGTCATTACTGGCCCTTGCTGTTGGGGGTGGAGAGAGTGTCACAATATGGGTTCTGCTTCATGAGGAACTGCTGCACATAGGCTTCAACCCCATCTTCAAGGGATGTGAATGGAGTGCTGTAGCCCGCATTGCGCAGTTTGAGAGTTTCTGCGCTCGTATGGTACTGGTATTTGTCGCGAAGGGTTTCGGGCATGGGAATATAGCTGATGTCGGGGCGTTTGTTGAGCGCATGGAATGTGGCTTCGGCAAGGTCGCGGAATGTTCTGGGTATTCCGGTTCCTGCATTGAAAAGCCCGGCTGCAGAGGGGTTTTCAAGGAGCCATGCCATGATTCGGGTGCAATCTCTTACGAAAATGAAGTCCCGTTCCTGTCCGCCATCCTGGTAGCCCTCACGATGCGATTTGAATAGTTTGACGGTACCGGTTGCCTTGATCTGGTTGAATGCCTTGAATACCACGCTTGACATGTCTCCCTTGTGATATTCATTGGGGCCGTAAACATTGAAGAACTTGAGGCCTGCGGCTGTATTGAAAAGGCCGTTCTGTAATGCCCAGCGGTCAAAAAGCTGTTTCGAGTACCCATACATGTTCAGTGGCCGAAGGGCGTCTATGGATTCTGTTGAATCGCTGTATCCGTTTGCTCCGTCACCGTAGGTTGCCGCACTGGAGGCATAGATCAAACGCACCCCGTGCTTCATGCAGTGCTGTCCTATCTTCTTTGAGTATTCATAGTTGTTTGTGAGCAGGTGGTCGGCGTCAGTCTCTGTTGTGGAGCTGTTGGCGCCCATGTGGATGATTGCTGTTACATCTTTCAGGGCATTTCGCTCCAGAAGATCAGGAAGGTCGTCTTTGTGAATGAAATCACGGTATCTCAGGCCGGAGAGGTTTCTCCATTTCGGGGGTGTCGTCAGCCCCAGATCATCAACCACAAAAACATTCTCTTCCCCCTGACGGTTCAGTTCCCACAGCATGGCACTTCCAATGAAGCCAGCCCCTCCGGTAATAATGATCATAAAGCAGTCGGCGAATGTTAATGATTTGGGTTTCTCGTGCGTCAAAACCAATATAAAGCGGCATGGGTAAAAACAAAAAGCCGCCTCATTCGGGCGGCTCTCTGTCATATGGGGAAATCTGTCATGCTGAGGCTTTCAGTTGCATATCCTTTACCATTATTCTGCGGCCGATAAAGAGCCATTTTCTTATGGTTTCAACCGGCTTTCCTACTATTTCGGCTATCTGTTCGTGTTTCAATCCGGATATCTCACTCAACAGAACAGAGAGTTTTATGTCTGCGCTCCACTCACGGAATTTTTCCAGAAGCGTAACATGCGGCCTGCAGTCCTGTTCGGAAATGCAGAGTTGGGCTTCATTCCCGTACTGGTCTACATAGCATGCCCTGAAAGTTTTCAGTACATCTGTTTCCGCGGCACTCCCATGAAGATTGACATAAGTCATATTGACCAGGTCTGCTGTCTCTTTCTCATTTCCTGTCATCCAGTAGGCAAGGCTGTATATATCGTCGAGCAGATCGAGGGGTGTTTTTTTCAGGTGCGTCATCATTGCCTCCAGTTGTCTGTTTAAAAGAGGATTTAATTTGTCCTCTTTTAAGGTACGAAAAAAACTATCATTGTCCAGTTTTTTTTCGTGAATTTGGGTGAAAAAGCGTTTTTTACAGATGCGCTTTTGACGGGAGCCCTCTCGGGATGAGCATATCTGGTATTTTCCAATAACTTTGAAGGCTGTCTATGCAAAGAGATATCATGCGTTATTTGAATCCTTCACTCAGGGACATTGCAGCCTACAGTGTTGAGGGTGGTCAGCAGGCAGCCATTAAGCTGAACCAGAATGAAAGTCCGTTTGACCTGCCGATGTGGTTGAAGGAGGCTATTGTTTCCGAGTTTGTTCGGGAGCCCTGGAACCGGTATCCCGATATTCTTCCTTACAGGGGGACGAAGGCATATGCTGATTTTCTTGGCGTTCCGGCTGAGGGCGTGATGATGGGAAATGGTTCCAATGAACTGCTCTATACCATCTTTCTTGCCTGTCTTGGTCCGGGGAGGAAGATTCTTGTTCCCGACCCCTCATTTTCACTCTATGAAAAACTGGCACTTCTCCTTCAGGCTTCCCTTGTGAGGGTTCCCTTGAAGGCTTCGCTTGATTTTGATGTGGACGCCATTATCCAAAGCGCACAGGAAGAGTCTGTTGATTTTGTCGTTCTCTCCTCACCAAACAACCCGACGGGAAAGTCGATCACTTTTGATGATATCCGCCGGATAGCATCGTCGTGTGATGCTCTTGTACTTGTCGACGAAGCTTATATTGAGTTTTCACGACAGGACTCTGCTCTTCCTCTCATTGAAGAATTTCCGAATCTGGTGGTGCTTCGAACCATGTCAAAGGCTCTCGCACTTGCTGGTATGCGTATCGGGTTTGCCATTGGCCGGCCGGAATTGATTGCTGAAATTGCAAAACCAAAGATTCCGTTCGCTTCAAGCAGGCTTGCTGAAATAACCTTGATGCATGTGTTGGAGAATTATGCGATAGTTACGGATGCTGTGTCGTATATTCTTAATGTGCGTGATGAGCTCTATGGGGAACTCCTTTCTGTTCAGGGTGTTGAACCGTTTATGAGTGACACAAACTTTCTTGTGATCCGTGTTCCCGATGCAGATGCGGTGTTCCGTAAACTCATCGGCAGGGGCATTCTCGTGAGAAATGTGTCTGGTTACCACCTGATGAAGAACTGTCTTCGTTTCAATATTGGGCTTCCGGATGAAAATAGTCGCCTGCTTGATGCTCTGCTGGCCATAAATGGCGGCATGGCTTGAAGGTGTTCCGAAAGCTTGAAGGCGATGCCATGGGAAGGCTGAGCACGGATGAGTATGCGGCAGCACCCAAACATCCAGTGATTCTGATGCTTCATAATATCAGGAGTATGTGGAATGTAGGGTCCATGTTCAGGTCGGCCGATGCGGCTGGAATTGAAAAAATCATTCTTTCCGGATATACGGCAACGCCACCGAGAAAAGAGATAACAAAAACCGCTCTTGGTGCTGATGCCTCAATGCCATGGGAGTATACTGACAACCCGCAACAGACTCTTCGGGATCTGAAAAAAAGCGGCGTGAGGATATGTGGGCTTGAAATTGCCGAAGGGAGCCGATTGTATACGGAGATGAAGGCACAGGATTTTCCTGTTTGTCTGCTCGTAGGCAATGAGGTTCAGGGTATAGAGGATAACCTGCTGGCGGAGTGTGATTTGGTGCTTGAGATTCCACAGTTTGGCATAAAGCATTCCCTCAATGTTTCAGTTGCTGCGGGGGTTGTACTTTTTGAGCTGGTTCGGGTTCTTCATGCGAAGGGGTAACTTTTTGTTCCCGGTTTTTGTTCTTTACTGGAGTCACTTGATTTAATCCTGTTCTTCAATGCTGCATTACAAAAAATATCAGTTGGTTGAGCCCGGTGCCCCATGGGTTGTTTTTGTCCATGGTGCTGGCGGGAGCTCTTCCATTTGGTTTCTCCAGATAAAGGAATTCATAAGGCATTTCAATGTTCTTCTTGTGGATCTGCGGGGGCATGGCCGTTCCAAATCCATTGCAGCCGGCAAAGATCTGCGGAATTACAATTTTGAAGATATTACGCTCGACATTCTTGAGGTTCTCGATTCACTGAAAATAGAGAAAGCTCATTTCGTAGGGGTGTCGCTCGGTACCATTCTTATACGCAATATCAGTGAACTGGCACCGCAGCGGGTAAGTTCCATGGTGATGAGCGGAGCTATCATACGATTGAATGTCCGTGCAAAAGTTCTGGTGGCTCTTGGCAATATGTTCAAGAGGGTGGTGCCCTACATGTGGCTGTACAGCTTTTTTGCCTGGATTATCATGCCTCGTGAACGGCACAGAAAATCGCGGCTGCTGTTTGTGAATGAAGCAAAAAAGGTGGCACAGAAAGAGTTTATGCGATGGTTCCGGTTGACCTATGAGCTGACACCAATGCTTAAGTTTTTTGAGGAGAAGGATACAGGCATTCCCACGCTGTATCTTATGGGGGATGAAGACCACATGTTCCTTCCTGCTGTTGAACACATCATTACCCGCCACACCAACTCGTTCCTTCAGGTTATTGGCGACTCAGGTCATGTATGCAATGTTGACCAGCCTGAGGAGTTCAATGTCAGGGCCATCAGGTTTCTTGAGGAGATTTCAGGGAGAGGGGCTGTGGTGAGTTTTCCTCTGAAGCGTTCATCTGTATCACTTGCTGCCTGCTGAGCACAGGCTTGCCGAACCGCTATGACACCGGTTTGTTGTAATGGTTCATGGCATGTGATATTCCGTTGACGGCAAAGTCCAGAATTGCCTCTGTGCATACTTCAAGGGTACGGTTCATTACATTGCGCTCGTCGGTACTGAATTTTCCCAGTACAAAAGAGGAATATCCTCCCTGTGGCTTTTCTTCAAGTCCTATACCGATTCTCAGTCGGGCGAATTCCTCACTTCCCAGCGATTCAATTATATGTTTCAGGCCGTTCTGGCCTCCAGCTGAACCTTTGCTGCGCAGTCTCAGAGTGCCGGAGGGGAGGTTCATGTCGTCGCAGATGACGAGTATGTCGCTTCGTAGGGCTTTGTGAAAATTCATGGCGGCAACAACGGCATGACCCGAGAGGTTCATGTATGTCATCGGCTTGACGAGCATCAGCTGCTCGCCTCGGTGGCGGATTTTTGCCACAAGATATTTGCCCTTGCCTTTGCTGAAGGGGGCTCCAAAGGCAGCGGCCAAGGCCTCCACGGCCTCAAAACCAATGTTGTGACGGGTGTTGCTGTAGCGGGCTTCAGGATTGCCCAGGCCTATGATCAGTTTCATGACGGTGCATCTGAGGCGGGTGCAAAAAAAAGACGGCCTTCAAGTGAAGGCCGTCCAATCTTACGAAATGTGAGGGACTAATCAAAGAAGCGGCGCAATAACCAGAGCTACAACAGCTATGAGTTTCATGAGAATATTGATGCTCGGGCCGCTGGTGTCTTTGAGCGGGTCGCCGACGGTATCGCCAACCACGGCAGCTTTATGCGTGTCGGAACCTTTACCGTAGACCACCCCATCAAACTCGATGTTGCCCTCAATGCGCTTTTTGGCATTATCCCAGGCTCCGCCGGCATTGGACTGGAAGATGGCCATCAGAACGCCCGATGAGGTTACACCGGCAAGCACTCCGCCGAGCATGTCCTTTGAAATGAAGCCAACAACCACAGGAACAAGTACACCGAGCATACCGGGAAGAATCATCTCCCTGATGGCGGCTTTGGTTGAAATGTCAACACAGTGTGCAAATTCTGCAGGTGCCGTCCCTTCGCGCAGTCCCGGGATCTCCCGGAACTGACGGCCAACCTCATTGATCATATCGCCTGCGGCACGGCCTACCGCTCCCATGGCCATGGCACTGAAAACAAAGGGCAGCATTGCTCCAATAAGCAGCCCTGCCATAATGATTGGCTGTGATATGTCAAGCGATTCGATATGTGCCTGCTGGCGGAACGCGGCAAACAGTGCCAGTGCGGTAAGGGCAGCACTGCCGATAGCAAAGCCCTTGCCGATTGCTGCAGTGGTGTTGCCAACCGCATCAAGCTTGTCTGTGCGTTCGCGTACTTCAGGAGGAAGTCCTGCCATTTCAGCAATGCCTCCTGCGTTGTCGGAAATTGGTCCGTATGCGTCAACAGCAAGCTGTATACCGGTCACAGAAAGCATTCCCAGTGCGGCTATTGCAATTCCGTACAGGCCTGCCAGATAATGGGAGGCAACAATTGCGGCGGCAAGCACAAGAACGGGAAGGGCAGTGGACATCATTCCTACACCAAGTCCGGCAATGATTGTTGTTGCAGCTCCTGTAATGCTCTGGCGGGCAATCCCTATGACGGGCGCCTTGTCTGTGGAGCAGTAGTACTCTGTGATAAGACCAATCATGACTCCTGCCGCAAGACCGATGATGACTGCGTAAAATACATTGACCGATGTATAGACGAAGCCTTCAGCCGTCCAGGTGGCCGGAAGAAACGAGGTGATGAGGAAATAGCTGAGAACGGCCATAATGATGGAGGCTCCAAATTCTCCCATGTTCAGCCCGTTCTGCGGGTTGCCGCCCTCTTTCACCTTGACGAGGAACGATCCGCCAATGGATACCAGAATGCCTACAGCTGCCAGAACCAGCGGAAGCATGACTGCGGCAATGGGGTTGGTAAACCCGATTTCGTTGAACATGGGAATGAATGCAGCGCCAAGAACCATGGTGCCGATTATTGACCCGACATAACTTTCAAAAAGATCGGCTCCCATGCCGGCAACATCACCTACATTGTCGCCTACATTGTCGGCAATTGTTGCGGGGTTGCGGGGGTCATCTTCGGGTATTCCTTCGTACACTTTTCCTGCAAGGTCGGCTCCTACATCAGCAGCTTTTGTATAAATGCCGCCGCCCACACGGGCAAACAGTGCGATGGATGATGCACCGAGCGAAAAGCCGGATATGAGGTTGATGACTTCGCCCATGTCTGTAAACATCCGGCTGTAGATGATGAACAGACTTGACAGACCGATGATGCCAAGGCCAACGACCGAAAGCCCCATAACCAGGCCGCCTGAAAAGGCAATGTTGAGTGCTTCGGCAAGGCTGGTTCGTGCGGCATGGGTGGTGCGTACATTTGCTTTGGTGGCAACTTTCATACCAAAGAAGCCTGCCAGAGCAGAGCAGAACGCGCCAACAACAAAGCTGACGGCAATCATGGGTGAAGTGCCTTCACGGCCCATGTTTGCCCACCCGAGAAGGATGGCAACGGATACAACAAAAATTATGAGCACTTTGTACTCGCGCTTCAGAAACGCTATGGCTCCGTCGGCAATATGACCGGCGATTGTTGCCATCTTTTCAGTTCCTGTAGACTGCCTGCTTATCCATGAAGCTGTGAAGAAGGCATACAGGAGTGCAAGCACCCCGGCGGCGGGAATTGCATACAAAACAAGCGTTTGAGTGTCCATAGCTGTTTTTTTTGTTGTAATTGGCGAAAGGTAATTGCTTGTGGCACTAACCGACAATAACAATGAAAATTACGCTTTATCCGCCTCTCTCAGTCGTCCTCAACCTCTTCCCAACCGGTCACCATGGCTTTGATGTTTGATGTGAGAGTATGGCCTGTGGTGGTCATATACACATGCATGATCACAAAGCCAACGAGGAGATAGGCGAGAAGGGTATGGAAATAGGCTATAGGTGCAAGAAGTGCCGGGTCCATACCCAGAGCAACGAGTTCATTGAAATAGAAATAGATGAACCCGACGATTATTTGAGCCGGAAGACCGACAAGGGTGAGCATCAGGTAAGTGATGCGCTGCAGTGGATTGAGTCTTGAAATCTCGTTTTTCTTGAATGGATGCGGCTCGTTTCTGAAAATGCCGTTCATATAATAACGGGCCTGAAGAAGGATTTTGTCGAGCAGATTGCCCTCTGTCAGATATTGACGGAAATCACCCGTGGTAATGTACCAGAAAAAGGCAAGGAGGATGAATGCCAGGAGCCCCATTGCAAAGTAATTGTGCATATGGAATGCCGCCTCATACCCCATAAGCTTGAAGAGCCCGTGAATTTCCATTCCAGAGAAGAGAAGGGCGAAGATTATCAGCGCCTGCATCCAGTGCCAGAATCTCTGAAACCTTGCATAGAGATAAACTTTTCTCATGCTGCGTCCTCCCGCTTCATTTTTTTTTGTGTTGTATACCTCATGATGCTGTGCACTATGATGCCGATAAGAGAGCCGATTGTGACAAGGAATCCAATGATTTCAACCAAAGGGTTCATGTCGCGTCCGGGGAGGTAGAACCCTCCGAGAGACTCAAGCCTTCCCCCATGAGCATGGCATTCGACACATCCCATTGCATCCTCTTTTGGTGAAACCATGTGCGATATGGGCCAGTACATTTCTGTTTCAATGAAGTCATATTTGCCGCTGTATTTCAGTCCGGCATTTGTCATGCCTGCGCTTATGGATTTGTCCCATGAGAAGTCAGACCAGTATGCACCGGATCCTTTGGGGCCGTAAAGTTTAGGCTTTACAAATCGTTTGAGCTGGGTATCATAGGGCTGTTTGCCGCGATGGACCTTGAATGGCCATATTCTTGAAAGCGTGTCACCGGCTTTGCCGTCAGGGTGGTTGATCTGTACAATGCCACGATCGTCAAAAGTGGTGAGGAAGGTTGTATAGTTCATCTGGCCGTTGAACCAGCGGTATTCCGGTTCCATATTTTTTTCCCAGCGGAACTCACCTTTCTTGGTGATGTATGTTGGAAGGCCGGTGGAATCTTTTTTGACAATCATCTTTCCTTTTTCATCAAACTTTCCGGCTTTTGACCAGTCCCACCACATTTTTGTTGCGCGCTCTTTGGCTATCTGCGGAATATGGCAGGTCTGGCAGGCAACTTTGTCTATGTGGTCGTTGAGTTTTTTGTTTGTCGTGTGCGGCGTGTTGCCGTGGCATGAACTGCAGGTTGTGGGGAAGTCATCGGGAAGGGGATAGTCAAACCCGTGTTTGTCTGCTGCGGTTGGTTCATAGCGGCTTCCGGGGACCTGATGGCCTTCTGTTTTATGGCAGTCGGTGCAGGTCATGTTGAGCTCCCCTTTTCCGGATGCCATGTGTATGTCAAGCGAGCGGTCGGGTTTCAGAAGGGAGTTGTCAAGATCGCCGTGTTTGACTGCATCTGCTCCTCCTCCCTCAAAATGGCAGGTTCCGCAGTTGTGCCTGTCGGGGTTCTGGACATGCCGTGCAATGTTGGAAAGGTTGACTTTTTTGTAGGTTTTTTTCTCCTGAACTGTTGTCTGATATGCCGGATGGCCTGCGCCTGCGGGGAGTTTCTGGTAGGTGCCTGTACCGTCGTGGCAGATAAGGCAGTCTACATTCAGCTGACTTGCGAAGTCAAATTTTTTGTCTTTCCATCCATACCCGATATGGCATGAAGTGCATCGTGGTTCATTTCCCTCAACAGAAATACAGAAGTTGTTGACAACATGCTGTTTGCCGAGCATCTTGCCATCTTTCATGGGTACTTCCCATGTCCAGTGTTTGGTACGGTGAATTTGCCGGGATGCTTCTGTATGGCACTCAAGACAGGCCCTGGTTACTTCCGGGCCGCTTTTGAAGTTTCTTTTGAGTTGCGGGAATTTTGTGTGGTCGGCTGTTGATTTCGTCAATTGGTCAACAGGATTGTGATACACTTCTGCTGTAACCGTGGAAGTGATAAACAGGTAGAGGAGAACCGGAATGAACCGGGCCATCATCAGTTTATGCATTATGGATGGGTTTGGGATACTGACAGAAATTTCATGCTCCATTGTATTAATGTACGCATATCTTTTTAATATAAAACAATATAACAATTGTTTAGTGCTCTCGTCAACGGAGCTGATACTCTTGTTCAGGGGCTGGTTCGTACTTTGAGAAGCAGGGGCAGGTGGTCGGAATATCCCCCGCTGTATTTTCCCTTCTCATAAGTCCGCCATGGGTATTTGCTGTTCGACGGGAACATGGGGGATATGGCAAAACAGCTGAATGGTTTTGAGTCAAGGCGCAGGCCGCTTTTTTGAAGCATGCCTGAAGAAACAAGCATCTGGTCAATCTGTTCCCAGTGCCCGCGGTAGCGGTAGCTTCCCTCGCCGTCATGTCCGTCCCAGCAGTTGTACAGATATGTATCCGGTTCACTGAGCACCTGTTCTCTGCTGAAGGACGAGCCGAGCGTTTCCTTGAGTGAGCGGTCACCGGGTTCGTCGTTGAAGTCGCCCATTAGAATAATGTCCGCCTGTGGATTTCTCTGCAGAAGACTGTCAACTATTGCCCGGGCAACGGTGGCTGCCGCAATGCGTTTTTTTTCAGTCCATCGGGTATCGAATGCGCGGGAAGGCCAGTGGTTGAGCACCAGGTGAAGCGGGCGGCCTCCAGCTGTAAAGCCGGCTACAACAATATCTCTTGTCGGTCGTCCCTCAAGAGGAACGCAGTAGGTTTTCATTCCTGTCGGGGCGAGAGTTTTCGGGTTGTAGGCAAGGCCCACATCGATACCGCGGATGTCGGGAGAGTCATGATGCAGGGTTTTATAGTGTACTTTGGGAACTTTGGCCATGGTGGCTTTCAGGACAGCCTCATTTTCCACTTCACAGACGGCAACAATGTCAGGGAACCTTCTGTAGTCTGGATGCTTTTCGATTGCTGAAATGACAAACGCGATGCGCATCTGTTTGAGCTTCAGTTTTTTTGCAGTCCAGTGAAGTTTGCCTGACGGGGTGAAGTCGCTGTCGTTTGTGGATGGGTCGTCACGGGTATCAAACAGGTTCTCAAGGTTCCACCACATAACAAGCCGCTGCTCCTCCTTCGGTTGCGCCCAAAGTGGCAGGGAGTGTGAAAAAAGGAGGAGGAGCGCCAAGAATAAAAGTGAGTGTTTTTTTTGCATACCCCTCCGCCATGGTTTATTTTTTCTTTACCATTTTGATTATGTAACTTAACCGGGATTTTTCCGGTTATCAATTTTTTATTTCATCTACTGACGAAGGGAGTCCGTATGGCCCAGAAACAAGATGTCAAAACTCGTGCAAAAGATATTCTCGAAGAGACTCTTGACAGGGAAGCGGCAATTGTTCTGGCAAGGATTTCCGAAGAGATGCAGATGATGTTTCAGGCCCATCCTGATCCTACCAGAGAGGATGTGGTGAAAATCGTGACAGCCTATTTTCTTGAAAAAGGGAAATCAGAGCTATTTATCGAAGACTGGATTGCCACCGCGGAAGAGTATGGCCGTGCCCGCGGATTGAGTAAAAAAGACCAGCCCGGCGCAATGCTTTCTGATTTGGGCGTCTTCCGGTTCATGAACTTTCTCAAGGATAAAGGGCTGACTGATGATCAGATCACCATTGTCCTTACCGGTGCGGTGCAGCAGGCGGCGTCCGCCACTCCTTCCGGTCACTGATTTTTCATTACAGGAGTTCTCCCTTTTTCTTTCGCCTTATTTATTCATAACAATTGACAACACCAAAGCACAGCTGAACTATGATAATGAACAAGACTACATTGCTTCACGAAGGCAAGGCCAAAAAAGTTTTTCTGACAGATGATGCTGATCTTGTCATTCAGGAGTTCAAGGATGACGCAACGGCATTCAACAACAAAAAGAAGGGCTCAATTGCTGATAAAGGGGTGGTGAACAATGCCATTTCCTGCAGGCTCTTCACCATGCTCGAAGAGCATGGCGTCAACACCCATCTTGTGGAGAAGCTGTCAGATCGTGACATGCTCTGCCGTCGACTTGACATCATCAAGGTTGAGGTTGTTGTCCGCAATATTGCAGCCGGTTCACTGGTTAGGCGTTATGGATTTACCGAAGGAACCGTTCTTGCCAGGCCGATTGTAGAGTTCTATCTCAAGGATGATGATCTTGATGATCCGCTGATGATCGCTGAGCATGCAGTTGCTCTTGGTGTTGCCACAATGGATGAACTGGAGGTTCTCAAATCGCGGGCCGGGGCCATCAACGATGTGCTGAAAACGTTTTTTGCCGACAGAAGGCTCAAACTTGTTGATTTCAAGCTTGAGTTCGGGCGCCATAAGGGAGAAATTCTGCTTGGCGATGAAATCAGCCCCGACACCTGCCGGTTCTGGGATCTTGATACTGATGAGAAGATGGACAAGGACCGTTTCCGGTTTGATCTTGGTGGTGTGGAGGATGCATACACCGAGGTGCAGCGCAGAGTACTTGAGCTGGACTGAACATATGATGTATCGGGACAAGAGAGCAGCAATGCGGGGGGCGGCTTATGTTTGAAGCTGCGTTTCTTTGGCTTCAGCAGGCAGACCCTAATGCCGTGTATGGTTTTCTTTTTCTGATAGCTTTTCTCGAAAATGTTTTCCCTCCCATTCCCGGAGATCTGCCGGTTGCATTCATTGGTTCGCTGATAAGTTTGAGCCCGGTCTCTTTTGCCGGTGCACTGGTGTCAGCCTCATTGGGTTCAACTGCCGGTTTCATGCTTCTGTTTCTTCTCAGCCGGCATTTTGGCATCAGGCTCTATGCCGAAGGTGAAACAACAGCCAGACACTGGCTCTCAAGAGGCGCCTATAGGCTGTTCCCTCCATCAAGCATGGTTGCATTGCGTCGGAAGTATGCGTCGCACGGATATATTGCTGTTCTTTTCAACCGTTTTCTTTTCGGGTCAAGGGCGGTCATTTCCATCATGGCCGGTCTGATGCACCTGAGGGTGATGAGGGTTCTGGGTGCTGCAACGGTGAGTGCTTTTGCCTGGAATGTGCTTCTTCTCTACTCAGGCGCACTTCTGGGGGACAACTGGCAGCATATTGGCCGGTATGCCACACTTTTTTCGCTTCCTGTTACCGCAGGTACTGTTCTGCTGCTGATTTTTTCGCTACGGCGTTATATGAAGAGGAGAAAACAAAGGGAAGATTGACTTTTTTTTGTTATTTCCAGTGAGCCCTGTACCTTTAAAATTGTTGTTCCCGAAACAATCCATTTCAACTGAAAGCTGCAGTAACCCCATGGCACAAGATCAGAAACGCTATCCGGCAGAAAAAAAAGGTGAGCTGCTCCAGCTTGCCACTCTTGATGACCTTAAAGTCATGGCCCGTCAGGTACGGCGCGATATTGTCAGAATGCTTGCCCTTGCCAACTCCGGCCATACCGGTGGCTCGCTTGGAATGGCGGACATTTTCACGGCCCTCTATTTTCGCGTGCTGAACCATCGCCCCCATGATTTCGGGGACCATCATGGCCAGGACCTTCTCTATCTTTCCAACGGACACATTGCTCCCGTATGGTACAGCGTGCTGGCACGGTCGGGATACTTTCCCATTGCGGAGCTTGCAACACTTCGCCAAATCAACTCCTATCTGCAGGGTCATCCTACCTGTGAATCAGGACTTCCGGGCGTCAGAATAGCCAGCGGATCCCTGGGTCAGGGTCTTTCAGTTGCCGTTGGCGCAGCCAAAGGGATGAAGATGGACGAATGTGACGGCAGGGTGTTCTGCCTGATGGGGGATGGTGAGTGCCAGGAGGGTCAGATATGGGAGGCGGCCATGAGTGCGGCCCATTTCGGGCTTGGCAATCTCATCGGGATTGTGGACTTCAACAATCAGCAGATTGATGGCGAGGTATCCGGCGTAATGGGAATTGAGCCTTTTGCCGATAAATGGAAGTCTTTTGGCTGGGATGTGTACCATTGCGATGGCAATGATATTGAGGATTTCATAGCAACCATAGGGAAAATCAAGGCAGCCGGATCCTCCGACAGGCCATCTGTTGTGCTGGCCGTTACAGTTATGGGCAAGGGCGTACCGTTTTTTGAGGGAACCATGCCCGACAATACCAACTGGCACGGAAAACCGCCATCAAAAGAGGATGCTGCAAAAGCGCTTGAGATTCTTTCGGAGACCCCATACGGAGACTTTTAAGCAGAAAATCACAGCGTGCAGATAATCGCAGGTGCATACAGGGGCAGAAAAATAAGAACGACATCGTCGCAGGATGTCCGTCCCTGCAGCAGCCGTGTCAAAAAGTCCCTTTTTGACACACTCCTGCACAGGTTTACTTTTGAGGAAGCGAAGGTTCTTGATCTGTTTGCGGGGTTTGGTTCGCTTGGTTTTGAGGCACTCAGTCGCGGTGCGGCATCAGTCACTTTTGTTGACCGTCACCCCGAATCTCTCCGTTCACTTCGGGAGACTGCCCGAGAGCTTGCTCTGGAAGATCAGGTCAGCATAATTGACGAAGATGTGCCTGCTTTTTTGTGCCGATACAGCGGTGAGGCTGATCTTGTTTTCTGCGATCCTCCCTATTCATGGCAGGATTATAACGGGTTGATTGAGAGCATAATGGATGAGGGCGGCCTCAGTGAGGACGGATTTCTCCTTATTGAGCATAGCGCACGACTTGGCTTGACAGCATCTCCGTATTACCGGTTTCACAAAGATTACGGGATGACGAGAGTTACATTTTTTCAGCACCCAGAACACCCCTGCAATGACTCTGAAAGTTAAGAAGGCTATTTATCCCGGGACTTTTGACCCCTTTACCAACGGCCATTTCGATGTTCTTGAAAGGGCCGTTACCCTTTTTGATGATGTGACGGTGGTTATTGCCGTCAATAGCTGCAAGCAGACACTGTTCAGCTTTCAGGAGCGTCGTGAGATGATTATGGAAATCACGGCTGGTCTTGATGGAGTGCATGTTGATGTACTCCAGGATGGACTCCTTGCCGATTATGCCCGCAATGCAGGGGCAACCGCCATCATCAGAGGGGTACGCCAGGTCAAGGATTTTGAGTATGAGTTTCAGCTTTCACTTCTCAATCGCCATCTTTACCCTGAAGCCACCACGGTGTTTCTTATGCCTAATGTCAAGTTTACCTATGTTGCCTCATCAATCATACGGGAAGTCGGCATGCTTGGTGGTGATGTCAGCAAGTTTGTTCATCCGACGGTGCTGAAAATGCTGGACCGGAAGCGCGAAGAAGCTGCCGGCTCTTGTTCATGACGGCATCGAATTCATTTTTCTTGTAACGAAAATATCTATACCCAATGTCGACTTCTCTTTCGCCGGCTGATAAATACCTGACCAAGAGGGTCAAGAGCATGCAGGAATCACAGACCATGCGTATTTCAGCTCTTGCAAACTCCATGAAGGCTGATGGGGCTGATGTTGTCAGCCTTTCAGCTGGAGAGCCTGACTTTCCGACTCCGGATTTTGTCAACCGGGCCGGTATTGCCGCTATATCCGCAGGCTTTACCCGCTACACGGCAAACTCGGGTATTGTGGAGCTGAAGCAGGCCATTGCGGCCAAGTTCCGCCGTGATAACGGGCTGGAGTTTCCCATAAACCAGATCATGGTAAGCAACGGAGGGAAGCAGACGCTGGCCAATACCTTTCTTGCCCTTTGCCAGGAAGGTGACGAAGTCATAGTTCCCGCCCCTTATTGGGTCAGTTTTCCCGAAATGGTCCGTCTTGCCGGTGCTACTCCCGTAACGGTTGAAACGACGCTTGAGAACAACTACAAAATGACTCCGGAACTGCTGCTTGCAGCAATAACCCCGGCCACCAAAATGCTGGTTCTCAACTCACCCTCAAACCCTTCCGGTGCCGTATACAGCGAGTCGGAGGTGAGGGCTCTTATGGAGGTTCTTGAAGGGCGTGAAATCTTTGTTCTCTCCGATGAGATGTATGATATGATTGTGTACGGTGGAGTGCGGCCATTTTCACCGGCCCGGGTTGAGGCAATGAAAGACTGGACCATTGTCAGCAATGGAGTATCGAAAACCTATGCCATGACTGGTTGGAGAATCGGCTATATCGCCGGTCCCAAATGGATTATTGATGCCTGCGACAAAATTCAGTCGCAGACAACCTCCAACCCCAATGCCATAGCCCAGAAGGCTGCCGTAGCAGCTCTCACGGGTGATCAGAGTATTGTGGAAGAGCGCCGGGCTGAATTTGAAAAGCGGCGGGACTTTATGTATCGGGAGCTCAACAGCATTCCCGGTATTGAAGCCACCCTTCCGGAAGGTGCATTTTACATTTTTCCCTCCATCAGGGGGGTGATTGGCAAGACTTTTGGCGGCAGGGTCATGAATGATTCTGCGGATGTGGCTGAATATCTTCTCAAGGAGCACTTTGTTGCCACCGTTCCTGGTGATGCTTTCGGTGCGCCCGAGAATCTTCGGCTCTCATACGCGGCATCTCTCTCCTCGCTCCAGGAGGCGGTCAATCGTATAAGAAAAGCCTTTTCCTGAGGCGCGACACCTATGCAGCGTGACTCTTCAGAGGCGTTGAAGGTCAACCGCAGCAGGCTCTATACCCTCTGGTTCGGATGGTATTCACGACGCCAGTTCAGAAGATTTTTCAACTCGGTCCGGGTTTTCATGAATCCCCAAACCCCTCTTATGGAGAGGGGCGTCCCGGTTGTTTTTTATGCCAATCACGCATATTGGTGGGATGGTTTCTGGTCGCAGCTCT
Organism: Chlorobium phaeovibrioides; assembly: GCF_003968655.1. Lineage (GTDB taxonomy): Bacteria > Bacteroidota > Chlorobiia > Chlorobiales > Chlorobiaceae > Chlorobium > Chlorobium phaeovibrioides. Next base: position 317,567 of record NZ_RXYK01000001.1, on the reverse strand, counting down.
GCACGGAAAATTTTTTTCACCAGAACCTGTTCATTGCCATTGAAGAGCCTCAACTTCGTAAGCACAGGTTCTTTACCCGTATCGGCGCATTTTCCATTCTCCGCAGCAATGCCCGCAGTGCAGTCCGAAGTCTTGAGTATGCTGCAGAACTCCTTCTACAGCCTTCAATCCGGCAGAACGCTTTATGGATTTTCCCTCAGGGCGAGATTCATCATGTTGACCGCCGGCCTCTGGGCTTTTTTGGCGGAACAGCATCCATCGTTTCCCGGGTGCTTGCCCGAAGTCCGGCAATTTACCTTGTTTCAGTTGTCAGCCGGATTGAATATCTTGATGATCAGAGGCCGGAGCTTTTTCTCTCATTTCAGGCTCCGGTAAAAATCATGCCCGACACCTGCCCGGGCAAAGATTCTCTCAGGGAGATTATGGAAAAGACGGCTGAATCGCATCTTGATGAATTGAAGGAGATGGTTGTAAGCCGTCAGCTTGGCAATGCGGAGACTCTCGTCACCGGAGTGCCATCCATTAACCGTCGGGTTGAGGCTATCAGGAGCAGGATGCTTTTTTGGAGAAGGCCAAAATAACAGGGTGTAGAAAAGAGTATGAGCAATGTGGTCTGCAGTTGTCTTTCAGGTGACAATGCCCGGGTAAGGCTTCGTCTTTCGCAGCTTCTTCACAATGAAAGTTCATCATTGTACGGAGACGATACATCCGACATGATCGGTGATATCTGTGAGGTTGAGCTTCCGGGCTGCCTTCGTGAGTTTTTCCGTAACACTACAGGCATTCCCCTGGAAGTAGGTCAGATGGTTATTGTTGAGTCTGACGGAGGTTATGATTTTGGGGTTGTCTATACTGCGGGGCTGATTGCCCGAAAAAAATATCTCATCAAGGGGCTCGATAGGAAAACCGAGGCAGCTCCTGTTGTGCTGAGGCTTGTGAGTGAAGATGATCTGGTTGGCATCGGTGAGGTTAAAACAAAGCAGGATGAAATCCGTGAGGTATGCCGCGAAAAAATAAAAAGACATGGACTGGAACTGAAGCTTGTTGATGTTGAGCTTCGTCTGGATCGCCAGAAGCTCTCTGTGTACTATACATCGCTTCATAGGGTGGATTTCAGGAACCTTGTGCGTGATCTTGCCGGAGAATTCAAGGCACGGATCCAGATGGTGCAGATTACAACGCGTGAAGAGGCCCGCCGCGCAAATGCTTCCGGACCATGCGGGTGCCAGATATGCTGTTCAACCTGGATGCAGAAAATTCATGCCAATCCGTTTGCCGACAAGGCTCAATATCTGGATTCGGCAGGCAATGACAATAATGCGTTCAACATGACAGGGCTATGCAACAAAACCAAATGCTGTCTCGGATTTTCGGGTAATGGAAACTCCTGCACAGTTCACCAGTCCGGCAACGGCTTGCCGCAGGTTGGCAGCCGTCTTTCCACTCCCGATGGTCCCGCAGTTGTTCATAGCGTTGACGGGACCAGAAAGAGCGTTTCCATACTCTATGACAAAGATTCACGCAGACGCAGGCTTTCACTTGAGCGGTTCAATGCCCTCTTTGCCCGCAAAAAATAAATAGTGACCACTCAATATCCGTAACCTTAATCGCATGCCGCAGTTCCAGCGAACCCTCGTCACCACAGCTCTTCCTTATGCCAATGGGCCTGTTCATCTTGGCCATCTTGCCGGGGTCTATCTCCCGGCCGATCTTTTTGTCCGATACAAGCGCCTTCAGGGAGAGGATGTCATCCATATAGGCGGTTCTGACGAACACGGAGTTCCCATTACCATTACTGCTGAAAAAGAGGGGATTACTCCCCGGGATGTTGTCGACCGCTATCATTCGATGAACCTTGAGGCCTTCAAGAGATGCGGTATTTCTTTTGATTATTATGGCAGAACCTCTTCTGAGCTCCACCATAAAACGGCTCAGGAGTTCTTTCTTGAAATAGAAGGGAAGGGGATCTTTGAGCGCAAAACTGAAAAGCTCTTTTATGACGCAAGTGCCTGCCGATTCCTTTCCGACCGGTATGTGACGGGTACCTGCCCAATCTGCGGCAATACAGAGGCTAATGGTGACCAGTGTGAACAGTGTGGCACTCACTTGAGCCCACTGGAGCTCATCAACCCCAAGAGTAAACTTTCCGATGCTACCCCCGAGCTTCGCGAAACCCTCCACTGGTACTTTCCACTTGGGCGTTTCCAGAAACAGCTTGAAGCATTCGTTGGCAGTCATGACGATGACTGGCGGGCAAATGTGCTGAACTACACAAGAACCTGGCTTAACCAGGGGCTTAACGACCGGGCAATTACACGCGATTTGAGCTGGGGCATCAAGGTGCCTCTCCAGGATCCGGACGCAGAGGGGAAGGTTCTTTATGTCTGGTTTGATGCTGTACTCGGCTATGTCTCCTTTACCAGAGAGTGGGCCGCCCTTCAGGGTTCGCCTGACAGATGGAAGGAATATTGGCAGAATCCCGACTCCCGGGTTGTCAACTTCATCGGTAAAGACAATGTCGTTTTCCATACTCTCATGCTTCCCGCCATACTCATGGCATGGAATGAAGGCCGCAGCGACTCCATATACAACCTTGCCGACAATGTGCCGGCCTCAGAGTTCATGAACTTTGAAGGCCGCAAGTTTTCCAAGTCACGGAACTACGCGGTCTATCTCGGTGAATTTCTTGATAAGTTTCCCGCTGAGGCCCTGCGCTACAGCATTGCGATGAACTACCCTGAAAACAAGGACAGTGACTTCAGCTGGACTGATTTTCAGAACCGTACAAACGGTGAGCTTGCCGATACGCTGGGTAACTTTATCAAGCGCTCAGTTGATTTTACCAACTCCCGTTTTGAGGGAATTGTGCCCCACGCCTGCAGTTGTGAGGAGTGGGATAGCCTTGGTATCAACTGGGCCGACACCATCCGTCAGCTTGACGAGGCCTTTGAAGGGTTCCATTTCCGTGAGGCTGTTTCAGCCGCAATGGACATAGCCCGTGCCGCCAACCGTTTCCTTACCGGGGCCGAGCCCTGGAAAGCCATTAAAGAAGACCGCGACGGTGCCGCCAGAACAATGGCCCTTTCGCTCAATCTCTGCCATGCGCTTTCCATTGCCCTCTATCCAGTTCTTCCGGAAACCGCAAATCGCATTCATTCCATGCTGGGCTTTCAGGGCACCATTGAATCCCTGTTCAAGAGGGGAGTGCCGCTGCTCCAGTCCCTTGTTGAGCCAGCCCTCCCCAAGGGTCATCGCCTCTCGGGATCATCTGAAATTCTCTTTATAAAAATAGATGACGCCATGATTGAACCCGAACTCCGCAACATCGAGCATTTGCTTGCTGAAGCACAGGCCCGTGAAGCCGGAGCAACAGCAGAGAAGATGGAATTCAAACCCCTGATTGAGTTTGACGATTTCCAGAAAGTGGATCTCAGGGCGGCCAGTGTCATCTCGGCTGAAAAAGTCAAGAAAGCCTCAAAGCTTCTCAAGCTCCAGCTTCAGGTTGGTTCAACAACCCGTCAGGTGCTTGCCGGAGTAGCTGAACACTACAGCCCGGAAGAGATGGTAGGGAAAAATGTACTCCTCGTTGCCAACCTTGCGCCGAGAACCATTCGCGGCGAAGTGTCTGAAGGCATGCTGCTTGCCGTAGAGGGAGACGCGGGAAAACTTTATATGGTCGAACCTCAGGGAGAGAAAATAAATGGCAGCTCTGTACAATAAATGTTTGGAAGTTGCTGATTATTCCCTACATTGTGAATACAAACACCGTGGGGTGGAGCAATTGGTAGCTCGTCGGGCTCATAACCCGAAGGTTGCAGGTTCAAGTCCTGTCCCCACCACAAAGAAAAAGCCGGTCTCACCCCATGAGAATCGGCTTTTTTCGTTGGGTTTCCCGGGGACATTCATGACTGAGTGTCTTTGTCGACTCATTGCAAAGAATTCAGGTCGTTCTTCACTCCCTGCTCCTGCTTTTCTTTTTTTTCTTCTTCTTCTTCCCCTTTTCCTGCCATGTTCGCTGCATGCTGCTGACCGGTCGGCCTCTTTTCCTGCACTTGCGGTTGAGCCGCTTCTCAGTGGAATAGACCGTCTTGATGTTTCACGATGCAGTGAGCTCAGCGGCCTAAGGGTGGGGCTCATTACCAACGAGGCCGCTGCTACAGGGACGGGAGAGCCGGGATATGCCATGATGCTCCGTCATGGTGTCAGGCTGCAGTATCTCATGGCACCCGAACATGGCTTTGCTGTAAATGTTGAGGCCGGCAGGAGCGCTGAGGGGACTATTCTCGCAGGCAATCTTCAAGTACATTCGCTCTACGGATCCACTCGTATTCCTGACGCTGCACTTCTCCAGCAGATTGATCTTCTCATATTCGATCTTCAGGATGTAGGAGTTCGTTGCTACACCTATCTGTCAACAATGAAAAACGCTATGCAGGCGTGCAGTGAAACCCGAACAGCTTTCATGGTGCTTGATCGCCCCAACCCGATTGCTCCGCTTGCGAGGGGTGGGTTCATGCTGGAGCCCCGGCAGGTTTCATTTGTTGGTGCGGAGGATATCCCTTTCATTCACGCCATGACGCTTGGTGAACTGGCTCAACTCATCAAAGCGCGCCATTTCCCTGATCTCAATCTTCATGTGATTTCCATGCAGGGATGGAGCCGCAACCGTTTCGGCGACGAATTTCCCGGCTTCACTTTTCGCAGCCCTTCACCCAACATCAGCAGCGTGGAAACTGCAATAGTCTACCCTGCAACGGTATTGCTTGAAGCCACCCGGATAAGCGAAGGACGAGGAACGGATGCCCCCTTTTTACAGTTTGGAGCCCCGTTCATTGATCCGGAACGCATTGCCGCCAGCCTCAACCAGGAGAATCTGCCGGGTGTTCGTTTCTTCCCGGTTTCATTTATCCCAACGACGAGCAAGTTCAAGGGCAAGCGTTGCAACGGGGTCAGGCTCTCCATTACGAACCGCCGTGAATTCAACGCTTTTATGACCGGCGTGGCCATTCTCCAGACACTTCACTGCCACTACCCCTCAGAGGCTGGAATAGATCATCACAAAGCTTTTTTTGACCGTCTTGCCGGAACATCCCGGTTGCGCGAGATGATCATGAGCGGGGCCTCTCTGGAAGGCATAATGAGTGAGAGCAGGCAGAACCGCGAAGGTTTTCTTCCGGCGCTTCTGTATCCCTGAGGGAGGCGGGATTCAATGCGGGACCTGCCAGGAGCCTTCAATTCCTTTTGGTGAAAACAGAATCTGCCATAACTGGACATGGCGGCCGCGGAATGAGCCGGCACAGCTCAGCAGGTAATAGCGCCACATTCTCATGAAACGCCTGCCGTAATGCTTTTCTATGTATTCGCTGTTTTTCTCCACATTTTCATACCAGGCTTTCAGCGTATGGAAATAGTCATGCCCGAATGAATGCCAGTCTTCCAGTATCATCAACCCTTCCGCAGCAGCGGCAATCTGCTTTGCCGAAGGCAGCATGGAATTGGGAAAGATATAACGGGTTGTCCACGGGTCGGTATTTGTGTCTGAACGGTTGCTTCCAATGGTGTGCAACAGGAAGAGCCCATCGGGTTGAAGCAGGTGTCGTACCGTTTGGAAAAAGCGGCGATAGTTTTTGTATCCGACATGCTCAAACATTCCGATGGAATAGATACGGTCATACCGCCCTGATACTTTCCTGTAATCCTCAAGGCGGATGTTCACAGCAAGCTCCTTGCAGTGGTCTTCTGCCCAGTGCGCCTGTTCTTTTGATATGGTGATTCCCGTCACTTCGGCTCCGTACTCCTCGGCTGCAAACCGTGCAGCTCCACCCCATCCGCATCCAATATCGAGAACCTTCATGCCAGCTTTCAGCTGAAGTTTTCTGAATATCAGGCGCAGTTTATTCTCCTGTGCGTCATCAAGCGTTTCTGCATTGTGCCAGTAGCCACAACTGTAGATCATTCGCCTGTCAAGCATGAGGCGGTAGAGATCGTTGCCGATATCATAATGCGTCTTTCCAACCTTGAGAGACCGGTGTATCCCCTGATGGTTGAAAAGTTTGCCGGCAAGCGCGTTGAGGATCCTTGGCAGGCCTGATACCTTTTGTTCAAGCCCCGCGCGCAGCACCCGGTAGAAGAACTCGTCAAGTGCGGGGGAGTCCCACCAGCCGTCCATGTAGGATTCGCCCACACCGAGATGGCCTTCAGTCAGAACACGACGGTAAAACCGGTTGTCATGGATGGAAATGTCCCATGGTTCGGGTCCATCAACAGTGACTCCGGCAGAGGCAAGCAGATGCTGCAGGTGGTGGCGGAAATATGAATCCCCCATACTCACAACTCCTTTTGTTGTTTGTTCTGGGGGAGACCGGTTCTTTTTCGCGTTGTATTGGCGCTCTTTGCGGGCGGCAACTGTCTGTTGCGGTTATTTTTTAGATGTTTTTTTTGGGCGACCTCTTTTTTTCTCGCCAGTCGCTTTCATTGTCGCACTCTTTGCATTGACATCCTCATCAGGATCAAAGTCTTCATCAAAAGCATCGTCTGAGAGTCCGTTCTCTTCAATCAGGTCAATCTCTTCATCCAGCTCTTCAATAGGGTCAAATGCAGGGGCTTTACTGTGTCCTTTGGAGCCCCGTCGGCTTTTCATGGCAGGTTCAATCAATGTGACGACTTCATTGATTGAGGAAAAAATATAGAGCTGTTTGTCAATGCAGGTCAGTTTCAGCAGGTCTTTTATCTGCTGGCAGAGAGCCACAAAAATGGCCAGTCCATGAGCGGTATTGGCGAGTTTGTGGGCCAGCAGTATGGAGCTGATTCCGCAGGAGTCAATTGCCTTTACTTTTGAGAAATCGATGATGAGATGGGTGTTGCCATTCTCTATCAGGTCTTCAAGAGTTTTTCTGTACGAAGGCCCATGACGAAAGTCAAAAACATCTTCTTCAATTTTAAGAATGGTGAGTTCTTTCCGATTCGATACTGAATGCTTCATTGTAAATTCCTACGATAAAACCTGTAAGAGATTACGAACTTGTTTTCTGTCAGCGATGTGAAAAATGAACCTTTTGATGTTGAACCAGCCCACTTCAATTATAGGTAAAAAAAAAGGGCATTGAGAATTTTTTTTATGCCCCGATAATGCTTCCTTCCGGTTACCAGAGGTAGCCGAATTTGAGACGATAGGCAAGGTCCCATGGATCAATGCCTGCCAGTGCATCTCCACTGTATTCGGCTTTGAGTTCAGCGCTGGTACTGAACCCGCCACGAATGGGGATTTTCAGTCCGGTCCAGGTATCAAGAACTACGCCGTTGAGGTTGTTGACATTTGCCAGCCCTTTCTGACGGTGGTAGAACTGCAGCGCATCGTCAATGATGGTGTGGCTGAAATCAAGCGACCAGGATCCTGCAAGGTAGGTGTTTTCGGGCAACGCGTCAAAAGACTCCTTCACTCCGTCCACACCAAATTCGGTGCTGAGTTTAGTTGTTGGTCTGTTGATGAACTGGATGCCCAGATAGGGCCCTGCCGTCAGGCGAAGGTTGAGATCGGCTATCCGGTCCGTTTTATAGGAGACTTTGCCTCCGTAGTATCGGAGCGATGAGACGATATTGTCGTATTTGGCAAGAATGAACCACCTGTCGGTTGTTTTTTCGTTTTCTGCGGTATCATACTCCAGCTCACTCTGCAGCTTGATTCTATGGTTGAGGTGCCGCCACTCCATGGCCAGATCAAGGTCGGCCTCCTCCTGCCGGGTGTTGCCACGGTCAATATTCAGCGACATTGCGGCTTCGCCCTTAAAAAGATGGCCATCCCCTGTCTGCCATGCTTCGGGGTTGATTGCCTGTATGGAGTTGCGGTTTTCCGCAGTGATGCTCATGACTGTTCTGGCGCCACCCTCTTTCATGAGTATTCGCATGGGGGAGTCGGAGGATATTCCGCTGATGGAATCCCATGCAATGAAGAGAGTTCCTGCATACTCTGTTTTGAGCTGGAGGACGCTTTTGTCCATCCGCACCACTGCACCGGAGATCCTGTCGCCATTGTGGAAGATGATTTCATCAATGGCCATTGCCGTGTGCGGCATGGTGATGAGCAGAATGGTCGAAATAACGAATGAAAAAAAACTGAAGGGGGTCAATCGGGTACTCATGCAAGTGATCTTGTTCAGGCTACTGAAGGGCCGCCAGTGGTTAGGGTTAGGGTTGGTGGGCAACCTACTTTCTTTTCTCCTGCAAGCCAAATAAAAAGTTCGACACTCAAGAAAGAAGGCTTTCGGCGAGCTCAGTGCGTTCCTGAGCGGTCAATGGCGCTTGAATCCAGTTGAGCTGCATCCGGTTGCGCAGAAAGGTCAACTGGCGTTTGGCGTAGTTGCGGGTGTGCTGTTGTATGAGGGTCACGGCCCCCTCAAGTGGGGTTTTTCTCTCCAGGTGGTCGAACAGTTCCTGATAGCCGACGGTAAGGAGTGCGGGCAGTGTACGGTTTGAGATTTCGGGACGGTATTTTTTCAGGAGAGCCTCTGCTTCCTGAAGGAGACCCTCGCTCATCATTTCCTCGACACGCAGGTTGATGCGCTGGTAGAGTTCTTCGCGCGGGAAATTGAGTGCCACAGCGTGGAATTGCATTTCGGGAGTTGGTGAGGGTGGTGTACTGCTTTTTCCGATGAGTTCTATGATTTCCAGGTTACGGATGAGGCGGTGGGTTTTTGTGTGGTCGAGGGTTGCCGCCCGTTCAGGGTCAAGGTCCTGAAGTTTTCTGTAGAGGGCACGGCTTCCTTGTTCGGCGAGTTCTTTTTGGAGCTTTTCGCGGATTTTCGGGTCAGCTGGAGGGAGGTCGGAGAACCCTTCAATGAGTCCCTGAAGGTAGAGGGGTGAGCCGCCTGCTACGATGACTGGGTTGCCTCGCTTGCGGATCATGGCTATGCGTGCTCGTGATTCTGTGGCGAATGCCCCTGCGCTGTAGGGCTCGCCAATGGTTTTTTCGTTGATGAAGTGGTAGGGGACTTCACCAAGCATTTCAGGAGTTGGCTTTGCTGAGCCGATGGTGAGTTCACGGTAAATCTGGCGGGAGTCGGCTGAAATTATTTCAGCGCCGGTTCTGAGTGCAACTTCGTGTGCGAGGGCTGATTTGCCGGATGCGGTGGGGCCGGTGATGACCAGTGCTGCGGGTTCTTTTGTCTTTGCCGGCATCGCCGTCAGCTCCTCAATTTCTGAAGTGCCATCCATACACGGGAGAGGGGAAGACCCATAACATTGTAGTAGCAACCGGTTATGCTGCAGACGAAGCAGGCCATGACAGGGTCCTGAATGCCGTATGAGCCTGCTTTGTCGAAAGGAGCTGCGGTGTTGATGTAGTGCAGTATCTCTTCCTCTGTCATCTTGTTCAGGGTTACTTCGGTTGTGGCGCATTCGCTGTAGAGGTGAGCTCTCTGGAGAAGCGCAAATCCAGTATGCACTTCGTGGGTTCTTCCCTGAAGCTGGAGGAGCATTTCGAGTGCTTCAGCCGCATTGGCCGGTTTGCCGAGAATACGCCCGTCTATAGCTACAACAGTGTCGGCTCCGAGCAGAACCGGATCTCTCGTGTCGTTCTGGAAGCTCTGTATTGCAGCCTTTGCTTTTTCCTCTGCTATGCGCCGGACATTCGATTCAATGCTTTCGGCCGGGTCAAGGTGTTCTGGTGTTTCTATGCTTACGGTGCTGAAAGAAAGGCCGCTCAGCTGCAGAATCTCTTTGCGTCTTGGCGATTGAGAGGCAAGAATGATTGGAGGAAAGGCCATGGTGCTCTTGATTTTTTTCAGTTGAGGTTGCTCCATCCACGGCGGTTCAGGTCCATGAAGATGAGGATGCCGGCAAGCGCTCCTGCCAGTATGAAGAGCGAACCCTGCAGGGGGTCCCCGAAGAGTATGCGTCCGGTGCCGAACAGGATGGAGTAGACCATGATGATGCCAAGGGCCCAGTCGAGAAAGAGGCGGAAGAAGCCTGTGTCGCCCTCTACTTCGGGCAGATTCTTTGCTACAGGTTGCCAGAGAATGCCTCCAACCCGTGTGGTGCGGTAGAAAGCTTCCAGGTGAGCCCGATCGGAGGGTTTGGTGAGGAAAGTGACTGCAAGCGTGCTGGCGATGGTGAAGGCGACGATAATGAAGATGGATGATGGAAAGACAATATCAGTGAAAAAGCTGAGGTAACCGTATGCGAGGAACGGAGCAACCATGGAGGTGATTTCACTCCATGCGTTGAGCCTCCACCAGAACCAGCGGAGGATGAGGACAAATCCTGTTCCGGCGCCGCACTGGATAAGGAACTCCCATGCGCCTGTAATGGTACTGAGAACGAAGAATGTTATGTAGAGGGCAAAGGCGGCCGTTAGGGCTGTGGTGAGTTTTGATACCCTGACATAGTGCCGGGCATCACCATCTGTTTTGATGAACCGTTTGTAAAAGTCGTTGATGAGGTAGCTTGTTCCCCAGTTGAGGTGTGTGGAGAGGGTCGACATGTAGGCCGCAAGAAATGCCGCAATAAGGAGCCCCTTGAGTCCCGGGGGGAGCACATCGCGCATGACATAGACAAAGCCGTCCTCTTTCTGGCCTACGGGCAGGTCGGGGAACATGACAAGGCTTGCCAGGGCAACAATTATCCATGGCCAGGGGCGAAGGCAGTAGTGCGCCACAGTGAACCAGAGGGTGGCGAGCAGGGAGTGCTTTTCGTCTTTGGCGCTCATCATCCGCTGTGCTATGTATCCGCCCCCTCCGGGTTCTGATCCGGGATACCATGAGGCCCACCACTGCACAAAAGCCATGGCGGCAAAGGATGCAAAAGGGAGGGCAAAGGCGCCGGCGCCATTCTGACCTGTGCTGTTTATTGCGGGGAAGAAGTCGAACATCCATGGGGGAAGTGCTGCCTGAAGTCCGCCTGCGTCGACAACTGCCGGAGACCGGACTGCCAGAACAGCAAGGATGACGCACCCGACAATGGCAATGACAAACTGCACGGCGTCGGTGATTGAGACGCCCCAGAGCCCTGAAAGCCCGGAGTAAAAGGTGGTGAGAAGAACGAGGGCTATGATGGTCAATTGAGGGTTGAGTTCCGGCATCATGATGCTGATGATCTTGAACATGGCCAGATTCACCCAGCCGATGATGACGGCGTTGATGAAGAGGCCGAAGTAGATCGCTTTGAACCCTCTGAGAAAGCGCGCGGCTTTTCCGCTGTAGCGGAGTTCTATGAATTCAAGGTCGGTAAGGATTTCAGCGCGGCGCCAGAGACGGGCGAAAAAGAAGACGGTCAGCATGCCTCCTGAGACAAAAGTCCACCAGACCCAGTTACCGGCTATGCCATGTTTGGCTACGAATCCTGTGACGGCAAGCGGAGTGTCAGCAGCGAAGGTGGTGGCCACCATGCCGGTTCCCGCTATCCACCAGGGGAGTTTGCGGCCCGAAAGGAAGAACTCACCAACATTTTCACTGGCTCTCTTTGAAAACCAGAGACCGATGAAAAGCGTCAGGAGAAGGTAGCCGAAGATGAAGCTGTAGTCGAGGATGTTGAGTGCGTTCATAGTCTCTGTGGAATCCGGGGGTGGGTGCCCCCGGGTTCATGTGATGAATGCCGGTGGATGGTCTCAGCACTCGATTCTGGAGAGTTCGAGGAAGCTGTCGTAACGGTCTTCAATGTCGAGCATGGTGAGGTCTGCAATTTTTTCTGTGCCGAATTTCTCGACGCAGAAGCTGGCCATGGCGCTGCCATAGAGAACGGCTTTGCGGAGCTCTGTGTCGTTGACTGTTTCGCAGCGTGAGAGGTGGCCTATGAAGCCTCCTGCAAAGGTATCGCCTGCTCCGGTGGGGTCAAAGATTGATTCAAGCGGAAATGCGGGGGCGGCGAAGATGCCGTTGTCTGTAAAAAGGAGCGCTCCATGTTCGCCTTTTTTGATGATGAGCGTTTTGGGGCCCATTTCGCGGATGATACGGGCTGATTTGACCAGATTGGGATCACCGCTGAGCAGGCGTGCTTCGCTGTCGTTAAGAATGAAGACATCGACGCGGCTCAGGGTTTTCTTCAGCGCTTCTGGTTTTCCCTCAATCCAGAAGTTCATTGTGTCGAGAATGACCATTTCGGGTTTCTGGATCTGGTCCAGCACCTTCATCTGCAGTTCAGGGTCGATGTTGCCGAGAACAACAATGCCTGTGTCCTGATAGCGCTGAGGTACGCGGGGATCAAAATCAGCAAATACATTGAGCTGGGTGTCAAGCGTATCACGGGTGTTCATGTCGTAGTGGTAGCGGCCTGCCCAGCGGAAGGTTTTGCCTTCTTCGACCACCTGAACGCCTTTGGTATCGATATTTCTGTTGTGCAGGAGCTTGAAGTGGCTCTCTTCAAAGTCGGATCCAACCACGCCTACCATCTGTATGGCGTCGGAAAAATAGCTTGCTGAAAGAGCGATGTAGGTTGACGATCCTCCAAGGGTGTTCATGGAACTGCCGAAGGGGGTTTCGATATCGTCAAATGCAAGAGAGCCGACAATGAGTATGGCCATGGTTGAATAAGGGTTTACGGTGTTGAATTGAATCGGATGAAGATGGTTATTGCGCCAAACAAGATACGATTTACAGCAATTTCTTTTCAATCGCCGTTCAGTTTTCCGTTGGGAGAAGAAAAAGCATGCATTCACCAGGCTGGAATGTTGCCTCAAGCCTATGGTTGACAATGGAATGCGGTTTTCGGCTGATGAGGTCTTCAAGCACGCCTGTTTTCATTCCGAATTCCAGCCCTCCTGTTATGGGTTCGTGCATGTTGCTGTTGCCGATGAAGAGCAGTGAACGCCCTTCGGCAGTTCTTTTGATGGCGAAAAGCTGCTCATGACTGACATAGGGAATTCCTATGGAGCCGGCTTCTCCAGAGAGAATGATGTCAAGGTATTGACTGCGGATGGCGATGATTTTCTGAATGTAGCTGGTGAGCGGCGGGAGAGTGTTGGTCTCCTTCCAGTCAATGGCTGCCGGGCTGAAGAGGGGGAGCGTTTCAGGCGGAAAGTTTGTCCGGTCTTCATCGGTGAAGTTCAGGCCGAGGTTCACAGGATGCCATTCGCTGACTTCCATGCCTGATTGGATGAAGGGAAGTGTTGGCAGTATGGCTGCGAGGGTGAAAATGAAGGCTGAGTAGTTGCGTCCGGCTGCTTCTTTCGGGAAGCGGAATGGAACTCTGGGTGTGTTGTGGTTTTCACCCGTACCGAAGAATGGCAGGGCGACCCCTGTTTTGTTGAGAAAGTTGAGAAGTCCGCGGATATAGATGATGTCATTGATGACAAAGGGCAGGGAGCCGAACACGGCGTTGAATCCTTCATCCCTGATTTCAGAGGTTGGGTTGAAGTTTTCGTCCCAGAACAGGAAGTCAGGGCGTGTTGCCCTGGCTTTTTCAACAATGTTTTTTTTGAGCAGAGGAGGCAGGGCGTGGCCCATGTCCATCATGGCGCCATCAATTCCGTATTCCTCCTGAAAGCGGGGAATGATGGAAGAAATTTCATTCCAGAGACCGGTATTGAAGGATTCGGGATCGTTGAGTGCCTCATCGTACATCCGGATGGTGTTGTAGGCGATGTAGTTGAACTCTTCAGGCCTGTGCATTTTCAGGTAGGTTACATCAGTCCATGCCGGCTGGCGGTCATCTGGCGGCCAGTCGGAGAATGCACTTGCTATTCTGCAGGCTTCTCCATTGGCATCGGTTGCCTGAATGCCTTCATTGGTTTTTGTGACTGTGACCGGGTGGGGGGCAAACTGCTCCTTAAAGGCCTCAGTGGGTGCGGGAAGGTAGGCGAGCTCGTGTCGGTCCACCTGCGAAAAGATGCGTGTGAGGGTATCCTGATCAAACTGCGGAGGGCCGTATGAAGATTGCGGCACATCGTTTTTCAGCCAGTAGAACCAGTCGGGGTGCTTTTCTATCCAGTTGCTGTCAGTGGCGGCCGTGCGGAATACAAATTCAAGGACAACACGCATTCCAAGAAGATGAGCTGCTTCAACAAATGCTTTCAATAGAATTTCCGGTGAAAGGTCGAGTGCGGGTTCAGCCAGCATCGGGTCCAGCTTCATCGGGTCTTTTATGGCGTATGGGGATCCGAGCGAGCCTTTCCTGTTGGCCGTACCGATTTCGGTCAGCGGCAGGAGGTAGACGGTGTTTGCTCCCAGTTTTTTTATGTAGGGTAAAAGAGCAATCGCTTTCAGAAGTGTCCCGGTTTCACGGAAGCCTTCTGGCAAAGGCTTTTCGGAGATGCTTCCGTCGCCGTTATGGTCAAATGCTGTCCCGAATCGTACAAAAAGGTTGTAGACGACGGTATCCTTTTGCCAGTTTTCAGGGAAGGTAGCGGCTGGTGTTGATGATCCGGTCTGCAGAATTTCTTCTATGCGTCCGATGAACCAGGGGGCAGGCGATTGGAGCGAGGCCCCTGTTTCTTCTGAATTCCATATGTTTGGTACGAGATAGCTGGCAGCTGAACTCTGCAATGCCTTCAGACGGTTGAGGAGAAGCTCTATTGTGGAAGTCGTTTCCATATTGGGGTAAACTGTCAATATATTAGTGTCATGAATTTTTCAGCCGAATGGTCGGATGGATACAAATGTAACATTTCAGATGCCTAATATCAGACTGGATGTTGAATATGACGGAACTTCCTATGCTGGCTGGCAGCGGCAGCCGAACGGCATAGTGACGGTGCAGGGTGAGATTGAGGCTGTGCTCAGTGAGATTCTGCAGGAAAAAATCAATCTTGCTGCAGCTGGCCGGACTGACAGGGGGGTTCATGCACGGGGGCAGGTGGTGAATTTTTCTACCCGTTCACCACTTGAGCATTCAAGAATCCGCCACTCTCTCAACTGCCTTCTCCCTTCATCCATATGCATACCTTCGTCGCAGCTTGTACCGGACGATTTTCACGCCAGATTCAGTGCATTGGAGCGGCAGTATCGTTATTTTGCCATTCCTGAGCCCTCGGCCTTGATGGGGCGTTATACCGGATGTTCACATGGAGATGTTGATTTTGCTCTCATGCAGCATCTCTCGTCTGGTCTTCGGGGGACTCATGATTTTTCCCTTTTTTCGAGAGAAGACCGGGATGGAAACGGGAGTCTCTGCACGGTTCGTGAGGCGGGATGGTACCGGCATAAAGGGGTGATGGTTTTTCATATAGCGGCAAACCGGTTTCTCAGGAGTATGGTTCGCGGTATTGTCGGTGGAATGCTCAGCGCGGGACGGGGTGAGCTTGACCCGGAGGAGTATCTCGGAATGCTTGGTGGAGGAGGCGGAGGGATGAGGGTTAAGCCTGCTGTTGCTTCCGGGCTCTTTCTCTGGCGGGTTCGATATTGACCGGCGTCATACCCCCGGGGCGTTCTCTGTTGCAATAGTCGGGAAGGGTGTTTATGTTGGTTTCATCTCTGAACAACAGGATTTTCATGTCATTTTTCAGATGTATCTGTGTTGCGTTCCTGTTTGCGTGTATTCCGTTGCGGAACATATCTGCTGCTGAAAATGCAGCGCCCAGTGTGGTATTCAGCAGTGCGTCCCTGTCGCAATCGCTCGACAGCCTTATGAACGCCACATATTTCAGTGACGAACATTTTGCATCTCCTTCGGGGAAATCAGCAATGCCGGGGTTCCCATCAACTTTTGTTCCCCAGTACAATGATTCGGTCTATACGGCACGAATTGCCGAACTGAACAGCAGAACCCGGTTCGAACTGACATACAACAAGTATGTGAACGGATTCATCAGGGTCTATGCGGTTGACAAGCGGCTTGCAACCGCCAAGATTCTTGGATTGAGAGAGGTTTATTTCCCTCTTTTTGAGGAGGCGCTTGCCATTTATGGGGTTCCTCCGGAAATGAAGTATCTCGCCATTGTTGAGTCGGCCCTTAATCCAACGGCAGTGTCCCGTGCTGGTGCACGGGGGCTCTGGCAGTTCATGTACCCGACGGGGAAGATGTATGGCCTTGAGTCATCGGCATTCATTGAAGACCGGTTTGATCCGCGCAAAGCCTCAATGGCTGCCGCAAGGCATCTTCGCGATCTGTATGACCGCTATGGGGACTGGTTTCTCGCCCTTGCTGCATACAATTCCGGTTCCGGGAATGTGAATCGTGCAATTCGGCGGTCGCGGGGCGGAAAAGATTACTGGGCCATCTGGAGGTATCTGCCAGCCGAAACCCGTGGCTATGTTCCGGCGTTCATTGCGGTCAACTACATCATGAACTATCACCAGGAACACAACCTTCTTCCGCTCCGCCCCGGGTATCTCTATCAGGATATAGAAAATGTCAGCGTCATGCGTCCTCTCTCTTTTGAACGCATCAGTGCTGCTGTCGGCATTTCCGTGGAAGATCTCAGGTTTCTCAATCCGCAGTATACGCACGGCATTATCCCTTCATCCGTTGACTCTCCCTATGAGCTGCGACTTCCTAAGCATCATGCCGCTCTATTCGCCGCTGTTGAAACGCGGCTCTATGACGCCCTTTCCATTCCGGTGCCTGACAGTTCAGCGGTTGCAGAGAGTGTCACTCCTGACAGCATCAGGGTCTCTTTTGTTGCTGTTGCGCCCCGCCTTCTTTCCTACAAGGTGAAAAGGGGAGAAACACTTGCCGTGATTGCCCGTCGGCATGACACGACAGAGGGACGGTTGATGGAGTTGAATGGTCTCGGTTCCCCCGCCTCACTTTTTCCCGGTCAGATTCTCAAAATCGAAAAGGTTTCCGGTGGGGGGCTTCTGGTGAAAAAAGGAGTTGTGGTGAAATACCACAGGGTCCGCCGCGGGGAGACCCTCGGCAAGATAGCCAGAAAGTACAGGGTAAGCATGGCAAGGCTTGCCTCATGGAACAGGCTGAGAGGGAAAAAAGTGATTTATCCGGGCCAGAAGCTTCGCGTTACTGCCCCATAGCATTTTCCCCGGCTAAGGAATAGTTGGACGCGTCATGTCCACTTATTGGATTATTTATTATCTTAATCCTTTTCAGGTTGATCGAATGATCGGAGATCAATGGGGAGCTTTTCAATAATTCTTTAATCGAGAATCATTAAATCGTATGCGTAATATCATTTTTACTGGAAAGGGTGGCGTGGGCAAAACTTCTGTAGCTGCCGCAACGGCCCTCAAAGCAGCTGACCTGGGTTTCAAGACACTCATTATGTCTACTGATCCGGCACACAGCCTTGGCGACTCTCTTGATGTTCAGCTCGGCCCATCACCTGTCAAGATCACTGAAAATCTCTGGGGTCAGGAGGTCAGTGTTTTTGGCGATCTCAACCTGAACTGGGATGTTGTCAGAGAGCATTTTGCTTCACTGATGGAGTCTCGTGGAATTGAAGGAGTCTATGCTGAAGAGATGGGTGTTCTGCCCGGCATGGAAGAGCTTTTCTCACTCTCTTATATCAAACGCTATAACGAAGAACAGGCTGATTTCGACCTTTTAGTTGTTGACTGCGCTCCTACCGGAGAAACTCTCCGCCTGCTTTCGCTGCCTGAAACATTCGGCTGGTTCATCAAACTTATCCGCAATGTTGAGAAATACATGGTGAAGCCGGTCATCAGGCCGCTTTCCAAGAAAATCAAGAAGATTGACGATTTCGTGGCTCCTGAAGAGGTGTATGAGAAGGTCGACAACCTCTTTTCTTCAACGGAAGGAATTATTGATCTGCTTGCTGATGGAAGCAAATCTACGGTCCGTCTTGTCATGAACCCTGAAAAGATGGTTATCAAGGAGTCCATGCGGGCTCTTACCTATCTCAACCTGTATGGTATTACGGTTGACAGCATTACAATCAACCGCGTCATGCCCGATCAGAGCAGTGATACATATTTCCAGAAATGGCGCGCCATTCAGCAGAAATATATTGAACAGATTCAGGATGCATTTGCACCGATTCCGATTGCCGAGGTCCCGCTTTTCGAGGGTGAGGTGGTTGGTCTTGATATGCTTCGCAAGGTTGGTGCAAAAGTCTATGGCGATAAGAATCCTCTTGATATCATGTTCAAGGAGAATCCCATTGACATCAAAAAGGTGTCGGAAGGCCATTACACTGTTCGTGTTCGTCTTCCCTTCATTGATCATATGGGTATGGAGCCGAAAATTCTCAAGCTCGGCGATGATCTTACCATCCGTATTGGCGATTATCAGAAAATTGTTGCATTGCCGATTTTCCTTGCAGGGATGGAATCAACAGGGGCATCATTTGAAGACAAATGGCTCAACATTGATTTTGAGCGCAAACACTGATCTGTTTTTGTTCAACGACCACGCAACACAAAAAACCCGCCACTTGAAGGCGGGTTTTTTCGTTTGTCTCACACAGCGTCATTTCCCATTACGGATATAATTGCTCCATGTCCTCCGGATATGTCACGGTTTTTTTTATCTTCCTTCCAAACATTTTAATGGCTTGATTTTTTTTGCATAGCTGATGGAACAGTTACAGGATTTAAGAGTTTCGGGTATTACCCGTCTTTCAGCCCCCCGTGTGCTGAAAGAGAAATTGCCGGTCGATGAGAATGCCGCCTCCGTCATTCTTTCAGGCCGTCGCGAGATTGAAGATATTTTGACCGGCAGGGACCAAAGGATGCTGGTGATAGTAGGGCCATGCTCCATCCATGATATTGGAGCAGCAGAGGAATACGCCCGGCATCTCACGGAACTGCGTGAAGAGCTGAAGAATGAGCTCTGTATTGTCATGCGTGTCTATTTTGAGAAGCCGAGGACAACCGTCGGGTGGAAAGGATTCATCAACGATCCCCACCTGAATGATACTTATGATATTGAGCACGGACTCTATTACGCGCGGAAACTCCTGCTTGACATCAATGCCATGGGGCTGCCGGCAGCAACCGAATTTCTTGATCCCATTTCACCCCAGTATGTGGCGGATGTAGTCAGCTGGGCGGCCATAGGTGCGCGTACCATTGAGTCGCAGACGCACAGGCAGATGGCAAGTGGCCTCTCCATGCCGGTAGGATTCAAGAACTCCACCGATGGGCGCATAAGCGTTGCTGTAGACGCCATCCGCTCGGCCATGCATCCGCATAGTTTTCTTGGTATTGATCAGGACGGTCACAGCAGTGTGATTACAACCAAAGGAAACCCGTTCGGTCATCTGGTCCTTCGTGGAGGACCGCACCCCAATTATGACCCGGCCAGCATCACTGCCGCAGAGGCTCTTCTTTCAAAAGGAGGCCTCCGCCAGGCTCTTCTTGTTGACTGCAGCCACGCAAACTCAGGGAAAAAACATGCCGAACAGCTCAATGTGTGGGAGAGTGTTCTCGGGCAGAAGGTTGATGGCAATAAAAGCATTGCAGGCGTCATGATTGAAAGCAACATATGCTCGGGTAATCAGCCGTTCCCGGAAGATCCCGCCAAGCTTCGTTACGGAGTTTCCATTACTGATGAATGTGTTTCCTGGAAAGAGACTGAACGGATGCTCCGCGAAGGGGCAGAAGTAATGCGCACTATTTTATAGTACCTTACAATACAACTAACACTAAACAAATACCGACATGAACATTGATAAACTCGTTCTGGCTATCGCAGGCCTTCTTATTCTCCTCAGTGTCGCTCTTGCTCTCACAGTGAGCAACGGATGGCTCTGGCTTACCGGCGTTGTTGGCTTTATGATGCTGCAGTCTGCATTCACAGGGTTCTGCCCAATGGCACTTATTCTGAAGTCGCTCGGCGTTGAGCCCGGCAATGCCTTCAAGTAAACAGGACAGGCTGTTTCCATGCTGCCCTCATCCCCCTTTCGAGGGGGATTTTTTTTAATCCCACGGGAGTAACGCATATGGCTGTAGAAGTCAGGCAGGTTCGCACTAAAGCAGAGCGAAAAGAGTTCATCAGGTTTCCCTGGAACATATACCGCAATGACCCTGAACTTGGAAAAAACTGGGTTCCCCCGGTTATTTCCGACTATATGAATACGCTGGATACGGATGTGTTCCCACTCTATGAACATGCTGACCTGGAAATGTTCACCGCATGGAAAGATGGTGAGATGGCCGGAACCATTGCAGCAGTAGCAAACCACCGTCATCAGGAGTTTCATGACGACCGGGTGGGTTTCTGGGGCTTTTTTGAGTGCATCAACGACCAGGAAACCGCCAATGCTCTTTTCGCTGCAGCCGCAGTATGGCTTAATGCCAAAGGTCTTGATACAATGCGTGGTCCGGTCAGCCCATCAATGAACGACCAGTGCGGTATGCTGACCAAAGGGTTCGACACCCCACCTGTGTTCCTGATGCTCTACAATCCTCCATATTATAATGACCTTGTGAAAAATGCAGGTCATGGTATAGGGCAGGAGCTGCTTGCCTGGTACATCGACCAGAAAATCATTGATATTGAGCGTCTCCGCAAAATAGCGGCACATGTAATGAAGCGCGAGAAACTCTCGATCAGGACCTTGAATATGAAGGATTTCGACAATGAGATTGAGCTCATCCGCGACATTTACAATAAGGCTTGGGAAAAGAACTGGGGTTTTGTTCCCATGACCGACAAAGAGTTCAACTATCTTGCCAAAAATCTCAAGCCAATTGCCAATCCCCATTACATTTACTTTGTTGAAGACAGCGACGGTCGTGCCATCGGGTTCTCACTGTCACTTCCCGACGTCAATCAGGCCCTCCGCCATGTGAACGGCAATCCATTCTCGCCATGGGGGTTCCTGAAATACCTCTGGTACAGCCGCAACATCTCAATGGTACGCACAATCACCATGGGCGTGCTTCCTGAGTATCGCAACAAGGGGATTGACAGCATTCTCAACACCCATATAGCAGATTACGGCGGACAGCACGGTGTTTTTGCCAGCGAAATGAGTTGGGTGCTCAAGGCCAACGAAGCTATGAGCAAGCTGGCCAAGGTGATTGGAGGGAAGCCTTACAAGGAGTATGTGATTTACGAGAAGCGGATCAGCTGAGAATATGTTTTAGCCTGATATTCAGAAAACGATTATTCATTTTTCCCATACAACAGCAAAGGGGCCCGAGGGCCCCTTTGCTGTTGTCACACACGACAACCTGACGAAAGAACATGGTAAAGCTTTAGAACGAGGCCATGAAGACGAGGTTAGACTTTGCTGTGTCGGGGTTGTAGATGTAGGAAGCGGTGTAGCGATCCTTCGAAACGGAAACACCGGTGTTGACAACAGCGAACTTCTTGCCTTCAAGGTCGCCGTAATAGTCTTCGTCTCCTGCTCCCACAACTGCCGATGCTGTGTAGCCATCTTTTTCGTAGAACTGGTAGCCAGCCTCACAGTAAGTTGCGTTGCCATAGTCGTTACCGCCAACAAAAACAGCAGCAAGCAGGCTCAAATCACCGAACTCTGCTGAAGCGCTGACTTCAAGCGTGTTGATGCCGTCGCTGCTGAAATCGAACGAGTCGGTTTCAGTGTCGTTCGGAAGGCTGTAGCTGGTGAGGGTAACGCTGGCAGGGCCGACCGGAACGGTCAGGTAAAGGTCAATCTCCTTGTAACGGTAGTCTCCATTCCCTTCAATAGCGCTTGCGGTGTTCTTTTCAATGGCGTATGAGCCCCAGGCGCCGATTTCAACTCCCATGCCGGGAAATGTATAGGAAAGGCTCGGCTGTATGGCGAAGGAGTCACCTAGCTCGGTACCTCTCCATACATAACTGCTGACAACATCGGCGCCGATGCTGAAGCCTTCGTCGGCCATTGCTGTGCCTGAAAAGCCGGTTGCGAGAAGAGCCGCAACGGTCAGAAATTTTGTGGTCTTTTTCATTGAATTGCTCCTGTGTTTTTTTTTGTGTGGTTGATCAGCTCGCCCCCTTTGTGGGGGCTCGCCTTTATTGATAAAAGAACAGTTATCCGATAGCGTCGTTGCCTTTCTCTTCGGTACGGATCCTGATGCATTCAGGAAGGTCGAAGACGAAGATCTTTCCGTCACCGATTTCACCGGTCTTTGCCCCTTTGATAATGGCCTGTACGGTTTTGTCGGTGTACTCTTCATTGACTCCGATTTCAAGCTTGATCTTCTTCAGAAGGTTGATCTCGCTTGGCACTCCACGATAGACTTCGGTGTAACCACCCTGTGAACCGCAGCCGAGCGCGTTGGTTACGGTCATTTTTCTGACTCCAACCTCGGCAAGCGCAGCCTTGACATCTGTCAGCTTGTGCGGCTGGATCATTGCGATAATGTATTTCATTCGATTGCTCCGGTTGATTTACTGTGTTGTGAATATTTCAAACCCGTAGTAGGCTTCCTCTTCATGTTCAGAAATGTCGAGGCCTTTCATCTCTTCTTCTCTTGATACCCTGAGTATGCCGATGGCTTTCAGTATGCCAAAGAGCACAAGCATGGTCCCGAACCCCCAGAGCGGTATGGCTGTTGAGCCAATCAGCTGAGCCATGAGGGGCTTGCCTCCAAAGATGCCGGCTGCAATGCCGCCCCAGATGCCATTCAGGCCATGTACCGGCCATGCACCGACAGGATCGTCAATCTTGAGCATGTCAAGCAGTTTGATGCCTGATACCACCAGAATTCCACCAACTGCACCAATGATGAGTGCTTCATTGTAGTCAACCGCATCGCAGTTTGCCGTGATTGCAACAAGTCCTGCGAGCATACCGTTGAGACCCATGGTAAGATCGGGCTTTTTGAACAGTGCCCAGGCAAACATCATTGCCACAAAAGCGCCCGCTGTTGCAGCAAGGGTGGTGTTTGTTGCAATTATCATGACTGCGGCAGTGTTATCGCCGCCGACAACAGCAAGCTGGCTGCCGGGGTTGAAGCCGTACCATCCAATAAGAAGGATGAACACGCCAAGCGTACTGAGAGCAAGGTTGTGTCCGGGCATTGCATTGGGTTTGCCGTCGGCATTGAAACGACCGAGCCTTGGTCCAAGAACTATGGCTCCTGCAAGTCCTGCAAACCCACCGAGTGCGTGCACGACGAGCGAACCGGCGAAATCATGGAAGCCAAGTGTGTTCAGCCACCCGCCGCCCCATTTCCACATGCCGCTGATCGGGTAGATGAAGGCGGTCAGCACAGCAGAATAGATGAGGTAAGATTTGAACTGCATTCTTCCTGCGACTGCTCCTGAGACTATTGTGGCTGCAGTTGCGGCAAATGCTACCTGGAAAAGGAAATCAACGGCAGGGTGGAGAACGCCGGCGCCAATTTCGGATGACGCGCTTCCGATTCCGAAGCCTCCGAATCCAAACCATCCGCCTTCAAAAGCTCCACCGGGATACATGAGGCCATATCCGATGAAGTAGAACAGAATGGCGCCGATTGAAAGATCCATAAGGTTCTTGAACAGGATGTTGACCGTGTTCTTGGCGGCATTGAGTCCTGTCTCGACAAGTGCGAACCCGGCCTGCATGAACAGGACCAGCACGGCACAGATGAAGAGAAAGAAGTTGTCGATCGCGTAGGCATTGACTGCATCCGCTGTTGCCTCAGCCGCATGAAGCTGCGGACTGAAGAGAGCGGCAGCCACAAGCAGGCCTGCGGAGAGGACTCCCGTTTTCAGTGTTAATCGTTTCATACTGATGACTGTTTACTGTTTGTTTAAAAGTTAAGGCGTTGAGAGTGATACAGGAAGTTCTTTAAGTGAACTTCTTGGATTAAAGTAAATAAATAATGCAAAAGAACAAATAGGTAACAAATAATTAGAAAAAAAAATCAGTCGTCTGAAAAAATTAAGGCGCTCTGTGGTGCTGGCGGGTCTTGTTCGGCGGTTTGGCTGGTGGTACCTTATAAGTATGTGAAATGCTTTCTTTGCGCTTTCAGATGGATTTTTTATGAGAACGAACTCGATTGTATTGGCAAGCAGGGCAGAAGAGTGGGATGCTCTTCAGTCATGGGTTGAGGCTTTTGCCTGCAGCGAGAGATACGACAGTGCGTTTCTCTCTGACCTGCTTCGTGTACTCAAGGAGGCGTTTGTCAATGCCCTTCATCATGGCAACCGCAATGATGAGAGGTTCCCGGTTACTGTTATGATGACAGCTCTTGGAATGGAAGGAGTGAGGGTTCTGCTTGTGGAGGTTAGGGATTGTGGTGCCGGATTTTGTCTTGAGGATATTTCGGACCCGACTGCTGAAGAATTCCTGCTCTGTTCTTCAGGACGGGGAATGTATATTATCAAGAGCGTTGCCAGTATTGACGGCGTTGAGTGTAATGAAGACGGTTGCAGTATCAAGCTACGGTTTGAGCCTTTTTGACCCCAACCCTGTAAAACAGGAAATACCTATTATGATGGATCTTTCACGAAGCGCTGCATGGAGCGCCCTGGTATCGCATAAACATAAAGTTGAGACGCTTCATATGAGGGAGATGTTTGCTGCTGATCCTGAACGATGCAATCGATTTTCTATTCAGTGGAAGGGTCTGCTGTTTGATTATTCCAAGAATCTGGTGACTCCCAAAACGCTGGAGCTGCTGATGGATCTAGCCCGACAGGCAGGTGTTGAGGAGCGACGCAATGCAATGTTTCGCGGAGAGGCCATAAATTTTACTGAGAACCGCTCTGTACTTCATACCGCCCTGCGCCGTCCGCAGGGTGAGAGCATGATTGTTGACGGCCTGGATGTTCCTGAGGCTGTTGCAGCAGTTCTTCACCAGATCAAGGAGTTTACCGCCAAGGTGATTTCCGGCGAATGGAAAGGGTATACGGGAAAGAGAATCACTGATGTTGTCAATATCGGTATTGGTGGGTCTGATCTTGGCCCCTGCATGGTTGCAGAGTCACTCAAGCCGTTCGCACATGGTTCAATCAAGGTCCATTTCGTCTCCAATATTGACGGAACCAACATTGCTGAAACCCTTAAGCAGCTGCATGCTGAGAGCACATTGTTTGTCGTGGCTTCAAAAACTTTCACGACACAGGAGACGCTGACCAATGCCATGTCTGCAAGAGAGTGGTTTCTCAACCGTGCTGTTCAGCCGGAGCACATCGCACGCCATTTTGTGGCGGTATCGACCAACCGGGATAAAGTTCAGGAGTTCGGTATTGATGTTGCCAATATGTTCGGGTTCTGGGACTGGGTGGGTGGCCGCTACTCGCTCTGGTCGGCAATAGGTCTTTCCATAGCACTGTACCTTGGCTTTGATGCGTTCATGGAGCTTCTCCGGGGAGCCAATGCGATGGATCGGCATTTTACTGAAGAACCGATTGAAAGCAATATTCCGGTGATTCTTGCAATGCTTGGCATCTGGTACAATAACTTCTTCGATGTCCATTCACACGCAGTAATTCCTTACGACCAGTACCTTCACCGTTTCCCTGCATATCTGCAGCAGCTGGATATGGAAAGTAACGGCAAGCGGGTTGACCGTCTTGGGAAAACTGTTGAGTATGCAACCGGCCCTGTCATCTGGGGTGAGCCCGGAACCAATTCACAGCATGCCTTTTTCCAGCTTCTCCATCAGGGAACAGGATTCATTCCTGCTGATTTCCTTCTGCCTCTGAAAACTCAGAACCCGCTTGGAGATCATCATGACATTCTTGCTGCCAACTGTTTCGCTCAGACAGAGGCTCTGATGAAGGGGAAAAATGAACAGGAGGTTCGTGAGGAGCTTATGGCCGCAGGACTTTCTGACGACACCATTGCCATGCTTCTTCCTCACAAGGTTTTCCCCGGCAACCGGCCGACGAATTCACTCGTGTTCAATGAGCTTGATCCCTTTATGCTTGGTGCTCTGATTGCGATGTATGAGCACAAGGTTTTTGTGCAGGGGGTTGTCTGGCAGATCAATTCCTTCGATCAGTGGGGCGTGGAACTGGGCAAACAGCTTGCAAAGGTGATTCTGCCTGAACTTCAGGGAGGAGAAGAGATTGACGCGCATGACTGTTCAACCAACGCTCTTATTGAGGCATACAGGGCCATGAGGGGGCAGCATGGCAGACCCTCCAGTGAGCAGATTTCATTCTTCGATGAACCTTGACAGGTTGGGGCTTTTTTTGATGGTCCCCGTGCTGTCGATAAGGATGAATGCTACAGTTGTATCGCGTCTGGTGACTTCGAGAGATTTTTCGCTGCCAAGAATGTAAAAGGCGGTTGCATATGCATCTGCCTTTGCAGGATCAGCGGAGAAGACGGTTGAACTTTTCATTCCCTCTTTCGGCCATCCCGTTTTCAGGTCAATAATGTGGTGGTAGCGTTTACCTTTCCATGTGAAATAGTTTTCATACCCTCCGCTTGTGGCAATTCCGCATGCCTTCTTTATCCTGAAGCGCACGACTGGCGGTGCGTTGCTCAGGTCTGGATTCTGAATCCCTGATGTCCATGGCTCGCTTCCTTTCTTGCCATGCACGAAGAGGTCTCCGCCGGCGTCAATGATGTAGTCCGTTATCCCTTTTTTTTCAAGGATGAGCCCGGCCTGTTTTGCTGCATACCCTTTTCCGATACCACCAAATCCGATTCTCATGCCTTTATTTCGGAGGAACAGTGTCATTTCCTCTCGATTGGTTTCAACTTCCCGCCAGTTGACAAACTGAAGCGCGCTGTTGATGCTGTCCTGAGTTGGCGGCTGCTTCCGGTGTCGAATGTTCCAGAGCTCGCCTAAGGGAAGAAATGTGCAGTCGAATGCTCCATCGGTGTGCTCAGAAATACTCAGGGCAAGATCAGTAACCCTGAGAATATCAGGGGTGATGGGTACAGGAGATTCTCCGGCGCGCTGTGCGGCCCTGGAGACAGGACTCTCTTCAATCCATTCGCTCAGCTGCGATTCAAGCCGGGCGATTTCACGAAATGCATCTTTGTATGACTGCCTTACGCTGTCTTCGGAAATGGAAGAAACGGCTGACTTGAACTTGAATACGGTGCCCATGAGCACTTTTTCCTGCTCATAAAGCCTTGCCGGGGGATCGTTGGGGGTGCAGGAAAGGAGTGCTGAGAGCGGCAGCAAACCCAGAAGAATATGGCGGAAGAAGTGAGCCATAGCGGTGTTGGGAGTGCTGCCTTGGGGGTGGCTGGTTTATTTTACGAGACCCGAAAAGCCCATGAAGGCAAGCGAAAGGATTGCCGCGGAAATAAGGCCTATGGGAACATTTTTGAAAGGGCCGGGAATATCGGCATCCTCAAGCTTTTCGCGGATTCCGGCAAAAATGACAATGGCAAGTATAAACCCGATTGCCGAGAAGAAGGCAAAGACTACCGACATGACCAGTGAGTATTTGTCCTGAATGGCAATAAGGGCAACGCCCAGGATGGCACAGTTTGTTGTGATGAGCGGCAGGTAGATGCCCAGAGCGCTGTAGAGAGACTTGCTGACTTTCTTCAGGACAATTTCAACCAGCTGGACGAGGGATGCAATGACGAGTATGTACATGACCGTCTGCATGAACTGGATGTTGAATGGTACCAGAACGCCGTAGTAAAGAACATAGGTGATGGCAGTGGCAAGGGTCATTACAAAGGTAACGGCAAATCCCATACCTAAGGCAGTGTCTATTTTTTTTGAGACACCAAGATAGGGGCAGATTCCCAAAAAGCGGGCAAAGACAACATTGTTGACAAAAACCGCGCTGACAATAACGAGCAGATATTCAGCCATCAGTTAACTCCTCTTTTCTTTTCAAGTGCGTTCATCAGTGCGATAATAGCTCCCAGTCCTGCAAATGCTCCGGGGGGGAGGGCAAAGACCAGCAGTGGTGTGCCATCCTCGCCAATAAGGGGCATGTTGAAGATTGTGCCGCTTCCGAGTACTTCACGGATAGATGCAAGCGCAAGAAGGGCAAGGGTAAAGCCGATTCCCATCCCGATTCCGTCGAGAAGCGAATACCAGACCCCGGAGCGGCTGGCGAAGGCTTCCGCGCGACCCAGAATCATGCAGTTGACCACAATAAGGGGAATGAAGATTCCGAGCGACTGGTTCAGTTCGGGCGAAAATGCCTTGATGAGCATGTCAACTATTGTGACGAATGTGGCGATGATCAGGACGAATGAGGGTATGCGTACGGTATCAGGAATCATTTTTGAGGTCATCGAAATGACAACATTTGATCCTATCAGCACAAAGGTGGTGGCCAGCCCCATGCCGAGTCCGTTGACCGCCGTTGTGGTGACAGCCAGCACGGGACAGAGCCCGAGGAGCATCTTTGTGACCGGGTTCTCTTTAATGAACCCTCTTGTCAGGGTGTTGATTGCTTCGTTCATTGTTCGGCGGTGTTAGGGTATTGCTGATTGATATGCTCAAGTCCGCGGTGAACCGCATCGGTTATGGCGCGCGACGAAATTGTTGCTGCAGTCAGTTCATCAACGAAGCCGCCATCTTTGTTGACTTTCCAGATCGGACCCTCAAGGCTCTTGCCTTTGAACTGCTCCCTGAATTTCGGCTTGCTGATTTTGTCACCAAGGCCGGGGGTCTCGTTGGTGTAGATGACCTTGTAGTCAATGATGGTGTGGTCGGGCTGAACGGCAAGAATGATTTCAATCTTTCCGCTATAGCCTTTTTCAGTGGAGGTTTTGACGGCAATGCCTTTCAGTCTGCCTTCATTGTCGCAGGCTTCAAAAAATGAGGTCTCGCCTTCCGTGACGGTTCTCAGGCTATCGAGCGGGAAAGGGAATACCTCCTCGATTGCACGGCGTTCCATGAGCTCCTTTGCTTTGGCAATTGGGTCTCTGGTAATGTCGTCAACCAGTGCCAGAAGCGATGCGCTGATCAGGCCGACGATGGTAAGAATGATTATTGGTCTCATGCTGTTGTAAGGGACTTTTGTTTTTTGGCTTTAATCTCGTCAAGGTCCCATTTGTCAAGAAGCGGGACTAAAGAGTTCATGATGAGGATGGCAAAGGAGACCCCTTCGGGATATCCCCCCCAAAGCCTGATGACTGCTGTCAGAAGGCCGCAGCCAATACCGAACAGCAGCTGTCCTCTGAGTGAAAGTGGGCTGGTGACCATGTCTGTCGCCATGAAGAATGCTCCAAGAACAAGGCCGCCGGTCAGAAAATGAAACAGCGGTGAGGCGTAAGTGGTGGGGTCAATAAGGTAAAAAATCCCTGTGAACGCCAGTGTGCTTGCTATGAAAGAGAGAGGAATGGAAATGGTGATGTAGCGCTTGTAAAACAGCCATGCGGCGCCGAAGAGGAGGGCCAGTACGGAGGTTTCACCAAGGCTGCCGCCAGTTTTGCCCAGCAGGGCGTCCATATAGCTGAAGTTTGAGAGCGCAGCCATACCGTCAGTTTTCAGAATGCCGAGGGGCGAGGCGGCTGTCTGCATGTCGACAGCAAAGGGAACTGCCCAGCTGGTCATGGCCACAGGGAAAGAGATGAGCAGGAAGACCCTGGCAACAAGAGCCGGGTTGAAGATATTGAAGCCTAACCCGCCAAAAAGATGTTTTGTCACCACAATGGCGACGAAAGAGCCAACAACTACCATCCAGAGCGGAAGGCTGGAGGGAACATTGAGGGCGAGAAGGAGGCCTGTGACAACGGCACTGCCGTCCAGACATGAGTCAGGCTTTTTGCGAATTTTGTCAGTCAGCCATTCAAATCCGACTGATGAAGCGATAGCCGTTATGGTCACAAGAAGAGCTGGTATGCCGAAATAGTAGACCGACATGGCTGTTGCCGGAAAAAGGGCAAGGGCAACATTGTACATGACCGATTCTATGGAGTCTTTCGACCTTACAAACGGCGCGTACGATACTTTGAGTTTTACGGGTTCCATGTGTTGACGGTAATGCGGTTAGGCGGTTTTGCGTTGCTTGCGGTTATTGACCAGGGCTTTGGCATACTTGATCCAGTGTACCAGCTCCCGTTTGGAAGGGCAGACAAAGGTGCAGCTCCCGCATTCAGTACAGTTGGCGAGGCCGTAAAGTTCTGCTTCGTCAAGTCTGCGGAACTGGGCTTCATTGCCAAGCAGCCATGGCTCAAGGCCCTGCGGGCAGGCATCTATGCATTTACCGCACCGTATGCAGGTTCTTTCCCGTGATGATTCCAGACCGGCGTTATTGATGAAGAGAATGCCGGAAGTTGTTTTTGTGATGGGCACCTCAAGGGTGAACTGTGAGCGGCCCATCATGGGGCCACCGGTTATGACCTGATTGGTTTTTTCGCTTATGCCGCCTGAGAAGGCAGCTATGTCGCTGAACCGGGTGCCGATGACCGCCCGTATGTTCCTGGCTGAAGAGATCTCCATTCCCGAGACAGTCAGTACCCGCTCAACAAGTGGGCGGTTGCATGAGACTGCGTCATAAATAGCCACTGCCGTGCCGATATTGTGGACAAGGCATCCTTTGTCGAAGGGTAGCTGTCCCTCTTCAATGGTTCTTCCCGTTATGGCGTTGATGAGCTGTTTTTCAGCGCCCTGGGGATACTTTGTTTCAAGGGTAACAATTTCAATGCCAGTTCCCTTCGCCGCCTTTTTCATGGCCGCAATGGCGTCGGGCTTGTTGGCCTCAATTCCGATGAATGGCTTTGCTTTGCCCTGAAAAAGCGATGTGATGATTTCCAGCCCCTTGATGACTTCTTCAGCGGATTCAACCATCACACGATGGTCTGCTGTCAGAAACGGTTCGCATTCGGCACCGTTGAGGATGATGGTATCAATGGTTTTATCGGGAGGAGGGGAGAGTTTGACCGATGAGGGGAACCCTGCGCCACCCATTCCGACTATGCCGGCATCCTTGATTCGTTCAATGATTGATTCTTTTGACAGTCCTTTCCAGTCAATTGGAGCAGTGTTCAATCCTTCTGCCCAGGCATCCTCACCGTCAGTAGTGATGGTGACTGAGAGAGAATAGTTGCCGCCGGGGTGGGGAACCGATTTGACGGATTTAACCTTGCCGCTTGTGCCTGCATGGACATGTGCTGAAATGAACCCGTCAGCTTCACCGATGCGCTGGCCTTTTTTCACCTCTTCACCTACTTTGACAAGCGGTTTGGCGGGCTTGCCGAGATGCTGACTCATTGAGACCACAATCTCTGAAGGGACCGGCATCTTTTCAATGGCTTTCGACGCTGTCAGTTTTGATTCAGGGGGGTGTATTCCACCAATAGTGAATGTCTTCATTTATGAGGCGTTTGTTGATTTGACCATGTCTTTTTCAAGGACGATGCAGTTCACCTTCGAGGGGCACACTTCAAGGCATTTGCCGCAGGCCGTGCATTTTTCCTGAATGATTCGCGCCACGAAATTCTCAATGACAATGGCCTCTTCAGGGCATACTTTTACACATTTCTGGCAGGCTGTACATCCGGCGTCGCAGGCTCTTTTCGTGTCGGCACCACGATCATGCGAGTTGCAGGCTATGAAAATCCGTTCTGCCTTTTTCTGCTGCATGACAAGCACACCTGTAGGGCAGGCAGGAACGCATGCACCGCAGCCCGTACAGAGATCCTTGTCAATGACTATAAGGCCGTTTTCAATGCGCATGGCGTTGAAGTCGCACCAGGCTATGCAGGAGCCAAGACCGAGGCAGGAATGACGGCACTGCTTCGGGCCGGCAAAGGCCTGCATGGCAGCCCAGCAGTCCTGTATGCCCACATATTCTGCGCTGGCGCGTGCATTGTCGCTGTTTCCCTGACAGATGACAGCGCAGGTGACAGGTTTGGGTTCAGCCATTTCAATTCCGAGTGATTCGCCAAGCTTTGCCGCAAGGTCCGCTCCACCTACAGGGCAGGTCATGGTCGTATCTTTTGTCCTTACAAGTTCTTCGGCAAACTGGTTGCAGCTCGGATATGCACAGGCACCGCAGTTGACTCCTGGCAGAATTCCGTTGATGATGGTGACCATCGGGTCTTCTGCCACATAGAATTTTTTCGAGACAAAATAGATGATGATGCCAAGAATGAGGGCAAGCGATCCAAGGCTGGTTACGGCTGGTATGAAAGCTTCACTGATCATGGGACGGTGTTTGTTGCTCGAAAAAAAAAAAAATACCCTGCCGGCATTGTGTTCTGCCGGTCAAATGAATTTTGTCGGTTCGGGGTCACTGAGCCCGGGTCCGTGCTGTGAGGAGCATCGCTCTGTTGAGAGATGGAAACCCTTAATATAGCACAATCAACCTGTAAATAAAAGCCACTGGGGTCACTTGTGACGGAGAGGTTTCGGCTGAGGCGCAACCTGGTCAATGACATAGTAGGTCTTTTCACCAAGTCCTGCTTTTAACATCAGAAAAGTGATGATAAGGGAAGCAAGACTCACTCCGAACGATTGCCAGAGAGGCAATTGCAGGGAGCTTGTGAGAATAAGCGCACTCATGAAGATGAGCATCGGGATGATGAACAGAATGAGAGCTGCTTTCAGTTCTGCATGCCCTGCAAGTGATACCTGAACCCTGTCGCCGCGTTTTGCTCCGCAGGTATTTCGGGCAAGGACACTCTCTTGGGGCGCTTTGCCTTTTGAGCCTCTGGCCGCAGTGCAGAATCCGCAGTGCGGCCCTTTGAGCGCTTCGTCCTCACAGAGGATGAGAAGCTCGGCTTTTCCCTTTACTTTTGTTGAAACTACGGTTGCGTACATGAAATCTCAGGAGAGTCCGTTTCTGGTGAAGATGATGTCAACATTGTTTTTCAGCTTGTTCTGGATGTTTTCAAAGCTGAACAGTTCCTTGATTTCTTCAGCACCAAGATGCCGGAGAAGATCCTCGTCTTTCAGTACAAGATCACGCAACTGCGTTTTGGTTGACCAGCTCTCCATTGCATTTCGCTGCACAAGACGGTAGGCCTCTTCGCGGGTCAGACCTTTACCGGTAAGGGCAAGCAGAAGCGTCTGGGATGTTGTCAGGCCGTAGGATGTGTTGAAGTTCTCTTTCATCCTTTCGGGATAGACCAGAAGGGTTTCAAGTGATTCACTGAAAGTTCTGAGCATGTAGCAGAGCGCAGTGGTGGAATCGGGCATGATGATTCGCTCAACAGAGGAATGGGAAATGTCGCGTTCGTGCCAGAGTGCCACATTTTCAAGTGCGGCAATGGCATTGGAACGAACCACGCGCGCCATGCCGGTAAGCCGTTCAAAGGTGATCGGGTTTCGTTTGTGTGGCATGGCGGAGCTGCCTTTCTGCCCTTTGCTGAAAAATTCTTCTGCCTCACGGACTTCGGTGCGCTGAAGATGGCGGAGTTCAACTGAGAACTTTTCAATGCTTGCGGCTACAATTGCCATGGTGGTGGCAAATTCTGCGTGGCGGTCGCGTTGAAGAATCTGCGTCGAGATTGACGAGGGCTCCAGGCCCAGTTTGTGGCATACGGCGGCTTCAATATCAGGGGAGAGGTGCTGGTAGGTGCCTACGGCGCCTGAAATCTTGCCCACTGAAACATTTTTGACGGCATGCTGCATCCGCTCAAGGTTCCGTTTCATCTCTTCGTGCCAGAGAAGCAGCTTGAGGCCGAATGTGGTCGGCTCTGCATGAATGCCATGCGTGCGGCCCATTTCAATGGTGTATTTGAACTCAACTGCCCGTTTTGCGAGAATTGAAATCAACTGTTCTATGTCTTTGATCAGTATTGCACCGGCATCACGCATCTGCATTGCGAGGCAGGTATCGACAACATCGGAAGAGGTCAGCCCTTCATGAATATAACGGGACTGCGGTCCTACATATCCGGCAACATTGGTCAGAAATGCTATGACATCGTGTTTTGTCTCTTTCTCGATTTCAAGGATTTCGTCAACCTTGAATGTTGCGCGTTCTTTTATTGTGGAAAGGGCCTCTTCGGGAACATATCCTGCTTCCATTCTTGCTTCAACGGCGGCAATTTCAAGCTGAAGCCAGCGCTGGAATTTGGCTTCGTCGGTCCAGATGTCGGCAATTTCTTTGGGTGAATAACGAGGTATCAAGGGTGTTTCTGTTTAGTGTGTGGTGAAAAAAAGAATATAAGGATTATTCCTTTTCATGCTGCAGCTGTTCGTATGCTGCTTTGATGAAGGTGATTGCGGCCTCTCTGTCGTAAGGAATCCTGCCGTCGATAATGGCATTTTCCATCTGTTTCTTTATGGCGCCAAGAAGACGCCCTTCGCCAATGCCCAGCTCTTTCATGATGTCAAGCCCGTCTATCGGAGGGCGCCATTTTGCAAGAAGGTCTTTTTCTCCTACCTCTTCAATCTTCTTCTCAACATTGGTGAAGTTGTTCATGATTTTTGCCACTTTCCTCGGGTTTTTGCTGGTCACATCTGCCCGGCAGAGTGCCATGAGGTCGAGGAGGTCTTCTCCGGCATCAAACATGAGGCGGCGCACAGCCGAGTCGCTGATTTCTTCTTTGGAAAGAGGAATGGGGCGGTGGTGAAGGCGTATCATTTTCTGGACATAGTCAAGATGGCTCATGGGCCAGCGCATCTCACGGAAAATTTTTGCGGCAGTCCGGATGCCGACAGCGTCGTGGCCATGAAAAGTCCAGCCGTGCTGCTTGCTGAAACGCTTTGTGGCCGGTTTGCCGATGTCGTGCAGGAGCGCAGCAACTCTCAGCCAGAGATTGTCTGTGTGTGGTGAGAGGTTGTCTATCACCTTGAATGTATGGAAGAGGGTATCTTTATGGCCCATTCCGTCTACCTGCTCTATACCTGCCATGGTGGCAACATCGGGCATTATTTCCTGTAGCAGACCGGTCTGGTGGAGAATGATGAGTCCAACGGAGGGGCGAGGAGACGACATTATTTTGAGAAACTCAGTGCTGATTCTCTCCCGTGAGACGATTGTGATGCGTTTATGCATGGTTTCCATTGCCTCGATGACCTCTTCAGCAGGAGTGAAGCCGAGCTGGGCGGCAAATCGTGCGGCACGCATCATGCGGAGCGGGTCGTCTGAAAATGTCTGCTCTGGATCAAGCGGGGTGCGGAGAATTTCTTCTTTGAGATCCCGCAGTCCGTTGTGCTGGTCGATGATATCTCCCCGCCCCTGTCGGTTGAGTGAGAGTGCAAGAGCGTTGAGTGTGAAGTCACGGCGTGCGAGGTCGTCTTCAAGGGTGCCGGTGAGGGTGATGGGTTTTCTTGATTCCGGATTGTAGGATTCTTTGCGGGCGCCAACCAGTTCCAGCTTGTAATGAACCCCTTCAGGGCCCGGGATCTCAAGCTGTGCGGTTCTGAACCGCTCAAACAGGACGAAGTTCTTCCCGTGCAGTTCCTTACGGATCTGTTTTGCAAACGGGACCGGGTCGCCGATGACCATGATGTCTATATCGGTGCAGGGCCTTTGGAGAATCATGTCGCGGACGAATCCTCCAACAAGGTAGCAGCCCATTGCGTTTCTGTCGGCAATGTCGCCAATACGGAAAAGCGTGTCAGGGATGGTCAAGGTCATCGTGGGGAGTTCCTTCTCGATTCACAGTGTGCCCGGGTTGCTGCTTTTTTCGACCAGGTCGATATTTGCGGCAATCTCACGGGTAATTCTGTCGGCCACCATAATGGCCTGACGGCCGTCTGCAGAGCTGACGGCAATTGGTGTATCAGCAGTGACTGCTGCAATGAAATGTTCAAGTTCGTCTTTGAGTGCGTTGACTTTCGGCGGGTCCGGGTGGATGTAGTCAAGCACATGGCCCTCCATTGCCTCCTGGATTTCACCGAACTGTTCGAGAATTTTTTTTGCTGCAAGTTTTTTGAGAGGGTTTTTTGTGGTTGCCTCTTCTGGCTTGACAAGACGAAAGACCTCTGACTTACCGGTGGTCAGGTCAAGTGATGCGTAACTTTTCGGGTCAGTACCGAAGAACCGGAGCTTGCGCTGACGGCAGCGGCTGAGGCGGCTTGCAGTGACATTGGCCGTTGCTCCGTTCATGAAGTCAATCCGTGCAGTTGCCATGTCGAGTTCGTTTGAGAATACCCTGACCCCGGAGGCTGCAATGGTGCGTATCTCGGATTTGATGAGAGAGAGCACGAGGTCGATGTCGTGAATCATGAGATCAAGCACCACGGAGACATCGGTCACCCTTCGTGAAAAACCGCTGAGGCGTTCAGCCTGAATGTACATGGGTTGGCCGATGTATGATTCCACAGCCCTCAAGGCAGGGTTGAACCGTTCAATGTGGCCGACCTGAATGCGGACATTCTGTTCTTTTTCAAGGCGGATAAGTTCATCGGCCTCTTCAAGGGTGGCCGTGATGGGTTTTTCAATAAAGAGGTGCAGCCCTTTCAGGAGGAGCTCCTTTGCAATGGCGTGATGGGAACTTGTGGTTGTGGCTATGACTGCCGCGTCACACCCTTCGGCAAGATCGGCAAGGGAGGCGAAGCAGGGAACAGCATATTTGGCGGCCATTTCCTCTGCACGGGCGGTATTGAGGTCGAACACTCCGGCGCATTCAACCGCAGGTTGTTCATTGGCAATTTCAGCCAGAAGTTTTGTGTGGAATTCGCCAAGTTTGCCGACGCCGATTATGCCGATTCTCATATCGTGGATTCTCCTGTGGATGCAGAACTATACCCTTCTTCAGCTGCCGATTGTTTCAGCAACTGTGTCTCCATCGGGGTCAAGGGCATCTATTTTGTATTTGAAAAGGTCAAGTGCGATAATGAATCCGATTATGGTCAGTACTCCGGCAACAATATAGGGCGCGTGAAAATTCATTCCATAGAGAATGCTGCCGCTGAAAGGCCCCATGATGCGGGCAAATGAGTTGACGGACTGTGAAATTCCAAGAATCTCTCCCTGCTGCTGTTTGTAGCTGTAGAGTGAAATGAGGGAAAGGTTGATGGGAGCGACGAGGCTTGTGCCGACTGCAAAGAAGAAAAGGATGGTGAGCCCTATTGTAAACAGAGACTCCTTGGGGGCGAAAGGTACAAAAAAGACGCCGATGAAAGTGAACAGGTGACCCCAGAGAAAGAGCTTATGTTCACCGAATTTCTTGACAAGATTTCTGATCATTCCTCCCTGTACGATAACCGAGAAAAGACCGACGAAGGCGAAAATGTATCCGATCTGCTGGTCACTGGCCAGAAAATACTCTTTCCACAGCAGGATTGAGGCTACCTGCATGTTGACGATTGCAAAGGTGAAGAGATAGTTCGCAATCATCAGCATTGCGAGAGGACGCGAGCTGAATGCAAGTTTGACTCCGGCTGCATATTCGTTGATTTTCTGGGCAAGAACGGCTGAAGTTGGAGGGCGGTCTGCGCTGTGTTCAGTTCCACTGCGTCGGAATGAGAGTTTTTTTGCGTTTTTGTTGGACTCGGGCAGGAAGAAGACTGCCAGAATGAAGTCAACGAAAATGAGGCCGGCAGAGACATAGCCGACCATGGGAATTCCGTAGTTGTGCTTGAGCAGACCGCCGATAAGGGGCCCTATGATGAAGCCGATGCCAAAGGCGGCTCCGATCATTCCCATCGCTCCCGACCTGCTTTTGCTGTCGGTGACATCGGTGATGTATGCCTGTGCGGCGGCAATATTTGCAGAGCCGATGCCGGAGAGGCCGCGGGAGAAAATCAGAAGCGCTATGGTAGTTGTCTGCGAAAAGACAAGATAGGAGACTGCGGTAATGAAGATGCTGAACAGCATGACGGGACGGCGGCCGATTCTGTCGCTCAGCTTGCCCCAGAGAGGGGAGAAGATGAACTGCATGATCGAGAAGATTGCTGCAATCAGGCCAATCATGAAGGGGCTGGCTCCGAGATCCTTGGCATATGTCGGGAGCAGCGGGAGGACAATCCCGAACCCGATCAGGTCCAGCATGACCGTCAGGAGGAGAATGAAGAGAGGCGATTTCTTCATGAAGAAGATCCGGTTTGTTCAGCTAAAGCCCCAAAGATACGAAAAAGCCATCTGTTTATGCAGTCCGGTTTTGTTACCTGGATGCCTGCGGGCTTGATTCGGGATGGGCAAGCCGGTACAGTGCTTCAATTCCATCGAGAACGCGAGGTCCGGGACGAAGGAAAATGCTGTTGTCGAAGCGGTCGTACACCCGTCGGTTCTTCACGGCGTCAATATGGTTCCATCCTGGGCGGTTCATGACATCGTCGGCTGCTGACGACTCTTTTGCCATGTACATGCAGGCAATGATTTCAGGGTTCTGCCGTATCACCCATTCCTGGGATATTTCAAAATATTCCTTTTCGACAGCATCCCCGATGTTCCGGGCTCCGGCATATAAAATCAGGGCAGATGTGTAGCTCCCTCTGCCCCCGGTCCAGAACGGATCATCCCATATTTCAAGATAGATGGATGGCCTGTGGCCAATTTCGGCGGTTTTTTTTCGATACTTTTCCAGACCCTGGTCGATGATGGAGGCAAGGCTGTCGGCCTGTCGTTCATGGCCTGTCAGTCTCCCGATTCGCTTCAGTGCATCGGGAATTTCTTCGGGAGTCTTGCATGAGATGGTTTCGCGCCGGATGCCGAGCGCTTCGATTTTTTTTCCCATGGTTTCATCGGCAAGGTCAACATCAATGACAAGATCGGGATGGAGGGACGCCAGCATTTCAAGTGATGGTCGACCGAAAGCTCCCGTAACCGGTACGCTGGCGGCTTCTTTCGGCCAGTCGCACGCACTGGTCCGACCCTTCAGTTGCTCTCCGGCACCGATGGCGTAAATCATTTCAGTGATGCTCGGTGCCAGGCTGATGACGGTCGGTCTTTCGGAATCTCGTTCAGGAGCCGCTTTTTCGCCAGGGCTGCAACCCCAGAGAAGGAAACTGAGCGAAAGCAGGAAGATGAAATGGGGGAGTGCGGAGCGTTTCGGGTGCATGGTTCATGAATTGTTTGGGGATGGACCAAAAAAGCAGTAACAAAGTAATGAAGACGATATCGAAACCCAAGCGTTGGGATAATGGAGCAGCATATCTCATTGTCGGCCATAGCGCTGCTGTTTGCCGGCGGCCTCGCACTGTTCCTCTACGGAATGAGGATGATGGCGAGCGGGATGAAAAAAGCCTCGGGAGACAGGGTCCGACGGCTTATTTCAGCGGTTACAGCCAACCGTCTTTCAGGGTTGTTTGCAGGGGCTTTCGCTACTATGGTGGTTCAGAGCAGCAGTACCATCATTGCCACTCTTGTTGGTCTGGTACAGTCGCGCCTCATGTCGTTCAGTCAATCGCTTGCCGTTATTCTCGGTGCTGAAATCGGCACAACGGCCATGGCTCAGCTTATTGCATTCCGCCTGCATGATTTCGCGCTGGTGATTTTCACAATCGGTTTCGTGATCCATGTATCAGCCAAAAACGAAACCATCCGTTTTACCGGTGAGGCATTGTCGGGCTTCGGGCTACTGTTTTTTGGTCTGAAACTTATGTCGGAGGCGGTGGCTCCGCTTGAGGAGTATCAACCGTTTCTGGCTCTTCTCAGGGTACTTGACAATCCAGTGATAGGCGTCTTGACAGGCACTTTGCTGACAGGCCTCATACAGAGCAGTGGTGCTTTTATCGCCATTGTCATGACGCTTGGAGGGGAGGGGAGTCTTTCCCTTGAGGCGGCAATTCCCCTGTTGCTCGGGGCCAACATTGGAACCTGCATCACCGGCATTCTGGCCGGTTCTGGAATGGGACGGCCGGCAAGGAGGGTGGCTTATGCTCAGGTTGCCTTCAATCTTGCCGGCGTTGTCTTGTTCATCTGGTTCATTCCATCGTTTGCCGATGCCGTTCGGGTGTTTTCTCTCTCTTCGGTTGAGGGTGCATCCCTGAATCCCGGGTCAGTCGTTCCCCGTCAGATTGCCAATGCACACTCAATCTACAATGTGTTCATGGCCTTTTTTCTCCTTCCGTTTCTCCCGCTGATGGAGAGGCTGCTCTACCGAATCTATCCCGACGATCCTGAAGAAACCCGCCAGATACCTGCAGTGTGGTATCTGCAGGAGTCTGCGCTTGATTCTCCTGCACTCGCCCTTGGTTATGCCCGGGCCGAAATTTCCCGAACGGCGAAAATCGCTTCACGAATGGTATGTGCGGCCCTTCATCCTTTCATTGCCAATGAGCCTGGTCGCGACAGGGTCTACAAAAGTCTTACGGTTGTGGGGGGGATGGCGATGCGTGAAGAGAAGCTGGATTTTCTTGAAAAGCAGCTCTCCGATTACCTGATAAAAATCAGTCGGAGCGAGCTGAATGAAGAGCAGTCAAAAGAGGTGTTTGCTCTCATGGACGCAATCAAGAGTCTTGAATCTATGGGCGATGTCATCGATGTACTCAGGGGGCGTCTCGTAAGGGTAAAAGAGAGTCTGAAGGCCGAGTTGAGCGAAGAGGGTAAACGGGAGCTGCTTTCGCTGCATTCCCTTGTATGTGGAGAAGTTGAAAAACTTCCGGTTCTGCTTGAGGAGATGGACGGGGATAAGGCAGCTGCGATGCTTTTGGACGACAGGTTGTTCTGTGAGCTGGTCCAGACTGTACAGAATGCCCATTTTAAAAGGGTTCAGCTTCATCCAGAGGCGGAATTGACCCATGACCTCCACATGGAGCTTATCAATGTGCTGCAGCAGGTTCATCATTATACGAAAGGTATTTGCCGAACTATTGCTGAAATGAATCACGGTAAATAAGTACTTCCGGCCTCTTGACATTCCATGTTTCTTTCTTATAATCATACTTGAACCTGCGGTGCCGGAATCGGAAATGAGACCGGCTTAATAGGGAACCCGGTGTGAATCCGGGACAGTCCCCGCTGCTGTAATCCTGCGCCTTAGCTTGCTTGAGCAAGGTGAAAAGGTTCCGTCAATTATGCCACTGTACCGAAACATTCGGGACGGGAAGGCTGCCGGAATCCGGGAAAGTCAGAAGACCTGCCGCAATTATTTCTTCCATGCTTCGGGATAAAGCAACATACTGCCATGAAGAACAACACTGCTCCTGTTCAGGGCGTGCGAGTATTGCGTGCCGCTATCAGGGATTACATTTCCCGTATTTTTTTCTCCTTTCTTAACCGCCTTTTTCCCTCATTGCGGAACTATGCTGTGCCGACACCGGCGCCTGTTGAGCTGTTTGTGACAGAGAGAAAGCTGGTGTTTACCAATCCATTGATGGCCCGGGCCATACTCCAGCACCGCCGGCCGGCAATGTGTTCTACCGGAGGAGAAAAAGAGCCGCTCTGGGATCCTTTCGGATACGGGCACTGCTTTTCGTTGAATTAGATTTCATTGCTGCTTATTTGAGATACCTGTAAATATTTTAATCACTGTTCTTTCATTGTATGCTGGTGCCGGTTTGAAAGCCGGAGAATAGGGAACTGCGTGAAAATCGCAGACTGTACCCGCAACTGTATGACGGTAAGCCCTGAAACCACTGCATGACAACATGCACCTGTTTCCGGGTTCGTTCCAGGTCACTGCATTGTTTTCCTCACAGGAACACAGCGGGAAGGCCGGAATGGAAGGGCACCCTCAAAGTCAGGAGACCTGCCAGCATGCATCGCATCAATCATCGGACTACGGCGTATGGTCCTTTGCGACAGCTTTCCTGCAGACACTCCATACCTGCCTCATCTGCCGCATTGTTTCTCATTCGCCCGATTCCATAACCAAACCATCGGGAACAATGGGACAGATAGACATGGCTTTTCCAGCCATCATCAAGCGCGACGGGACGAACGCTCCTTTCGATACCGAAAAAATCACCTACGCCATCTTCCGGGCCCTTCGTGCCGTCGGCAAGCCTGACAGGACAAAGGCCGCCAAACTCTGCGGAGATGTGCTGGCGCGCCTGCATGAACTTGCAGGGGAAAACCAGCCGACCGTTGAAGGCGTGCAAAACCTTGTTGAGAAGACGCTCTTTTCAACAGGGGAGTTCGAGGCAGCCAAAGCCTACATCATCTACCGCCATCAGCACCGCACTCTCCGTGACGCAAAGGAGATATTCAGCAATGTCGACCTTGTCGACCAGTACCTCAATCTTGAAGACTGGCGGGTGAAAGAGAGTGCCAACTCCAGCTGGTCGCTGCAGGGGCTGAACCAGCACATCTCCACTATTGTCAGCTCGCAGTACTGGCTGAACCGCATCTATCCACCTGAGATCAACGAGGCGCATACATCCGGAACGATGCACATCCACGATCTCGGCTTTCTCAGCGTCTACTGCGTAGGCTGGGATCTTGAAGATCTCCTTCGTAGCGGCTTCACCGGCGTAGCCGGATATGCAGCCAGCAAGCCTGCCCGTCACCTCCGTTCGGCACTCGGCCAGGTCGTCAACTTCTTCTACACCATGCAGGGCGAGGCAGCCGGCGCCCAGGCCGTCTCTAATTTTGACACACTGCTCGCCCCGTTTATCCGCTACGACTCCCTCGATTACGAAGAGGTACGCCAATGCCTGCAGGAGTTCTTTTTCAACATGAATGTGCCGACCCGGGTCGGGTTCCAGACCCCCTTCACCAACATTACGCTCGACCT
Source organism: Chlorobium phaeovibrioides (assembly GCF_003968655.1). Taxonomy (GTDB): domain Bacteria; phylum Bacteroidota; class Chlorobiia; order Chlorobiales; family Chlorobiaceae; genus Chlorobium; species Chlorobium phaeovibrioides. Next base: position 275,386 of record NZ_RXYK01000001.1, on the reverse strand, counting down.
CACCGTGCCCTCCACTCATCGCGACATGCCAGTGATGATTGGCGGCGAAGCCATGGCGGAGACCTACGGCCTCTTTCAGGAGGAAATGGATCTCTTCAACCGTGCCTTCGCCGATGTAATGATTGCCGGGGACGCTAACGGCGCCGTTTTCTCATTCCCGATTCCGACTTATAACATTACACCCGATTTCGACTGGGAAAATCCGGTCTATGACGGAATTTGGGAGATGGCCGCCCGATACGGCATTCCCTACTTCTCCAATTTCGTCAACTCCTCCATGAGTCCCGACGATGTGCGCAGCATGTGCTGCCGCCTGCGTCTTGACAAGCGCGAGCTGCAGAAGAAGGGCGGGGGGCTCTTCGGATCGAATCCCCTCACCGGTTCCGTAGGTGTGGTCACCATGAACCTGCCGAGAATTGGATATGAGGCGCGGAGTGAAGAGGAACTCTATCAGCGCCTCGAACACACGATGGAGCTGGCAAAAGCAAGTCTGGAAATCAAACGCAAGGTGATTGAGCGTCTGACAGCCGAGGGGCTCTATCCCTATTCCAGGTTCTATCTTCGTCACCTCTTCGAGCATAACGCCGCATACTGGGACAATCACTTCTCAACCATCGGCATTACCGGTATGAACGAATGCTGCCTCAACTTCCTTGGCTGCACCATCGCAGACCCTGAGGGCAAAGCCTTCGCCCTCAGGGTGATGGATTTCATGCGCTCCCGTCTTGAAGCATTCCAGGAGGAGACCGGCCACATCTACAATCTTGAGGCGACACCGGCAGAGAGCACGGCATACCGTCTTGCCAAACTGGACAAGAAGCTTCATGCGGACATCATTACGGCCAATGAAGAGGCTGTTGGTGCGGGAGCCGATCCTTATTACACCAACTCCACCCAGCTGCCCGTCGGCCATACCGACGATCTCTTTGAGGCGCTTCGCCTGCAGGATGAGCTTCAGTCGCGTTACACCGGCGGCACAGTGTTCCATACCTTTGTAGGTGAAAGCGCGATTCCCGGTGAATCGGTGAAGCAACTCATCAAAACCGTGACGGCAAACTTCACCCTGCCCTACATCACGCTGTCTCCCACATTCAGCATCTGTCCTTCACACGGTTACCGGTTTGGAGAGCACGAGTTCTGCCCCGACTGTGCAGCCAACGGTGTAGAGCAGCGCTGCACAGTTTATACCCGAATCGTCGGCTATCTCAGGCCGGTCGAGCAGTGGAACGGCGGCAAGCAGAGTGAATACGCCGACCGGAAACTCTTTTCCATGGCCTCTGCCACAAACAGGGAGGAGGTGCTGTGAACAGGACTCCCGTTCTTCCTTTGGGAGGATTTCTGCCACAGAGCCTTGTTGACTGGCCGGGCCATATTGCAGCGGTCATGTACACTTCAGGCTGTAATTTCCGCTGTCCTTACTGTCACAATCCCGAACTTGTGCTTCCCGACGAGTTCGGCTCAATTCCGTTGCTTTCGTTCGACGAGGTGCTCGCCCGGATCACCCGTAACCGGAACCTGCTCGGCGGAGTTGTTGTGACGGGCGGAGAACCGACCATCCACCAGTCGCTTCCCGAGGCCTTGCGCACCTTGAAAGGGCTCGGCCTGAAGGTCAAGCTCGATACCAACGGCAGCAGGCCGGAGATGCTCGGACAGATTCTTGACGAGCGGCTGGTTGACGAGGTTGCAATGGATGTCAAGGCTCCCCTGGAGTCGGAACCCTATTCTCGTCTTGCCGGTATTAGTTGCTCTTCAGAGCTTATCGGAAAGGTCCGCGATTCAATCCTGCTTCTGCGCCGTTCCGGCATCAGCCACCGGTTCCGATGTACGCTGGTCAAGGGTCTTCACGCTACGGAAGATGTTGTAGAGCTGGCGGAGTCTTTCGGAAAAACCATAACATTCCAGCGCTTCAGGCCGGGGAAGACCCTGCAAAAAATGGATACGGAGGCTTTTGACCCGGAAGGACTGGCGACATTGGTATCAGAAGGCATCTATAATGCATAAAACAGGATTTCTTCTGGCTGCCCCTTCAAGTGGTTCGGGCAAAACAACACTGACGCTAGCTTTGTTAAGGATTCTTGCTCAGCGAGGACACAGTGTTCAGCCTTTCAAGTGCGGGCCGGATTACCTTGATACCTGGCTGCACACCATTGCGGCATCATGGGGAGAAAACAGCAAAAAAGGCATCAATCTCGACACCTGGATGGCATCGAAACAGCATGTGCGGGATCTTTTTATGCGCTATTCGGCCTGCGCAGATGCGTCCATTGTTGAGGGGGTCATGGGACTTTTTGACGGTGCCGAAAAGTCGGCAGGGAGCAGTGCCGAGATAGCTAAACTGCTTCGTCTTCCTGTCATCATGGTTGTCAATGCGAAAAGCATGGCCTATTCGGCAGCGCCTCTGCTCCATGGTTTTCGTACCTTTGATCCCGAGGTGAATCTTGCCGGGGTGATCTTCAACGGAGTCAATACCCCCTCTCATTACCGTCATCTTGAAAATGCGGCACTTGATGCTGGCGTTGAACCTTTGGGGTATGTTCCCCGAAGCGACTCCATGACCATACGAGAACGCCATCTGGGTCTGAATATTTCCTCAGAATACGATTACGATGCCATGATTGACGCTATGGCGGAGCATGTCAAAAAAACGGTTGACATTTCTCGCCTGCTTGACATTGCAAGGATTGATGATTTCTCGTGGCCCTCTGTTCCAGATGCCGTTCAAGGGGGTAATAAGGTGATTGCTGTGGCTCGTGATGAGGCGTTTAACTTTGTCTACCAGGAGAATCTTGATGTTCTGCAGGGGTATGGCACCATCGTATTTTTCAGTCCGATGGATGATGCAGTTCTTCCAGAAGCAGACTTCCTCTATCTGTCTGGGGGATACCCTGAACTCTACGCGGACAAACTTTCCGCCAACAGCTCAATGCGCGCGAGTATTGCCGACTATTGCCACAAAGGCGGTTGCGCTTACGCCGAGTGCGGCGGGATGATGTATCTTGGACACTCAATTACCCTGAACGATGGTTCCGCCTATCCGATGTGCGGAGTTCTTGATTTTGATACTACCATGCAGGATGTAAAAATGACGCTCGGCTACAGAAAAGTTTCGCTGAACGGGGGATACCGTGATGAGCTTCGAGGCCATGAGTTTCACTATTCACAGATAAAAAGGGTGGGTGAGCTGCAGAATATTGCTTCAATAACCAATGCCCGTGATGAAAACACCGGAAGTGCGCTGTACTCTCAGGGCAACACGCTTGCATCCTATGTCCATCTCTACTGGGGAGAGAAAAGGGATTTTCCAGGGTATCTCATGGGCACGCATAAGTGAATCAAGTTTGACAATGATGGTATGCGTCAATGCCCGATTTGAATGTTCATTCCGATTTTCTATACTAATCAAGCTGTTACTGATGCATGAGGTGACGGTTGTCGTTTTCGCAGTATCCAGGAACACGGTGTGAATCCGTGGCGGTCCCGCCGCTGTAACCGGGGACTGAACCTGCACTTAGACCCCTTTGGGGGTGGTCACTGTTCCGGCTTACCGGAATGGGAAGGCTTGCAGGGGAGGACTGATCCGGAAGCCAGAAGACCTGCTGTGACTGACTGTTACATATTATGAGCATGCCCTTGACGGAGCCTGCTTTGAGAGAAACCCAATGGAAAAGGGCTTCGCTCCATCTTCTTGAAAGGTGGGTCGAAGCCCTTTTTTTATTCCCGTAAAAACATGAAAGCACTGCTTCTCAAAGGCCCCAAATCACTCTCAATTGTCGATCGACCCCTTCCTGTACCCGGCGAAGGCGATGTTCTTGTGCGTGTCAGGGCGGCTGCTCTCTGCCGAACTGATGCCAAGATGTGGCATTCTGGTCATCGTGATCTCGCGTTGCCCCGGGTTCTCGGCCATGAGGTCAGCGGCTCTATTGATGAAACGCCGGGGAAGCTTTACGCACTTTGGCCGGGAAAATCCTGCGGCAGCTGCAGTGCGTGCAGGAAGGGTCGGCAGAACCTCTGCCCTGATATGCAGATAACCGGGTTTCATCGGGATGGTGGCTTTGCGGAATTCCTCACTGCTCCCCGTTCCAGCCTTCTTGAGGTGCCTGATGGCGTCGGTCCAGTGAATGCAACGCTTGCCGAACCTCTTGCCTGTGCCGTTCACGGTGTGAGGCAGGTGGGCGTCAGGCCGCAGGAAAAGGTGCTGATTTATGGTGCGGGTACCCTGGGGCTTTTGATTGCTTTGGTCTGCCGAAACCGCGGTGCCTCGGTCGTGATAGCTGATCCTGATGCCCTCAAGCTTTCGAAAAGTAAAGACCTCAGGAACCGTTTGGGAATTTCTGCTGATACAGGTGGAATCGGAGAGGGCGGTTGTGTTGATGTTGTCTTCAACGCAACCTCAGCATATGAAACACTTGAGGCTGGAGTCTGCAGGCTTTCGGCTGGCGGCAGGTTCTGCCTGTTCAGCGGGATAGGAAAGGATGCGACAATACCTTCCGGGCTGTTTGACGAACTCCATTACCGTGAGCTGGAAGTTGTAGGATCGTATGGCTGCACCTTTGACGACATGGGCGAAGCAATCCGTCTTCTGTCGTGCTACACTGAAGGACTTCAATTCCTTATTGAGCGCAGGATACGGCTGGACGAGGTGCCTTCAGTAATGGATGCCGTTCATGTCGGGAAAGGGTTCAAGTATGTGATTTGTTGATGTGCCCCTCATAAGCACATCTTTTTACTAACCATACCGTAGCCCTTATCGGGTGTGGGTATCATAAAGGAGAGCCGAAATGGAGAGCGAACAACGGTTTCGTGAATTCGGGAAATTGATTACAGCAATTGCTGGAGGTCATATCATGAATCGAGAGGAGTCCTGTGAAGCGTATCGTCAGGTCATACTTGATTTCCAGCCAGAGCTTCAGCAAGGGGCATTTCTTTCAGCCCATCTGATGCGCAGGCCGACAACAGAGGAGCTTTCAGGCGCCTGGGACGCCCTTGACAGTTGCGATACGATGAAAATCGAGGTGGATCTGGTTGGTCCCGTATGTGACATCGTCGGTACCGGTTCCGATAGCCTGAAAACACTGAACTGTTCTAGCCCTGCCGCTCTGATTGCAGCTGCATGCGGACTGCCAATTGCTAAAAAAGGGGCGCGGCTTGTTACCGGCGTTTCGGGAGCATCTGATATATTCGAGTCGTTGGGTATCGATCTTGACCACCCTATGGACCGTGCCGCAATGAGTCTCCAGCATGCCGGGATATGCTATCTGCCCGGAGAGGCTTTCTTGAAATCGGGCTGGGCAAGGCTCATCAGAAGCATGCGGTTCACCTCACCATTCAACATTCTTGGCCCCCTTACCCGTCCCTGCAGGCAGAATAACTGCGCGGTTATTGGAGCCTATTCTCCTGGTGTTTCGCTGCAGATGGTTGAAATCATGGCAGAAATAGGGATGGACGCAGCCCTTTCTCCCTATGGCATGGCAGAAGGTTTTGACCCTCTGCTCGGTATTGATGAATTTTCGCTTTGTGGTCCAACCCGGGTGGTAGAACTGTGTAAGGGCGCAATAACGGAGCATGAAGTCACCCCGGAGGATTTCGGGATGAAAACGGTGCCGTTTGAGTGCATTGCGAGCAAAAGTACCGCAGCGGAGAACGCAGCAACAGTTCTCGCAGTTCTTGAAGGGCGAGAAGGCGGGCCGGCAGGCGATTTCTTCTGCATGAATGCAGCCGCAGCGCTCTATGTTTCAGGCATGGCCGTATCGTATCGACAGGGAGCCGACATGGCGCGCCATGCCCTTGAGAGCGGTGCCGCCTATGAGAAATTCGAAGCCCTGCGTCAGTATCAGGGCCGTGATGTGTTTATGAGTAATGAAAGCAGATAAGGCTGTGACTGTGAGGGCTCGGAGGTTGATTGCCGTGTCTCTGCGGCCACTCGCCTGAAAGGCTCGCTGTGCCTGCATGGGGAGCGGGCCCGGCTGATTCCGCTTGGCACTTTCAGGGGAATTTGCTATATAACGCGTCATAATTGTTCTTTCAGCGTAGCTGGTGCCGGTTTAAAAGCCGGAGAATAGGGAATTGCGTGAAAATCGCAGACTGTACCCGCAACTGTATAACGGTAAGCCAGGAAATCACTGCATGGCCACATGCATCGGTTTCAGGGTTCGTTCCAGGTCACTGCATCGTTTTCCTCCACGGAAAACAGCGGGAAGGCCGGAATGGAAGTAAGCCGTCAAAGTCAGGAGACCTGCCATCTACCATTTGCAACAAAACGATCGACTACGGGTTAATAGTCTGGGCAAAGCTGTATTACATCTGCATCGCTTTTCCATTGGATCCTTTTTGCAAAGCACAGGCCCAAGGTCCGTCTCTTCAGTCTCCGGCTGCAGCTGTATGGTCTCACAGTCTGTGATGCTTTGTTCTGGAATCTGAAAAGGAACAGCCGTTTCAGTGTCATACGCCCCCCATCAACTGATACCCCTGTCTGTTCAAACATTCATCAACTGAACTACACAGGATTAGACATGAACAAAAAAGTATTTTTCGCCGTCATGGTGGGTCTGCTCTGCTCGCGCGGAGTGTTTGCTGAAGATACCTTGCCGTCGTACACGACGGATGAAGTGGTAGTGTCTGCAACGAAAACTCTCAACTCCATAAGTGACGCCGGCGGGAGTTCCGTTACGGTCATTACTGCCGAGGATATCGCCAATTCCGGCAAGGAAACCGTAGCAGAGGTGATTAAAGGGGTTCCAGGCATTGATATCGCCTCCAATGGAGGAATCGGTTCAACGACAAGCATTTTCATGCGGGGAGCCGACTCGAAGAATGTATTGCTTCTCATTGACGGCGTCCCTACGAATGATCCGAGCGACGGGAACCGGGCTGCAAGTATTGCAAACCTGACGGTCGACAATATCGAACGGATCGAGGTTGTTCGCGGCCCCTTGAGTTCGCTGTATGGCGCCAGTGCCTCTGCCGGTGTGATCAACATCATCACCAAAAGAGGAGGGGTTGAGTCTTCGGTTTATGGTGGCGTTGAAGGGGGTTCGTTCGGGACGAACAAATTCTATGGCGGCGCAACCGGCATGAAAGGGCTTTTCGATTATGCCGTGAATGTGTCCAGATACAGGACGGATGGATTTTCAGCTGTTGATGAACGCAACCGATGCATCAACCCCGGTAATGCGGAGTATGAAGATGACAGCTATGAAAATACGACATGGTCGGGCAATTTCGGGCTGAAGTTAAGCTCCGTTGCAAGCCTGCGAACAGTATTGAGGTATACAGATGCAGCCCTGGATTATGATGCATTTAATGCTGATTCATCGGTTAATTCATCGGATACGAAGTCGTTCAATGGCCGCATTGCATTGACTCTCGATACCAAACCGCTCTTCAGTACATTTTCCTATGATTTCAACTCGATCGACAGGGACAACACTTCGGGGACTACGGTGAGCAGGTATCACGGCTATCTGTACGATCTTGGATGGCAGGGCGATATAGCCGCTACCGCAAATAATACCGTTACCGTCGGCCTGAATTATCAGAACGAGAGCCTGGATAACAATGCGTCGGGAACGGCTATGGATAAGAGTGTTGATACGAAAAGCGCTTTTCTTCAGGACCAGTGGCACATAGGTGAATTTGATCTCGTGGGCGCTGTGCGTTTTGAAGACCACGAAGCATTCGGTGACAAGACCACATGGCGTATGGCTCCGTCCTATGTGCTGGGCGATACGAAACTCAAGTTCAGCTATGGCACCGGCTATACTGCGCCATCCCTGTATCAGCTTTATTCTACAGATGATTGGGGGGGTGGCCCTGTTGGTAATGATCAACTTAAACCCGAAACGAGCCGCGGCTGGGATGTAGGATTCGAACAAAAGATTGTTGACAATCTGAAATTCGGCGCGACTTATTTCCGTACAGATTACGATGACCGGATTGACTATGACTCTGCGACCTCTCGTTATGTCCAGGTTTCGGGTAAGACAAAAACATCGGGCGTGGAAAGCTTTGTGGAGTGGAATCCGTTAAAGCAGTTGTTTCTTGCCGGTAACTATACCTACACATACACGAGAAATCCTCTTGGTGAAGAGCTTGCCCGTCGCCCGAAAAACAAGGCGGGACTGACAGCGTCATGGGAGGCGACCGACAAGGTCAAGCTGAACACCAGCATGCAGTGGGTGGGATCCAGGATCGATTCCGGGGCCAAGGATGAAAACTGCATCACGACCAATAAACTGGAGAGCTATTTTCTTGCGAATCTCTCTGCATCATTCCAGGTTCACGAGAATGTCGAGTTGTACGGAAGGGTCGACAACCTCTTTGATGAGTATTATGAAGAGGTATGGAGCTACGCAACTCCCGGAAGGTCTGCCTATGCCGGTATGAAACTCACTTTCTGAGTTCTCTTTCCCGGTGAAATGCCGCCCGCAGTGTTGAGCTCGGGCGGCATTTAGTGTTATAATCGCATTCACTTGATACCATGAAAAAACTGTTTTTACTCGCCAGCGTTCTGTTCCTGACGGCTTCAAGTGCCGAAGCGAAGCGTATTGTGAGCCAGTCCCCATTCATAACGTATACTCTTGAGTATCTGGGCCTCTCTGATTCCATTGTGGGAGTTAGCCGGTACGACTTCCTTGCGCTTCCGAAGACCGGCGGAATCATCGACCCTGACAGCGATGCCATAGCGGCACTTGAACCCGATATCATCCTTACTTCCAACTGGACCGACCCGAAGACACTCCGGAACGTTACCCCTGATGGGGCGAAGGCCCTTGTTCTCTATGGGTTTGAAGGAATGAAGGAGGTCGAAAAGAGCCTTCGTGTCCTTACGAAGGAGTTTGATGTTCCCGGGGGCAAGGCAAAGGCCGATGCATTTCCTTCCGCGTGGCGGAGTGAGGCGCGAAAAGTTTGCGGTGGCGGGCGTCGGGTGCTGATCCTGTCCAGCTGTGTGGGTTCGCCCTTCTCATTCGGTCGCCGAACCTATCTGTTCGATTTGTTCACGGAAGCTGGTTTCAGGGTTGTCGAAGATCATGAGACCATTCGTCATATGAACCCATCGGAGCCCATCAAGACAATTTCCGGGCTGGTCAGTCGAACTCGGCCTGAAATCGTATTCGTTTTGCATGATGCCGATCATGGGTGCGCTGTAAATCTTGATATTCCCGATGTAGAGGTCATTGAGCTGGATGGGAACCATTTTGTGTACCCTGCCCCCATCCTTTTGAAGGGATTGAAGGATCTGCAGGATATATTCAGTGCGGACAACCGCAAAGCCTCCTGAGGATTCCTCCTTAGATAGTCCAATCCATTGTTTCATCAGTTTTTATAGTGAGAGGTTCTCAGATGTGTAACGCAATTGCCGTTCTCGGCACAGCCTCCGATGTTGGCAAGAGCATTGTTGCTACAGCGCTCTGCAGGATATTCCGAAATGCGGGCATTGATGTTGCGCCCTTCAAGGCGCAGAACATGTCGAACAATTCGGGTGTGACGCCGGACGGGTTGGAGATGGGCAGGGCGCAGATTGTTCAGGCTGAGGCGGCCCGTGTTGCGCCGACTGCCGATATGAACCCGGTGCTGTTGAAACCCAATACCGATACGGGCGCTCAGGTTGTGCTTCAGGGAAAGGTATCCTCGACCGAGAGTGCGAAGGGGTATTTCAGGGACACCTCGAAATGGGCGGCGGCAGCATTCGAGAGCCTGCACCGGCTGATGGAGAAGCATGAGCTTCTGGTAATTGAGGGTGCGGGTTCGTGTGCAGAGATGAATCTGTATGAACGCGACTTCGTGAACTTCCGAACGGCGCGTGAAGCGGGAGCTTCTGTCATTCTTGTGGCTGATATTGATCGTGGAGGGGTGTTCGCCCAGGTGGTGGGTACGCTCTCTGTCATCCCTCCTGAGGATCGCTTGCTTGTGAAAGGGGTTATCATCAACCGGTTCCGTGGTGATATTGAACTGTTCAGGGATGGAATGGAGATGATTGAGAAGATGGCGGGCATTCCTGTGCTTGGTGTTATTCCCTATTTCAGGGGGTTTACGATTGACGCAGAGGATGCTGTCCCGCTTTCGGCCAAAGTTGACCCTACCGCCGGGCCTGCTTCTGGAAAGATTGGCGTTGCAGTCATCTATTTCCCCCATATATCCAATTTTACGGACCTTTCCCCTCTTGAAGAGGATTCCGGTGTTGATCTCCATTACCTTCATTATCCCCGATCGCTTGATGGCTACCATATGCTGGTGCTTCCAGGCTCGAAGAATGTGCGCGGTGACCTTGACTGGCTTCGTTCCATGGGCTGGGAGGAGGAGATTATGAAGTTCCGCCGGCGGGGTGGACTTATTATGGGCATTTGCGGAGGCTTCCAGATGCTGGGAGAGAGTATTGCAGACCCTTACGGGCTTGAGGGTGAGCCGGGCCGGAGCAGTGCATTGGGACTGCTGCCGGTGGCCACTGAACTGGAACGGGAGAAATATCTTTCAAATTCTGTCGGTCGTGCTGTTGAGGGTGGTGCGAGGGCTTCGGGTTATGAAATTCACATGGGCCGTACTGCCGTTTCGGGCGCATGTACGCCGTTCCTCCATGTTACCGGGAGAAATGGTGTCGGGGTTGAGGATACTGATGGAGTAGTAAGCGTGGATGAACGGGTTATAGGCACCTATTTCCATGGTGTTTTTGATGAACCCGGGCTTCGCTCCATGCTTCTTCGCAGGGCTGGAGGGGGATATGCTTCAGTGGCTGCAGCGACGAACCGCCGCAGCGAGCTTGACGGGAAATACGATATGCTTGCAGAGCATTTCTCCCGCCATCTTGATCTGGGAAAGGTGTTTGCGCTTGCCGGTCAGCCGGTTCCGGAGGTGAAAAATTGAGCAACCTCTATCATCATACTCATGGCGGTGCGTCCTCTGGCGGCGTCGAAGTGACTGATTTCAGTGTGAATATCAGCCCATTGTTTCCGCCTCTTGGGCCTTTGGTTATGGAGGAGAGGGATTTGATAGCCTACCCTTCAATTGATGGCGGCGGTATCAGGGATTTTTATGTGGAGCGTTTCGCTCTTGAGCCGGGCTCGGTTCTTGGAACCAATGGAGCTGCTGAGGGGATATATCTGCTTCCGCGAGCTTTGGGATTGCGCCATGTGCTTGTTCCGGCGCCTTCATTTTTTGAGTACGAGAGGGCTTGCCGAATAGCTGGAGCTGAGGTTTCTGTGGTTGAGTTGAAGGAGGAAAACGGGTTTGCGATGCCGGAATTTCAGGAGCTTGTGGACAGGGTGGAAAATGTTGATGCATTCTTTGCTGCCAATCCCAACAATCCTACGGGAACCAGGCTTGCGCCTGCTGTTGTGCTTGCGCTTGCGAGCCGGTTTCCTGACAAGTGGTTTCTTGTTGATGAGGCGTTCATTCAGTTTACGGCCGATTTCCCTTCAAATTCGCTGATGCGTGAAGTTCTGGCATTCAGGAATGTGGTGGTTGTCCATTCGTTGACGAAGTTCTATGCGCTTCCCGGATTGAGGCTTGGAGCTGTGATTGCTCATCCTGATGTGATCGGGCGGCTGCTGGAGCACAAGGAGCCGTGGACGGTGAATGCGGTTGCTGAAAGGGTTGCCGGCCGTCTTTCGGGGTGTCTGGAATGGGAGGAGTCAGTTCGCCAGCTGGCAGGGTTGGAGCGGGAACGGATCTGGCGTGAGGGTGCTTCAATTGAATGTATGCGCCTGTTCGGCGGTGTCGCCAATTTCTTTCTTGCCCGGTGGGATGGCCCACTTGACCATCTGTTGGCTCGTTTAAAGGAGCAGGGCATGCCGGTGCGTGATTGCAGGAATTTCCGTGGGCTGGAAGGGGAGTGGTTCCGCTTTGCAGTGCGGTGGCCGGAAGAAAACAGCCGGCTTATTGCGGCGCTGCGGGAGGCCTCAGATGATTGAGGGGGCCTTGCTTGTGTTCGCGGCATTTCTTCTGGATCTTCTTCTTGGTGATCCGCGCCGCTTCCCTCACCCCGTAAGGGGGATGGGGTGGCTGGCTGCAAAACTTGAATCCATTTTCCGTCTCTCACCTCTGCCATTGAGGATTTCAGGCATTGCAGTGGCTCTGCTGCTTGTTGGAATTTCGGGTGCGGCCGCCTGGCTTATGATTGCCGCTGCTTCGGCACTCCATCCTTATGCAGGCACTTTTGTGAGTGTGCTCATTTTGTGGAGCTGTTTTGCCACCCGTGATCTTGAACGCCATGCCCTTGCAGTTCTGACTCCTCTTCTTAACGGTGATCTTGTTGAGGCCCGCCGGAAGGTGTCGTGGATGGTGGGGCGGGATACGGAGGAGCTTGATACGGAGGGGGTAGTGCTTGCGGCTGCTGAAAGCGTTGCGGAGAATACAGTGGACGGGGTCACGGCACCAATGTTCTACGCGTTTCTGTTCGGGCCTGTGGGGGCGGTGGTGTTCAAGGCGGCCAGTACGCTGGATTCATCGTTCGGGTATAAGAATGATCGATACAGGGAGTTTGGCTGGGCATCGGCCAGGTTTGACGATCTGCTTAATTATCTCCCTGCACGCCTTACTGTTCTGGCTGTTGCTTTAGGGGCAATGGCCGGAAAAATGAGGGTTTTTGATATCTTTAAAGCTGTGAATAAGGGTGCAGGGCTTCATGAAAGCCCCAATGCAGGATTCCCCGAGGCCGCTTTTGCCGGTGCTCTTGGCGTTAGGTTTGGCGGTGCGAGGAGTTACAGCGGCGTAGTGAAGCATGCTCCTATGCTGGGCGTTGAAGAGGAGAAATGTTCGCCCGATACGCTTCGTTCGGCTGTAGGGCTGATGAAGCGTACGGCATGGTTTTTTATTGGAGGCGGTCTCGCATTCAGTGTGGCTGTCGACTTGTTAATCGTAACATAAGTTGACCAGGATAATGGAAACAGAACATAGCGGATGCCGGATTCTTCTTTTTACCGGTGATGGGAAAGGCAAAAGCACGGCGGCTTTCGGCATGATGTCGAGAGCTCTTGGCCATGGGATGCGGGCAAGGGTCATACAGTTTGTAAAATCAGACAGTGCTGTTGGAGAACAGAAGTTTTTCAGCAAGTTGCCTGAGGTCAGTTGGGAGCAGTTTGGCCGGGGCTTTCTTCCCCGTGACCGGAAGAGTCCTGTGATGGAGGAGCATCGCGAAGCTGCAGCTGAGGGACTGCGGGCCGCAATTGAGGCGCTTGGAAATCCTCAGTATGATTTTGTGCTTCTTGATGAGGTATGTTTTGCGCTTGCCAATGAGCTGATGCCCGTTGAGCCGCTTCTTGATGCACTCCGCAGCTGCGGAAGCGGTAAAATAGTTGTCATGACTGGCAGAAATGCCCCACAGGTGCTTCTTGAGATTGCTGATACCGCTTCTGAAATGAAAATGCTCAAGCATGGATATCAGCAGGGAATCCCGGCAGAGAAGGGTGTTGAAAACTGATATGGCATCGACGCAGCAAAGAGTTGCAGTCTGTGCAGACAACCGCTTTACAAAAAAGAAGCCTCCGCTGCAGCGTCTCCGGCTTGTCCTGTTTCTCCTTGCTGTGCCTCTTCTGCTGATTGTTTCACTAATGCTTGGCCCTTCCGGGATCGGATTTCCGGATCTTGATTCACCGGTGGGAAGCGCCATTGCCTCCCTTCGTTTCAGCAGGATGCTGATGGGGATGATGACCGGTGCGGCTCTTGCGGCTTCAGGTGTGGTGTTTCAGGCATTGCTTCGCAACCCGCTTGCTGAGCCCTATGTGCTCGGGGTGAGTGGCGGTGCGGGACTTGGCGCAACCGTAAGCATTCTTGCTGGCGCGAGCCTTGCGCTTCCGTTGAGTCTTCCCGTTGTGGCATTTGTGTCTGCCGTTTTGACGCTTTTGCTTGTTTATGGTATTGCCAGTCAGGGTTCAGCTGGTCAGCCTTCGGTCTACAGTCTTATTCTGAGCGGTGTTATTGTCAGTGCCATATGCTCCAGCATCATCATGTTTCTTGTGTCCACTGCCAGTGTTGATGGCATGCACAATGTGATCTGGTGGATGCTCGGCAGCCTTCAGCCGGCCTCAACTGCACAGCAGCAGTTTTCAGCACTGCTGATTGTTGGTGGACTTGCGGGGTGCTGGGTACTCTCATCCCGATTGAACGCGCTTGTGCTTGGCCGTGAAATGGCTCATTATCAGGGTATCAATGCAGGGGTTGTGATTATTGTCGGACTGCTGTTTTCTACCCTTCTTGCGGCAACCGCGGTGTCGCTGTCGGGAATGATCGGGTTTGTAGGGCTTATTGTTCCGCATGTGATGCGCGCTTCTTTTGGCCCTGATCACCGTCGTCTGCTCCCTCTTGCCGCCTTGGGGGGAGGAGTGTTTCTTGTCATCTGCGATGCGGTGGCGCGCACCATTCTTGCCCCTGTTGAAATACCTGTTGGTGTTGTGACTGCTCTTGTTGGGGGACCTTTTTTCCTTCTCATTCTGCAGCGGCGGATGAAACAGGCCTGGATAGCATGAAGATGGCAGAGAACGCCTTGACATTCCTGGATGTATCCGCCGGATACAGGCACCACAAAGTGCTCGACAGTGTGAGCTTTTCGCTGAAGGCGGGGGAGTTAGTCTCTCTTATAGGGCCGAATGGCAGTGGGAAAAGTACGCTTCTTAAAACAGCAGCGGCTTTCATTAAGCCGCTGGAAGGCAAAGTGGAGCTGTTCGGCAGGGATGTCTCCCATCTCCCCCCCCGTGAGCGGGCCGCTCTATTGGGAATTGTTCCCCAGAAGCTTGAGTCGCCCATGGCGTTTACTGTGGAGCAGATTGTAACCAACGGACGGGTTGCTTCGATGGGGCTGTTCCGACCGGCAACATCATCCGATCATGATCTTGTTGAACGAGCAATGATTTACACGGATGTGCTCGCCATGCGCGATAGGTTTTTCGGTGAGTTGAGCGGGGGAGAGCAGCAGCGGGTCGCCCTTGCAATGGTGCTTGCCCAGGAGCCGAAACTCATCATGCTTGACGAATCCATTTCTCATCTCGATATAAACCATCGCAACGAGGTCCTGCAGATTCTTCTGAAGCTGAACCGCGAAGAGCAGTTAACAATTCTTCTTGTCAGCCATGATCTTTCACTCTCCGCTGCAATATCCGATAGGCTTATCCTGATGCAGGATGGAGCAATCAGGGCTGCCGGTATACCGAAGGATGTTCTCAAGGCTGATCTCCTCAGCGGCGTCTATAACTGTGATCTTCAGGTTCGTCAGGATCTCTATACCGGGGCATTGCAGGTTTCCGGGCCGATTGAGGGTCAAAAGCGTTCGTCGCCAACAGGCTGCAGGGTGCATGTTATTGCCGGAGGGGGGAGCGGAATAGAGTTGTTCCGGCGGTTGCTGCTTGAGGGGCACCGTGTGACGGCCGGAGTGCTCAACCTGCTTGACTCTGATGCGGAGGCTGCCAGAGCACTGAACATTGAGGCTGTGTTTGATCAGCCTTTTTCACCCATAGGGGCACCGGCTCTTCAGAGAGCCGGGCGGCTGAGCGAAGCAGCGGATGCTGTTATTGTGAGTCATGTTCCCTTTGGAGCCGGTAACCTTGTCAACCTTGACCTGGCGGCTGAGGCACTGAAGCAGGGGCGGAGGGTCTATATTGCAAACGGTATTTCCGGCCGCGACTACACCTCCGGAAAGCTTGCCACCCAAAAAGTCGAGGCTCTTTTCAATGACGGTGCTGTTGAGTGGGAGAGCCTGCACGAGCTGCTGACCGTACTTCATGAAAACCAGAAATAATGACAGCAATGGCATCAACCCACGCCTTCCCTTTTCGCTTTGGAACAACTTCATACATTATTCCCGATGAAATCATTCCCAATGTGGAATTTCTCAAAGATCGGGTTGACGACATAGAGCTCGTTCTTTTTGAGTCGGACGAATTCAGCAATCTTCCCTGCCGGGACGATATAGGCAGACTTTCGGATATTGCCGATGAATATGGGCTGTCGTATTCAGTTCATCTTCCGCTTGATGCCTATCTGGGCCATTCTGATAGGACTGAACGGCTCAAGTCGGTAGAGAAGTGCCGAAAGATTATTGAGCTGACGCGCCCGTTGCCGGTATCAGCCTTTGTCACCCATGCTGAAGCGGGCCTGGGTGTAGATATCAATCTCTTTTCGGAAGATGGTGTTGCCCGTTTCAGCGACCTTTTCTGGCAGTCCATCAACCAGCTCCTTAAAACTTCAGAAGCCAGCGCTTCGGAGTTTGCAGTAGAGACTCTCAATTATCCCTATGTCTTTATCTGGCCGGTTGTTGATGACCTCGGTCTTTCGGTGACTCTTGATGTTGGTCATCTTGAGTTATACGGATTTCCATTGGAGGATCATCTCAAGGAGTATCTCCATCGTACCAAAGTGATCCATATTCATGGGGTGCGTGAGGGGAAAGATCATAACTCGCTCGACTTTTACCCGTCTTCTGCTATGGACAGCGTGCTGGCAGCTTTACAGGCAAGTCCTGATCCGGACAGGGTGTTTACAATGGAAATATTCTCACTCGATGATTTCAACTCGTCATCTGACCTGATGCATGAAAGAAGGAGGGGGTTATGAAAAGGGTGGTGTTTGTGACCGGTGGGGCGAGAAGCGGGAAAAGCTCATTTGCACTCAATCTTGCTCTCAGGTTTCAATCCCGGGTTTTTCTGGCAACGGCTCAGGCGTTTGACCTGGAAATGGAGGAGCGGATACAGAAACACCGTGATGAGCGGGGTACAGGATTTACAACTGTTGAGGAGCCTGTCAACCTCGCAGGTGCACTGAGGGAGATCCCGGCAGGTACAGAAGTAGTGCTTGTGGACTGCCTGACGGTCTGGACCGGCAACCTCATGCACCGGTTTGGTGATGAGTCGAAAGAGATGATTGAGAAAGAGACTGCAGCTCTGCTGAGTGTGCTTGAGAGCCCTCCCTGCACAATCGTTCTCGTATCCAACGAGGTTGGCATGGGCATAGTGCCTGAGAATGCAATGGCGCGAAAGTTTCGTGACCTTGCCGGAAGAGTCAACCAGAAAGTGGCAGCAGCCGCTACGGAGGCCTATCTTTTGTGCAGCGGTCTTCCAATCCAACTTAAATAGGTTATTTCCCATGAAGGAAAAGTTTCTGGCTTTGATTGCTGCCGTCAGTCCTGCTGACCATTCCCTTTCCGGGGCGGCTCAGGCTCATCTTGATGACTTGACCAAGCCTCAGGGAAGCCTTGGGCGCCTTGAGGAGATTGCCTTGCGCTTTGTTCAGGCAACAGCATCCCTTTCACCAGTCATCAATCGGAAAAAGATCTGCTGTTTTGCCGGCGACCATGGTGTTGCCAGAGAAGGGGTTTCAGCGTTTCCTTCGGAGGTGACGCCGCAGATGGTGTACACTATGCTTTCGGGCGGGGCTGCCATCAATGTGTTTGCCCGTCATGTCGGGGCTGATCTTGCAGTGGTTGACATGGGTGTGAATCATGACTTTCCAGACCATCCGGTATTGGTGAAAAGAAAGGTTGCCAAAGGTACCGGCAACATTGCTGCGGGACCGGCCATGAGTGAAAATGAAGCGATTGGGGCCATCCTGGCCGGTGCGGCACTGGCTGCAGAGGCTCATGCTGAGGGGTACCATCTCTTGGGCACGGGTGAAATGGGAATTGCCAACACAACGCCTGCCGCAGCTTTGTATTCAGTTCTTCTCGGGGTTCCGGTTGATGGTATTACCGGGCGGGGGACAGGAATTGATGATGAACGCCTTCAGCATAAAAAAGAGGTCATAAAGAGGGCTGTCGGGGTAAATTCCGGGCTGTGCACTACTCCGCTGGGTACGCTGGCTGCTCTTGGAGGGTATGAAATTGCCGGCATTGCAGGATTCATTCTTGGTGCCGCGGCTTGCCGGGTTCCTGTTGTAGTTGACGGATTTATTTCCTCAGCCGGAGCTGTTGTGGCCATGAAACTCTGCCCGGTTGTGGCTGACTATCTTTTTTTCAGCCATCTTTCAAACGAGCAGGGGCACAGAGCTGTGATGCAGGCACTCGGGGCACGCCCGATTCTTGACCTTGATCTTCGTCTTGGCGAGGGAACAGGCGCAGCACTTGCAATGCAGATGATTGAGGCTGCCGTTAAAATGTATAATGAAATGGCAACATTCAGCTCGGCCAGTGTCAGCGAAAAGGAAGGGGAGTAAGAGGAGATGCTGAGTGGACTGGTTTCGGCAATACGAACGCTTACCATTTTTTCTGTTCCCGGAAAAGATGCGGAGAATTTCAGCAGTTCCCTCTACTGGTTTCCAGTTGTCGGCGCATTTCTTGGCACCCTTCTCGCCGCCTGCGCCTGGCTCCCGCTCAGCATTGGCTGGAGTGAGCTTGCCTCTGCTGTGGTGGTTGTGGGCGGTTTTATTGTAAGCCGTGGGATGCATGCTGACGGCCTGGCCGATATGGCTGACGGCTTCTGGGGCGGAGGTGACCGTGAGAGGACACTCTCCATCATGAAAGATCCCACTGTCGGTTCTTTTGGTGCACTTGCCCTTCTCTCTCTCATGCTGTTGAAGTGGGTTGCGATTCTCAGGCTTACCGAACATGGTGCGTTCGCCCTTATTGCCTCTGGTGTGCTGCTTGGTCGGTTGTCGCAGGTGCTGCTGGCCGCATCGCTTCCGTATGCCCGGAAGGAAGGGGGAACGGCTTCAGGTTTTGTCGGGGGTGCTGGCCGAACTCATGCAGCAGTGGCCCTGGCTCTCTCGTTGATGATGACTCTTCCTTTCTTTTATCGTGACCCGTTTTTGCTCTTCCTCCTCTTCGGTGCGGCATTGACTGCAGCCGCGCTCATCGGTTTTTTGAGCATGAAAAAAATTGGCGGCATAACGGGCGATGTTCTGGGCGCGGTGAGTGAAGTCACGGAGCTGTTCGTCTGGCTTGCAGCCGGCGTTGCTTTCACTGCATTCTGAAAGTTCCACAGCTCCCGCCGACCTCTTTTATTTTGTGATTTTTCATCGGTTATTTGGTTGCTTATGAGCATATGCTTATAATTTGCCCATCAGCACGGCATATGCCGTTACTTTCTCTTAATTTTATCTGAAGTGTACGGCTATGGGCGACAATATGGTCATCTCCTTTGGCGGCGGTAAAAAAGTAAACGCCAGTTACCGCGGATTCACTATCCAGACAGACCAGTCGGTCAATGGCGGAGGTGAGGGTTCAGCACCAGAGCCGTTTGCGCTTTTTCTCGCTTCAATCGGCACCTGTGCCGGAATCTATGTTTTTCTGTTCTGTGAGCAGCGGGGGATTCCAACCGACAATATCCGTATTGTGCAGTCGCACGAACCCCGGGAGGACGGGACAGGAGTAGGCAAAATTTCTCTTTCCATAGATCTTCCCTCTGATTTCCCTGCAAAATATCGGACTGCCGTCATTTCTGCAGCCAATCTCTGCGCAGTGAAAAAGCACATTCTCGACCCTCCTGTTTTTGAAGTTGCGGCCACAATCGCAGAAGGCTGAACGACCACTTTTTCCATCAACATCAACCCCTCACATTCACCATCCTTCAGACATGACTACTCAAGCAGGATATGAAGAACAGCCATTACGGCTGCGTAATTTTCACATTACATTTTTTGCCATCATTCTTGGTATGGCAGGTTTTACTCTTGCCATCCAGAAAGGCAGCGGACTTTTTCCAGTGCTGGAACCAGCAAACGCCTGGCTTCTGTATTTCACTCTCGCCCTTTTCGGCCTTGTCAGTCTTGTCTATCTGGTAAAAGCAGTAACTCATCCCGATACCATAGTCAAGGAGTGGAACCACCCGGTCAAGGTCAACTTCTTTCCTCTTATAGCTAAAATCTGCCTTGTCCTCAGCGTTGTCTATCTTGATCGCAGTATGCAGGTTTCCTACTATCTGTGGGTAACTGGTGTGGTGCTTCAACTTCTTGCCTCTGTGTTCATTATTTCCAGCTGGATCAATCAGTCGCATTTCAAGATTGAGCATATGACTCCCGGTTGGTTCATTCCAATTGTTGGCGCCATTATAGTCCCTATCGCCGGCGTAAAACATGGCTTTATTGAAGTTTCCTGGTTTTTCTTTGCGGTGGGTATAATTTTTTGGATCGCGCTGTTTACCATTGTCATGTACCGGATGATTTTCCACGCATCCATTCCAGACCGTCTGCTGCCTACTCTCTTCATTCTTTTCGCTCCCCCTGCCATCGGCTTCATTGCGTATGTAAAGCTTGGCGGCGGTGAGCTTGATGCCTTTGCCCGCATCCTTTATTATTTCTCGCTCTTCATGTTTGTGCTGGTACTGTTTCAGCTTCCCATGCTCTCAAAAATCAATTTTTACCTTTCATGGTGGGCCTATTCATTCCCGGTGGCAGCCAAGGCCCTTGCAACGCTTCTGATGTACCACCTGACAATGAATCCGTTTTTCAAGAGCATTGCGATTTTTGAACTCGGATTTCTCATACTCATTATTGTGGTGCTGCTGATTCGGACACTGATGGCGGTGGTACGAGGTGAAATCTGTGTTGAAGACTGAGCGGCAGAAATTGCCTGCAATGAAAAACATCAGAGCCGGGAGGCCGGTCCGTTGCCGTTGTGTTGAGGATCTTCCGAAAGTCACCTGCTTCAATCCTGAGGGGGTTTCCCCCTCAAGGCTTGAGAGTGTGGTGATTTCGGTTGATGAGCTTGAGGCACTAAGGCTCGGTGATAAAATGGGCCTCTATCAGGCTGATGCAGCAGCTCGCATGAGGATTTCGCGGCAGACCTTTGGCAGAATTATTGAATCGGCTCATAAAAAGGTAGCTGAAGCGATTGTTGAAGGGAAATCAATCTGTATTGCGGGTGGTCATGTTGAGGCTCATTCCGGTCCGTTTGGTACCTCCGGGCCCGAAAGTTGCGTCTGTCTGGGCTGCGGTTATGAAAATCCTCATCTTGATGGCATCCCATGCCGGATAGAGCTGTGTCCTCAATGTGGCGGGGCGCTTGTCCGAAAGGGGAGAAGCTCAAGCGTTGACACTTAACCGTCTTTTCCGCTTCGTGTTGCCCACCAGTCCTCCCCATAGTTGTAGAACATCTCTTCCCCCTAGTTCACTTCACTGAGTGCATAGAGTACCAGCTCTTTTCCTGACGGGGTTTCGTCAAGATAGTAAGCCACATTCGGTTCAAAGGAGTGGTTGAAGAGCATCCCGTTGCCCATCACCACCAGTCGCGAATTCTCTGAATTTCCGTAGAAGACATAGTTGAGCAGTTCGCCTCCGATGTCGGTATGGTTGACCTCAAGTGCTGGACAGCGCTCGATGATCTCACCGGATTTGATGTTTTGTGCCGCAAATGCTCCTCTGCCGGCGATAGGGGAGGGCTTAATGCGGACCTTTCCTTCTGGTCGATTTTTCCTGCGGAAAATGGTTGTCACAAGTGTGGTTCCAATGGCCAGGGTCGCAACAAGAGTGACGGCCAGAGTGATGAACGATACTTCTGTCATAAGTTGGAGAGTTGCCGGTGGTCCGGAAAACAGGACTGCCGGCCCTTTTGAGCCGGCAGTCACTGTCCCGATTACAGAGAAGAAGTCGGTACTTACTTTTTAGGCGTGATGGCAGCAGAGACGCTGTCAATGACGCTGATATAGGCGTTAACGACACCGGTAGCAATGTTGCCCGACGCTTTGAGGGCAGAGCTTGCGATCTCCATGCCGTTATTTACTGCATCACCGGCAATGTCAATTGCCCCCTGTCCCATGTTGCCAACACTTTGAAAGAGATCAAAAAATACTCCGGTGCCGTTGTTTTCTGCTTCGTTTGCCATGGATGTAGATATGATTAAGGTTGATGATTCGGGTTCTGCACTGTTTATGAGTATGTTTAAGATACAATAAGTTTCAGTTTTTCCCTGCAGCCGTGCGGTTGAACCTTTTTTTCTGAGTTATTCATGCCGAACAGTTCTCCTGTTTCTCTTGTCATAATCGGCGGCGGTGCGTCCGGAATGGCTGCGGCAATCGCGGCCCGTGAAACTGCTGACAGCCTTGGGCTAAAAAGGGGAGATTTCAGTATTGTCATTGTTGAACGAAATTGCCGCCTGGGAGAGAAAATAAGGATATCGGGGGGAGGGAAATGCAATATCACCCATGAAGGCACTCCCGCTGATCTTCTGCGGCAGGGGTTTTTCACCAAGGCCGAGGAAAGGTTTCTCCGCTCGGCTTTGTTTTCATTCACAAACTCAGACACTCTTGAGCTGCTTGCGCGAAAAGGGCTGGAAACCAGAGCGCGTGAGGATGGGAAAGTGTTTCCTGTTGATGGAAACGGGCCGGCTGTTGCCGAGGCTTTTGGTTCACTGCTTGATGACTTTGCTGTCCGTGTTCAATTTTCTTCCAGGGTCAAGAAGGTGTTTCATCGGGATGGGCAGTTCGAGCTCTTGTTTGATACCCACGGGACCCTTTGTTCAAAGCACCTTGTATTGGCTACAGGGGGCGTTTCCTGGCCCCAGACTGGAACAACGGGCGACGGTCTCCGGATAGCCCGTTCTCTGGGTCATACGCTTGCAGCTTCTTCTCCTGCCCTTGCCCCGCTTTATCTGGTTCGTCCCCCTTCACCTGCATTGGCAGGAATTTCACTTCGAAGTGTAGGACTGAGGGTTTCCTCTGTGTCCGGAGAGGCCTCTCGCAGGGGGGATGTACTCTTTACCCATAAAGGGCTCAGCGGTCCGGCAGCACTTTCCCTTTCGCGAGATGCGGCACTGCTTCTGTCACATGAGGGGAAATGTTCAGTTGTGGCAGATCTTTTCCCTGATCTTCCGGTTACCGCACTGGAAGGGGAACTGCTTCGCCAGGCCAAAGAGAAGGGGGCGCAGATGATCAGGAAATTTCTGCAGATGTGCCCGATTGCACCTCCAGGAAGATTTGTGGATGCTGCTCCACATGGAACCATACCCAGCGCATTGGTTCCCTTTATCATGAAGCATGCCGGGATTGAAGAGGATGTTACCTGGAGCTCGCTTTCAAAAATCGGGAGGAAAAGTATGCTCCGGGTTCTGAAGAATTTCCCTCTGGGTGAAGTGGGGCGGGTGCCGCTTGAACAGGGAGAGGTGTCGGCGGGAGGGGTAGTGCTTCGGGAAGTAAATCCGAAAACCATGGAGTCGAGAGTTGTTCCCGGGCTCTATCTTTGCGGGGAAATTCTGGATTATGCCGGTGAAATCGGCGGCTTCAATCTTCAGGCCGCCTTTTCCACCGGATGGCTTGCCGGCTCTTCCGCCGTCTCTCAGCTGCAGGAGTAAATCGGGTCGGAAGCTGGTGCTGTGTTTTTCTGGACCTCCATTCGTATTCCTGCACTATCAAAGGACTGCGGAGTTTTTCCTTCAACTGTGACCACTGTGCCCTCAAACCTAATGCGCATGGGCACACTTACTTTCCGTTCATCACCGCAGACATTGTTTTTTACCCCGGGCCGCAGGAGAAGGGGAGCGGCGTCTCCGTCAGTATATGCAGCAATAGCATAGTCAACAGTACTGAGTGCGGTTATGGAACCATCCTCGCCAAACTGCACGGAGTTGATGTCGCCATGGATGCCATTAGGCTCATTGTCATAGGCGGTTATTGTGCCTATTGGCGTTGGAAGCTCTATTTTTTTCAGTGGTTCAAAAGAACGGACGCTCCCGTTTTCATAAAAGGCAACACCTATTCTGGCGCTGAAACTTCCGAGAGGCGTGTTGAGGATGATGCTCTGTCCAGGCCAGAGCGTTATGCTTTTCAGAGAACCGCTTTCGTAAAACTGAGCTGCAATTATTTTTGCAGTAATAGGTCCGGATGGTGTTGCCAGAGTGCTCTTGACCGCCAGCTTGAACTCGTTCTCCCATGACCAGAAACCACTCAGTTTCCCGTCGAGCGGGAAGATTCTTTTGACGGCACCGCTCCGGTAAAAGGTGACAAGTTCTGCAGGCATGGGACCTGCCGGAGTTTCAAGCATGGTCTGCGACTGAAGGGGGAGTGATTTAAGCGAGCCGTCCTTGTAAAAACAGACGGGCTTCACGCTTCTGCGGCCCATATCTTCGGCTTCATATTGCGGAACAAGGTTTCCCAGAGGCGACTGCAGCTCGTTGTACTCTGTCATGAAGCCGCCGTCCATTTTACTATTTGAGGCCAGTTCCTTGAATGTAAAGCCCGAAAGCTCTCCATATGGTGTGGGTTTTGTTGCCATGGTAGTCCTTGTTTTCTCTGTTTGGCGTTGAACGATCCCGACTAAGCAAAGGGGGCATACGACGATTATGCAACAACCGTGCCGAAATCGCGTGATTTCGCAAGCTGTTTAATTATAGGTTCTTAGCGGGAGGCTTTTGTGCCAGCTGCCTTGAAAAAAGCTACCCGAAGGTAGCTTTTGAGGGGGTGGCGACGGAATGGTAGGAAATGGATGGCCTCTATTGGGTGCGCTGCTGAAGAGCTTTTTCGGAGATGACCTGCTCTATTGATGAGGAAATGCTGAGACTTCGCATAAGATCCAGAAGGTTCTGGCGTATGGTGAGGTTGATTTCTATCGGACGGCCATTTTGGTAGTCGGGGTTTCTGCCTTTCAGGTGCAGCGCAATTTCAGATTGACCATCGGGTTCCATGTCTATGGTTGAGGTGAGGTCGCGGTAAAGAAAATTAGTCAGTGCATCATAGGTGATTCTCAGACCGGGATTCGCAGCAGCGCGCTCTTCAGGTGTTGTTGCGTAGATGATCTGGCCATTCTGCTCGGCATTCATACCTCCGTCCCGTATGGCAAAGGTCTTGTTTTCCATTGTTACAGGAATACTGCCTGAGAGTGTTCCGGTGGCATAGACTTTTTTTGTTCCCTGCATGTCAAGCAGTTTCTGGAGAGGGAGGCTGCTGAAATGAATTGAAGTTTCTCCGTTTCCTGTTGCCATGTCATAGTCCATACGCGCAATGCTCATGGTGGAATTGAAAAAACCGGCGCTGAAATTTGAGAGGGTGATGATGTCCGGGTTGTCGGGGTTGAAGAATAAACGGGCTCTGCCTGCCGGATGGCTTATCAGCAGTTCTCCTCCTCCGGCTGTTCGTTTGAGCTCCTGTGAGCTGAAGTCAATGACTGTGGCTCCGCCTGGGTGGCGTGTCAGGACAGCTGCAGGTTTACTGAAAGCATACGAGGCCTCACCGGTTTGGGGGTCACGGATGGTGATTGTTCCTCCACCATCCGAACGAAGTCGCGCGTTTCTAATGACTGGTCCGTTTGGTGTCAAGGCGAGGGGAATGGTGCCGTTCACGCTGCCGATCAGCTTTCCACCGAAATCACCATGAAAATGAACCGTTTCAAGAGCATTGACATTTTTGAGGGTAAAAACGAGTGAAGTTTCTGCAGTGGCACTGTTGTGACGGGATGGGGAAGCGCTGAATGTTCCTCCAAGCAACGAGGCTGAAAGGGCGCTGAGGCCAACTCCTTTGTCGGGGCTGACTGAGGCAGCTGCATTGAGGTTCTGAAGGAACACGCCTTCATTGAGTTCTATGGTGAGCCACTCTTTGTTCTCACGGTTATAGTATGAAAGACGGGTATTGGGTCCGGCTGAAAGGGATGCGTTTCTCAGAGTCACTGTTGTGTCTCTGTAGACGAAGGGAATTGTTCCTTGAAATGTTCCGGTGGCAAATGGCAATTCGCCCTCTGTGCGTTTGAGTCCGGGCAGTTCTCCAATGTTGATGTCTGTCAGGGAAAGGGTGCCGGCCGCCATGCCCTGTTTCATATTGTAGGTCAGGGTGTCGAGCGAGGCGTTCATGCCGAACAGGTCTGCTGAACAATCAAGGAGTGAGATTGTGCAAGGCTGCAGGCTGTCGGCCCGGAGAGGAAATGAGGCTGAAATGTTGGCGACAGGCAATCTGTCCGGGCCGCTCTGGATACTGCCGATACGGATTGTTCCTCCTCTTGGGGTCAGCCCTTTTTGAGGGTTCAACAGCAGCGGGAAATGTATCTCCTTTGCCGATAATGCACCGCTCTGTAGCGAAGCATCATCTATGGAGTAGGAGAGAGATGTTGGCGTCAGGGTTGGGGCAGCTCCTCTTTGAAGGGCAACGGCAAGGGTTGCTGAAAGAGCCGGATTGCGGTCAGTAAAAACAAATTGTCCCGATTCTGGCTGAACGGCAAGGGAGTCTGATTGTAACGAGAGATCGGCGTTGAGTAAGGCTGAAGCGAACAGTGAGGAAAGGTTCAGCTTCCATCCAATTCTCCCTTTGCCGAGTGAGGCTCTGTATATGGAAGGAGGCGAGTCAGGGGAGCAGGGGCCGGGTGGGGTAGTAATTGTGGCCGTTATGGATGTAAATCCAATTCCGCCGGGTCCCGGCCTGCCGAGTCCATTCAGCTCAATAGTGTGTGACGGGCCATGCAGCGCCCCTCGAAGAAGTGCGGGGGCATACATCGGAAACGCAAGCCATGCTGCCGTCACTACCATGACCGACAGCAGCAGCAGAGCAATAATAATTCTTCCGGCCCATTTCACTGTTGAAACATTTGCGGGCGATCAGGGAGCCTTCTGTTTCCAGGTGCCCTGTATCTGAACCCAGGTTCCTGCCGGAAGTCGAGGGTATATTTTCTGAAACATCATGGTTCCGACAACTTGAAGCCCGAGATTGTTCTGGGCGGCAATTTTGGCATACTCTGCCCTCCGCTGGTTGTTTATTGCAGCAATGACGGGTTCCGCTTCATTCGATGCACCGGGAGGCACAGCCAGGAGCCCGTTGTCAACCTCTCCTGCAAGGCCTTTGGCCCGTGCGGCATCAAGATCAAGTGCAGATGCCGATGCCGTCATGGCAACAACCAGAAGCATTATTGCGCTCAAGCGGACAAATATAGTCTGTAATCTTTTCATCACCCTGTTCCTCCTGTTTAGAATAATCCCTGTTTGGTGTCAAGAAGCGAATCAAGTTCCTTGTCGACTTTGACCCGGATTTCATGGTCGATCTTTATGTTCATGTTGATCACAATCGGTTTGTCCGGAGCTTCAACACGGACAGTCGGATTGCAGCCGGTCATGAACAGTCCTGCCACGAGAATGGCAAAGAGTGCGGTACGCTGCTGTTTCATTGGAGTTCCTTTTGCTCAATGCTGCTGTTTTCAGTTCCCTTGTCTTTATTAAAATAGTTCATGGCCACAATCAATTCAACCTTTTTTCCCTTTACACTGAATTCAGCCTCACTGAAACTGGGAGGGCCGTATTTGATTTTGGGATTATTGGATACGCCAAACCCTTCTTTGGGTATGCCGATGAAGGTCTTGTCCATTTTCCCGTTGCTGTTTTTATCGTGGAGCACACTGACGGCGTAGGTTCCGTAGGGGATATTGTCGAAAACGAAAACCGGCTGTTTTCCGTCAAGCTTCTTGACTGTTGACTGCCATGCCCGTTCCGGCTTGTCGGGGAATCCTTTCTTTGTTGTGTAGAGTGCGACGCCCAGAAGTCCTTCCGGCTGATGCAGTTCAGCTACACGAACTGTTATGCGGCAGGTCTCGCCGGTTACGGCCCTGCTGTCCGGCTGCGGAGCATCCGCCATCACCAGGGGGGATGAAAGCAGCAGTGCTGCAGTGAGAAGTATTTTATTCATGGCCATTGTTCTCGTGTTGTTCAAGGCTGAGGACAACATGCTCACGGATCATCTCCTCAACATTGGTTGCGGGAATCATAAAACGGTTCAGGGGGGTGTTTTGGGTTTTAGCATGCAGAATCCCCCGGGCAGTTCCGGCTGTCATCTGTGCCAGATGTCCGGCAAAAGGTTTTGGCAGGGTGAACAGCCTTTTCTCCTCATTGATGAAATTGTTCCAGGACTCCTCATCAATGGCAAAAATACAGCCGGCTTCAATGGTGATAAAGGGGATTTCGTCCTGAAGAAAAACATTCCTGAAAAGAACTTTGAGAAGCTTTTTCGTGCTGTCAATGCCAAAATTCAGTCCGGCATTGATTTTGACTGGTTGTTGCGCAAGAGGGGCGGTGTCTGAAAGTTCACATCGATCGGTCGTGATTCCGGCAAGAACAAAATTGACCTGCCGTGCAGCGGTTTCTGACATAGTTGAGATACATATGGTTACAAGGAGAATAAAGCTTATTGACAAGGTAGGGATTTTTACAGATAACTCAACAGGCGTGATGGAACGACCAGGCCTGCGGGGGAGTTATTACTATTAGTGGATAAAAGGAATTCAGCAATCTTTTGATACTGCAGCTGCCATGAAGAAGAATTTTCTTGAAGCGGTAGAGCACAGGCGGAGCGTCTATGCGATAGGAGGAGATATTCTTACAGGAAGGGAGCGGGTAACGGAGATAGTGCGGCATGCTGTCAAACATGTTCCCTCAACTTTCAATTCACAGAGCGCAAGAGCTGTTATTCTGTTTGAGGAATCGCACAGACGACTGTGGGATCTGGTGCTGGAGGTCCTTCAGGGAATTGTAAACGAGAATGATTTTGCTGCAACCGCAAAAAAGATAGATGGCTTCAGGCGGGGAGCTGCGACAGTGCTGTTTTTTGAAGACAGGGCTGTGGTTGAAGACTTGATGTCGCGTTATTCCCTCTATGCAGACAAATTCCCTGAGTTTTCGCTGGAGGCCTCGGGAATGCTGCAGTTCGTGGTTTGGACGGCATTGGAAAATGAGGGGTACGGAGCTTCTCTTCAACACTACAACCCTCTGATTGATGAGGTCGTCCGTGAAGAATGGAGTCTTCCTCAATCATGGCAGCTTCGTTCACAGCTGGTTTTCGGCTCCGTGGTGGAATGGCCTGGCGAGAAGTCTTTTATTCCGCTTGAAGAGAGGGTGCTCGTGTTCTGAGGCCTTGCAGTACCGCTACAGTGCTGCTTGCTTGTGTCGCAAATCTACTTAATGACTGACAACAGGAGGTTGACCATGACGGTAAAGATTGAGAAGTACCATATCCTCTTTTATGGGGGTCCTGAAGGATACGCTTCAAGCCGTTCCATGATTTTGTTGTATGACGATGAAGGACGCATGAGTGCGTGTCTACGGTT
Organism: Chlorobium phaeovibrioides; assembly: GCF_003968655.1. Taxonomy (GTDB): domain Bacteria; phylum Bacteroidota; class Chlorobiia; order Chlorobiales; family Chlorobiaceae; genus Chlorobium; species Chlorobium phaeovibrioides. The sequence continues at coordinate 246,472 of NZ_RXYK01000001.1, read as the reverse complement.
CTGTGATGCGGGTATGATTTATGAAAATGATTCCGAGAAGGAAGGGGTTGTGTACATGCACCTTCCATCGCATATGTTTTCATCAGTTGTTGATGTGATTCGCAACGAGGAGCCGCTCTATGTTTATTTTGCCTTTGGAAGGGGATTTCTCTCAACATCAATGGAGCCGGTAGGTGAAGGTGAGTAGTGGGTCTTTTTTGTGAAAGACGCCAGTTTGGTTATGTTTCGCTTGAGTTTCCGTGTTGTGTCATTTGCCAAAATGGTTATGGTTCCCATTACTCCTCCCTGTCATTGTTTTCGCGATTTCCCCATCAGCGAGAAGGCCTATTATGGCATTGGGGGGGATGTGCGTTTTTTCTGCACGCCTTCTTCGGTTGCTGAACTGGGAAAACTTGTCTCCTGGGTCCGAAGTGAAGGAATGCCTCTTGCCATGCTGGGTTTGGGGAGCAATATGCTTTTTTCCGACATCAACTTTCCCGGCGTCATTCTTTCAACAGAACGAATGCTGCAGTTCCGGCAGGTTTCTGAGCTGGAGTTTTTCTTTGAAGCTGGTGTCGAAAATACGGTGGTCGCTGAAACAATGCAGCGCCTCGGCATTGCCGGAGCGGCATGGCTGTATCGTCTGCCGGGGAGAATCGGCGGAACGGTTCGGATGAACTCCCGCTGTTTTGGTGGAGAGATATCTTCCGTTGCTTCAGCGGTTCAGGTGCTGACCCTTGAGGGATCACTTGTAATGCGTCGTCCTGAAGAGGTGTTTCTTGGTTACAAGCATACATCCCTGATGCATACCGGTGAAATTGTTACTGGAGTCATGCTGCGGTTTCCGGGCAAAGCTGATCCTGATGCTATTGGTGCGGAAATGCTTGACCATGAGTCTGAACGGCTTCGGAAACGCCACTTCGATTTCCCGAGCTGCGGCTCCACATTCAAAAACAACCATGAGTGCGGAAAGCCGAGCGGAATGATTTTTGAAGAGCTTGGGTTCAGCGGTGCCCGTGAGGGTGGAGCTGTTGTTGGAGAACACCATGCCAACTTCATTTTCAATACCGGGGGAGCATCGGCATGCGATGTGCTCAAGATTGCTGGCAATATGCGATCTGCTGCCTTGAAAGAGGCCGGCGTGAAGCTGGAGCTTGAGGTTGAGTGTACAGGACTTTTCCCCCGCAATCTTCTTGATGCCTGCGGTTCGCCCTACCAGGTTGACCGTGATGATTCCTCAAAAGGGTGGTCAGGGCTTCTTCTTTATCCCAATGGGGTCAGTGGAATCAAGCACGCGACGGCTGCTTTTCCGCGCATTCTCATTGAAGGCCCCCTTGCTTCTGCGGCAAGGGTTTCCGTAACGCAGCTGATTTCACTTCATGAGGCACGGTTACAGCCCGATAAACCCTTTCTTTCATGGAGCACAGCGCTGAAGCCGGGAGAGCATGTTTTTTTACCAGTGCCCGAGGCGCCTCGCGGTGCATTCATTGATGGGCTCTGGAATTACGGTGTGAGTGAACTCTTTATTGGAAACGGAAAGGATGAGGGGCGCTATCTTGAGTTTGAAATGACTCCGGCGGGGCAGTGGGTTGCCCTTGCTTTTGATGGAGCGAGGAAGAGGGCTGAGGGTTATGAGGTGCTCACTCCAGAGCCGTGGGTTGATGGTCTCCGGCTTCATACGCTGGAAGGAAGTTTCGGAATGTCGTTTTCTTTCTCACTGCTGGAAAAATTCTTTGACGGCATTGGCGACGGCGTTCTGTCGCTTCAGTGCGCATCCTCAATTGAAGGGGGCACGACCGACCTCTTTCCCTCCTGGCACAACGCCCCTGTTCCTGCCGATTTTCACTGCCCGGAAAGGTTTTTCAGCATAGCCCTTTCCTGATGGCTCTACAAATCTGCTGCCGGCATTGCTGAAACCTCTTCAGCGGTAAAGACAGGCCCTTCTTTGCAGACATACACACTGCCTACATTGCATCGTCCACATTTTCCAACACCGCATTTCATGCGGTTCTCAAGTGTGGTATAGACATTGGCCTCCTCGAAACCAAGCTTTTTGAGAGAGGCAAGGGTGAATTTGATCATGATTGGCGGGCCGCAGAGTACTGCAACGCAGTTGCCTGGAGCGGGAGCTGCCTCTTCAAGGATTGCGGGGACGAAACCTACATGGTGTTTCCAGTCGGGTGACTCGCCACCGGGATCAACTGTCAGGACCAGTTCAACATCTTCCCGCTCTGCCCATTCATCGAGTTCCTGCTTGTAGACAAGGTCCGCAACGGTCCGAGCTCCGTAGACAATTGTAATTTTCCCGAATTTCTCGCGTTGGTCAAGGCACGACCAGATGACGCTCCGGGTAGGCGGAAGGGCAATGCCGCCGGCAATGAAGAGCAGGTTTTTGCCATGGAACTCCTCTATCGGGAAGCGATTTCCGTACGGACCCCTGAAGGTGATACGGTCGCCTTCTTCAGCAGCGGCAAGGGCTGTGGTGACGCGTCCGGATTGCCTGAAAGTACACTCAATATAGTCCTTCCTTGTTTCTGGGCTGGCAACGCAGAAAGTGCTCTCGCCTTCGCCATAGATGCCGTAAAGACCGAACATTCCGGTTCGGTAGGCAGCTGCAAATTTTTCCTGATCGGCCGTGTCCTGAAACTCCAGGCGTAAAGTTTTTACCCCGGGGGCTTCGTTCCGGGTTGCGGCGATTTTCATGACCGCCGGCCTGTAGATGTTGTTCTGGGCTGCAATAATGGTGTCTGTCACTTCTGTAGTGTTGATATCGCTTGTAAAGTTTCTCTGACCCCCATGTCGACGGGGCACTCTCTGGTACATCTGCCACATCCGGTACAGCTGTTGACGCTGAATTTGTCGGAAAAATAGTTGAATTTATGCATGATTCGCTGACGCCAGCGGGCCGACTGCGTGGCGCGGGGGTTGTGGCCGGAGGTGTGCATTGTGAAGAGCTGGAAAGAACAGCTGTCCCAGTTTTTCCGGCGTATGCCTTCATAGGTATCGCCCTCGTCCTGAATGTCGAAGCAGTGGCAGGTAGGGCAGAGATAGGTACAGGTTCCGCACCCTATGCATCGTTCGGAAATCTCTTTCCAGAAGTGACTCTCAAAATTTTCCGGGTCGGCAAGCCAGGTGGTGCAGGCTTCAAGGTCAAAGAGTAGAGGGACTTCTGCCGTCGGGGCAGCCGCCTCTGAGCCCTCTTTCAGAAGTGAGGCTATGGGCTGAAGCGCTTTACCGCCTTTCGGGGTCAGTTCCTCCACCCTCCACCCATTGCCGGAGGCAAGTGGGCGGAGAAGGACATCGGAGCCCTTCGCACTGTCGGGCGCAAGGCCGAGTGAAGTGCACATGCAGAAGTCGTCCGACTCTTTACAGGCAATGGTTATGATGACCGAACGGTCTCTGCGCCGGAACCAGTATTCATCCCGGTAGTCCCAGTTGAAGAGTTCATCATCAATCGCCATGCCGGCTGCGTCACAAGGACGGGCGCCAAAAATGATGCATGCATTTTCTGAAGGCAGAAATTCGCCTGTTTCAATTTTCTGTTTGCCAATACTGTAACTGAACATCGGTTCGGTTCTCGGAAAAAAAAGCTCCTTGAGCGTCCGGGCTGTCAGAACAAGGTTGAGGTCAAGCTCATGTGCGTCCTGAACTTCGCCGAAACCAGATGTTTTGGCTTTGGATACGGGGCCCAATACCCTCATCCCCTCCTTTCTCCATAGTGAGAAGCAGGCAGTGAGGTCGTTGGCGTAGAGTATTTTTGTCATGCGTATGAGTACTTAGAGAATGAAAGTCTCAGGGTCGTCTTTTCTGAAACTGGCGAGTACCGGTTCCTGATGTTCGTCGGCGCCGGGATAATAGTCGAACGCTGTGAGTACCTCTTCAGTCATCCTGCGATTGAGCAGGTGGAGCGGAATATTGACGGGGCATGCTTCACTGCAGTTGCCACATTCCACACAGCGGCCTGCAAGGTGAAACGCGCGAACAAGATTCCATTCCAGATTCCCGAGCGTATGGGAGGATGTGTTTACCCACTGCGGCTGGTTGTTGTCAACAACGCATCGTCGGCACCAGCACATCGGGCATGCGGCACGGCATGCGTAACATTTGATGCAGCGCGAAAACTCGCCTTCCCAGAATGAGAATCGTTCAACGGAAGTCATCTGTTCGAGTTTCCGGGCTACTTCGTGTGATGGCTGTTCCTTGCGTTTTTTCTTTCTCTCGGCAATGATTCCTGAAAAATCGGCAACCCTTGTTCCTTCGAGCTGTCTGGCATTCTCCCCATCAATTTGAAACCCGAGAACGATAACCTGCTCCGTTGCAAGCTGCGACTCGGCCGCAAGAATGTTGATGGTCCGAACGCCATCGGGCGTAAGGAAAACGGCAACGCTTTTCTGATCAGCAAGAAGGCCTTCGCGTAGAAGATAGCCGGCAAGGTTAGTTCTGCAGGCAGCGTCGAGCACAAGCCGGTCAGCATCGTCGGGGCTGGTTATGAAAATGGGCCTGCGGCGGAGAGGCGTTGTTCCCGCGCCGTAGCCGATCACCATTTTTACTGTACCCTCCCGGAGGAGTTCCTTGGCTCGTGACCTGTATTGTTCCTGAATGCTCATGAAAATATGTTTAGACTGAAGCTGCAGACCCGGTTTCCGCAATCAGCTTGTGATACTGTTCAAATGGTCCCGCTGTGCGGATTTCTTCGGTGATGCTCTCAATAAGTTCGGCGAATTTAATCCCCTCAGCTGCGCTGATCCAGGAGAACTTGACCCGTTCTTCAGGCACCCCTGTAAACTGCAGGAGGGCGTTGAAGGCGGTCCAGCGCCGACGGGCATGGTAATTCCCATGGTCGAAATGGCAGTCGCCGGGATGGCACCCGCTGACCAGCACGCCGTCTGCCCCTTTCTGAAAGGCTTTGAGAATGAACATAGGGCTGATTCTGCCGGTGCAGGGAAGTCGGACAATGCGCACATTTGGTGGATATTTCAGACGGCTTGTGCCTGCAAGATCTGCGCCCGCATATGTACAGTAGGTGCAGACAAAGGCAACTATTTTAGGCTCGAAGGGTTCGCTCATAATGATGATTTGACTGTTGGCGTCAGGGTGAGAGGATCAGAGTCCCATCACTTCGGCAAAAATCTGCTTTTCTGTAAAGCCTGCAAGGTCGATGCTGTTGGAACGACAGAAGGTGACACAGGTGCCGCAACCCTGGCAGAGCCCTGCATTGACCGATGCTACCCGCCGTATGAGGTTGCCGGCACGGTCGGTAAGGTCTTTTTTCTCTATTGCGTTGTAAGGACAGGCAAGCACGCATCCCCAGCAACCGGAACAGGTTGCCTCATTGTTCTGTGCAATGACAGGTTCCCTCTCAAGTTTTTCGCGGCTGAAAAGTGCCAGCACTTTTGAAGCGCAGGCGGAGGCCTGGGCAACAGAATCAGGAATATCTTTGGGTGACTGGCAGGCTCCGGCAAGGAAAATGCCGGCAGTGGCAGTTTCAACGGGGCGGAGTTTCAGATGTGCTTCATTGAAAAAGCCGTATTCATCATAACCGATGCCGAGGGTTTTGCCAAGCTCTTTCGAATCAGACTGTGGAACCATTGCCGTGGCCAGCACCACCATGTCTGCGGCAACCTCAACCGGGCGGCCCAGCAGAGTATCTGCACCACGAACCATCAGTTTTCCATTCTCCTGCCAGAGTTTGCTTACTCTGCCACGAACATACCCTGCCCCATCCTCCTCAATTGCCCGACGGGTGAATTCGTCATAGCCCTTGCCTGCAGCGCGGATATCCATATAGAAAATGCGGCTGTTGCCATCGTGGTTCTTATGGTGATAAAGCATGGCATGCTTTGCAGTGTACATGCAGCATATTTTTGAACAGTAGGGTATTCCCTTGGATGGGTCGCGCGATCCGGCGCACTGAATGAAAACGATTGTTTCCGGCTCTTTGCCGTCCGAAGGGCGCTGAATCTTGCCCCCTGTCGGGCCGCTTGCAGAGGCAAGCCGTTCAAACTGAAGTCCTGTGAGAACATCAGGGTAGCGGCCATAGCCATACTCTCCATAGAGAGCTGTATTCTGTACCTGAAAACCGGTAGCCACCACAATGGCGCCTATTTCAAGTTCAACCAGCTCATCTTCCATGTCAAAGTTGATTGCCCCTGTCGGGCATACTCTCTGGCATGCCTTGCACTTTCCGTTTTTAAAGTAGATGCAGTGCCCGCTGTCTATGACGGGTTTATTGGGAACAGCCTGTGCAAAGGGAGTATAGATTGCCGTACGGTTTGCCAGCCCGCAGTCAAATTCTCCCGAAATTTTTTTTGCCGGGCATTTAATGATACACTCACCGCATCCCGTGCAGAGGTTCATGTCAACATAACGGGCTTTTTGGCGAACGGTGACATTGAAATTGCCGATAAAGCCTTCAACTTTTTCGATTTCCGAATAGGTGAGCAGGCGGATTTTAGGGTGTCGGGCAGCCTCAACCATTCTTGGCGTCATGATGCACTGTGAACAATCCAGGGTCGGGAAGGTTTCAGATAGCTGAGCCATGTGACCGCCAAGTGAAGCCTCGCGCTCAACAAGAACAACATCTCCTCCGGCGTTTGCAATGTCAAGCGCTGCCTGTATGCCTGCAATTCCGCCTCCTATAACAAGCGCTCTTCTGGTCACTGGCACCTCAATAGGCTGGAGTTCGTTGTTGCGCTTTACCTTTTCAACAAGGGAGCGGGTGATCTCAATAGCCTTCCGGGTTGCCTGTTCTCCATCACTGTGGACCCATGAGCATTGTTCGCGGATATTGGCTATCTCACAAAGGTAAGGGTTGAGACCGGCCTCGGCACATGCCGTGCGGAAGGTGGCTTCGTGCATTCTTGGAGAGCAGGCTGCAACTATTACACCCGTTAGTCCATGCCCGGTAACTGCCTTTTTGATGCTTTCCTGTCCGGGTTCAGAACAGAAATACTTGTATTCATGGGCAATGGCTACGCCGGGGTGGCTCTCCATGGCTGCAACCAGTTTTGTGCAATCGACTTTTGCGGCAATGTTCTCACCGCAGTGACAGACGAATACTCCTATTTTTGCCATTGGATTTCAGTCGTTTTTTATGGGCGTGCATAAGGCATACGAATCAATGGAGCATAGTTCCCTATCTGCTATTTGATCATGCGCGCGAAACAGTTCGCCGTGTTCCTTCAGGGAGCTGAAGGTTTTGACAGCAGTTCAAGTGCTGGAACAAAATGCTTGCCTACAGCAACTTCAATCGGGTCGGCTCCGCAGGCAATGGCCACAAGTTCAGAAATGTAGTAAACAGGCATCGGATCGAGGTCACCATAGCGTTTTCTCATGCTTTCCTGGCGCATGTCGAGATTTGCATGACAGAGCGGACAGGCAACAACAAAGGCTTCGGCTCCATTGTTGGCGGCATTTTTGGCAATACTGTGGGTAAGGTCTTCCACCATACCCTGCTGGGCCAGCGTATGGCCTGCTCCGCAGCATTCTATCTTGAATTCCCACTCAACAGTGTTGGCTCCGAGTGCACGGACAACAGACTCCATTTTCTGCGGATTTTCCGGATCATCAAACCGCATGTCGTCCAATGGACGGACAAGAAGGCAGCCATAATAACAGGCGAGCCTGAGTGCGGAAAGCGGCCGGGTGACCCGGGAACGGATTGCTTCTTCTCCAAGAGACTCCAGCAGCTGTGTGACGCCGATGAATTCCGCTCTGCCTGTTGGCTCAATGCCTGTCGCTTCTTTTACTTCGTGACGCAGTTCTTCATCTTCAAGAATGGCTTTTCGCGCTGTGACCTGACGATTATGGCATGCGGCGCAGGGAGTGAGGACGAACTCCATTCCGGCATCATCAGCAAGAGCCTGATTGCGGGCGGGCAGAAGAACGGAAAGTTTATGGTTGGTTGCATGTGCGGAGGTTGCTCCACAGCAGTTCCAGTCCGGAATCTCCCGGAGTTTGATTCCCAGCAGTTCGCACATTTTCCTTACGGAAATATCGTACTCTTTTGCTGTTCCCGTAAGAGAACATCCGGGATAATATCCAATGGGCGATCCGGGGGTGATGGCAACCGGGCCGTCTGTTATCATGGATGCGGATTTCGGTCTTCTTTTGCGGACATTCAGATGCTTCCCGGTTCTGGATGCTTTGAAGATTGCCGATATCTGCTCTTTGCCTTTAACATCATCCCTGCCCGACAGAGAGTGGAGGATATTGATCTTCCCCTCTTTGATCATGGTCATACCGGCTCCCGCATCCTGCAGAAAGCTGCGGGTACGGAGTTTATAGCTGTTGACCAGAGAGAGTTCCTGAAGGCGTCCGTGCTTCTTGACATTGTTGAGAAAAGAGATATGAAAGGCTGTGACGAGCTTTTTGGCTTTATCGTCTGAGACAATGCCGCTCTCCAGTGCCAGTGAACGAAGGGCGTCCATGGTGCCGGCAATGTCCATATTCTGTGGGCAGCGGGCAGTACAGGTCTGACAGCCGACGCAGTACCAGAGAGCATCACTCTTCAGGGCTTCTTCAATATAGCCTGCCTGTACCAGACGCATTATTCGGGTAGGGGGGTTGTCCATGAAATTGCCGGCCGGACATCCAGCCGTACATTTTCCGCACTGATAGCAGCAGTTGAAATCGTTGCCGGTGGCTTCGGCTATCTGCTGTTTCAGTTTGCCGTTATCTGGTAATAATGATTCAGACACTGAAGAGTATTGATAAGGTGGCATTAAAGAGCGGGGGCTGAAAAAATCGAAAGTATTCATAGTAATGAAAATATCAGACTATCCCATTACCAGGCTGCTTGGTATCTACATTTCTGTGGTTACCTTTCTGAATGCAGTTACAGGGGTAATGATGAAGATGATGTGGAAAAAATAGAGTGAGGAGAGTTCATTATGATGAAGCAATTCAAGGAGTTTGCAGTTCGTGGCAATGTGGTTGACATGGCTGTCGGCATTATTGTTGGCGGAGCTTTCGGCAAGCTTGTCAACACGCTGGTGTCTGATGTGATGATGCCGCCGCTTGGTTTTCTGACAGGTGGAGTTGATTTTGCGAACCTTTATTTCGTTCTCAGCGAGGGCTCGACTCCGGGTCCCTATGCGGCTCTTGAGCAGGCTCGGGCAGCAGGTGCCGTCACCGTCAACTACGGGCTTTTCATCAATGCCATGATAAGTTTCATCATTATGGCATTCGCCGTCTATCTGCTTGTGCGTGGGATAAATTCACTGCGAAGAAAAGAGGAAGCTGCGCCACCGCCTTCAACAAAGCAGTGCCCGTTCTGCCTGAGTACAGTGCCGCTGAAGGCAACCCGCTGCCCCGCATGTACTTCCGGGCTTGAAAAATAATCCGAAGCCGTATTGATTTCATCTGCTTTTTCATTATGCTTGCATGAGAGTGCAGTGTAGGTTGCCCCAATTATTTTCCTGACAGATTCCATGTTTGATGAAATTGAGTTTGATCGGATCAAACGCCTTCCGAAGTATGTTTTTGCTGCCGTCAATGAACTGAAGATGGCCGAAAGGCGTGCAGGCGAGGATGTCATTGATTTTTCTATGGGCAATCCTGACGGCCCGACGCCACAGCATATTGTCGATAAACTTGTTGAGAGCATCAACAAGCCAAGAACCCATGGATATTCCGTATCCAAGGGTATTTATAAACTTCGCGGAGCAGTAGGGAACTGGTACCGGAGAAAGTACAATGTTGATTTGGACCTTGACCGTGAGGTGGTGGTGACCATGGGTTCCAAGGAGGGGTATGTCCATCTTGTCCAGGCCATCACCAACCCTGGCGACCTGGCCATGGTGCCGGACCCTTGCTACCCGATTCATTCGCAGGCCTTCATTCTTGCGGGCGGGAATGTTCACCGGATGCGTCTTGAAATGAATGATGATTTTACGCTCGACGAGGAGGGCTTTTTCCGGAACATTGAAACAGCACTTCGGGAGTCGACCCCGAAGCCGAAGTATCTGGTGGTGAACTTCCCGAACAATCCTACAACGGCAACCGTTGATCTCTCTTTTTATGAAAGGCTTGTTGCTCTTGCCCGCGAAGAGCGGTTTTACATCATCAGCGATATTGCATACGCAGAGATAACCTTTGACGGCTATGTGACCCCATCCATTCTTCAGGTTCCCGGTGCCAGGGATGTTGCCGTTGAAAGCTACACCCTTTCCAAGACCTACAACATGGCAGGGTGGCGGATGGGATTCATGGTTGGTAATGCAAAGCTGATCGGTGCGCTTGAGAAAATAAAGAGCTGGCTGGATTATGGCACATTCACTCCGATTCAGGTTGCATCTACAGTTGCCTTGAATGGCGACCAGACCTGTGTCAAGGAGATTACGGAAGTGTACCGGAAACGGCGGGATGTTATGGTCAGCAGCTTTGAGAACGCGGGCTGGCCACTTGTCTCGCCCAGGGCGAGCATGTTTGTCTGGGCACATATTCCTGAACCGTTCCGTGCAATGGGAAGTCTTGAGTTCAGTAAACGACTTCTTACGGAAGGAAAGGTGGCTGTCAGTCCCGGTATAGGATTCGGGGCATACGGTGATGACTATGTCAGAATTGCCATGATTGAGAATGAAGAGCGCATCCGTCAGGCTGCGCGAAATATCCGGAAGTTTCTGCGAGGCCACGGCGAGCATTGCCCTGAGTAGTAGCTTTCTGCAGTGTAGATCCCGCTCCGTAGTCCATCAATGCGGTAGTATCCGAACTGGTTGGCCATTAATATGTCTTCATATATATGACGCATTGATGTCATTCAACTTCAATATGATCAGGGGGAACGGGCGAGGGGACAGTCTTTTTGAAACTGTGTCAGGAGTGGTCTTCAAAATCGAAGATCTCATCAATTGCCAATGGAATTGAGTCGAGAACCAACGAAGAGGAAACAAGCGAGGAAACATTGGCTGCCAGGTCACCCGCACGGCCATGGAACCATGCTGCGGCTCCGGCAGCATCCACAAGATCGTTCCCCTTTGCAGAAAGAGCTGCAATCATGCCGGACAGAACATCGCCCGTGCCTGCTGTTGCAAGAGCTTCTGTACCGCTGGTGTTGATGAGAACGGGAAAAGAAGAGGATGCGATGAGGGTCGGAGAGCCTTTCAGGAGAATGACAGCGCCATACCTGCCTGAAAACTGAACGGCACTGTTAATGGGGTCTGTTGCGGCCTCTTCTGCAGTTATTCCTGCAAGTTTTGCAAATTCTCCGTAATGGGGGGTCAGAAGTACTTCGGGCATACTGGCGAGCAGGCTCTGAAGTCCTCTTTCAGCTATTGCATAAAGAGCGTCAGCATCAAGTATCAGCTTTCTTGATGATATGTCGGGGCTCTTAAGAAGTGCCTCAACGAGGTCGAGAGACTCCTTTTCGCGGCCGAGACCCGGCCCTATCAGTATGGTATCAGCCCATGCGGCTTTCGTTATGATGGTATGCAGATCCTGATTGATGACAACAGCTTCCGGTACCGCCATGTGCATCGCAGATGAAAGGGCCGGGGGGAGTGCCACGGCGACATAGCCGGCCCCGGCTTTTACGGCAGCTCCTGCCGAAAGGATTGCGGCGCCTCCCATCGAGCCTTCCGGGGAGTGGGAACCGGAAACAATGAGAACCTTTCCATTCTCATGTTTGGCGCTCTTTTCCGCACGGAGCACAAAGTGGTCGGCGGCGAAAAGCTCATCAACAAGCAGGCAGCCGGGTTCGCCGGCCATCCACTCCGGAATTGAGATTTCTGCGACGGATACTTCACCTGCAACAGGTGGGCCGTCGTTGAGCAGAAGACCGGTTTTCAGAAACGCCATGGTGATTGTGTAGTCGGCCTCTATGACGGATTCTGCACTGAATCCGTTTGTTGCGTCAAGGCCGGAGGGGATATCGACGGCAGCCGTCAGTGATGCGGTTCGCTCATGCAGGCTGTTGAGGAGTTCTATGCCCTCATTCAAAGGGGAGCGCAGTGCCATTCCAGGTTCACTTATCTTGAGGCCGGTGCCGGTCATTGCATCGAACATGACGCTGTATGGTCGTTCAGAAACGAAAGGGAGGGCTTCCTGAATCGTTCTGAAGATGCGCAGAGGAAGATGTTCTGGGAGGTATGATTCAAGGATGCTGAGGTTGCCTGCTGCTGCTCCGGCAGCTGTGCTGTCGGGGTAGAGAAGAACGAGGTCAACAGCGGCGCCAAGATTGAGAAGATGGCGAGCAATAACGAATCCATCCCCGCCATTGTTGCCTCTGCCGGCAACAACCAGAAATTCCATGCCGGTTGGGGAGTCGCATCCGAGTTGCTCAAGCGTCACCCTGACACACTCTTTCCCGGCCAGCTCCATCAGGCAGGCTGCGCTGAAGTGGAAGCGCTCCGCAGCCGCCCTGTCGGCCTGCTGCATTTCATGGGCTGTCAGGACCGGCTTCATGGTTTAAAGAAGTTCGTTAAGGTGAAGTTCATTTTCAAGCGCATCATAATATGCGCGTGAAAGCTCGGCAGTGCTGAAGCGAAGCGTGTCATGGCCGTCAACAGCAATGGCGGCACCCTGCGGAACGACTTTGCCGATCACCCTTACAGGTACATTGCAGGCCACTGCCTCCGCAATGACTGCCTTTGCTGAGGCGGGGGCGATAGTGGCCACAACACGACCCTGGGCTTCACTGAAGAGCTGCTGCTGCATGCGGTAAGGGCCGGCTCCGCAGTCTTCAAGATCAACATCAAATCCGAGCCGGGCCGTTTCATTCATGATGGCTTTTTCTGCCAGAGCGACGAAAAGGCCACCGTCAGACACATCATGGGCCGAGTGCAGCAGCTTTTTGCCGGCAAGCGCCACCAGAAGATCCTGGAGATTTTTTTCATGATCAAGATTGATGTCAGGAGCATCTGTTCCGGGGGTGCCATACTGAATGACCTGATACTCGCTTCCCTCAAGATTGAGATCCGGATCACCGAACAGGATGATGGCGTCGCCCGAAGTCGTGAATGTAGAGCCTACAAGATTGTCAATATCCTCAAGCAGGCCAATCATGCCAATTGTTGGGGTGGGGTAGATGGCGGCCCGTCCCCCTCCATGCGTTGACTCATTGTAAAAACTCACATTGCCGCCTGTTACCGGAGTATTGAAAGCCCGACAGGCTTCCCCCATTCCCTGTACCGATGTCTTGAACTGAAAATAGACTTCGGGCTTGTAAGGGTTCCCGAAGTTCAGGCAGTTGGTGATTGCAAGCGGACGGGCTCCTGAACATGCGATATTTCGGGCGCATTCGGCAACAGCAATTTTCCCTCCTGCAAGTGGATTGAGATAGACATAGCGTGAATTGCAGTCGGTTTTCATGGCCAGCGCCTTTTTGGTCCCTTTAATGCGGATGACTGCAGCGTCAGTATGGCCCACAGGTGTGACGGTGTTGGTCTGCACCATGGAATCGTATTGGCGGTAAACCCAGCGCTTGCTGGCTATATTAGGTCGGGAAAGCAGTGCTATGGCGCGATCTTTCAGATTGAGACCGCTGTCAGGAGTCATTTCGGCTGCAGGCGTATCAGGTTTTGATTCAACAGCCTCACGGATATAGACAGGTGCTCCGCCGCCAAGCACAAGCGACTCAGCCGGGATGTCGGCAACAAGCTCGCCCCGGTATTGGATTTTGACATTGTTGTCGGAGGTTACCCTCCCTACCGTGACTGCCTGGACATCCCATTTCCTGTAAACCGCTATGATATCCTCTTCATGACCTTTCTTTGCGACAATCAACATTCTTTCCTGTGATTCGGAAAGCATGATTTCATAGGCACTCATACCCTCTTCGCGTGCAGGGACGAGGTCAAGGTCAATCATGATGCCTCCGGTACCGTTTTTTTCAATTCCCCGTGCGCTCATTTCTGAGGTGGAGCTGGTAATTCCGGCTGCTCCCATATCCTGAAGACCAGCAACGAAACCGGTTTCTATGGCTTCAAGGGTAGCCTCAAGCAGAAGCTTTTCAGCGAAAGGGTCTCCAACCTGTACACTCGGGCGCTTATCTTCAGAGGCTTCGCTCAAATCTTCAGAGGCGAATGTGGCTCCGTGAATGCCGTCGCGGCCGGTAGAAGAGCCGACAATAAGAACCGGGTTGCCCTCACCCTCCGCAGTTGCGCTGACAGTTTTATGGTGCTCCACAAGACCGACCGACATGGCATTGACAAGCGGGTTGCCTGTATAACAGTCCTCAAAATAGATTTCACCGCCAACCGTCGGAACTCCGAATGAGTTACCGTAATCGCCAATGCCTCGAACAACTCCGTCAACAAGATAGCGGACCCTGGGGTCTTTGGGTGAACCGAAACGGAGTGAATTGAGTGAGGCTACCGGACGGGCCCCCATGGTGAAAATATCGCGATGTATGCCGCCCACACCAGTTGCTGCTCCCTGGTAAGGCTCAACTGCAGAAGGGTGGTTGTGTGATTCAATTTTGAATGCAACTGCAAGGTTGTCACCGATGTCGACAAGGCCTGCATTTTCTTCTCCGGCACCTGTCAGAAGTGCTCCGCCGTCGCGGGGGAGGGTTTTGAGTACCGCAATGGAGTTTTTATAGCTGCAGTGTTCCGACCACATGACGGAAAAAATCCCCAGTTCTGTAAATGTGGGGGTTCTTCCGAGAATGTCAAGAATCTTCCCGTATTCATCTTCGTTCAGGCCATGTTCTTTTGCCAGAGCCAATGTCACTTCGGGTTCAGTCTGTTTCATAGTTGAGGTTTTTCTCTCTCTTTAGGGGTTCAAGGCTGCTGGCCATGACAGTTTTTATATTTTTTACCGCTGCCGCAGGGGCATGGATCGTTTCGGCCGGGTTTTGAGTCTGCAGTCACAGGACGCTGAAGAGGAGCTTCATTTTCGGCACCTGGTGATGCGTTATACACACTGGCGGCATCATCATGCTGGGTAACGAGTTTTTCCTGACGGACAGCCGCCTGCCTCTGCCGTTCTTCAATTGCCCTGACCTCATCGGGATTGACCGGAAAGAGTTTAAATGCCAGTGAGAGAGTTTCGAGCTCAATCTCGGAAAGCATCTGAATGAAGAGATTGTATGCTTCCTGCTTGTATTCGAGCAAGGGGTCTTTCTGGCCGTAGGCTCGAAGGTTGATTCCTTCCCTCAGCGTATCGATTTCACGAAGGTGGTCGCGCCACTGTTTGTCAATGACGCTGAGTACGGCATATTTCTCAATCTGTCGCATGATGTCGGCCGGTACGGCCTCCTCTTTACGACGGTAGAAGGCGAGTGCGCTGTTGTAGAGCTCTTCAGAGACTCCAGTGGCGTTTTCCTCAAGATTGTTTCTATCGGGCTTGAATTCAATGGAGAGCTCACGAAGCAGCTGCTCCTCAATCCCTTCCGTGTCAAGGTTTTTGCTGTGGCGGTCGATCACCGAGTCGCAATAGTCGCGAAGAAGGTCGAGAATATCGGTTGTCAGGCGTTCCTTGATAAGGCCGTCACGCCGACGGGTATAGATGACTTCGCGCTGCTGGTTGAGAACATCATCATATTCAAGGAGCCGTTTTCTGATGGCAAAGTTCTGCTCCTCTACCTTTTTCTGGGCCCGTTCAATTGATTTTGTGATCATGGAGTGCTCAATCACATCGCCCTCTTCATGGCCGAGTCTATCCATAACTGAAATAACCCTGTCGGAGCCAAAGAGGCGCATAAGCTCATCCTCAAGAGAGACGAAAAAGACCGATTCACCCGGATCACCCTGACGGCCTGCACGGCCTCGAAGCTGACGGTCAATCCGGCGTGACTCATGGCGCTCTGAACCAAGGATGTAGAGTCCTCCTTTTTCCCTGACTCCTTCGCCGAGCTTGATATCTGTGCCACGACCAGCCATGTTTGTGGCAATGGTAACTGCTCCGGGGCGGCCTGCACCTTCAACAATTTCAGCCTCCCGTTCGTTCTGCTTTGCATTAAGCACATTGTGGGCAATCCGTCGCGCCCTGAGCATTCTTGAAAGGGTTTCGGAAACCTCAACGCTTGTTGTTCCAACCAGGACGGGCTGTCCTTTTTTCTGGAGCTCCTCAACCTTCAGCGCTATGGCGTTGTACTTTTCGCGCCGGGTCTTGTAGACCAGGTCGTCCATATCTTTACGGACAATGGGACGGTTGGTGGGGATGGCAACCACATCAAGCTTGTAGATTTCAAAAAACTCCGATGCTTCCGTTTCAGCCGTTCCGGTCATGCCGGCAAGCTTTTCATAAAGCCGGAAGAAGTTCTGGATGGTGACGGTTGCCATGGTCTGCGTTTCACCCTCAATCTTCACATTCTCCTTGGCTTCAATTGCCTGATGGAGTCCGTCGCTGTAGCGTCTTCCCGGGAGAATTCGCCCGGTGAACTCATCAACAATCATGACCTGACCGTTCTGGACAACATATTCATCGTCCTTAAGGAACAGTGAGTAGGCCTTGAGCAGCTGGCTTATGTTATGGAGGCGCTCGGAGCGTTCGGCAAAGAGGCGGTACACTGCATCCTTGCGGGTAATTTTATCAGCAGCGATGACGGACTCATCGTCGTCGATTGCGGCAACTTCAGTCCCGACATCGGGAAGGAGGAAGAGGTCTCTGTCCTGATGGCTCAACTTACTGAGAAACTCCCGTCCCTTGTCTGTAAGGTCAATGGTTCCGGCTTTTTCATCAACAGCAAAGTAGAGTTCATCATCAACTTCGTGCATTCTGCTGGAGTTGTCGCGCAGATACTCGTTTTCTGTGACCTGAATGAGTTTGGCCATGCCCTGCTGCGAGAGGACCTTGATGAAACGGGTGTTTTTGGGCTGACCCCGTTTGACCCGAAGCAGTGCCAGACCGGCGTCAGGACTTTGCGGGGACTCCTTCAGTGCTTTTTCAGCCTCTGTCAGGTAAGAGGCCGCAAGCTGCTGCTGGGCTCGCACAATCTGCTCAATCCAGGGTTTGATTTCCTGAAACTGGCTGTTGTCGGAATTTGGTACAGGGCCGGAAATAATGAGTGGAGTGCGGGCTTCGTCAATAAGCACACTGTCAACCTCATCGACGATTGCGAAATAGAAATCACGCTGCACCATCTCCTCAACAGTGCCTGCCATATTGTCGCGCAGATAATCAAAGCCGAATTCGTTGTTCGTTCCGTAGGTGACATCACACTGGTACTGCTGGCGTCGTTCTTCAGGCCTCATGGTATTGAGAATAACGCCAACTGAAATATTGTGGAAATCAAAGACAGGGTTCATCCACTCTTTATCTCGCTGTGCAAGATAATCGTTGACTGTAACAAGATGAACCCCGCGCCCTGTAAGGGCATTGAGAAATGTAGGCAGTGTTGACACCAGGGTTTTTCCCTCTCCTGTAGCCATTTCGGATATTTTTCCGGAATGAAGGACAATGCCGCCAATAAGCTGCACATCGTAGGGAACCATATCCCAGACAACATCCCTTCCCATAACCTGATAGGTCAGCCCTTTGAGGCGTCTGCAGGTCTCCTTGACAAGTGCAAAGGTTTCAGGGAGAGCCTCTTCAAGTGCAGATGCGGTTTTCTCTTCATACTCTTCAGCAAGTGCATCAAGTGAAGAATGGATCGACTCAGCCTCTTCAAGCGATAGTTCGGGATTGTCGAGCTGGCGATACAGTTCCTTCTTTTTATCCTCAATAGGCATCAGGACGCCTCTTATTCGCGATTTCAGCGCTTTGCCTTTTTCCTTAAGCTCATCATCACCAAGTCCCTTCAGTCCCTCCTGAATCTCATTGATGCGATTGATGACAGGCTGGATTTTCTGTATGTCCTTTTCGTGTTTCGACCCGAAAATTTTTTCAAAGATTTTCAACATCTCTCAGTGGTGGTTCGCTGTGGCATAGAGCCCTAACAGGCGTTAATGACTGTATTTTGGTTTCTTAAGGTATTGAATTAGCGGGTGAGAAAAAAGCCTGTGTTCAAAAAGCTTTCATGTTCTTCTCCGTAGTCCGCCAACAGTGAAAAAGGTGATGGCCCGCATATCCCGAAAGGCTTTCACCAAGCAGTTCCACGGCTTTTTCCTGTAGATGAAGATACCTCTTCTGACTCAACCCTTTCTGATGAGCGCCGATTGAAAACCATGACGAGAGAAACTGCTCCACATGAGTGTCTATCGGGAAAGCATCAAAGCGACCCAGCCCGAAAAGCGCTATACAGTCTGCAATTTTAAATCCAATGCCTTTAAGCGCAGTGAGCTCAGTACGGATTTCGCTTAATGGCAGTGATGGGTCGGAGAGCGCCTGGAGATCCAGTCTGCCCAGCGCGAGAAGACGGGATGCCTCGCCTATATTGCCTGCACGCATAGAATTATTGTTGCAGCATCTCCTGAGCAACGCAGGGTCGGCATCCGCAAGAACAGACGGAGCAGGGAAAGAGTACAGGGGAGTATCACGCCCACCGTCGGCCACTCTTACCTCATTTCCGAAATACCGGCACAGCATGTTGACCTGCCGCCGAATTATTGACATGCCTATTCCCTGGGCGCACATGAAAGTGACAAGAGTTTCATGCGGATCCTGTCGGAGCACCCTCAACCCCTGAAGTTTGAGAAGTCTGAAGGCAAGGTCAGGATACCGGGCAGCGAACTCGTCATCAAAAAGAGAGTTGGTTGCTATATCGAGTGAAAAATAGTGCTCGAAAAAGCGCCGGACAGGAATCCCGAAGAGCTCATTCTTTTTAACAGAAACCGATAATGAATACGGGTTATCCTGTTTTATCAACACAGGTGACCCGTCTATAACAGAAGAATATATGCCCTCTTCATGATCCAATTCATCCCACATGAAAGACTGACCACTAAACAGAGATTCCTTTACAAGAATCAGTCGGTTTTTGTTTATTTCAATTGATTGATAGGTCATCACAAAGACCAATTATAGATGCTCACAATAAGACTAACCGAATATGATAAAATAGTTGAGCTCATGAAGTCTAAAGAGTTTTAATAAAATAGAATATAAGCTTCACCAGAAAAAGTTTTTACCATACTTTCGCCTTTATTCCTGCTAAATCAATTATTGGTCAGTATTTTTTTTTGTCTGCTTTTAAGTTTGTTTGATTCTGCGATTAAGCGCTCTTTCTGTCGCTTCTTTATGAAGAGTATTAGCCATCTCTTTGCGAGACGAGAGGCATCAGAGAATTGACTATACTGAGGGTTCCGGGAAGTATTCTGATGAAGACAGCTGTCTCTTTTCTTCTCCCTGTACAAGCTCAAATGTCCTGTTTTTGGCATTCGATTCAGTGAGTGAATGAACTGCTGCTTCAGCAAGGTCTCCTCTTGAAACAGATCCGGAGATTGTGTCTCCTGTTGCGAATACCAGTTGGTGCTGGAATGGGGGGGTGTCAAGAAGACCTCCGGGGCGGAGGATTGTGTGGGAGTATTCTGGTGTGTTGAAATGAGCACGGACCGTGTTTTCGCCTTCAAGCTTCATACTCAGCACCCTGCCGTATTTGTTCAAAGGATGATCCTCGCGGGTGGCGCCAAGGGAGCTGATAAGGGTGAATTGGCGGGCACCTGTCTCTTTGGCTAATGCCGCCAGCTGCTGGACTCCATCGCGGTCAATTGCCGAAGGTGGGGGTGACTCGGGGTCGGCCGGATTGCTTCCAACTGCACAAATGACAGCATCAATTCCTTTGAGAGCAGCTCTGGCTTCTTCTTTGTCCTGAATGGAGCCAACACGGAGAATGCCGGCCGCATCTGCTCCGAAGAGTGATATAGCCTTTTGTGTGGATCGGACAAACAGGCGAAAATCAATACCATAGTGCCTCAACCTTTTGACTATTTCTGCTCCTGTGCGTCCTGTTGCGCCTGCAACAAGAACGCGTCCCTTGTATGGCTGCATACTCGTTCAGTTAAAAAGTGAAAATCGCACATTCCAGGCCATGGTAAAGTCAATCATGGCATGCAGCAGTATGACGGAGCGGATGTCACGGTACCAGAAAAAACTGAGTGCCCAGCTTCCGGCTATCAGGATCTGAACAGGCATGAAAAAAGGTTTGAACGCGCTTGCCTGATCAACATGCTCCGGAAGGATGTTGATCCAGAACAGTCCATGGATCAGCCCACTGTAAATCATGAAGAGGAGGAAGCCTGCCGTAAAGAGGACCCATGGATTATCCGTGGCCTTGCCGGCAAGCACTGTTCCAAGGCGGAAAACGGCATAGAACATGAATGTTTCCGCTATACCGTTGCCAACACTGAATACAAGGAGGGTCAAGATGTCCAGTGGGCGGCCGCTGCTGTAGGTTGAGTTTGAGTAGACCCAGGCATTGAGTGCAACAATAAGCAGAGAGGCGACAAGCAGAATAATGCGGCGCGTTGCGAAATCGGTGTTGAAGGAGAAAATGTCTTTCCTGAAAAATGCCAGACCGATACCGACTGCGATAAGCCAGTAGGTGTAAACCATTACGGGGACGGTGAATTCCATTGTAGTGTTGTCTTTAGGTGTTTCGTGCTGCTGGTCATCAGATTATTCTTCACTACCTGCAAGATACGAGCTTCGAACAAAGGGGCCTGACTGTACCGTAGAGAATCCCATGCCCAGAGCTTCATCACGGTAAGTATCGAACTCTTCGGGCGGGACATAGCGCTCAACAGGAAAATGTGAGGCTGTCGGCTGAAGATACTGCCCAATGGTAAGCCGTGAGCATCCCGCTTCTCTGAGATCTTTCATTGATGCAACCACTTCTTCGAATGTTTCTCCCATACCGACCATCATCCCCGACTTTGTGGCAAGGCCGTGAAGCGTAAGGGCCCGGTCAAGAATTGAGAGCGACTGGTTATAGCTGGCCTCCGGCCTTACATTGGTGTAGAGGCGGGGAACGGTTTCTATATTGTGATTGAGTACATCCGGCCGCTCATTCATGACCATATCAAGCGCCTCGTCATTTCCTTCGAAGTCGGGAATGAGGCACTCCAGGCCGGCGTCGGGAGAAGACAGGCGTATCGCCTTCATGGTTTCAGTCCAATGCCGGGCGCCACCATCGGGAAGATCATCCCGATTGACGCTGGTGAGCACCACAAAGTTCAGCTTCATGGCAGTGACAGCCCCGGCTATTCTGGCCGGCTCTTTCGGATCGGGGGGGATGGGTTTCTGTTGGGTTCCTATGGCGCAGAACCTGCAGCTTCTTGTACAGACATTGCCGAGCAGCAGAAAAGTAGCTGTTCCGCGCGACCAGCACTCCTGAAGATTGGGGCACATGGCTGAACGGCAGACTGTATTGAGCGATGTTTCGGATAACAGGCGCTGAATGTCGCCAAATTCCGGACCTGTCCTCATTCTGAGTTTGAGCCATTCGGGTTTTCGCAATCGCTGACCTGGCATCAAAAAATACTTTAGGCTTGAAGGACTGTAGTGATTCCAAGACTGAATATAAAAAATTACCGGGCAAGGAGGCTTTTTGGCTTGTTTATTATCCAAATAGTTTAACTTTATGGTTAAACAAAGGAAAGAAACCAATGGAGTCATGCGGAAAACAGTGAACACGGCACATCAGGAACCCGAAACCGAACGACGCATTCTTCAAAGTGCGGAGAAGGTTTTTTACCGTCAGGGTTATGATGGGGCAAGGATGCAGGAGATTGCAGATGAGGCCGGCATCAACAAAGCCCTTCTCCATTATTATTTCAGAAGCAAGGAACGGCTTTTTGATGCTGTTTTTTCTGATGCTGTCATGCGTCTTGTTCCTCCTGTTTTTGCAGTCATGAACAGTAACTCCCCCTTGATGGATAAAGTCCGGGCATTTGTTGATGCATATTTCAACACTGTCGTCAACAATCCATTTCTACCCGGATTTGTTGTGCATGAAATGCACCGCAATCCGTCAAGATTTTCAGAAATTATCCGAGCCAGCCGCCTTCTTATGCTTGATGGGCTGCAGCATCAGCTTGATCTGGGTGCCGAAAGCGGAGAGCTTATTGCCATGCCTGCAGAGCAGTTCATGCTCAACCTTCTTTCACTCTGCGCCTTCCCTTTTGTGGCTGCCGGAGCCATGCAGTCAGTTTCCGGAAAAAACGACAGCGACTATCAGCATCTTCTTGAGGAGCGCCGCCAGTTCATTCCTCAATGGATGGCAAGGATGGTTGAGCGAGATGCATCATCGAACCAACAGTGTTAACCCCTTCGTATTGAGCTTATGAAACACTTCAGAAAAGCTTTTTGTTCAGCCTGCATACTCACTTCACTTGTGCTTTTTGGTTGCGGAGGAAACGGGCAGCCGGATGGGTATGGTAATTTTGAGTCAACGGAAATCATTGTCTCTTCAGAAGCATCCGGCAAGCTGCTCTTCTTCCCTGTTGAAGAAGGAGAAAAGCTTGATAAGGGGGCAGTTGCCGCTCTTGTTGACACGACGCAGCTCCATTTCAGTCTGCAGCAGCTGCTGGCGCAACAGAAAGGGATGAAAACAAAAAAGCCATCTCTTCGTGCAGAGGCAAGCGTTTACCGTCAGCAACGCAGCAATCTGGAGCAGGATGTACTCCGGTACCGTCGCCTTGTTGCTGAAGGGGCTGCTCCGGCCAAACAGCTTGAAGATCTTGAGAACCAGGTAAAAGTTGTTGAACGCCAGATAGCCTCAGTGGCAACCCGCAACCCTGAAGTAGATCAGGAGGTCCGCTCAATTGAAGCACAGATTCTTCGTATTCGTGATCAGATAAAGCGCAGTTCGGTGGTGAACCCATCAACGGGAGTTGTGCTTGCTGCTTATGCGGAAGAGGGTGAGGTGACGGCCTACGGGAAACCGCTCTATAGAATTGCTGATCTTGATTCCATGTACCTGAGAGTCTATCTGAGCGGCTCACAGCTTGCTTCAGTAGCAATTGGTGACAGTGTGGATGTGCTTGTAGACGGGGAAAAACCAGCGGAACACAAGCTGAGTGGTAGAGTGAGCTGGATATCCTCGAAAGCCGAGTTCACCCCTAAAATAATCCAGACCCGTGAAGACAGGGTGACCATGGTCTACGCCGTCAAGGTACTGGTCAAGAACCCCGATGGGCTCCTTAAAATCGGCATGCCCGGTGAAATACGGTTCCGCAAGGCAACAGAAGGATGACGAGTGCTGTAGAGGTGAAGGGTGTCACCAAAAAATTCAAAACAGTCACTGCGCTGTCCAATGTATCACTCACTGTCGGTAAGGGGGAGCTCTTTGGCATCATTGGAGCTGACGGGGCAGGAAAGACCACACTTTTCAGGATTCTCTGTACCCTTATGCTTGCCGATGAGGGAAGGGCTGAGGTTCTGGGTTTTGATGCCCGGAAAGAGTATCGGAGCATAAGAAGCCGAATCGGGTATATGCCCGGGCGTTTTTCCCTCTATACTGATCTCAGCGTGGAAGAGAACCTCAAATTTTTTGCCACGGTGTTCAATACCACGGTTGAGGAAAACTATGAGCTCATAGCCGATATTTACACCCAGCTTGAACCCTTTAAAAAACGGATGGCCGGACAGCTCTCTGGAGGAATGAAACAGAAGCTCGCACTCTGCTGTGCGTTGATACATCGCCCGGACCTTCTGCTTCTTGATGAGCCTACAACCGGAGTTGACGCGGTTTCACGGCGTGAATTCTGGCAGATGCTCGGGCGGCTCAAAGAGCAGGGAATTACAATTCTGGTTTCAACCCCATACATGGATGAAGCATCTCTTTGCGATCGTGTAGCCTTTCTCCAGGATGGAACTATTCTTGCCGTTGACACGCCTGTGGGAATAACCGGGCTCTTTACTGCGCCCCTTTTTTCAGTTCGTGCAAACGAGAAGCATAAGCTTCTTACACGCCTCCGCTCCTATCCTCATGCAAAGTCCGTGTACGCATTTGGAAGCAGTGTTCATTATACCGACCACCGTCCCTCAGCCTCTTCTGAAGAGATTATGCGCTATCTGTCAGAGTCGGAGCTTCAGGAAATCACCATAGAGAGGATTGAGCCGGGTATAGAGGATACCTTCATGGCTTTGATGAAAACAGATGACGGGAGCCATCATGAGTGAGCCTGTCATTCATACCGAACAGCTTACCCGCAAATTCGGAGAGTTCACTGCTGTAGACGCCATCTCATTTTCAGTTGGCGAAGGAGAGGTTTTCGGCTTTCTCGGAGCAAACGGGGCAGGGAAGACCACGGCAATGAAAATGCTTACAGGACTGCTTCTTCCCACAAGCGGGAAGGCTGCTGTTGCCGGGTTTGATGTGTTCACTGAAACGGAATCCATAAAGAAGAACATCGGCTACATGAGCCAGCGCTTTTCACTCTATGATGACCTGACAGCCCGTGAGAATATCCGATTTTTTGGAGGCATATACGGCCTGTCGTCAGCCAGCATTCAAGAGAAAAGCAAGGCACTGCTCTCCTCGCTTGACCTACTGCCAGTTGCTGACTCAAGGCTTTCTGACCTGCCGCTCGGCTGGAAACAGAAGCTTGCATTTTCTGTCGCTCTCCTGCATGAACCAAAAATCGTTTTTCTTGACGAACCGACCGGAGGGGTTGACCCAATGACCCGAAGAAGGTTCTGGGATATGATATACGAAGCAGCAGACAGGGGAGTAACAGTTTTTGTAACAACCCATTACATGGATGAAGCTGAATACTGTGACCGTGTCTCAATAATGGTTAACGGCAGAATAGCTGCGCTTGACACACCAACGGCCATGAAAGACTCTTTTGGTGTTACCACAATGGACGAGCTCTTTATCCGCCTTGTCAGGCCCGGAGCGGGGGAGGGAATATGAAAGAATGGAGCAGTTTTGTTGGGTTTGTTGTCAAGGAGTTCTACCACATATTCCGCGACCGTCGCACCGCTGCCATTCTTTTTGGCATGCCGGTCATACAGCTGCTTTTGTTCGGATATGCCATCCGGAATGAAATACAGGAGGTAAAAATCGGCATTGCAGACCTTTCCCGGGATGCCGTAAGTCAGGCAATTACCGATAAAATCCTCTCGTCGGGAACCTTTGTCCTCGTCAAGAACCCTCAGAGCCACTCAGAAATACAGAGCGCATTCCGCTCCGGAGCCATGAGCGAAGCGGTCATATTTGAGCCTGCATCGGACCGCGAAATTCAGCGCGAAGGCAGCATGGACATTCAGGTGATAACGGACGGCTCCGACCCGAATGTATCACGCATTATTACCGGCTATACAGCCTCGGTGATTCGCGATTATCTGAGTGAATCCGCCACTACGGTTGATGAACCAAAGGGTGTTGTACCGGTGCCGCTTATGATGTTCAACCCAGGTCTGAAAAGCGTCTATCTCTTTGTTCCCGGCCTTATGGCACTTATTCTCATGCTTGTGTCGGCGCTGATGACCTCCATCAGTATTACCCGGGAAAAAGAGAGCGGAACCATGGAGGTCCTGCTGGTATCATCCCTAAAGCCCATTCAGATAATCGTGGGAAAGGTTGTCCCGTATTTCCTGCTCTCGTTCATCAATGTCGTTTCCATTCTTGTCATTGCCTCCCTTGTTTTTGGCGTTCCCTGCAGGGGGAGTGTTCTCCTGCTTATGGCAGAATCGCTTCTTTTCATCATGACCGCACTCTCGTTGGGAATGTTCATCTCCACCATAACCTCCTCCCAGCAGGTAGCAATGATGATTTCCCTTGGAGGGCTGCTTCTGCCTACAATCCTTCTTTCAGGCTTCATTTTTCCCGTGGCCAGCATGCCTTTGCCGCTGCAGGTCATCAGCAATGTGATTCCAGCAAAGTGGTATCTCATTATTGTGAGGGCCATTATGCTGAAAGGAGCTGGATTCGCGGTTCTGTGGCAAGAGACGCTTGTTTTGGCTGTAATGACCGTGGTGCTTATTGGCGCCAGCCTGAGGAACTTCAGTGAACGCCTTGAGTAAATGGCACATGCCCATCGTTAAAACACAGTAAAAATGAGGGTTATTGGATTTCTGCTGCAGAAGGAGTTTCTGCAGATATTCCGCAACAAGGGGATGCTCCCCATCATTTTCATCATGCCGTTCATTCAGCTGGTCATTCTCTCGAATGCGGCCACCTTTGATGTGAGGAATGTTCCGTTCAACCTTCAGGATCTTGACAGAACCTCCCTTTCCGAGCGGCTCAGCGAGCAATTCACAGGATCCGGTTATTTTCAGTTGACAGGGGAGTCGTCAACCTCCCCTCAAGCTCTTGATGTCCTGGTGGGTCGCAATGCTGATCTTGTTCTTGTCATACCAGAGGGGTTTGAAAAAGAGCTCATGCGTGGAGGGAGCGCACAGGTGCAGCTCATCATCAATGCAGAAGATGGTTTTTCAGCCGGCGTCATCCAGGGGTATACAAATGACATCATCACGGCATTCAATCGCGACCTCATCCCTCAGTTGCCCGGAAGCGCTGTGGGCGCTCCACGGCAGACTATTTCCGTAAGATCATCAGCATGGTACAATCCTGAACTGGTCTATATCGATTACATGGTTCCCGGTATTCTCGTTGTACTTGTAACTCTGGTCGGGCTTTTCCTTTCAGGGATGAATGTTGTGCGTGAAAAAGAGATCGGTACCATTGACCAGATCAATGTAACCCCAATGAAGCGCTACCAGTTCATAACCGGAAAGCTTCTTCCTTTCTGGATCATCGGGCTTGGAGAACTAACCCTGGGGCTGATCATTGCCCGATTTGCCTTCCATGTGCCGATGCTTGGAAGCTACTGGCTCATCTATCTTGTAGCAGGTATCTACATGCTTGTGGTACTGGGCATGGGGCTCCTGATTTCAACGCTTACCGAATCACAGCAGCAGGCAATGTTCATTGCGTGGTTCTTTATGGTCATCTTCACCCTTATGAGCGGTCTTTTTACAGCAATCGAGAGCATGCCGCACTGGGCGCAGAACATGACCATGGCCAATCCCGTCCGGCATTTCGTCGACATCATGCGCCGTGTGATGCTGAAAGGCTCAGGTATCAGGGAAATAGCCACCCCATTAGCCATATTGACGGCCGATGCCGGCCTCATGCTGACGCTTGCCGTCAACCGCTACCGCAAGGTGTCGGATTGAGCTTTTAGCAGATGCGAGGCTGTAAATTGAGTATTTATTCATTTGGGTATTATAGTAACAATTGTTACTATTCTTTTTAAGCAAAATCGCGTCCATTGGAGTAAACCATTTAAAATGAGATTTCCCGTATGAAAAATTTCTGGATGATTCTGGTATTCACTTTTCTCGTGATACAGCCGAATGCAGCACAGGCTGATGAGAAAGGCCTTGATATAGCACCATACATTAAGGTTGCCGATGTGGCTTCAGGTATCGATGTGGTTTCCAGAGATGTACAAAAATCCCTTACCAATAAAGGTTTTGAAATACTCGGAACCTATAGCCCGGCTCAAAACCCAAAACTCCAGGTCATAGCTTATACAAGAGCAGATCTGAAGAATGCCGTCATCAAGGTTGCCGACCGTGGCGCAATGGCCGGTGTGCTCAAGGTAGGGCTGGTAAAAAAAGGGGATACGGTTGCTGTTTCATATCTGAACCCTTCCTACATCTTTAATGCGTATCTGAGGAAAGAAACACCGAAACACCAGAAGGTCCTGAAAAAAGTTTCTGATGATGTAAGATCTGCCCTGGTTCATCCCGGCACGGAGCCTGTAGGTTTTGGCGGTGGTATACGGGCTGAGAAGCTATGGAAATACCATTATAAGTTCATGATGCCATATTTTTCCGATCCAAAGGAGCTTAATACATTTACCAGCTTCGAAGAAGGCCTTCGTACAATTGAAAGCAACCTTAACGCCAATAAAAGCAGCACGAAAGAGGTTTACCGGCTGGTGTTTCCGGCTCAAAAAACCGCTGTGATCGGTATTGCGCTCATGGACAAAGAGAATGGTGAGGCTGAATTTCTGCCTATTATCGGTGAAGAGAACATTGCGGCCATGCCGTATGAAATCATCCTCCAGAACAACACAGTGACGATGCTTCCCGGGCGATACAGGATTGCTCTGAGCTGGCCGGATTTGTCAATGGGTACCTTTATGAAAATCATGAGTACGCCTAATGACATCAAGGATATGATGAAAAGCTTAACTGAATAACCGAATCTCACCCAAAAGCAAAACGGCCGAAAAGTCAATCGTGATTGTTCGGCCATCAAAAAAGATTTCTCTGATATCGGTAGCTTTACATAATTTATATTATACAACATCTTGATAATCGACTATAGGTTTCACTTGCTCTGATGAAGCGCCGGATATTGAGGGCTGTGATGCCGGCAAATGATCAGAATGAGGTGAAACTGTGGCTGTTTACATACTTTCTCTCCGAAACTCAGAGGGTACTGTGTTATCCTTCTGCTTCTGCTTCATGATACAGATTGATTCAATACGCATTGTTCTGTCTTGATTTGAATCGAATGATTCATGAGGTCGTCGTATGCTGCTGGCTGATTCCCAATGGAATGGGATGCTGTAAACCGCTTTTCTACTTTCAGTTATCACTTCTTCAGAGCCATCATTTCAACTTTGGCATACCATTTGCATTATCAACAGTGAACATATGAAATTCCTCACGCCAGTGAGGTTGAGTTGGTGTAATGGGGGACACCAACTCTCAGAGAGACGGCTTCACGGCCGTTTCTCTGTTTCACCACTTTCACGACCGATAATCTTCAAACACAAGCCGTTATGAAAACCAGAAACTTCAGGCGCGATAAAGGCTACAGAATCTTCCGGGAAGCAGTTCTGGCGAGGGCAATAACCTCTCTGCTCAGGAAGGCAAAAAGGAAAGAGTTTTGTGAACGGGAATGCTACTGAGCTTTGTTTTTTAAAGCGGAAGGGGTATACTGTATATAGAAGCAGGGATGCATACATGAGACTTTATTATGTTGTTTTTTTAAACCATTAAACCAATAATACCATGGACAACGCACCGGGAGGCAACACAAGTGCTTTTTCTGAATCGGTGAAAAGCCTTTCAGAAACTGTCGGGAAAGTCGGCCAGCAGCAGATGGAAATCATGAGCTCTGTGATGAAGACTGGAATAGAAATGGTTGAGCCGATCACGAAAACATCTCTTGATCTTGCAGGCAACCTGCTGCAATCGGTAAACCAGGCGCTTCAGGGCGTTTCATCAGCTATGGCGCCGAAAAAACAGGTATAGGGCTCTCTTGACCGGCAAGAAAAAAGGCCCCGCATGTTTTGCTGCATGCGGGGCCTTTTCTGTTTTCCGTGTCGGAGGTGTTTACTTCTTCTCCGGCACTTCCCTTTCGTCTTTGACTGCGTAGTTGATCAGGTAGTCATAGAGCCTGATAAGGCGTGACTGCTGTGAAGTCTGATCAATCCAGTGGCCAATCATACCGATTGTTCTGGCAAGGACGAAGAAGCCGTTGAGTGACTGTTCCGGGAAGTCGAGGTCAACCAGGATACAGCCGATGGTTCCATCGACATTGAGAATCAGGTTGTCCTTTTTGGCGGTGGTCACTTTCTCAACTTCAAGTGCGTATTCCAGGCAAGGCATATGCAATGTGGTCTGGTTCTGGACATAATCAACCAGATACTTCACACGCTTGTCGGGGTTCTTGAGGCTCTTGACCCTGTGTCCAATTCCGGGAACCGGACCGACATTCTGCTTCATCCATGTAAGGAAGCCGGGGATGTCATTCGGGAACTCTTTGACGCCATGGGCAAAGTACTTTCCGGCGTTGGTGACGGCGCCGCCGAACCGGGGTCCGATCATGGTCATACCGGCTGAAACCGCCTGAGGCATGTCAATTCCTGCGCATGCACCAAGGATGGCGCCGAATGCGCCGGAAACAGCAGGACCGTGATCCGCGGAAATCATGACGATACGCTTGATGATTTCAGACTCTTCGCGTGAAGGAAGCTTCTTGTTCCACAGAAGTGCAAGAACATCTTCAATGCCGTAGCCTTTCTCGCAGAGCTCAGAGGCTGCATAACCGACATAACGGGGCTCTTCGCCACGGTCATCGGAAATGGTGGTGCGGATAAGAGGCTCAACAATCACATCACCCTGCTTCATGATCTCCTGAACCTTGGGAGGCAGTTCTGGAAGGATGGCCTCGTCAACCATAGGCTCGGGCTTGATGGATCCCTCAGCAAGAAGCTCATCATAGACCTGCTTGATTGCCTTGGAAAGTCCGCCGAATGTATCAGGGACGAGAGCACCAGCTTCGCGGAGTGCATTTATTTTTGAACGGGCTGATCCAAGGCCTTTTTTGCCTTCCTTGGCACCGGCATGTCCGAACTTCATTCCCTGGGGAAGAACTTCCTGACATGTTCCACCGATTGCGGCAATAAGACGGATGCGGCGTTTCTCGGCTCCAAGCCACTCAGCAGCCTCCTCTTCAAGGGTGCCGCCAACTTCACCGACCAGGACAACCGCTTTGGTTTCAGGGTCTTTCTCAAACATTTCAAGGTAGGTGACGAAATCAGTTCCCGGGTAGGAATCGCCTCCGATGGCCACAGCTGAAGTCACACCGTTGCCGTTCTGTGCACAAAGCCACATGGTCTCGTTGGAGAGGCCGCCGGACTTGGTAAGAACGCCAAAAGAACCTGCACGGTAGAGGTTGCAGAGCTTGAGGTTTTTGAACTCGCCTCCGATGACGCCGAGACGGCACTCCCCTGCACTCATGATGCCGATTGAAGAAGGGCCGTTGAACATCTTGCCTTTCTTGATGGCCATGGCGCGAAGTTTCTTCGCATCTTTTTCCGGCACACCCTCAGTGATCATGGAGACCAGCTTGATGTTTTCGGACTCGAGGCATTCAACCGCTGACTGTGCAGCACGGGAAGCACCAAGATAGATCAGAGCGGTATTGATCTGGGGATTTTCCTGAAGCGCCTCCTTGAGGGATGCGTATACGGAAATGTTGTTGAGTTCACCGCCGCGGTAAATTTCTTTCTGCTGACCTGATTCAGGGGGGTAGACAAATGCCTGTACGCTGAGGGAGCGGTTGACGAGAAAGTCGAACTGGGCCATCCTCTTTGCGGCATTAACACCGGCAACACCGCCGATGATGACAACATTTGTGTCTTTATTTGCAAGTATGCTCACGATTCGTTCCGTTTAATGAAGTTAAAAGTTTCTGTATCTGGTATGCCTGGCGATACTTCGGCCTTATGCTTTGAGAGCAAGGTCAACAATATCGGTCATCGGCATGGTGCGATCGTAGACATGAATGTCGAACCCTTCGTCTGCGAGCTTTTTGATAGCCGCAAGACCCTGGTTCTCATTCGGTCCACCACGCCTTACCCAGATCTTCACTCCCTCAAGGTAGCCGCTTGCCTTGCTTGCACGGAATCCGTTGATGATGCCGCTGAAGGTCGCCTTCACATCGGTGAAGTTTGCAATGGCACCACCTACAATGATATGCTTGATGTTGGGGAGCTGGCAGATGGTTTCTGTAAGTGCTTCAACAGCCCAGTCGGAAGGATCACCGGAATATTCGGCATAATTTGCGATTGTGCCGCCACGGGCAACAACTGCATCTGAATAGAATACGGAAGCACCACCGCCTGCAGTCAGCAGGGCAATTTCGCCACCGGGAACTTCAACAAACTTGACTGAACCCTTGATGCGCGCATCGATTTCCATGATCTGCTGCTCGGCTTCAGTAAACGGCCGGCCGATTTCCGAGACAGGCTTGAAATCCCAGTCTGCATGGCGGAAACGGGCATCCCAGTCAACATTCATGACGGCGTCAAGCGCAGCAAAACGCATATCACTGTTTCTGATGACCAGCGGATTGATTTCAATTGACTGGGCATCTTCATTGTCAAAGCAGAGAATCAGACGAGAGGCGATTTTGGCAACCCGTTCGGCCACCTCGCCTTCAAATCCCGCACTTGAAGCAATTTTGGTAAGGTCCTCAATGGTCGGGGTAACATCGAGAGGAATCTGAAGCCTTTTGACTGTATCCCAATTATCTTCAATATCAATGCCGCCTTTATTTGATACAAGAAGCTCTGCACCGTCGCGGTTGCCGGCAATGGAGACATAATACTCAGCATCATGCTCAAGCATTTCAGCTACAATCACCTGGCGGATTTCGGCAGTACCGATCTGACGGCCAAGCATCTCTTTTGCTGCCTCATACGCCTCTTCAAGATTCAGGTCAATTTTGACAAGACCAAGCTTGAAACGACCACCAATGGCTTCATGAGCCTTAACGACAAGTTTTGAATCTCTAAGCCATTTATTAGCTTCTCCGAGCTGCAAAAGGCGTTCGGGATCCATGATGACAACATAGTTAGGCACGGGAATGCCCCACTTGTTGAACAGTTTCATGGCAGGCCCTTCAAGTATCTTAGCCATTCTATCGGTATTTTGTGTGTTAATGGGTATGAATGCAACAAAATGCGAAAGATTGAAAGTTAACTATATTTTTTTTGCTTCCAATAGCATACAGTTCGTTAATTCAAGGAAAACTCTCAAAAATTGACTTATGGGTGATTTTACCTTCTGGTGGCAGCATCTCCCCTCGCAGATGAACCCTGTCATACTCTCCTTCGGTAGTTTTGCACTCCGCTGGTATGGCACCATGTACATCATTGCCTTTGCTGTTGTCTATCTCCTTGCCCGTTATCGGCTCAGGTCGGAATCACTCCCGTTTTCCAGGCCCTTCATCGGCGACGCCCTTACCTGGGTGATGCTCGGAGTCATTCTGGGCGGCCGTCTCGGCTATCTCCTCTTTTACGGACTCGGTGCCTTGATTGCCGATCCGCTCGGAACCCTTCTGCCCTGGTCGACTGCTTCAGGAGGCTGCGCTTTTTCGGGAATCAGCGGGATGTCGTACCATGGAGGGCTCATAGGCGTTGCCGTAGCCCTCTTTGCATTTACGAAAGCGCGCAAAACCGGCTTTCTGGAAACCGTTGATCTCTTTATCCCCGCCGTGCCGCTCGGCTATACCTTTGGAAGGCTGGGCAACTTCATCAACGGAGAACTCTACGGAAGGGTAACCGATGCTGCCATCGGCATGTATTTCCCAATGGCCGGAACCCATCAGCTCCGCCATCCCTCACAGCTCTATGAAGCTTTTTTTGAGGGCATTGTCCTCTTTGTGATACTCTGGTTGCTGCGACGCCGCTCACCCTTTCCCGGATTCCTCTCAGCAGTCTATCTCTTCGGGTATGGATTGGTCCGCTTCTTCATCGAGTTTTTCCGTGAACCCGACGCCCATATCGGTTTTGTTGCCTTCAGCCTCTCCATGGGTCAGCTGCTCTGCCTGGCTATGATGCTTGCAGGCGTTTCTCTCTTTTTTTTCACATCCTCATCCGCAAAAAAAGTCAGGACGAGGTGAGGAGTAGCTCTTCCCCGCTTCCGAAACACCTTTTCCTGATAAGAAGCATGATGGTGACCGAACTCAGCGTAGTGGCTCCCACAAGCATCAGCATCACAACAATCTGGTAACGGATTGCTATCATGGGGTCGATTCCGGCAAGAATCTGCCCCGACATCATCCCGGGAATGAACACAAGCCCAACTCCCATCATGGCGTTGATGGATGGAATCATGCCGGCACGGACGGCATTTCTGAAGATTTCAGCGCTTGCTTCACGATAGCCGGCACCCAGAGAGAGCTGCATTTCAATCTGGTCGCGCTGTTGGCGAAGATCCCTGAAAAACCGTTCAAGTGAAATGGCAAGTGCCGACATGGAGTTACCGATTACCATCCCGCCGGCGGGCAGGAAGTACCGGGGTTCCCACCATGGTGAAGAGCCGATGATAAGCCCGGAAACAAACATTGCCGTTGCAAAGTAGCTGACAAGCATTGTCAGGAATGTGGGCAAAAGATACGAGACCTGTTTCTCCGCAACACGGCCCTTGATGATGAAGATTGCCGAGACCACCATCACCAGAAACACTCCAACCACAAGCAGTGCCCTGTCTGACTGCAGAATGTAGGTCAGGACGAATCCCATGAGAAAAAGCTGGGCGAAAGTCCGCAGGGTACCGATGGCAATATCGCGGTTAAGTCCGAGATGAAAGACAAAAGAGCTGACCTGTGCCAGAAGGATGAAAAGCAGACCAAGCAGCAGCTGCCAGTTTGATATATCAATGATCTGGTTCATCTCTCTTCTCTATGGAGTGTTCGTTCATGAAGCCGGTAGATTGCAGCTCGGGGCAGTTTTGGAGCATAGTCGCTGTGGGTGACGGTAATGAGCGTCTTGCCTTCATCAATGTTCAGGCGTTCAATGAGGGAAAAGACCATTCCGGCACTTTCCGGGTCGAGGGCTGAAGTGGGTTCATCAAGCAGGAGGATGTCGGGGTTGAGGAGAATGGCCCTCATGATTGCAAGTCGCTGCATCTGTCCGATGGAGAGCTTCATGGCCGATTGTGACAGCGAAACCGACTCAAGGTAAAAGTTGCGGAGCATCAACTCCAGAGACTCATCTGAGGGTGCCGTTTTAGCCTTATTGACGGCAAAGGAAAAGGGCAGAAGCAGGTTATCCCTGACTGAAGCATCCGTCATTTTCGGGATCTGAGCCACAAAGCTGATGGAGCTTCTCAGCACTGAGGGGGCAATGAGGGTTATCTCTCTTCCCTGATAACGGATAATGCCGGTTCGAGGCTGCTGCAGGCGGCAGATAAGGCGAAGAAGTGTTGACTTTCCCATACCCGAAGGCCCTTTCACCAGAAGGAATTCCCCCTCTTCCACTCTCAGGTTCAGGTGGCTGAAAATCTCTCCGCCCCCGGCCTCATATGAGAAGGAGAGATCCTGGATTTCAAGAATCGGTTCTGTCACGGCAGCAGCTCTTGATGTTCTTGATTGAGGGCAAGTGTGGCGTATATTCAGAGGTCAAATCAGCATAATATAGTTCCTTTACCAATTTCACCCTCCAATACTTTGCAGAATATGGCTCAAGTAAGAATTGCTACAGCGGCCGACATTGATGCATGCGCATCACTTCTGGAAGTGCTCTTTGGGCAGGAGGCGGAATTTACGCCACAGCATGAAATCCAGGCCCGTTCACTTAAACTGATACTTGAGCAGCCCGAAACAGGACGGATTCTGGTTTGTGAGGAGAACGGCAGAATTCTTGGAATGGTTCTGCTGCTCTTTACCATAAGCACCGCTCTTGGCGGACGGGTTGCCCTGCTTGAAGACATGGTGGTTCTGCCGGAAAGCCGTCGCAAAGGAATAGGCGCAATGCTTATTCAGCAAGCCCTTCTTGACGCAGAATCTGCCGGCTGCCTTCGCGTGACGCTTCTGACTGATCATGACAATACTGCCGGTCATGAGTTCTACAGGAACGCCGGCTTCCGCCACTCACCGATGGTTGTGTTCCGCAAACAGCTGAAAGCCGGAGAATAGAGAGCCCCTTCAGATGCTTTTCATGGCAAGGGACTGGCTGCGGGCTATGGCAGCGGCATTTCTGGCCGGATAAATGCTGACAGCAAGCGAAAGAAGGATTGCCGCACAGGCAACAGCAAGAAAATCGCCCATCTCCATACTGACCGGATATGCCTCTATGATAAAAGCGCTTTTGGATGGCAGCCGGACCAGGCCGAACAGCTCCTGCATTCGGCATATCACCCAGGCAAGGCCCACTCCGCCAGCTGTTCCGGCAAGACCTGTCAAGCCTCCCTGCATCATGAATATCCCCATCAGCCCCCCGGAACCCATACCGAGGCAGCGTAGCGAGAAGAGGTCGCGCTTCTTGTCAATGGCAGTCATGGCAAGTGAACCGGTCAGGCTCAGGGAAGCCACAAGCACAATCAGCATCAACACTGCAAAACTGACCCATTTTTCAAGTTCCATGACAGAAAATATGTCACGGTACTTTTCCGCCAGAGTCCTGAACCGGGTACCTTCGGGCTGCTGATTGAGTGATTGCCACTCAGTGAGCCTCACTGCAAGCTCCTTTTCCGAAACACCCTTGCGGGGCCTGATATCGATACCTGAATACTCGCTCCGGCCAAGGAGCAGAACCTCTCTTGCAAGAGCGTTTGAGGAAAGCACGAAGCGGTCGTCAAAAAGTTTCTGAAGAGTAAATGTGGAGGAGACACTGACCTCTGCAATGCGCAGTGCCGAGAGAATATAGGGCTGTGAAAGGGATGCAAGCGAAATCCTGATCAACTCCGGACTAAAAAGGTTCACGACACTGTTCTGGTACAAGCCGGTCCGGTATGCAAGAAACTCCCCTGCCGAAATTGAGGACGGAGTTGAAAACAGCGGTGTCTGGCGTCCAGTAACCCTCATCAGCCGCTGCTCTGCCAACGGGCTGAGACCTTTCAGGGTAACCAGCTCATTCTTTCCTTTTCCTGCCAGAACGGCCTCCCCTTCAAGATAGGGTTCAGCTGAGGCCACGCCCTCAATCCGGCGAAGGGACTCAAGCAGCTCACTGTTGACCATGAAACCGGGAGAATCTTCAGAAATCATCTGCACCGGGCTGTCGAGTGTCAGAAAAAGGTCGGAAGCGAGCTTCTGGAAGCCGTTGAGAACGCTCATGACAACAAGAAGCGTGCAGACGCCAATAACGATACCGGCAAAACTGATGGCGGAAATTGCATTGATGATGCGGAACCGTTTTGGGGCAAAACTGAACCGTCGAGCAATCCAGAGAGATGGTCTGTCAAAGAATTCCAGCATAATCAGGCAGAAAGAGCAGTTCCGGGTTTCAGGGCAGCGGCCACCCGTGCAGGAATAAACGCAAAGATGAGTGTCAAAAACATAACAGAAACCGACACGATGGCGTAATCAGCCGGATTGAGCGAAAGTGGAACATGGGTGATGAAATAGCTTTTTTCAGGAAGGGTTATGAACTGAAAGTGCAGCTCCAGAACAGTCAGTATTGCCGCCAGCAGATTGCCGGCTGTAATACCGGCCAAAGCAATGAGAAAAGCCTGTACCATAAAGATATTGCTGATTCTTCCGGGAACCATGCCAACGGCGCTGAGGAGCCCTATCTCTCTTGTTTTTTCTATGACAAGAACGAGAAGCGTGGCAATGATGTTGAAAACCGCCACAATGGTAATGGTGAGAATGAGGAGAGGGGTTATGTTTTTCTGTAGTTTCAGCCACTCGAACATGTTCTGATAGCGTTCAAAAACAGTGTATCCATAGAAAGGGTAACCAAGTCCGGCAGCAACCTGCTGTGCTGTTGTGGAAACAGTCTGAAGATTTCGGGTATTGGCATCAAAGCCGGTGATCAGTCCCGGCGCATACCGGGCCTGCAATGCCGCAAGATCGGTCAGAATAAGAAAATCATCAAATCCCTCCTGCAGCCCCGTATCATACACACCTTTTATAGTGCCGAGCTCAATATCAAGCGAAGAGAGCATGGAAACAACGCTTCCCCCCCCTTCCTGGCCGCCCCCTCCCGCACTCTCTTTATCAATGCCGACAAGCATGACGGTATCGCCTGTTTTCAAACCAAGATTTTCTGCAAGCGTCCTGCCCAGATAGAGCCCCAAATGATCAGCAGCCCCCCCTCCCCTCAAGGGTTCAGTGTGAAGATAGCGGTCAAGAAACACTTTCCCTGCCTCCGGTGTGACACCTTTCACCATCACCGGCTGACTCTTTGCAGGGCCACTCTTTTCTCCGCCACTGCTCATAAGGATACAGCCTTTTTCAAGAAAAGGGGACGCATCGGTAATGTCGGGATGGGAGAGAATTCCGGCAATCTGGCTCCGGCGCTCCATAAAGAGCCGTTCATCTGAATAACGGAACTGCATATGGGAATTGAAACTGATCAGTTTCTGCTCAATGCTTCCAGCAAAACCATTCACCACCGAGAGGGTAAGAATGAGTGCCGCGGTGCCCAGCGCAATGCCGGCAACAGCAATCATGACAATGAAGGTTGGCCGTGAGAGTGACCGCTGCATGAAGGCAAACCTGCCGGCTATGAAGAATTCAGGCTTCATTGCAATGGCGAAAGCTTGGTGCCAAGTTCGTGGAATGCAACGACATTGTTTCTTCCTTTTGCCTTGGCCTCATAAAGCGCACGGTCGGCATTGTTGATAAGGGTATACCAGTCCGGTGCGTCATCAGGAAAAGTTGCAATACCGATGCTCACTGTCAGCTCTCCGGTAGGCTGATCATCCTCATGAGGAAATGGTTCAGCACTGATGATTTTGCGCAGCCTGTCGGAAATTTCCCTTGCTGTATGGGTATCGGTATTTGGAAAAAGAATGGCAAACTCTTCACCGCCAAATCGGGAGGGAATATCGGAACTGCGGCTCTGTTTGCGGATGATCCCGGCCAGTATTTCAAGAACCCTGTCGCCGGCAATATGACCATTTGCATCATTGTACCTCTTGAAATGGTCTATATCAATCATGGCAATGGTAACGCTTGTGCGGAAGCGCTTGGCCCGCTCAACATCAATGATAAGATGCTCCTTGAAGTGGCGGTAATTGAACAGACCTGTCTTTTCATCGGTAATGAAAATCTCGTCAAGCTTCTTGTTCTTTGCCTCAATGTCTCCACAGAAGCTCATGATTGACTGCGTTATCTGCGTTATGTCGGGCGAATGCATTGTTTCATTCAGCTCCTTTTTCATCTCTTCGGCCGTGTCGTGAATACTTTCAGGGATGTCCCTGTTGACCCGCTTCAGGCGCTGCGCAAGTTGAGCCAAAGGAATAAGGGTCAGCCGGTAGTTATAATGCAGCAGCCAGCCGGCTCCTATATTGAGACTGAGCAGCAGCCCGAGAATGATGAAAAGAAATATCTGATTGAAAAAAACCAGCTGTTCAGCCGCAGAACGGGACTCAGCCCTGACCTCATCAATGGCAGTCTGCATCTGGAGTGAAAGCAGTTCGCTATTGTCGTTGGATGGAATCGGAAACAGCTCATCCTGCCGCGGACATGCATCGCCAATTTCAACAGCAAGCCTGTCATGCATGAATTGAAGCACCTCTTTTTCCCTTGCCTTCTCGGGGCCGCTCTTTCCGCGAGACTTTTCACCAAAATCAATAACCTTGTCCCTGAAATCAACAAGATTGAAATAGGTCTGTTGCTGTTTTTCCACTCTATCAAGAAAACGCCCCTGAAAGACGATAAAACCCGCGGTTCCGGCTATGACAAGCAGTATCCCGATTGTGCCGGTCATAATGATGACAAGAAGCGGAGATATTTTTTTGCTGGTGAGCAGATGCTTCATACCGGGAGTTCAGTTCAGGATTATGGTTCGGGACTGCTCAGACAGGGGAACAAAACCGCTGCGGGCAAAGACGCTCTGCCCTCTATCGGTGAGCCATGCGCCAAACCCTGCGGCAAGACCGTCACCGGGATAATATACATAGTAAAGGGTGGTAACAAGAGGGTAGCTTCCGTTCATGATCTGTTCGGGGTCGGGAAAAACACCCTTTCCTTGTTTTAAAATCGGAATGAGCTTCACTCTACCCTCAGCTTCATCCGGGAGTGCTGACTCAACATATTCCGATCGGAGGACAAGTGTGGCCATCTGCCGCCCTGATGACACAAGCCGCACCTGTTCAGCCAACGCCTCGCCCGCAAAAGGACGCAGCCCTTGAAAAATCGATGATACCTCAGTAACAGTCATTGCGCTTACAGGGTTTCTGATGCCAACCAGTACAACAAGTGCGTCGTAGGCAACCGGCTCTATGCGAAGAACTGCAAGGGAGTCCTGCTGTGGTTTCCGGCTGATCAGCGCCGCCTGGCCGCGACGCAACTGAACGCTCCCCTCCGCAGGAACAGGCTGAATGAAGGCATCTGGATAATAGCGGGAAAAAACTTCTCCCTGTATTCGAGCTGCATGGATCCCGGCGCCGTCGGCAATAAGTGTGAGCTTTCCGCTTATGGGTGTTTCAGGGTCTTCTCCCCTTCTGCACGAAGAGAGCGCGGCAATCAGAAACAGGGATATGAAAAACGGTTTCAAAAGAAGGTTATGCATAGTCATTCTTTTTGCCTGTCTCCTGCAACCGGACGGGCAGTTCAAAGCCTTGATAAGATACAGAGAAAAGAGATGTTGGCATAACATTTCCATGAAGCCAGACAGACGAAAAAAAAGAAACGGGAGGTTTGAATATGGAAGGAAAAAGGGTTATATATTCGCCTTGTTGGATAAATATTCACTGCTGATTCAAAAACAATGACCGCATCCAAACCAATGGACAGCGCAGCTCCGACTGTTTCCGTCATCGGAGCATCCGGCTATTCGGGCGCAGAGCTGACACGCCTTCTGCAACGCCATCAGGGCGTGAAGCTGCAGCATCTGTATGCCTTTTCTCAGGCCGGCAAACGGGCAGACGATCTGTACCCCGCAACAGGTTGCCCAATGACCTACCTTCCCTATGAAGGCGGGACCCAGAGCGACATCTATTTTCTTGCCCTTCCCCATGGAGAGGCACACACCCTTGTGCCTGCGCTTGCCGCAGCCGGCAAAAAGGTGATTGACCTTTCGGGTGACTTCAGGCTGAAAAGCACTCAGGAACACGAAGCGTTCTACGGATCAAAAAAGCCCGCAGAAGCCGTAATGACATATGCGATGCCCGAGCTTTTCAAGGAGGAGATTGCCTCAGCCACGACAGTGAGCAACCCGGGATGCTACGCTACGAGCATCATTCTCGCTCTTGCCCCCCTCTTCAAGGGCGCAGGGGGAATGCCGAAAGTCAACTCCGTGGCATGTACTGCAATTTCCGGACTCTC
This sequence comes from Chlorobium phaeovibrioides, assembly GCF_003968655.1. Classification (GTDB taxonomy): domain Bacteria; phylum Bacteroidota; class Chlorobiia; order Chlorobiales; family Chlorobiaceae; genus Chlorobium; species Chlorobium phaeovibrioides. The sequence goes on along the minus strand of NZ_RXYK01000001.1, from coordinate 205,977 downwards.
AGGAGCCGGGCGGAGCTCCAAAACCGAACTTTCTTTTGCTGAGATGAGTGAAAATGTGCGCGCCTACAAGGTCGGCAAACACCAGCACACGCCAGAAATCATGCAGGCTCTCGGCACCTCGTACACTGATCCCTCTTTTGCATTTACCTTTACGCCGATGATCGGCTCACTGGTTCGGGGCATATACAGCACGCTCACGCTTTCGCTCGACTCCCCCGCAGAAGCTCAAGCAATAAGAGCCAGGTATGCAGAGTTCTATCAGGGCGCACCCTTTGTGCGTGTGCGCAATGAGATGACTGAAGTCCGCCATGTGGCCCATACCAACTTCTGTGATATCCATATTCCCGATTCCGGGCGCAGCAGCTCACTGGTTGTCATTTCTGCCATAGACAACCTTCTGAAAGGAGCCGCCGGACAGGCAGTGCAGAACATGAACATTATGCTTGGCCTTGATGAACGGACCGGGCTTCTCTGAATAAACAATCTTACCGCCTACTCAATTGAAGAAACGAGAGAAAGCGCTTGAAGTCATACGCAGCCACAGCCAGGAAACCCGGTGGCCCGAAGGGGTAACCCCTATGGCCCCTGAAGCGGACGGAACCCATGGTTTCTGGCCCAAGGGGTTTTCTGCGGCCTCAGTGCCGGCGGGCATCAAATACAGCGGCCGGACCGACCTGATGATTCTTCTTGCTGACAATGAATGCGCTGCAGCGGGTGTCTTCACAACCAACCTCTGCTGTGCGGCTCCGGTGCATGTATCAAAGAAGCATCTTGCGGAATCACCTGCTGCCATGCGAGCCATTGTGTGCAACAGCGGGAACGCCAATGCCGCTACCGGCGAACAGGGAATGCGTGACGCAATCAGCATGGCTCAGTCAACTGCCCGGGCATTCGGCATACCTGAAGAGTCAATACTTGTCTCCTCAACCGGAGTCATAGGCCAACGACTCCCTATGGACAAAGTAACGGTTGGAATCGAAACACTGGCTTCAACCAAAAGCACCCGTTCCTGCACTCTGGCGGCAGAGGCAATCATGACAACAGACACCTTCCCGAAATTCTTTTTCGTTGATGTTGCTTTGTCTGGCGGAACTGTCAGGATAAGCGGCATAGCAAAAGGATCGGGGATGATTTGCCCCAACATGGCTACAATGCTTGCCTTTATGGCAACAGACGCTTCAATTGAACCCTTACTGCTTCAGGAAGCACTGCAGCAGGCCAACACCCACAGCTTCAACGCCATTACCGTTGACGGCGATACCAGCACCAACGACATGGCGGTGATTCTTGCAGGGGGAACAGGGCCGCAGGTGAGGGAAGGCAGTAACGACGAACTTCTTTTCAAAGAAGCGCTTGGAGCGTTGATGGAGTTTCTTGCCCGCCTTATTGTTATTGACGGCGAAGGTGCCACCAAACTGGTCACCATCACGGTACAAGGCGCCCAAAACGACCATGAAGCAGCCCTTGCAGCGCGAACAATTGCCCAGTCAAGTCTGGTAAAAACCGCCCTGCATGGAGAAGATGCCAACTGGGGACGCATTATTGCGGCAGCTGGCCGTTCAGGCGCCCGCTTCCATGAAGAGGATCTCGAACTCTTCTTCAATGAAACTCCGGTTCTCCGCCAAAATCTCAATGCGGATTTTTCTGAAGAAGAAGCCGCAGAGATACTTGCAGAGCCATCATATGCGATTACCCTGAAGCTGGGTTCAGGAAAGGGCAAAGCCACAGTCTGGACATGCGACTTGAGCAAAGAGTATATTGAAATCAACGGCAGCTACAGAAGCTGACCTTTTCCAAAACGACCCATCAGTATTGAAAAGTAATGGACCATCAAGCATGTAATGACACGACACCGGCAAGGAAGGCCCCACAGGCCGCAATAGGCCAGGTTCTCATAGAGGCTCTGCCCTATATCCGGAAGTTTGAGGGCAAGACCTTTGTCATTAAATACGGCGGCTCTGCAATGAAGGATGAGTGCCTGAAAAACTCGTTCGCGCAGAATGTGACTCTTCTTCGTAAAGTCGGCATCAATGTTGTGCTTGTGCATGGCGGAGGCGACGCCATTACGAAGACTGCTGAAAAAATGGGGATCAAGTCTACATTCGTGCACGGCAAGCGCGTTACCGACAGCGACATGATTACTATTGTCCAGATGACCCTTGCAGGCAAGGTCAATCAGGACATCGTCCGCCTCATCAGTGAGCATGGCGGCAAGGCTGTCGGCGTCTCCGGACTTGATGCCGACACCATTCAGGCACTCCCCTGCCATAATGCCGAAACGCTCGGACTTGTGGGTGAAGTTGCCGCTATCAACACCGCATACATCAATCTGCTCTGCAACGCAGGGCTTATTCCTGTTATTGCCCCGATAGGGTTTGACGATGAAGGCCATGTTTACAACATCAACGCCGATGATGCAGCAAGCAGCATTGCTATTGCGCTTAAAGCCGAAAAGCTCATTTATGTAAGCGATGTTGCCGGAATTCAGGCTCACGACGCAATTCTGCGCACCATCAGCAAAACGCAGGCTGCAGATTTCATTGAACAACATGTCATTACAGGCGGAATGATACCCAAGGTAATCTCTGCATTCCAGACGCTCGACGGAGGTGTAGGGAAAATTCATCTGATTGATGGCAAATGCATTCACTCCATACTGCTTGAAATCTTCACCCATGAAGGAGTGGGAACACAATTCATTGCCGAACAGGGCAACGACGACAACCAATAAGACACTGACAGACATGCAAAAGGCAAACTCAGGACAGAAAACAAAGCGCGACTTTCTCGGATTCTCCCATCTCAATGCCGCAAAAGTCATTGAGCTTTTTGACTATTCACACCACATCAAAAAGATCCGCCAGGAAGGCGGGCAGGACTTTCGGCCGCTGAGAGGAAAAACCGTGGCCATGATTTTCAACAAGCCATCCCTCAGAACCCGCGTTTCATTTGAGGTCGGGATCCATGAACTTGGCGGCTACGCCGTGAACCTTGAAGGAAAATCAGTCGGGGTTGGCTCACGCGAATCTGTTGAAGACATTGGTCTCCTGCTCTCACGCTTCAACGACGCCATTGTGGCGCGCCTGCATGAGCACTCCGTCATTGAAGGGCTTGCCAAAAGTGCCACGATTCCGGTTGTCAATGCACTTACCGATCTTTCCCATCCCTGCCAGATTCTGGCTGATGCATTTACCCTGTATGAAAAAGGGTTGTGGAACGAGGGAACAAAGGTTGTATTCGTAGGCGACGGCAACAATGTAGCCAACTCATGGATTGAACTTGCAGGGCTCCTCCCCTTCCACTTCGTTCTGGCCTGCCCTGAAGGCTACACTCCTGATGAAGGACTGCTTGCGGAAGCCAGAGCCAAAGGCGTCAGTACGATTGACATCATGCACGACCCGATGGAGGCTGCCAAAGATGCTGATGTTCTCTATACCGATGTATGGACCAGCATGGGGCAGGAAGAGGAACAGAAAGCCCGCCTTGATGCATTCCGCCCCTTCCAGATCAACGCAGCCATGATGAAGGAGGCAAAGCCCACTGCAGTTGCAATGCACTGCATGCCGGCCCATCGCGGTGAGGAAATCAGCGCCGAGGTGATGGACGGGCCGCAGGCAATTGTGATGGACGAGGCAGAAAACCGCCTGCATGTCCAGAAAGCGCTGCTCGTCAAACTACTGAACCATGACGAGTACAGGAAGTTCCATTTGACACACAGGCTGAACAATGCCGCCAAAAACATCAATGCATGAACAAACCTGCAAGACAGCTGCGCATCCGTGAAATCATCCAGCAGGAGCATGTAGAGAACCAGCATGATCTCCTTCGGCTCCTGAAGGAAAAGGGGGTCAAGGTAGCTCAGGCAACCCTTTCACGAGATTGCGCTGAACTCGGCATCATCCGCTCCAAAACACATGCAGGGTACCGGCTTCTCTTTGCAGAGGAGCATTCAGGCCGTATCATCAAGGGGCTTGTAGGAATGGAGGTAGTCTCTGTAGCTGCAAATGAAACCTCCGTCATCGTCCGCACGCTTCCCGGGCGCGCCCACGGGGTAGGTTCATGGCTTGACCAGTTTCATAGCCCGCTGATTCTCGGCACCATAGCCGGCGACGACACTGTTCTTGTAATTCCTGATTCTGTAGAGAATATTTCGGCCCTGATATCATATATTCATAAAAATCTTTCCACAAACTGATAACTCAACACACAACAATGCAGAAAGAAAGAATTGCGCTTGCCTATTCCGGAGGACTTGATACCTCAATCATGATCAAATGGCTGAAAGACAAATACGGCGCAGATGTTGTTGCCATCACCGGAAACCTTGGCCAGCAGAAAGAGATAGAGGGACTTGAAGAAAAAGCCGTTTCAACCGGAGCATCAAGCTTCCATTTCGTTGACCTGAAAAAACAGTTCGTTGAAGACTATATCTGGCGGGCCCTTAAAGCCGGTGCTCTCTACGAAGATGTCTACCCGCTTGCAACCGCTCTGGGTCGCCCACTTCTTGCCAAGGCAATGGTTGATGTTGCTCTTGAAGAGAACTGCACCATGCTTGCTCACGGCTGCACAGGCAAAGGCAACGACCAGGTCCGCTTTGAAGTAACCTTCGCCTCCCTGGCACCGAACATGAAAGTGCTCGCCCCTCTGCGTGAGTGGGAGTTCACCTCAAGAGAGTCGGAAATGGACTACGCCATCAAACACAACATCCCGGTCTCGGTTACAAAGAAGAGCCCCTACTCAATTGATGAGAACATCTGGGGCATCAGCATTGAGTGCGGTGTGCTTGAAGACCCGATGGTAGCGCCTCCTGAGGATGCATATCAGATAACCACTTCCCCCGAAAACGCCCCCGACACCCCGACCGTTGTTGAGATTGAATTCGTACAGGGCGTTCCTGTTTCAGTTGACGGCAAAAAAATGGCCGGTCTTGATATCATCAACCGCCTCAACGAACTCGCTGCAAAGAACGGAGTCGGCCGTCTCGACATGATCGAGAACCGCGTTGTCGGCATCAAGTCCCGCGAAATTTACGAAGCCCCTGCAGCCACAGTCCTGCACTTCGCACACCGTGAACTCGAGCGCCTGACCCTTGAAAAATCGGTTTTCCAGTATAAGCGTCACATTGCTCAGGACTATGCAAACATCATCTACAACGGCACCTGGTTCTCACCAATGCGCACAGCGCTCGACGCTTTCGTAGACGATACACAGAAACCCGTCACCGGCATGGTCCGCCTGAAGCTCTACAAAGGCAATGTCACCCTGCTCGGCCGCCAGTCACCCTACTCGCTTTACAACGAAGCTCTGGCAACCTACACCGAAGCCGACTCCTTTGACCACAAGGCAGCCGAAGGGTTCATCCAGCTCTATGGACTCGGACTGAAAACCTACAGCGAAGTCCATCCTGCAAAATAACTTCGATTCAAGCCACGGGCACGCATGAGACAAGAGCATGCGTGCCCATGACTCCCCTTTTCCATCCATACAACCTCCCGCTGCCATGAGCAATAAGAAAGAACTTCTCTGGGCGAGCCGTTTCAATGAACCCTTCGACGAGGGCGCACTGAAATTTTCCTCATCCGTTCATGTTGACGGAAAACTCTTCCGCGAAGACATTCAAGGCTCCATCGCCCATGCAACCATGCTCGGTGAGGAAGGGATCATTACAAAGGAGGATGCCCGTCAGATCACGGCAGGGCTGAGTGAAATTGAAAAGGAGATTGAATCAGAAACGCTGGTTCCCCAGTGGGAGGATGAAGACATCCACACCGTGATTGAGAACCGGCTGAAAGAAAAAATCGGAGCCGTTGCCGGTAAACTCCACTCAGGACGAAGCCGTAACGACCAGGTGGCTACCGACACCCGCCTCTACATGCGCGCAAAGGTCAATGAACTCCATACCGCCCTCACCGGACTCATGGAAACCCTTGTTGAAAGGGCCGACACCTACCAGAGCTCCATCATCTTCGGCTACACCCACCTGCAGCGGGCTCAGCCCATCTCTGCAGGCCATTACTACCTGGCCTATTTCAACATGTTCCGGCGCGACCGTCAACGCCTCAGCGACCTCATGCAGAGGGTGAATATTTCGCCACTCGGCGCAGCCGCTTTTGCCGGCAGCACCCTTCCGCTCAACGCTGAAAGAAGTGCCGAACTGCTGGGCTTCAACTCCATTTTCTCAAACAGCATCGACGCCGTCAGCGACCGTGATATCCTCATTGAATTCATCTCTGCCTGCTCCATCATCATGATGCACCTCTCGCGCTTCTGCGAAGACATCATCCTCTGGAGCTCCTATGAATTCGGTTACCTTGAAATCAGCGACGCATTCTCCACCGGCTCCTCAATCATGCCGCAGAAGAAAAACGCCGACATCGCCGAACTGATAAGAGGCAAAACCGGAAGGGTTTACGGGGACCTCATGGCCATGCTCACCATCATGAAAGGGCTCCCCCTCTCCTACAACCGCGACATGCAGGAGGACAAGCCGCCTTTGTTCGACAGTGCCGAAACCGCCATCTCAAGCGTTACCCTCTTCAACCGCATGCTCCAGCACACACGCCTCAAGGAAGACCGGCTCAAAGAGCTCACAGCAAAAGACCTCAGCCTCGCCACGGAGATTGCAGAATACCTGGTAAAAAAGGATATCCCCTTCCGTGACGCGCACCGCATCACGGGCAGGATCGTCAGCTGGAGCATCGAGCATTCCACTCCCCTGCCGGACATCCCGCTGGATACCTACAAAGGGTTTTCGGAGGTGTTCGATGAAGGGATTTATCTTGCGCTGACGCCTGAAGCCAGCATCAACTCCAAGAAATCCCACGGCAGCTGCTCGTTCGAGTCGGTCGAACGGCAGATCAGGGAGGCCCGGGAACTGCTCGGCTGAAGGGCCGGGTCAATCCAGCGACTCTTCGCTCGATTCTTCCTGCAGGGAACCGGAGTTCCTTTCAGTTTCGAGCCTGCCGCCCGGCAGGCTCTCTGAAGTGTACTGGCGCGCCCTTGCGCCTTCCTCACGCCCCTGCATATAGGCGGCGGCTTCCTCCAAGCCGCGCTTTATGCTCTCAAAGACTGAATCCATAACAGGTTCGTATCATTCCTTACTATCATTCCTTAATACCGCACGCGTGCCATTCATGAGGCACTTCATCCGGAGTGGCGTTGCAGGAACTCTGCGGCCACAGTCTGCGCCTCTGCCGCTCCGGGGCTGACCCAGAAGCCTAGGTGGGAACCGTACTCGATCCAGTGGCGTTCTGCTCCCTCAATGCTTTCATATGCATAGACACCATCGTAGAACTTGACATCGGCATCATGGGTCCCATGGATGATGAGCGTCGGGCATTGTATGCCGCTCAATGGCAGTCGGGTATAGGTCCTGTAGATTGCCATATCATTATCCGTTCCGGCCTTACGGGGCTTGTACGGGTACATGGTGTTCATGAAGGCATCTACGAATTCAAGGGCGGATGGAGTATTGAGGGCAAAGTCGATATGCGTTTTCATCTGCTCCTTGGTGTAATACGCCTCGGTAACGAACAGCTGCTTCAGGAATGAAGCCGGACTGATCTTTTCCATCATGCTTGTTAGCTTTTGACCAAAGCTGTTGAGAAAGAGCGCTTCGGCAACCGGGCCGACCTTTTCCGGAAGGTCGTAATAACCACTGACGCTATCAATGGCAATCATTGCCGATACCCGTTCGGGATGGCGCATTGCGAAAACATAGCCTGGAGGGCCTCCTGCAGATGCACTGACGACAACCACCTTCTCAATCCCGAGATGGTCCAGAAGTGAAGCGAAGAGGTCGGCCTGCTCTTCCATGCTTCGGCCACTCTCAAGCGGGGTACCAAGGTAACCGGGGCGGGAGGGGCACAGGATGCGAAAGTTGTTCTCATTAATCCATCGTGCAGCCATGACCCGTGCCTGATCGTATCCCCCAAGGCCACCATGCACAACCATGACGACAGGGCCATCTGAGCTGGTCAATGAATACTCCACAGGCCCGTTTTCGGTTTGAGCAATAAGAGGTTCTACCGAAACGCCAGCCATCAGATCAAAACTCCCTACCATGTTAACCTCCAGGGTTAGTTATTGTTGCTTGCAATCATATTTTTCAAGGGTTCTGATGCCATATCAGTGGTTTCTCCCGACCGAATTACCCGGTAACCATTCCATTTAGGTACCACGGATACTTCAGACAAGAGATTCAGCTTGACCTCTCTTGAGAGCCATGCATCATGATACGCCTCCAAATGCTCCGGGAGGGAATCCTTATAGGGTGAACATATGGGAAGCCCGCTCTCTCCAAACTGAAACGATCGCAACCTGCGATTGACGCATCCGCCCCCGCAGATAGGGAAAACTGAGCAGTCAATACATTCCTGATTATCGTAAGGATCTGTGCCGATCATATAACGGGAAGTCGTATCTTGGCTGAAAAGATTGGTTCGGTCAGCAATTGAGCCAGCCAATAAATCATCTCGCCCAACATCCTCCCAGCACTTGTAGAGTTCTCCCTGCGGGCCAATGACATATCCATACTGAGAATTGGCTATGCAGAAAGACTCCCCGCTAGATACAGGATACAGCCCTTTGACTGGATGTACCCCGCCATTCCAATAGGAATCAAGAATAAAATCGCTCCACTCTTTTGTGTTAAGAGCAACCTGCTGGCCATAAGAGTGAGTGGCTGAATTTTCAACCCGTCCGGGATAAATAAACAGTCTGACGCTCTTCCCTAGACGTGTGGTGAGTTCATTGTGAAGAAGAAGAAATTCATCCCTGTTCGTCCGGTCGATATTAACTCTCACAGAACAGTCTCCCTTGTAAGAAGAAGTCAGAAGAGTCTCGATATTTCGAAGAATGACGTCAAATGTCCCTTGGCCACCGCGCAGCATCCGTCTCGCATCATGCGTTGTCCGGTTCCCATCGAGTGTGATCTGGACATGATTGATTTTTAAGTCGTTAAGCATTTCTGACTTGCGTCTGTCCAAGAGATAACCATTAGTCACCATCCCGGCGCTCTCATATATCGAATCAAGTTTTTCAAATGCAGCACTTAAACTAACAATAGTATCAAATGCCAAGGTTGGTTCACCTCCATACCAGCCGACATTAAGTTTACGTGCATTCTCAAATGATCGGATAAAATCGACTAACGCGTTTTGAGTAGAGGTGCTCATACTCGACATATCTCCCTGACTATGCTCAAAACAGTAAGGACAGGTGAAGTTGCATGCGAGGGTTGGGCAGATGGTAAGGGAAAGGTTGCTTGAATCATATGCGATACTGTTGCGCTTATTGCGCATGGTCATGAGTGATAGCCGCTCATGCTCGGGATTAGCCATGAACCCGTATTCCTCAAGCAATGCATTGAACTCACTATCGTGGCCAGCACCTATCATCCCATTATCACCCAAACCGGAGAGTATTTCAAAATGCTCGGCATCAAGCTCAAGCATAGTATTAGACAATGCGTTATAGGCAAGGAACCTATTTCTAGCCGTTTTCTGGAGAGTGTTATATCGCGACCATCTCATCATTACATCAAGATTTTTTTATTAAAAAAAGTCATGCCTGACGGAATAGACTTTATGCGATTTGCCTTCTGGCCAGTTCCTTAAAAAATCCCTCTTGAGACATCAGTTCATCATAGGTTCCAGATTGAACGATTCGCCCCTTATCTAGGCAATAGATCCTGTCAGCATTTCTGATTGTGCTCAAGCGATGAGCAATTACTATGCGGGTTGCATTTAGGGACTCCAAGCTTTTACTAACTATCGCTTGTGTATGGTTGTCCAAAGCACTTGTAGCTTCGTCAAAAAAGATCAGTCTGGGCTTCCTGACAAGTGCCCGCGCAATAAGCATCCGCTGGCGCTGACCTCCCGAAAGTCCGCCGCCACCCTCACTAATGAAGGTGTACATTCCCATCGGCATGTTCTTGATGTCGTCATCAAACCCCGCAAGACGGGCGGCCTCCCAACCATCATCAATGGTCAGTGTGGATGTTCCGATGATGTTCTGCAATACAAAGCCAGGCTGTAAGTCGCCATTTTGTATTACTACACCAACCTGACGACGGAGTTCATGCAAGTTCATATCAGCCATATCCATGCCATCGAAATATACTGAGCCCGAAGATGCCACTTCAAAGCCTAAGAGGATATTCAAAAGGGTTGACTTGCCGGACCCTGATCCACCAACCAGCGCAATGAACTCCCCCGGCTTTGCCTCTAGAGAGACATCGTAAAGGATCTGCGGCTGATCGGGGCCATATGAGAAATTGACATTCTGCAAGTCAATATGACCCTTTAGTTTCCCAAAATGCGCACGGTTATCGTCCATTTCAGGAGGTGTATCAATAATCGGCTTTAAGCGCTCATAAAGTGGTATGATATGCATGTTCTGGAGGCCCTCCATCACCATTTGCATCAATGCCCCCTGAAAACCAGAATATGCAGCAACAAACGCAATGAAGGCTCCGGTATTGATCATATTTCCCGATATCATCTGACTTGAAAACAGATAGATGGCAGCTATTGCCAGGACAGGAAAGGATGACTGGAAAACTGTCAGCATGTTTTGAGCCGTGCCAGCACGGAAAATCTCCTGTCGCTGTCTGCTAAAAAGCGTTGCCCAGCGAGCAAAAGCCAGTGTTTCTGTTCCAGTCACCCTGATTTTTCCTATCCCTCCCAGAAGCTCTCCAAGGAGCGTAGATAGGGAGCCCTGAGTATCCGCACACGCTCTAAGGGGCTCCAGGCGCCTTATGCCAAGAACAAGAGTCACGACCGCCATTATCAAGGATAGCCCAAGAGCTACGAGCGCAAGTTTCCAGCTATAATAAAAGAGCAGTAAGAATGATGTCAGTCCGAACATGCCACTGAATAGTGCGTTGACAACCGCACTACCCAACGCATCACGGATTTCGCTGATACCCATAACCCGGTCTGAAAGATCACCTGAAGAGTAGCGTCGATAAAAACCACCGGGCATCTTAAGAAGGCGATCCATAATAGCCGCCTGGACATTGACATCCATCCGTGACTGGATCCGGACCACAACAAACTCTCGAACCAGATTGAATCCGGCTACAGCCAGAGTTGATACTAGAAGAATTATAACCAGTTGCATGAGTTGTCCATGCATGGCCTGAGGGATGATTGAATCAAAAAGGATTCCAGTCAATACCGGAGAGAGCAGCCCGAGCAAAGATGCTCCAAGTCCAAGAAAGAAAAGAAGAGCAATGTCTGATTTGGTCCCGATCAACGCAAATGAAAGGAGATCCTTGCCACTAACAGAATGATGGGGCAACGCAGGATAAAACATCCAGGCAACGTCCTCAAGGGTTGCTGCTACCGTCCCATCCATTGGGAGTACTTCCCCTCGCGTAGGATCATGTAAAATTGAACCGTTGCGCTTGTCAGGAATCACAGCGACCGGAACCGATCCGTCTTTACGCATGCATAAGAGGGGGGTAATCATATTGCACCACCAGACAGAGTCTTTATTTAGTGCAATCTGACGCGATCTAACCCCTGTTGTCCTGCAAAGGATATCAACCGGATCATCATAATCGTTGAGAGACTGGTTCGGCGGAGTTTGGAAAGTAATACCCGAATATCTTCCTATAATTCGGCAAACGTTTAGAAAAGGCCCGGCGTCTTCCGTATCAGCCTCTTCATCAGTAGATGTAAACGAAAAGACATCACTAAGCCGTTCAAGAGCGCTGTCATAGACGCTGGTCCAGAATGACTCTTTTAACGCCTCTGCCTTATTCTCCTGATTCAGCCTTTCCTCATAGGAGGAAATCAGCAAGTCCAATATCAGCGAGGTGAACTCTGTCGCAACATCAATCAACTCATCATCGTGATTGGCTAAATCGACTTTCTCAATGATGACGTCTTCAGTCGCACTGAACCAACTACCCGGCGGAAGTGGGAACTCCGAACCCTGCGATATGACCCATTTTTCTAACCCACTAAACAACCCGGATCCCTTAACCACCCTGTACCAAGGAAACTCCCCATCAGGCCGGATGCTACTCCCTGCAGCGACGTCAGTCTTGCCTGATGGGTGATGAAGAATCTCTTTGCTTGAACATTCACGATGTTCAAAGTGACGGGTATAACCGCTGAACAGATCGCTAATCCAGTCGTCAAGTTGTTCAAGGAGAACATCACGATGGATATCCGCACCCTTTTCCGCAATCACCGTTTTGATCTGAACGCTGCGAACGGTCGTTTCAGGAGTCCCGGTAATCAGGAATCCAATCTTTGGGTGTCGATTACGGAGTAGCACCCCCGGAAGTAGTTCCCCTGTCTTGATGCTGCAGAGAAACATCCTTGAACCCGACGGCTTTTCCATATCCAGTGGGACAGCAAACAGATTGGCTACACCACTTTCAACAATCCAGTTTTCATCAGGAAGCAGAAGAAGCGGTTGGTTGCCGGCAACCGATCGGACAGGCAGAAGTTTCTTTCCCATTATGTAATCACCCTTCTTTAACCAGGCCCGCATAGAAGCCGTTGAGTTTCATAAGCTCTTCATGAGTACCGCGTTCAACCACCTTCCCTCGCTCAAGAGCAACAATTTCATCACAGTCCCTTATTGTACTCAGTCTGTGTGCAATGATCAGACAGGTACACCCCCTTGCACGAATGTTTTCATCGATTTCTTTCTCCGTCTCAGGATCCAGCGCACTGGTTGCTTCATCAAGAATAAGAACGGATGGATGGGCGGCTAGCGCCCGGGCAATCTCAATACGCTGGCGCTGACCACCACTGAAATTAGAACCACCCTCATTCAATTGTGCTTTGTAGCCACCCTGTCTTGAAGAGATGACATCATGGATACACGCGTCTTTGGCAGCAAGAACAATGGTCTGCATAGAAACAGAAGGGTCCCACATTGAAATATTGTCTGCAATGGACCCCTCGAACAGACTGATTTCCTGACTAACTACCGTCACGGATGCATTAAAAACTTTTCGAGGCACGTCCTGAATCGGGTGGTTATCAACCATGATGTCTCCAGACCAAGGCTTGTATAGGCCGGAAACCATCTTTGCTATAGTGGACTTACCCGACCCAGAGCCACCAACCAAGGCAACTCTGGAACCAGGCTCGATATGCAGTGTGAATTTGTCTATCAGGGGATCTTCGATACGATTATATCCGAATGTTATATCAACTAGATCTAATCGTCCTTGAAGCTTGACAGGAAAGTCACGGGCATCATTATTTGCTCTATCAAGATGGATATCAGAAGGATTGTTCATCACATCATCAAGGCGCTGGAGATCACCTCTGGCATCTTGAAGTTCCTGTCCAAGAGTCACCATTTCATTGACAGGCGAAAGAAATGCAAAAACAAGTGACTGGAAAGCGATAAGCATTCCCATAGAAAGATCCCCCTGCATCACTCTTGCACCGCCTACTCCCAGAATGGTTATGTTCCCGAGTGATTGAAGAAGCGGAGGCATGGCAAGAAGAATCGAGGTTGTAACCTGCAATTTCTGCTTACCATTTACCATATTTGCAAACAATCCAGACCACCTGGAGAAGAAATCGGCCTCTCCCCCGGTAGCCTTGATGCTATTGATGCTTTTAATACCAAAATAGGTTGCCCCGAACACCTTCCCTTGATCCTGCAGAAATCTCTGATTCAGGATAATCCTGCTTTTTGATACATACTGGAGAACAAACCAATTAAGGGCAGCGACACTCACCGCCATAGCTGTCAGGAGGATATCATACTGGAGCATGAGAATCACATAAAAGACAACCAGCAGAACGTTCAGGGCGTTGTTTGTCAATTCTCCGGCTACCAAACTGGCAACATTGTCATTCAACTGTACCCTGTTGGTAATGTCACCGGTCATGCGCATTGAAAAAAAGCGCATAGGCAGTGTAAATACATGGTTGAAAAACTTAGCCGAAGAAGTCAAAGCCATTTTTGTCTGAGCCTTGAGCAGGTAATGTTCCTTCAACCAGGTAAGAGCGGCCTGTACCAGTGCAACAAGCATCAACCCTATGGCAATGGGACGAACCCATCCCGTCATATGCTGGACCAGAACATTGTCTACAAAAACCCGGAAAAACGTCGGGATAACCAATCCGGGAATTACAAGAAGCAGGCTTGTCAGGATGACATAAGCCAGTGCAGATTCAAGACCCGGGACACGCTTCTTTAGTGCCCCGAACAGGCTGAATGGTCGCCCGGCAGTTTTAAAATCAGGACCTGGTTCGAAAGTGAGGATCACGCCAGAAAACGACTCGTTAAACTCTACCTCTGTTACCTTTCTGGGGCCTTCAGCCGGATCGTTAAGAAAAAAAGTCCCGTTTTTGAAGCCTTCAAGTACAACGAAATGGTACAAATTCCAAAAAATGATCATTGGAAGCCGCTTGCCTTCCAATCCATCAAGTTCAACCCGATAGCCTTTTGCCTGCATACCATGGCTTCTTGCAGCCTTGACAATTCCGCTTGCCTTACTTCCATCCCTGGTTACGCCACAATCATCTCGTAATTGTTCGAGTGATACATACTTGCCATAGTATGCAAGAATCATTGCCAGCGATGCGGCACCGCATTCCACAGCTTCCATCTGCAGTACAGTTGGTGTACGCATTCTTTTTGATGTCATCACATCTTTTTTATCAACATTGTTACCCATAGATAACGCTCATATTTCTCAGTTATGATTATAGCGGCAGCGTGATAAGGCGTTCTGCTTCCAGAACTGGTTCGTTGGTCGCCGGATCTTCATCCAGAATCGTACCTGTTGTGAAGCGGACATCTACAATTGCAGTGACAAGCGATAATTCAGAATCAATCTGATCTGAAACTGCATCAGAAAAGCTATCAGAGATGTCCTGAAGGTCAAAAAGAGAGCTTAATCCAAGCCGGAATTTTCGGTATTCGATATCTCGTAATTTCCTGTACAGATCTCTTCTTTGTCGCTGTGAACGCACAATTCCGATTGCATGTGAAACCCTCGACAGCGCAGCCGATACGGAGGAGTTAACAGTGTTTTTCTGATCTTCCAGCTGAATAGCATAACGGTCTCTTTCGGCCAGTCTACGTGCATAGTTGGCTTGATCGCCTGTCTGGCCCTCCATAAAGTAGTAGGTTAACTGTGCCCCTATATTCATACCGGGAGATGTTCTCCCGATGGCAGCAAGGTAGTCGTTGCCGGCAGCACCCTCATTTAGAGTCGTATATCCTAGATTCACGGAAACATCCAATCTTGGCTTTTTACGGTTCCTTGCTCCACGTAATCTATACAGTGCGGCCTCAGCGGCAGCATCTAGGGCTCGAAGATCATACCGGGATCTCCCCACTGCTAATGCACGAGTAAGATCTGATTCACCTAAACTGTCTTTCAGAGAAAAGATAAGGGTACTATCAGCCGCACTGACTCGAGCATCAATAGTATCAGACATACGAACACCAGTTACCTGCTCGAGTGTGGCCTTCGCGTCATCAATAACTATTTTAGACACCAGCATCTGCGCATCAAGTTTCTTGAGATAAGCTTTTGACTGATCAACTTTTGATTGTGAGATTTCTGCAGTCGAAGCAAGTGCCGCTGCGGCTTCAAGAACATTCTGGGCTAGTTTGCGCTGTTCAATGTCAGCCTCATGCCGGCGGCAGGCATAATAATATGTCCAGAAAGCTCTTGTAGCCTGATATGTTGTGAGAGATGCCTGATAGAACATGTCCATCCATGCAGACTCTGAAAGCTTTTTGGATGCCGCAAGTTCAGCTCTTGTTTCATTGAACCCCAAGCCTTCAAATAGCGGGACGTCTATTGTTAAGGACACAACACCCTGATTGACTAGTGCCGGATAATTATAGGTATCGTCAATTCGATTCAGCCCAATGGACGCTGAAGTTTTAACGCCCTGCGGAAACAAACGACTTAAGGACAACGATGAAGTCCAGTTTGTTGAACGGTAGCCCCCTATTGAGTTGCTCCCGAGCGTATCTAAAGGAATGGATGTCCGGGCATACCCTGCACTGATGGCTAGCGAAGGTGAAAATGCCATAGACGCGTCTGCCATTGCCGCGTCGGCAATTTTCTGGTCCTGACGAACGACCCTAAGATTCCCGGCATGCGCAAGAGCCTGCCGTACCGTAGCATCTAATGTCAATACTTCGA
This sequence comes from Chlorobium phaeovibrioides, assembly GCF_003968655.1. Taxonomy (GTDB): domain Bacteria; phylum Bacteroidota; class Chlorobiia; order Chlorobiales; family Chlorobiaceae; genus Chlorobium; species Chlorobium phaeovibrioides. Next base: position 189,824 of record NZ_RXYK01000001.1, on the reverse strand, counting down.
CGGCAACGGACGATGCTGGATGTGTCGCGATGACAGTGATTATGGCTGTAATGACGACAATTCGCAATCTACTGCCTTGACGAGTGATAGTCATGATGGGCTATTATTTACTGATCCGAGCCCAGGACCATTTTTTTGATGACAGGTAATACATAGGCTGCGGGTGGTAACTCCTCCACAGATACTGACCCGGTGCAAAAAGCACCCTGAGTTATCTTGACATCGGGACCGCGGCCTGAAGTCCAGCGATAGCCGCTGGGCGATTCATCGTCCTTCTGAAGCCGGACAAGAACCTCATACGGCGCCCCATTCCGGCTCAGGGTTGATACCAGCATATCATTACCTAGCTTTGCTTTGAGAGCTGATACTGATTCAGGATATTCACTAACGGATACAACAGATCCAATGATATGCCCGTACTCTTCAGCCTTCACCGTAGCCGGTGAAACCATTGCAGCCATTCCTTCACGAATTTTTTTTGCTAAACCAGATGGCACATATAGCACAACATGCACTCCAGCGCTGTCAGGCTGGAGTTTTTCAACATGGAATAGTGGCGTCCCTTTCGCGACAAGCGAAGCATCGTCAGCATCTATGTCAATAATTCTACCATCGTACGGCATGGTTACCGATGTTTCCCATTCGTATGCAGCCTTAGCATCCTCATAGCGATCCCTTGCATTGCTCATCATGAGTTCTAAAGCGTAGAGTTCATTTTGAGCATTGATAAAATCACCTTCTGCACCGGCCATCATCGGTCGATCAACAAGCCCCCTATCAAAAAGACCCTTTAAACCAGAAAGACGTGATTCCTGGAGTTGAAGGCGCTTTTTGAGCAATGCAACACGCGTCTTGTAATGAGTCATGACGCCATTATATGCATCACGAGCAGAAGAGAGCTCCTGATTCAACGCAGGTTGATCTACAGTTGCGACAAGTGTTCCGGATTTCAGAACGAGCCCCTGCTGATTTGCTATCATATTGACGCGCCCATCAGCCTTAGCGTCAAGGATAACTATATCACCCTTCATGAGAATGCCCGACCCAGACACAACAGTTGGTACTAGGCCAGTAAAGGCCCAGATAACAACCGCAAACAGTAGCAGACCGATGGTGCCCATGGCAATCCACCCACGAGCATCCGTGACCTTCATAATCCGGTCAAGGTCTTCCGGCGAAGTGAGCTTATCAAGTGCCTGTTTTCTGAATTCCAGAGCCATAATGTTGAAGTCGAGTGTAGTGTATCAAGAAGAAAGAAAAGAGGCCGCATATTCTACTAATTTGCGGCCTCTTTGTAAGATAGGTGTCAGAATACCTTTTTACTGCACAGATGACAATGTGCAAAGCAACCACCAGCCACATTATCAAGATCAGCATCACCTAACTCTTCAGATGCAGCCTTGACCTCTTCAAGTGTGCATTCAAATCCACTCTCGTTAATAAACTTGATGCGCTCATCAAGATTTTCAATAGCCATTGCCTGATCGGCAAAAGCTTTGTCGGACTTAACCTTTTCAAGTGCAAGTTTCGCCTGTTCGATTGACATGAGGGCCTCTCTTTATTTTAGTGATTTAAAAAAAACAATGGGTTCCGCATACCTAAAGGCATTTGTTAACCAACACTGCGAATGAAAATTGAAGAATCAAATCAGCAAATCAAAACCATACTTCGTCACTTCTCCTGACAAATTCTGATTTGGAATCAGCGTGGCTTTATAGTGGTTAGCTATGAAATCGGGAAGTGGGGAAATCTCTAAAAATCGCTAATGACAATCAATTGAAGAGGAAAATGTATACCCATAGCCACTCGCAGTTTTGATGGGGGTTTCCAGTGTGTTGGAAATCTTTTTTCTCAGGCGGTAAACCAAGGACTCAAGCGAGCGGTTCGACGATTCATTTATAGCATAACCCAGAATGGGGAGGAGTTCTTCGCGTGAAACAATATGCCCCGAAGCCTCTGCAAGAGCATAAAGAAACTGGTACTCTTTGGATGTCATCTTCACCAGGTCGCCTTCAGGGCTTTCCAGCGTCCAGTCTTCACCATTCAATCTCCAATGGCCTTTCACTGCCTTGTTTATCGTGATAGCTGATGATACATCGAGTTCAAGACGGCCGAATAGACTGTCAAGCGATGCTGCCAATTCTCGAAAGTCAACCGGCTTGACGAGATAGACATCTGCCCCCGATTCATATCCGGCAAGCCGGTCTTCGACAGAAGTTCGTGCGGTCAGCATGAGGATACGCATTCCTGTGTTGGCCCTGATGTATTGGGCAATCACCAGGCCGTCCTGATCGGGAAGGGCAAGGTCGAGAATTGCAATTGTGTAGGGGTGTGTGGAGACTTCGGCATAGAACTCCAATGCAGTTCCTACTCCGTGGATGTCATAGCCTTTAATCCGGAGGTACTTGATGATGCTGTCGCGGAGGTCCTCGTCATCCTCAACAATGATGATACGCTTTGAGCCGGATTCTAACTGGGCCATATGATGGAGGAGGTTGTCATGAGGGTTAATTTTATATACTATACTACACTTCACTCAACAGTTCTTATACCCATTTTTTCTGATAAATGTTGACAGCCGCGGGAGCTATTCCTCCCTATTGAGAGGAAGAGTTATGGTTACAGTTACAGTATCATCTGGTCCAGAGGTGAGATGCACGCCCCCCAGATGCTGCTCGATGATCTGTCGAACTAGCCATAGCCCGATTCCGGCACCCGGGGTATCATGACTACTTCCACCCCTTCGGTATTTATCAAACAGCGAGTCACACTCCCCCGCGTCCAACTCCTTCGTCTTGTTGCTGACGATAATCTCCACGATATCATCATGCCTTCTGCAGCTCACGCCCACCGTGCTATGGGCCGGTGAGTATTTTTGTGCATTGTCCAGCACATTGAACAGCGCAGTGTTAAGAAGTGGCATTTCCCCGCGTATGTACTCACCCGACAGCGAAGACGCTAAGGTGAAGTTCCTGTCCGGCCACATCCAGCGAACGGCCTCAACCTGCTGGCGGACGAATTCATCGGCTCCGCAGCGGGTAAACTTTCCCCCGACCTGCGGGTCCGTCACCCTGCTCTGCTCGAGAGACACATCCATCACATCAACCAATCGGCTGACCGCCCTCCGCATTTTCATAAGTTCCGGCGACTCGCTCTCAGCGACGGTTTCGGGATGTATGGCCAGGATGTCCAGATTGCCCTGAATGATAGCAAGGGGCGTACGGTACTCATGTGACAACATGGTGAGAAACCGGTGCTGTCGCTCTGTCGAAAGGTGTTCGGCAGCAAGGGCAACCTCGAGGCGCTCCTTGTTGTCCCTTAGTTCACTTGTCATGTCTGTTGCCAGCTCCGTTGCCCTTTTTTCAGCCAGCCGGGAGGCTTCGCTGAGCTGCCGTTCCGTGATGCGGAAGCGTTCGGAAAGTGCGATGGAAATGAGAACCATATTCACCAGAGTTGCCGGCTCAATCATATTGATATCCCATTCCTGCTGAAGGGGAAAAACGCCGATAAGACGGAGAATCTGGTAAAAATAACCAAGAGCGCTGATGCCGAACGCCACGGTGATGAAAATGCCGCTCTGCGGCATACTTACAAGAAACTGTCTACTGATCAAGAGCAGCAGGCTGATGAGGATAATGATGCCGACAAGGGCAAATGGAACGATCTCTGCATAGAACCCGAACGGAACGGAAACCATTGTCAGAACTCCGGTTGCCGACATCAGGCGCATATAACGGATATTCCAGACGCCTGCGAAATCACGAAAAAGATGATAGCTGAATTCAGAAAAAACAAGCACCTGAACACCAACGCCCATATACACCATGTAGTCGGAAAGACTATGGGCGTATTGTGGGATAATGAGGGTAAGCATGCCGGCTGCAGCGAGATTGTTGACGAGCACCGTCAGAACATAAAGGGAAAAATACAGAAACAGACGATCACGAATGGAGATAAAGAAAATCAGGTTCATCACACACAGTACTGCTGCTATACCAAGGTAACCGGAATGGAGCATGATGCTGTAATAGGTGCTGTTCCTGAGACTCTCATAGGTGGCAACCTGTCCAGTAAGACTTATTGATCCCTTGGAGTATACCCGGACAAACACTTCGACAGGTTCATCTACCGGTAGGTTGAGAGGAACGATAAACGCCGGGTTGAGTACAGGGCGATTGGCGACAGGAATGTCGGTACCGAGCTGAACAGTGCGGAAAGAGGAGACAAGGTGAGGCGAAAGACCTTGGCGCTGAATATAAATGCCAAGGTTGTTGGTATAATTTGGTGAAATGCTGAGCATGGCTTTTTCGGGAAAGCTTTCTCTGCGCTGTATGGTGAAATGGATCCAGTATGCATTACGAGCATAGCCAGCGTTGAGTGTACCTGGCAATGAAATAAACTCACCTTGAGCGAAGGCTGAATGGGCCTGGCTGAAATCCATGTTTCGTGATGGATCCTTCAGCATATCCATATGGCCAGAGAGATAGTAGAACCCCTTGCCGCTGAGAGTAAGAGTCTCAGAAGAAGACGCAGCAGAAGCATCTGTGGCAGAAAAAACTGTTCCAAGGGCAATGAACAGACAGAGGAGCCATCGTATGACTATGGGGGAATTCATAATGCGTAAATATACGCAATAAAAAAGCCGGGCAGGAAAAAAGTCCTGACCGGCTTTGAAGCTTTTGCTTTCAGCAGGGATCAGTAATGATCGCGGCGGGGAGCTCTTTCTTCGCGGGGCTTTGCCTCGTTGACCATGATGGAACGGCCCATGAAGTCCTTGTTGTGCATGGCTTCAATGGCTTCGCGTGCAGCATCGTCATCAGACATTTCAACAAAACCGAAGCCTTTTGAGCGGCCGGAAAATTTGTCCATGATGATGTTTGCGCTCTCTACCTGTCCGAATTCGGAAAAGGCGTCACGAAGGTCATCTTCAGAAACGGTGTAAGGCAGATTGCCGACATAAATATTCATTGTCTAATCTCAGTAAACTCGTGCAGTGATAAAAAGATAGTCTTGCGGATAACCATAGCACCAATTACCCGCACACTTCTCAACCAACCATTGGCTGAATACAGACAGAGTTTAGTTTAATTGCAGTTGATAAACAACAAGAAAATGTTTTCAATTGATTTGGGTCGGTTTATTGACAATGACCTCTGAGCCCACGGGTTTTACCCCTGCCAGATCTGCCGTAATGGCCACAGCTTCATCCAGGACGATATCGCGTCCCGTCACTTTTGGAGGCTTGGATTCATTATCTGTTTCGGGAACCCAAAGTTTTTCAATCTGTTTTATTTTTTCAGTCTCAACCCTGAACACCGACTCCTTGAGGGAAATTGACTTTTTCTTTCTGATGGCATTGAGTGTCGCTACATCTTTCAGATAGTTCTGATAAGCAGGGTCTGCAAGAATACGGCTCTGGAATTTCACGCGGAGCTGATTGATGAGGGGCTGTGATACCTCAAGACTCTGACTGTAAAAGGATCGTGACACGGTACTCCAGGGAAGGCTGCTGGTATAGGTGTCTTCACCGATTGCAGAGTTGTCGATAAGGGATGGCATGAAGATGTCGGGCACAACGCCTTTATGCTGCGTGCTTTCACCTGAAATCCGATAAAACTTGGCGATGGTGAGCTTCAGCTGGCCGAGTTCAGGCTGTTTTCCGAAGAGAGAGTATGGGCGCTCGAGACGGATGATGCTCTGGACGGTTCCTTTCCCGAAAGTCCGCTCCCCGACAATGACTCCCCTGCCGTAATCCTGAATTGCTGCGGCAAAGATTTCAGAGGCAGATGCGCTGTACCTGTTGACAAGAACGGTCAATGGGCCGGTGTATGCAACCTGGCGGTCTTCATCGCGCAGCACTCCTTTTCCGCCTGATGAACTGCTCACCTGGACTACCGGTCCGGAAGGAATGAAAAGTCCTGTAACATTGACCGCCTCTTCAAGGGAGCCTCCGCCATTGTCGCGCAGGTCGATCACAATGCCGTCCACATCGGCGGCATTGAGCTCACCGAGAATGCGCGACACATCGCGACTGGTACTGTTATATGCCCCGTTATTGCGTTTCTGTCCTTCAAAGTCAAGATAGAACGAGGGTATGGTAATGACTCCGATGCGACGGCCGGACTGCCGGATGATCTCTTTGTGTGCAGCCTGCTCCTCAAGGTTGACCTTGTCGCGCTGAATGGGAATGATTTTAGATGGCCCGCGGCCCGCCTGGCTTGCAGGTAGAATTTTCAGGCGCACAAGGGTCCCCTTCGGTCCACGGATAAGTTTGACGACATCATTGATTCTCCAACCGACGACATCAACAATCTCCTCTGTTTTGCCCTGACCCACACCGATGATTTTGTCTCCCTTTTTCAGCAACCCTGCCCTGAAGGCAGGACCGCCGGGAATAACTTCATTGACAACCGTATACTCGGTTTCACTCTGCAGTTTTGCGCCGATTCCTTCAAGAGATCGGCTCATGTCTATCTGGAAGTTTTCATAATCTGAGGGTGAGAGGTAGTCTGTATGGGGATCAAACGAAGTGGTCAGCGCATTGGAATATACCCTGAACGCATCCTCTGCGCTCTGCTTCTTCAGGAGGCTCAGGCGGCTTGCATAACTCTTGGCAAGGGTTTCGCGGATGGTTTTCGGGCTTTCACCTGAATACCTGAGGTTGAGCCACTTGTATTTCAGCTCTTTGCGCCAGTAGGCGAGCAGCTCTTTGCGGTCAGCGGGCCATGCATCTGCGTCTCTTTTGACAACAAGGGATTCGGGGGTCCTGAAGTCAAATCGAACGGTATCGGCAGCGGCTTTCAGGTAGCGCATCTTTTCATTGGCGCGCTTGAGAAAGAGATTGTAGATGGCAAAACCAGCCGTTGCCCGCCCTGAAAGAAATTCATCATCAATGCGGTTGCCATACAGTTCCCGGAGCCGGCTTACCTCGCCTGCCATAAAGTAACTTTTACTGCCGTCGAGATTGTCGATGTAGCGGTTGAATATCTCCTGGGAGAGTGAATCCCCGACAGCTACTTTTCGGTAGTGGTTTTCAAGCAGATACTGACTGACATAACGGGCAGCCTCTTCCTGGGCATGGGAGGGTTTGAGAAGAACCTGCTTTGCGGGAGAAACGGGAGTTTGCACATTGTTTGCAAACAACGGCACAACCCCTGCAAAGAGGGAAACAATAAGCAGTGTAAGGAGTTTTCTATACATCGTATCTGGGTGAAAAGAGAGAAAGAGTTTGGCGTTAAGAGTTGCGGTGCATTTAAATATATCATATAATGCACCACTTGATAAACGACAGTTGGTGAATTACGAAATAAATCGGCAGTCCACCAGTAACAATTATAAATACAAAAGGGAGCGCATTCAATGCCAAAGCAGCCTGTCAGCTATAAATCACTCGGCCTCTGCAACAGCAGAGAGCTTTTCAAGAAAGCCGTAACCGGTGGCTATGCCATTCCGGCCTACAATTTCAATAACCTTGAGCAGATGCAGGCAATCATCATGGCCTGTGCCGAAACGAAGTCTCCGGTTATCCTCCAGGTTTCAAAAGGCGCCAGAAGTTATGCCAATGAAACCCTTCTCCGCTATCTGGCTCAAGGTGCCGTTGCCTATGCTGAAGAGCTCGGCAGCCCGATTCCCATCGTTCTCCATCTTGACCATGGCGATACCTTTGAGCTCTGCAAAGACTGCATCGAGTCAGGCTTTTCCTCTGTCATGATTGACGGCTCACACCTCCCGTATGATGAAAATGTTGCCCTGACCAAAAAAGTTGTGGAATACGCCCACCAGCACGATGTTACCGTTGAGGGTGAACTTGGCGTGCTTGCCGGTATTGAGGATGAGGTTTCCGCGGAGCATCACACCTACACCCAGCCTGAAGAGGTTGAGGATTTCGTTGCCAAAACCGGCGTCGACAGCCTTGCCATCTCAATCGGCACTTCACACGGAGCCTTCAAGTTCAAGCCGGGCGAAGATCCGAAAATCCGCCTTGATATCCTTCAGGAAATTGAAAAAAGAATTCCCGGATTCCCCATTGTCCTTCACGGTTCATCTTCAGTTCCGCAGGATCTTGTCAAAACCATCAATGAGCATGGCGGCAGACTCAAAGACGCAATCGGCATTGGAGAAGATCAGCTCCGTCTGGCATCCAAATCCGCAGTCTGCAAAATCAACATTGATTCCGACGGACGCCTTGCAATGACAGCTGCAATCCGCAAGGTACTGGACGAAAAGCCTGAAGAGTTTGACCCGAGAAAATATCTCGGTCCTGCACGCGATGCCTTGATGGAACTCTACAAGCACAAAAACATCAATGTGCTCGGTTCTAACGGCAAAGCGTAAAGTAACAGGCTGATTTTTTACCGAAACAACAGAGAAAGGCGTCCTTATGGTCGCCTTTCTCTGTTATGGCCGGCCAGCGGCATTCTCAAGAAACCGGCAGGCCGAATAGGCAAAAAGACCTGCCCCCGTTACCAGCGCCTTTTCGTCAGGGTTGAAAGTTGGAGAATGCAGTGTGTTGCCCCTCTCCTGCTCTGCAGTACCAGTGCCAATCTGCCAGAAAGTCCCGGGAATTTCCTGAAGGTAATAGGCGAAATCCTCAGCGGTCATGAGCGGCTCGCTGTCGAGTACATTCTCCCTGCCGAGATACTCGGCACATGCTATGGCAGCCTGCCGGGTGATTTCAGCATCATTGACAAGCGCAGGATACCCGTGGCGGATTTCAAGCTCCGCAGTCACACCCATTCCTTCTGCCACATGTGTCACCGTTGCCTGCAGTTTCTTGTGCAGAAGTGCACGAAGCTCCTCGTTCATCGTCCGCATGGTTCCGCTCATGGTGACTGTGGAAGGGATGATGTTGGGGGCACTTCCCCCATGAATGGAGGCGATTGAAACCACTGCCGGTTCATGGGGCGGCACCACCCTGCTGACAAGGTGCTGGACTGCCGTTATGATGTGTGCTGCTGCAAGAACCGGATCAGCCGCCTTATGAGGAGCTGAAGCGTGACCTCCCTGCCCAGACACCGTGAAATACAGCTCATCGGTTGCCGCCATGAAGCTTCCCTTGCACAGTGCAACCTTTCCTGAAGGGACACTGGGAAAACAGTGCTGGCCAAGTATGGCCACCGGGCTGAATTTTTTGAAGATACCTGCTTCAATCAGTGGCCTGGCACCACCCGGAGCCTTTTCTTCAGCCGGCTGAAAAATCAACAGGACCCCTCCCTGGAGTTCATCCTTGATGGAAGCAAGAATGACAGCTGCCCCGAGAAGCATGGCGGTGTGCATATCATGACCACAGGCATGCATTTTCCCCGGCTCAAGTGAACAGAATCCGTGGCTGTTCTCTTCATTCAGCGGAAGAGCGTCAATATCGGCACGCAGCGCAATGATGGGCGAGCCTTCTTTATAGTTTGCCCCTTTCAGCAGTGCCACAACCCCGGTTTCCAGAAACGGCGGCTCGCACTCAATTCCAAGCTTCTGAAGATACTCTACCACAACACGGGTTGTTCGTACCTCTTCATAGGAGAGTTCGGGGTGCATGTGTATGTCTCTGCGGACTTCGGAAAGTTCCGGAGAAAGACGGCTCGCATACTCCTCTATCCTTGCGGCAAGCGCTGAGGCAGGTGCTGAATTCATTGAAAAAAAGGTTGAAAGTTACAGCGGGCAAAGGGCTCACTCGCCCATGCACACCAATTTCATAAGGTACGAATAACGCTCATAAAGTAAAACAGAAGGAGAGCGGGCATCGTAAAAGATGGAATTTTATCGGATTTTAATTATTTTTGGAATATATTTTAGTAAAAATACGATAGAGTATAACACTCCGGCATAACTCAACCTCACAGGCATGGATACAGTTTCAACACTCGGTATGCGCATCAGAAGAGTGCGCCGACATTACGGGCTTCGTCAGGAGGAGTTCGGAAAAAAAATCGGAATATCGGGAAACAGGGTTTCGGAAATAGAGAACAATAAAGGCGGAACGAGCGCCTCGGTACTTGAAGAGCTCTGCAGAGGCTTTCCCGTAAGCCATGAATGGCTGCTGACGGGAAATGGCTCAATGCTCAGAAACAAAGAGACAGGGGAAGAGAGCAAAGGAATATCAGAGCGGTTGACCCTGCTGGAATCAAGAATTGGGCGGATCATCAATGTACATGAAAACGATGACAGAGAGCCTTCGCTGATCAGCGTACCGCTTTACAGCAGTGCTGTTCCTGCCGGTATGCCGGCTGTAGCGGCCGAAGAGGTTGAGACCTATCTGGATTTCCCCCGGTCATGGACAGGGGGCAGAAAAAATGTCTATGCGCTGAAAGTTTCGGGCGACAGCATGATGGATATTGGAATAATGCCCGGAGACACGCTGCTGGTCGAATCCCGCGAAACGGCTCGTGACGGGCAGGTGGTCATTGCAAGCCTGAATTCTGAGGTAACGGTAAAAACCCTCTGCATCAGCGACGGAGGGCATGTATCGCTGGCTCCTGAAAACAGAAAATACCGCCCGATTCCCGTGACACCCGAAAGTGATTTCCGCATTATGGGCGTTGTTCTTGCGGCGCTCCGGCAGTACAGGTGAAGGGCTACAGATCCATCACCCGTATGAACTCCAGAGCCTTTTGGCGAAGGTCTTCATCATCCCCTCCCGACAGTGGCGCCGCATAGCGTATCATATATCCATACTGCTCCAGGGTTTTGACAAGATGGTAGGCATCATGAACCTGAAGCCTCATAGAGAGCACCCTGCTCTCCCCTTCCGGGGATGGATGGTAGGAGCCGAAACTCAGCACCGTCGCATCATTCTTCTCAAGAACCGCAATCACCTCTGAAACATTGAGCCCGAATGCGGGTACCTCAAGCTCAAGCGTCATTGCGTCTCCCGAAAGATGAAACACCTCAACCGCTCTCATAAACAGCCGTTCTTTATGAACAACGCCGATATAGTCGCCACTTTCACGCTCTATAACAGGAATGATTATTTCAGGGAACAACCCCATCCGTGAAAAGAGTACCAGCTCATGTTCATCGGCAGTTGTTGAAGGAGTCACAGGGAAACTCAGCTCACTGAGTTTTTTTGCAGACCCTTCAGCCGCTTTTTCAAGTTCGGCCATATGAACAATGCCGGAAAATCTGCCTTTATGGCATACAGGAACACAGGACAGTTCCTCTGCATGCATAAAGGCAAGAAGCTCTTTAATTGTCCTGCTGTCTTCGAAAACCGGATACCCTTCATCAAGACAGCTCTGTATGGAGCCGTTCAGGACCATTGTTCTATCTTTTCTACCCTGCGCTGATGCCTCCCTCCCTCAAACTCAGCGGCAAACCAATGTTCAAGCGTGGTTACTATGGCAGCACTGTCGGTAAAACGGGCCGACATGCACAGCACATTGGCATTATTGTGCTGTCGGGCAAGGGTTGCAAATTCAGGTCTGCATGCAAGGGCAGCACGAATGCCTGGAACTTTGTTGGCAGATATTGAAACACCCAAACCGGTACCGCAGAGCAATATTCCCTGCTCGTACTCACCGGCTGCAACAGCCCGTGCAACTTTATGCGCATAGTCAGGATAGTCGACAGACTCTTCTGTATATGGCCCCATATCGGTGCATTCATGGCCATGGGCTGCAAGCCATGCAGCTATCTCTTTCTTGAACTCAACACCTGCGTGGTCACTTCCAATGGCAATTTTCATGGTACTGCTACTTTAAAATATGAGAAATCTTCTTCTGAACGGCTCTCTCAAGAAAACGGACCTGACTGTTACAAGGCGGTTGATCGTTTTGCATGAGTGAATACATACCCGAAGCATCCATCGTCCAGGCTTTTACATTGTCGGCAAGCAGAAGCTCAAGATCTTCAAGCACCCTGTCAATGATCGTTTCATCGAAAACGGGGAAAATCGTTTCAACACGGTGATCCAGATTTCTCTGCATCATATCGGCGCTACCAAGAAAGAGTTCTGCTTTGCCGCCATTGTTAAAATAATAAGCTCTGCTGTGTTCCAAAAATCTTCCTATCACACTTATTACCCTGATAGTATCACTTACACCTTTTATACCGGGCTTCAGGCAGCATATGCCACGGATGATCAAGTCAATCTGAACCCCGTCACGAGAAGCGCTGTAGAGCGAACGGATGGTCTTTGGGTCGACAAGGGCGTTCATTTTCATGATGATTCTGCCACCACCCTCCTTTTTATGGAGTGCAGCCTCCCGCTCAATCATCTCAATAATGCGCTTGCGGGTGTTGAGTGGAGAGACAAGCAGCTTACGGTACTCAGTGTTTCTTGAATAACCGGTCAGGGCGTTGAAGAGTTCAGCAACATCACTTGAAATCTCTTCATCATCGGTAAACAGGCTGTAATCGGTATAGATTTTTCCGGTTGAGGGGTTGTAGTTGCCGGTTCCCAGGTGCAGATACCGTTTCAGCTTGCTGTTCTCACGGCGAACTATCAGGGTCAGCTTGGCATGGGTTTTCAGGCCGGGCAGTCCATAGATGACATGTGCGCCGACATCTTCAAGTGCGCGGGCCCAGACAATGTTGTTCTCTTCATCAAAACGGGCTTTCAGCTCAACAAGCACTGCCACCTGTTTGCCTGCTTCAGCTGCTCTCATCAGCGCCTTGACAATCGGTGAATTGCTCCCCACACGGTACAGCGTCTGCTTGATGGAAAGAACATCCGGGTCGGCTGCGGCCTGGTTGATGAAATCAACGACCGGCTGAAACGAGTCATAGGGATGGTAGAGAAGATGGTCGCGAACACGGATTGCGCCGAAAAGGTTGCGGCCGTAATGGTCCTCAATGGGATTTGCGGGCACAAATGATTCATCCTTGAGATCCGGACGCTCAATGCGAAGCAGTTCAATGAGGCATCCAAGCCCCAGAATTCCCTCAATTGCATAGACATTGCGCTCACTGACCTCAAGATTCTTCATGAGAAGCTTTTTGATGGGCCCGGGCATTTGGGGGCTGATGTCAAGCCGGACCACCTTGCCGTAGCGCCGCGAACGGATTCCCTGTTCAATCGTTTCAAGAAGGTCACCGGCTTCATCTTCCTCAATTTCAATATCCGCATCACGAACAAGGCGGAACAGGTGGGACTTGACAATGCGCATTTTAGGGAAAAGCATGTCGAGGTTGTTCTGTATCAGGTCCTCAAGCCAGATAAAGCGGAGCACGCCGTCTTCAGTCCCCAGACCTTCAACTGTGCTGAACGAGAGCATGCGGGGAAGAATGCTGGGAACCTTGACTCTTGCAAAACGGCTGGCACCGGTTTCTGAATCTTCAAGCTCAATGGCAAGATTGAGCGACAGGCTTGACATGAAAGGAAACGGATGACCTGTATCAAAAGCAAGCGGGGTCAGAACAGGGTAGATTTCCTGACGGAAATATGTGCGAAGTGCCTCCTGCTGCTGTTTGGGAAGCTGGGTGAAGCGGACAAATGAAATCCCTTCTTTCTCCATTTCCGGAAGCAGGTCATTGTAGAAACAGTCGTTCCTCTGCATCAGCTGGGGAGCAACCATGCTCCTGATATGTTCCAGCTGTTCGGAGGGGGTATAGCCGTCTATGGTACGATCCTGAATGCCTGCCTCGTACTGATCCTCGATTCCCGCCACCCTTATCATGAAATACTCATCCAGATTGGAGCTGAAAATCGAAATGAACTTCACCCGTTCAAGAAGTGGATGTGCCTCCCTGTTGAGTGCCTCCTCAAGAACCCGCTGGTTGAAATGTATCCAGCTGATTTCACGGTTCACATAGAGTTCGGTGCTGTGGAGATCGGGCTGTTGCATATCCTCCCGCACCTTTTCAGGATTGATTGTTTCGTTGCCGGCAGTGATGTCGTTGGTCATGTCGATTCGGTGTTGAATTATTCATGAGTCAAGGTCGGTTTCCAAAAAAAAACGGACAACCCCCCGTTCGTGTACAAGAATGTCAAGGTTCTGATCCCAGGGATCAGAGGGAATGCAGTCGGTCATCTGAAAGCTGTATGCATAGCCGATTCGCCAGGGCCGAAATCCCTCTCTGGAAAGCCTTGAGAGAAACCGGTCATAATATCCTTTCCCAAAACCAAGCCGCCTGCCGCATCTGTCGACGGCAACAAGAGGCAGCAGAACAGCATCAAGCCGGGATTCATCAGCCGGAACAAGATGGCGGGGCTGAAGATTCCCAAGCGGTGAAGGCTGCAATTCAACAGAAGCCTCAAGTATAGCTGAAACCATGTCGCTGCCCTTCACAACCGGAACCATCACAGTCTTCTTCATGGCCAGAAGCAGTTCAATCAATGGCGTTGTGTCAAGCTCTCCCTTCGCCTTCATGGGAAGATAGACATGCACGCCCCGTGCCCCGGCAATTTCAGGGAGTGCGGCAGCATGACGCGCTGCCTCAATGCTCAAAGCAGCTCTTGATGAGCCGGGATTTTCCAGCCGGAGTCTCGTGAACCGGGCTCGCAGCGTATCTTTTTCCGACTCATGCATCTGCAGCGCAAAACAAGAAAAAGTTTTCAAATCATTTTATGGAATCAAGCTACATTACTTTAAATGTAAAACAATAGAGGAAAAGGCGCCCCTTGCTCACCGCAGATGACAGGGCAATTAACACTCCTGAAACAATTCACTGGCCCCTTCAACCCATTCCCGGAGGATATTGTATGCCCGAAGAGCTTATAAGCAGAAAAGAGATCGCCCCCGCATCCATTTTTTGTGTCGGGAAGAATTACCCGAAACATGCCCGTGAAATTGAACGAATGGAAGGAATTGAACGCCAGGAAAGTAGCGGCAGTCGGCCCGAACCGATCATTTTTCTCAAACCCTCAACCGCACTTGAAACCTCCGGCGAAATCCTCATGCCCTCTTTTGAAGGAAGACCACTCTCGGATGATATGCACTATGAGGTTGAGCTTGTCCTGCTCGTGGGAAGCCCGACCGATGGATGTAGCCTTGAGGAAGCCACCTCTCTCATCCGGGGCATTGGCGTTGGTCTTGACATGACGCTTCGGGATGTGCAGTTTGAGGACCGTAAAAAAGGCCATCCATGGCTCAAAAGCAAAGGATTCAGAAAAAGCGCACTTATCTCCGACTTTGTGCCCTGTACACCTGAAATGCTTGGATCCAACCCTGAAATATCACTTGAACTGAACGGCAGAACGGTCCAGGAAGGACGGATGAAGGAAATGATACACTGCCCCGAAGAGCTTCTCCACTATTTATCGTATCTTTATGGACTGCGTCGGGATGATTTGATTTTCACCGGAACACCTGACGGTGTCGGCAGAGTCAGCATCGGCGACCGACTTTCAGCAAGGCTTTCCCTCTCCGGGAGCGGCAGAGGTTCAGCACAGGAAATCAGACTGGAAGCAACCGTTCAAGAGTATTAACCCACAACAATAGCAGGTACGGCATGAGCATACTATTTCAGCAGGCCCGTCTTCTCAACCCCGTTGATGGAATTGATGCCATCGGTTCCATTCGCGTTTCAGAAGAGGGAATCATAGAGAAACTCAGCATTGGCAGCAATCCTCTGACGCCAGAAGCTGGCGAGCGGATTATTGAGATGGGAGGCAGAATCCTCAGTCCGGGTCTTTTTGACATGCACTGCCACTTCCGCGAACCGGGACAGGAATACAAGGAAACGCTTGAAAGCGGTGCTGCGGCAGCTGCGGCAGGCGGGTTCACCGGAGTTGCACTCATGCCCAATACACGGCCCGTCATTGACAGTCCGCTTGGTGTTGCTTTCATTCGCCACCATGCAGGCGGGCTTCCGGTTGATCTTGAAGTGATAGGAGCCATGACTGTTGAAAGCAGAGGCGAGGGGCTTGCACCGTTCGGGAAATATGCATCCTATGGGGTTACGGCCGTATCAGACGATGGCTCGGCAATCCAGAACAGCCAGATCATGCGCCTGGCATTTGAGTATGCATCAAACTTCAATCTTCTGGTCATTCAGCATTGTGAGGACCGTTCACTCACTGCAGGTGGCGTTGTCAACGAGGGAATGTATTCCACGCAGCTCGGCCTGAAAGGCATACCCGACATTTCTGAAGCCATGATGCTGGCCCGTGACCTTCTTCTGCTTCGCTGGCTTGAAGAGCACAAACTTCACGACCCATTGCAGAGGCCCCGCTACCATGCGGCTCACATCAGCACGGAAGCATCGCTGAATCTTATCCGTCAGGCCAAAAAAGATGGGCTGCTGGTTACCTGTGAAGTGACTCCCCATCATTTCACCCTTTGTGACGAGGATATGTTCAATGCCGAGGAAAAAGGAAGCTATATCATGAAGCCGCCTCTCAGCTCAGCGAGAAACCGCGAAGCATTGCTGGAAGCGCTTCGTGACGGCACTGTTGATGCCATTGCAACCGATCACGCCCCCCATGCCTCTCATGAAAAACAGTGCCCGCCACAGGAGGCTGCATTCGGCATCATCGGCCTTGAAACATCAGTCGGTCTGACCATTTCACAGCTGGTTGAGAGAAACATCATATCAATGCAGCGGGCAATTGAACTGCTGTCGGTCAATCCAAGAAAAATAATGAACCTGCAGCCCATAAGCTTCAAAGAGGGTTCGGTGGCAAACTTCACCCTCATCGACCCCCTCATCGAGTGGAAGGTAACTGCAGACAAACTCCATTCAAAGTCCATCAATACGCCCTTTATTGGAAAGACACTGAAAGGGAAAGCCATCGGAATCTATCACAAAGGCAGGCTTCAGGAAACCTGAAAAGAGGATGCCTGAAGAGCGTGAGACTGTTTTACACAAAGTCATAGATTGTTGCTGAAGGTTGAAATTTTTATTACTTTCCAATTCTTTTTTGCATAAGGCATGAGAAGCGTAACAACAACCTGAACTACCCGACAGACAATGGCAAAGAAACAATCATTTGGCGAGAAAAATAAAAAGGGCGGCGCCGGCGACTTCAAAGTTGCAAAACTGGTATACTCCGTAAAATCAGAGAAAACCAGCGGCTGGAAATTCATTGAAAAGAATGTCCGTATTCCCAGTGGCGAAAACGACCAGACCGTCATCAACAAGGTCATTTCAGACGGCGTAAAATAAACTCCGGCAGTTTGTCATGCGGGGGCCCCAAAAGCCCCCCGCGTCCATCTTTCCCCCCTTCCTGAAGTTCATTCCCGCAACACATGCCCTCACTTTCCAGTTCTGCTGACAAAGAGAATCAGACGCAATGGTTCAAAGAATGGTTCAACCACCCCCTCTATCTTGCCCTCTACAGCCATCGCAACCGTGAGGAGGCGACTGCCTGCGTCAGGATGATTCTTCAGGAGACCGGCCTTGAAGCAACACTTTCCTCCCCCCCGGCCCTGCTTGATATTGCCTGTGGCGCGGGCAGGCACGCACTTGAATTTGCCAGACAGGGATGGAATGTCACCGCAAACGACCTCTCGCCCTTTCTCCTTGAGGAAGCACGAAAGGAGGCGGCACAGGAATCGTTGGAACTCCGGTTCACCGGGAAGGATATGCGGGATATTTCTGAAACGGCAAGCTACCGGATGGTTGTGCAGCTCTTTACCAGTTTCGGCTATTTTGACTCAATTGATGAGGACAGGAAAGTCGTGTCGGCGGTTTTCAGGGCCCTGCAGCCTGACGGATGGTATGTACTTGACCTTATCAACCCAAGCTACCTGAAACAGCATCTGGTTGAGCGTTCAAGCCGCACGATTGGTGGCATGCATGTCACGGAAAACAGAGTGCTTGAACAGAACCGGATCACAAAACAGATCACCATCACTCCCGAAACGGGCAATGCGCTACGGTTTGCCGAATCGGTACGCCTGTATAGCCCCGGAGAGATCAGGGAAATGCTTGAAGATGAGGGGTTTATTCTTGATCGTCTTACCGGCGATTACAGCGGCACTCCCTTTACTGAGGGCGAATCACAGCGAATGATTCTGTTCTCAAAAAAACACTGAACTCCAATCCCAGACTACTGCATCAGCAGGCTGCCAACAGTTGTAATACCCGCCGTCCGCCCTTTGGCAAGCAACCTTTGAAGCAGCTGTGCGGTCAGGTATGCGTCACCCGCTGAGGTGTGGCGGTCATGCAGACGAATGCCATAGCGCTGGCAGAGATGATCAAGGCGATACTCCCCCGCCTTGTGGGCAAGATTGTGATATGGCCCTTTTTCAAGCCGTTTGGCCAGGCTTGCCGTATCGACCACTCCATTGAAAAGACGGATGCGGAACAGCTCCCAGAGAAGCCTGTTCAGCATAGCCACATCAAAACTCGCGTGCTGGGCAACAAGAATGCTGTTGCCGATATAGTCAAGAAAAGAAGTTACGCCATCCCGTTCACTCACTCCTGAAGCAATGTCTTTTTTCAGAAGGCCGTGAACACTCACAGACTCTTTTTGACCAACACCGGGCTGGCGGACAAGCACCTCAAACGAATCAGCTATTGTGATTGCCGATCCTTCAAGAGCAACTGCGCCGATTGAAATCACGCGGTCATTCTGAAGGTCAAATCCTGTGGTTTCAGTGTCAAAAACCACGAAACGGGCTGTCTGCAGGGACGCCCGGGAGGCTGGTCCGGTGCCCATCCCTTTTACATAGCGGCAGACAGTATCAGGAAGACCGCCTCTGTGGCACCGCATCCGGGCATACTGACGCAGGAGAATGTCAGTCACGGATATAGTCAAGCTGGAACCTCATGTTAAGGGTTTGCTGGATGTGGCCAATGGTTGAAAACACATTGCGCAGCATCTGCCGATCAAGTTTGTTCAGACTCTCCGGCTTGATGTACCGCCCTGAGCTTACCTGCTCAAGACCGTTTTCGGCCCGTAATCTGATCAGAAAGTCATAAGCGGATGCTGCCTCAAGAGCCAGGTCCTTCAGCGGAGGGTCAAGAACTGCAATTTTCTGGAACCGTTCTACCGTGCTCAGGAAATCAGGAATTCTCAGCTCATATGCCAGCACTCTGGCTGCATCGGCAAGCGGCATCATTGCCCTTGACTTGATATCGAACTCATTGGCATGATCGCGGCTTTTCTCAACAAGAAAGTTCCGGAAAAAGCCGAGTGGCGGCGGGTTCTGGAGTGCGTTTTTTGCAAAAAACTCAAGAAAGCCTCTGCCTTTTTCCATTTCAGCAAAAATCCCTTTTTTGAGCTCCCCTGCAAGCGAAGCATCACCATCAACAGGACGGAAATCAAAGAAAATTGTGGAATGCATAACCGCTTTAGGCTCGGGCGTGGCAATCCACTGATGGAAATAACGCTTCCACTCAGAGAGAGGCTGGCACCATTGAGGGTTTGACGCCATCACTTCGGCTGGACAACGAACAAATCCGGCGCCTTCCAGCATACCCGTCACCCTTCTTCCCAGTTCAAGATAAAACTGATGGCAGCTTTCGGACTCTTCAGGGGGGGCGTCCCGGTAAATAATTGCATTGTCCTGATCGGTTCTCAGGAGCTGTTCACGCCTGCCCTCACTTCCAAGCGAAAGCCAGCAGAATGGCACTGAGGGGCGCTTCATTCCTTCTGCTTCCATGGCATCAAGAGCCATTCGGATTGAGCGGACGATGATTGCATCATTGATTTCCGTCATGATGCTGGTAATGAAATGCACAGCCACATTCTGTCCAAGATAGACGCCAAGAAGCGTCTCGGCCTTATCGCGCTCAATCTTCAGCTGCTCCATGCCCTCTGCACTCATGATCTCTTTCATGATGACAGCTGGATTGTTGCCTTCTGAAGTAATGATATCATGCTCGGAAATCATTCCCGCAATGGGACTTCCGGGAGTTCCGTCTTCAGTGATGCAGAAATGGCGCAGCTTGGTCTTGACCATGAGCATAACCATGTCGGCGACTGTTTTCCCGCCGGTAATCGTATAGACCGGGCTGCTCATTATCTCATTGACAGGCCGTTCATTGACGGCTCCCGCCATGGCAACAACTTTTTTGCGAAGATCAGTATCAGTTATGATGCCAAGCGGATGGTTCGCAGGAGAGGCTACAAGAATTGAGCCGATATTGCAGTCGGCCATGATTTTGGCGGCCTCCCGTATGGTGATGTCGGGGGGGCAGGTCATGACGCTCGTTACCGGCTGTACCTCAAGGGTTTCGTGCTCAAGGAAACTACTGTATGACTGCTGGCTGAATCGCTGGTGTCGCTGCGAAAAAGCAGAGGTGAGCGTCCGCTCCATCTCCTGAAGGCTTTTGGCAAATTCACCGGCAAAAAAATTGGAGACACCGTTGTCGGCTGCAATGAGCCGCTTGATTTTTTCTACCGGAATGTCATACACGAGACTCTCTTCTGCCACCTGTGCACAAAGAAGATAGTTGGTGCCGCCAACAAGAGCCCTGACGCCGAAAATGTCACCCTCATCACACATGTCAACCAGCACCTCCTCTCCATCAATCGTGTCGAAAAGGCGCACCGCTCCCTTCATAACCATGAATGCAGAAGCCTTGAGAGCATCACCTTTACTGAAAATGATCTCTCCATCATCATGGTAGCTGACGGTAATCGATGAGGCAAGGTCTTCAAGAAGATCGGCACCAAGTGTGTCAAACGGGGGATACTTCCGGAGATCGGCGGCAACTCGTTCTACAATGGTATTCGAAGGCATGGGCATCTCCATGAAGTGATGCGCTGAATTCAGCCATTCCTTAATTCAGCAGGTTTCGGTCGCGATACCATTCAAAGGCTTTTCGAACACTCTCCTCATGAGGGGCAACACTCATATTGAGCTCCCGGCGTGCTTTTTCCGAGTTGTAAAACAGAAACTCGGAGGCAACCCTGAACATGGAGAGATTGAAAAGTTTGGAAATTTTGTTTTTGTTTTTCTTGCGGTCAAGCACCGACTTGAGAATTTTTGCAATCCCGAAAGGAAGTGGAAGACGAACCTTTGGCGCTCCCGTAATGCGGCTTATGGTATCGGCCAGCTGCTTGTAGGTCACATTTTCACCGCCGAGGATATAGCGCTCTCCTGTCCTTCCATGGTCCATTGCAGCCATGATTGTATCAGCAACAATGTCAACATCCACAACACAGATACCCCCAAGCGGGTAAAACGGCAGGCGGCGATTGTAGACATCCTTGATGATTCGTCCTGCATTGAAGTTAATGTCGCCGGCACCAAAGACAAAAGCCGGATTGACAATAACACAGTCAAGACCCTTTTTCACAGCCTCTGCAACGGCAATCTCAGCCAGATGTTTGGTCCGGGCGTACTCAAGGTTGATTTCATCAAAGTTCCACCGTACCGATTCATCAACAGGCACCCTGTTTTTTGCAATACCGACCGCTGTTATGGAGCTGACATGGACAACCCGCTTCACACCAGCTTCAAGAGCGGCATCAAGAATATTTTGTGTCCCCTCAACATTGATGCGGTAAAGCAGTGCATTCTTCTTGTCGCCCATATAGGTAAGGCCGGCTGAATGATACACCTGATCAACCCCCTTCATTGCTTCGCCAATCGCTCCCCTGTTTGCAAGATCGCCATACAGTACGGTAATGTTGTTCAGGACTGATTCAAGAGGCCTGAGGTCGGAGGACTTTCGGACGAGAATAGTGATGTCGTCACCGGTGGAAGCAAGCTTGATCACGAGTTGTGATCCAATAAAACCGGTTGCTCCGGTTACAAGAATTTTTTTGCGCACAGCTCGGGTTTATCTGACATTAAACAAATGTTCAGGCTGTTACGCCTGAATGGAAGCCTTTCAATCAAGGCTGGTGGTTTCATCGAGAACAATCTTTCCTGAAAGGATGTCAGCCCTGAGCTGCTCAACCCGCTTATGCACGGCAGAGGAAATCAGTGCGCTGTTTTTTTCATTATACACATAATCAGTATACCGGTCAGCAAGACCATACGAAACTGCGGTTCCTCCGGCAAACGACCCGTCAAGAACCGATTCCACCATTGCAAGAACAGCCCGATCAACAGCCTTAGTCATTGTGCTGAGTACAAAACCGGGAGCAAGATACTCCTGGTCGCGGTCTGTACAGATGACAAGCTTTCCGCTCTCCCTGGCCGCCTCAATGACACCAAGGCCGCTGGCTCCTGCCGCCTGATAGACAATGTCGGCTCCTCGTCCGTACTGGCCAAGAGCCAGTTCACGACCCTTGGCAGGATTGGCAAAAGCACTGCCGCTCATTCCTATATAACCGGAAATAACGGTTGCCTCGGGGTTGACAAAATGAACTCCTTCAGCATAACCTGATTGAAATTTCCTGATGACGCCTGACTCCATTCCCCCAATAAACCCAACTGTGTTGGTTTTGGTCACAAGTCCGGCAATTGCACCGGCAAGAAAAGAGCCTTTTTTCTCCTCGAACACCATGCCTGCAAGATTTGAGGGTATCGTCACGCCCGGGCTCCGGAGGTAATCGACACAGGCAAACTTTTTATCAGGAAACTCTTTGGCCATATCGGCAATATCCTCACTGAACAGAAGCCCGACACCTATGACCAGCTGCACATCGGGATTGACTGCCATAAGGCGGAGTGCAGCCTCACGGTCTGAACCCTGTCCATCGGGTTCGGCGAACATAAAATCAATCCCCCTTCTGCTGCGGGCCATTTCAAGACCGTTATAGGCAGAATCGTTGAATGATCGGTCTCCGCGACCGCCAGCATCAAAAACAAGCCCGACAGTCAACGGTGCGGGTGTATCTGAAGATGAGGACGGACGCTCCCCGTCGCCGCTCCGGGAACATCCCGAAAGAATGGTGAGGATAGAAAAAAGTATGGTAAAAAGGTATTTCATCCAGAAGAATCGGGTAAAGAGTGCTCGCTCAGAGCGAAACCGCTTTTTGGAAACACCCAAGTTATGAAACTCCAGCCCTAAAGTAAAACCTCTTATGCCATTGAGAGTTAATAATGGCGCATTTTGAAGGTTACATTACCGTTACACGGCACTTTTTCCGGCAGATCTTTCTATATTCCAGCAAGCTGAATTTCACAACCTTGAACCTGCCACCCGTTAAGACATGCCGCAGGTTCCATACGCAATCACTAACGGAAGGGAAAGAATGCCAGAACTGCCGGAAACAACAGTCATCAAGTTCAATCCGGACTCTGTCGCCATATCCGTTCCCCATATTCTTGAAAATACCCGATACAGCCTCTCTTTCCCTGAGAGAAAAAAGACATCCCGTCATTATTTCGATACCTTCGACTGGAAAGCATTCTCTTCGGGTCTTACTGTGCAGTCGGAAGGACGGACACTATCCATCAGGGAAATTTCCTCAACGCGCATAATCGCCTCTGATACGCTGCCCTCCAACACTCTCTGCTTCATGGCGGAGGGTTTCCGTCCGGGGAAATTCCCTACCATTCTCTCGCACATCAGTCCGCTGCGCGCTTTCTGCAGACTGGCCTCGTTTGAAGTTGTATCGGTGAAGTGGCGGGTACTGGACCATGATGAGAAAACCATCGGAACCATCATTGATGAATCCATAAGCAGTATCAATGATGCGAATAAAGGCCCCATATTCCATATCATCACACTCACTCCCCTGAGAGGCTACAGCCAGGAAATGGCAACTGTCAGAAAAGCGCTTCAGGGAGAAACTGTTGAAAGCGTTTCAGAAAGTGCTGCCGGCATTTTCCAGGAGCTGATGCGCCACTCCGGAAAAGAGCCGGGGGATTACTCCTCAAAAATCACCCTGAAACTGGATGCAGAGGCTCCGGTGCATGAAAGCGCACTTCGTCTGCTGCGCTTTACCACTGAGGTCATGCGACGCAATGAAGAGGGAATCAGAAAATCCATTGACACCGAGTTTCTGCACGATTACAGGGTTTCTCTTCGACGAGCCCGCTCTATTCTCGCGCAGCTCAAGGGTGTTTTTGATCCCCGGACAGCCAACCACTTCCGGAAAGAATTGAAAGAGCTGGCAGGACGGACAAGCGCACTGCGCGATCTTGATGTCTATCTTTTGGAGCAGCATAACTTTCCGGCATCACTTCCGCCCGTCCTCCGTGGTGGCCTTATGCCCTTTTTTACCGGCATCACCTCCACCCGCCAGAAAATTCACAGAAAGCTTGACAGATATCTGGGCTCCGAAGAATACCGGAATCTGATGAGTGAGTGGGAAGCGTTTCTCTCAGTCATGCAACTGCCTGACCCCGACAAGGCTCCTGCCGCTTCATTGGCAACAGGAAAATCCGCCCGAACTTCCATCAAAAAATCATGGAACCGGGTCAAGAGGAACGGGAGGCGTGTGAGCAGGGAAACCACTGACCCGGAACTGCATGAACTCCGCATTGACTGCAAAAAACTGCGCTATCTGATGGAGTTTTTTGCCTCACTGTTCCCCTCCGACAGAATCGGACCTGCTCTCAAGCAGCTCAAACAGCTACAGGAAAACCTGGGAGAGTTCGTGGACTGCTCAGTCCAGCTGGAGTTTCTGCATGCGCATCTTGACGAAGCATCACGCAACGGGTGCGACACAGGCCTTGCCGCTTCTCTTGGCGGCCTCATGACGCGCCTCTATGAAAAGCAGGAAGAGGCGAGAAGTACCTTTCACGCCTCCTTCCGCACCTTCGACAGCGACAGAACCGCCGCGCTTTTTGAAGAACTGTTAACTGAGAGAATAAATAAATGAAAAGCATTGCCCTCTACAGCATAAAAGGTGGCGTAGGGAAAACCGCCGCTGCAGTCAATCTCTCCTACCTGACTTCCCTCAGCGCTCCTCCCTGCCTCATCTGCGACCTTGACCCGCAGGGGGCGAGCTCATACTATTTCCGCATTACCGCATCCAAAAAATATGACAGCGACAAATTCCTGAAAGGGAGCAAGAAAATATACAGCAACATCAAGGCGACCGACTTCGAAAATCTTGACCTTCTGCCTTCCGATTTCTCGTACAGGAATCTTGACATCGAGCTCTCCGAGGAGAAAAAACCACAGAAAAAACTCAAGAAAAATCTGGAATCACTGAGCGATGACTATAGTCATGTTTTTTTTGACTGCCCGCCCAATCTCACACTCCTCTCCGAAAGCGTCTTTTCAGCCTCCGACATCATTCTGGTTCCAATGATTCCCACAACGCTCTCCATTCGAACCTACAATCAGCTTATTGACTTTTTTGCCGCCAACAACCTTGACCGCAGCAGAATACGGGCATTTTTCACAATGGTTGAAAAAAGAAAAGCAATGCATCGTGATATCATTGCCCGGTACGGTGATGCTCCCGGTTTTCTCCGCCAGACCATTCCTTATAATTCAGAAGTCGAGAAAATGGGTGTCTACCGTGCCCCGCTGACAGCCGTAAAGCCAAACAGCATTGCGGCAAAGGCATACAAGGGGCTTTTTGAAGAGCTCATGGGAGAAAAAGGTCTGTAACCCATAACGACCATGAACATCCGTACCCTCATCCATTTTCTTAAATGGCTGGTTCCTGCACTCGCCCTGCTCTATCTCCCGCTGGCTTACCTGCTGTTCTTCCAGAACATCCGTGATCTTGACGACATAAAGATACAGGGAAGGGCAAGAATCATTCTCAGCTACGACCCCATCAACTATCTTATCTATCGCGGAACCCCCATGGGCTTCAGCTATGAAGCTGCTGAACACTTCTGCAGATATCTGGGAGTTGACATGGTTGTTGTTCTGGCTGAAGACATCAACCAGCAACTTCCGGCCCTGAAATACGGAAAGGGTGATATTGTTGCCCACAACCTTACCATTACCCCTCAACGAACGGCAATTGTCTCGTTTTCAAGCCCTCTTGACTATACGGAGCAGGTACTCATCCAGAGAAAGCCCCGGCCTGCCGCCAAAGGGGAACCGGCGCCCCGACTCATCCTCTCTGCTGAAGAGCTTGAAGGAAAAACTGTTTCCGTGCGAAGGGAGTCTGCCTATTATTCACAGCTGCTGAAACTGAAGAATAATCAAGCCATAGCGCTGAGTATTGAAACCGTTCCGGGAGTGACCAGCACAAGCCAGCTGATCCGCGATGTTGCAACAGGCGCCATTGACTACACCGTGGCTGACCGCGATATTGCAGAAGCTCACAGAACGCTCTATCCGAATCTTGATTTCACCACAACCATCAGCCCCCGTCAACCGCTTGCCTGGGCTGTCGGAAAACGATCGCCACAGCTTGAAAGCGAACTCAACAAGTGGCTGTCCCGAGCTGACACCAAACTGCATTTGAGGATTCTGCATGCAAAATACTATGACAGGCAATACACATTCAGACGCAGAACCCTGCATGCGTTCCATTCCGAGAAAGCCGGAATGATATCCGTCTATGACAACCTCATCAGAAGCTATGCCGCAAAAATAGGCTGGGACTGGCGAATGCTTGCATCCCTGATGTATGAGGAGTCACAGTTTGATGCAAATGCCGTATCATGGGCCGGAGCAACAGGGTTGATGCAACTCATGCCGGCCACTGCCGGTATGTTCAAAATCACAAACCTGTTTGACCCCGAATCAAACATACGGGCAGGCACGCGCTACCTGAAAATGCTGCATAAGGAATGGAAGGATATTCCCGATCCGGAAACAAGGCTGAAATTCATACTCGCGTCGTACAATGTTGGTCCGGGGCATGTGAGAGATGCACAGGCTCTGGCGGTCAAATTCAAGAAAGACCCGCATCTATGGGAGGATAATGTCGAGCACTATCTCAGGCTCAAATCAAAGTCTAAGTACTACCGGGACAAAGTCACCCGATATGGCTACTGCAACGGAATCATGCCTGTTGAGTACACAAAAAACATTCTTGCCCGCTACAACCTCTACCAGCAGGCGATCCCTCTCTGAAGCATCACTCAAAAACCACGGTCACGCCGTTATCCTCAAGACGGACCTTCAACCAGGCTGTGATTTTTTTCTTTTCAGCAGGAGCGAGTTTCCGGGAGGTTGTCATATGCACAAAGGCCACCTTCTGCGGGCTGCCCGGCTGCTTGGCCGCAAAGCGGTATGATTCACCATACAGGCATGCAGTCACCTGGGGAAACAGCGGCTGCATTTCCTTCAGAAGCACCCTGCCGGTATAGCTCCTTGTCCGAAGGCTGTCTTCACGCCGGGCGTTATCCTGAAGAGCAAGAGAGAGGCGGTTCACCTCAGCTTTCATTTGGTCGCTTTCAGTGATTTTGGCCGTTATTTCGGAAGAAAAATCCGAGAATGATATCCCCTGCTCGAAAGTGATTGTTGCTTTCTCAAGCCCGAACTCGACCGCGCGCTTTTTGATGCCAGATTTGTCTTCATCTGTGAGTTTCCTGCCGCCATAAACAAGCGTAATGATTTTGCTGTCGGCATCAATGTCATGACGCAGAAGATACTCCCCGTTATAGAGGCTGACACTTCGGGCCAGTTTCCCCGCGTTTTCCGTAAATCTCTCTTTCTGGACAAGCAGGTATCCGAAATAGATGCTTGGAATCAGGGTGAAAAGAATGACGATGGTGATCCAGCGGTTGATGACTGCACGACGGTCTTCATTGATGCTGCTTCTGAGCGGGAACTTCATCACCTGTGAAAATGCTACGGTGGACAGGGCGATGAAGACGGTATTGATGGTGAAGAGGTAGAGGGCCCCGAAGAAAAAAAAGAACTGCCCGGTCGCAAGACCGTACCCGGCGGTACAGAGCGGGGGCATCAGCGCTGTGGCAATGGCCACGCCGGGAACAACATTGCCCTTGAGCTTTGTTGTCAGTGAAAGCGTTCCCGCAAGACCTCCAAAAAGAGCGATCATGACATCGTAAATGGTAGGGCTGGTGCGGGCAAGAAGTTCAGAGTGTGCAATCGAGACCGGACTGATTGCGAAATAGATGGTTGAAGCGGCAAGACTGGCAAAAACCGCAAACGAGTAATTCTTGAAGGCCTTGCGGAGCAGAGGAAAATTGTAGGTGGCAATACTGTACCCCATGCCGTTGATGGGGCCCATCAGAGGCGAAATGAGCATGGCGCCGATAATGACAGCTGTGGAATTGATGTTGAGCCCCACGGATGCAAGAAGTATTGCAAAAATCAGGATCCAGAGGCGGCTCCCCCTGAACTCGATATCACTCTCCACCGCCTTATGAATGGCGTCAAATTTCTCGGCATCATTGTGGATGCTCAGGGAACTCAGAAGAAGCCTTATGAGATTGGTATTGGTCGGCATTACGGTATGAAGAGAAGAGGGTTGAACCAGCCAGGGAGAACATGCGGCATTATATTAATTTACGAATATAAACACATCCCGCATCGTCAATCATAGCCTGTAGCGGCAACAGGCTAAAAAAAGAGTGGACCGGATTGAATTTGTTTGGATGATCCAGCAATAATTGCCATCATATCTTCCTTTCTAATAGCCCAAAAGATCTGTCAAGCTGATGAAGCCGCCAGATTGCCGCCGTCTTGCTCCATGAGTGCCTATTCTTCAGTGACACGCCCATGAAAGGTCTTGCTGCAACAGTCTCACGATTTCTTCTCGTCCTTTCCGCCATAGGCGCATTGGGATTTCTTGGCCTTGGCTACATAGTCTCTTTTCATGCCGCCCCGCCTGTACAGTCCGATGTCATCATTGTGCTCGGAGGAGACAGCGGCCGACGGGTAAAGCATGGAGCCGCTCTCTACAAAGAGGGATATGGAGCACGCGTTGTCCTTACAGGCATTGACAGGCGTTTTTACCGCAAAGGCCATCTGAACTGGCGGGAGCGGAGAATGAAAGCGCTCGGCGTACCGCTCAACGCCGTTCTGGTTGACACACGCTCAGAAACAACATGGGACGAAGCAGTCAACAGTTCCGCCCTGATGAAACAACGGGGGTGGCGGACAGCTCTTGTTGTCAGTGATCCCCCCCATATGCTGCGACTGCAGAAAACCTGGGAAGCCGCATTCGAAGGAACGGACCAGACCTTTGTCCTTACTGCCACAAAACCCGGGTGGTGGGATCCTGTACTCTGGTGGAGAAACCCGATAAGCTACCGGTTTGTGATCAGCGAAGTGAAAAAGAATCTCTTTTACGCCGTTATGTACTATTGAAAAGAAAAAGCCGCCCTTTGTGGGCGGCTTTTTCTTTTCAACTCAACACTCTTGTCTGAAATTCTCTGGCAATCAGAAGGTAAAGAGCTTGATTCCAGCTTCGTTCATTGCGGCTGCAACAACTGGAGGCTTTGCTACACTGATGCCTTTGATGAGATCCTTCGCCGTTTTACCGGTGTTTGGAAGGTAGAGAGGGCAAAGCTCGACTTTCACGCCCTGGGCAATAAGACCGGCAAGAAGCATCTGGGGTGACTTGTCAAGCGGCTTGAATGAGGTCTGAGGGCTTTTGGTGAGGGCAAGCTCTCCGGCAGGGCCACAGAGAAGAATCTGCACGCTTTTGCCCTGTTTCAGGGTCTGTGTTGAAAGCACCATTGCCATCATCTGCGTCATCGGATCAGCATCGGTAACAACAACAAAAAGACCTTTGGTTTCTGCAACTGCCCGGGCAGGAGCTTTTGCATCGGCGGAAGAGGCCTGCAAAGGCGAAAGTGAAGCCAGCACGAGAGCCAGCATTGCTACGGTTCTGGTAAATACGCTCATAGGTCTATTCTCCTGTCTTTTTAACTATAGGTTTCTGTCAATTGTAAAGGCCACACCACAACTCTGGCCTACCCTCTGCAACTCCTGCAGAAGTAAATCAAGATACAAAAACCACAGCATGCAACAACCTTAACAATTATTAAAAGAAGGGTTTACGCAGAAGAAAGGGCGAAATCCATTCACACACCATGAAGAATGTCGCAGAGCCCTGAAAGCCTGATTGTTGTTTTTTTGACGGCCTCTTCAAAAACACTCGCCTCTCCCCTTACTTCAAGCAGGGCACGGGCCCGGGTAATGCCGGTATAGAGGAGTTCCCGGGTAAGCAGCGGGCTGCCGGCCTCAGGAAGAATCATGAGAACATGGTCAAACTCCGACCCCTGACTTTTATGAATGGTCATGGCATATGCAGTTTCATGCGACGGCAGCCTCTCGGGAGCAATTGTCCGAAGTGAACCGTCAGCCCTCATGAACGCAACCCGCATCCGGCCCGGGTGAAGAGCATCTTCAACCACTATGCCGGTATCACCATTGAAAAGATTGAGGCTGTAGTCATTGGCGCTGAGCATGACGGGCCGGCCGGGATAAAAATCCTCAACCGGATCAATGAGGCCGGCCTGCAGGAGAATTTCCTCAACCAGCCGGTTGAGTTTCATGACTCCCGTTACCCCGGGCCCTTCGCGCAATGCTGCAAGAATACGGAACCCCTCAAAGTGACGAAGCGCCCCGGCGGGTGTTTCTGCTTCAAGATAGGGCCGGTACCCCTCAACGATGCACTCCTTGAGTTCCTCGCGGAACGCCATTTCTCCGGTTACGGGCAAAAGGCTGATGCCGGAAACCGAGCTATCCATAAGAAGGGCCAGGGCGGAGGCCGCGTTCCCCGCATTGACAGCCATGCTCAGGCGACCCAAAGCGCTTTCACCGCTGAACCGGTAGCTTTTGTCAAGCGTGATGACAGAGGCTCCCATCGGAGAGTCGGGCTCGCGGGCGGCTGCAGAACAGATATCGCCGAGCACCGCCCCGGACTCCACCGAAGCCAGCTGGTACTGGTCGCCAAGAAGGATAAGCGAAGCTTCAGGACGCATTGCCGATACAAGAGCGGCCATGAGGGGAAGAGCAATCATTGAGACCTCATCAACAACAAGTATGTCGAGAGGAAGCGGGTTTCGGGCGTTGTGCCGGAATCGTGTCGACCCCTGGATGGTGCCGAGAAGTCTGTGGATGGTGGAGACGGCTCCGGCCTCCCCGGACATCGCCTTGAGAGATGACTGAAGTCGTGCTGCCGCTTTGCCGGTTGGCGCACAGAGGGCAATCCTTTTTTTCCGGCCTCCCTCCTGCTGACGGAGAATGGAGAGGATTCTTCCAACGGTTGCTGTTTTGCCGGTTCCGGGACCTCCTGCTATGATGGTCAGTTTCCCTGTAAGAGCCGCAATGACAGCCCGTTCCTGCATCCCCCCCGCTTCAAGTTCTCCCATAGTGCGGAGTGAAGACAGAGCATCAGAAGCGGCTGTTTCTGGTGCCCTATGCCCGGCCATCTTCAGAAGCCGCGCTGCAAGGTCATGCTCAAGTTTCCAGTACCGGTAGAGATAGAGCCGCCCTTTTTCATCAAGAACAAGCGGACCCGTTGCTCCTGGAGCCACAGCCGCTCCGGAGTCATATAAAAGAGAGCGAAGAGCCCTCATCGAAGGCATGGCAATCCTGTTCCCCTGATACTCCACCATTGTTTCCTGAATGGAGGCGAGATCAAAACAGACATCACCCGATGCTGCGCTCCGGGCTGCCATTGAAACCGCAAGACGGAGGGGTAAGGAATCGCATGTATCTCTGCCAATAAGACGAAGGATAAACCGCGAGAAATAAGCGTCCGGTGCGCGCTCTTCATAGATGAGCATCATTGAATCAGCCTCCGGTTTCAATGAGGATTTCCGTCAGGGAATTGACAAGCTCTTCTGAGGGTCTGGCCCGATAGAACCCCCGACTCTCGCCTGAAGACTCATCAACGCCTCGTAAAAAAACATAGATGACGCCTCCGAAGTGTGTCTGATAACGATAATCAGGAATCCGGACGCTGAGATACCTGTGAAGAGCAACAGTATAGAGCAGATACTGAAGATCATAGTGATGAAAGCCCATAACCGCCTCCATCCTCTCTTTCGTGTAAGAGTCCAGGGACTCCCCAAGATGGTTCGACTTCCAGTCAAGCAGCCAGTAGCGGCCACCGGCCTGAAACACCATGTCAATGTATCCGATCAGCATGCCTCGCACTGGTGCAAAATCGAGTTGGGCGGGATGAAGAGCTGTTCGGGCAAGCGAGGAGAGATGGTCGGGTGTAAGAAAACGCAGAGGGAAGAAAAACTCCATCTCGGTTACCCACTCCCCGGGCTTCAGATCTGAAAGGGTGAAGGAAGATCCGTCCTCCATGCCCAGAGAAACGGAGAGAACAGTGCGAACCATTGAGGAAATGACAGGGAGCCACTGTTGATGATATCCGGAACGCTCCAGCGCGTTTTTTATCCCCTCCTCCGTACTGTCGTCAAAAGGACGGCTGAAGTCAAGAGTCTCAAAAATCGAATGCATGAAAATACCGGCCTGTGCGCCTCCGGGAAAAGTGACTATTGAGGGGCCGGGATGCTTTGCCCCATCCGGCACATTCCGCTGCATTTCATCACGGTCCGGCAATTCGGGGTGAGCATAACTCCCCCGTGTAAAAAAACTGAAGCTGGCAATCCGCCAGGACCGGTCAATCCTGCCCGTAAAAACTTTCCTGACAGCCTCTCCGTTCTCCCGACGGAACGCCTCATGAAGTGCAGCCGGATGAACAGATGCGCAAGGCAGCTCAATGGTGCGCATGCCGACAGCCCCGTCTCCGCGGGCAATAAGATGGTTCAGCTGTTCGTGGAGAGTTTCCCGGGTTCCGCTTTGAAGCAGATGGTTCAGAGCCGTTTGGGTTTTTCTGATTGGCGCAACTACCACACTGCAGCTGTACACAGCACGGGTAAGGGCAACATAGAGAAGGCGGATATCTTCAGCCAGCTGCTCCTCGTGAGAGAGGACGAGGTGATGCTCAAAATCTTCTGAACCGAAATCAAGAACCGCTTTATCCCCCTCATCATGGAATGCCGCAACATCACGCGCGGCGGGGCTCCCGTTCCAGAGAAACGGACAGTAGACAACGGGAAACTGCAACCCCTTGCTGACATGGATGGTCATTATTTTCACAGCGGGTTCGTCGGTTTCAAGACGCAGCTGATACTCCTCATCACGCTGGCCACCCTCCACCATATTCTGTGTAAACCAGGATGCAAGAGCCTCAGGCCCTACCCCCTCTTCATGCTCTTTTTGATGAAGCAGTTCAATACAGTGAAGAAGATTGGTAAGGCGCCGTTCTCCTTCAGCAAGAGAGAGCAGCCGACGGCGAACATCCTCCTCTCTCAAAAGAACCGTAGCCATGGTCATGAACCCCCTCTCAATCCAGAGGGAATGGAGGCGCGCAAAAAAGTGAAGCTGCGGAACCCACAGTGATTCATCATCCATCATTGCGCCTATATCGTTTCCGCTGCGTCCGAGAATATCGGTAATCAGTGCCGCCCTGATTTTACCTTCATCGGAAGGGTCAACAAGAGCCGCAAGCAGAATGGCAATCTCTCTGGCTTCATTGGAAGCAAACACGCTTCTGTCACTGCGGACGACAGAGGGAATCGCAAAGAGGGTGAGGGCATCACGAACCCGCGCCGCCTGACGGTGGCTCCGGACAATCACGGCAATATCGTCAGCACGGAGAGGACGGCCCCCAATGAGGGTTTCCCCGTTCCGGGCAGAGCGAAGAAGCTTGAAAATCTCCCCGGCAACAGCCTCAGAAGCAAAGCCGGTCGCCTCGTCTACACTGAAGAGAGCGTTCTCTTTCATGGATGCATCAAGAACAAGAAACTCAAGAGGCACTCGTCCGTCGTCTTTCTGAACAACAAACCTGTCCTCTCTTTCGGGCGTACCCGACACAAGGGAACGATAGCTTATTTCCCCAAAAAGAAACGGGTCAGGCACATTGGAAAAAAGCACATTGAACGCATCGAGCAGTTGTGGAACGCTTCGCCAGTTGTGGGTAAGGGTGAAGCGGCGCCCTTCCTCCACATTGCGGCTGGCCTTGAGATAGGCAAAAACATCCGCCCCCCTGAAACTGTAAATAGCCTGTTTCGGGTCGCCAATGAGAAAAAGCGGCCCGTCAGCTTTTTCATAGATGCTCCTGAAAATATCGTACTGCCGGGCGTCGGTATCCTGAAACTCGTCAATCAGCGCTGTAGGCCAGCGGCGACGGAGAAGAAGCCTGAAAGCCTCACCCTCTTCATGGTTGAAAAGAGCAGTATGCATATCGTGAAGCAGATCATCGAAAAAGCGGATATTCGCCTCTTTTTTGCGCTTTGGCAGCCTGTCGCGGCAGTAGAGTATCAGTTCGGCTTTCAACGCAAGAAACCGCTGCCTTATTGCCCGGTGGTAGCAATCGCAGAGCTCGAAAAGCTTATGACGGGGCGGGGTGAATTTCTTTTTTGTCCACTCGGCCATACGGCTTGCACTGAACTTCACAATTCCCTCAAACAAGGAGAACGGAAGAGCTTCCTCAACAAAGGCGTCCATCCCCCTGAAGAGCTCAACAAGATCATCTTCCCGATATTTCCCTGCTGCCCGGCTCAGCCCCCGATCCTCGGAAATCATTTTTTTGACCTTCTCCCCTTCATCTCTCCACATCTCGGCTATCTGGCTGTAGAGACTCTGGCATTCATCTTCAATTGCCACAATATCCGAAGAGCTGAACTGAGGAATAATCCGCTCGCCCGAAGAAGCCCTCACTTCACCCAGAAAGCGCAGGAATGATTCAGGAGACTCTTTCATTGCATATCCCGGCAGAACAGCAGTCGAAGAAAAATAACGGGAGCGCCAGAAGTCGTCGACAATGCTGCCGGCAAGTTCCCGCTCGTCGGCGGCAATCTCGGTATCATAGAGCGAACCGCTCTCAAATGCATTGTCCTGAAGGGCCCTGAGGCAGAATCCGTGAATGGTGAACACCGAAGCGGTGTCAAGAAGATACAGAGCATTTTCCAAGAGAGAAGAGACCTCCCCCGCCCCCTTTTCCATTGCCAGAGAGCCAAGAGAGGCAAGACGCTTTGTGCACTCAAGAGGAGAAGCAAGCATCGCCGTTGTATCACGGATGCGTTCCCTGATTTTCTGGCGGAGCTCCTTGGTTGCCGCTTCGGTATAGGTTACCACGAGAATTGATTCCGGAAGGAGCTCTTTTTCAATGATCAGCCGGAGATAGAGTTCCGTAAGCGCATAAGTTTTTCCCGTACCAGCACTTGCCTCTACAAGATTGATGCCGCTGAGGGCTATGGAGGATGTATTAAGCGGCTGCATCAGCTCCTCGTTTCCTGAAAGTTCATAAGTGGCAGCAGAAGCTCAAGCGCAAGACTCTTGAACTCTGTACCAAAAGGCTCTGTATTGCCGAAACATCGCTGAACTGCAGGGTGCGAACCCTCTCCATGAAGTCCGCTGAAGGGGTTGTCGTTCCAGACGGCAAGGGCTTCAGCATAGGCCTTCTGGAGGCCATCATCAAGCTTCCGGGTGTAGGCAAGCGAAGCTTCCGGAAAAAACAGAAGTGGCGAGTGAAGACCTTCCCTGTAGCGTTTGAGAAGATTTTCAAGATAGAGAACCGGCTGGTCAGGCTGAGCGAAGCTGAGTGATTCATTGCGCATAACCAGAATGGTTTCAGTTGGATACCCCTCCTCCCGGGCGGCATTGAGAACAAGATGGCGTATCCAGCTTTGTATTCTCTCACGCCCTCTCATTGATGCATGACGATAGGAAAGCTGATGCTTCGGCCAGATATGTGTAAGCTCGCCAGTCAGGCGGAATCCCCCAATATCAAGATTGACCGGCAGCGGGGGAAGCTCGGCCGCTCCCTCTGTCAATGCTGTAAGTCGTGCGGCAAAGGCGGCTGACTCGGTTGCCATGGAGGCAAAGAGCCGCTCCCCGATGCCCGAGGGAGGAATAATCCCTCTAGCCTGAAACAGGGGGAGTATATCGGAAGGATCGCTCCCCTGCAGAATTTTCTCAAGCAGTTCCTCTCGAATCATATATGCGTCCAGCCCCTCAATACTGAACGGTTCGCGGTCAATGAGAGGTGTCATGAGCCGGTTCTGGCGGATGGCGAGTGTGGACTCAAGAAAAAAGGCCGCCGGGTTCCCGTAAAACCTTATCAGTTCATCCAGACTGACGACGCAGGTCTCGTCGCCCGGCACCCCAAGCGGTTCATCAACAAAAGGGGGCCGTTCTCCCCCACCATAAGTTCTGCTGGAAAGCGCATGAAAATTGTCTTCCGAGTAACTGAAGAGAGGACCTGCAGAGTCAAAATAAGCAGGGCTGAAGGCCTGAAGACGGTGGCGCACCGTCAGGCGGTCTGCAATTGAAGAGCCGTCGGAAAGAGAGAACACCCGTTCAATGGCATCAAGAAGCTCAACAACCAGAACGGAGGGAGAAAGAGACGAGTTGTCGCGGACACTCTGGCCGACATAACTGATATAGAGAAGGTCGCGGGCAGAGAGCATCATTTCCAGAAAGAGATATCTGTCTTCATTGCGAAGAGAACGGTCTCCGGGGCGGGGATTGCTGGAAACAAGATCAAACGACGGGGCATGGTGCTGCCGGGGAAAAGCCGCATCATTCATTCCCAGAAGACAGATCACCCTGAACGGAATGCTCCGCATGGGAAGCATGGCGCAGAAGGTAACTCCACCGGTCATGAATCCCAGATTCTGCCTTCTCTCTTCCAGCTTGCTCCGGACCCATGAAGTAAAGACTTCCGGAGATACAGGTTCCTTGTGCAGCGTCTCATTGAAGAGCTCTCCAAGAGTGTCGGCAATGGCAAGCATCTCGCTGTATTCCCTTTCGGAATCAGCATCTGCCACAATGAAGTCATCCAGCATACCAAGAAATACCAGCCGCCACTCCTGAAGCGTTTCCGGTTCATTCAGCCTTTCAGACAGTCGCTCAAGCGCATCAACAAACGAAGCAAAAATCCCGAGAGTCTCTGCAAAGGAGGCGTCAATATCGTCATAGGGCAGAATGCCGCCATAGAGACTCCCCTCATCCGGCATGGCATAGCCAAGCAGAAGCCTGTCAAGACCTGCCCGCCATGAGTTCTGCCGATAGGATGGAACTCCCGCATTCAATCGGTCAGTTTCATCCAGTCCCCATCGGATTCCGGTTTTTTCAATCCAGCGCCTGATGCATTCCTGCGCATCATCATCAAGAGCGAACCGGCGCCTTACGGGCAACCTGGACAGTAAATCAAAAACCTCAGCCGCGCCCAGCCGGCTTGTTGCAAGATCAAGAAGCGCAGCAATAGCTGAAGCAATATCCCCCTCATTCATCATGCTCCGGTCGGCAACAGTAAAAGGGATGCGGGTCTCGCCATGATTTCCTGCACCAAAAACTGCGGAAATATATGGGGAGTAAGTCTCAATATCGGGAGTGAGCACAAGAACATCGCGCGGCTCAAGATCCCGATAAGTCTCAAAAAAACTGAGGAGGCTGTCATGCAGAACCTCAACTTCACGAAGGGGACTGTGGCAGGAGTGAATCTGTACAGAAGAATCATTGGGAGGGAGGGGCCGCGGCGCCGCGTCAGCACCTGCACCCTGCAGATGAAGCATATCTGTCTGAAGTGATCGAAGAAGGGTCTCCTCTCCCGGTTCCTCATAAGCCTCAAGCTGCATTTCAGCGGAATCGGCAAGGTCCTGCATGAGCGAGGAAAATTCGCGCCCCATGTGCCCCAGAGAGGCAAGCAGCGGGTTGCCTTCATTGCGGTAGATGCGCTCTTCGACTGAAAGACGCGCCTGAGTTTTCCGAGCCATAATGTCGGCCCAGAAATCGCTTGTGGGACTGAGAACAAACAGAGTGATGTCGGTAACGCGCGAAAGAGCGGAAAGTATGTCAAGATGAAACTTCGGAAGGTAGGAGATGCCGAAGAGAGAGATCCGTTCGGGAAAACCGCTCATGGGGAGTTTCAGTCCCCTGCAGAACTCATCCTTGAGCGCCCAGAGAGGTTGAACGCCCCCTGAACCGGCAACAAGACTCTTCCAGAGAATCGACTGCCATAACCCTTCACCCTTCTCCTCACCACCCGACTCCCAGCGCTGAAGCAGATCGGGCCGGTAAAACTGATACTCATTAAAAATCGCAGCTGCTCTTTCAGCCAGCTGATAGAGCCTGAGGCCCTCGCCATCAAATGAAAGATAGCTCCTGATGGCGGCAAAAGGGGGTTCATCAAGAAGCGGCGGAAGGATGGCCATGATATTCCATGTCATCTGCTGCACCCCAAAGTAGTGCGAAGTGTCAACTTCAGAGAAAAAAATCCTGAAACACTCACGCACCAGGGTATCGGGAAGAGGAAACCGGCTGTTGGCCCAGATGCCGTTCTTCTCTGCCAGCTCAATGGAAAGCCAGCGCTGCATGCCGCGGCTCTGGACCACAATGATCTCTTCTGTCAACGGGGATGAGAGCCTGCGCTCCGAAAGCCGGCCGGCAAGTTCGCTGACAAGACGCTCGGAACGATTGCCTGTATACAGAGTAAGCGACATCCCCGCCCCTCTTACTCGCCTTCAAGGATTACCGGACCGGTACCATCAAGCTTCCGCTCGCCGGTCCCGGAACCCTGAAATTCCAGAACCCCCCGGCCCGTGCCATCCTCTGGACGGACAAAATCCTCATCACGGCCGTTTGGAATGCCGTCGCCATCAGCATCGCGTGCACGGTCATTGACTCCATCTCCATTGGAATCAGCAAACCCCCTGCCGCCGCCCGACATATCACCCGACATAGTCATTGAACGCATTCCGCCCCCACCGCCCATTCCACCTCCTCCACGGGCATAGAGGTTTTCAGCTGTACCTGCGCAGGCAAGCATCATGGCAAGACACATGAAGAATACTAAGTGTTTCATGGGGATCTCCATCCGATTGATTTGGGGACTACCTGACGACATGATTTCAAAGTAATGGATAGGCAGTGCGAATCATAACAAAAAGAGAGCGCTTCTGAATGAAGACAACCATGAATGTTCGGTCATTTAATTCTATATTCAGCCCGGCCCTCATTTTGCATCACCAAACCGATTCCATGTCTGAACGAATAAAAAAAGAATGGTTTTCTTCTATACGCCCCGACCTGCTCTCCGGACTTGTTGTTGCCCTTGCTCTCATCCCCGAAGCCATCGCCTTTTCAATAATAGCCGGCGTTGACCCCAAAGTCGGCCTCTATGCCGCCTTTTCCATTGCCATCATCACCGCATTCACAGGCGGCAGGCCTGCAATGATTTCGGCTGCCACCGGTGCCATGGCGCTGCTCATGGTCACTCTTGTCCGTGACCACGGTCTGCAGTATCTCTTTGCCGCCACAATCCTCACAGGCCTTCTTCAGATAGCCGCAGGGTATTTCAGGCTCGGAAGCCTGATGCGCTTCGTCTCCCGCTCGGTGGTCACCGGATTTGTCAATGCGCTGGCCATACTCATCTTCATGGCACAGCTTCCTGAACTCACCAATGTGAGTTGGCATGTGTACGCCATGACGGCTGGCGGGCTTGCCCTCATCTACCTCTTTCCCCTGCTGCCCGTCATCGGCAAAAGCCTCCCCTCTCCCCTTGTCGCAATCATACTCCTGACAGGAATTGCCATAGCCACAGGACTCGACATCAGAACCGTGGGCGACATGGGAGAGCTACCCGACACGCTTCCGGTCTTTCTCTGGCCTGAAGTACCACTGAACATGGCAACCCTCTCCATCATCTTTCCCTACTCCATAGGTCTGGCAACGGTCGGCCTGCTTGAGTCCATGATGACGGCCACAATCGTTGACGATTTAACCGACACGAAAAGCGATAAAAACCGTGAATGCAGAGCTCAGGGAATTGCCAATATAGGAGCCGGGCTCATTGGGGGAATGGCCGGATGCGGCATGATAGGCCAGTCGGTCATCAATGTGAAATCGGGAGGTCGCGGCAGACTCTCTTCATTCTCGGCAGGGCTCTTTCTGCTCATCATGGTCGTGTTCTTTGACGCATGGATCCGCCAGATTCCCATGGCAGCACTGGTGGCAGTCATGATCATGGTCTCCATCGGCACCTTTTCATGGGAATCGCTGCTGAACCTGCGCAAACATCCCCCCTCTACAAGCATTGTCATGCTTGTCACGGTCATCACAGTTGTCAGCACCCATAACCTTGCAATCGGAGTCTTTGCAGGCATCCTTCTTGCTTCACTCTTTTTTGCCAACAAGGTCGGCCACTTCATGCTGATCAAAAAAGAGCTTGACAGCAGCGGCACAACCCGGACATACCGCGTCATCGGTCAGGTATTCTTTGCATCAGCCGATAAATTCACCGACTCGTTTGATTTCAGGGAAGCGGCTGCAAACATAGTCATTGACCTCTCAGGGGCACATTTCTGGGACATCAGCGCCGTATCGGCTCTTGACAGGGCGGTCATCAAGTTCCGCCGCGAAGGAGCACAGGTGGAGATCATCGGAATGAATGACGCCAGCGCCACCATCGTTGACCGCTTCGGGGTTCATGACAAACCCGAAGAGGTGGAAAAGATACTTTCAGGCCATTAATAAGGAGCGATGACTATGAAAACCATTACTGCATGCCTTGACGGCTCTACAGGGGCAAAAGCGGTCTGTGAGGCCGGCGTATGGGCTTCACAGAAGCTCGATGCCCCGCTTCAGCTCCTTCATGTTCTTGAAAAGGAATCGCTTCCCCCGTCGGGAGACCTATCGGGAACCATAGGGTTCGGGAGCCGGCAGCGTCTGCTTGAGCAGCTGGTTAAGCTTGAGGCAGAAAAAAGCCGTATCGGCAGGGAGCATGGGGAAGCCCTTCTCAATGAAGCCAAAACTCTTGCCCGCCAATCCGGCGCGACTGACCTCTCCACCCTCCAGCTGCATGGAAGTCTTGTAGAAACCCTCACCGACCTTGAGAGCCACATCCGTCTTGCCATCATGGGCCGCCAGGGCGAACTTCACGACTCTGCACACCATGCAATTGGCAGCCACCTGGAGCATGCAATCCGGACACTGCACTGCCCCGTACTTGTCGTCATGCAGGAATTTCGCGTACCTCTTCGCTTCATGATTGCTTTCGACGCGAGTCCCACATCAAGAAAAGCCCTCGACCTGGTTATCGGAAGCCCTCTTCTTGCAGGGAGTGAATGCCATGTTGTGATGGCCGGAAAAGCAGCTTCAACCCACGCGCCACATCTTGAAGCCGCAACCCGTGACCTCAAGGAAAAAGGGTTCAGAACAACCGGCACCGTGCTTGATGGCACTGCGGCCGAAGCGCTGCAGAGCTACGCCGAAACACACCGCATGGAGCTTATGGTCATGGGCGCCTACGGACACAAACCAATCAGGCGGTTTCTCGTTGGCAGCACAACAACCCGTATGCTTGCCGAAACATCAATACCGCTTCTTATTCTTCGCTGACAGAAAACACTTATATCAAACCCCTACTCATGCAATTCAGCTCACTTCATATCATTGATCCCATCCTTCAGGCACTTCAGGAAGAGGGATACAGCCATCCAACCCCGATTCAGGCCGAAGCCATTCCCGTTGTACTCAAAGGAGGCGACATACTGGGATGCGCGCAGACCGGAACCGGGAAAACCGCAGCCTTTGCCATACCCATTCTGCAGCGTCTCGGCGAATCCCGTGTTCAGGGAAGGATTAAAAAAATCCGTTCCCTCATTGTCACTCCAACCAGGGAACTGGCAATTCAGATTGGAGAAAGCTTTTCGGCCTATGGGCGACACACGCCGCTCACCAACACGGTAATCTTTGGCGGAGTCAACCAGAACCCGCAGATCAGCAGACTCAAAAATGGGGTAGATATTCTCGTTGCTACTCCGGGCCGACTGCTCGACCTCATGAACCAGGGGTTCATCAACCTGCATGATGTTGAGATTCTCGTTCTTGACGAAGCCGACAGAATGCTGGACATGGGCTTCATCCATGACATCCGCAAAGTCCTTGCCGCCCTGCCAAAAGAGAAACAGTCCCTCTTCTTTTCAGCCACAATGCCCCCCGACATTGTCCGGCTGTCCTCTACGATTCTTCACAACCCTGCAAAAATATCGGTCACTCCTCCCTCGTCTACCGTTGAAATCATCAACCAGCAGATATACTTTGTTGATAAAGGAAACAAAAGCGCCCTTCTGGTGCACCTTCTGAAGAACCCCGACATCACCACCGCACTGGTCTTCACGAGAACCAAACATGGAGCCGACAAGGTTGTCAAGCATTTGCTGAAACACGGCATTACCGCTGAAGCCATTCACGGCAACAAGGCACAGAATGCACGACAGAGGGCTCTGTCAAATTTCAAGTCACAGAAAACCCGTGTGCTGGTGGCCACCGATATTGCGGCAAGGGGAATTGATGTGGACGAACTTCAGCATGTCATCAATTACGACACATCGAACATTCCCGAAACCTATGTACACCGTATAGGGCGGACCGGACGCGCAGGAGCATCGGGCACGGCCATCTCCTTCTGTGACGCAGAAGAGAAAGCCTACCTGAAGGACATAGAAAAACTCATTGCAAAAAGCATCCCCGTCGTTGAGGAACATCCCTTTCCTCTTGTTGACCACAATCCCGTCAAAGCTGCACAGCAGCAAGGCCGTGGCCGAAGCGGACACCCCGCCCCCAGACCTCAGGGCAACAGCCGTCCGAAGCAGCGGCGCTACTGACACACGGCG
Source organism: Chlorobium phaeovibrioides (assembly GCF_003968655.1). GTDB lineage: Bacteria > Bacteroidota > Chlorobiia > Chlorobiales > Chlorobiaceae > Chlorobium > Chlorobium phaeovibrioides. Next base: position 147,564 of record NZ_RXYK01000001.1, on the reverse strand, counting down.
CCCCTTCTTTTCTTGCACTCCCCCTAGCGCTTTTTCTGTTCGGGCGTTTGCTTTGTTTCTTAAAGTTCTTTGGACCCAAAAAAAACAATCAATCCTCTTCACTGCCGGATTCGTCAAGGGCGTCCTCCGGCATGCTCCGGCTTACCTTTGCCCCAAGTGAGCGGATGGCCTCAACCCTCCGTACCAGATTGCCCCGACCATTCTGCAGACGGCGCTGCGCAAGATCAAAAGACTCTTCCACTGCCGACAGCCTTCTTCTTGCCTCTGAAAGAGCTTCAGCAACAAGAACAACCTGGTCATAAATCTTGCCACCAAGAGAGGCAATCAGTTCAGCATTCCTGTTCTCTTTTTCACGACGCCACAGCTGCGCAATCAGCTTGAGCGTAATCATCAGGGTAGCCGGCCCGCAGATGACAACATTTTTGCCTGCAAGTTCATACAGAAGCTCCGGATCTCCCTCCAAGGCACTCTGCCAGGCAGGCTCTACAGGGATGCACATAATCACAAAATCAAGGGTCCTGTTTCCCCCTATCCCCGTATAGTCTTTCTGCTGGAGTTCCGCCACATGACGCCTGACGGAAGCAACATGCTCCCGAAGTGCGGCCGTTTTCTCCTCACCTGCTTCCAGTCCCCAATAGCGTTCATACGCTGTCAACGAAACTTTTGAATCAACAACAACACTTTTCTCACCCGGAAGGCTCACAATGAAGTCCGGACGGACCAGCGCTCCATCATCGTTCCGGAAACTCTCCTGTACCCTGTACTCCCGACCTCTGGAAAGGCCCGAATCCTCGAATATCCGCTCTATGACCAGCTCCCCCCAGTTACCCTGCTTTTTCGAATCGCCTTTAATTGCCCGAACAAGACTGCTCGCCTCTTCACCCACCCGGGCATTCAGATTCATCAGCTGCACCAGCTGCTCTTTGAGTTGACCTGCAAGTTCGGTATCGTCACGGTGCACCGCATCCACCCGCTGGCGGAACGACTCAAGCTGTTCGCGGAAAGGCTGCATGAGCTGATTCATTCTCGAACTGTTCTCTTCTCCAAGAGCCCTTCCCCGCTCCTCAAGAATGGTTCGTGAAAGGTTTTCAAAAGCAGTATTCAGGCGGGCTTCCGTTTGCTGAAGAAAAGCATCCCTCTTACCCTCACGGCTTCGTTCAATCTCCAGCTCCGTCTGAAGCGATGCAGTAAGCCGGCGAAGTTCCGCAAGCTCCTGAACTTCCAGGCGAAGTCGTTCTACCTCCCCTTTGATGGAAGCGTCTGCCAGAATTCGTCGCAGAGAAAGCGCAAGCAGAATGAGAAGAAACAGAATGATGAGAGTGGAAGGCGTAGCCATAGCAAGGGGATTTTTCTCATGAATATACAGAACCGGCAGACCAAAAGTTCGGGGCAGGCAGCTACTTTACGATACCCGGAGACATCAGCCTCTCCAAACCGCCGGCACTGGAAAGAAGACTGTCGGCGATTGACTGGATGGAACCCCTTTCCTGAGGCCATGGGTAGAGGTGACGGGAAAGGGGGAAAACGATGTAGAGAATCCTGCCCAGAGGCTTTTCCGGTCCGGTTCGGGGCGACACATTCTTTCCTCCGAGCAATTCAGCAAGCGCAATGGAAACCTCTCCGAGCTTATGCCTTTCCGGCCCGATGTCGGCAACGACAAATCCGGATTTCATCCCGGTATCAAGATTGACTGCAACACCGAAATCACCCAGAGCCCCGACATCCCGTTTTCTTGCAAATGTCACAGGAAAAACAATATAGGGAACCTTTGATGCGTCAACATACCGAAGGGGATCCGTCTTAGCCTTCTTCATGTTCTTCAGAGCAGTCATGGAAAGATAGTACCCGGCGTACGGCCCTTCTGGCATGACGAATGGCCTCTGTCGGTCCGCCGGATCAGTCACCAGCACCGTCTTCCACCACATTTTGTCGGGATAGCCTGAATGTTTAAGCATATCAAGCCCTTCATCACGCGGATGATAGGCGTCTGGTGCGCCGTCCGCATCAATGGTCATAAAACCGGTGACATAGCAGTATGCCCCGCTCTCATTGAGAGCATACAGTTGCGTCCCGCGATACTTCTTCCATGCCCGTATATGCATGGCATCCGTTGAGGCGCCGGCCTCCGGGGAAAAGAAAAGAAGCGAGCCAAAAAAAAGGCCCAGGAAGAAAAGGCGGATACCTGCCGATTCAAGAGGTACATCACCATAAAAAAAAGCAGGCATAAGAGTACTCCAGAGAAAAACCGGGCTTGGCCTCTTCAGAAAAAACCACTGCTCCCTCACTGAGGAAGCAGTTACCGGACCGGAAAATGAAGAAAGTATCCTGTTCAGCAGAAATCCATACTATCGAAACTCGCAACCTGCGTCCTGGTCTGATGAAGTTCAACAGTCAGAACATCTTCAAAATGAAGAGTTGCAGCGCACTGCGAACAGTCAAACGAACTCCAGTAGACATGCGTTTGTGTTACAGATCCGCAGTGCGGACACACAACAGAAACCGTTTGCTGAAGACAGCACTCGACGAATGCCCAATAGTCGTAATCAAACCCTTCACTGCGCGCCTGTGTGAGCAGTTCCCGCCCTGAAGGGGTGAGGCTCACGAAGCGGTCGTTGATTGCCACATAACCCAGCAGGCAAACCTCATTCAGGTATTTCAGAGCCAACGCCTTCCACTCCATGGAACAACAAACAGCTTCATAGAGTTCAGTCATTGGTGAGGCTGAACGGGTAACTGCATCAAGCACCATCGCAATCCTGTTCTTATGCACACCGCGGGCGTCATAGGAGCGAAGCATCCGGCTTATCTCTTCAGCAGAACTGCCGGAAAGAAAACCCTCAGACATATCCGCAGCCATCTCTCTCCACTGATGCACGGAAGTGTCCAAAGGAGCGGCAATCATCGCCGACTCCTCCTGACCTGTTTTTCTGCCATAGACGGGTATGGCAACCATATTGAAAACAACAACCAGGAACATGGCCAGAAAACCGGGCATGAGCGAAACCGAATCAAGAGAAAAACTGCCTGTCAGTGTTTCAGGACGCGCTTTAAGCCCCTTGCCGGCGAACGCCTTGTTGATGAGATTGAGCCCCTCTTCATTGATGCTCCGCCTGGCCGGATCTTTCACGAAAATGGAGTGATAGGATGAAAATCCAATACCGCTTGCTCCATGGGAAAGAACTTCGAGTACTTCTGAAAGATAGTCGTCTGTCATCATTCCTCCATCTGCCGGACCGATGAGCCGGACAACAAAGGGCATAGCTCCCGACTTGACCCGCAGCGACACCAGCGAACGGGCAAGCATCTCACCCTCACCCTCAAGGCAGGCAACATGCATGACGGGTACAATGAAATCAAATGATGGGGCAATCAGGGAGATTTCCTGCCCTGACTGGTCAACATCTTTGTAATTGAACACCCGGTTTCCCGCAAATGCAGCTGAATACTCCACCTTCCCCCTGCCTGCCTTACGGACAGACGAACCAATCTTACTGGCATAGGCCGCAATCATGCTGCTCCTCCAGTTAAGCCATTGAGCATACTCCTTGCCCAGCAGATCGCTTTGCGTAATGTGTGCCGGCAACCCCCGGGCAGCGGCAAATGCCTTGACATTGCCTTTGCTGTAATCATAATCAAGATCAGAATAGGCAAGGCAGTCAAGATGGATTCCCTCAACACCGTATTTTTGGATCAGCTCTCTCACAGTTGCCTCCGTATACAAAGCCACTTCAGGGTTCGACGGCGACATCCAGTTAGCTGAAAGACGGCCATTCTGAGCCGTCATAGCCCAATCGCCGTGCTGCTTTACCGCCCTGGTGTCGGAAAGTGCGGGAAGCCATGCATGAACCTTGACATTGAGGCCCTGTTTCCTCAGAAGAGCAATGGTTTTGCCAAACACATTCTGACGACTGTTTCTGCCATAGTAAGCATTCCCCTCGGTATCTTTTGCCATCAGGAAAAGATCTGTAGCCGATGTCCTTGAAATATCCGCCACAATATCTTCAGGAGTGAAGTTCCGGCGACTGAAATCAACCCAGATTCCGTATCTCCGGGGCCGGTTTGCCTCTGCCTCGGCTATATATTGGTCGGCAGTCAGAAAACGCCCCCCCTTTGCCTGCACCCAGTCAATGAAATTCCTCAGAGCCTCAGGATACCTTACGGCATGTTTCGGGTGAAGAAGAATGACGGCAGGCTGGCCAAGAACACTTTTGGCAGTGTAGAGCTGCTTGAGTGCCGCTTCAAATTCAGACTCAGTGAACTTGTTGACCACCATCATATTGTAATCCGAAGCGAGCATAACCCTGCGTCGCAAAGCCGATATTGGAAGCTCTGTCAGGATATCCTGCTGTTCCCAATGCTCCGAATCAGAACTGTCGTACCTGAAGCCGCTTGCTTTCAGTGCCCTCATGACCCTGTCATCATACTCCATATAAGGTGCCCGGAACCAGACAACCGGTTTTCCGGTAATTGATTCCAGAATGCTCTTTGAGCGCTTAAGATCAGACTCTATAGATTTCTGGTCTAGTTGAGGAAGATGCGGGTGCGCCTGGGAGTGCGAACCTATGGTATGACCGGCCAGAGAGAGCTCAGAAACAAGCTCTTTGTGTGCCCCGGCAAATGCACCTGTTATGAAATAGGTTGCAGGAACCTTGATGTCAAGGGTTTTGAGTGCCGCAACATCGGCATTCCGTTCTGTATCAAAGGTCAGAAGCACAGGTGCCGGGTTGGCCGCAGCAGCCGAAACGGTCGCAAAGAGTGCCACAATGATGTATACCGATGCCAGAATGCTTTTCATGATCGTCTCCAAATGAAGGGTTACCAGGTGTTTTGTCGTTGCTGCATTTCCTGCATATAGGCCACAATACGCCTGTGGCTCAGAAAAATCCGATACGGCTGAGTCGTGAATGTTGCAAAGGCAAGCGATGGCGTGAGCTTGCGGGCAAGAGCAAGCGGCACCATTCCCTGCACTGCGCTGATGCATTCAAGAATGAGCATGTAGACAAGGCCGAGCTGCAGGAACAGCAACGGCTGTGAAGAAAAAATAACAAGGAGTGGATAGGCAACGAGAAAAGCCATTTCAACGAAAGCGCTTCCGTAACCAAAGAACAGCGACCAGGGAAGCCAGAACATGCCGATGCTGCCCCCGATGGCTGAAAACATCAGCCCCCTGTGCTCACGGTAGACCTGCAGATGGCCTCTTGACCAGCGAAGCCGTTGCTTGTTCAGCCCTTTCCAGCTCGTCATGGCAGAGGTATAGGCTACAGCCTTTGGCTCATAAACAGCCCGATAGCCGAGCTCAAGCATGGCAATGGTAATATCGAAATCCTCGGCAAGCGTCCTTGACCTGTACCCCCCTATCTCCATCAGAACGCTGCGCCGGAAGGCCGTTGCCGGCCCGGGACACATACTCACAGCACCTCCCGATTTCAGCTGTGCCACTTTGATGATGCACTGCCCGTAGAGGTACTCAAGCATCTGCATTTTAAGGAGGTATCCGCTGTTGTGTTTCGGAAGAACCATTCCGGCAACCGCACCGATGGAGGGCTCAGTGAATCCACCCACAAGGTGACGAAGCACCATCGGATCAAGCGAGGAATCAGAATCGGTGAAAAATATCAGCTCACCTTTTGCCTTCTCAATGCCATGGTTCAGAGCCTCCGCCTTCCCCCTGTTGCCGCCCATAGAGATCACCGACACATCGTACTCTGAAGCAATGGCAAGGGTCTCATCAGAAGAGCCGTCATCGACAATGATGATCTCATAGGCCGGATAATCAAGAGCCAGAGCCGACTCAATGCAGTTTGCAATATTTGCCTGCTCATTGAAGGAGGGAATGATGATCGATACGAACGGCAGCGACACATTCTTCACCGGTGTTCTGTCGGGGAGCAATATCAGCCCGACAAAAAAAAGAAACGGGAACAATGAGCCGACAACATATATCAGAAAAAACATGTTGAACACCTGCGGCATCCATGCAGGAAATGCGTTGACATACTCACCCCAGATCATCCGGTTCAGTGAGTCCAGGGCACCAGGCAGCGTATGCCATACCAAGAGGCATATTCCCGCAGAAACGAACGCTGCAGTAAGCACACCCGCCGGATGCTTCAGTGATGAAGGCGGCCGCCCCTCAGCATGCCGGGAAAGATACATCGTTGCTGTCTGGTTCATGGTTACTCCTCTTGATTGTTGACACAGAGCGATCAGTAAAGGGGAATCCAGAAAGTCAGACCTGCCCGAACATCATCGGTCCGCTCCTGCTGGTCGTTAAAATAATCGACCTTGAGATACTCCGCATAGATTGAGACGGTTCCAGGAAGCACTTTGCCGAGAGCAAGACGGACGCCCGGGCCGTAGAGCACATTATTGTACCAGGAAACCTTGTTCCATGATCTGCCAAGAAAATCATTGACCACATCTGCCTTGAAATAAGGCTCAAGCGAAACCGCCCCAAGATCAATGCCTACCCCGATTTTTGATGACAGGGTTCCCAAAAGAAAGTTGTCCTGCCCCTTGTCACTGAAAGCAGTTGAATTCCAGGCCAACTCGCCCCAGTGTTCCGTCCAGACGCTGAACATGTCGTCAAGCTTTTCACGCCGTTCCAGCCAAAGGTTCACACCACTTTTCACATTCTGCTTATCTACAGAGGAAGGGATTGGATCCTTGGAGCGGTCAAATGACGAAGTCATCAGTTCATACCGGGCAAAAGCCGACATGTTCATGCCTCCGACCCACTCCTGTGCTTTATTCTCAAAAGAGAACTCTTTGGTGATTTTCAGACCCGCACCAAAAACCTGATTGTTGTTCCAGTAAGAGCGGTTCCAGCTTCTGTCATTGAAATCATGGATCACATTGATACTCACAAAAGGAGCCAGATACACGCTGTCGGAGAGGTAACGCCGAGCATCAAGCGTGAGATAACCCGACATGAGAGCATACCCTTCACCATTGAGAACATCATTCTCATCGCGCGTTTTATCAAAATTGTATTTCGTGTAATAAGCGTCCATACCTGACTCGAGATGAAGCTCCACCGCCCCTTTCTGGTATTCATCAGCATGGAGCTGCCCGGAAGAGAGCGGCACTGAAGCCAGCATCAGCGTACCGGCAATAAGAGTCTTGCTGAAAATGGTGCTCATGACATACCTCGTTTTTTCCTGTTTTTTTTAACTGTCCTGCCAGAACCACCCAATCAGCAGACCCGGCCGGAACTCTCTGGAAGAACTAAAGCAAGAAACATGCCAAAAAAAATAATGAGGCATAAACGCTTATAGCAAAACGCCTTATGTATAAGAACCAGGGATTTTTAGATCCGGAACAGGAAAAGAGGAAATCGCAACAACTGTGTCAGGATGACTCAGTTACTCTGAAGAAAAGTCGCAATTCGAGATTCTGGAAGAAAAGAGGGCAGATTTGCAAAACCGCATCTTTTTATGTACCTATATCATTCTCAATCAAGGCGAAGTGGCCGAGTGGCTAGGCAGAGGTCTGCAAAACCTCGTACAGCGGTTCGAATCCGCTCTTCGCCTCCAGCAAAGATGCGCATAGAGACGCAACAAGCGAGAAACCCCTGTAAAACCAGGGGTTTCTCTTTTTCCTTTTCAGCAAAACCAGGTGATCCCCTGGTTTTTACCCCATTGCTTCGGCGGCTGAGATGATGGAGGCTATGAGCTGTTCAGTGGTGCCTTCATCCATCAGGACGGGAATGTTCAGGCAGATGCTCCTGCGCAGAAGCTCTCCTGTCTTTGGCCAAAGCGCCTCAAGATCCCTGTCGCGATAGCGGTCATAAGCGTTGAGGAGATGACCCCAGACACCGGCATAGTGCCAGTCGAGCGCCTCTGGAAGAATTTTGGTACCGAATCCGTTTCGGCCGAGATGGGCTTCGAACTCAAGTGCCGCTGCACGGTCGCGCACGCTGAAAATCAAGGTATCACCCTGCGAACCACCCTCATCGGCAAAAGGTCGGAGGGTAATGTTGGGAAGATGACGGATGGCATCCTTGATTCTCTTTTTGTTCTCTTTGGCAGCAGAGAGGATGGTCTCAATTTTAGCAAGCTGGGCGAGGCCTATGGCCGCAGTTACCTCACTCATTCGGAGGTTGAGCCCTTTGGCCCGCCGGGGATCTTTTCCCCGTGGAAGGCCTTCAAGGTGCATATGCCCGTGGTCGGAAAATTCTGCAGCACGAAGGTAGATCTCACGGTCGTTGGTCACAATCACTCCCCCTTCTCCGGTATGAAGCGTCTTGCCTGCATCAAAAGAGAAAGCGCCGACGCTGCCCAGTGTGCCGAGTTTTTGGCCATCGTATGATGCTCCAAGTGCCTGTGCGGCATCCTCAATGAGGATGATGCCTCTCCGGGTACAGATATCCTGCAGTTCTTTCATTTTAGGGGCAGCCCACATGGGAACCACCACAACCGCTTTGGTTTTTTCGGTTATGGCCTGTTGTACCGCCAGAGGATCGAGATGATAGGTTTCATCTATTTCAACGGGCACGGGCACTGCTCCCAGAGCACTGATGGCCTCAATGGGAGCAATGAAGGTCCATGCAGTGGTAATGACTTCGTCTCCCGGCCCTACGCCTGCACCTGCAAGGGCGCAGTGGATTGCGGCCGTTCCGGAGGAAACCGCATGGGCATAGCGGACACCCATCCACCCGGCAAATTTCTCTTCAAATTCACGGGTTTTGTAATTTCCCCCTCCATACCTGTAGAGGTTGACCTTTTCCTGACTGAAGAGTTCCACAATTTCAGCGAGCTCCTCTTTGCCAATCAATTCTGCACCTGCCATAATAGTGATGTGTTGGAATGAATAATTTACTGAACAAGTCTTTTGACAACATATTCAGCCGACTCTTTGTCAAAGGGTACCGGATTTCCTCCGAATGATCCCTGCAGTGCGCCTGAAGCCTCTCTGGCGAACTCAGCGGCGTTGAGGGAAGTGTAACCGTAGGAGACGAGGCTCGGGATAGAGAGCTGGCGATAGAGATCGTCCATCTGAAAGAGCAGCTCCTCGGCTCCTTCCCGAAGCGTGCCTGAAAGAGGGGCTGCATTGAGCATGGCATATCTGTCGTATCCGTGGCTCAGATTGTAGCGCATCACCTCTTTGAGGAAAATGGCGCCGGCCATGCCGTGAGGTACCTTGTGGCGGACTCCAAGATAGTATGCGAACCCGTTGGTGGGGCCGTCTCCGGAGTTCATGAGGGCTACAGTACCACAGACGCTGCCGATGCAGAGATCAATGCGCGACTCGGCCCGGTCCAGCTGGTTCTGCTGCAGGGCGTAAAACGAGCGGCGGAACCCCTCGACTGAAAAAATTCTGGACAGCGGCGTATGTTTCACTGAGCCGAAACTGTCGACACAGTGTACAAGGCTGTCCATTGCCGAGGAAATGATTGCTTCCTCGGGAGCGCTCATTGAGAGCATCGGATCGACCACCGCCTTGCGGGGGAAATTCTTCCGGCTGTTGATGCCGAGCTTCCTGCCGGCCTCCTCATCAATGAAGACGGCGTTGTAACTTACCTCTGCGCCACTTCCCGGAAGGGAAGGAACGGTGAGAAGAGGGAGAGGATCGAACACATCGGCCGGGAACCCTTTCAATGAAAGAGCGGGAACATTGTTGGTCATGAGAAGGGCTACCCCTTTACCGAGATCCATGGTGCTGCCGCCGCCGATGGCGACCATGCAGTCAACCCCGCTGCCCCTGAAATGTTCGGCTGTCTTTTCAAGATAGCTGTATGTCGGTTCCCCCCCGAACTCATTGCTGGAGAACACGGCATCGGGAAAATCGGCACAGAGTGAGGCCTTGACATCACGGAAATAGAGGTTTTCTTCAAGAACTGCATCATATATGATCCCCGGTTTCTGAGTCTTGAGTTCTCCGAGATGCCTTGCAAGACTCAGGGCTTCATTGACTCCGATGACAAGATCGGTTGCGAGAAAAAAATTCATTGGTGAGGATAGGTTAGGTTACAGACCGATATCAGGAGTGGTCAGATTTTTACTCTTCATAAAAAACTCAATCAGCTCTACCTCTGCAAGAGTGTCGATCTCCCAGGTCTGCCAGAACTCCATTTGAAAGGCGGTAAGCTTCCCCCCGATCCTGTTTCCCGTAGAACGAAGAACTGAAGGATGGAAAATATAGATCGATCCGTTTTCAATATACTGTTCGGGCCGCTCCTGACGCATACCACGGTTCCGCCAGTCAAAGTTCACACTGTTCCACTCCCCCCCCGTCTTCTTCTCCCAGAGGGTCATGTCGTCAGCTTTTGTGACCGAAATAAGTGAATCGGCACCATCACCCTCAAACTGCTGAAGGGCACGGTCAATGTCGCCCGGTCTTCGAAGCGGTGATGTTGCCTGAAGAAACACGATACTGGCAGGATCCTGGCGACCCTCCAGGGCAAGGAGATCAAGCAGATGGAGAATTGCAGATTCGGAACTCGCCCGGTCTCCCGAAATCTCTGCAGGGCGATGGACAACCTCAGCACCATACGATTCAGCAACATCGGCTATTGCAGGGTCGTCTGTGGAAACAAACACTCTCTCTAAAAGGGCGGAAGCTTTGGCCTGAAGAATGGTCCAGGCAAGAAGCGGCCGCCCGGCCACTGGATGGATATTCTTGTTTTTCAGCCCTACAGAGCCTCCGCGTGCTGGAATGACGGCGATGGCCGACTTCACTTCACCCATCAAGCACCTCCCTGCAGACATCGGCAATATTTCTGGCGGCGGAACGGTTCTGAAGCGGGGTAAGCCTCCGGAGCTCTTCCCTCTCAAGGCCGCAGTGGACCTCTTTGCCAAGAGCTGAGGCAACAAGAACTGTTGAGGAAAACCGGGCAATCATCATCCGTGAATTTGCAATCATCTCTTCAGCAGATCCATCCGAATAGACAAGACTCCCGGGAGCATATCGCTCAATCTCTTCAGCAGCCCTTTCAGCCTGCTCATTGGGATGCAGCTTGAATATCAGCTTGCTGCCGCCCGCCATTTCCCGATATTTCAGAATGTTCTTCCTGCGGTTTTCATAAATGAATGTCTCCCTGTTGTCTGAGGTACAGACCAGAACATAATCCCGGTGAGGGAAATCATTCTGGCAATATGATGCGCAGTCGTCGAAATTGGGAATGCTCGTCACCACAAGCCTCTCCGGGTCAACTCCCTTGCGGATGAACAGGTCGCGATATCCCTCGCTGGCAACACAGAATTTTTCATAGGCACCCGACATGCCCGTGGAAGCTGTACCGGCAAGCCAGCGTGGCATCCAGCGAAAATTTTTTGTCAGGTGGAACAGAGGGGTCTCAGGCTCTGTCATCCCCTCCTGAACAAGCACCGTACGGGTCCTCTTCAAGACTTTAGGAACAATCAGGTCTGTACAGGTAACCACAAGGTCATAACAGCGGAGCCCCTCGCCGCCCTCAACCTGCAGTTCATGACTGTTGAGGTACTCCATGGCTTTCCCTCTCCGCTCCCGGCCCATAATGGTAAACTCAAGCAGACCGTTTCGGGCGGCTGCGCCCAAAAGCCCGTCACTGAAAAAGGGAGTGAACCAGAGGTCATATTCACCCAGAAATCCTGAAATCTGGTGCATCTGGGTGGTCTGGTTCATGGAACCGCAGACAAACAGTACCTTTTTTTTCATCACTGAACCCCTTCAGCCTGCTGGGGATCATGCAGGTGAATCCCCGACATGAACATGACTGCGTACCCGGCAGAGTACCACAGCACCTCCTTGAACCTCCTGATCAGAATGAAAGCACCTCCCAGCGCAACAGCCTCAGGCATTCCCACAGCCTGGAAAAACGCCATGTAGCCGAGATCCTGTATTCCCAGACCGGAGGGAATGAAAAAAAAGAGGGCCCGAAGCATAACAAGAGTCGTATCGATGGCCAGAACCGTCGGGAAAGAAATCTCGGCGCCAAGAAGACGAAGAATGATGTAACTCTCCACAGCAAGCATGGCCCAGCCAACAAGATACCAGAATGTGGCCTTCCAAAGGGCTGCAGGCGAAGCGCCCTGAAAACTGCGGAGATGCTCATCGGTATCGGAAAAGCTTGACTCGCGCCGTATGAGCCATGACTTAACCTTTTTTCCGGGCACCATCATCAACAGACTGTGGATGGACTGGGCGGAACGACCTTTCAATGCAGTGAGAAGGAAATAGAGAAAGATGAGACAAACCGCAATACCGGTTGCAAGCATGAAGAACCCGAGACCCTGAAATCCAGTGACTGCGGGTGATACCCGCTGAAGCATCATGAATCCGGCAAGGGTGCCGATAATGGTATAGACCCCCTGCATTGAACTCAACAGCAATTTGCGGACGGTCACGGCTGCAACCGATACAGGATAGGAGATTCCCATCAGCCGGTTGCAGAGAAATGGCCGGAGGGGCTCTCCAAGAGCCATGCCGGCAGGAAGAGTCATGGAAACAGTTTCAGAAATCACCTGAATTTTGAACAGCCGGAAAAAAGATATCGGCCTGCTGCCCGGAGGGAAAACAAGAGTCCAGGCAATCGTCTCAAAAAAATGAAGACCGAAAAACGGCAGCATGATGAAGAGGGAAGAAAAACCTATTGTCGATATCCTGAAAAGGGAACGGCCCAGATCGATAGACTGAAAAAGATACAGGATCAAAAGAATACCAGCAGCCAGTCCAGCATATCCAGTCCATTGCGTCACAGACTTCCCCTTTTTCTCCATAAACGAAAACCTCCGACTATAGTTCTCCGAAGCTCGCAGAAGAAGCCCCGGCAATTGCCTGCTGTTGCATAAAATAAGGGCAAGGAAACATTTCGACAAGGGTTAATTTCGTAAACACAGTACAACTCAGGGGGGGGAATCACTATTTACAGGCAGGTGCTTTGAATTCAGACGCCATATTGTTACATATTTGTGTACAATACCCTTTAAAACCTTCGGGTATGGAACAATGCATCTGCACGGCCCGCACACTCAAATTTTTTTCAGATGGGACTTATCAATCCTGACTTCCAGACCTTGCCGGAACTGTTCTCTTCTGTTTTCAGCCATTACCGGGGCAAGACAAAGAAGTTCCCTTTCGCCCATAAACTCAACGGCATCTACGAACCCATCACCTATGAGGATTTTCATGAGGATGTCCAGAACTTCACGGCATACCTGAAAGAAAACGGGATCGAGCCTGGGGACCGGGTAGCAATACTCAGTGAAAACCGCCCCGGGTGGTACCTTTCTGATATGTCAATACTCTCTCTTGGAGCAATTGATGTGCCCCTCTACCCCTCCCTGCCTCCAAACCAGATTGAATACATACTTCAGAACAGCGAAGCCAAAGCCATCATTGTGTCGAACATGCTGCAGCTTGGGAAAATTCTCTCAATCTGGCAGAACCTGCCTGAGTTGATGCAGATTATTGTATTGAACCGCCTTGAAGAGAAGATAGAGGATGTCACCGACCTCAACAGCTGCAAGATTGAAGGGAAAAAGATTCTTCAGGCTAAACCGCGGCTGCTCGAAGGAATCAATATATCTCCTGACGACACGGCCACCCTGATTTACACATCAGGAACCACTGGTCTTCCAAAAGGGGTCATGCTGACTCACCGGAACATCTGTGAAAATGTGAAATCATGCTCTGACCTCATCACTCTTGACGAAACGGACTGCAGCCTCTCGTTTCTTCCCCTGTCGCACGCCTATGAGCGCACAGGCGGCTACTACCTGCTCTTTGGATGCGGAGCTGCCATTTACCTGGCCGAGAGCATAGAGACTGTTTCGTTGAACATAGCCGAAGCCAAACCCACAATAATCTTTACCGTTCCAAGGCTCTTTGATCGTATCCGTGCGAACATGCAGAAACAGATTGCCACAGAAAGTCAATTGAAACAGCGGATATTCAGCTTTGCGCTCTCAACCGGCGAACAGTACAACCGGCAGATGGCTAAGAAAGGCAGTGTATCTCTTGCTCTTAAAGCAGCTCACGCCCTCTCCCGAAAACTTGTATACAAGAAAATACTAGCAAAATTCGGAGGGAGGCTCCGTTACTTCGTCTCTGGTGGCGCAGCGCTGCCCAAAGAGACCGGTGAATACTTCAGCTCCCTTGGCATAACGATTCTGGAAGGATACGGTCTGACAGAAACCTCCCCGATAACCAATGTGAACCGGCCTGAAAAGGTTAAGTTCGGAACCGTAGGGCCCACGGTGAGAAATGTTGAGATCAGGATAGCCGATGATGGAGAGATTCTCTTCAAAGGGCCGAATATCATGAAGGGGTACTGGAAGGATGTCGAGGCGACAGCTGAAGTCATAAAGGACGGATGGTTCCATACCGGCGACATCGGCAGACTTGATGACGACGGCTATCTCACCATCACCGACAGGAAAAAACACATCATAGTCACAAGCGGAGGGAAAAACATTGCCCCGCTGCCCATTGAGCATCTGATTGCTGAAAGCCCCTTCGTGGAACAGGTGATCGTCATCGGTGAAAAACGACCATTCCTCATCGCCCTCATCATTCCGGACTTTGAAAAGCTTCGTGAATTTGCGGTAACTGCAGGGATAGGGGATGCAACAGAAAAAGAGCTTCTGGAAAACAAGGCTGTCAGCCAGATTTACGAAAAACTGCTGCGAAGCATTTCACGAAAACTGGCGACTCATGAAAAAGTACGCAAGTTTCTGCTGGTTGCCGAGCCGTTCACACTGGAAAACGGTCTGATGACGCCAACGCTCAAAATCAAACGAAAGACAATTACCGAACAGTACGATAAAGAGATAGAGGCTGTATACAATGAACTGAACATGGTCTACAACACTGAATAAAGTGTGGAGGCGCGATTCTCTACCCCTCGCTGATTTTCAGTACCCTGCCGCCAGTGGAGTCATGACTGCCCGCAGATGACTCCACCAGACCCTCGACCACAAGATCACGAATGATTTCATCCAGCCCCCACTGGCACTCCCCGTATTTATCCTGAAGTTCAGCAACCGTCATAAAAGGAGTATTGATGAGTTCACGCACTATTTGTGCACGGTACCAGCGGCGTGAGCCCTTGAATGCAGACTGGCGGGAAAGAGGGCGGATCCCCGAAGATTTCCCCGTCACCACCCTTGAACCATAATCCATAAGAGCATTGTGCCAGTCACGGCTTCGGCCGACAGGGAGAACTGCATCGGCAAGGCGCTGCAGCTTCGCTGGCGGGAGTGTTTCAGGAAGCGAGAATTCTGTTATGAGAATGCGTCGTATGTTGGTGTCGACGGCTGCCACATCAAGATTGTCGGCAAAGGCGGGAATGGAACGGCAGGAATACTCCCCTATGCCGGGCAGGGTTTTCAGAAGAAGCGGACTTGAGGGAACCTCTCCATTGAACTTATCCATGACCTGCACGGCAGAAAGCTGAAGCCGCTGGGCACGAGAATTGTAACCAAGACCGCTCCAGAGTGAAAGAACCTCCCGGAGAGACGCATGCGCCAGCGTCGCGGCATCAGGAAAGCGTTCAATCCATGCGCTGTATTTGGGAACAACCCGCTCTGCCTGCGTCTGCTGGAGCATGCATTCACTGACCATGACCGAATACCGGTCGCGGGTTTCACGCCACGGGAAAGTGCGGCGGCATGCGGGCCAGGAACTGAAGATTTTACTGTGAAACGCCTCGATTGAGGCGGCTGAAGGGTACTCCATGTCCATCATGGCGTGAAAAGAATGCCGCATCCGGACAGAATTTTTTTGTGCCCGGATGCGGCTCTGCTTCAGGAGGCCTTTTCGGCTACTTTGCGCTCTTTTACTTTCAGTGCGGCCTTTCCAGTCCTCTTGCGGAGATAGAAAAGCTTGGAACGGCGGGCCTTGCCATGCTTGAGAACGGTAACACTCTCAACATTGGGCGAATTGATCGGGATGATCCTTTCTACACCAACACCATGGGAGATTTTACGAACCGTGATTGTTTTATTGGTCCCGGCACCGCGGTCGCTGATGACAACGCCATCAAAAGCCTGAAGACGCTCTTTTTCACCCTCAATAACACGAAGCTGAATCCTTACGGAATCACCAGGATAAATATCAGGGGTTTCAACTCCAGCCTGTGTTGCTTCAACTAACTGAATTAACTGATCCATTTCGACAAATGTTTATTTTTTGTAATGCAAAAATCTATTCAAAATCTTCAGACACCTCTTCGCCAGAAAGGTCCGGCCTTTTCTCTCTTGTTCTCTGGCTGGCGCTTTGCTCTCTCCACTGCTCTATTTTGGCATGATGACCTGAAAGAAGAACATCGGGCACTTTCATCCCCCTGAATTCAGGCGGGCGTGTATACCATGCACAGTCCAGCATACCTCCCTGAAACGAATCAGTCAGGGCCGACTCACCATCACCAAGAACGCCGGGTATGAGCCGCACAACAGCATCCATAAGAAAGAGCGCGGGAATTTCTCCTCCCGACACAACAACATCGCCAACTGAAAACTCCATGCTAACAAGCGTACGGCGAACCCGTTCATCAAGCGCCTTGTAATGACCGCAGAGAATGATAAGGTTTTTCATCCGCGACAGCCTGTTGGCAGCCTTCTGGTCGAAACGCACGGCATCGGGCGTCGGAAAAATAACCGCATCATACTCCCTCTCAGCCTGAAGCCTTTCTATACAGGCAAACACAGGTTCCGGCCGAAGCACCATACCTGCACCACCACCAAACGGGGCATCATCAACAGCATGGTAGCTTCCAAGTCCGTCATCATGAAGATTATGGACATGCACCTCAAGATGACCTTTTTTCCTCGCTATTGCGAGAAGACCGGTTTCAAGCGCTGAATCAAAGAACCCGGGAATAACGGAAATAACATCAATACGAATCGAATCCATAATCACCACACTCTTCAGAGAAACTCATCAAATCTCGGTACAACCATATATCCGCCCTCAAGACTTATCTCATCAATGAATTCATCAATGGCCGGTATGAGAACAGTGCCGTTCCCTGTCCGAACTTCGTAAACCTCATGGGCCGGCATGGGGAGTATGGCGGTGAGAACACCAACCTCAACTCCATCACGGCCTTTCACCCTCATTCCTTCAAGCTCATGGAGCCATGCCCGGTTTTGGGGACGGGGAGCGCACTCTTTCTCTTCAATATAAAGATGCATCCCTGCCATCTCCTGCGCTTTTTCCCTGCTATCCACTCCCTCAAAAAACAACCATGCAAAACCTTGTGACAGCGTTGCCGATTTCACATTGACAGGCACGACAGTTTCAGGCTGCCGCCCTGCAAAATATTTTGTCCGGGACAGAAATCGATCAGGAAAATCGGTTACCGGCTGAACCTTCAATTCACCCTTAAGCCCTTTTGGCTTAAGAATGGTGCCTATCAACCAAAGTTCCATTCTGCCTGAACCTGTCAACTGAAGAAGCAGGAGGCTTTAAGCCCCTGCTTCCTCGCCCTTTACTTCTTCGGCACTGTCAGCAGCAGCTTCCGGTGCAGCCTCAGCAGCAGCTTCCGGTGCAGCTTCAGCAGCAGCTTCCGGTGCAGCCTCAACAGCAGCTTCCGGTGCAGCCTCAACAGCAGCTTCCGGTGCAGCCTCAACAGCAGCTTCCGGTGCAGCCTCAACAGCGGCTTCCGGTGCAGCCTCAACAGCGGCTTCCGGTGCAGCCTCAACAGCAGGCTGGGCCTCTGCCTCTTTTTTCAGCTGGCGACGGCGCGACTTGACAACAAGTCGTTTCTGGCGCCTTTCAGCCTGTTTCTCCTGCCATTTCTCCATCTCTTCTGTGATCTCCTCCTCACTGCGTCCAAGACTCTTGAGGCGAAGCTCATGAAGAAGTCCGGTCATGCGGATAAGGCTGCGGACAGTTGCAGTAGGCTGTGCTCCAGTCTGCATCCAATATGCCACCCGCTCCCTGTCGATGGTTACGGTATGGGGTTTTGCTGTCGGCTGATAATGGCCTACAACTTCAAGAAATTTTCCATCTCTGGGTGCCCGCGAGTCAGCGGCCACTATCTGGTATACAGGGAGTTTTTTCCTTCCTGCTCTTCTCAGTCTGATCTTTACCAAGGCTTCGTGTGATTTAGGTTATGAGAGTACGATTGTAAAAGTAATATAGGTCTACCGTTTTAAAAACTTGTCAAGCGCAAGGTTCTGCGAAGTAATCTTCCTGCCGTTACCCGAGAGTTTCGAGACAGAGCGCATCATTTTTTTCATCTCCCCGAACTGCTTCAGGAGCATGTTGACATCCTGAACCCTTGTGCCGCTTCCAAGAGCAATGCGCTGGCGGCGGCTGCCGTTGATGATTTCAGGGCGCGACTTCTCTTCTTTGGTCATGGAGCTGATGATTGCCTCAATCGGCTTGAAATCCAGATTCTCCAGGTCCTGCTTTGGAACCATTTTGTTCAGACCCGGCACCATTTCTATCAGACTCTGCATTGAACCCATTTTCTTGAGCTGCTGAAGCTGGTCAAAAAAGTCATTCAGGTCAAACTCATTCTTCATGAGTTTTTTCTGCATCTGGAGTGTCGCCTCCATATCCAGACTTTCCTGGGCCTTCTCAACGAAACTGACAATATCACCCATACCCAGAATCCGCTGGGCCATACGGTCGGGGTAGAACTGGTCAAGATCGTCAACCTTCTCCCCCACGCTCATGAACTTGATTGGCTTTTCAACCACATGACGGATGGAAAGTGCCGCACCGCCACGCGAATCGCCATCAAGCTTGGTCAGCACAACTCCGTCAAAATCAAGACGGTCATTGAACGCCTTGGCGGTATTGACAGCCTCCTGCCCCATCATGGAGTCAACCACAAAAAGAAGCTCATCGGGCTTCAGGGCATTCTTGAGCGCCTCAGCCTCGGCCATCATTGCATCATCAATCTGAAGCCGCCCGGCAGTATCAACAATAAGAACATCATGCGCACCGGCCTTTGCCGCCTCAAGACCCTGCATTGCAACCTTCATCGCATCCTTCTCTTCAATGGAGAACACGGGAACCGACACTTCGGCACCAAGGGTTTTCAGCTGATCCACAGCTGCGGGTCGATAGACATCTGCCGCAACCAGAAGAGGATTCCGGCCGCTTTTTTTCAGCCGCTTTGCCAGCTTTGCCGCGAAGGTGGTTTTTCCCGAACCCTGGAGACCGGCAACCATAACCACGGCGGGGAGCCTTGAAGACGAAAGGGCGAGAGGCTTCTGCTCACCACCCATCAACTCCGTCAGCTCATCACTGACAATCTTGACAATCATCTGTGCCGGCGAAACGCTCTTGATCACCCCTTCGCCGAGAGATTTCTGACGGACATCCTCTACCAGCTTCTTGACAACTTTGTAGTTGACATCGGCGCCAAGCAGAGCCCGTTTGATATCGCGCATGGCGATACCGATATTGATTTCATTGATGGTGGCCTGACCTGCAAGTTTCTTGAAGGCGCCGTCCAACTTGTCGCTTAAACTCTCAAACATCAGGATTCCGTTTCTTCTGATAAAGCGTAAAAATGCTTAGCTTTAATTATAACAAAAAAACGCACAAAATAAAATCAATAGAGAGGAACATTCTTTATCTTCTCCCAACAAGTTTCCCTTCAGCACACATCACTGCTTCACGACCCCACCCACTTATGGACAAACAACGGATTGAAGAGATTATCGCCGCCTTCAAGGGCAAAAGGGTTGCCGTCATTGGCGACATCATGCTCGACAAGTATATTTTCGGCCATGTCTCACGCATTTCTCCGGAGTATCCCGTTCCCGTAGTTGATGTTACCCATGAAGACCATCGACTCGGAGGAGCGGCCAATGTTGCGCTCAACACCCTCTCGCTCGGAGCCGAAACAATCCTTTTCGGCATTACGGGCAACGACAGCAACCGTACAACGCTGCTTGAGCTCTTCAAAACGCACAGCCTCTCCTGCCAGGGACTTATTTCCGACCCATCAAGACCGACAACCTGCAAAACACGGATACTCTCCCAGAATCACCATATCACACGGGTGGATTTTGAAAAAAGGGAGGATATTGATGACAGCACCATGCAGCAGGTTCTTGATGCACTTGAGGAGATCATTGGAACCATAGACGCAATCGTCCTTGAAGACTACAACAAGGGGCTGCTGAGGGAAGAACTGATTACCGCCATCATCAGTACAGCCACCCTGCACGGAGTTCCAGTGCTGGTAGATCCGAAAATGAAAAACTTTTTCGCCTACAGAGGGTGCACAATTTTCAAGCCCAACCTCTCTGAAATGGCCGCATCACTTGGCATTCCAATAAAAAACAGTGACCGCGATGTTGAAGAGGCCTGCCTCCTCCTGCAGGAAAAAATTGAAGCCGAAACACTGATAGTCACGAGAAGCGAAAAAGGCATAACTGTTTATGACGGCTCATTCACCCATATTCCGGTCAGCTCACTGGAAGTAGCCGATGTATCAGGTGCCGGCGATACCGTCATCGGAACCCTCGCCCTTGGAGCGGCAACAGGGCTTGATACCCTCACCAATGCCTCCATAGCAAACATTGCCGCCGGAACGGTATGTCAGGAGGTAGGAGCCGTCCCGGTCAAACCCGACAGGCTTCTGAAGGCATGCTCCGAGAAACTCTGCCGAGACTGAATTCTCAGACTATGGAGAGGTGCAGATCGGCCTCCCGGGGATATGGGGGATTGTAACTGCCGTCAGCAGCAAGCTGCCTCAGATTCTTCAGCGTGTAAAAGGGGACCTCAAACATGGCCTGATTGCTCAAGCCTGAAGGAACATCGGCTCCTGGATCTATATGCATCACAAAGGTCAACTGGACAGTATCAGGACCATCCGGGGTAAACGCCCACATGCCGGTAATGTCGCGAACCCGGACAGCAGAACTGTTCTCGGGAAGAGCATCAGCTGCCCCCTGCATGGTAACTGCCACCCCATTGTCGCCAAAAGGCGCCAGAGCAGTCCTGATGATCATCTCCCGTTTTGCAACAGGCCACGGGGCATCAATGAGCTGGCGGATAACATATTCAAGACCGTCGTGTTTCTCAAGCACCTCCATCTCCAGCAGGTGATGAACCCAGCGAAGGTAACTGCCGGTGTCATGAAAGAGAGCAATCAGCTTACGGAATGTTGTGGGAATCGTGACTTCGCCTTTAAAACCGAGTACATCAGACCCCTCTACCCTTGAGGAAAAAATCCTTATTTCCTTGTGCTCAACACGAAACTCCCAATCAGCCTGAAGGATTGAGTGTGCATCCATACCCTGATAGTTGATGATTGGCATTGCCGGCTCTCTGCATACATCCCGACGAAACTTCAAACCAGTGAACTCCCCGCAGAAAAGCCTCAGTCGGCAATGAACTCTTTGTAATTACGGACAATATCTTTTGAGGACTGTTTGAACGGCGCATCAACAGGAATCCGGTACTTCTCACGCTTGACCATTTCCCGCATATTCTGAAGGGTGTGATAGGGCGTGTCTATGACGGCTATGTTGGCAAGCCATGAGGGAATTTCCCCTCCCGGCTCAAGATGGAGACGGAACACCACACGGCAGCTGTCCTCCCCAAGCGGCATGATATTCCATGCGCCTTCAAGTTGCGGCACCCGGACGGCATTGGTATTGGGCGGAAGAAAATCGGGGAGGCACTCTATGGTAATGAAGGCCTCTCCTGTTTCGGGATCCATATAGCCGTTTGATCGGCTGATGATTTCACGGTCGGAGACGGGCCAGGGTGCTGTTACCCGCTGATAGACAACGCGGCCGCCATCATCTGAAAGCTCTTCGAGTATCCGCATTTCACTTGTTTTCCAAACCCACTCGGTTGCAACTTCAATATCATAGAGAAGCGCAAGAACGGCATCCCTCGAAGCATCAAGCTCAGCAACGCCAACAAAAGAAAGGAAATCCGAGCTTGGAACCGGACAGGTGAAAATTTTCAGCCAGTCATTCTGGAGACGGAGCGTGCACGACGCGTTATTGATTTTTTCAAGAAGTGACATATGTTCGTTTTTTTTAATCCTGAGTGATGCTGTATCATTCAATGAGCCGCCGGCAGTCGAGCAGCGAGCCTGACAACCGGATCTGTCGTAGAAACATATGATTTAACCTGCCCTTCCGATCCGAAAAGCTGATGTGCAATGCGCGATTTCACGGCAATGGCAATATAACGCCTGTCCTTCCTGAATGCCGCATCATCAAAAACGATTTTTTTATCAGGGCACAGCCCGGCAATTATTTTTTCCAGACGACCATCTTCCCGGTAGTCTGCTATAAAGGAGGCCAGGGAGTTCCTGTAGTCCTGAACTGAACTGAGCGGATCGTCAAGTATCTTCAGTGCTGCATCCTCCAGCACTCCGGTTCTGAAGAGTTCCTGATAAAACTCAGTATAGGCTCTTCCGGCAACCCAGTAATCCGGAATAATCCCCCCCGCAGACCGAAGACCTTTCAGAGCAGCTCCCTCAACACTCCCGGAAGAATCCGCTGATGCAGGAATGCTTCTGAGAGAAGTGGTACGGTAGACAGAAAACTCATTGTTCTTCTCATAAAGCAACCTGCCGGGATCGTCAAAGAGTTTCCCCGGCTGGATATTCCCGGGAGACTCATGGAAGTACCGGTCCCTGCCATCTTCTCCCTTGCTGTAATGGCGCTGTATCTGGCGTCCTGAAGGAGTATAGTAGCGGGAAACAGTAAGACGGAGAGCGGAGCCGTCATTGAACTCCATCTGACGCTGCACCAGACCTTTGCCAAAAGTCAGCTCCCCGACAATCAGCGCTCTCTGGTTGTCCTGAAGCGCTCCTGCAAGAATTTCAGAAGCCGAGGCGCTCCCCCGGTCAACCACAACAACAAGCTCTCCCGTCTCATACCCATCGCCGGAACGGGCCATATAGCGGACATCCTCAGCAGCGTTGCGGCTTTTGGTATACACAATCAGCTCGCCATCGGAAAGAAATTCATCGGCAACCTGCACCGCCTGTTCAAGAAATCCGCCGGGATTCCCCCTGACATCAACAATCAGCCGCTTCAGCCCTTTCTTTTTAAGACTTCCAAGAGCATCACGAAACTCTTCGGCTGTTGTTGCCATGAACCTGCTGAGACGGATATACCCGGTCCCGCCATCCATCATGAAAGCAGCATCAACGCTTTTGGTTGAAATTTTTCCTCTGGTGACAACAAAATCAAGACTCTTGCCCGACAATGGGCGATACACCCTCAGGCTCACCGTGGTTCCGCGCCTGCCCCTGAGCTTGCGGAGCACATCCTGGTGGGTGATGCCGACACAGGAACTGGAATCAATGGCAACAATCCTGTCACCGGGAACAATGCCCACAGCAGCACTCGGCCCCCCCGAAAGAGGGGTAACAACAAGGAGGGTATCATTGATCACATCAAACTCAATGCCGATGCCATCAAAATTGCCATCAAACTCAGCCTGCGAATATGCCGCCTTTTCAGGGGCAAGATAGACACTGTGAGGATCCAGATATTCAGCCATCCCCCTGATGCCCGCCCCAACGAGACTGTCGCCGGCAACCGGGTCGACATAAAATGCCTTGATAAGATCATAAGCCTCAACCAGCCGACCATCTTCCCTGTAGGAAGAAGCGCCTCCCCCACCCAGCCGTGAACCGAGAAAAACGCCAAAACCGAGAACGGCAAGCATCATGAGCACAGTAACTATTCGAGACATGGCGCAGGCACATTGATGAACAAGAATAACACAAGAGAACGACCGGCAACTGACAGTTTACCCATCACCGATGAAAAAGACAAAAAAACATTCCGGCATCCGGCAATCAACAAGGACGGGGACTGAAAGACAAAACAAAACAAAAAAAGAGAAGACATAAAGCAAAACAGGAACACGCCCATACACCACCATAAAACAGAAAACAAAAGCCCTGAGACGCCAGCGACAAACAAAGAAGAACAAAAAATCAAAGGCACAATAAATCCAATAAAAGAGAAAAGAGGCAACACCATAATAACACAGATAAGCGAAGACAATAACAACAAAGATTTAACAAGAAAACAACAACAGCCAACGAATAAACAACAACCTCTACATGGTAAGGTAGATTTTAATAAAAAACAACTAAAGTCTTACAATAAAATAAGAAAGATGCTTTTACATAAAAAAAACATTATGTAATTACTCGCAAAAAGAAACTTGACAAATAAATTCATAGATGCGACTATCATCCGCACAGATAAGTCTGTAGAAACTCATAATGATGCTGGGTTCTGCTCTGTCAATGCAAATGATAACCGCAAATTTCTCTACCATACTTTGTACAGAAACCGATCCTTAGAATGTATTATACCATGGGGTTTACTGTCGATTATGATTGTGTAATCATAATCAATAACAGTTCCACTGAGGGAAGTATATTCAGCTTTTTGAGAGGGGGTACAGGGGGTCAAACTGAACGATCAGTTCGAGCTCCAGGCTGGCACCCAGAGGGAGCTCGCCAACGCCTACCGCGCTGCGCACATGGATTCCCCTCTCGCCGAACAGTTCGCGGAGAAGAAAAGAGGCTCCATCGGCAACCAGATGCTGGCCGTTGAAAAAGGGTTCGCTGGCTACATACACGGTGAGCTTTATAACCCGTTCAACCGCGTCAAGCGACCCGGCTGCGGAACGGATTGACGAAAGCGCATTGAGCAGTGCAATGCGTGAAGCCTGGATAGCAGCATCAAGATGCCTCTCCCCTATTCTTCCATTTGAACCTTCGGCAAGAAGCTTTCCTTCTGTTAAAGGCAGATGGCCGGAAGTATAGATAATGTTGCCAACAGGAACAGCTGTCACATAGCATCCGGCTGGAGGTGGCACAGAGGGAAGAGAGAGCCCTCTGTCAGCAAGCTTCTGTTCAATGTGTTCCATACTTGAGCAAGACATCAGGGTTATACCGGAGGAGACGCAGGTTGTGATTACGGTATAATTTATTTATAGTCCGAGAATAATCCAATAAGCCTGCACTCATGAGCCCCGCGAATTCCCAGCCCCTCCCCCTTCCCCGCATCTGCTGGATAACGAGCGGCAGGGAGACGGATGGCAGCGGACAGCAGATTTCCCGGCTGCTGCAGGAGCTTCCTCTCAACCGCCCGGCAATGGTTCTTATCCGTGAAAAGCAGCTGAACGGGAGGCAGCTTCTCGCCCTTGCGTCGAGAATCGCAAAGGAAACACTTCCAAACGGCTCACGCCTCATGCTCAGCGAACGCATGGATATTGCGCTTGCCACCGGGCTTCACGGCGTCCACCTGCCTGAACACTCCTGCCCTGCAGACCGCCTGAGAAGCGCCTCCCCCGGCATGCTGATAGGCAAAAGCGTCCACTCGCCCGAAAGCGCACTCGCAGCCGAAAAAGAAGGGGTGGACTACCTCTTTTTCAGCCCTGTGTTCGCCTCGCTTTCAAAACCGGGCTACGGCCCCCTTCAGGGAACCGCACTGCTCAGGGAGGTATGCAGGGCCACTTCCGTTCCAGTGTTTGCGCTTGGAGGAATAAGACCTGAAAATACCATTCCATGCATTGAATGCGGAGCCTGGGGCGTCGCCTCACTCGGCCTCTTCACTGAAACGGCAAACTTCAGGAAAACTGCTGAAACCATTGACCGACTGCTGCCATGATGTTCCCTTCCCGCCCCATGCTCTGCGTCATTACCGACGAGGAACTCCCCCCCGTAACATTTGCCCGTCAGGCTCTTTGGGGGGGAGCCACGATACTACAGCTGCGGAACAAAACAGCTTCGGGAAGGGATCTCTGCAGATGGTCGGAAGCCATCCTGCCACTGACACGCCAACACAATGCCCTGTTCATAGTCAATGACAGGCTCGACATTGCCCTTGCCACGGGTGCTGACGGAGTCCATCTCGGTCAGGACGACCTGCCTGCCACTGTAGCCCGAAAGCTGCTCGGACCCGACCGGATCATCGGGGTCTCAACCGGCACCAGAGAGGAGGCTCTGCAGGCCGAAAAGGAAGGCGCGGATTATGTCGGGTTCGGGCACATCTTCCCGACCGGCTCAAAAGACAAACCCCTCCCCCCTGTAGGAACCCGGGCACTTCAGGAAACCGCCTCACTTCTCTCCATCCCCCTTATTGCCATTGGCGGCATACAGCTGGAGAATGCCCGAAGGGTCATATCATGCGGAGCTTCAGGCATTGCCGTCATTTCCGCAGTAAGCCGCCATCCCGATCCCCGAATTGCTGCCGAAGCTCTTGTGCGTGAAATGGCGGAGGGCATGCTCTTATGACAACACCGTCCACCATCCTCACCATTGCCGGTTCTGATGGAAGCGGCGGAGCGGGCATACAGGCCGACATCAAAACCGCTGCCGCGCTGGGATGTTACGCTCTGTCGGTCATTACCGCCATAACAGCGCAGAACACATGCGAAGTGCAGTCCACCTACCCAATGACCTGTGAGTGTGTAACAGCGCAATGCCGCACGCTATATAGCGATATTGTTATCGACGCCGTAAAAATCGGCATGCTTGGCAGTTCGGCAATGACAGCTACGGCAGCCTCACTTCTGCGCGAACTTCCCCGCCCCGTCCCCATTGTGCTCGATACCGTTCTCCGGTCAACATCAGGCTCTTCCCTTCTGGCCACAGACGCACTGCCGGTGATGAAACAGGAACTGCTGCCTCTGGTGACGCTTATTACCCCGAACCTGCCTGAAGCAGCAATGCTTCTGGGTATGGAGTCCATTCCCGGAGCGCAGGAAGCGGTTGAAGAAGCTGCTCTGGCACTGCATCGTATGGGAGCACATTCAGTCCTGGTCAAGGGAGGGCATGGCAGCGGACCACTCTCGAGCGACTGCCTTCTCCATAACGGACGAATCACATGGTTCAGTGCCGACAAAATTGCCACCCGCAATACGCACGGAACAGGCTGCACGCTTTCAACGGCGATAGCATCATTCCTTGCAGGAGGAGCCGGGATGGAAGAGGCTGTCGAGAGGGCAAAAAAATATGCCACTGCCGCCATAAAGGCAGCAGTGGCATGGGAAATCGGGTCGGGAAGCGGTCCCCTGAACCATTGTCAGACGCCTCTGGGCAGGCGACCGATTGAGTAATAGGTAAAACCGGACTGCTCCATGAACTCAGGGCTGTAGATATTCCGCCCGTCAAAAATGACAGGGCTGTTGAGATCACGCTTTACCATTTCAAAATCGGGACTGCGGAACACCATCCACTCGGTAAGCACCACAAGCGCATCAGAGCCCATGACAGCATCTTCGGGGTTGGCTGCGTAGTAGAGGTCTTCCCTTTTACCGTAAATGCGTTCAGCCTCTTCCATGGCAACAGGATCATACACCCTCACGCTTGCCCCTGCCTTCCACAGAGCCTCAATAACCACCCTGCTCGGTGCTTCGCGCATGTCATCGGTGTTGGGCTTGAACGCAAGACCCCATATGGCAAATGTCCTGCCCTTGAGGCTGCCTCCGAAATGGTCGCTGATTTTGGCAACAATGCTGTTTTTCTGGTCATGGTTGACAGCCTCCACCGCCTGAAGAATGCGGGCATCATAGCCGTATTTGCGGGCGGTGCGTTCAAGCGCCTGCACATCTTTGGGAAAGCATGATCCGCCGTACCCGACACCGGGGTAGATGAAAGAGAAACCAATCCGGGAATCGGAACCGATACCCCGCCTGACCGCCTCGACATCAGCGCCAACCCGTTCTGAAATGTTTGCAATCTCATTCATGAAGCTGATCTTCGTGGCCAGCATTGAATTGGCTGCATATTTGGTCAGCTCTGCTGAACGGATATCCATGGCAAGGAACCGCTCATGGCTGCGGTTGAAGGGAGAATAGAGAAAGCGGAGCAGCTCTTTTGTCCTCGGGTTGTCAACACCCACAACAATGCGCTCCGGCTTCATGAAGTCATCAACTGCATCTCCCTCTTTAAGAAACTCAGGATTGGAGACCACATCAAAATCAATGGCCGCTGCACGCGCACAGAGGACACTGCTGATTTTATCGCGGACAAGGTCAGCAGTACCCACCGGTACGGTGGATTTGTTGATGACAATCCTGTACTCCTGCATATGCTCGCCTATACTTTCGGCCACAGCAAGCACATGGCGCAAATCGGCAGAACCATCCTCATCGGGAGGTGTTCCCACAGCGATGAACTGGTAGAGTCCGAACTGCACACCTTCCTCAATGTCCGAGGTGAATCGAAGCCTGCCCTCGCGACTGTTTTCAACAACAATATCCTCAAGTCCCGGCTCATAAATGGGGATATCCCCCTCTTTAAGACGATTGATTTTGTTCTGGTCAATATCAACACAGAGAACCTCGTTGCCGACTTCGGCAAAACAGGCACCTGTTACCAGCCCTACATACCCCGACCCAAAAATGGTAATCTTCATTACTTCGATATTATGTTAACAAAAACTCTCAAAGCCACTCAATCCACTGCCTTACACCCTCTTTGGTTCCATACCAGCGGGTGTGCGGTGTTGGCAGATGTTCGGCATCTGGAACAACCACATTTTCTGCCCCTTCAAGAAAACAGCTCTCGGCAGGAACTATGCCATCTCCTTCTGTATCACCGTTTCCATCAACACTGCGATAGAACTGATGGCACAGCTTCTCCACAAACGAGCCCTGCATGTTGCCCCGGTACTTGTTGCTGACGACGGAGACCACGGGATGGCGCATAAAAAATTCGGGGGTCAGGTGACGGTCGATGAAATCTGTCTTGAGCCTGGCGTATCGCTCCGAAGTATGGAAGGGCGTTCCGAGGGTAACAAGCTTGCCGACCCTGCCTCCAACCTCATACCGGTCGCCCTGGAAAGGGCGCTCAAGAAGATAGACCATTGCAACCGTACCACCGCCGCTGTGGGCAACAAGCGTCACCTGCTCACCGGGAAATTTCCGCTCCAGCCCGGCCAATGATTGGTCTATGACCCTCATCACCCGATTGGTGGAACGCTCAGGAGAGGGGGGAAAACCAATCCAGTCGGAAAGAGAAAGAGGAGCAACTGCCACCCTCCCTGCAGGAAGATACCCGGAAAGCTCCTCCTTCATCCCCCCATAGAGAGAGTCCCAGAAGAGCACTCCCGGTATTATCAACACAGGGTTCTCTTTCACTTCCACTGCTTCATCAGCTCAACAAGAAGACGGACGCCGAATCCAGTGCCGCCTTTTATGTTCAGTGAGCCTTTCGAAGAAAAGGATGGTCCGGCAATATCTATATGCGCCCATTTTTTATGACCATCGGTAAACTTCTGCAGAAACTTCGCAGCAGTGATTGTACCGGCTCCACGACCACCGGTATTGTTCACATCGGCAACATCCGACTGTATCTGTTCGTCATAGAGGTCCCATAGGGGCAAACGCCATACTTTTTCGCCAGAGAGCTCACCTGCCCCGCCAATTTCGGCTGCAAGAGTGTCGCTGTTGCTGAAAATCCCTGCAACCCTGTAACCCAGAGCCACAATGCAGGCACCAGTCAGAGTTGCCACATCAATCAGCACATCGGGACTGTATTTTTCTTTGGCATAGCTGAGCGCATCAGCCAGAATAAGACGCCCCTCCGCATCAGTATTACCGACCTCAACCGTAATGCCGGAATATGTGGTAATGACATCTCCCGGCTTCTGTGCGGAGCCGTCAGGCATGTTGTCGGTAGAGGGAACCAGACCAATGACCCTGACCGGCAGAGCCAGACGCGCAGCCGCCTCGACGGCACCAATGACTGCAGCCGCACCGGCCATATCGGACTTCATTTCACCCATTCCTTCAGAAGGCTTGATGGAAATACCGCCGGAATCAAATGTCACCCCTTTTCCAACAAGAGCCACTACAGCCCTGGCCTTGCCTTTGGGTTTATAGTCCATAACAGTGAATGTCGGCGGATGGGTACTGCCCTGATTGACAGCAAGCAGACCTCCCATTTTCAAGGCCTCAATCTCTTTTTTGCGCAATACCGTGACTGCATAGCCATACTTTTTACCTGATTCAACGGCAATCTTTGAAAGATCCTCAGCCTGAAGATAATTACCCGGCAGATTGATCATATCCCTTGCCATGGACTGTGCCTCACCCACTATCCGTCCGGCTTCGGCTCCTTTTTCAGCCTCTCCAAGCAACGCAGGCTCAACTCGAAGGGTGAACGAGGACATGCCTTTCTTTGCATCAGCCTTTTTCGGCTCCTTATCAAGCTTGCCGCTCTTCAGACGCTCAAAACGGTAGTTCCCGAAACAGGCGCCTTCTGCAACCGCCTCGGCAAGTGCACCCGCTCCTTTTTTTCCACCCGGGCGATCTCCCGTAATATCAAAAGCAACACTTGAGACCTCCAGTGCTGCCGCCTTGGAAGCAACCTCTACAGCGGCTTTCCGCCAGTCGTCAATGGTTTTACCCTCACCCGTGCCGACAAGCGCCACCCGTTGGGCGCGAAGCTTTCCATCAGCAGGATACAGAAGCATCAGTTCACCTGCGCCTGCCTTGAAGTCATCAAGAACACTGCTGGAAATTCCTGCGGCAGCAAGCGCTTTCGGAGCCTTTTTTTTCAGATCGCTCTTACTGAAGGCAAGAGCAAGAAGATCAACATTGAGATCATGAAGATCACTGAGCGTAACGGAAATTTTCATCGATATGGTACCTGGATAAATGAATAATGCAATATCAACTGCTGAACGATTCCGGATTTTTCAGAAAAAGACGCACATCATCAAGCAGCACTTTCTGAGCCTTGTCCGACGAAAACGGAAACAGGCACCCGGCTGCGTTCATATGGCCGCCACCACCGTACTTTTTCGCAAGCTGGTTTACCCAGACACTGCCGCGTGAACGGAAACTCGCCTTGGTCCGGCCATCTTTCATCTCAACCATCAGAACTGCAAGCCTGACAGAGGGAACACTGAGAAGATAACTGACAATCAGGTCCGTATCAAACAACTTGCTTCCCGTCAGCCGCAGCATCTCCTGTGAAATGAAAAGCCACGAAATATCACCATCATCCAGAATGGAAATGGAGGTCAGTGCAAGGCCGAGAAGCTTGAGTGCCGGAGGCGTGAGTGAGTTGTATATCCGGTCATAGACAAGTGCCGCATCGGCCCCCCTTTCAACAAGATCACCGGCAATGCGATACACATACGGCGAGGTTTTAGGAAAGCGGAACGAACCGGTATCAGTCATGATGGCAACATAGAGAGCCTCTGCCACAGCGGGCGTAAACACCTCCTGCCGCAGCCGCTCACGAAGTGCCCTAAGAAGGTCGTAGACGAGCTCACCGGCTGAGGATGCATAATTCTCACAGACCATCATATCAGCAAAATCCTCGGGTTCGAGATGATGGTCTATACAGAGTACCTTCATCCCTCCAAGCTCCCGGGCAAACTCCACATGCGGCCAGAGAGATCCCATTCTATCATGGAGGTTCGCATCCAGAAGCACCAGAACATCGGCGAGAGTAACCTCGGCAACAGCCTCTTCGCTTGAAGGGTCAAAATGGGTTATCTGGAAAGAATCCATGAGAAAACGGTAGTTCGGAGGAACATGCGTCGGGTTGAGGATGGAGACCTCTTTTCCCAGCGCCTTGAGCACCAGAGCCAGCGCCACTTCTGATCCAAGACCGTCACCATCGGAATTCTCGTGGGTGGTGAGAACAATCTGCTCACCCTCCAGCATAAGATCAATGAGCGGAGTCCACTCATCGTTCTTCAGTGTTCTTCCTTGTACGGGTAATATCATCGGTCTCCTGACTTATTTAAAAATTTGGACACTGCAGACCCTCTTCAGCCTCATGCCGACTGGAGACGATAGATCGGATCAAGAAACGATCCAACATTCTCCCTGTAGGTCAAAAATGCCGACCGGCCTTTAGCCGTAACCTTGTATATGGTATGGGGCTTTCGCGACTGAAATCCCTTGTCACAACTGATGTATCCTGCAGCCTCAAGCTTGCGCATATGAACGCTCAGGTTCCCGTCAGTTGCCTTGATACAATCCCTGATTTCTACAAATGAAGCTTTTTCAACGGCCTGCAGGTATGCAAGGGCGGCAAACCGTATGCGTGCATGGATATGCTTGTCAAGCAGCTGATGGTTGAAGTCGGCCTGTAGGGTTTCTTTCATACAACTTTTCTCTAGTAAAACTCTCTCTTTGTCCCGGCTGTTAAATCTCTTCAGATCTCAAACTTTTGGGATTAAAGTACTTTTTTAGATTGACACGAGCAAAACAGAGGCAAGGAGAGTTATATTGCGTTCCCCTCAAACATCAGAGAAAACCCACACAATGGCCAAGACGCTTCAGAACATTACCGACCTGACCCTGCAGCAGCTCACAGGACGACTGGCGGAGATGAAAGAACCTGCCTGGAGGGCCAAACAGATTCACGAGTGGCTTTTCAGCCACAGGGCAGAATCATTTGAAGAGATGACAACCCTCAGCAAAGCACTGCGTAAAGCGCTGGAGGAAACCTTTGCCATCACTCCCCCTGAAGTAGAGCAGCACGACGATTCAACGGAAGGCGCATGCCCCGGGCCGACCGAAAAACTCCTGCTCCGTCTGCCTGACGGCGCCATGATTGAAACCGTCCTCATTCCCGGGCCGGGTCGCCTGACGGCATGCCTCTCATCCCAGGCGGGATGCGCCCTGCAATGCTCTTTCTGTGCCACCGGCTCGCTCGGCTTCAAACGAAACCTCACACCGGGCGAAATAACAGGACAGGCGAACGCCCTCAACAGCATGCTTGCCGCATCCGGAAGGGAGCAGAAGATCACAAACATAGTTTTCATGGGAATGGGAGAACCGCTTCTCAACACCCTCAATGTGTTTGATGCAGTTGAAACCCTCAGCACAAGAGGCTATGCATCCTCAATCTCACAACGGAAAATCACCATTTCAACAGTCGGCATCATTCCCGAAATAGCAAAACTGGCAACCTCCGGAATGAAAACCAAACTGGCAGTTTCACTCCACTCGGCATTTCAGGAAAAAAGAGAATCTCTTATGCCTCTGGCCGCACGGCGGTACCCGCTCGATGAGCTTCAGCCCGTTCTTGCTCACTATGCAAAAAATACCGGCGAACCGGTCACTCTTGTTTATATGCTGCTTGAGGGGGTGAATGACACCCAGGGGGACGCCCGCCAGCTCATCCGTTTTGCCTCAAGGTTTTTCTGCAAAATAAACTTGATTGATTATAATAGTATCGTTAATATTCCATTTCAGTCTGTCTGCAGCGAAACCAGAGACCGATTCCGTGACCGGCTCCTTGAAGCCGGACTGCAGGTCACCCTCAGAAAAAGCTACGGAACATCCATTCATGCTGCCTGCGGTCAGCTTGCAGCAAAAGGCATGGAACACAGCAATAAATCCTAACCGGCACACCTTACAATGGATCTGCTTGACTTACTCCCCTTCCGCAAAGAGATGGCAAAAGCCTATTACGGCCTGACCGACAATGCCACACATACCTCTGTTTCACCCATATTCCCTGAACTCAAAGTCAGGCGGTTCGCCAAAAAAACTGATGAGATCAGCGAATACATAACCTCGAAAATAGATCAGTGGGTAGGATGGGATCTCAGGAGCAAAAAAACAGCTGTTGGCGGCATGACCGTCATTCAGGCTGAAGTCTCATCATTCGCCCTTCTCGGCATCAAGATAAAAATCACTCTCGGCCTTCTGGAGGAAACCGACTGCAAAGGCGAACGCATCACTACAATCAATGCCAAAGCTGAAACCCAGATTGAGTCAAAAGGTGACATGGGTGAAAGCCGCCGGATGATCAGGATGATTCTTGACAGCACGGACTCTGAATTTGCCGGCAGCACCCTCACTGAAGACGAATATTTCCTTCGTTCACTGGATGCAGAAGGCCCTGCTGCGGCTTTCCAGCAGATTTTCAACCAGGCTGAACTCCGACATACAAAAAAACCGTCAGGGAGCGCCAAAGCCACGACAATCGAGTTCCGCAAAGCCCCTTCAAAACAGGTCATCGACATCAAACCCTCAACAAAAAAAGCCGAACCGCCAGCCACTCCCTAAAGCACAAGACCAAAAGTCACCGTCATCACCACGAAAAAATCCTTATAAGCAGTTTGATGAGAATTATTCTTCTTGGAGCCCCGGGTGCCGGGAAAGGCACACAGTCAAATTTCATTTCAAAAGCACTCGGCATACCGCAAATATCCACAGGTGACATGCTGCGGGCAGCAGTCAAGGAAGAGACCCCGCTCGGACGCAAGGCAAAAGAGGTTATGGATTCCGGCAACCTCGTTTCAGACGACATCATCTTAGACATCATCAAAGAACGCCTCAAAGAAGACGACTGCAGGAGCGGCTGCCTCTTTGACGGCTTCCCCCGTACAATTGCACAGGCTGAGGCTCTTGACAGAGAAGGCATCACAATCAATCATGTCATTGAAATCCGCGTTGAAGACAGCAGCATCATTCAGAGAATGAGCGGGCGGAGGGTGCATCCGGCCTCAGGAAGAACCTACCACCTCACCTTCAACCCCCCGCAGCAGCCAGGAGTGGATGATGAAACCGGTGAACCGCTGATCCAAAGGGTTGACGACACCGAAGAGACTGTAAAAAAACGGCTTGCCATCTACCACGAACAGACCTCCCCTCTCATAGAGTACTATACCGGTCGCGCCGCTGAAGGCTCTTTGGACTCCCCCCGGTTCACCACCGTGGAGGGGACGGGAAAGGTTGAAGAGATACGGGACCGCATTCTCAAGGCACTTGGCGCCTGAACCATGCCGGCTCTCCCATGCATGTCCTCATAACAGCCGAACGCCTTTTCAGGGGAGAGCCCTTTGCTCTCAGGGTACCCGAAGAAGCTGAAGCAACTCTGAAGCCGGGATGCATGGTGCTCATATCCACCACCGGCGGAAGACAGTCCCTATCAACGGCATACATCCTTGAAACCGATGTTGAAGCTCCTCCCTCCCACCCTCCAGCCGAACTGACCGATATCCTCTACGGAGGAGAGCCCGTTCTCAGCCAGCCCATGATGCGACTCACGGAGTGGATGGCCGGATACTACCTCACCCGGCGGATTGACTGTATCACAGCAACCATCCCGCTTGCAGTACGCACCACGGTTGATGAAATAGTAGAACCCAGCGACTTCACCCTTGAGGCAGAAGAGCGCAGCACTAAGAACACGGCTCTCCGCCGCCGAATCATGCAGCTGCTTCATCAAGAAGGTCGGCTGACTGTAAAGCAGCTGCAGCGCCGACTTGGGAAAAAACAGCTTTATCGAACCCTGTCGGAACTTGAACGGGGCGGCCATCTGAAGATCACGAGAAAAATCTCCTCGACATCACAGAAAACAGCACCCGCATGGCGCATTGCCCCCACCCTCCCCGCTGAACCCGAAGAGGGACTCAAGAACACTCCAAAACAGCTTGAGACATTCCACCGCATAGCAGCCTTCGGCCCCGGCGGAGCATCACTTGACGCCTCACATGCATCGCGCCGCATACTCAACACGCTTACAGCTTCGGGTTACCTTGAAAAAATTGATATCCCCCTGCACGGCCGCTTCGACACAGGTATGCCAACACCCGACGAAGGAACAAAAAAACCAACTGCAGCGCAACGCACCGCTCTTGCCGCCCTCAGCGATGCCGTCCGCAAAGCGGCCTACCATACCTTTCTGCTGCACGGCGTTACCGGCAGCGGCAAAACGCTTGTCTACATAGAATTTCTGAAAGAAGTGCTCGCGAGAGGCAAAACAGCCATTGTGCTCGTCCCCGAAATTGCCCTCACCCCGCAGACCGCAGGCAGGTTCCGCCAGCACTTCGGTGACGCCGTCACCATCATGCACAGCGCAATGGGCAGACAGGAAAAGTATGACGCATGGCACAGCCTCCGAAGTGGAAGAACCAGAATTGCTCTCGGAGCCCGTTCAACCATCTTCGCCCCGCTTGAAAACCTTGGAGCCATCATTGTTGACGAAGAGCACGACGGCGCCTACAAGCAGGACCGGAACCCCCGCTACAACGCGCGCGACATTGCGGTCATGAGAGCCCGAACAGAAGGAGCCATCTGCATCCTCGGCTCGGCAACCCCCTCCTTCGAATCCTACGGCAACGCACTTCAGGGCAAATACACCCGCCTGACTCTGCCCGAGAGGATTGACGGGGCAACCATGCCGACACTCTGCATGGTTGTCATGAAAGACAGCCCCAAAGCCACACCCTCAATTTCAGACAAGCTGCGCCACGAAATGGCAAAACGGCTTGAGAAGAACGAACAGATCATCCTCCTCCAGAACAGGAGAGGCTTTTCGGGCAGCGTCCTCTGCTTCGCATGCGGCCATGTTCCCCAGTGCCCCCACTGCGGCATACCCATGGTGTACCATGCCGGGCACCGCCAGCTCCGCTGCCACTACTGCGGCCACACCGAACCATTCAGCAACCTCTGTCCCTCATGCTCCTCCCCCGATCTCTTCTTCAAAGGAAGCGGCACAGAGAGGATTGAAGAGGAGCTCCAGACACTGTTCCCTGAAGAACGCATTCTCCGCATGGATGTGGACACCACAACAACAAAAGGCTCACACGGACGCATCCTCGATGAGTTCCGCGAAGGCAAAGCCCGCATCCTGCTCGGCACCCAGATGGTCGCCAAAGGGCTCGACTTTCCCAATGTCACACTTGTCGGCGTTCTCATGGCCGACATCGGCCTGAACCTCCCCGACTTCCGTGCCTCAGAAAGGATGTACTCGCTCCTCACACAGGTATCGGGACGCGCAGGGCGTTCATCCACCCCCGGCGAAGTCTACCTGCAGGTCTACAACCGTGAAAACGAAGTTTTCAACGCCCTGCTCACCGGCAGCTACAGTGAATTTTTCAAACTGGAAATGGCCTCACGCAAAGAGCTCGGATACCCCCCTTACACAAAGCTGGTGAAATTTGAATGCAGCTCGCCCGATGAACCCACGGCACAAAAAGCAGCTGAAGTCTGCAGAGAAATGCTCCAGACGGCACTCACCGACACCAAAGGCCAAGTGCTCGGCCCCGCACCCGCCAGCATAGCAAAAATCCGGGGCAACTACCGCTACCATCTTCTGGTAAAACTCACTGAAGCCCGCCTCACGGAACCCTTCGCCAGATACCTCCAGCACGAAATCACCTCACGCTTCCGCAACCCTGCCGCCACCGTCAGCATCGATGTCGACCCGGGAAGTCTGATGTAAAGCAATCTGAGATACTCTTGAATAATGATATAACGCTTCTTGCTGCCGGCTGTTTTATCTGGAATGCTCATCTCCAGTAAGCCAGGGTTCGGATGTGCACGCCCGAGAGTCGTTGTACCGTTTGATGAGCAGGCTCTCGAAATCTTCATTCAAGAGCCTGCCGTCTCAGTTCTCAAGAATGTCATGGATCAGTTTCAGGAAGGCCTTCATGGCGAATGGTTTTTGAATGAAGTTCACTCCTTCTTCGAATGCCCCGTGCTGCCTGATCCGTTCAGGAGCGTAGCCGGACATGAAGAGGGTTTTCAGATCAGGGATTTCTTTGCGCAATTCCTGGTTCATATCCACACCGTTCATTCCCGGCAGGACAACATCGCTGACAAGCAGCTTAAGAGGCAGCTGCCTGTCCCTGACCATGGCAAGGGCTGTTTCCGCATCCTCTGCAGTGAGAACCCTGTGTCCTTGATTTTCAAGAAACCGCGTGACCAATTGAAGGATATCGGGTACATCCTCAACAACCAGAATGGTTGATCCTGTTGTTTTCCCGTGAAGCTCAGGCGTCGTGTCGACTGTTGTACTTTCCTGCTTTGCGTATCGCGGCAGATAAACCGTAAACGAACTGCCGCTTCCCGCTTCTGTCCAGCATTCGACACAACCGTTATTTTGGCGGGCAATGCCATAAACTGTTGAAAGCCCAAGCCCAGACCCTTCTCCTACCTCTTTCGTAGTATAAAAAGGCTCAAAAATGTGCGGGAGGTCATGCGCTTTGATGCCGGTTCCCGTATCGGTAACCGATATGGAAACATAGATCCCCGGTAACAGACATGGAAAGCCTGACCGTATATCTGATGTTTCAACATGCTTCACGCCCGTAGCAATGGTGATGGTACCGCTGTGCCCAATTGCATCCCGGGCGTTAAGGCAAAGGTTGGTGAGAATCTGGTCGAACTGTGTAGGATCCATCCACACCCTGACAGCATCTATGGCCGGCTTACAGTTGCACTGTATGCTTTCACCCAGGGCGCTTTTGAGTATCGGCAGCATAACCGCAACCTCTTCGTTCACATTGATGACCTGCATCTGACGCAACTGTTTACGGGCAAACGAGAGCAGCTGGCTGGTAAGATTGGCACTTCTCTCAGTTGAGCGCCGTATTGCCTCAAGACCTTCAAAGAAAGGATGGGTTTCAGGGATGGATTCAAGCAGAATTTCCGTATAGCCAAGCGTGACGGAGAGCATGTTGTTGAAGTCGTGAGCAATGCCTCCTGCCAGCTGGCCAAGGAGCTCTATTTTCTGTGACTGCTGCAACTGCTCCTGCATCCGCTGTTCCGACTGTTCGGCAAGCTTGCGGGTAACAATGCCCCATAAACAATCAGCAATTCGGCTTGCGGTTCCGGCATCAGCCTCAGTATAGGCAGCGGCTTTGTTGCAGATACCGAAAATGGCAGTAACCTCACCGGACTTCATGAGAGGAATGACCAGCGCCCTGATGACCATGTCGTGTCCAACAGGCAACCCACTTCTCTTCCTGAGCGAGGGATAGTCATTATGAATGACAAGCTGTTTTGTTTTGATGACATCGTCCCACAGGTGCGACAGTCTGAGAATGGGGTGCCCCGCCTCCCCCATGCCTGCATGCCGAAAATGGTTCGATGCGTTTGTTGACCAGACCTGTACCGGCTCATTATTGAGTTCTTCGGTAATGAAGGTGCAGAACCCGATGGCGCTTCCTGTCATCTGTTCTGCTTCATCAAGAGCAATCCGTACCAATTCCTCTATGGAAGAGGCTTCCGCCAGCTCAAGCATCCGCAGATGCAGGGCCTGCAGTGATTCAAGCCTCTGTCGCTCTGTAATGTCAATCCCTATGGCCAGAACACACGGCTCACCATCCACCTCTATTTTCCGTCCGGTTATAGCCCGCCATGTATACTCAGGACCTCCGCCCACAAGAACTCTCGCCTCCCCTGTTTTATCAGCACCTGAACTGATGACAGCAGAAAATTGCTGCATCACAAAATCTCTGTCATCAGGATGGATGGCCCTCATACCGTCTACATCGCTCATCTCACCCTCAGGCCTCCCGATAATCACATCCCTCATATACCGGTTCCATGCAATCAGTTTTCCCCCGGCGTTCATGATGGAAAAGGAGCCGGGGAAAAGCTCATAGACATCCTTGAACCGCCTCAGGATTTCCGATTGCACCGCAAACACCGAGCCTCCGCCTGTGCAGCTATCTTCTGGAGAGAATGTTTCTTTCTTGCCTTCAGTCATGGATTCCATGTTCATTAGTTTTCAAGAACCAGTCAGTCTGAAAGTTCACCGTAAAACAAGGCCTTATATGCAAAGCATGGCCTTTCATGGAGTCATAACATTTTTTTCGCCCTTTCTGTTCTGCCGGCACCATGTATCTTTCTGTTGCCTCCCTTTGCAGAATGGCAGGTATGGCTCCACTCCAGAGGAAGGCTGACACCACAGAGAAATCCTTGGCGGGTAAGCGAAAGGACTTATATATTAAAATACACAACGGCTTTTTCATTCAAGATATACATCATGCACTTCGAATACCAGAACCCGACACGCATAGTCTTTGGGACAGGAACCCTCTCAAAACTCGGTGAAGTGGTTCGTGAATACGGAAAGAAGGCCCTTGTCGTTACCGGTGGCGGCAGCGTGAAACGCAACGGCACCTTTGAGCGCGCAGTGCGCAGTCTCAACGAGGCCGGCGTGGCAGTTGCCCAATGCGCCGGCGTGGAACCGAACCCGCGGATTGCAACGGTTGAGCGCGGAGCCGATACGGCCCGCAGGGAAGAGTGTGATGTGGTCGTTGCCCTTGGAGGCGGCAGCGTCATGGACGCAGCCAAGGTTATGGCAGCAGCTGTATTCTACGAAGGGGATCCCTGGAACATGATGGCTCACGGCCAGCCCGACCGACGGCTGCCTGAAAGCGCCCTTCCCCTCATCACCGTGCCAACCCTTGCGGCAACAGGCTCTGAAATGAACTCGGGAGCCGTCATCACCGATGAAAAGAGCACCCTCAAGTCAGTGGTATCGGCCAGATGCCTATATCCAAAAGTTGCCGTAGTAGATCCGGAACTGACCCTGAGCGTACCCAAAGACCAGACAGCAAACGGCATATGCGACCTGATCACCCATGTGACGGAATCATACTTCAACGGGATTGATGGCACACCTGTGCAGGACCGGTTTGCCGAAGGGGTCATCCTCACCGCAATGGAGTGGGGACCGGAAGCAATAGCAGATGGCAGCAACATCCAGGCACGCGAACAGGTGCAATGGGCATCGCTGGTGGCACTCAACGGATGGGTGCAGGCCGGTACGGCATCCCCCTTTCCTGTGCACATGATCGAACACTCGCTATCCGCCCACCACGACATCGCCCACGGCGCCGGACTCTCAGCCATCAACCCTTCATGGATGCGCTTTGCAGCCCGCACCCGTCCCGACCGATTTGCCGGGTTCGCACATCGCATCTTCTCAATCCCCCTGAACGGTCCTGAAGACTCTTCAGCAGCAATGGAAGGCATAAACCGCTTCGAGGCCTTCCTTGCCTCAATCGGCTGCCCCACCAGCCTGAGTGAAATGAAGATCGGCGACGCACTGATAGAGCAGTATGCGCAGGACACGCTGCAGGTAATCCACGACGCTGAAGGCCGCCTTCCCGGCCGGCCGCCGATGAGCGCGGAGGACATTGTGGAAGTGCTCAGGAAAGCACTCTGAAAACGGGAAATGACCTCACAACAGGTTCACAAGGGTCATGGGATCCCCAACTTTCTGTAACCATGGAACAGTAAAGACCAATGGGCGATTTTGAATGGAAGGCAGCGTGGATGCGCCAGCACCCGCTGAAAAGTGCCGGAGTCATCCTATTTCTCATGGGCCGTTATCTCTTTGCGGCATTTTTCGTCTACGGCTTCTGGCACAAACTGGTAAAAGGATGGCTCTGGACCGACCTGATGGAGGGGTTCTTCAGGCTGCGGCTTTCAGAGCTGGAGGCGGGGTCGTTTCAGGCGCTTTATCTTGAGTACTTTGCCATTCCTCTGGCCATGCCGATTGCCTGGATTGTGACGGTCGGTGAACTCATTATAGCTCTGGGGCTGATTACCGGTACGGCGGTGAGGCTGAATGCCGCCTTCGCACTGTTCATGTTCATCAATTTTGCGGCTGGTGCATATTACAACCTGACGCTTCCTCCCTTCATGGTGTTCGCACTGCTCATGATGCTGCTCCCTTCGGGGCACTGGCTTGGTATCGACCGCAAGCTTCACCGCACATACCCTGAATCCATCTGGTTCAAATAAGAACACATGAAAGGAAAAGCAGCCAGCACTTCCCTCCTTCTCCATACAGCCACGGCGGCATGTATTGGTCTTGCGACCCTCTTCCAGCCTGGAGAGACGACGGCAGCTTCGCCAGAGGCATCAACGGCGCTGAACAGCGGCGACAGAGCATTCTGGAAAATGGAGTACCGCAGGGCGGACTCTCTTTACTCCATAGCTGGCGGCTGTGAACCAATGAACGCTGAAATCTGGTGGAAACTTGCACGCCTTGAAGTCAGTATCGGCGAATCTCTTCCGCGCGATGATAAGAAGAAGCGGATTGAGCATTACCGGAAGGCGGTGCACCATGCACAA
Source organism: Chlorobium phaeovibrioides (assembly GCF_003968655.1). GTDB lineage: Bacteria > Bacteroidota > Chlorobiia > Chlorobiales > Chlorobiaceae > Chlorobium > Chlorobium phaeovibrioides. The sequence goes on along the minus strand of NZ_RXYK01000001.1, from coordinate 105,819 downwards.
AAAAGCATACGACTCGACAGTACCCGTGCCGAATCGCATGCATGGCTCGCTGCCGCTCTTGGGATGGCTGCAGAAAAAAGTGGAACAAAGGAAAAACTCCGAAACGCAGGAGAGATCAAACGGCAACTGGATACCGCCCTTCGTCTGAACCCGAACGATCAGACAGCACTCTCAATGCTGGGTTCGTACTACCGACAGGCTGCCGGCATTGGCTGGTTCAAGCGAATGATGGGAGGGACCTTCGTAGGGAAAATGCCGAAAGGCGACTATGAAGATGCAGAAGATGCTCTGAAAAAGGCCATTACGCTTGACCCCAGAGTAATCAGAAACTACCATGAACTCGCTCTGGTTGAACTTGAGCTTGGGCATAAAAAAGAGGCTGCAGCTCTGATGGAGGCGGCGATGGACAAACCCATCCTCTTTTACAGCGACCGGCGCCGTCTTCGCCAGATGCGCCATTTACTGGAAAAGCTGCGGGACGACTGAACCCCCTACTGCCTGCCCCCCTGCTCTCTGAGAGAGACGAGAGCACGAACGCCAAGATGGTAGCTCTCTTCCCCGAACCCACTGACAACCCCCGCGCATACCGCTGAAATCACAGACCTGCTGCGAAACTCCTCGCGGGCGTAGATGTTCGACAAATGCACCTCTACCACAGCCGCCCCGACGGCACTGATGGCGTCCCGAAGGGCAATGGAATAATGGGTAAGGGCGCCGGCATTGAGCAGTACCCCCATGCATCCCCCCTCGTCCTCCACCTGAAAAAGCTTTTCAAGCAGCTCTCCCTCATCCTCCGTCTGGAAGAAGTCAAAGGCGATGTCGGGAAACGCCTTTTTTATACCGACATTGATCTCCTCAAGCGTTGTGTGGCCGTAAATGGCCGGCTCGCGTTTTCCGAGACGGGAAAGGTTGGGGCCGTTGAGAACAAGAATCCTGTGCTGGCTCATGGTTACTGGTCTGAGTTACAGAATATACTGGCTGAGATCCCTGTCAGAGGCAACATGGTTCAGCTTCGCCTTCACCATCTCCTCGTCTATGAGCACTTTGCCTTTCGACATGTTTTCAGGAATGTCGAACATCAACTCTTCAAGCAGATTGGTCATGATGGTGTGCAGCCTCCGCGCTCCGATATTTTCCACACTCTCGTTGACCACCGCTGCAGTCCGGGCAATCTCGCGGATGGACCCATCGGTAAACTGGAGATCGACCCCTTCCGTTCCCATCAGTGCCCGATACTGCTTGATGAGGGCATTGCGGGGCTGGGTGAGAATCAGGTAGAAGTCCTCTTCTGTCAGGCTCTTCAGCTCAACACGGATGGGAAAACGACCCTGAAGTTCAGGGATCAAATCGGACGGTTTGGCTACATGAAATGCACCCGAGGCGATGAAAAGCACATGGTCGGTCTTGACCATGCCGTGCTTGGTCGCAACATTCGAACCCTCCACAATCGGCAGAAGGTCGCGCTGCACCCCCTCCCTGCTTACATCCGGCCCCTTGGCTCCGCCACCTGTCGTCGGTGCGGCAATTTTATCAATTTCATCAATAAAGACAATCCCCGACTGCTCTACTTTTATGATGGCCTCCTTCACAACGGTGTCCATATCAATCAGCTTCTGCACCTCCTCCTGTTCCAGAATCCTTCTGGCGTCGGCAATGGTGACACGGCGTTTTTTGCTCTTGCGGGGAAGGCCGTTCATCAGGTCCTGCATAATGCCGCCAATCTCCTCCATCTGACCCATCGGACCAAAAATCTGCATCATCCCGCCCGAAGAGTCGCCCGATACATCCATCTCAATCTGCCGGTCCTCCAGCTTGCCTTCGCGCAGCCGCTGGAGCATCTTCTCGCGGCTCCTGCGGTTGACTTCAAGAGACTCATCTTTCGGTTCAAATGAGGAAGACGAACCCTCATCCCCCTCTATGAGGGCCTCCTGAATATCATCTTCAGCCGAACCGGCAACAGGAGGAAGCAGAATGTCAATAATGCGCTCTTCAACATGAGCCGCAGCCTTTTCACGGACCTCCTCCGACTTTTCACTGCGCACCATGGCAACAGACTGGTCAACAAGATCGCGGATCATGGACTCAACATCACGGCCGACATAGCCGACCTCGGTGAACTTGGATGCCTCAACTTTCACGAAAGGGGCCTTTGCAAGTTTTGCAAGACGACGGGCAATTTCAGTTTTTCCGACACCTGTCGGCCCGATCATGATGATGTTGTTCGGCATGATCTCGTCACGCAGCTCCTCGCCAACATTCTGGCGGCGAAGACGGTTGCGCAGGGCTATGGCTACAGATTTTTTGGCCTCTTTCTGGCCGATGATGTATTTGTCGAGCAGGGCAACAATCTGGTGCGGCGTCAGGTGCTCCGCCCCAAGGGTTCCACCCTGTGCGTCAGCGTCTATGGGGAGAAAAACAGAGGATTCTTTCTTCAGGGTCATTGCATGGATTTAGAATATTTCTGAAAGGTCGGGGAGGTTCAGACCTCCTCCACAACGATATGATCGTTGGTATAAATACAGATGTCGGCTGCCGTCCTGAGGCTCTCCTGTACAATCTCGCCGGCATGCAGTCCGGTATGCTTCATGAGGGCACGGGCTGCAGCAAGGGCATACATACTGCCGCTGCCGATGGCAACAATGCCATCTTCAGGCTCAATGACATCGCCGGTCCCGGAAATGATGAGCGCTTTTTCACTGCTCACAATGGCCAGCATGGCTTCAAGTCGGCGAAGATATTTATCGGTCCGCCAGTCACGGGCAAGTTCAACTGCCGCCCGCTCAAGCTTTCCGTTGTAGGCTTCAAGTTTCTCCTCAAAACGGTCAAGCAGGGTTAGGGCATCAGCAGTTGCTCCGGCGAATCCAGCAAGCAGCCTGCCTTGATAGAGGCTTCTGATTTTTCGGGTTGAATGTTTGACGACGGTATTGCCGAGTGTCATCTGGCCATCACTGCCGAGAGCCGCCTTCCCGTCGCGCAGTACTCCAATCACAGTTGTTGAACGGATGCGGGACTCTTCTGAATGCTTCATTCGATTAAAATATTTTTTTCCTTAGTCTTGCCACTGGAATTTGCATTTGTTCACGGTATTTTGCAACCGTTCTTCTGGCTATCTGGAACCCCTGTTCCGAAAGCATTGCCGTCAAGCGGTCGTCTGAAAGCGGCTTCGACGGCTCCTCCGCCTCTATCATGTCGGCAAGATGCTGCTTGATCACCTTGCTTGACACATCCTCCCCATCATCGGTCTGGATTGCACCGGTAAAAAAATACTTCAGTTCAAAAACTCCGAACCGCGTCTGCACATATTTACTGTTGGCGGCACGGCTGATGGTGGAAATATCAAGCCCGGTATCGGCCGCAATGGTTTTCATGCCGAGAGGCGCAAGAAACGCCGGACCATCGGCAAAAAATGCATACTGGTGCTTCATGAGCGACTCAATCACCTTGAGAAGCGTCTGGCGCCGTGACTCAAGAGCACTGGCAAAATCATTGGCGCGCTGCATGTTCCGGCGGATGAACTGCAGGTCCTCCTTCGACCCCTGCCGCTTGCCGAGAATGTCGCGATACCGGTCACTGACTTTGACTGACAGGGCGCTCCGGTCATTGAGAGAGGCCGTCAGTTCCCCATTGTCAAAGGAAACAAGAAAGTCCGGCGAAATGTAATGCCCGCCTTCATCCTGAAAAATTCCAGGGTGGGGATCAAGCGCAACAATGGCGTTGATTGCCGCATCAATCTCTTCTGGCTGATGGGGGAGTTTTTTGACAAGCCGCTCAAATCGACGATGAATAAAATCATCAAAATGGTGGATGAGAATCGCTTCGGCAACGCCACGAACCCTCACTGAGGCTTTTCCTCGCGAGAAATGCAGCTGCACAAGCAGCCGTTCCCTGAGATCAAGCGCCGCCACACCGGGCGGATCGAGATGGAGGATTTTGAGGCGAATGGCTTCAACTTCATCTCCGTCAACTTCCAGTCCGGCAATGCGGAGACTGTCAACAATCACCTCCGGATCTTCAACGAAGTAACCGTCTGAGTCCAGATTGCCGAGAATTTCAATGGCCACTTCCACCTCACCCCGCTCTATGTTTTCCTGAAGCGCCAACTGCTTGAGAAGAATTTCATGGAAGCTGTCAAACTGAACAGCCTGAAAAAAATGTTCACCTGAGCTTTGGCCGCTTGATGAAGCGGAACTTCGCTCCCGTTCGTCCAGCGAATTCTCTTTCTCCGCCTCAACCGCATCAAGGAGGGGATTTTCCTGCAGCTCTTCGTAGATCCGCTGTTCAAGATTGGCAAGCGGAAGCTGCAGCAGCTGACTGCTGATTATCTGCTGTGTTGAAAGCTGTGCTTTCTGCTTCTGCTGCAACCTGAATTCAGCCATGAGGGTCGGATATGGAATCAGAAAATGAGATGAGGCTTCTCACCCATGCTTTGCCATACAGCTCTTCAAGGTGAGGACGGAGATACTCTACAAGCGGAACTCTTTGCTCCGTGCCGAGCAATCTGGCATGCCGGCACATTCCATGCTGCTCATAGACAAGATACGGCAATCCGAACTTTTTCCTCACCCGCAACGGAAAAAGACGGCAGGAAAGCGGCTTTGGAAACGCTGTTTTTCCCTCGTTGCAGGCAATTTCCAGAGCACAGAGCGTCACACCCTCACGAATGAGGGCAAACACGCACTCCCTGCCCGAAAGTGTCCGTGTGTAGAGCGAACCCTGATAGTCCTCAACCGTTCCATGACGGGCAATCCACTGCCTGTTGGCGTCAGGCAGCATTCGCAGCACCTCTCCAGGAGGGTGCTGCAGCAATGTGGCTTCCGCTTCGCTGAGGGGAGCTCCAAGCTCACCCTCAACACAGCAGCATCCCCTGCATGCATTGAGATCGCATGAAAAAAAAGAGTCAAGAATATCCCTCTCGACAAGGACCTCACCTACTGACAGAATTCCCATGAAACAAACCCTCTGACTGGTTAAAGCAAATAGGCACTTGCCTGTTCGCTCTTTTTTTCATAGCTATAAGCTTTTCTGCAGCCCCGATACCCGAAACAGTCCAATTTCACTATCAAGCCCTATTGAACCATGCTGATCATTGACGGAAAGAAAGTCTCACTTGAGCTAAAAGACGAACTGAAAGCAAGCGTTGACCGCTACCGCGAAACAACAGGAAAAGTCCCCGGACTGACAGTCATCATCGTTGGCGAGGATCCTGCGTCGCAGGTTTATGTACGCAATAAAGCAAAAACATGCAAAGAGATCGGCATGAACTCCTCAGTAATTACAATGCCGGCCGACACGCCAGAAGAGCATCTGCTCGACACAATCGCCTCCCTGAACCTTGACCCTGCCGTCCACGGCATTCTTGTGCAGCAGCCGCTGCCAGAACAGATCGATGAATTCGCCGTCACGCTGGCCATTGATCCCCAGAAGGATGTGGACGGATTCCATCCCGAAAACCTCGGCCGTCTCGTCATGGGTCACCTTGACAAATGCTTTGTCAGCTGCACCCCCTATGGCATTCTTGAACTGCTCGGCCGCTACGGCATTGAAACCAGCGGCAAGCACTGTGTGGTGGTCGGCCGCAGCAACATTGTGGGCAAGCCGATGGCCAACCTCATGCTCCAGAAACTCAAAAGGTCGAACTGTACTGTTACCATCTGCCATTCCGCCACACAAGACATAGCCTCCTACACCCGTCAGGCCGATATTCTCATTGCCGCCATAGGCCGTGCGAAGTTCATCACACCAGATATGGTGAAAGAGGGTGCTGTAGTCATTGATGTGGGCATCAACCGGATTGACGATCCTACAACCAAAAGCGGCACCCGCCTTGTCGGCGATGTCGACTACGAGGGAGTTTCGGCGCTGGCATCGGCAATGACTCCGGTTCCCGGCGGCGTAGGCCCCATGACCATTGCCATGCTGCTGAAAAACACGCTTCACTCATTCGAACGCACACACAACCTCTGAGCGGGTGGCAAAACAGACCATAAAATATGTCTGTTCCCAGTGCGGAGCCGTCTCCCTGAAATATCAGGGGAAATGCTTTGAATGCCAGAGCTGGGGAACGCTTGAGGAGACCAGAATCCTGCCGGAACCAAAAAACCGGAAAGAGGGGGCCGTAGCGTTTCCCGGAACGGCCCCTGTCAGGCTGCATGAGGCACTCCCCAGTGAAGGCCATCGTCACATGACCGGCATAGGAGAACTTGACCGGGTGCTTGGAGGCGGCCTGATGAAGGCATCTGCCATTCTGGTAGGAGGAGAACCGGGCATCGGCAAATCAACCCTCATGCTGCATCTTGCCGCCTGCCTCAGCCCGGCAAAGATTCTTTACATTTCAGGAGAGGAGTCTCCAAACCAGATCCGTGAACGGGCGCAGCGGATGCAGGTGAAGGCCGACAACCTCTGGCTGGCACCCGAAACCGACCTTGAAGCAATCCTTGCTGTCATTGAAAAGGAGCAACCGGCGCTGGTCATTGTCGACTCCATCCAGACAGTCCATTCAACCCAGTACCAGAGCTCTCCGGGCACCCTCACCCAGATACGCGAATGCGCCTCACTCCTCATCAGAGCTGCAAAGCAGCAGAACTTCATCCTCTTTCTCATCGGCCACATCACCAAAGAGGGGACCCTTGCCGGACCCAAAACCCTGGAACACATGGTCGACACAGTCCTGCAGTTTGAGGGCGAAGGATATCAACGATACCGCATCATCCGGTCCGTCAAAAACCGTTATGGCTCCACCAATGAAATCGGGGTCTTCCGCATGGAGGAGAACGGACTTGAAGAGGTGTCGAACCCCAGCGAGTTTTTCATCTCCGGCAGGCAGACCGATGTGGCCGGCAACTCGATACTGGCCGCCATTGAGGGGTCGCGGGCAATCCTTGTAGAAGTTCAGGCGCTGGTCTCAAACACCAATTACTCCATGCCGCAGCGCATCAGTACAGGGTTCGACCTGAAACGCATGTCAATCATTCTTGCCGTTCTTGAAAAAAGGCTCCAGATGGAGACCTGGGGACAGGATGTGTTCGTCAAAATTGCAGGGGGGCTGAAACTGATTGAACCCGCCGCCGACCTTGCCATTGCAGCCGCCGTATCTTCAGGCCTTATGAACCGGCCGCTTGAGGCCACCGCAGCCTGCTCCGCAGAAATTGGACTCTCAGGCGAACTGAGGGCAATCAGCGACAGCGAACGAAGAATCCGCGAAGCCGCACATCTCGGGTTCAAAAGCATTGTGCTGCCCGAAGCCAATACGCGCAGCCTGAAACCCTCCCTCAAAAAGCTCCCGATACGCATTGCCGGATGCAGAACCCTCCAGGAAGCCCTCACAGAACTTGGCATATAACACCAAAGGTTTCGTACATTTCAATGCAGGGCCGGAGCACAACCAGATGCTCCGCTTTATCAAAAGGGTAAACAGGGACTCCGATGGGACACATTCTTCTTCTCTGGCTCGTCAACGCCGCAGCGGTCTATCTCACAGCACAGATACTGACCGGCATCAACATCTCCAGTTTTGGCGCAGCGCTCGCTGTAGCTCTTGTTCTCGGCCTCATCAACGCTATTGTCAAGCCGCTCTTCATCCTCTTTTCCATTCCGGTCATTCTGCTCTCGCTCGGCCTTTTTCTGCTTGTCATCAATGCCCTCCTTCTTCAGCTCTCCGCAGCGCTCGTTGACGGATTCACCATTGAGGGCTTCTGGTGGGCTGTTGCCGGCTCCATCTGCATCAGCACCATTTCATGGATACTTTCAAGCCTGCTTCCCGGCTGAAGCGCAATACATTCATACTGAAAACAATCAACCATGCAGGAGACAGCAAAAGCACTTGTACTGCAGAAAGCCAACAAACTCAAACTGCAGCACGCAACCTATGAAGCTTCCTCTCCGGAAGCCGTTGTTGTAAAAACCATAGCTACTACCATCACTCCCGGCCTCGACCGTCTTCTCCTCACCAACAAACCGGTATCGAGCAGGGTGCTCAACTACCCCATCATGCCAGGCAGTGAAGCAATCGGGCAGGTGGTTTCCAAAGGATCAGCTGTAACAGACCTCGAGCCCGGCGACTTCGTCTATGCCTTCAAAGGCGACTGCTGGACGGGAGTCGAGCCCTACTACGGATGCCATGCGGAAATCATTCCAACCTCAAGAAAAAACCTGCTCCCTCTCCGCCGCCAATCCACCCATCGCGATCTACTTATCGGACTTGCAGGATATGCAATAAGCGGAATAGACAAAACCTCCCTCAACTCATCATCCAGAGTCCTTGTACTCGGACTCGGCTCCGTTGGGCTGATGGTCACGGAATACCTCCGCCGGCTGGGCGTCACCCGCATTGACGCCGTTGAGACCTTCGGCATCAGGGGTCAGCTCTCCCATGCCGAGAACATTGCCCTTGACATAGAGGATTTTGACGAAGGGTTCAACAGCAGCTATGACCTTATTGTTGAAACAACCGGAAGAATCCTGCTCCTTGAAAAAGCGGCCCGGCTGATGAAACAGGGGGCCGGAATTCTCCTGATGGGCAGTTATGAGGTTCTCGCCTACGACTACCGCCTGCTCCAGCATAAAGAGCCGGTCATCATCTGCTCCAGTGTCACTTCGCATGCACATCTTGAAAAAGCCGCAAAGGAGCTTGAAGAAGAGCGGATCGAGAGTGAAAAGTTTTTCACCGACATCTTCCCCGTTGCCGAATATGAACGCGCATACCGCAAAGCCCTCGACAGCAAGGAGAGCATCAAAACCGTCATGATCTGGCTCTGAGGAAAGGCTAACAATGGCAGCAGCAGTAAAGATTCAGAACATCACCAGAAAATTCGGCACCCTCACGGCCGTTCGAAATGTCAGCCTCACCATTGAAAAGGGGACTGTTCATGCCATTGTGGGTGAAAACGGCGCAGGCAAAAGCACACTCACCAACATCATCTCCGGCATGCTTCCCCCCACCGGCGGGGAGCTGATCATCAGAGGAAAACCAGTACGCTTCACCTCCCCAAAAGATGCTGCAGAAGAGGGCATCGGGATGGTTCACCAGCACTTCATGCTTGCAGGGGAACTGAGGGTTGCCGAAAACATCATGCTCGGCTATGAAGAGTGCAGACTCTTCAGTCCGCTGAACAGAAAGGCTGTCAACAACCGCATACGGGAGTGCGCCGAAAAGTACTCTCTTGCCCTCAATCCCGATGCCAGAGTCAGCAATCTCAGCGTAGGAGAGGCCCAGCGTGTTGAAATCATGAAGCTGCTTCTGCGCAATGCCTCAATCATGATTCTTGACGAACCGACCGCCGTACTCACCCCCATGGAGAGCACAAAACTCTTCACCACGCTACGCACGCTCGCCGAAAACGGCCACACCGTTCTCTTCATCAGCCACAAACTTGACGAAGTGCTCTCCTTTGCCGACACCATCAGCGTCATGCGCAAAGGAGAAATTGTCTGCACCATGCCGGCCGCAGGAGCAACAAAAGAACAGCTGGCCGGGAGGATGGTGGAACGGGGCGTGCTCCTCAGTGTTGACAATCCGCCCGCCACCCCCGGAGCTGAGCGGTTGCGGGTAAGCAACCTGTGCCTTGCCGACACGAGAGGGGCCCAGAAACTCCGCAACCTCTCCCTCTCCATCAAGGCGGGAGAGATTTACGGCATCGCCGGTGTTGAGGGCAACGGACAGAGCGAACTCCTGCAGGCACTTTCAGGAATGCTGCAAGGGCAGAAAGGCATCAAAGGCTCAATACAGCTTGAAGGCCGCTCACTCCTGGAGCTCTCACCCCGACAGATTACCGACTGCGGGGTTGGCGCAGTCCCCCAAAACCGTCACACCGAAGCCGTCATCACCTCCTTCAGCGTGACCGACAACCTCATCTTCGGGCGGCACCGTGAACCCTCTCTCCATAGAGGCGCAGGATTCAGCCATAAAGCACTGCAGCAGCTTGAAAGCCGTCTCATACCCGACTACGGCGTCCTGTGCCAGAACCCGGCAAAGCAACAACTCGGTGCTCTATCAGGAGGGAACCAGCAGAAAGTGGTCGTTGCACGCGAAATGACCCGCCCCGACCTCAAGCTGCTGATACTGGCACAGCCAACGCGCGGTGTTGATATCGGGGCTATTGAAACCATTCACCGCAAAATAATCGAGGCGCGCAGCCGGGGAGTGGCAATTCTGCTCATCTCAGCGGAACTCGAAGAGCTCATCACCCTGTCCACCCGAATCGGATGCATCTACAATGGCGCCATTTCCCATGAATTCACCGCAAAGGAGTGCGAGCTGAAGCGGCTTGAGGGAGTGGCATTCCAGAAAGAGATCGGTCTTTACATCACCTGAAAGAACAGGACCATGAACCATCCCCTTCAGCGGGCGCTTGTCCCCACCCTCTCCATCCTGCTGGCAATCCTGCTCAATGCCGCCATCATCAGCGCAACGGGAACAGATCCCCTCATGGTGGCCGAACGCATTGTGCGCTCAACCCTCGGTTCCCCCTACGGCACAGGGCAGGTCCTCTTCAAGGCAACCACGCTGCTCTTCTCGGCGCTTGCTGTCGCCATACCCTTTCACCTCAGACTCTTCAACATCGGAGCTGAAGGGCAGCTCCAGGTTGGAGCCATTGCCGCAGCCATCTCTGCAGCATCACTCCCCCCAAGTCTGACACCCTGGGCAGCCATACCACTCGCAGTACTCGCTGCAATGACTGCAGGGGCAGGATGGGCGTCAATTGCCGCAATCCTCAAAATCCGATTCAGGGTAAACGAAGTCATCTCAACCATCATGCTGAACTTCATAGCCCAGGGGGTAAGCGGATACCTCCTTTTCAACCACTTCGCACTTCCCTCCACCGCACACAGTGCGCCTATTGCCGAAAATGCCCGGATTGCCTCTTTCTCCGAGCTCTATGGATGGTTCCCTTCATCCCCGGCAAATCCCTCTCTCTATGCCGCAATAGCGCTATCACTCGGCTTCTGGGCCCTCCTCTACAGAACCCGACACGGATTTGAGATGAGGGCATCGGGGCTTCAGCCCCTTGCGGCAAAGAGGGCGGGCATAAACCCGGCGCGGCACACACTTCTTGCAATGGCAATGGGTGGCGCTTCAGCCGGCCTTGGAGCCGCTAATCTGGTACTTGGCTACAAAGGATATTATGAAGCAGGAATGACTGCCGGTGCCGGCTTTTCAGGGATTGCCACAGCACTGCTCGCAGCAGCCCATCCTCTCTGGATCATGGGCTCAGCGCTCTTCATGGGGCTGCTTGACTATGGAGGACTCGCAGTCAACTCTCTTGTGCCCAAAGAGATCTTTCAGGTCATGACAGCCGTCACCATCCTGCTCGTCATTTCAGCAACTGCACTCAACCGTCGGAACAGCTGAACAGAACCATCATTGAACTGCGCCAGTCAGAGAGGACGGGCAGGCTCGACCGTATCGGAACCATAGAGGTTCATCTGCTTGCGATAATAGGAAAAGGCCTCCTCCTGCCGGACAATGCCGAGCAGTTTACCCGACCGTTTTGAAATCACCGGGAGCACATTGGTATAATCGGCAACCTCAAAGAATTTAAGAGCCTCATCAAGCTTCGATGAATCATAGAGCACCGGCACCTCTTTTTTGACCACATCTTCAGCTATCAAACCCGCAAAAGTACCGTCACGAAGCAGAATGCTCATTTCCTCAAGGCGAATCATCCCTACAAACTGGTTCTCTTCATTGGTCACAAGAAAGTTCGACTCCGGAGTATTGTGAAAAACCTCAAGCACCTTCTCAACCCGGGTCACATCCATGAATTTGATGAAGTCAGTACGCATCACATCAAGCACGCTGATATTCTCAGCAACTGAAAGGGCAATACCGTATCCTACCCGTACCCCCTCCTTTTCAAGCACATAGGTCTCCATGGAATGGCGGTAGGCAACTCTGGCAACAAGCGTTGATGTAACAGCCGCAAACATGATGGGAAGCACAATTTCATACTGACCGGTCACTTCAAAAAGAATAAGAATGACCGTCAACGGCGCCCTCATGATACCGGCCGTCAGCGCCCCCATCCCTACAAGAGCATAAGCGCCTGAAGCGGCAGTCATTCCCGGCAGAATCATGTTCACCACCTTGCCGAACATACCGCCAAGCATGGCGCCCATTTTCATGGCCGGAGCAAACATGCCGCCCGAACCGCCCGAACCAACACTGAGCCCTGCAACAACAGGCTTGAGCAGATAGACGCTTATCATTCCGGTCCATGTTTCCTCGCCCCTGAGCGCACTGTCAACAACACTGTAACTGTAACCATACAGTCCGGGGAGCCACATGCAGATCAATCCGCAAAGAAGCCCGCCGATAGCGGGAAGCATCCAGACAGGAATGTTATAGCGTTTCTCAATACGAAGAAACCACTCTTCTATGGCATAGTAGGTTTTGATGAACAGCACTGCTGAAAGACCGGCAAGCACGCCAAGAATGAAATAGAACAGCAGCTCAATGTTGGAAACAAGCGTGTAGGGAGAGACCTGAAAAGTGGGAGAGCTTCCGAGAAAACTTCTCGAAAGCACCGTACCGACAACAGCAGCCACAACGATGGGGCTGAAAGTCTTGACACTGAAATCACCAAGAATCACCTCAATGGCAAACATGACACCGCCAATAGGGGCATTGAACACAGCCGCAAGGCCTGCTGCCGCACCGCATCCAAGAAGAGTACGGGTTCTGTCAGGAGAGAACTTCAACAGCTGCCCGACCGTTGAACCGATTGCAGCTCCAACCTGAAGGATGGGAGCCTCCCTGCCGCCACCGCCACCCGTCCCGATGCTCATGACCGAAGTGACTGTTTTATGGAACCAGTGGCTTTTTTTGATGGTCCCGTTGTTCTGGGCAACAGCCTTGATGACCGAAGCCAAACCATGACCGGGACGGGTTTTCACCACATACGCGTTGTAGAGTCCTACAAAAAGACCACCAAGAGCGGGAATAAGTGCAAGAATGATATAGCGGTAAGGGCTTGTCAGAAGATCGGCGCCACCAAAAAGAAATGAACTGAACAGAAGAATGGCGTCATGAAACATGACCGCCAGATATCCGGTGGTAAGACCCACAAAGATCGCAATGAAAAGAAACGGGAAATCCTGATTGAGGTTCAGCTGAACAAGAAGCGCGTCGAGGGAGAGCCGGAAGACTGTGCGATGGTTGCCCTTCAGGTAGCGGCTTTTGCGGAGAACGGCATAGAAAAAGACCCGTAAGTTTCTTTTCCAGTTTCTCTTGCCGTTTTTATGTTCCTTCATGTGAGCCGACTGACCTGTTTAATAACGCCCGTTGGAAAAATTGCAACATAACCGGCGCTTACACACATCGGGCGCGACTGAAGGGGCATAAAAAAATACTCTTCTCAATGTCCTTATACAAGATTCTTTCGTATCTTCAGAAAAATAATAATTGACCTAAAGGTTTCATTATATCTCATCAACAACAAGCGAACACCCAGTCATGGCCAAAAAAGCTGAAGACAAAACTGTCGCCCCCAAGGTGACAGCAAAAAAAACCGCAGCAAAACCTGCCACCAAAGCAGCAGCAAAACCAGCTGCCAAAAAAGCCGCACCTGCAAAGAAAACTGCAGCGGCAAAAACTCCTGCAAAAAAAACCACAACGGCAAAAAAGAAAGCTGCCAAGCCGGTATCACCCGAAGAACGAATGGAACAGATCCGGATTTCAGCATATTACCGGTGGGAGAACAAAGGCCGTCAGGATCAGTCGCATCTTGATGACTGGATTGAAGCCGAAGATGCCCTGACCGACTGAAAGGCAACCTGACGCACTGCTGAACAAAATGGCCATTCCCTTATGAATGGCCATTTCCCATTGGAACAGAAAGACCCTCTCAGACAATCATGACAGGAAATATCTTCACGAACATCTTCAGCTCAATCCAGCTGCTCTTTGCAGGTCTCTGGTTTGTCGTCCGCATCATTCTTGAATACTTCGGCTTCATCAGCGACGGCAATGACCGCACGACCGGAATAAAGGATATCAGGGATGAGTACAAAAAAGCCAACTATAAATAACCGGCAATCCGGCAACCCCCGGGACGCCCATCAGTCTCCGGTCACAACCGTCAGGTCAATTTTCTGGCCAGGCGAAACATATGCACTGACAGAAGGCTTCTGACTGATGACGGTATTGGGAACCAGAATGGCCGAATACTCCCGTCTCACTCTTCCCCGCTCCAGACCTGCACCGGCAATAATCCGTTCAGCCTGTGAGAGCGACATGCCAAGCACATCAGGCACAATGACTTTACGAACCCCCTCATCCGACTCCTCATACAGCCCGACAATAACTGAAATACCGGCTCCGGGTTTTACAGGTACTCCCGCCGGCACAGACTGTGAAAGGACCCGCCCATCCTCATCACTGTTGTACACGGTAGTGATCTGTATATCTTCAACAAGCAGATCCAATCGCTTGAGAGCCTGACGCGCCTCCACTTCAGGGCGCCCTATAAGGTCCGGCATGGGATATGTCGGTTTTTCCCTCCTGTTCACAACGAGGGACACGCTCCTTCCAGGCTTAACCTTTGCCCCGGCTTCAGGCAACTGTGAAAGCACAACATTTGAATCCACACCGGTGAGATATTTTACATGGAATCTCTTGTCAGGGGAAAAGCCCTTGCGTTCGAGACGGTAGGCGGCATCTTCATAGAGAAGCCCGGCAACATCGGGCACAAGTGCCACACTCCCCGAGCGGACCACAAAAGGCATGAAAACCCTGTCGAAAAGACCAAGAGCCACAAGAACAACAAGAGCAATCAATCCAACTTTTTTCATCATTGTCACAGTACGGTAAGAGGTATTATCAGAATAGCTTCAACAGCATCAATGCTGACGGTTCATCACAAAATCCACAAGATTCAAAAGCGCCTTCTTCGCTTCTGAGTCCCCAAACACATCAAGCGCCTCTACAGCCTCGGCCGCATAACCTTCTGCAACAGCTCCGGCATAGTCCAACCCACCCATTCGACGCACAAAATCCATCACTTCGCCCCTGAGCTGCGAACGCTTCCGGGAGTTTTTAAGAATGGAGCGGACCCTTCTCTGCTCGGCAGGTGACGCTTTGGAAAGTGCGTGGATAAGGGGGAGAGTTATTTTCCTGTCACGGATATCAATTCCCATCTCCTTGCCGGTCTTTCGGGAATCACCCGTATAGTCGAGCGTATCATCACGAATCTGAAACGCAAGTCCCAGACTCTCTCCATACTTTTTCATTGCAGCTATCTTCACCTCATCTTCAGTTGCGCTCTCTGCCCCCATGGCGCATGATGAAGCAATAAGGGAAGCGGTCTTGTCGGAAATGACACGGATATAGTCCTCTTCGGAAATATCAAGGCTTCGGGTTTTCTGTATCTGCAGAATCTCACCCTCGCTCATCCGCCTGACCGCATCTGAAACAATGTGAAGAAATCCGTAATCTTTGGACTCAAGCGAATAGAGAAGGCCTTTTGAGAGAAGATAATCCCCGATGAGCACGGAAATCTTGTTCTTCCAGATAGCATTGATTGAGGCAATCCCCCTGCGCATCTCGGCACCATCCACCACATCATCATGAATCAGGGTAGCCGAATGGAGAAGTTCAACCATGATTGCTCCCCGGTAGCTTGATTCCCGGATACCGCCGGCAACCGATGCCGAAAGAAGCACCATGACAGGACGGATCTGCTTCCCCTGCTGGCGAAGCACATAACGGGTAACCTTGTCGACCAGCGAATTCTGATTGCGAAGCAGCTCCCGGTACTTCTGACGGAACAGAACAAGCTCTTCTGCAACGGGGGCGGTTACATCATTGATATTCAACAGATCGGGGTGCTAAAGGGTGAACAAAACTGCCATGCGGGCATGACATAAGAATACATTTCCATGATTACCAAAATAGGATAAAACTCACAAGCAAAAAACAGCATCCTTTTGGTCCCTCTCTCATCAGGAGGAACATTTTCTTGCCTGCCAGCATCTTTGTTGCTATGTTTTATGATACAACGCTTTACAGCGTATCAACTCAGCAGGCCATACTTCCACACCTCATCCAGCAATGAATCAGGAACCAGACGAAACAACACCCCGGCCGGAAGCAGCCGGAAATTCCGGAATGACCGACACACCAAATACAGATGCTGAAAGCCACCGTGAGGAAACCCACGAACTCATGAAGCAGGAGGAGGAAGGTGAAGGTAATGAAAAAGAAGAAGAACGGAGCCTCAACTTCATAGACCATCTGGATGAAATCCGCGGCAGAATCATAAAAACGGGAATCGCCCTTGTCCTGATGGTGGCACTTTCGGCCATTTTCGCCGATTTTCTTGTTGAAGTGGTCATCATCGGGCCACTGAAAAGAAGCAGCGACACGCTGGTCCTCCAGAACCTTGTCCCCTACGGCCAGATATCGCTCTACCTGCAGGCAGTGTTCTTTACCGGCTTCATTCTCGCCTTTCCCTTCATGGCATGGCAGATCTGGCAATTTGTAGCGCCCGGCCTCCACGAACACGAACGACAGGCGGGCCGCTTCTCCATTCTCTTCATCTCGCTTTCGTTCTTCACCGGCATAGCATTCGGATATTTTGTCTTTCTGCCCGTCTCCCTCCAGTTCTTTGCAGGGTTCGGCTCCACACTCATTGAAAACAACATCTCCGTTCAGGACTACACCAGTTTCTTCATTGGTGCCCTCTTGACAGCCGGAATGGTGTTCGAGCTCCCCTTCATCTCCTACATTCTTTCAAAAATCGGGCTCCTCACCCCTGCATTCATGCGTTTCTACCGCAAACATGCAATCGTCTTCCTGCTGATAGTGGCCGCACTTGTCACCCCCTCAACCGATCTTGTCACACAGCTCGTCATCGGCATTCCCATGATACTTCTCTATGAAGCAAGCATCCTGATATCAGCACATGTCAACCGGAAAAACGAAGCCCTGAAATGAAATCCCCCGCAAAGCCACTCAAGCCGAACATGACAACCATTCCCATACCGGGACGCACACTTGAGGGCAACCCGCTCGGAGACCCTACAGAACGCGATCTGATCGTTTACCTGCCGCCCTCTTACGATGGGCAGCGGCGGTTTCCCGTCATCTATCTTCTTTCGGGATTTGCCTCAACCGGCCACAGTTTCATGAACTACAATTTTGGAAGGCCGACCGTGGCGGAAATGGCTGAAGCCCTTATCAGAGAAGGGAGAATGGCAGAAACCATCATCGTCATGCCCGACTGCATGACGCGGTACGGCGGATCGCAATATGTGGACTCAGCCGGAACGGGCAACTATGAACGGTATCTCACCCGGGAGATTGTCCCCTGTGTGGATGCGGCACTCCGCACCATTCCCGAACGCCCTCACCGCGCAATTGCAGGAAAATCCTCCGGCGGGTTCGGAGCCCTGCGGCTTGCAATGAAACACCCCGATCTCTTCGGAGCCGCCGCAAGCCACAGCGGCGACTTGGCCTTCGACCTCTGCTACCGGCCGAACTTTGCCGCCGCCGCACGCATTCTTGAAAAACACAACGGCAGCCTCACCAACTTTTTCACCCGCTATGAAACCGCACTTAAACCCCCGTCGGGAGAATTTCCCCTTCTCGACATGCTTGCCATGTCTGCCGCCTATTCTCCCGACCCGCTCCGTCAACCACCCGAAAACATCCGCCTCCCCTTCAACCCCCTGACCTGCGAAACCGACAGTGAGGTCTGGAACCAATGGCTCAGTTTTGATCCGGTGGAAATGGTTGAACAAGAGAACTTCCGTGAGGCGCTCCGCTCTCTGAGCCTGCTCTTTGTGGACTGCGGAACATTGGACGAATACAACCTGCAGTTCGGCCTCAGGATCTTCTGCCGAAAACTCTCCCAGCACAATATCGAACACCGTCACGAAGAGTTCCCCGACTCGCACGGCAGCACATCATACCGCTACAGCGTCTCACTTCCCGCACTTGCCTCAGCGATTGCCGGCTGAATGTTTTTCGGCGGCATCTTTGAGAACGGAAATAAGTTCAGTGGCGGCATGTTTCAGCTCATCCTTTCCGCCGTTGTTCCAGAGCACATAATCCGACTTCTTGATCAGCAGTTCCTGAGGCCATTGCATCGCCATACGCTTTTTAATGTCGGCAACGGAAATCCTTCCCCTGGCTGAAGCCCTTTTCAGGCGAATATCCTCATCAGCCGCAACAACAACAATGAAATCCATATCCGAAGAGCGTTCCGACTCAAAAAGAATGGCCGCTTCAAGAATCACAATTCCTTTCCCCCGACTCCGGGCATCCTGAACAAAACGCATGAACTCAGCGCGAACTTCGGGATGAATGAGACTGTTGAGCGCACCAAGCTTCGCCGGATAGGAGAACACCTCGGCAGCGACCCGTTTCCTGTCAAGCACAAGTGCTCCCGATTCATTTGTGGAATAGATATCCTTGCCGAAAAGAGACGCCATGCCCTCAATCACCCCGGCATTGGTTACCTGCAGCTCTTTGGCCACCCTATCAGCTTCAAACACCTCACAGCCACTCCGGGCAAGAAAACTGCAGAGTGTCGACTTGCCGCTTCCAATACCTCCGGTAACGCCAACAAGAAAAGGGGCGGGAGAGGTCATTGCGGAGGGTTCTGCCTGTTATGGATATTGTCACGAACCCTGACAAGAACCATTTGCCAAAGCATTGGATCGGCCTGATAGGCTTCACTTTTTTTGATCAGCAGCTCAACACTGATATCATGACGGGAAAGAAGAGAAGAAAGAGTACCGGAATCAAGATCTGCCTTGAGCTCCTCGCCAGTTCTGGCTGAAACCCCGGAAAAAAGCAGATAATCGCTATAGAATTCGGCAAAACGGATATCATCACCATCAAGCTCCTGCGCCTTTTTCTCTGCGCATCCGGTGAGGAGCGGAAAGAGGAAAAGAGCAAGAATGATAACGAAGAGGCTCCTGTAGGGTTTCATGACAGCTGCAATCTGGTTATACTCTGAAAAACGGTCCATTCAGCGCATCCCTGAAAAATTTCATGGCACAGGTGAAACTAAATTGACCGCTCACAAGTTTATGGGTAGACAATTTCACTATTTAAACGCAAATCACAAAAGACTATTATGGCATATCAGCAACCCGCACTTCCCTGGGCCGAAAATGCGCTTGAACCGCACATCTCCGCAAAAACTCTTGGATTCCATTACGGAAAGCACCATGCGGCATATGTCACCAACTTCAACAACCTTGTAGGTGGCACACCAATGGACCTCATGAGCCTTGAAGAGGTCATAGCCCAAACAGCAGGCGACAGCTCGAAAGCCGGTATTTTCAACAACGGAGCGCAGGCCTGGAACCACAGTTTTTACTGGAACTCCCTCGCACCCGCAGGCGGCGGTGTTCCCACAGGAGAACTTGGTGAAGCCATTACCAGAGACTTTGGCAGTTTTGACAAGTTCCGTGACGAACTGAAAAATGCGGCCGCAACACAGTTCGGCAGCGGTTGGGCATGGCTTGTCCTTGATGGAGAAACACTGAAGGTCGTCAAAACCGGCAATGCAGAGACCCCAATGACCAGCGGTCTGAAACCGATTCTGACCATTGATGTATGGGAACATGCCTACTATCTTGACTACCAGAACCGCAGGCCCGACTACACCGCAGCAGTCATTGAAAATCTGCTCAATTGGGAATTTGCAGCAGCCAATTACGCAAGCGCCAGGAGTTGAGACAAAAAGCCTTCAAGGCCGGAGTGGAAAAGAACCGCTCCGGCTTACAGGCAGGTCCTCAAATGCCCCGGCCATAAGGGTACACGCTCTTTATTGTCAGAAACAAATAACGAGAGGCGCACATAAGACGCTACATCCACGGCAGTGAAGCCGTCTCATCAAGACTCACAACCCTTGCCCCTTCCGGTATGGGCATTTTCATGCCACCATTCCGGGCATTGAACACCCGCTCGTCATAAGAAATAACCAACTGACTTTCACCGGGCCCCGACTTGCCGGGAAGGACAATGGAAACAGTTCTGGGCACCAGAGCCGCCCTCCCCTCCACACTGCAGCTCTCAAAATCCCTGAAATGCACCTCGCTCTGCACCCGCTCAAAAGAGTCCTCAATCATAAGCGCCCTGAGGGTGCGCGTAGCCACATCAACCACAACAACTTTGCACCCCGCACCCGAGCGGACCCGGAAAGAGACAAGCCCCTCCCCCTTTTTCACCGAAATAATATTCTCCGGAGGCTCCATAATATCAACCAGACCAAGCAGAGAACCTCCCAGAATACCCGAAGCTGCCCCAACCCCGAGAATTTTCTCAAGGTTACGGTCGTTGCTTGCCCCAATGAAATAGCGGTTGCGAAGCATGTCATGCACAGCCACTGAATCGCGGCCGATAAAAAGATCAGCCACAGGAATCCCCAGAATACCCGCGCTCACAATCATTCGCGACTCAAGACCCCGATTGACCCGTATGTTGCAGAACACCTTATGGCGCTCTTTAGGGGTGGACAGCCAGACATCTGCATAACCATCAACAGAACGGATGAAAGGAGCCGAACCCGTCACCTCCCCGTAAAGGTCGCGATACTCGGCAACAAGTGCCGCCTGATCTGCTGGCAATGGCGTTCTTGAAACGGTTCTGAAGCCTGAGCACCCCCAGCCCGAAAGCATAAGAAGCACCATGCAGAACACAAAACCCTTTTTTTTCATCATCTCATTCCTTTTGCTTACTATCTTCAGTTGCAATCACCGCATATTTTAAGTTTACTGTATTAGATTGCACCATCAAAATCATATAACCACACACCCGGCTCCATGCACGCTCTCTATCTCAAACCCAAAGAACACCGTCGTATTCAGAAAGGTCACCTCTGGGTATTCAGCAACGAACTTGAAACTGTTCCACACGACATCGCAGCCGGCGAAACCGTCCGGCTCCATACACACGACAGGAAACTGATCGGTGCAGGATTCTTCAACCCCAACTCGCTCATCTCCTTCCGTCTCCTGACAAAAGGCGAAGAGCTTCCCGACAGGGAATTCTTCCGGAAAAAGCTTCAGGAAGCCCTCACCCTGCGTCAGAAGGTATACCAATTGGACGACACAAATGCATGGCGTCTTGTGCACGGAGAGTCAGACGGCATGCCCGGGCTCATTATAGACCGCTTTGGTAAAGGAATTGTCATACAGGCATTCTCAGCCGGCATGGATCTGCATCTGCCAATGATCTCCGAACTGCTGCAGGAACTGCTTGAGCCTGAAGTCATCGTCGTACGCAACGAATCCGCACTTCGCGAACTTGAAGGCCTTCCCCTCAACAAGGCGGTAATTCATGGCACCAGAACCCAGGCTCGCCAAACCATACACGATGCCGGAATCTCCTTTGAAGTCGACCTCTTTGCAGGACAGAAAACCGGCTTTTTCCTTGACCAGAGGGAAAACCGCAGAATCATCAGAAAATTCAGCAAAGGGGCACGAGTTCTCGATGTCTTCACCAATGACGGAGGGTTCGGCCTCAACGCACTTGCTGCCGGAGCCGGCTCAGCCATTCTTGTGGACGCCTCCGAAGATGCCCTGAAACGGGCAGAACACAACGCGAAACTCAACGGATATGACAACTTCAGCCTCATAGCCGATGACGCCTTCAACATCCTGCAGCAGATGATTGACGCAAAGGAATCATTTGACCTTGTCATCCTCGATCCCCCAAGCTTCACCAAAAGCCGCAAGAATGTGCCCGGCGCCCTCAAAGCATACAGAAAGCTCAACCAGATGGGGCTTCAGCTTGTCAAAAAAGGCGGATTCCTTGCCACCGCCTCCTGCAGCCACCATGTTCCCGAAGAGGACTTTCTCCAGAGCGTCCATCAGGCCTCCCTCCTTGCAAACTGCCAGCTCAGGATGATCTACCGCAACTCCCAGCCATTCGACCATCCCGTCCTCCTCTCAATGCCAGAAACCGCCTACCTCAAATTCGCCTGTTTCTATGTAACCCGCTAAAAGAAAAGTAGGGAAAGTAGGGGACACTCATGACTGAGTGTACTAACTCACCGAGGGTGACGGCTTTGAGAGAAGGTGCACTCTGTCAGGTCAAGGACGCTGGCAGCTTTTGACAAGAGAGTATGCTTCTTCCCAGGAGGTGGCTTTTGGGCCGGGAATATGGCGGTTGGTGCTGTTTGAGAAGCAGATGGTATGAAGACCCGCCTGGCGAAGCTGCAGAATGTTTTCGGGACTGTCTTCTATGTAGATGTCAGCCCCGACCTGCGACTTTTCTTTCATGAAGCAGAGATCCCAGTAGGGAATGCCGTGGCTGTCGAGCCATTCAACGGTCTGCTGTACGGCTGAAGCGTGGAAATAGTGGATAAACAGGCGGTGGGTGATGATGCGGATACGGTACCCTTCATCAGAAAGCTGGCGAAGATACTTCCTTGCACCGGGAATGAGCGGCATTGTTCTGAACAGCTCCCTCTGCGTGACGGCGAACCGGTGGAGGCTTTCATACTGCCCCTCGCCACTGATGCCCCACTCCGTCAATCCATAGGAAACCTCGCCTGGCAGCTCATCAATGGAGCACTCAAGCCACTCTGAGGCAATCTCGCGCATACGGCCGTAAAAATCAGCGCAGACCCCGTCAAGGTCAACCCCGATAACCGTCTTGTTCTCAATCATGCGCCTCCCTCTTAAAAAGCTCTGTCAAAGGTTTTCCGGTACTTCTTCGTTATATCATGCTCTTCACCGAGGTAGCGGAAAATGGCAATGCAGGCTTTGCGTGAACCGTCGTCATCATAAGGGCGGTTCCTCTGAAGGACGCTGATGAACCCTTCAAGCGCAGCCTCAAGGTCTTCCCTCCTCAATTTTTCAACTGCATCAAGATAATCGTTTCGAACCTCATCATCAGGAAAACTGTTCGCCGGAGCGCGGAGAAGCCGGGCAAGCGTCCTGACTGTTTCTGAAAGTTCAGCATGCTCAGGCTCAGCCTCAAGCAGTTCCGCCAGCCCAAGGGCTTCCTGGGGACTGGAGAACAGTTTCAGTTTTGAGAGCAGCGCATGGACTGTGACATTTCCCTTTTCTTTCTGCATGACACCCTCCAGAACCGAAAGAGCCATGGAACGCTTCCCTTCCCGAACAAACTCATCGGCAAGGGCAATCTCTTTTGCATAGGGGCCGGGAAGGTGTCTGTTCAGCCACTCCTCCACCTGCCGCTCCGGGATAGCCCCTGAAAAAGAGTCTATCACCTCTCCGGCTGAAAACAACAGCACCATGGGAATGCTTCTGACCTGAAACCTGGAGGCAATATCAGCATGCTCTTCCGTGTTGATTTTAACCAGAGTGAACCGTCCTTCATACTTCCCGGCAAGCCTCTCAAGCACCGGAGCAAGCTGGCGACAGGGAGCACACCATTCGGCCCAGAAATCAACAAGAACCGGCCGGTCGTGGCTTAGCTCAAGAACATCACACTGAAAATCAAAAGGAAGAGAGGGGTTCATGGAAAGTGTTCTCCGGAATATATTGCAGGAAGTGTTCTATAAGGTACTATAATTTATTGATTTACGCTACAGAGCGATAGACCCGGAGGAAAAAGAAAGAAGAGGAGACGCACGCAGGATTGCGCCATTGAGCGCGATGCGCAAGAAAAAAAACAATGCCGCCATTGCAACCGCAATGGTTCCATTAACCCAGCACAGAACGAACCTTGTCTGAAAGGGCTGAGCGCGAAAACGGTTTCCCCAGAAAATGCACATCGCTGGAGCCATCGTCATCCGAAAGAATATCGGCCGCATATCCTGAGATATAGAGTGTTTTTACCCCCGACCTCTGGCTTTCAAGCAGCCGGGAGAGTTCCCTGCCGTTCATTCCCGGCATAATCATGTCTGTCAGCAGCATATGGATGGGACCCTCATACATTCCGGCAACTTCAAGAGCCTCACGGCCATCAGCGGCA
This sequence comes from Chlorobium phaeovibrioides, assembly GCF_003968655.1. Classification (GTDB taxonomy): domain Bacteria; phylum Bacteroidota; class Chlorobiia; order Chlorobiales; family Chlorobiaceae; genus Chlorobium; species Chlorobium phaeovibrioides. The sequence continues at coordinate 81,923 of NZ_RXYK01000001.1, read as the reverse complement.
GAAAGCACGAGGTACCCGAAACTCTCCAGAAACTTGCCGGTTATCCTGCGCACCGCGTCCTCATCATCAACAAGCAGAATTGTTTCACCCCGATGCCCGGTCGGCATCCGGGATGCACTTACGGCAGAGTGCTCAACAGCTCCCATCATGCGCGGAAGAAAAACCCGGAAGGTACTCCCCTTGCCGGTGGCGCTGTCAACAGTCACAAAACCGCCGCACCGCTCCACCAGTCCATTGACTGTTGAAAGGCCCAAACCGGAAGCAGACTCCTTGGTCGTAAAAAAGGGCTCAAAAACCTGCCTCATCACTTCCGCACTCATTCCCCTCCCCGTATCGGACACCTCAACAAGGACAGAATCATGAACCGTTGTTTCTCCGTGAACCCCTCCATACTCAATATCCATAGCAACATTTCGTGTTGTGATGGCAATACTGCCGCCCGAGCTCACAGCATCCATCGCATTGGAAAGAAGATGTCCCACTATTTCATCGAACTCACCTGAATCCATCAACACCGGCCAAAGGCCGGAAGCGGGGAAAAAATCAAGAGTGCTCTCACCAAGCATGCAGCACTGCTTCATCTGTACCAGTGAGCTGATCGCAAGATTACAGTCAAAAACTTCCGGTTTTGCAGTCCTCTTTCCTGCCGTTGCCAGAAGCTGCCCCGTCAGCCCCGCACAGTGCGCTACGGCAGTACGGATCTCCTCAAAACTCTGAAGCTGTTCAGTGCTGAAAGGGTGTGAAGCCATCAATAGGTCCGTCATACCCAGAATCGACTGCAGCTTGTTGTTGAAATCGTGGGCAATACCTCCGGAAATCCTGCTCACGAACTCCATTTTCGCGGCCTTCATCATCAGCAGCTGAAGCCGCTCCTTTTCAGACTCAATCCGCCTCCGCTCACTAATATCACGCGCTACGCCGATAATACCCTTAAGCTCTCCACCCGAATCACGGATGAATGTGGTCATCACCTCGGTAGGAACGACGGAACCATCCTTATGCAGCTGGTCAAACTCGCATATCTCCCAGGCCGCTGATTCATCCCCTCTCTTCAGAGCCACCAGTCGTCTGCTGATTTCAGCAACGGCAACCTCTGCAGAAGCAGGAGTCAACGCATCATAGAGTGACTGGCGGCAGATTTCCTCTGGAGTGAACCCCCTCAGCCGAAACACTGACGGGCTCGCATAGGTATAGCGATCTGCATCAAAATCATACATCCAGATAACATCGCCACTGTTTTCGGTAAGAAACCGAAAAAACGATTCGGTCCCCTCCTCGGCTATAGCACGCAGATCCAGTTCAGGCAATTCACCTGCCTGTTCTTCGCTGCTGCTTTCTGCTGAAAAATCCGAGGTTCCTGCTCTTCTCTCATAGGAGTTGAACTCGAGGTCTACAGCCATTTTCAGTGACAGAGAATCCTTGCTTTTATTACTACTGCTCATGCGTTCCGTTCCTCTGTGGAGGGGAAAGATTTCAGGGCAGTCGCCGTCATAAGACTGTTACCGGCAACTTCTTTACAGTTAATGATTTATGGGGCCCTTTTGTCGCCTGTTTTACTAAAATATATAAATCAATACTGAAAGGCAACCCGAATATCACTCCCCACTTTCCGGAAAAGAATCCTGCATATCCAGGTACACCATCCCCATCCTGACAACCTCATCCTTGATCATATTCCTCAATTCCTCGGGGCTTATGACTCTGACCCCGGCTCCGAAACGCATGACCCAGCGTTTCACACCCTCAAGTGAGCCAACATCCATGCTGAGGGTAACAGAACCGTCCCCATGCTCCTGAAAGGTCTGTGCAGAATGCCACATCCCAGTGCGGATCCATTGTGCGTGATGCGCAGAAAAGGTGATGACAACATGCGCCCTCGGAACTCCCTGCCGCTGTTCAAGCGACATGGAGAGATCAGAGTCACATGAAAAACCCCCCGAGTCAGCTACAGGGAAATACTGGAGAACTTTATGAAGCGCCCGGCCGACCTCGTCATACATCGGAGTTCCCTCATACTGAGCAAGAACCTTGTTGACAGCCATCAGCGACTCCGCCTCAAGACGACCTCTTTCTGAATCAGGAAACAGTTTCCACTCACGAAGATAGCAATACCCCCGACGCCGGCTGTCATAGGCAATGGGGGCTCCAAGCATATCCTTCATATACCGGATATCCCCCTGGATGCTCTTGGGAGACACCTCAAAATAGCGGGCTATACCGATACAGCTGGGATAAAGATTGGCTTGCAGCTGACGGTCGACATACTGCATTCTCACCATTGGCGGACGAAACTCACACATAACTGAAAACTAACCGTATATTACAGCTTAATTAAAACGAAATATACAGCAATGTATTGACAACCACAAAGTCTTACGAATACCCACTAATAACACCCCTCCTGACAAGAAATTTAACCAGCTCCAGTACCGGAATAACTGTCAGGGAAACCAGAGCTACCAGCAGCCAGTCCTCTCTGCTGAGAGGGTAGATCCCGAAAGGTTCATGGAAAACAGGAACGACGAAAATGACTGCAAGCAGCCCCAGTTCCCAGAGAATCGCGAGATTTAGCCAACGATTGGCAAAGGGCCTGCTGAACATGCTTTTCCTCTGTGAACGAAAAGCGTAGGCCTTGAAAAACTGAATAAGGACAAGTGAGGCGAAGGTCATACTCATCGCCTCACGCAGAGGGCGTCCGGAATCAAGAGCATAGAGAAAAAGCGACATGTTGACCACCGCTGACCATATCCCCCCGCCAAGCAGAAGCGCCACCATTGCTCTGCTGAATACCCCCGCATCCCTTTTTCGGGGTCGTCTCAGCATCGTATCGGATTCCGGAGGGTCAACGGCAAGGGCAAGAGCGGGAAGACCATCGGTGGCAAGATTGACATAGAGAATCTGCACCGCACTCAGCGGCAGCGGAAGCCCGGTCAGCGTTGCTGCAACCATCAGGCCGAGCTCGCCCATATTTGAGGAGAGCAGATAGCTGAGATACTTCTTGATATTCTCATAGATTCCCCGTCCCTCCTCCACAGCATCCACAATTGAAACAAAATTGTCATCAGTAAGCATCATATCGGAAGCCTCTTTTGCAACATCAGTTCCAGTAATACCCATGGATATACCGATATCAGCCCGCTTGAGGGCAGGAGCATCATTCACCCCATCACCGGTCATAGCCACAACCTCCCCATGCAGTTGAAGAGCTTCAACTATTCGAAGTTTGTGTTCGGGAGAGACTCGCGCAAAAACGGAAGCAGATTGCACAGCCCTGGAAAGGTCCTCTTCATCCATCTCTTCAAGCATACGCCCGGTCACCACATCACCCTCGCCGGCCATACCCAGTTCACCCGCAATAGCACGAGCTGTTGCAGGATGGTCTCCTGTAATGAGAAGAGGACGGATTCCCGCACTCCTGCATCTGCGCACTGCCTCAGCCGCTTCAGGACGGGGAGGATCAATCATGGCGGCAAACCCCAGAAAAGTCATTCCGGAAACACTCCCGCTGATTTCACCATCCCACTTTTCAGCAAGAGCCAGAACGCGCATTGCCCTTCCGGCGAATGCGTCGGCCTCCTCCAGCAGCTCCCGGCGCATTGAAGCATCAAGAGAGGCGGAACCCTCTGAAAGGAGCACCTCACTACAGGCAGCAAGCACTGTTTCCGGAGCGCCCTTCATAAAAAGACGCATCTTTCCCTGAAAGCTATGCTGTGTCAGCATCCTTCGGAGTTCAGGGGAAAACGGCAGCTCATCAAGACGCGGATGCTGACGGCGCAGCTCCAGCTCGTCAAGCCCTCCCTTGCGACCAAGAACAAGCAGGGCCCCCTCGGTGGGGTCTCCCGCCACATACCATCCTTTTTCGTCGTTCTTCTCCAGCCTCGCATCATTGCAGAGCATGGCCGCAGTCAGGAGAGAGTGAAGTGAAGGGGGCATGCCGGTATCCCCATCAAGGGAAAAGGTACCCGAAGGCTCATACCCCGTACCACTGACGGCTACATTCACTCCTGAAGTATGCACAACCCGCACGGTCATCTCATCTCGGGTCAGAGTACCGGTTTTATCAGAGCAGATGACCGTTGTGCTTCCGAGGGTTTCAACAGCGGGAAGGCTGCGCATCAGGGCGTTGCGTTTTGCCATACGCTGGACACCGAGAGCAAGAGAGATGGTGACAACAGCCGGAAGCGCTTCAGGAACGACGGCAACGGCAAGGGCAATGCCAAAGACAAGCATTTCAAGAAAAGGCTGACCGCGAAAAAATCCGGCAATCACCAGCAATGCAACAATCAGCAGTGCCGAACGCGCAAGAATTGTACCGATTCGATCCAGATGATCCTGCAGAGGGGTGCGGACACCTGCAACACCACCAAGCAATGCAGCAATGCCGCCGAACCGGGTCTGCATTCCGGTGGCAACTGTCACTGCCTCGCCACGACCGGCGCTGACAGTGGTTCCTGCAAACACCATGGTGCTCTGGTCGCCGGTGGCTGCATCAAGAGCCACAACGGCTCGGGCATCTTTGTCGGAAGGGAGGGATTCGCCGGTCAGTGAGGACTCTTCAAGCTGCAGAACCGCTGAGAACAGAAGTCGGCCGTCTGCAGGAACACGGTCACCAGCCGAAAGCATGAGAACATCTCCGGACACAATCTCTTCAGCGGGTATAAGGAATTCCTTTCCTCCACGACGCACCTTTGCAAGAGGAGGAGCCATCTCGGCAAGCGCCCGAATCGCCCTCTCGGCGCGAAACTCCTGAAGAAAGCCGAGTATGACGGCAAAAACAACAATCACGGAAATGGCGACCGCTTCAAGGGTATGGCCAAGAATGAATGAGAGAACAGCAGCGGCAAGAAGCGTGAGCATCAGCACATTCTGAAGCTGCTGAAGAAACATGGACCATACGCTCTGCCGCTGTGAACCCTTGAGAGTGTTCGGCCCGTCCCGAAGCAGCCGGGCGGCAGCCTCATTTTCATTCAACCCCTGCGTTGAGGAGCCTGCCCTGCGCAACGCATCTTCAGCCGAAAGGGTATGCCATGGAACTGGTGATGGCGCCTGCATAGTCCGCACTCCTTATTGCATGGTTATCCAGCCTTCAGGGGGGAAAGACAACAAGAGAAAAGAACAATAGCCTGGCCTTAAAAATTGACTGCCGTTGCCCTCCTTGCCTGTACCATGAATTTTTCAGCCCAGTCGACACCGGAATATTTCACCGCAAGCGCTACGGCAAGATGCTGCGGATCGAGACCGATATCGCGATTTCTGCCTAACCCCTGAACGCATGAAGGGCAGTTGGTCAGCATCACCGCTCCCGAAGCCCCGTGCATGGCCTCAAGAACGGCCACCCGTTTGCGCTGGAGCATTGAATCAGTAATATCCGGCCGTGAAAGCGACAGCGTCCCGGCCTCGGAACAACAGTGAGGAACAGCCCTCACACTCCCGAATCCACCAATTGAATCAATTGCCTCAAGTGCCTTTCCGGAAAGGGAATCATGGCAGGGCGCATGATAGAGATATTTGCCGGTACCCTCTATCGTGAGACCCTTTTCCTGAAGAAACCCGGCTATATCCTTTATCCTGCCACCAAACAGCCTGTCGGCCTCAATCGCCTCAAGCCCTTCCATACATGTGCCGCAGGTCACAATGCATGCATCGAAATCAATGTAGGAGAACATCTCCCGTATCTGGCTGAACATGACGCTGTTGCGAAGCACAATGCTCCCATACTGCTCGGTCTTGGCATTCACATGAGCCGGAAAGCCGCAGCAGAGAAAAGGAGGAGGGAGAACAACCCGTGAACCTCTCTCAAGCAGCATATGGATGGCTGCCATGGAAATGGTTGAAATCAGGCGTTCGGAACCGCAACCCGGAAAATAGAACACGCTGCTTTCAGCCTCACCTTCAGGCTCAAACACCAGAACCTGATCGGGCCCGCACTCGGGAAGAATGTCGCGAAGAGTTGCCGAAGGAACTTCGGGAACCTGGGAGCGAAGCATTCTGAGAGGATAGAGGGCCGGTGGATCGTTTTCCGGCTGAATCGGTGCCGTCAGGCGCGTACCGGCTCTCTGAGCAGCTCCGCCGATCTGCAGCACAGCTTTTCTGAACATCGAATTGAATCCGGGAGAACGGCTGGCAAGATAGCTGAGAGTCATTTCAGTCATGGGAGTAGAGTGCTTGATTCCCCATCCCGAAAGGATCTCCCTTTCCAGAACGGAAACCTCTCCGGTATCAATGTCGACCGGACATGGCTTCAGGCATTTATGGCAGATGGTGCAATGATCGGCAACCTCCTCCAGCCAGCGGAGAAGAGCAAAATCGGTCGAGCGCTCGCGCTGTGCATCAAAGAGCAGCGCCTCAATAAGCGAACCGATGGCAAGGTTCTTGTTGCGGGGATGATAGAACATCCCCCTCGCCGGATAATAGACGCAGCAGTCAATTTTGCATTTGCCGCAACGGATGCAATAGTCAACCTTTTTGGACAGGGACTCAATCTGAGCCCGCTGAAGAATATGGGCCTCAAGCTCAAGAAGGTTGAACGAGGGGGTAAAAATATGCTGCAGCACCTCAAGGTCATCGAGTTTGCCGGGGTTCATGGTTCCTTTCGGATCAACCTTCAACCGGTATGCAGAAAGTTCCGCAAGAATCTTCGGGTCAAGATATTTCAGCTTGGTGACCCCAATGCCGTGCTCGCCTGAAACAACGCCGCCAAGGGCGATCACCTTTTCCATAACGCGGTCAACGACCCGATCAGCGCGCTCCAGCATCGGGCGGTCATTCGAGAGCACCGGCACATTGACATGAACATTGCCGTCACCGGCATGCATATGTGTGGCAAGCACAATACGACGGTCGCGGACAAACGCATAGGCCGCCTCAAGACGCTCAAGAATGAGCGGATATCCCTGAAAAAGCTCCGCAAGTTCACCTGCAAGTTCATCGATAACGGCAAGCGACCGAAGCTGCTCCTCTCCCGCCTCTGAAATCCTGTTCGCAAACAGACGGCAGAGTTCTCCGGCAGCCGGAATTTTTGAAGCAAACTGCCCCCAGTCCTCATTAACCTCTGTCGATTCCAGAAGGGAGCGGACCCTGTCCACGAAGAGCATCTGCGCATACTGCTCCTCCTCCATATTGAGGCCGTCAATAAAACGCGAAAACTCTGCAAGCGCCTCAAGAGGAATGACAATATCCTCATTGATCTTAAAGGCATTGGTTCTTCTTGCAATTGCACTCAGCTTCTTCCTGTCACTCCAGAACCGCTCTGAGGCAGCCGCGTCCTGAGCCACAAACATCAGCGTGTTGGGATGGCGCTCAAGCAGCTCCTGCACCCTCAAAACGCCCCGCTGGACAGCCTCTCTGCCGGTAGCGGCAATATCGATAAGCAACACGGCTTTAGGCGTCTGCGGGCGGGCCGCCTTGACCTTGTAGTCAATGGCCCGTATGTATTCATCATCAAAATGCTCAAGGGCCAACAGAGCCTCCCCATCCTCCTCCGGCAGAGGAAAAATCTTTGACAACTCAACAATCACGCGGCTGGCTTCATCCATATCGGGGCCGAAAAACTCAAGACAAAGAGTCTTTTTTTCAGGGTACTTTTTATACAGCACGAAGAGCGCCGAGGTGATCACCCCGTCAGTCCCCTCCTTCTGCATACCGGGCACACCACCAAGCGCCTTGTTGGTAATATCTTTCCAGAGCCCTTTTTTCCGGATATCAGTCCCCAACAGTTCAATACGGTCAAGCCTGCGACCCGTTTCATCACGAATTTCAAAAGCAACGGTATCTTCATGACGGATTTTGCGGAGCCTGTGGTCGGTCCTGCGAACAACAATGTTCTCTCCGGTCGGCATCGCCATCCTCCACTCAAGGAGATTGTCAATGCATGTTCCCCACCTGACAGCCATTTTACCACCTGCATTTTCAGCAATGTTTCCACCTATCGTGCACGACCATTCACTGGTGGGGTCGGTGGCAAACACCAGACCATGATGATCCGCCTCTTCCATTGCCTTTTGGGTCACAACGCCGGCCTCAACCTCCATAACGGAAGCCGACACACTGGAGCCGTCTTCCATCTCAAACTCCTGAACCGATATGGCGCGAATCCGGTTCAGCTTCTCCATGTTGATTATCACGCATCCGGGACGGAGCGGAACAGCTCCACCGGTCAGTCCGGTACCTGCACCACGCGGGATAACATGCAGTCCGAGACCGGCTATGGCTGTTATAAGAGGGGCAATCTGCGCTTCACTGTCTGGAGTGACGACTGCAACAGGAAGATGCAGCCTCCAGTCGGTCGCGTCAGTAGCGTGGGCAACAAGAGAGAACGGATCAAACAGGACATTTTTCACTCCAACAATGGCACCAAGTTCACGCCGCATCCGACGGCGCTGCTCGGGTGTTTTGGAAACAACCTTGCGGAACCGCTCAAGCTGCTGGCGAACAGCATCGACAATGCTCTTCACACGGGGCTCGCCGTTTGCAGAATCGGCAATGATATCAAGATCAGTCATGGCCCGCTCAAACAGACGGCGTCTTCTGGCGGCAGACTCAACAAGTTCCTGAAAAAGGTAGGGATTGCGGCGGTGAATGAGAATTTCACCAATGATGCTCATCAGAAGCCTGGCTGAACGGCCGGTCACCCGGACCTCCCGAAGCTCCTCCAGCATCCCGAGAATATCCTGACCCAGCAGGAAGGCAATCACCTGCCTGTCGCCGGCTGAGGTATAGTTGAAGGGTATCTCCCTTGGTGTCCGCTGTTGTGATGCGGTTGTTTTCTGGCCTCTTGTCGGCATGGTTCAGAGTATCGGGGGCAAAATCAGCAAAAAAAAGCCTCAGCGCCCTGTTCTTGAAACAGCTGTACCCGAAATCTCTTTACTTGGCGGGGCACAGCCTCATCGTCAGGAATAGAAAGTAACAAACACAGGGTAAAGGTTCACAAAAGCGGAAAAGAATTCCCCCTACCCTTACTGAAACATGGCACTGAGGGGGCGTTTTTCCGATGGCGAACCGGCAAAAAGCTTGAAGCCCATGAGACTGGTCATGGACTGAACCGCACAGTTGATTTTACCGATGAAGAGATCAAGGTCGGTAACCCCGTGAGAAGCATCGGCAGCCGCCAGCTCCATAAATTCGAGAAACTGGTCATACCGCTGCTCACCAATGCGCGATGACCATGAAACATCTGATATACGGAACGCGCAGAGCGGTTCGTCAATCACATACAGGTCGCCATGAGCAAGCAGCTGCAGCCAGAAATCAAGATCAATCGTATAAGGAACAACAGCACTATACCCACGGGTTCTGCCCATGACCTCCGCCGGGAAAAGCCCGCAGACAGGTTCGCCGATAATGTTGGTCCCCATCCGGACCATCTTGCGCACAACCTCTTCAGCCCCTTTTCGACCCTCGTCCAGGAAGTTCACCTTCTTGATGAGCGCCTTTCCCTGTGAATCAATTATTGTCCGCTGGCTGCTGACAAGACTCACCCCGCTGCTGCGGGGGTCAAGAAACCTCGCAACCTGTTTTTCAAGGCAGGTCGGATAGAGAATGTCATCACCGCACACCAGCTTGACAAAGCGGCCCCTGACACTGCTGATCGCCTTGTTCCAGTTCCCCTCAGGACCCAGATTCTCAGAGTTCCGGATCAGTCTTATCCGGGAATCAGCAAACGACGCCGCAAGCTCAAAAGAGCCATCGGTTGAATTGTCATCATAAATCAGCAACTCAAAATCCGTAAAGCTCTGATTGAGAACAGAGGCAATGGTCTCCTCAATAAATCGCGCATTGTTATACATCGGAATCGTAACCGTAACCAACGGGCGTTTACCTTCACCCATACTGCAACCTCCTCTTCTGCGCTCGTTTCCTGCCTCTGTTAATCAGCCATATAAAGAGCGCCATGTTTCAAAGCCCATTCCCCTGTAGCGGGTTTTCCGGAATCAAGTATCGTCGCCGCAGACACTTTAGCCCTGTTCAGCCGGGTCCGGCTCATATTGGCACGCCAGAGTTTAGCCCCTCTAAGATCAGCCCCGGCAAGATCCACATCCACCAGTGTCGCTTCGCTCAGGTTGGCACCACGAAGATCTGCCCCCCTGAGATCGCTCTGGGAAAAATCGGTCCCGCGAAGACTGGCTTTCTGCAAGTCAGCACCCTGCAGATTGATCTGTGCAAGATTTTTATGATCATAACGGGCTTCAGTAAGATTCACCCGCATGGACGGATTCTGCCGTCGCAGCCTGTTCCACTCTCGCCAGTCGCTCTTCACCATCTCAAACTGCGCTGCATCATACGGGGCATCTACCGGCCCGGTCCTTCTCCAGAGGTTGAGAACGCTGTTGACGCGTGAGTTACCCTCCTTCTTGCCCCCCGAAGCCGTCACCCTGCGGGTCTGATCCTGAGAGGATGCATGAGCTGCGACAGCTGTCGGAACGATCAATTCAGCCATAGAGACAGCGCCATTTGCTGCTGCCCATGCCGCATCAGCGTACCTTCCGCTCTCAAGAACCGTTGTGTCCGACACCTTCACCCCCATAAGCACCGCCCCATCAAGAACAGCGCGCCAGAGATATGCCCCTCTAAGGTCCGCTCCAGAAAAATCGACGCTCCGGAGACTGGCCTCCCGAAAGTGGGCATTCTGCAGATTTGCTCCCCGAAATCCAGCTTTTGAGCACTCCGCCCGTCGCAGATCGGCTCCGCTGAAATCCGCTCCACTGCAATCGGCACCCTCAAGAACAACCCCGTCAAGAGTTGAGCCACGAAGAGATGCCCCTTTCAGGACTGCGCCATCAAGCAGCGTTCCCTGGCAATTGGAAGAATCAAGGCAGGCCCCCGAAAGGTTTGCACCCGAAAGATCAGACTGGCCGAGATCAGCGCCAGCCAGACGAGCTCCATGTAAATCAAAACCCCTGAACTTCCGGCCCTTCAGGTCTGCGCCCGAAAGATCAGGAACAAAACCTGTTTCGGCGGCCCTCCTGGCATTCCATGCCTCACTCCCCTCACGAAGGCGGCTGACATCAAGGGAATCAGCCGCCGACAGCAATCCTGATGGCAGCACCAACAGCAGCATCATAGCCATGAGCGGAACAGAAAAATGCAAAGCGTTTTGCGACTTCATAAGTCAACCTCCTTGGATGATTTATTCCCGGTAGAGTTCCCGTTTCAGGTTCACAATCAAAAACAGGACAGCAAAAGCAAACACAGCGCCCGCCCCCCCAAGCAGCAGGTCGTTTTCAAGAAAGAATGCAAGCAGAATGCCCACACCCGAAAGAAGCATTACCGTCAGCTGTACGAAAGCCAGATGCATGGTTTCAGGCTTGAGTATGCGCTCAAGGGCGTGACCTTCCCGAAGCAGGGAAAGAGAATCTTTACGGACAATGGCGGGAATGACGATATAGATCATCCCAACAAACGAAAAAGTGATCCAGCCAAGCAGTGCCGCATGGGTATGGGAATGATAAATCCACATCTGGTCGGCACGGATGGGCGGATGTGCACCAAAAGGGATCCCCTGTATATAGTAGACATTCATGATGCCGTAAGCGCTTGTGGCAAACAGCAGTGCCAGACCACTGAGAAGAAAAGCAAGCGCTGGATGGTGGAACCGTGTTCTGAAAAAATTATACAGGTAGACGCCAAATCCGCCCAGCATAGCCATAACACCAAGCAGCAGGATATGGCTCACCAGCATCATCCCAAGATAGTTGCCCATCAGAATGACAATCAGAAAAACCAGCACCCCACCCACGAAAATGTAGAACCAGAGGCTGAAGAGCAATGTCATCAACTCACGCCGGCTTGACTGCTTCCATGCATAGGTATAGAGAAATCCCATGACGCTGATGCTGAGAGGAAAGCTGGAACCGAGAAAATATGCCGACTGGGTAACAAAAAACGGGATGATTCCCTGATCGGGAAATGCCTCTTTGAGCCCGAGAGTAAAAAGCCCGAGATTTGCATTGAGCAGAAAAATGACATCAAAGATATAGTACCTGACAGAGACCTCTTTCCAGATTTTCGGAATGGAAAGGGTGGTGAATATCTCCTTCAGAGGTCCCAGCACAAGAACCATAAGATAGAGGCCGGTAAAGGCTTTGAGGAGTGGCCACTGCATGAACACCGCCACGGCAATCATGACAAGTGAAACCAGCACCCCGTACACATATCCCCGCTGCTTTCGTTCGTCTATCTTCATTTCAGGATAGATCGCAGATGTCAGGTAGCGATTGAAAATCAGGATGGCAAGGTTGCCGAAGCCGATAAAAAAGAGGTAGGGATGAAGCTGGTTGAGAAAATCACTGTGATAGACGGCCCCCAAGGCACCAAGCACGGCAGAAAAAGCCATGACAGCAACCGTCACGGTGATAAAGAGCCGGGCAACACTCCCCGGAGATCCTTCAACAGTCCTGTTCTGCATGAGAATTATTTTTTTGTTTTTTGAGTTCCAGAAGCGCCACAAGCGAAAGAGCAATCAGCGCAACATTCAGCGTCAGCGGGTTGAACGGCAGGGTAAGCATTGCAGGCTCAAACAGGGCCACAAACAGGAGCAGACCGGCTAAAGCCATCATATTGAACCAGAACACCCAATACCGCATACTGACAAGCAGCAGCAGACCGAACATGATTTCAGCAACGCCCATCCAACTGACCGCCATGCAGGCCCATCGGTACACGGGAATAAGATGTCCGAGAAGCTCCACCTCGCCCGAACTTCTGCAGGCAAGCTTTGGGACAGCACCCTGATATATCCAGGAAAAAGCAAGCGCAACCCGGCTTATCCAGAGTATCGGACTGCCATGTATGAGCTCAGGGCGAATCAAACCAGACAGCATACAGCAACTCGTTATCGGATGGGCAGAATGCAAAGGATGAATTCAAAAAGCGAACCACGGTCCGTTTTTTGAATTCATCCTTTACCGTAGCATGTGGACAGAAACCATCAGCAGAAATGGCGGGCAATATCACATGAAATATCAGCCGATGCCTTCACATGGTTGAGAATCGAAAGGATTCCAGTCAGGCTGATGATATTGTCATCAGTCACCCCGGCCTTGATTTTCAAGACAGCCTTATCGTAGATGCCATCAATTTCCTTCATCATGGCAATCGTCTCACTGGCATGCTTTGCATTACCGCTCACAAATGCCTCTACAGCTTTCTTGATCATCTCCGCCGTAATATCGCCCATGGGCTTCAGTCCATACTCATCCTTATGAAGCTCCTGAACATTGGCAAACTCAACAAATGGAGTCTTGTCAGCAATGTTGAGGGCAAACTGTGCCATCCGTTCAAGTTCAAGCAGAATCATCCGGGCATCCTCAACAATCTTGAGATGCTCTTCCCCCAGCCCCTGAAACGATGTGTAAGCAAGAGTCAGATACTCGACCTCAAACTTGCCCTTCTGTATATACTCTTCGTCAAACTGGAATGCTGAAGCTGCAAGCTCCAGATTTTTCTTTGTTGCCGCCCTGATGCTGAGCATCAGGTTGTTTTCAACATTCGACGAAAGCTTGGTCAGCTTCTGCTTGAGAGACTCAAGCTCTATGTGAACCGGTCCGTCCGGCTTGGTCGAAAGACCGAACTTCAGAGGATCTACCTGTACAGTGAACGCTTTGGGGACAGCCGCTGTTTTCGGTGAATCACCGAAAATCTTTCCAAGGATACTTGCCATAATGATTCAGTAACCAGACTTAATAATTGTGGGAACAGAAACTGAAATGTAATTTAATTTAGCTGTGGCAAGGGATTAAATCCAAGAAAAAATGCAAAAAAAGCCCGGCCTAAGCCGGGCACAACAGTTCTGCCCATATCGGGTCCCTTCTTTTCAATCAATCTTTAAGCGACTGAATCAGCTTTTCGTAGGAACTGTCGCTATGGCGTGAAATCTCTCCAGTAACAAGATAAATCACCTCATGGGCAATTCTGGTAGCATGATCTGCCATCCGCTCGATATAACGGGAGATGGAGAGGAGAGCGATAAGCTGGTCCACATCAGCCGCAGGGTCTTTCATCATAAGTGCAACCCGTTTGAACACGGAACTGTGAATTGAGTCAATCTCTTCATCAAGCGCGCAGACCTTGTCGGCCAGAAAACGGTCTTTTGCAATAAAGGCCTCAAGCGACTTGCGGGTCATATCAGCAGCAAGTGCTCCCATATGATCAAACTCAAAGAGCTCAAGCATTTCAACATTGATTTCCGGCATGCGCTCAATGATGTGCACAGCCAGGTCGCCGATGCGCTCAAGATCATCATTGATCTTCATGATGGTCACAATGGTGCGCAGATCTCTGGCAACAGGCTGCTGCAGCGCCAGAAAAGCAAGACAGCGTTCCTCAAGACGCACCTCTGTCATGTCGATTTCGTCATCAACAAGCCTTATGGCGCGGGCGCTCTCCTCATCCTGATGCCGGACTGCTTTCAGGGCATCGCTGAAATTCTGGAGAACCTTTTCTGAAAGCTGTACAAGAGCCTCTGAAAGCTCTTTGATAAGTTCGTGTACCGGTCTGTCTGACATGGCGTGAAAAAAGTTTCGTTAGCTGAATCGTCCGGTAATGTAATCTTCAGTCATCCGGTCTTTGGGGTTTGTAAAGAGCTGTGCAGTCTGTGCATACTCAACAAGCACGCCCTCGTAGAAAAACATGGTATAGTCGGATACGCGTGAAGCCTGCTGCATGTTATGCGTCACAATCATGATTGTGTAGCTGCCGCGAAGCTCCTGAATGAGATCTTCAATTTTCGCAGTTGCCTTCGGGTCAAGTGCGGAAGTAGGCTCGTCAAGCAGAAGAATCTCCGGTTCGACCGCCAGCGTTCTTGCCACACAGAGCCTCTGCTGCTGGCCGCCGCTCAGGCCGAGGGCGTTGCGCTCAAGACGATCGCTCACCTCATCCCACAGAGCCGCCTTGCGAAGGCTCCTCTCGACGATTTCCTCAAGCTGCTTCTTGTCGGTCATACCATGAAGGCGGGGACCGTAGGCGATGTTGTCAAAAATCGATTTCGGAAAGGGGTTCGGCTTCTGGAACACCATGCCGATTTTTTTACGAAGAAGCACCTCATCGGTCAGCTTACCGTAAATATCCTCACCATCGAACTGGAGAATTCCAGAGGTATGGCAACTCGGTATCAGGTCGTTCATCCGGTTGATTGCACGCAGAAAAGTACTCTTTCCACATCCGCTCGGCCCGATGATGGCCGTCACATACTTTGAGAGAATCTCGGCATTGACCTTTTTGACCGCCTCAAAATCACCATAATAGATGGAGAAATCCTTAGCGACAACATGGGGGGTACCGCCACCGCTTACAGCCACTCTTTCCGAAGGAATATAAATGTCACGGGTCGCGGTTGCTGGCCCCGTAGCTTTACTCTCTTTATGTTCCGCTGTCATCTGCATGGTTCCTTAACCTTTAAGTTTTTGGGAGATTTTGGCCCTGAGCAGGATTGCCGAGAGATTCAGAAGCAGAACGATGCTGACAAGGGATAGCACCATACCATACTGTACATGACGAATCTCACTGGCCATTTCATGCTCACTGGCAAGATTGTAGATATTCCAGGAGAGAGCCGGGGTCGGCGAAGAAAACACATCAGCTATTCCTATTGCCGAACCCACACTGACAGCCGCAGTGAAAATGATTGGAGCGGTTTCCCCCGCTGCACGGCCGAGGCTGATGATGCCGCCTGTTATGATGCCGGGCAGTGCTGCCGGAAGTATCACTGTGGCTATGGTGTTCCATTTTGTTGAACCGAGACCAAGGGAGGCCTCCTTATAGGTTTTCGGTACAGAAAGAATAGCCTCTTCTGCAGCCCTGATGATGGTAGGCAGAATCATGATGGCAAGGGTCAGCGAACCAGCAAGCACACTCTTCGATTCCGACACCTTCATGGTATTGATGAAGAATGCCAGACCGAAAAGACCGAACACAATACTCGGCACACCGGCAAGCGTACTGTTGGCGCTTCTGAGAATGCTTGTAAAGAATCCCTCCTTCGCGTACTCGGTAAAGTAGACCGCAGCTATGACACCAAGAGGAAAGGCAAAAAGCATGGCTCCAATAGCAAGGAAAAAAGTACCCTGAATTTCAGGCCAGATGCCTCCGAAAATATGAGCGTCAAGTGAACGGTCTGTAAAAAATCCCCAATAGAAAGTAAACTGCGGCTGCATCATGTCAGCAAGATGCTTGTCCACATATCCAAAAAGAGGAGCAAGCTTTGTGCCTGCGAATGCTTCAGCACGGGGAACATAAAACTCTTTCGCCATAACGGTAGGATCGGAATAATCCCACTTTTTCTCATAAAGTATGTCGTGGAGTTTCTCCTCAGCTTTCTCCCACCGGGTCTGACCGTACTGGAAACGGGTCAGCATCGGCTGAGGGTCTCCGGGCAGAGGGCCCAGAAGAGATGACATCGCCGCACGGACCGGGGCATATTTTGAGCGATACTCACGACTTGCCTCCGGCGTCATCCCCTCCATCTCAGCCTCAAAGCCGGAAAGCATACGATAGGCCTCACCGCGGTATCTGTCAGCTGTTGCACTCTGAGCCTCAATCGTTTTGCTGTCCCCCCGCCCATATTCTTTATAGAGCATGGTACGATGCTCTATAGTCCCCGTAAAGAAAACAGCACCCACGCCATTGTACACAATGGGCGTCAGGACGACCAGAAGCGCAAGGGCCATAACAACAATGGAACCCATACCTACCGCGGTAAACGAGTTATCCAGTATTTTTCTTGTTCCAAGATTCATGACATGCCGTTTAATAAAGTTGAATCAACTCAAGCTATAGAAAACCCGCCCTGGCAGGCAAAGATGATTACTGTCCCGAAAGAATCTTTCTCTGCCGGACTACAATGCGCTCACTGACAAGGTTGCTGAAGAAACTGATGACAAGAAGCAGAAGCCCCATTGCAAAGAGCACATGGTAACGCGCCGAACCTGTCACCTGATCAGCCTCGCCCATATCGCCGGCAATGGTTGCCGTCAGCGTACGGACAGCTTCAAGATAGTTGAACCACGGATCGGGGATGTGAGAGGAGTTTCCAGAGGCCATCCACACAACCATGGTTTCACCCAGAGCACGCATGATGCCGAGAATGACGGCAGCGAGAATTCCGCTGCTTGCCGCCGGCAGCACAGTTTTCAGAAGGGTTTCGGCCCGTGTTGCACCAAGCGCATAGCTGCCCTCGCGAAGTTCACGGCCCACAGACTGCAAGGCATCTTCAGCCACACTGACAATGGTCGGAAGCGCCATGAAACTGAGGATGATGGAGACATTGAGAGCATTGGTTCCGGTGATAATCTCAATGGCATTCAGTTTTGTGCCGACCACATAGAGCACAAGAACCGCAAGGATCCCGAAAAGACTCTGGAGAAGAAGCGCCATTTTCCTGCGGTTCTCTTCCCGGGCAAAGCGGGCGGAGAGCAGATCGGCAGCCACAATAACTGCAAGAAGAAGAAAAGGAGCAGCGAGTACCCACCAGGTCCACATCAGCAGCGGACCTCCGTTTGACTGAAGCAGCGGTGCAAGAATCACGAGTGCGAAGAAACCAAACGCAACAGAAGGAATGGCTGCCAGCATCTCAATAATCGGCTTGGCGTACTGCCTGACTGAAAAGGGAAGAATGTCGCTGAGGCAGACCGCCGCAGCTATACCCATTGGAACTGCAAGCAGCGCAGAGCCAAAGGTAACCATGGCGCTGCCGTATATGATGGCAAGAGCGCCAAACTCACCCGGCTCACCTGCAGGATACCATCCTGTGCTGGTGAAGAATTCGGTAAAGCCGCGAAGCTGGAAATAAGGGATTGCGTCAACCGCTACAAAGTAGAATATGAAGAGGACAACAATAGCAACAAAAGAGGCAATGCCGAGAAGAAGTGTTTCACCGGCGTTTTTGGCCAGTTTCTGCATTTTGCGCTTTTGCGGGCTGACAACAAACGCACTTGAGCGCTGGCCATCATTCTTTACCTCTTCAGTCATAACAGTGCAGTTGGGTTCCTGGGGGCTTTATTTTTGACGCTTCAAGTATAGACTCTTTGGCCCTCAAAAAAAAACCAGCTGTGTTACATCTTTGCAACATGCCTCATACACACAAATTGACTACCCAAAAACCTCACTGGGCAAAGAATCCAAAAGGAACACTATTGCGCAATGAAGCCAAGTTCACCGACAATTCTCTTTCCCTCAACCGTTCCTGCAAGGTCGATAAACTGCTTCACCACTCCCGTGGGCTGGCCATTGGTATACATATAAAGCGGACGGGAAACAGGGTAACTGCCATTTCGGATAGCTGAGAGTGACGGCCTGACCCCGTTCACGCCAATAACTTTTACAGAACGGTCGACAAATCCCATACCGAGAAACCCTATGGCTCCCGGTGTTGAAGAGACACGGTTTTTAACAGCCCCATTGCTTGCCTGTGTTTCAGCGTTGCGGGTAATCTGCACACCTTTGCCCATCACAAGCTCACCGAACGAGCCCTGCGTTCCGCTGTTCGACTCCCGCTGGATGACAACTATCCGCGCATTGGGTCCGCCAACCCCCTTCCAGCTGGTGATGCGCCCCTCGTAGATGGATGCAATCTGAGCTCTGGTCAGGCCGGCAACAGGATTTGATGGATGCACCACAATGGCAATACCATCAAGAGCAATGGTATGTGCTACCGGGTTAACCCCCTTGGTGGCAGCTGCAGCAATCTCCCGGCCTTTCATTGCCCTCGACATTGAAGCAATGTCACAGGTGCCGTTGATCAGCCCTTTTGCGCCGTTACCGCTGCCCGACTCGCTGACAGTCACCGGAACTGCGTAACGGTTTTTGAAATACGCCGCAAAAGACTTTGCAATGGGTCCAACCGTTGTTGATCCATCTATGACAATTCCACCACCCACAGCCACCGCATCCACAGAAGCAAACAGCAGAACACTCAACAGCAGCAGAATCCTTTTCATCATCATCTCCAGTTCATTTGGTAAAATTCATGAATCTGAAAATAGCAAAAAAAAAGCCGCCCTCCTTACTATCAAGAAGAGCGGCCGAACGCAGCAGGCGCTACGGAAAAGGGCTGAAAGCTTACTTGTTCACAAAACCAAGCTCGCTGATCATGCGCATTCCGTCAGAAGTTTTGTTCAGATCGATGAACTGTTTCACAACACCGGTCGGCTGGCCGTTGGTGTACATGAAGAGAGGACGGGAGATCGGGTAGGTACCGTTCTTGACCGTCTGGGCGCTGGGAGCAACACCATCAACAAGAAGAGGCTTCACAGAGCTGTCAACAAAACCGAGACCAAGGAAACCGATGGCAGCAGGAGTGGTTGAAACACGGTTCTTGACTGCACCGTTGCTGGCCTGTGACTCAGCTCTTTTGGAGATCGGATACTCTTTGCCCATAACGAGCGACTTGAAAGTATCCTGGGTTCCGCTGTTCGACTCACGCTGGATTTTGACGATCTGGGCGTTCGGGCCGCCAACTTTGCTCCAGTTGGTGATTTTACCAGAGTAGATGTCGCGGATCTGTGCTTTGCTCAGAGCGGTAACGCGGTTGCCGGGATTGACAACAACAGCAAGGCCATCAAGAGCAACGATGTGCTCAACCGGGTTCACACCCTTGGCTTTTGCAGCAGCGACCTCTTTATCTTTCATGGCGCGTGACATGTTGGCGATGTCGCAGGTACCATTGATGATGCTCTTGGCACCGTTGCCGGAACCAGACTCACTGACGGTCACTTCAGTACCGGTGGTTTTGGTGAAATAGGCTGCAAACGATTTTGCAATCGGGCCTACGGTGGTGGAACCGTCCATGACGATTTTGCCAGCGGCTGAAGCATCGCCGGAAGCCATCACGCCGAGTACAGCTGCACCCATGAGGAATTTGCTGAAGAGTTTCATTTTACTATGAATGATTGGTTAGAAGAAACAAGAGAGAAAAAGACATTTCCAGTGTTCCGTCACAGCCCGGCAGTCAGCCCTTTAAAAAAAAGGCTGCCCTGCCGGAGCAGAGGCAGCCTTGCAGGCCAACCACACAACCTGACGAAGAAAGAACAGCACACACGAAAGAACAACACACAACTGGTTTAGAACTTCACGACAGCGTCAGCCTGGAGCATGTGACCACGCCAGTCGCTGTCAGTCCCTTCGGGAGCGTCAGCATAGCCGGTGTTGAAGTAGGTCATGCCGAGCTGCATGTTCTGGATGAGCTGGTACTTGGCACCAACCTTGAAACCTTCGACATTGGTAAGCCACTTTTCATCTCCACCAACAACCTCCTGCGCAGTAAGATCACCGCGGTCGCTGTCGGTCAGATAGGGGTTGACGGAGCTCGCACCGAGATTGAAGTACTCGACAGAAGCCTCCATCTGGCCGGGCTTCTTGGCTTTGCCAAGCTTCAGACCCACAAGGTAGGCGGTGCTGGCATCGTCGTCAAGGTAGGTATGCTCGTCGGTATCGGCGAAGTTCTGGGCAAACTGGCCATAGAGCTTCCAGGGAAGCGAAGAGACCTTGCCGCTCACATTGCCGAAGAGCTCGACGATATCGTAATCCATCTCTTCAGAGTAAGCGTCGTAATAAGCAGATTTATCATCTGCATGCCCGAGGTTGACATAGTTGTAGTAGCTGGCGCCGACCTGGTAGCCGAGATCGCTGACAGTTCCCTTGTAGGAGAGCTGGGCAGCAAGCAGATAGGGAGAAGTACCCTTATACTCACCATCCCAATTAGCTTCGTCAACAAGGTAATAACCGGCAATTGCGCAAAGACCACTCTTCTCCTTACCCTTGGCATCCTTGCCATACTGCACGGTGATACCCTCAAGCGTCACATCGCCGTCCCATACGAGGTCATCAATCACGGTAAGGGTCGACTTGGCCTCACGCTTACCGAGGATGAAGTTGACATCGCCGTCAAGAAACATCGGATGGTAATCAATGTATGCCTGATTCAGCACGATGCCATCGGCAGCGAAGTTGTCTCCAAGAGTTTCGTTACGCGAAACAGGATCAGTCCCACCGCTGGAGAGCTGCAGACCGGCAGAGAGTTCCTCATTGATCCACGGGCTCACGCCGAAACGGACGCGGATACGGTGACGGTCTTTGCTATGGTCATCAACATCGTCCTGATCAGCTTTCAGCTGTGACTGGTAACGGTAACGGATATCGCCTTTCCAGTTCCAGTCGATGGCCTGCGCGTTGCTCGAGAACCCGAGTACGGCTGCAAGACCGATTAACATTGCTGTTTTTTTCATGATTAAGGTTTGGTTGGTTTGTGTAATGTGTCCATGAAAAACGGAATGAAACCATTTCAAGCCGTAGTATTTCATGCGCAGATAATCTACGGGCCTTATGTTACGGGATGGTTAAGGGTTTGTAAAGAGAGTGCAAACACGCAGTTCACACTTTGATGTCAGTTATGACCACAGCTCCATGGAACCGATGGTCGGGAAACAGCACCCGCCCTTTTTCGTTGATGACAACATGCGGGTACCCGGAGCTGTCAAGAAGGGCGAGCAGGCGGGCAAGATCCTTTTTCCCCGTTGGCTTGATGATGATGTCGGCCAGAGCATCAACTTTTTTGACATTGTGTCTGGCAAGCTCCTCCTTCAGGAAAAACTCCCCCTTCACTTCCGCCCTCAACTCTTCAATCTTCAGCATGGCACACCTCCCTTCATCTCGTTTGTTGTCAAAAAAGGGGAAAACCAGCCTGCTCAGGCTCCTGACACAGTCCTCCTGCCCCTCATGGCCGCCTTGCGCTCCATGACTGTGCGAATGCCTTCGGTCAGCTCCATGTATATCCGGCTGCGGCTGTTTTTTACCCGGCGGTAGAGCTTCAGGATGTCAAGCGTCAGAATGATGCGTGTGGAACTGCAGTTCAGATCGCCAAACAGATGCTTGCCAACAACCTCGAAACCGAGCACGCGGGTATGGAAGTTGAAGGGTGAATTAGCCTCCCCTTCAAACACATCGGTAATGAAATGGGTGTAATCGCGCTCAACCACCTCTGCGGTTGCCGAACGCATGAGACGCAGCGCAACACGGGGATTGCGGCGGTACTCGCCCAGAATCATGAACCGCCCTATCTCTGCATATCGACCCGCAGTGCGGAGTTTCTCCAAATCAACTCCCGGCTCAAACGACACCCCGTACCCTTCGGGAAGTTCAAGCGGAGGATCGTAGAGGAGGCGGATGATGCCGGCAGGCCGTCCGTTGACCTCAGCCAGAAACCACGACACCCTGCTGTCGTTTTCAACTCCTTCAGGCATCTGCTCATGGACGGCTGAAATCCAGTTCTTTTCCCTGCGGAACACCTGCTCGATTACCTCCAGCGCACGGTGGCGGTCGGCCGCACTCTCGATTTTTCTGACGGTTACACCTGACATAGCCTTTCCCCGGTTTGTGGTTGATGGAGTGTGGTTGCTGCTATTGCACTTGAAGAATGGTACTCCTTGCCGGAAAGATCCGAAAGACGCCTCATGACTGCATGTGTCACATCCATGGCCAGCCGGTTCCTCTGCAGGGTCTCTTCACCTCCCTTTGCCGAGAGGCTGCGGTACTCATCCGAGCAGCTGCTGAAGTCCATGGGGGTGCCGACGCGGATGATGGTTCGTCCCAATACGGGTATTCTCCCCATCTCTCTTCGTAGCGGAAAGTCTATGCCTACGGGAATGACCTGGACGCTACTTTCAAGCGCTATATGCCCAATACCGCTGCGGGCACGGCCAAGGGTGCCGGGATTTGGGTTTCTCTTTCCTTCGGGGAAAATACCTATGCTCCTGCCCGCAGCTATTTTGCGGCAGCAGCGCTGTGCTGTATTCTCAGCTGTACGAACCGGTCGTGACGACTCAATCCAGCGGAGGGGGGAGCGTTTGGTATAGACATAGACCGGCTCAATCATCTCCATCATGCTTCCCAAAACCGGCACTCTGCCGTACATCCAGTCGATGACAAAGCTGATGGTATGGCCGCCGAGATGGTAGATGAAAAAGATGGGCACCATCAACGCCTCGGCAGAGTTGTTGTGGTTGAATGCAAAAATGAATGGTCCTTTTGTGGAGGGCAGACGCTCCAGCCCTTCAGCACGGGTAAGCAGAAAGTTCGGGAGCATGAGAAATCTCACCAGAAGCGCCCGAACCGGCGAAAGATGTGGAAGTGGTTTGAACAGCTGCTTCATTGCAAAAGTACTCCTCGCTGGTTGTTTTTCAGGCTACAGTCCCAAAAAAGCAAACCAGTGTTGCCGAAGAGTTACGGAGGTGCAACAACTCTGCAAATTAACGCGGGCAGTTTCGGCTCAATCACCAACAAAAAAATCGGGCAGCTCTTTCATTTTGAAGAGAAGGATGAATGGTTATTTTCTGAACTATGAAAAACAACTGGCACAGCTCTGAAAAATTCAACCGGCAGGCTGCAGACTTTGACAGCAACCTCCGCCGCACAGCAATAGCCGATGCTGTAGCATCAGCCATAACAAAAACCGTTCCTCTGAAGGGCTCAACCGAAGGGCTTGAGTTTGGATGCGGCACAGGCCTGGTCACAATGCAGGTAGCACCCCGCATACGCCACCTCACCGCAATTGACACTTCGCACAGGATGCTTGGCGTGCTTGAGGGAAAACTTCTGGCATCAGGAACCAAAAACATCGATACCCTCTGCCTGGACCTCTCTTCAGCCGAGGATCGCCGCCGCCTGAAGCCACCCTATGACTTTATTTATTCGAGCATGACGCTCCACCATATCGACAGCACAGCCCCGTTCCTTGGTGTGCTCTTCAACCTGCTTTCAGAAGGAGGGGTGCTTGCCATTGCCGATCTTGACCATGAAGAGGGCCTTTTCCATGACGACCCGGAAGAAAAAGTGCATCCCGGGTTCGACCGGAAAGAACTGGCCGGCATGCTTGAACAGGCAGGATTTGAAGGGATTGCGTTCACAACCGCCCACACGGTTGAAAAAAAGAACAGGGCCGGAGTAGAGGCCTCCTATCCTATTTTTCTTTTGACTGCCCGCAAACCCTCAGCCATTTCTCTTTTAACCTCATCCTCCCCCCGCTCATGAGCTGCAAAGCAGTCATCTTTGATATGGACGGCACCCTTCTTGATACCCTTGAAGACATTGCCACAACCCTCAATACCGTTCTGGCCGCTCACGGCTACCCCGTCCACTCCATAGAGGCATGCCGGTATCTGGTAGGAAGCGGAATGCGTGAGCTCATACGCAAAGCGCTGCCGAAGGGAGAAGCCACTCCGGAAAGAACGGAAACGCTTCTCGGGGAACTGCTGGAAGCATACGGCAAACACTGGAATGTTCTCTCACACCCTTACGAAGGAATAGCAGACTTGCTCGACGGCCTTGAAAAGCGAGGCATACCCAAGGCCATCCTCTCCAATAAGGCTGACCACTTCACGAAACTCTGCGCAGAGCATCTGCTTGAAAAATGGAATTTCGATGTCGTGATGGGGCACCATGAGGGGATACAGCACAAGCCTGAACCGGAAGGGGCTCTTCTGATAGCCGGGCAGCTTGGAGCCGACCCATCTGAAATCCTCTATGTCGGCGATACAGGCATTGACATGCTCACTGCAACCCGTGCGGGCATGTATCCTGCCGGTGTTCTCTGGGGGTTCCGCCCTGAAAGTGAACTGCTTGAGTTTGGAGCCCGCTCACTTGCCCGCCACCCCTCAGAACTGCTGGAACTGCTGGAAGGCTGCTGCTGAAAGCAACAGGGCATGCACTGAAGCTCCCTGATGGACCGTTCTCCCGAGCTGTGCTCAGGCAAGCAGATGCAGGCGGGAGAACACATAGTCAAGCGAATCCTCATTGAGCACAATGCGTGAGTACCCGGTATCACCAAGCTCATAGGCGCTGTTGTCGCGGTCGCTCTTGAATTTACGGCTCTGCTTTCCGTTGTACCAGTATACCAGCCTGATCCGGTCGCCCTCTATTTCAAGAGCCGTTATGCCCCGCTTTCCTATGGCACATCCTGAATTGAAGACACTGGGAATGGTAATATTATTATAGAGCCCGCTTCTCAGACCTATCCGCTTCCCCTCCCGGTAACATGCTTCCAGTTCGCCTTTCAATCCCGCAATTTTCAGCTCAATCCCGGCCTTCTCTTCAGCCTCGGCATTGCAGTATGCACGGCACAGCTCCTCTATCCGGTAGTTGAGGTAATCAACCTTGGAAAGCGACTCAAAAAGAGGACGGTGAGTATGGCCGATGATGGATACCACCTTCGCCTGATTTGAAAACTCATAGATGGACTTTTCAATTGCGAAACGGCGCCGGCTGTTGTATGCAATTGAGAAATTCCGGATACCCACCGGCTTGGCAATGTAGCGCAGGAAAAACACCACCGCACGACTGAAAAGAGGATAGGTTTCCCAGAACAGGACCGAGGCCTGATGGCCATGGAACACCAGGAGGGATTCCTCGCCGTACTGTAGTTTGATGGCATCAACAAGGTGTGAGGCAAGGGGATAACTTCTGTTTCCTGTCAGCTCCGCATCATGGTTGCCGACGGTCTTCCAGAAAAATCCGTTCTTCTGGAAGGAACGGAACAGCGTATAGAGATCACCCCATTCCGAGGTAATGCCGTCAAGAGGAAACTTGAAGAGTTCCTCTATGTCGCCGTTGAGCAGAAGGCTGTACCCTTCAGGATGGTAATACCCGGAAAGCATGGAGCTCACAAGGTCCGCATTCCGGCGAAACTCATCGCGCCGTCCCCCGTTGCCGATATGCAGATCGCTGAGAATAAGGACTTTGGAGGACTTCTCAAGGCTTACCGTTCTGGCATGGTCGAGTATGCGCTCAAGATTGGGATGTTTCTTCTGGTGGAGACTCATAATATGAACTGAACCGGTCTACCTTCCTTCCGGACTCTGGAGCGCTTTGAGCGGTCCGCCACGGTAGAGAAAGAGAGAGACAGCCTCGTTTGAACGAATAGCCTGCTTGACGGCCTCGATATTTGCCCGGCACCGCAGGAGGGTTTTCCATGAACGGAGATGTTTTTCCTCATGAAAATCTGAATTAGCGATATAGTTAAATTTTTTCAACCCCACAACATTGAAAAGATCATCGCGGTTTGCCACCTCCCATGCATCAAACAGGGAAGCAAGCCGTTCATGGTGGGTCCAGAGATACTCCGAAGGAGCTTCGCCCGAATGGTTTCGGATGTAGGGATGGCAGGCCACCGATACCCCGCCCTGAAATCTGATGGCCTCAATGATCTCTTCAACTCCAAGATCCGGGTTGATGTACTCCTTCACATCAAGTGCGAGAATATGGTATTTTGAGGTATTGTTGGTCAACTCCACACCCGGAATCACCAGCATGTTCCACCGCTCCCATGCGTGACGGGCCGCACTCCAAAGCTCCTGAAGATACTGGCTGAACTGATCCTCGGGCACTGTCGAGTGGCTGCGTCCATCCTGAAGGCTTCCGCTGTCGAGCACATGATCGGTAATGGCAATCACATCAAACCCGGTACTGCCGAAGAGCTCAACAATCTCGCTGATGCTGAGCGCGCCGTCGCTCCAGGTTGTATGGATATGAAAATCACAGTAAAGCCAGTCCATAAGCCCAAGGGGTCAAAAGAAGCGTTTGCAATGGAAAACTCAAGTTGAACGAGAGTAATGTATCACATTCATTGCCCCCGCACTCCCCTCTCATTGTGAACAGAGAGTAAACTCCCTCCCCCCCCCCACCTCATTTGGCGAAACGGCCTCATTGCGCTACCTTGAAAAAAGTACTCTCATGCATTCACCCTTGCCACCAGTTATTTGATAGCCCCTGAACGGTTCCTCCGCATACAGAAAATGCTTGCCTCCCGTCAGCCCGACCTGACGGTTGTCATGGACAATGTCAACAAGCCGCACAACCTTTCGGCAATCATCCGGAGCTGTGATGCTGTAGGCATTCACGACCTGTATGCCGTCTCCTCAAAAAAGTCAATTCATACCACACAGAATGCCGCTGCCGGAGCTGGCCACTGGACCAATCTTCATCTCTGTAAAGATATCGGAGCCCTCTGCAGGAAACTCGGCATGGAAGGCATGCAGGTACTCGCAGCCACCAACACGGAGGAATCCCGCGATTTCAGGACAATCGACTTCACCCTTCCAACCGCCATTGTGCTGGGAGCCGAGTGGGAAGGGGTGTCTGCGGAGGCCATCCAGGCAGCCGACATGGCCATCACCATTCCCATGTACGGCATGGTGGAATCGCTGAATGTTTCAGTGGCGGCCGCACTTATTCTTTTTGAAGCGGAACGGCAGCGCAGCCTGAAGGGGATGTACCGTACACGAAGACTTGAAGAATCTCTCTACAGGAAACTGCTCTTTGAGCTTTCCTATCCACGCCTCAGCCGCCAGCTTCGGGAAAAAGGGGGGGCCTACCCCGAACTTGACGAAGATGGAGGAATTGTGCTTGAGGAGATGGAGCAGGAAAACCGACCTTCGCCTTCAGCCTCATCAATATGATTGTGAAGAAGCGTAAGAAGCTGGTCGATTTCATCAAGCAGGCGGGCATGGTTGAAGGCTAGCGCCACAAGAAACATGGGAAAGGAGATATGCTCCCGACGAAGTTTTCTCTTCACATTGCCAAGGGCACGGGCCATGACGGGAAAACTTCTCTGAACCGGTTCTGCCTGTCGCCGCCCCGGCCCCTCTTTTTCAGAGGGCCTGTAGTCGCAGCTGAAACAGAAATCATCGGTTCCGTTCCA
The DNA here is from genome assembly GCF_003968655.1 of Chlorobium phaeovibrioides. Lineage (GTDB taxonomy): Bacteria > Bacteroidota > Chlorobiia > Chlorobiales > Chlorobiaceae > Chlorobium > Chlorobium phaeovibrioides. The sequence goes on along the minus strand of NZ_RXYK01000001.1, from coordinate 54,244 downwards.
CTCTATCTTGATTGTACAGGGTTTGAGATTGCTCATGACAGATATATAGCAAATTGTCTGCCTGTAACACAGAGAGAGCCTGTTACAGCAATGCAAAACATTGCAGCTCAGGTATTGCCGGCCTGCTTACGCAGCTCACGGAGCCTTTCGGCGAAAATATGCAGATCAGCAACAATGGCCTCAATCAGCTCAACTGACTCACGCCGCTCATCCTCTCCCAAAGCCAGCCATGGCCTTTCTGATGCCATAAGCTCATTGAGTGCTGCATCAAGGGAGGCATAGGAAGCGGCAATTCTTCTAAACATCTCATTGGTCATGAACCACAATTGCGAGGGCGATTGACAAAGTCTCCGGAGTACCTGCAAGAATCCAGAAGCAATTATCATACCAGAGCCGGAAAACAGCAAGAATACTTCACAAAAACATTAATAGTACGCCATACTTCAAAACAACGAAACAATCCCCTCCTGTCTGGCGAATAAACAGAACCGAATGTATCAAAACAAGGCACCTGAAAGCCCTGATTCCATTGGAATGAGAACATATTTAGGGTATATTTTCTAATACTGGCCTAACACAAATAAAAGGCTTCATGCCCCCATCACAGCCACAGAAGACTGTCCTCATTGCCGATGACAGCTCAGTTATCAGAACCCTGACGGTTCATCTGCTCAAAAACCTTGGGTATACAGCACTCTCGGCTGAGAATGGAGAGAGCTGCATTAAAAGTCTTGAACAGCATCCGGTCGACCTGCTCATGCTTGACCTGAACATGCCTGTAAAGAACGGGCAAGAGGTACTGCAGTGGGTAAAGGAGAGGGGGCTTGACATACCGGTCATTATCGTCACCGCCCTTGAAGATATCAATCAGGCAGTGCAGTGCATGAAAATGGGAGCCTATGAGTATCTGACGAAGCCGGTTGAAAATGATCGCCTTGAAACAATTCTCAGAAATGCCCTTGCCGAATCAGGTCTGAAAGAAAAAGTTGTCGCCCTTGAAAAAGAGCTGATGGCAAAGGATATTTTCTGGGAAGTTCGTGGCCGCAGCCCCGCACTCCGCCAAGCAGTTGAAGAGGCGATGCAGGTGATGGGGACCGATATGAATGTGCTGATCAATGGTGAAAGCGGCACGGGAAAAGAACTCTTTGCGAAAGCCATACACAACGGCAGCAAGAGAAAGGAAGGGCCGTTTGTCATCATCAACTGTGCCGCCATTTCCAACGAACTTGCCGACAGCCTTCTCTTCGGCCACTGCAAGGGGTCGTTCACGGGGGCGACAACCGATCATGCAGGATATTTTGAACAGGCCGATGGTGGAACCATATTCCTTGACGAAATCGGGGACATGGACATCGACATTCAGGCCAAAATCCTTCGTGCCCTACAGGAAAAGAAGGTACGCAGAGTCGGAGAAAAAAAGGAACGATCGGTTGACTTCCGACTCATTTCCGCCACCCACAGAGATTTTTCAGAGGCCATTACCGGGAGCACCTTTCGCGCCGACCTCTACTACCGCCTTGAAGAGTACCCTCTCTTCGTCCCCCCCCTTCGTGAACGAAGCGAAGATATTGCCATACTCGCAGAACATTTTCTCAAAGAGTTCTGCAAGGCCAATGACATTGCCATCCCCGGTATTGATGCATCTGCAATGAGCTTGCTTGAACAGCACTCCTGGCCGGGTAATATCAGAGAGCTTCAGAATGTGATCCGTCGGGCCGTCATCACTCTTGAGGGTGATGAAATCAAGAGCTTTGCCATTGGAAAACCGGCGTCCAGAGAGGAGGAGACCAGACTGAAAGCTGCAGCCGTTGAGGCGGTACAGCCAGAAGGAGAAGATGTTGGCAAGGGAAAGAGTGACGAGCGACCCATGCTGCGCGACATTGAACTGCAGGCGATAGTAGAGGCCTACAGGAAATGCTCGGGGAACCAGTCAAGAACAGCCACGCTGCTGGGCATCAGCCGCTCAACACTGATCCGGAAAATGAAACGCTATGGCCTCACAAAAAGCATCGCCATCATGAGAACCGGACAGCAATAGCTGCTAACGGATGGACTCAAGAAACCGTTCAGCATCAACAGCCGCCATGCAACCCGTCCCGACTGCCGTCACAGCCTGGCGGTAGGTATAATCCTGAACATCTCCACAGGCAAACACACCCGCAACACTGGTTTCCGTTGAGGCTTTTTTTGTTACGATATAGCCGTAATCATCGGTTTCAATCTGTCCTGCAAACATCTGCGCATTGGGGGCATGGCCAATTGCCATGAACACGCCATCACATGGAAGTTCTTCAAGTTCTCCCGTCTCCACATGCTTCAGCCTGATACCGGTCACTTTCTGACCATCTCCAAGAATTTCATCAACCGTCCTGCTGAGCATTGTGGTAATCTTCGGATTCTTGCTCGCCCTGAGACTCATGATTTTTGAAGAACGGAACTCTTCACGGCGGTGGACAAGAACAACACGACTGGCAAATTTTGTCAGATAGAGCGCCTCCTCCATAGCCGTATCGCCACCACCGATGACAAAAACGGTGCTGTCACGGAAAAAGAACCCGTCACAGGTGGCGCATGCCGACACACCTCTGCCGCGGTAACGGTCTTCCGACTCAATGCCGAGCCACTTGGCATTGGCACCTGTGGCAATGATGACCGAACGGGCAAGCACCTCCGAGCCGTCCTCAAGAGTCAGGCAGAAAGGCCGCCGCGAAAGATCAGCTTCAGTAACACTGCCGAACACGAACTCGGCGTTGAACTTCGCGGCCTGGTCGCGCATACGGCCCATCAGTTCCGGACCGGCAATCCCTTCAGGAAAACCGGGAAAGTTCTCGATTTCAGAGGTAATCATCAACTGGCCGCCCGGCTGGTAACCGTCAATGACCAGAGGATTCAGATTTGCCCTGCCTGTATAAATGGCAGCAGTATAGCCAGCAGGTCCCGTACCGATAATGACGATATCGCGAACTTCTCGTTCCATGGCGCTATTGTATGAATGAATTGAAAAACGGCAAGAGAGAAACCCCGATGACTGATCGGGGCTCCCTTGCTGAAAAAGTAAGAGGGCAGATCAGCCGATATGCTCGTCAATTTTTTTCGCAATCATATTCTTCGGCATGGCACCGACCATCTGGTCGACAACCTGGCCGTTCTTGAACACAAGCATTGAAGGGATGCTGCGGATACCGTACTGTGCTGCGGTATTGGGGTTGTCATCAACATTGACCTTGGCAATAATTGCCTTTCCTTCGTAATCGGCAGCAAGCTCCTCAATGACAGGACCAAGCATCATGCAGGGTCCGCACCATGCAGCCCAGAAATCAACAAGTGCCACTTTGTCAGAATCAAGAATTTCGGTTTTGAAATTCTGGTCGGTAGCTTCAAAATATTTTCCGCTCATAATAAAGTCTCGGTTTTGATTTGGTAATCAGGTTACAGGGATAAACTCTATATCAATACAACCGGCAAGTGATGAAAGTAACAAAAAAACCACTACCCCGCAATGATGACATTATCAGGGCCGAGAATCTCTTCCACCTTTGAAAGAACCTCTTCATCACAGTCAACCGGTGAACTCCGGGCAAAAAGCTTCAGGGTTTCAACCGACTCTCCCGACTGGACCTTCACCTCAAAATCAACAGGGGTATCGCCCCGGTGTTCATCAAACACCGCTTTCAACCGGTCAAGCCGTTCAAGCTGTCCACCCTCATCAGCATCAACCTTCAGGATAATCTTTTTCGTCATGCTCTTCCTTACCGAAGAGACAGGAAGAACCTCACGGACAAGAAGCTTGAGGGTTCCACCCGTTGACTCAGCTTCAGCAACCAGCATCACCACCGCTTCAGGCTTGAGTAAATGTCCGGACTGCTCGAAAACACTGGCAAAAACCGTAAAATCAGCCTTGCCTGTAAAATCCTCAATGCTGCCGAAAAGCATCTGCTTGCCTTTTCTGTCCTGATAGGGCTTGGTGGAAACAACCAATCCGATAATGCGGTACTGCCGCTGCGCCACAACATCCCTTTCATTAAGATGGAGTGAAGCAAACGCCTGCCAGTCGCGCCGCCAGGGAGAGAGCGGATGACGACTGAGATAAAAACCGACAAGCCGCTTCTCGTGCTGCAGTTTTTCCTGCTCGGGCATCTGAAGCGCATTCTCCATATCGGGATAATGTCCGTCCTCCTGAACGGCTCCCTCTTCGGCGGTAAAGAAACCGCACTGGCCAAGCGCAGCAGAACGGTTTTCAATCTGTCCGAACTTGATGGCCTTGTCGATATTGGCAATCAGACGGGCCCGATGAGAATCAATTTCATCAAAAGCCCCGGCCAGAATAAGACACTCCAGAGCCTTGCGGTTCATGACCCGCTGATCGACGGAAGCTGTGAGGTCAAAGAGATTCAGAAACTCGCGTTTACGGCGAAGACGGGCGGCAATAATGGCTTTTGCCGCCCCGCCAACCTGCTTGATTGCACTGAGTCCTACACGGATGGCCGCACCGTCCGGCGACTCCTCCACGGAAAAAATGGCGTCGCTTCTGTTTATTGACGGAGGGAGGGTTGCAATCCCGAAACTGCGGGCCTCATCAGTCAGATGCTTCATGCGTTCGGTATCACCGATTTCGCTGTTCAGGATGGCCGTCATGAACTCAATCGTGTAATGGGCCTTCAGATATCCCGTCCAGTAGGCAAGCACACCATAGGCAGCTGAATGGCTCTTGTTGAATCCGTATCCCGCAAACTCCGCCATCAGCTCAAAAACCCTCGTCGCCAGTGTATCATGCACCCCCTGAGCCACCGCGCCCTGAACAAAATCAACTTTGAACCGCTCCATGATTTCCGGCTTTTTCTTGCCCATCGCCTTACGCAGATTATCAGCTTTGGCCAGCGAAAAACCGCCCATGACCTGCGAAATCTGCATCACCTGCTCCTGATAGACTATGACCCCGTAGGTCTCCTTGAGAATGGTCTCAAGCATCGGATGCATATAATCAATGACCTCCCGGCCATGCTTTCGGTCAACAAAGAGGTCCACAGCATTGCGTTTTTCATCAATACGGGCATTCAGGGCACCCGGACGGTAGAGGGCGCTCATTGCTATGATGTCGCCTATCTGGGTTGGCTGGAGCCTGGTCATGTAACTCTGCATACCCGATGACTCAAACTGGAAAATGCCAGCCATCTTCCCTTCCTGAAATATCCGGAAGGTTTTCCGGTCGGTCATCGGCACCTTTTCAAGATCAATCTCCACATTATGGCGGCGCCGTATCAACTGAAGTGTTTCATCAATAACCGCAAGGGTTTCAAGTCCGAGATAGTCAATTTTCAGCAGACCTGCCGTCTCAATCCAGTTTTTGTCAAACTGGGTAATCACCTGCTTCCCGGTGGAAGGATCGCCATGTTTCCCTGGCTGCGGCGCTTCAGGAGCAATAGCGTCAAGAGAAACCCTTGCCTCCGTCTCAATCCTGTTGGAAACATAGAGAGGAACCTGCTCCTCCAGCGGGCCACCGGTAATGACAACAGCACCGGCATGCACAGAAACATTGCGCGCCCTGCCCTCAAGCGCCGAAGCATAAGTCATCAGCTCACGGTTCTGCGGTGTAGCCTCCGCCTGCTCTTTGAGCTCCCTGACTTCAGACAGTGCGGTTTCCAGCGTAATGCCCGGCCGCTGTGGCACCAGCTTGGCAAGCTGGTCGGCAACACTCAACGGCACATCCAGCACCCGAGCCGCATCGCGGATGGCCGCCTTGGCACCAAGGGTGCCGATGGCAACCACTTTCGCCACGCTTTCGGCTCCATATCTCTCAACCGTGTAATCAAGAACCTTCTGTTTACCGACAGGCGTGAAGTCAATGTCAATATCAGGCATTGAAAGCCTTTCGGGATTGAGAAACCGCTCAAACAGCAGTTTGTAGCGGAGAGGATCAATCCTGGTAATTCCTGTCAGATAGGCGACAATGCTTCCTGCCGCCGAACCTCTACCAGGCCCGACCGAATAACCAAGCCTGCGTGAAGCAGCAATAAGATCGCTGACAATGAGAAAGTAGGAGCTGAACCCCATTTTCTCAATGACACCAAGCTCCAGCTCTATCCTGTCCCTCACCTCTTCCTGTGAGGGTTCATCCTCGGAAATTCCGGGATATTTTTCTTTTGCCCCCTCTGCGGTAAGATGCCTCAGATAGGCCGCCTCATCGGCAAACCCTTCAGGCAGGGGGAAATGCGGCAGAATCGGCTCTTTTTCCCGGAATACGAAACTGCAGGATTCAGCAATGAGAACTGTATTGGAGAGCTCCCCGTGACCATCGCCGAAAAGCTCCCTCATCTCAGCAGGAGATTTCAGGAAGTGCTCGCTGCCAGGAAGAGCCGAAAGGTTCTGGCTCGAAAGTTTCTGCTTAGCCTTGAGCGCAGCCATGGCACGGTAGCAGCCAGCATCTTTTCTCTCGAGATAGTGAATATTGTTGGTTGCCACCACCCCAACACCGCACTCTTCAGCAAGAGCAATGGTGCTGCTGTTGAGTTCATCATCAAAATGGCTGTTGTGCCGTTGCAGTTCCAGATAAAACCGGTCGCCAAAGATATCGCGGTAAAACACGGCATGTTCCCGTGCATCCTCAACTGCTCCGGCAAGCAGTGAACGCCCGATTCTCCCCGAACTGTAGCCGGAGAGACAGACCAGCCCCCCGTGAAACTCTCTGAAAAGCGAGCGTTCAAGATGCGGCATCCCGTCAACAAAGCCATCACGGGCTGCGCGGGAAAGAAGAATGCAGAGATTTCGGTATCCTGTGTCGTTCTGCACAAGAAGAATGAGGGAAGAAGCCGGAGTGTTTCGCCCATCCTGATGATGAGATGTCTCACGCAGCAGAATCTCGCTGCCGATGATAAGCCGTATGCCTGACTTTTCAGCCTCACTGAACAGTTCTGGCATGTTGAAAATCGCACCGTAATCGGTAACGGCTATGCTTTGCATCCCCAGTTTGGCAGCTGCCTCAAAAAGCTGGCCCGGAAACACCGGGCTGCTCTGCATTGAGTAATGCGTATGTGCATGGAGATGAACAAAATCCATGAAAAATTCTCTTTCAGGGGGTTGGCATAGACACTCCCGACAATATGGGCATTGCGGCACTAAAAAGCACTATGCTGCCCTAAAAAAACATCGTATCCATGTGCCCCCAAAGAGAATGAATCTCATTTGATTTCCGCCGAACCAGCAAGTCTGCTGATGGTTTCGGACGATGGAGGAATGCGTTCGGCTTCGTTGATTTTGTTCTCAAAAAAACGCTGCCGGAGCAGATCATAATAGAGCGACTCATAACTCCCCACCATGCTGCTGTCCGAGAAACGGCGAAGAAACTCATCACGGCAGTGCCTGCGTGAAATTCTGCCGACATTTCGTATGGCATTGATGAAGTCCATCCGGCTTTCGCAGAGAAATCCCGTCTCACAATCCGCAACAACCTCAGGCGCTGAACCGCACCGTCTCACAATAACAGGTGTCCCCGATCCAAGGGCCTCAATCATGACAAGACCAAAGGGTTCAGGCCAGTCAATGGTATTGAGCAGAGCCTTGGCATTTTTCAGCAGATACCGTTTATGGGTCTCATCAACCTCGCCCACATAATCAATAAGAGGATGGTTGAGCAGAGGTCTGATTCTTGCCTCGAAATACTCTCTGTCAGCAGGATCGATTTTTGCGGCAATTTTCAGAGGAATCCCACAGGCCCGCGCCATCATGATTGCCTGATCCGCCCTTTTTTCAGGTGAAAAACGGCCGAGAAAGAGAAAATAGTCATCTGGAGCGTCATTGAAATCATAAGAAGACGGGGGATACCCGTGATAAATGGTGCCAGCCCAGTTGATGTCGGGAATTGGGCGGCGTTGGGCATCGCTGATTGAAACAAAGGCAAGATGGCGGTAGCTTCGGAGAATTTTCTGATAATCAGCAGAATCCAGCCGTCCATGCATGGTGAACACCGTCGGCACATCCGATACTGCGGCAAAGGGAAAGGTCATGAATTCAAGATGGGAGTGGACTATGTCAAATTCCTTGAGCATCCGTCCATAGACCTGCTGCAGCATCAGCATCGTCATGATCTCGGGTGAATGCACTCTGCGGCCAAGCCTGATGGCCTCAGTAACCGGGGCCACAAGTCGGGCGGTTGTCTGTGAATCTCCCGAAGCAAAAAGGGTGACCTCGTGGCCCCGTGCAACCAGCCCCTCGGTAAGATGGTAAACAACCCGCTCCGTCCCTCCATACTTCTTTGGTGGTACCCGCTCAATGAGTGGGGCAATCTGTGCAATTCTCAACCTCTTGTTCATCTGTTCGCTCCTTTGCATTATGAAGCACAATAGGGGAGCTCCGTTTTCATATTTGTCGTAACCATGTACATCTTTCTGTAGAGACTCAGCGGAATATTCTCCTCCTCATCGGAATGGATGAGCACAGCGACACGGTTGTGAAACACCGTCACATCTACAGCTCGCGACCTCCAGTGCACTGAAAAGGACAGGCTCCTCCATTTTTTCGGCAGCCAGGGATTCAGCGCCAGCCTGTCCGACTTGATGGAAAGGCCGCCGAAACCATAAATCACCGCCTGCCATGTCCCACCCACAGCCGCTGCATGAATGCCGAGATCCGTATTTTTATGCAGGTTGTCAAGATCAAAAAGAGCCGTCTTCATGAAAAAGCTGTAGGCTCGAAGCCGCTTTTTCGCCCTGATTCCCATCATCGCATGGATACAGTGGCTGAGTGAGGATTTATGGACCGTGCGTTTTTCATAGTAGGTGAAATTGGCAATGATCTCTTTCTGACTGAAGGCATGGGGAAACAGGAGAAGCAGCATGAGCACATCCGCCTGTTTGATCAACTGGGTCGACTGGATGTTCCGGTAGGTGACACCCCGGGGAAGGACCGGATGGCCGCTGCGATCAAAACGCGAAAGTTCATAATCCCTGAGGTCAAAATACCCGTCGAACTGCTCAATCAATCCGCTCTCACGATCCCGCGACAGCTTCAGCCCCCGACTGACCTCAAGCCATGAATCAACCTCCTCCCCCGTCAGCTCAAGACGGACGGCAAGGTTGTCAAGCAGATCCGGATGGGTCTTCCCGATATAGCGGAAAAGCATGACAGCAAGATTGAGATGCCACTTCACCAGATAATTGGTATAGGCGTTGTTGTCCACATGCTCATGAAATTCATCAGGCCCTATAACACAACGGATCTCATACCGATCCCCTGCATCAACCACCCGTGAAGCCCAGAACCGTGCTGTCAGGAAAATCATTTCCAGACCGTAGTCAAACAGAAACGCCTCATCACCCGTCACACGGAAATAGCGTTCAAGGCCAAAAATGACATCCGAAACAATATGATCTTCCTCTCTTCCCGTATAGATGAAGCGGATAGTACGCTCCAGCTTGGAAGCAAACCGGGGAGTAACATCCTCACCGGTTGTTGCCGATTCCCAGGCATACTTTGCCCCCCTGTAGCCCATGTTGCGGGCATTTTTTCTTGCCCCCGGCAGGGTATTGTACCGATAGAGCAGCATCTGGCGGGCACTCTCGGGGAAATTGTAGATGTAAAAAGGAAGGATGAAAATTTCGGTATCCCAGAATACATGCCCCATATAGCCCTCGGAACTCAGAAACTTCGCCCCGATACCGGTCGGCGTACGGGGGCTGTTGATAAGCAGTTGGTAGATATTGAAGCGGATGGCCCTCTGCGCCTCCCAGTCTCCCTCCACCACCACATCAGCCTGTTTCCAGAGTTTCTCCCAGGCGCCGACATGCTCCTCTATCTCAGCTCTTACGCCCCGCTTCACAAAAGAGCGCAGACGGCATATGGAGTCCTTCATCATCTCTTTTTCCGGAACCTCCCTGCTGGTAGTCACGACTGCAAGCTTCTCAAAGCTATAGCTCTCCCCTTTCCGGACATCAATGGTAATTTCACTCGTAAACCGCTCCCCGTATATTCTCGGCTCCCATTTCAACTGATGCATGGGAGAGGAGACCAGCCGCCACGATGCCGCCTCAGCAATTCTGATCCCCTGTTCACGGGTCTTCATCTCCAAATACATGAAATGGCGCCCGCGCTCTATTTTCTCAAGCTGAAGATGCTTGAGCATCTCACCCTCAAAAAACCCCCTGTTGCATACCTCACCATCAAGGCCGCTGAAAACCCTGAGTGAACCGGAAAAATTTCTTGGAGTGATGGTCACCAGCATGCAGCCAAGATGCACATTGTGCATCATGACCATTCGTAGTGTTTCAAGGGTAAGAATTCTTCCTGATGCGTGCCGGTAAGTGGTTGTGCGGTGGAGTATCCCTTTTTTCATGTCGAGCACCTGCTCATGCTCAACTCTGCTGCATCCGGAAAGACAGAATGCCTCCCCCTCGCTCCAAAGCGTCAGGTCGGTCCACAGAGGGCAGCGGACCATCTCCTCCACATCCGCCTCGCATTTATCATAAATACCACTGATATACAGACCAGAAGAATGACCGGGCGGTCGTTCTTCAAGGCCTCCCCGTAAATTGAGATACCCGTTCCCCAGCGTCAGGAGCGTTTCGGTAATCTGTATATGTCGGGCAGAGCGGCGAAATCCCCGTTTCCGCAACAACCACTCTTCGGATGAAATCCCAACAATCTCATCCGGCACCACCACATATGCAGAACCAGTTGCCGTGTACCCTTCCATTGTGCCCCATTCCTCCCCGGAATTGCTTCCATTCAGCCACAGCATTCAACCATAGTTGGCAATTGAAGCTGCGTCAAATTATCATGGGGGCATTCTGGCATATATGATAAAACAACTTGCTCGTCCAATCCGTTCACCCAGAAAGAAGAACAATGGCCTACTATGGGGATAACGCTTTTTTTCTTATTATTATAAAAGCGTTTCCCTTACACTCCCCACCGATCAGCAAAAGTTTTAACCACACGAAATTTTGGAGCAGAAAACTTATAGCCAGTGTCCCGTCTGTAGCTTTCCTCTCACCACAGACAACGCGATATGCCCCAGATGCGGAAACGATATTCTTGAGGACATATCCTCGCTTGAAGGCGAAAGCCCTGAAATGCACACCCGTGCAATAGAAAACAAAAAAGCGGAATGGTATTCGCGGCGTCTTACAGATACCCTCCAGACCAACACAGAGGATGAACACAGCCCAACCCACACATCTGGAGAACAATCGGACGCAGCACGGCCTATCTATTGCAGCAGCGAAGAGAAAACACTTCTGGCCACTCTGTCACGAGAGGAGATTCTGAAAGATTCGGCAATCCGCAAGCGGTGGTGGAATGCATTGACCGCCGACTGGAAAGAGGTGGTCAAAAATACTCTCAAACTGGTCAGAGACCCTTCAGAAGGCGAAATCGCATTGTTTTTCGACACCACCCATCTTCGCTGCGACAACAGGAGAATACACGGCCTGCTTCCCATACGGCTCCTTGAAAACCTGGTGCAGCTTCGCTGTGACGAATCGCCGGTTGAAGACCTCGGCCCGATTGCCGGGCTCGAAAAACTCCAGCGACTCTATGCCTTTGACTGCGACTTTGCCTCTCTTGAACCGATACGGCAACTCAAAAGTCTCAAACTTCTCTGGATATCAAGCACACAGGTGAGCTCACTTGAACCGGTCAGAGGGCTTGAAAATCTTGAAGAACTCTACTGTTCTGAAACCCTCATAAAAGATCTCACCCCTCTCCATGGGCTGAACAATCTTGAAAAACTCAGCTGCTACAAAACGGCAATCACTTCGGTTGATGCGCTTGCGGGCCTTGAGAACCTTATTGAGCTCGGCATCAACCATTCCGCAATCGACGACATTTCCGCACTCGGCACGCTCACAAACCTTGAATACCTGAGGTGCAACAAAACAAACATTGAGAGCATTGAGCCGCTGCGCGAACTGCTCTTCCTCCGCGAACTCAGCATTGCCGGTACTCCCGTCACAACCATCGAGCCGCTTGAACGACTCGGTGAACTTGAAGAGCTCGACATTTCCCACACGGCCATTCATTCCATTGAACCCATCATGGCACATGAGAACCTTGAGAAACTTGAATTAAGTGCCGGCAGAGTTCCTGATTATGAACTGGAACGATTCATCGAACTCCACCCCGAGTGCGAAGTGGTCCTGAAAAACTGAAAGGAAAGAACTTGATGCTGAAACAGGAATGGCGGCCAATGGCCGCCATTCCTGTTTACCTGATAAAGGAAAGGTCTCCTTACATAAAGACAGCCAGAAGCACACCTGCAGCAACCGCCGAACCAATGACACCGGAAACATTAGGCCCCATGGCATGCATAAGCAGGAAGTTGTGGGGATCGTACTCAAGCCCGACCTTATTGGACACCCTTGCCGCCATCGGCACGGCAGACACACCGGCTGAACCGATAAGCGGATTGATTTTCTGCTTGAGAAAGAGGTTCATGAACTTTGCCATGAACACACCACCAGCAGTGCCAACAGAGAATGCTATCAGGCCGAGCACAAGAATGCCAAGTGTCTCAAGGTTGAGAAACTTCTCTGCCGAAAGTTTGCTGCCAACACCGAGCCCAAGGAAAATGGTTACAATGTTGATCAGCGAATTCTGGGTTGTTTCACTCAGGCGTTCCACCACACCACACTCTTTCATGAGATTGCCGAACATGAGAAACCCAATGAGCGGAGCAGCCGAAGGGAGCAGGAGCGCAGAGAGCACGATAACAACAACCGGGAATATGATTTTCTCCCGTTTGGAGACATAACGCAGCTGGCTCATCTTGATCTGGCGTTCAGCTTTCGTCGTCAGCATTCTCATGATTGGAGGCTGGATGATGGGCACCAGAGCCATGTAGGAATAAGCTGCCACAGCAATGCTGCCAAGCAGTGCAGGGCTGAGTCGTGAGGCCACAAAAATGGAGGTCGGACCGTCCGCTCCGCCGATGATGCCAATGGAAGCGGCATCCTTCATGCTGAACTCAATGCCTGGAACATACTGGGAAAGGAGCAGCGCCCCAATCAGTGTACTGAAAATTCCGACCTGTGCGGCACCGCCAAGGAGACCGGTTTTGGGATTGGCAATCATCGGCCCGAAATCGGTCATTGCACCCACGCCCATGAATATCAGGAGAGGAAACACACCGGTCTCAATACCGACATGGAAAACATAAAAGAGTATGCCCCCCTCATCGCTGATGTAGGCAAGAGGAATATTGGATAAAATGGCCCCCATACCTATGGGGATAAGCAGGAGCGGCTCAAACCCTTTGGCAATGGCAAGCCATATCAGGAGAATGCCGACGCTTATCATCAGGATCCTTCCGAACCCCTCAGTCCAGCTGAGACTGTTGTCGTTGACAAGAGAGTAGACGCCGGTGCTCTCAACAAGGTTCTTCATGACCATTCCAATGGAGAGCCTGTCGTCAGAAGCCTGGGATCCCTGTAAATCAATAAGAAGATCCTCCTGCGAAATCCGCATAAGCACGGTTCCTGCAGGAACTGCCGAGTATTTGTGGAACAGTTCGGTGTTCAGGTAGGTGATATGGCCTGAAACACCGGCTGTGACGGAAATCTTGTCGTGCCGTTCATTGGCGAAGAGCGCCAGAAAATCGCCCTGTTTCACTGCGTCACCAACCCTCAGATTCCGGCTGTCACGAACAGGAACCTTCACCAGCTCGAGGCTGTCGGGCACCTGCAGCGTCACAATATCGCCATCGGTCTGAAAAAAGGTCTGAGAGTACCCCGCTGTACTGAACAGCAGCAGGGAAAACACAACCAACAATAATTTGCGCATAGTTTTAGTATAGGAACTTGAAATGTTCAGAAAGAGAACGAGTTACAATCCCCCGATACCCTCATTTTCAGACTTGATTCAAAAATGAGGGACAGGAAAGAGGTGATTACGCGATATAGAGCAGGACATCACCGGTTGCTACCGTATCTCCAACCGATACCTCGATGGATACCACACGGCCTGCTTTCGGCGACTTGACCGGCGACTCCATCTTCATGGCTTCAATAACGACGATATCGTCGCCCTCGCCAACAGTGTCGCCGATTTCAACAGAAATGGCCACAACATTGCCGGGCAGTGAGGCCTCGACAGCAACACCATCACCGGCTGCTTCAGGGGCAACGGCTACGGGTTTTGCTGCTGCAGCAACAGGAGCGGCCCCTGCAGCTGAATCGGCAACTGAAACATTGAAGGACTTTCCGTCCACGGTAACAATATAGTTTGACATACAGGATTTTTCTGGTTTGACAATGAGTTCATTGAGGCGTTGATTGACATTCTTCTTGTCGGATTTCCCCGATTTAGCGGTAACCTTCGCCACCATTTCCGCTTCCACATCATCCTTGTAGCGGATACCCAGCGGCCTGTCACCCTTGAGGAACCCGATACCTTTAGCTCCGCATGTAGCAGCAATGAAGATATTCTCTTCAGTGGCGGGAAGCCCCGCCTTTTCAAGAAGCCCGCGATTGTAATCCATCCCGAGTTCCGCATTGCGGTCGTTGATATCATGCACATCCTCTGTAGTCGGCTCCAATCCAAGCTGCTCGGAAGCCAGCCTCACAACTTCAGGATCGGGCTCGGCTGGAGTTTTGCCAAAATAGCCCAGCACCATTTTACCGTAGCTGTCGGTGATTTTTGTCCAGGGACCCTGAACCGTATTGGCAAAAGCCTGCTGGAAGTAGAACTGGGAAACAGGTGTTACAGATGAACCGAATCCACCCTTGGCAACCACTTCCCGCATATTGCGGATGACCTCAGGGAAAAGGTGCAGGGTGTTGTTGTCGCGCATCATCTGGGTATTGGCCGTCAGTGCGCCACCAGGCATCGGAGAGAACGGTATGACAGGGTTCACCTCTTTGGCTTCAGGCGGCATGTAATACTTCTCCATGCGTTCGGCAAAAAGAGCCTCTACCTCTATGTACTTCTCAGGATCAATATCAAGCGTATAATCGGTTCCGCGCATCCTGTGCCACATGGTCAGAATGTCAACTTCGGCCGTACCACCGCTGACGGGGGCCATGGCAAGGTCAATGATGTCAGCTCCACCTTCAATGGCGGCAAAGTTGCAGGCAACACCCATACCGGCAGTATCGTGGGTGTGGAACTGGATGATGGTGCCCTCGGGCAGCATCTTCCGCGCCCCCTTGATTGCCTCAAAGACCACGGCAGGAGTCGTCACCCCCGAAGCATCCTTGAAAGCAACACTGTCAAAAGGAATGCCTGCATCAAGAATTTCACGCAGCTTGTCAAGATAGAATTGCGGAGTATGGCAGTACTTCTCGCTCAGTCCGGGAGGAAGGCCCATGAGGGCGATGACCACCTGATGCTTCAGTCCGGCATTGTGGATGCATTGGCCTGAATAGGCAATGTTACGCACATCCATGAGAGCATCGAAGTTGCGGATGGTGGTGATGCCGTGTTTTTTGAACATTCTGGCATGCAGGTCGATAATGTCGCGCGACTGGGAAACAAGCCCCACCACATTGGCACCTCTCGAAAGGGTCTGGAGGTTGATATCGGGGCCTACTACTTTGCGGGCCGCATCCATCATTTCAAATGCGTCCTCCTGGCAGTAAAAGTAGAGACTCTGGAAACGGGCTCCGCCTCCAATTTCAAAATTGTCCGTACCTGCCGCCACCGCAGCCTCAAGAGCAGGAATAAAGTCAGCCGTTTTCACCCGTGCGCCGTAACAGGACTGAAACCCGTCACGGAATGACACATCCATAAACTGTATTCTTTTCATAAAACTTCTTTGATGTTTATTTGATCCTATATATCCATCTCTCTGAATACCTATCCATTCAACCGGCCTGGTGCTGCCTGTGCGCAGTAACGGCAGCTGAAATCACCGCAGCCATTCGGGCTGCTTCAAAACCAGAATCAGGCGAACCGGCTTTTTTAGCCTCCTTCGCCCTCTTTTTCTTCCGTTTATCCTCAATATCATCAAGAATCCGTTTTTCCTCTCCAAGCGCATGCTCTTTGAAAATACTGGAGAGCACACTGATGATGACAACCATCAGGACAAGAAAAAGAGAGACGGTGAGCATACCCACCACCATAAGAATAAGACCGTCAAAAACCATAATCGGTTCACTATTTAGTTTGAATAAGCATATGACACAGACAGAACAGTAAAGGGGCTCATAACCACTCGTCAGCCGCGGGACTCCATCGCATGTGCTGAATCGGCCTCAATCTCACGGTGCAGACTGTTGCCATTGGCATCCATGGTGACAATTGCAGGGAAAGCCTCAACATCGAAATGCCACATCGCCTCAGGTACGCCCATCTCCTCAAGAAAATCCACCCCTGTCACCTTTTTGATGCAGGCTGCATAGTACTGGGCTGCTCCGCCGATGGCATTCAGGTAGACGGCACCATGCTCCTGAAGCCCAGCAAGAGTCTTCGGGCCCATTCCGCCTTTGCCGATTATGGCCCTCAGGCCGAGCTTTTCAATGACATCAGCCTGATACGGCTCTTCACGAATCGAGGTTGTCGGTCCTGCAGCAGTCACCCGGTAACTTCCATCACTGTTTTTCAGGACTACCGGTCCGCAGTGGTAAAGAACTCCGCCCTCAACCGAAACGCCTTCAGGCAGGTCGTGATGCATGATGTAGTGGTGAAATGCATCGCGTCCCGTGTGCATGGCGCCTTTGACCATCACAACATCACCCACCTTCAAAGAACGGACAACTTCATCGCTGAGAGGAGCCTCAAGCACCACTTCCCTGCCGGTAAGAGGAATTCCCTCCCCTTCAGCCATCTGTTTGATTTCATCGTTGTCGCGGAACTGCCAGCTGTTGATGGCACCGGTTTCCGGGTCTACAAGAATACCGAGACGGCGGTAAGCCCAGCAGTTGTAGGCCACCGACACAAAAAAGCTTGCCGGCACCCGATGCGCCTTGCCGATTTTGCATCCAAGAAGCGTAGTCTTTCCACCAAATCCCATCGGCCCAATCCCAAAGGTGTTGGCAGAGGAAAGTATATCCTCCTCAAGTCCCTGCAGATCAGCATCAGGGTTGGTATCGTCAACCCTGCGGAACAACTGTTTCTTTGCCAGCTCATAGCCGCTGGTACGGTCACCGCCCACGCCTACGCCGATAAACCCGGGACTGCAGCCCTGCCCCTGCGCCTGCCATACTGCATGAAGAAGGCACTTGCGAACACCGTCAATATCACGGGCAGCCCTTCCCAGACCGGGGATTTCAGCAGGCAATGAGTACTGTATGTTTTTATTCTCGCAACCACCGCCCTTCAGAATAAGCCGGACTTCAATGTCGTCCTTATCCCAAGGTTCAAAATGAATGACGGGCACATGGCAACCAAGATTGTTGCCGGAATTTTTACCACTTATGGAGTCAACAGCATTCGGGCGGAGCTTGCCTGTACGGGTTGCCTCGACAACAGCCTCCATGATTTCCTGCTGCATGAAAAGCTGGTCGGCGCCACGGGGAGAATGGATAAAAAAGGTCGGCATTCCGGTATCCTGGCAGACCGGAGCAACCCGATCAACAGCCATGTCAATATTGAGTGCAATAGTCGACATGGAAAGCCCGGCTCGTGAACCCTCCGCTTCAGCGCCAATCGCTTTCTGAATTGCTGTGCGCACATCACTTGGAAGATTGGCAGATGTTTCAGTGATCAGCGAAAGAATTGATTCCCGGAAATGGTTCATCATAAAAACGAAAGGGATTGTTCAGTTCAGAAAATACTCATTCACAAAAAACGAAGAGACGCATTATTTTCATGCCGTCACAACCTTTCCGCCGGCATTCTGTTTGACCAGAAGAACCGGTATGTTGCTTTCACGGAACACAGCTTCGGCAACACTGCCCATCATCAACCTGAGCAGTCCGCTCCGTCCATGGGAACCCATCACGATAAGATCCGCACCCCAAAGGGCAGACTGTTCGGCAATCACCGTGGAGGCGTCCCCGCGAAGAATAAGAATGTCTGCATCCAGTCCCTTCTTTTTTTCAGCCATCAACAGCGACGAGAAGCTTTCAGGGACAACATCCCCATGCTCTGTGCCACTGATGGGAACACCATAACCGGCAGCGGTTTTTGCTGCGATATTTCCAGCATGAAGCACATGGAGAAAACGGACATGAGCCCCGATCCGTCGGGCAAATTCCGTAGCGTAAACAACTGCATTGTGCGAAGCCTCGGAATAATCCGTCGGGCAGATGATCTTTGAGAGATGAATCATGATGAATGGATGGAACTGGAAATGGAACAGGGTCTTACAAACCTTGAATTTAAACTTTTTTTGAACTTAATCCATGAGAGTGTTACCATAAAGATACCAACAGGAATGAACAGAACAGAGCGCACCATCAGCAACAGGGGGAAGACGCATGGACCAGCTGCCCGAAGCACTTCGGAAACCCTCCGCATACAGCCACCTGACAGGTCCTGTTGAGGTAGCTGAAACTCACATTTCATGGGTTTTTCTGGCAGGCGAATACGCCTATAAGGTCAAGAAACCCGTCAATCTCGGCTTTCTTGATTTCTCCACTCTGGAGCAGCGAAAGTTTTACTGCCACGAGGAGCTCCGGCTCAACAGGAGGCTCTGCCGGGAGCTTTATCTCGCAGTCCTCCCCATTGTCAGGAAAGAAGAGGGGCTGTTCATCGGAGGCAGCGGTGAAACGGTGGACTACTGCGTACAGATGCAGCGGTTCGACCGAACCCGGGAGCTTGACCGTCTGCTTGCAGATGGAGAACTGACCAATCAACACATTGACAGGCTCGCCGAAGAGATTGGCGCATTCCACGGGGGGCTTGAACCTTTACCGGTGGGGAGCGAATATGGCACTCCGGAAAATCTCATCAAACCCATTCTGCGCAATTTCAGCCATAGCGCTTCCAGTGACCCGGGTGACGCAGAGTGCATCGCACAACTGAAAAAATGGACCATCGATGAACACGCCGGGCTGAAAGAACGACTTGCAGAGCGAAAAAGGATGGGCTTCATCAGGGAGTGCCATGGCGACATGCACACAGGCAACATGGTGGAAAGGGCGGGTAAGATCCTCATATTCGACTGCATTGAATTCAGTCGCGAACTCAGCTGCATCGACATTGTCAGCGACATCCTCTTCCTCTTCATGGACCTTCTCCACAGCGGTGCCACCGGGCTTGGATGGCGGCTCCTGAACCGCTGGCTCTCCATAACCGGCGACTATGCCTCGCTCCCCCTGCTCCGGTTCTATACACTCTACAGGGCCATGGTTCGGGCCAAGGTAACAGCCATCCGCAGCACTCAGGCAACACTCCCTGCAGACAAACAACGCGCCCTCGAAGAGCACCGTTCCTACCTTCGATTTGCTGAAACCCTCACAAAGGAGAGCCAGCCGATGCTCATCATCACCGAGGGGCTGTCGGGAAGCGGGAAAACAACCCATGCCGCAGCACTTTTAGAAATGATCGGGGCAGTAAGCGTGCGTTCAGACATTGAACGAAAGAGGCTCGCCGGACTCCAGCCCCTTCAGCGGAGCAGCCGGGAAACAGAAGCGTCCATCTACACCGAAGCCAAAACCGGTGAAACCTACAGCGCCCTTCTGGCCATTGCCCTCACCGCACTTCAGGCGAATCTTCCAATTATTGTTGATGCCACATTTCTCCGCCAAAGCGACCGGCAGAAGTTCATGGATCTGGCAGAATCTGTCGGGTGCGGCTTCATGATCATCAGCTTTCACGCCCCGCTTGAGCTTCTGAAAGAGAGGGTGGAGAAAAGGGAACAGGAAGCGTCGGACGCAAGCGAAGCGGGAATCGGAGTTCTTGAAGCACAGTACCATAACCGGGAAGCGCTGAGCGCTTCCGAGGAAAGGGTCGCGATACACATCAATACTTCAGAGCCGGTTGATTACAATGAGTTGGCCGGACGCATCACACCTCTATTCCAAACGCCATCCTGATGAAATAACCGGCAATAAAACTCAGTGCCGCAACCGTAAAGCTCAACCCAACCATTTCAAGGAAACGCCCCCCGAAAGAAACATTGCGGGCAACGGCGATATAATAGTTGAAAAAACCTATGACCAGCACGGCGCCGAAAAACGACAGCCCCAGACAGAGATAAATGTCTGTGAGAAACAGATAGGGGGCAACCAGAACCAGAACAGTAAAGGCATAGGCAATTCCCGTGTAGAGCGCAGCACGCAACGGATTGTTTCCGTTCGGTTCAGACTTGGTGGAGAGATACTCTGAGGCCGCCATTGACAGTGCTGCAGCAAAACCGGTAATGGAAGCCGTAAGAGCAACCAGGGTGGTATTCTGCAACGCAAAAGTAAGACCCGCAAGCACACCCATCAGCTCAACAAGAGCATCATTCAGACCCAGCACAATTGAGCCCGTATACTGCAGCCGCTCTTCATCCAGAAGAGCCAGCAGAGCATCTTCATGCTCCTCCTCATCGCGCATGATGCCGTTCACCTCGGTCATGGAAGCAGGAAGCATACTGTATGCCGCATGTGCGTTTTTCTCGCCCTTCTCCATCAGCCGAATCCCGAAAGTAAAACCAAAGAGCATACTGACGAGCGTATAGAACCAAATCCTGAAGCGGCCGGGAGCAACATCGCGCCCTGTGTAATGCTTCCAGATGGTATAATGGCGCATCTCGTCATCGGCAATCTGAGCCAGTACCCGACGGTTCTTGACCCCCTTGACCCTGGACGACAGATTTTTATAGATGAAATGCTCGGTGATCTCATTCTTCTGAAACCGCTCAATCTCCCGGGTATTCACTTCTCTGCTTCTTTTCACTGGACACACTGGTTTACATTGGTTACAGATACCGCTGCTCTCTATCGAGAAAGCGTTGCAGCTTCAATCAGTTCATTCATCCGCTGGACAAAACCGGTTGTTGAGGAAAGATCCCCCTCAAGCAGCAGCGCCCCCTCATAGAGCTGACGGATGGCTGAATTGATAAGCGGATTGTCGGCATTGGCAATAATCATCCCGGAAAGGTTCCTGATGATAGGGTGGCGTGGATTGACCTCCAGAACCTTTTTGGCAGCAGGCATTTCCTGCTGCATCATTTTCATCATCCGCTCCATCTGGCTGTCCATGGCGTCCTTGCCGCCAACAATGGTCACAGGGGAACTCACAAGACGGTGCGACTCCACAACATCGGCAATGTCCTCTCCAAGGGCCTCACGGAACTTCGCAAGCAGTGGCACAAGAAGATTCTCCGCCACAGGCTCCTCGCCTTCCGTCGTCTCCTTTGAAAAATCAATATCTGCCTTCTCAATCGACTTCAGTGGTTTGGAGTCATACTCGTGAATTGAAGGAATGACAAACACATCAACCGGATCGGAAAGAAGCAGCACCTCTATCCCACGGTTCTGAAAATACTCAAGGTTCGGATTGGCAAGCAGCTGCGCCCGTCCTGCGCCTGAATGATAGTAGATCTCCTTCTGCTCCCCGCCCATGCGCGCCACATACTCCTTCAGCGTCACGAACTCCCCTTCCCCGGTCTTTGTGCTTTCAAAGCGGAGCAGCTCAATGAGTTTATCGCGATTCGTAAAATCGGTATTGAGGCCGATTTTGACAATAGGCCCGAACGCCTTGTAAAAAGTCTTGAACTTTTCGGGCTGCTCAACTGCAAGCTCCTCGAACCAGCCAAGAATCTTGGTGGTAAGAATCTGACGGATTTTTGCCATCACCGGGCTTGACTGCACCACCTCGCGCGACACATTCAGTGAAAGGTCTTCGGTATCGACAACGCCGGCAATGAAACGAAGGTATTCGGGCAGAAGATCACGGCACTCATTCTGGATCATCACCTTTTTCACATAAAGCTGCGGGCCTTTGTTTTCAAGTTCTCCCTGGCGATACAGCAACTCCATAGGGGCATTCTGCGGCAGGAAAAGAAGAGCCTTGAAACTCACCGCGCCCTCAACCGACACGCTCAGGTAATCAAGGGGATCCTCAAAATCATTGCTGATGAACTTGTAGAACTCATGCACATCACCCTCCTGCAGCTCGCTTTTCGGTCGCTGCCAGAGTGCCGTCACGCTGTTGAGCTGCTTCTCACCGAGATATATCGGGAAATCAACAAAGTTCGAATACTTTTTGATGACCTGCTCAACCCGGTACTCTTCCGCAAACTCCTTGTACTCCTCTTTCAGGGTGAAGGATATTCTCGTTCCGCGCTCATTCTTCTCAATCTTCTCGATTGTATAGGTTCCCTGACCAGATGACTGCCACCGCAGCCCTTCAGAACCCTCTTGCGCACTTCTGGTTTCAACCGTAACATTTTCAGTCACCATGAATACCGAGTAGAAACCAACACCAAACTGGCCTATCAGGTTACCATCGAGCTCTTGCTTCTGCTCTTGAAGCGACTGCATAAATCCGAGCGTCCCCGACTTTGCCACGGTTCCAAGGTTTGCAATCAGCTCATCTTCACTCATGCCGATGCCGCTGTCTTCAATCACAAAGAGAAGCTTCTCCTTGTCAAGGGTAATATGAATGGCATCCTCTCCTGCGGCAGCCATAAGTCCCCCGTCGGTCAGCGAACTGAAGCGGGCTTTGCTGAGGGCATCGGCAGCATTGGAAACAAGCTCACGAAGGAATATTTCCGGATGGGTATAGAGGGAATGAACAATAAGGTCCAGCAGCTGCTTCATTTCAGCTTTGTACTCAAACTCCTGAACGGGCGCATTGGTTTTTTTACTCATGGTCGTTATGGTCTTCTCTTGTCGTTCTTGATATAAAAATTCAAACAGTTTTCAGCGCTCCGCTCAGGTGCGGCGAAGCTTCTTTCGGGCAGCAAGCTCACCCTCATACACCCGTTTGACACCGTCTCCCAGCGCCTTCTCTATATCACGGATATTTGAGACAAGACGCGCAAGTCCCGGCATCTCAACCGATGCAGCCTGGTCGGAACCCCACGAAGCACGGTCCAGGGTCACATGCCGCTCAATGAACCGGGCACCCAGAGCCACCGCTGCCCATGTGGTCGGCAATCCGGTTTCATGGCCACTGTATCCTACCGGAACCGAAGGGTATTTTGCCTGAAGGGCAGGAATCATGTTCAGGTTCAGCTCTTCTACCGGACAGGGATAGGTGGAATTGGTATGGGCAATCAGAAGATTCTCACAGCCAAGCTCCTGAACCGTCCCTTCTATCTCCTCCATGGTCGACATGCCGGTGGAAACAATCAGTGGCCTGCCGGTCTGGCGGGTTTTACGGAGCAGGGGAAGATCGGTCAGAGCAGCTGAAGCCGCTTTGTAACATGGAGGCTCAAACTCCTCCATGAAATCCACCGCTTCCTCATCCCAGCAGGAGGCAAACCAGAGAATACCCTGCTGGCGGCAATACCGGTCAATCTCCTGATACTCTTTCATGCCGAACTCAACACGGTAGCGATAATCAATATATGACATCCGGCCCCAGGGAGTATCCCGCTCAATATCCCGCTGACTTTCAGGAACACAGAGATCCGGAGTTCTTTTCTGGAACTTCACGGCATCGCAACCAGCAAGAGCCGCCCCTTCAATCAGCTGCTTTGCAGCATCAAGTGAACCATTATGGTTGATGCCAATTTCCGCGATGACAAAGACAGAATCAGCCGGGCCAACCTTTTTATTACCAATGGAAATTTCCTGCATACTCAAACATAAATGAATAAAAAATCTCTACCTGAAATCAACCAGCCTGCAGGCGGAGCCGAAGCAGCCACTCTGCAAAATCCCTGAAAGCCCCATCCCCCCCGTCAGCCTCGCACCGATAATGGGCAAGAGGCATCACAAAACCCGTCGCATCTCTGGGACAGGCCGTCAGCCCTTCGGCAGCAATAGCCTCCATAATCTCCACATCGTTGACATCATCACCAATATAGGCCAGTTCCCTCAGTTCAAGGCCGGTTTCCCGCAGAACCTCAATGAGCTTGGCCCCTTTATCTTTTACGCCGAGATAAAGCCGCTGTATTTTCAGCTTTTCCGCCCTTTTCATGAGGCTCGGCGACACCTCCCCCGTCATGATGGCGGTCTCAATTCCCTCATGCCGCAGCCGCTCCACCCCCATACCGTCCCGGATGGAATACCGCTTCATCACCTCTCCCGACTCACCGTAATAGACCCCGTTATCGGTAAAAACTCCATCATTGTCGGAAATGAGCAATTTGATTCTGCAGGCTCGCCGTACAAGCGATTCTTGTGTCAGTGACGGCATACGGGAATTCTCCGGGAATAGGGCTAAAGGTTGTAACCGCTGAATATAGGACATTTTCCACATTTCAGAACCCATGCCAAAAAAAAGAGTAGAGGCTCGCCCCTGTTATCAACAGGTTATCAACATTTTATAACCATCCGGACGAAGCGTCATCGGTATACCGATAAAAATCAACGCCGAACAGAAAAAAAAGAAACGAACCGGTAAATCCCTTAAGAAAAACAACTTAGGTATTCATATTTCAGAGTTCCCACCACAACGCCACGGCTGGAGCACCACCTTGGCGGAACGGCCGGAAATGTTATCAACACCCTGAAGGAGCCGCTACGCCTTTGCTGACAGCAGTTTCCGGCATGCCTTGAGCTCCTTGACCCTCTCCGGTCCCGCTTTGGGATATTGAAGATTGAAACTCCTGAAAAGATTGAGGATGATTGAGGAAACAATCAACCGGGCGGTTTTCTTGTCGTCGGCAGGCACAATGTACCAGGGCGCATCTTTGGAAGATGTCTCCGACAGGCAGCTGGCATAGGCATGCATGTACTCATCCCAGAATCTTCGTTCCTCAATATCGGCCATGCTGAACTTCCAGTTCTTTTCCGGTCTGTCAATCCGCTTGAGAAACCGTTTTCGCTGCTCTTCGGGGGAAAGATGGAGAAAAAACTTGACCACCCTTGTGCCATTGGCCGTGAGATGGCGTTCCAGATCATTGATGGAACGGTACCGCCCCTGCCAGACCTCTTCCGTCGGGATTCCGACACCGGCAACCCCCTCGCTTTCCATGATTTCGGGATGCACACGGGCAATAAGCACCTCTTCATAATAGGAGCGGTTGAAAATGCCGATATGTCCCCGCTCAGGAAGGACTGCATTGCTCCTCCAGAGGAAATCGTGTTCGTACTCTTCAATGGAGGGGTGGCGAAAACTGTGGACACTGCATCCCTGAGGATTGATGCCGGTCATCACATGGCGTATGCAGCTGTCTTTACCGGCAGCGTCCATGGCCTGAAAAATCAGCAGGACGGCATAACGGTTGTCGGCATAAAACACCTGCTGCAGCTCCGAGAGCTCGGAAACATGCTCCCGGAGCATCTCGTGATAGTTGGAAGTTGAAGCATACACCGGAGAAATCAGTGCCGGATACTCCGAAAGATCAACCCTCACATCCGGCAGCACACGAAACCTTCCTGCATCAAAATCACTGTCCATTACTGTGGCTCCCCAGGCTGTCCATCACTGCAGATTGTGGACCCGTCCACCGTCCGGGCTTACTCTACAGGAGCGAAAACCTTGTTGTAATTGTCAATAGAATGAAGAACACTCTTTTGAGCAATCTCGGCATTCTGGAACTGTTCCACAAGCACCGTCTTCTTCTCAAGCGCCTTATACTCCTCAAAAAAGTGCTGCAGCTCGGAATTGAAGTGGGGAGAGAGCTCGGAAATGTCCTGAATCCGGCTCATGCTCATGTCATCTTCCGCAACGGCAATGATCTTGTCATCACCCTCGCCATGGTCAATCATGCGCATCACACCTATCACCCTTGCCCGAACCATGCACATCGGAACAATCTGGCACTGTGAAATAACCACAATATCCAGCGGATCATGGTCATCACCAAGAGTCTTGGGAATGAAACCGTAGTTGGCAGGATAGAACACGGAGGAAAACAGAACCCGGTCAAGCTTCAGCATACCAGTTTTCTTGTCAAGCTCGTATTTGGTCTTGCTGCCTTGGGATATTTCAATGATTGCATTGACAATTTTGGGGCAGTCCTCTCCTATCTCAACATGATGCCAGGGATTGAAATTCATGGGTGTAGGGAATGGTTAACAGGTTGAAGTGCATGCATACAAAAAAGCTGTGCCAGTATAGCATTTTTTTGGAGAACCTGCCATAGGTTAGCCCTCTTCTTTGTATCTTTGAGGCCATTGTCAACTTCGCAACCGCTTCCGGTACCAGCCGCCAGAAAAGACCTGAATGGAATTACATAAAGAGATCGCCAGACGCAAAACCTTCGCCATCATCAGCCACCCCGATGCCGGCAAAACAACACTGACCGAAAAGTTTCTCCTCTTTGGTGGTGCCATACAGACAGCCGGGGCGGTTAAAAGCAACAAAATCCATAAAAGCGCAACGAGCGACTTCATGGAGATTGAAAAGCAGCGGGGCATTTCCGTAGCCACATCTGTCATGGGGTTTGAATACGGCGGCAAACGGATCAACATTCTCGACACCCCCGGCCACAAAGATTTTGCTGAAGATACTTACCGCACCCTCACCGCCGTTGACAGCGTCGTTCTCGTTATCGACTGCGTCAAAGGGGTAGAAGAACAGACCGGGCGCCTGATGGAAGTATGCCGGATGCGCCACACACCGGTGATCATCTTCATCAACAAAATGGATCGGGAGGGGCGCGACCCATTTGAACTGCTTGATGAACTCGAGCACAAACTCGAAATCCAGGTACGGCCTCTCACCTGGCCTATCAGCCAGGGGCAGTCGTTCCAGGGGGTCTACAATCTCTACGAGAACAGCCTCGATCTCTTTCGCCCAGGCAGTTCAAAAATCAACGAAAATCTCATCAGCATCAGCAATCCCCTTGACCCGGAACTGGAAAAATGGGTACCTGAAAGCCACTGCTGCAAACTACGAGACGACATTGCCCTCATTGAAGGAGTCTATGAACCCTTTGAACGGGAACTCTACCGCGACGGACTGCTCGCTCCGGTATTCTTTGGCAGTGCCGTCAACAATTTCGGAATCCGCGAACTCCTTGAAACATTCCTCGCCATTGCCCCCAGTCCCGAAAAGAGAGAGGCGGAGGAACGCATGGTACTTGCTGAAGAAACACCCATGTCCGGGTTTGTCTTTAAAATCCACGCCAACCTTGACCCCAACCACCGCGACCGTACGGCATTCTTCAAAATATGCTCCGGCCGTTTTGAACGGAACCGGTTCTATACCCATACCCGGCTGCAGAAAAAGGTCCGCTTCTCAAGCCCGACCCACTTCATGGCAAATGAAAAAAGCATCATCGACGACGCCTGGCCGGGAGATGTCATCGGCCTGTACGACAACGGATCACTCAAAATAGGCGACACGCTCACCGAAGGGGAAGAACTGCACTTCCGTGGCATACCCAGCTTCTCACCTGAAATCTTCAAGGCGCTGGAAAACCGCGACCCCATGAAGCAGAAGCAGCTTGACAAGGGCATACGCCAGCTCACCGAAGAGGGGCTCGCCCAGCTCTTCATCCAGTTCGGCAACCGCAAAATCATCGGCACCGTCGGAGAACTGCAGTTCGATGTCATCAAATTCCGTCTGGAGCACGAATACAATGCCCAGTGCGACTTCAGCCCCCTGCGATACCACAAGGCATTCTGGGTTACCGGAACAAACGAAGAGATGCTTGAAGAGTTTCTCCGCCGCAAAAGCGGAGCCATCGCACTTGACCGCGACGAACAGCCTGTTTTCCTCGCTGAAAGTGAATGGATGCTCAAAGTAGCCCGCGAAGACTACCCCGAGCTTCAGTTCCACACCACCTCCGAATTCAGCGGAACCCTGTAGAAGCAGGGAAAGACTCACACCGGAACAAACTGCTCCAAATTGATACGCACATCTGCCAGTACTCCTCCCTCGCCCAAGTCGCCGGGAGTCGGAGCCACCGGCTCCTTTCAGGAGTTCATACCGAAGCACTGACGGCTGGCACGGGATTTGCTTAGCTGAATATACCCCGGGACACATTCACCAGAGGTATCAGAGCAATGCTGCCAATGCGAATCGCCATACACTCACCTCAAGGAAACTGCAGCTATGCCACGGTTGAGGAGATGCCTGAGGGTATGCTGAAGGGTTTTGCTGCGTGGATGCTCTATACCGGCAACAGGTGCATCACACTCCAGGACACCATCATTGCTATTGAAGGGGGGATGGAAGATCAAGCACTTCCCGCACTTTACCAGTCAGATTCCTGACGGAAAAAGGTTTCTGGAGAAAATTCAGCCCTTCACCCGCTACACCCTTCTCCCCGATGATATCAGCAGTATACCCCGACATGAAAACAGCCCGCAATGCAGGATGAGTTTCCAGAAGCGCCCGGTGCAAGTCGCCCCCGTTCATGGCGGGCATGATGACATCCGTCAGAAGGAGATCAATGCCGGCTGCATGCCGGCGCGCAACCTCCAGAGCCTCGGAGGGAGACGAGGCGGTAAGAACGGTAAATCCCTCACCGCGAAGAACAAAAGCGCAGAGCCGCAGAATATCAGCCTCATCCTCAACAACAAGAACAACCTTGCCCCCATCTTCTGAACTCTTTTGGTGGGAAACGGCTGAATGCGTCTGAGTATTTGCCGCAACTGTGCATTCCGGAATACAGACAGTGAACCGGCTGCCCTTTTCAGGCTCGCTCGACACATCAAGAAACCCTCCATTCTGCTTCACAATGCCGTACACTGTCGAAAGGCCCAGACCGGTTCCCTTTCCGATATCTTTTGTCGTATAAAACGGCTCAAAAATACGATGTATCATCTCGGGAGACATTCCTTTGCCGGTATCCGTCACTGAAAGAGAAAGATAGCTGCCGGGCTTGCGCTCCATGACACCGGCTGAAACATCTTTCTCGGGCTGAGTGAAGCGCCGCGTCTCAATGGTAATGGTTCCGGAGCCTGAAATGGCATCCCGTGCATTGACAAAAAGGTTTGCAATAATCTGGTCAATCTGTGAGGGATCGATTTTCACCCTGCCCCCATCCGCTCCGGGAAGCCACCTGAGCTCGATATTTTCACCAATCAGTCTCCTCAGAAGGCCAAGCGTACCGTCAACGGACTCGTCAAAATCAAGCACTTTTGGAAGAACAACCTGACTGCGGGCGAAGGCAAGAAGCTGACGGGTGAGATTATCAAGTCGCTGCGTTGCACCAAGGATAGCCTCCAGATTGCCGTATCGCTCATCCTCGGGCCCCATCCCGTCAGAAAGCATTTCAGCGTGACCGAGAATAACGGCCAGCATGTTGTTGAAATCATGCGCTATTCCTCCTGCAAGCTTGCCGACAACCTCCATTTTCTGGGACTGCAGCAGCTGCTGCTCAAGGCGCGCCGCATCCTCTTCAGCTTTTTTTCTCGCGGTAATGTCAACACCGGTGCCAATAATGAACGGCTCGCCGTCAATGATGACCCGGTGGCCCGTCATCAAAAGCCAGAGATAATCCGGGCCACCATGCAGCAGCACGCGTCCCTCGGCAATATCCTCTTCCCCGGTCAGCATAATCTGCTGTATCCCGGCAAGAGCCGCCTCTCTGTCGTCAGGATGAAAGGTTTCAATGGCATTGAAAACAGCCATCCCTTCATCCGTCTCACCAACAATGACATCACGCTGAAACGCATTCCAGCGGACATACTTTCCCTGACTGTCAAGCATGTAAAATGCGCCCGGAATGGACTCGATGATATGGCGGGTTATTGCGGACGCTCTTTCAGCATCATGGCTTTGGGGCATGGGGGCTCCAGAAGACTAAGTTGACCGGCAAAGAACTGAGCGAAAAAAAAGGCGACTGCGGAACCTGCCGTAATCGCCTCCTGTTGTCGGGGTGGCGGGACTCGAACCCACGACCTCTGCGTCCCGAACGCAGCACTCTACCATCTGAGCCACACCCCGATTTTTCCCATGTGCCCTAGGGCAGATTCGAACTGCCGACCTTTAGTTCCGGAAACTACTGCTCTATCCACTGAGCTACAAGGGCCTGATTGTCACTACTCGAAAAAACCCCAACTGAATCAGGATTGTGAAGATAACAATTTTTTTGTCCTCAAGAACATTTTTCTGCTTCAGCCGCCTTCACAATTCCCTCTGCGGCGAGGTTTGCGCTCATGACCGCTCCGCCCATGGAATCATAATAAAGCTGACGGGAAAAACCGCCAGCAAGAAAGAGGTTCCTGACCGGCGTCACCTGTGTCGGCCGGTACTGCTCCATGCCCGGCAGAGGCGCATAGACTGAATGAGGAATTCTGACAACCGTCGACTTGAGGATGGAGGCGCCCCGGGAGGTTGCCGGATAGCAGTTTCTCACACTCTCGTCCACCCGCCGGACAATCTCGGCATCGGTAAGCTGCATGAGAGGGGCCGCAGGGGCCACACAGAACTCCATACGGCTCTTTCGGGTGAACGGCTCGCCCCGTAGAGTCCGGTACTCCGGCGTCGTTCGGGCAAGGTTGGCATAGACGGGTATCACCCCATCAGGGCTGAAGAGCACATTGTCGGCCGGGGTGATTTCACGATCATACCAGAGCTGTACGGAAATGACAGGCACCCCTTCAAGATGCTCAAGCACCTTGAAAAACCGGTCATGCTCTTTCAGACTCTCAGGCAGTACCCGATTGAGATTGTGGATCGGCAGAGCCGAAAGATAGTAGTCGGCAGTCAGAATCTCACCGTTTTTGAGCTGGACACCCTTGATTTCGCCCCCCTCATAGAGCAGTTCGTCTACAGCCGCATCGCTGCGGAACTCTGCCCCCCGCGAAGTGGAGTGGTCAACAAGCGGCTTATGGAGATATTCCGAAGGAGCTCCTTTCAGAAAACCCATGCGTGAAGCATCGGGAATGCGATAGAATGTTTCGGTGACATCAAGAATGATTTTAGCTGATATCTCCTCCGGCGGAATGAACTTGAGCGCAAGCGACATCGGCCTGAACATGGTGTTCATCAGCCGTTTCCCGAACTTCTTCTCCTCCGCCCAATCGGCAAAGCTGAGATGATCCTGTGTCGGGGCGTAACGGTCCTGGTGGAGGGCAAGAGGAATGAGCGAACGGGAAAAGGCGGCCATCTCACCAAAAGAAAAATGACGGTTCCCGATAATGGCAGGAAGCAGATGGAGCGGACTCGGCAAATCCCATGTATTGAAGGTGAAATCCCCACCTCCCGCAAGCGTATAGGTAAGCTTGTGCTCCTTCCACAGCACCGCGTGATAGGTCTTGATCTCTTTCATGAGATCATACAGCACGCCGTATGCGCCAAAAAAGCAGTGTGTCCCTGACTCAATCCAGTCACCTTCGTCATCCTTCCATGAGGCAACCTTTCCTCCATACCTGCCGAGCTTTTCCAGAACCTTCACATCAAAGCCCCTGTCAGTCAGCCGTTTTGCCGCTGTCAGGCCGGCAAGGCCGCCGCCAAGAATCAAAACCGATTTTTTTTGTCCAGTCATAACTACGGTACTTCTCAATTGCATGGGAACAAACCGATACAGGCCTGCCCCATAGGTTCAGAAAGTCGTGCGACCCTCCATGGCCCGCGAAAGGGTCGCCTCGTCAATAAACTCAAGTTCTGCGCCAACGGGGATTCCCCGGGCTATTTTTGTCACCATGATGCCAAGGGGAGCAATGAGCCTTGAAAGATAGAGCGATGTCGTTTCCCCCTCAACCGTCGGATTGAGCGCAAGAACAATCTCCCTCACCTCCCCGCCCTTTTCTGGCTGAAGACGCTGGAGCAGTTCACGGATGTTGATGTCGTCAGGGCCAATGCCGTCAAGCGGGGAAATCACCCCATGCAGAACATGGTAGAGCCCTTTGTAGTGAGCGGTTTTTTCAAAAGCAAGAACATCAACCGGAGACTCGACAACGCATATCACACTCTGGTCGCGGCCCTGTCCGGTGCATATTCGGCAGGGATCGGCATCTCTGTCAGTCACATTCTGGCATATCGAACACCGGACAACAAGGTCTTTTGCATCAAGCAGCGCAGAAGCAAGCCGCTCGGCCTCCAGCCGTGGCTGCTGCAGCACATGCATTGCAAGCCGCCGTGCCGTTTTGCGACCGACACCGGGGAGCTTGGCAAACGCATCAATAAGGGCTTCAATCGCGGCCGAAGTATAACGCATCGGGGAAATTATTTACCCATGTTTTTCAGGATGTCGGCAGGATTGATCATTCCCCCCGCAACCTTGGCAATCTCCTCCTGAGAGACGCGTCCGGACTCCTCAATCGCACTGTTCACAGCCGCAAGCACCAGATCCTGAACCATTTCGCGGTCATCCATGATGTCGGGATCAATGGCAAGGCTGAGGAGCCGCTGCCGGCCGTTGACACTCACCTTCACCATCCCGCCACCGGCTTCCCCGTGGGTCACTGTTTTTTCCAGCTGTTTCTGCACATCCTGCATCTTTGCGCTAGCCTGCTGGATCTGTTTCATCATATCGCCTAAATTCGGCATCTCCATTTCTCAGTCCCGTTTACGGGTTCAAAAATCCATTCACTCTTTCCTGCGCAGTGCAAGGTATATCTTTTCAAGAATATCTTCAGTGGTCAGTTTGTACTTCGCAAGAAGATCATCGGGCTTGCCCGACTCGCCAAAACGGTCGTCCACGGCAACCATTTCTATTGGCACGGGAATGTTCCGGGCACAGACACCGGCCACGGCATCCCCGAGACCGTTGTACACCTGATGCTCTTCGGCGGTTACGATAGCTCCGGTATCATGCGCAGCACGAACTATGGCCAAGGTGTCAATCGGCTTGATGGTATGCATATTGATGACTCTGACGCCAACACCCTCCTTTTCAAGAATCCGGGCAGCCTCAAGAGCCTTCCACACCATAATGCCGCAGGCAATGACCGTCACATCCTTTCCGGCATGAAGCTCTATGGAGCGACCAATTTCAAACCCATCCGAATCAAGGGAAAAGTCCGGAATACTGGGCCGTCCAAAGCGGAAATAAACAGGCCCCTCGTAAGCGGCTATGGCTCTGGCTGCCCGCTTGGTCTCGCTGTAGTCCGCCGGCACAACAACCGTCATTCCCGGAAGACCGCGCATGATTCCCACATCTTCAAGAATCTGGTGAGTCGCACCATCCTCTCCCAGAGTCAGTCCGGCATGTGAAGCGCATATCTTTACATTGAGATTGGAATAGCAGACCGACTGGCGAATCTGGTCAAAGACGCGGCCAGTGGCAAAGACGGCGAAACTGGCAGCAAAGGGAATTTTCCCCGTCGTGGCAAGGCCGGCGGCCATGGAAACCATGTTTGCCTCGGCAATACCGGTTTCAATGAAACGATCAGGGAATTCGTCTCTGAAATGGTTCATATTGAGTGAGCCAGTCAAATCGGCGCAAAGGGCCACTACTGAAGGGTTCTCCCTTCCAATTTCAAGAAGGGCTTCGCCAAATCCTGTACGGGTTGCCTTGTTGCCGCGCGAAACATATTGCCCGGGGGCGGCCTCGATGTTATTTTCTCCCATTGCAGTCAGAATAGCATATAATTATTAAAAACACTTCTGCCCCTGTTCAAAAGCGGGCCGAACCCACCCGGGACCTTACGATGCGAGTTGAATATAAGCATACAGAAATAGCGGTAAAAAAAAAACTGGGGCAAAACTTCCTTACTGACAGCAACATCACCCGCAAAATTGTTGCCGCCTCCGGAGCGCTCCCGACAGAGCGCATTCTTGAAATCGGGCCCGGATTCGGCGCACTGACCAAGGAAATCTCCGCCCTCACCCCCCACTTTACCGCAGTAGAAAAGGATCGGGCACTGGCGGCATTCATCCGCCGGGAGTACCCCTCTCTTCAGATGATTGAAGCTGACTTTCTTGATCTCGACCTTGAAGAACTTTCCACTGACGGGCCATTGCGGGTTCTGGGCAATATTCCCTACTCCATCACCACCCCGATCATCTTCAAACTGCTTGAGGCCCGCCACAACATTCTCTCCGCCACACTGATGATGCAGCATGAGGTTGCGCTCCGCCTCACCGCCAAGCCATCAACAAAAGAGTACGGGATTCTGGCCGTTCAGCTGCAGTCCTTCTGCACTGTTCGCTATCTCTTCAAGGTGGGACGGAAAGTGTTCAAACCCCAGCCGAATGTTGACAGTGCCGTCATCTCAATGACGCCGAAAAAAGAAAGCCCGGTAGAGAACCCCCTTGCATACAGGCAATTTGTACGGACTGCCTTCCACCAGCGGCGCAAAACACTGCTGAACAATCTGCGCGACTCCTATGACCTTTCATCCCTCACCCCCGAAACCCTCAAACTCAGGGCAGAAGCGCTGAGTATCGAAGAGTTCATCACACTGTTCTCACAACTCCGGCCATTGGAGGCACTCTCCGCCGGGGAAGGGAAAAAACCTTAACAGGGAAATAACAATTGTTTCCTTGGAGCGCCCTTTTTTTTTTAGTTACCTTAGGGCGCTTCCACAGAAAAAAAGAAACTATCCATGATAAAGAGTATCGACCACATTGCAATTGCCGTCACCAATCTTGATGATGCCCTGAAAACCTTCACTTCCCTCCTGGGCAGCAGAGAAAACGAGGTACGCGTTGAAGAGGTCCCGACAGAAGGCGTCCGGGTGGCATTCCTTCCCGTCGGCGGCACAAAAATCGAGCTTCTCGAGCCAATGAATGAGGAGAGCCCCATAGCAAAGTATCTGGAGAAAAACGGCGGCGGCATTCACCACATTGCCTTCAATACCGACAGCGTTGCCGAAGAACAGGAACGCGTCAAGGGTACCGGCATAAGAACACTCGGAGAAGTGCGCCATGGTGCAGGCGGAAAGGATATTCTTTTTCTCCACCCGAAAGACACCGGCAGAGTCCTCGTGGAACTTTGCAGCAAAAAGACCCCGGAAACAGCAGCCGACTGAACCCCGCCAACATCCAAAAAAGCTCCAATACAGCTCAAATGACACACTCTCCTCCCGCCCTCTCCTTCAGTGAATTTCCCCCGATCAGCCAGCAGGAGTGGCAGGCAAAAGCCGAAGCCGACCTCAAAACAACGCCATACGGGCGGATAGTGTGGAATACCCCTGACGGCTTTCAGCTCGAACCATGGTACAGCACCCGAAATTCTGCCACACAGATTCCCGTTCCCCCGAAAGGGAACACAGGCGCCATGCACAGCTGCCGAAGAATACTTGTGCGCGATTTCTCCAAAGCAAACAGCGCCTGCCTTGAAGCGCTGCGGGAGGGCGCCACGGCACTTGAACTCTTCTTTACCGATCCGCTTCCTCTCAATCCAGCCATAGTTGACCGGATGATGGAGAATATTGATACCGCACTGGTGCCAATCTGGTTTTCCGGAGCCATCAATCACGCCGCTCTGCTGGGAATGCTCGTTGAAACAGAGGCGTTCGAAAGCAACAGGGGCGGACTGCTTACCCCCGCTCCACTCTCCTGCCCGCGTAACGAAATTGACCGTCTTCATACCGGTACCCGGCTGCCGGAATTCCACACCATCTCCATCGATACAGTTCCCTTCCATGAAGAGGGGGCAACAGCCGCTCTGGAAATAGCCCTGGCCCTTGCCGGTGCCAGTGACGCATTAAACCGGCTCAGCCATGCAGACATACCTGCAGCTGAACTCACCCGCACAATGGTCATCATCATGGCTGCCGGCACGAGCCACTTCACTGAACTGGCAAAACCCAGAGCCTTCCGGGCCCTCTTTGGACATATTCAGAAGGCCTATGGCGACACTTCGGGCACCACTCCCGCACTTTTTGCCAGAACATCACGGCTGAGCAGCTCAGTGCTCGACCCCTATACGAACCTGCTCCGCCTCACCACCCAGACCCTCTCCTCGATGCTTGGAGGCTACGGCACACTCCAGATGGAACCCTTTGAAGGCGGGCTCACAACCCAAAAGGATGCGGCCAACGAAACCACCGCCTGCATTCCTCTTATTCTCGGGCGTGAAGCCGGCCTTGATGAGACCACTGACCCGGCTGAAGGCTCGCCTTTCATTGAAACCCTTACCACAAAGCTGGCACAAAAAGCATGGGAACTCTTCACCGCCATTGAGGCTGAAGGCGGCCTCCTTAAAGCCATTGAAAGCGGCACAGTCGCCGCCATGACTGCCGAACGGAAAGAGGCACAATCAAAGGAGCTGCGCAACCGCAAAGCAACAATCATAGGCGTCAACCGATATCCAGCAGAACTGAGTGCCAGCCAGCAGCAGAACCGTGAAGCACTGCTCCAGGCTGTCCTTTCAGCTCCTGCCGCAAGCAGAACAGCCCCGTTCGAACTGCTCCGGCTACAAGCTGAAAGCTACCGGGCTGAGGCTGAAAAAACCCCATCCGTCTTTATCTGGATGGCGGGAGACAAGGCAATAAGCAGGAGACAGGCTGCATTTGCCGAAGACTTTTTTCTCTGCGGAGGTTTTACCATTGCCGGTGAGGCACACCTCACTCCCGATGAAAACTCAGTTGCCACCGCCCTTTTCAACGGCCCGGCAATCGTCGTCCTCTGCATGGCAGACAATGAGAAGGCTGCAGCCGGGCTCATCAGCCTCCTGAAAACCCGAAATCCCGAAATCATCCCCGTCATGGCAGGCCGCCCCCCCGAGAACCATGCCAACCTTCTTGAAGGCGGACTCGACAGCTTTATCTATACAGGAGTTGATGTCGCAGCAATGCTTGAGGCATACCACCGTAAAACAGGAATACAATGAGACCCGATTTTTCATCAACAGACATCTTCGCCGGAGCGGCTCCTGCCCCACCCGAACCATCCAGGCCCGACTACCTGAAAAGCGCCCCCGGCTTTGCCCCATTTACAGCAGGGCCATACTCCACCATGTACGCAACCCGCCCCTGGACCATTCGCCAGTATGCAGGATTTTCAACAGCGGAAGAGTCGAACCTCTTCTACAGAAAAAACCTTGCCGCAGGCCAGAAAGGCCTCTCCGTTGCCTTTGACCTTCCAACCCACCGCGGCTACGATTCCGACCATGAACGGGTTGTAGGCGATGTCGGCAAAGCCGGTGTAGCTGTTGACTCAGTCGAAGACATGAAAATCCTCTTCGACAGCATTCCCCTCGCCGACATATCAGTCTCCATGACCATGAACGGAGCCGTCCTTCCCGTCATGGCGTTCTACATTGTTGCCGCCGAAGAGCAGGGCGTTGCGCCGGAAAAGCTCAGCGGAACGATTCAGAACGACATCCTCAAGGAGTTCATGGTCCGCAACACCTACATATACCCCCCTGCCCCATCAATGCGCATTATTGCCGACATCTTCCGATACACTTCACGGAACATGCCGAAATTCAACTCCATAAGCATTTCGGGCTACCACATGCAGGAAGCCGGTGCCACCGCCGAATTGGAGCTCGCCTTCACTCTTGCCGACGGGCTGGAATACCTGCGTACCGGCCTGGAAGCGGGCCTCGACATTGACGCCTTCGCTCCCCGTCTCTCCTTTTTCTGGGCAAGCGGCATGAGCTACTTCACCGAAATCGCCAAACTCAGAGCCGCACGCATGCTCTGGGCAAAAATCGTACAGCGGTTCAACCCCAAAAACCCGAAATCCCTGATGCTCCGTTCCCACACCCAGACCTCAGGGTGGAGCCTCACAGAGCAGGACCCCTTCAACAACATTGCCCGTACCTGCCTTGAAGCCATGGCCGCAGCGCTCGGACACACCCAGTCGCTGCACACCAACGCACTTGACGAAGCAATCGCCCTCCCATCACCCTTTTCAGCCAGAATTGCCCGCAACACGCAGCTCTACCTGCAGGAAGAGACCGACATCACCCGGTGCATCGACCCCTGGGCCGGTTCGCACCATGTTGAAGCCCTCACCTCCAGCCTCGCGGAAAAAGCATGGGAGATCATCACACAAATTGAGGATGCAGGAGGAATGGTGAAAGCCATAGAACAGGGAATCCCGAAACTGCAGATTGAAAAAGCCGCAGCGGAGAAGCAGGCCCGCATCGACCGCGGAGAAGACTGCATCATCGGGGTCAACAGCCACCATAGCGGCAGAAAAACCGACATTGAACTGCTTGAGGTCGACAACACCATAGTGCTCGAAAAACAGATCCGCCGCCTTGAAACCCTCCGCACTGAACGCGACGCACAGGGCGTTGAAAGCGCACTTCAGGCACTCACCAGCTGCGCGGAATCGGGAGAAGGAAACCTGCTGGAGCTGGCTGTTGAAGCTGCCCGAAGGCGGGCGACGCTGGGAGAAATTTCTTCAGCCTGTGAAACGGTGTTCGGACGGTACCGCTCATCGGTCAGGCTCAACACCAATGTCTATCAGGCCGGTATGGAACAGAACACCCTCTTCAACGAAGCACGGGAACTGACAGAAAAGGTTACCGGACAGGAAGGAAGAAGACCCCGCATCATGGTGGCCAAAGTCGGTCAGGACGGCCACGACCGCGGAGCAAAAGTGATTGCAACCGGATTTGCCGACATAGGATTCGATGTCGACATCAGCCCCCTCTTCCAGACGCCGGCGGAAGTGGTGCAGCAGGCACTTGACAATGATGTTCACCTCATCGGCGTCTCAAGCCTCGCCGCCGGCCATAAAACCCTTATACCAAAGATCATTGAACTTCTTCGGGAAGCAGGCCGCGAAGACATTCTGGTGATTGCCGGAGGCATCATTCCCGAACGCGACCACGCATTCCTCCATGAACAAGGAGTCGCAGGCATTTTCGGCCCCGGAACCGTCATTGCCGAAGCAGCCATCAGCATTCTCAACCTGATGCTCAAACAGAGCGGCAACTGATGGTTCCCTCACCCCGCAAGCCCTCCACCGGCATGGATGCAGAAAGCATCGCCGAAGCCATCATGGCCGGTTGCCGCCAGATGCTCGCCCGCGCCATAACGCTGGTGGAGTCAGCCAAAGAGGAGCATCAGGAAAAAGCTCACGCGGTGCTCGACCTCTGCCTTGCAAAACAGAGAGAGAGCATGGTCATTGGCATTACAGGGTCCCCCGGAGCAGGCAAAAGCTCCTTCATCGAAGCGCTGGGAGAGGAGATCATCCACAGGGGGCTCACGCTTGCAGTCCTCTGCATAGACCCCAGCAGCCGCCGGTCGGGAGGGAGCATCCTCGGCGACAAGGCCCGGATGGAAAAACTCTCCACCCGGCCCGAAGCATTCATTCGCCCTACCCCTTCATCGTGCCATCTTGGGGGAAGCGGCCCGAGAACACACGAAACAATCATGCTCACCCGTGCGGCAGGCTACGATGTCATTCTTGTGGAAACAGTGGGAGTCGGGCAGTCGGAAGTACAGATAGAGAACATGACCGACTGCATTCTTCTGCTTATGCTGCCCGGTTCAGGTGATGAACTGCAGGGCATCAAACGCGGCATCATGGAAATAGCCGACATCATCTGCATCAGTAAAACAGACGGCCAGCAGGAACAGATTGCCTCGCTTGCACAGGCCGATTTTGAAGCTGCGCTCGGCATGCTGCCCCCGAAACACGAAGGACGCCAAAGGAAAGTACTGCTGACCTCCGCCCTGAATGGAAAGGGTATAACTGAAAGCTGGGAAGAGATCATTGCACACTTCTCGTTCATGCGCAAACGGGGCATTCTTGATGCTCGCCGCCAGGAACAGCTCTCAACACTGCTTGAGGGGCTGGTGGAGGAGGAACTGAAAAAGCAGTTCATGGCCGATCCGGGAGTAGCCAAAAGAAAAAAAGAGATCGAGGCCGCCGTGCTTTCCCGCTCGCTCAGCCCCTTCAGCGGTGCGACCCAACTCGTCAAATCCTTTATTGATCGCCGATAAACTCCTTCTCGTCCACTTTGACAATCAAAACCGGGCAGCTTGCCCTCCGTACGATTGTTTCAGCAACACTGCCCATAAGGAGACGGCTGATTCCTTTCTTGCCGTGAGAGCCCATAATGACAAGGTTGATGTCCATATCGGCAACACAATCCAGAATAACATCTGACGGGTTCCCGATCCGCACCTCCCCCTCAGCCTTCAGTCCGGCATTGCGCAGCTCCTTAAGCACCCCTTCAAGGTCGTCATTGGCGGCTTTTTCAAGATCTTCCTCAAGCGGAACATAGTTCAGCGAAATGTCAACCGCCATCGGACGCGGTTCAACCACATTAACCAGCATGAGCGAAGCCCCCATGCCTGAAGCAAACTCCCGGGCATAACGCAACGCTTTCTTCGAAGCGTCCGAAAAATCAACCGGGCAGAGAATGGTCTTGATCTGGAACATGGATGAAACGGTTAGGTTGCAGATGACGACGAGCGGTTCCCCTTGTCAAGAAACGCACTGAACAGGTCAATAGGAATGGGGAAAACGGTTGTTGAGTTGTTCTCCTGGGCAATATCCTTCAGGGTCTGAAGATAGCGGAGCTGCAGGGCCGAAGGAGCAGAGGAAATAACATTTGCCGCATCGGCAAGACGCTGCGCCGCCTGGAACTCGCCCTCGGCATTGATGATTTTCGACCGGCGCTCACGCTCCGCCTCAGCCTGCTTGGCCATGGCACGGCGCATCTCTTCAGGCAGGTCTATCTCCTTCACCTCAACCTTGCTCACCTTCACCCCCCACGGCTCAGTGTCCTTGGCAAGAATGGATTGTATGCGCTCATTGATCTCATCTCGCTCGGCCAGAAGATTATCGAGCTCTCCCTGTCCGCACACGCTGCGAAGTGTAGTCTGTGCAAGCTGCGAGGTGGCAAAATGGAAATCCTCCACATCGATGATGGCGTTCACCGGTTCAACCACACGAAAATAAACCACCGCACTCACCTTCACCGACACATTGTCGCGAGTGATGATATCCTGGGGCGGAACATCAAGAGTCACCGTACGAAGATCAACACGGATCATCTTGTCAATCCCCGGAATGAGGATGATGATCCCCGGCCCCTTTGCACCAAGAAGCCGCCCAAGACGGAACACCACAGCCCGTTCGTACTCACGCATGATCTTGACGGAAGAGCCAAGAAACAGCACCAGAAGCAGCAGAATCGTAAAAAAATTAAAATCAGGCATAGAACCTTCCTTAGTAATCAGTTGACAAATCACAATCACATCATCATCACAAAAACACTCTTTTATAATGTAAAGAAATATCAGACAAAAGCAGGGGGCGTTGTTGATCACATCCTGACCCCCGCTCTCCGTTCATCCCCCTCTTTCCGCCACAGGCGCCAACGCCTTTACTTTGAGGAAACTTATCCTTATGTTCTTAAGTTCCCATAGTTATGCAGTCAATGCACCAGAGAAAGCCTGATTGGCTTCAAGCCGGGGCCCTCTCTATAGAGGTGACCGCAAGCATTGACAAAGTTCCCAAACTGCCAAAAGACAAGTCAACCATGTTTTATTTCGACCCCTTATATTTCGTTTTTGCGCTCCCTCCGATGCTGCTCGGCCTCTGGGCCCAGTTCAGAGTGAAGTCAGCGTTCAAAAAATATTCTCAAATCCGCACCCAGTCCGGCATCAACGGAGCTGAAGCGGCAAGGCGCATTCTTGATCGGGGGGGTATCAGCAGCAGCCAGGTGAAGGTTGAGGCCACACGCGGCATGCTTTCAGACCATTATGACCCGCGTCACAAGGCACTGCGGCTCAGTGAAGATGTTTACTCGCTCTCAAGCATAGCCTCTGTCGGCGTTGCTGCACACGAAGCGGGACATGCCCTGCAGGACAAAACCGGCTACGCTCCCCTGCAGATACGCTCCATCATGGTGCCGGCAGTCTCCATCGGCAGCAATGTCGGACCGATTCTCTTCATGGCCGGCATGTTCCTCGCCGGAACCCTCGGCACCACCCTTGCATGGGCAGGAATTGCCCTGTTCGGCTCCACCGCACTCTTTGCTCTGGTCACCCTTCCCGTCGAGTTTGATGCAAGCCGGAGGGCCAAAGAGCTCCTCGTCTCACAGGGAATCGTCTCACGGGCTGAAATGCAGGGGGTCAATGCGGTGCTTGATGCCGCAGCCCTCACCTATGTTGCCGCTGCCGCGCAGGCAATCATGCAGCTCGTCTACTTTCTCTCCATCATGAACCGCCGCGACTGAACAAAAAAAACTGACCCTGTTGAAACAGAGCAACAAAACCCTCATCATCACCGGAGCATCAACCGGCATTGGGGAAGCCACCGCACGGCAGGCAGCGGAAGCGGGCTGGAATGTGGTTCTTGCTGCCCGCAGCATGGACAAACTCAGAGCACTGGAATCGGAACTCGGCACTGAGTGCGCTTTTGCCCATCAGTGCAATGTGGCAGACTGGGAGTCGCAACAGACGCTGAAGCAAGCCGCCCTTGAACGGTTCGGAACCATTGACGCCGTCTTCGCCAATGCGGGATTCTCTAAAGGATCATCCTTTTATGGCGGTGAAGACCAGCCGGACGAATGGCGTGAAATGGTGCTGGTCAATGTGTTCGGAGCAGCTGCCACAGCAAGGCTGATGCTGCCGGAACTCGTAAAAACCAGAGGACACTTTCTTC
The DNA here is from genome assembly GCF_003968655.1 of Chlorobium phaeovibrioides. Lineage (GTDB taxonomy): Bacteria > Bacteroidota > Chlorobiia > Chlorobiales > Chlorobiaceae > Chlorobium > Chlorobium phaeovibrioides. The sequence goes on along the minus strand of NZ_RXYK01000001.1, from coordinate 11,899 downwards.
TGACCGGATCGGTAGTCGGCCGCATCACTTCAATCCGCAACCTTTACTCCGCAACCAAATGGGCGGTCACCGGCATGGCACAGGCCATCCGCAACGAAATGGCGGGAACCGGTGTCCGCGTTACCCTCATTGAGCCCGGCGTTGTCGACACCCCATTCTGGGACACTCTCACCCTCCCCGAAAGCCCTGCACTTCAACCTGAAGACATTGCCCGCGGAGTGACATACGCCCTCTCGCAGCCACCCCATGTCGATGTCAATGAAATTCTCATCCGCCCCACCGGCCAACCGCACTGAAACATCATGCTGATAACCTTTGAAGGAATAGACGGAGCGGGCAAATCAACCCAGATTCGCAAACTCGCAGCTCACCTCCGCAGCCAGGGACAGGAAGTACTGACCCTCAGGGAACCAGGAGGAACCGAGGTAGCCGAAAACATCAGGCTTATCCTGCTTGAAAGCCGGCACGACATCACCCCCGTCGGCGAACTCCTTCTTTTTTCAGCCAGCCGCGCCGAACTGGTCAACGAAGTCATCCGCCCCGCCCTCAAAGAGGGAACAACCGTCATACTCGACCGTTTTTTCGACTCCACAACCGCCTATCAGGGATACGGCAGAGGCATAGACCTCCCCACCCTCAACTCCATCATCGCCCTCTCCACCGGCGGACTGAAGCCCGACATCACATTCTACCTTGATATTCTTCCTGAAGAGGCCCTGATAAGAAAATTCTCCGAGAAATCCATTCCACTCGCCTTCGACAACGATGAACTTGACCGCATGGAACGCTCCGGTCTCGACTTTTACCGCAAGGTGTATGAGGGCTACCGCTGCATCATGCAGGAAGAACCCGACCGGTTTGTATCCATCAATGCACGCAAAAGCATACAGGAAATCCACACAACCGTCACCAAAACACTCAAGGAACAAAGAGCCGGACGGCAGTCGTAAGACCAGACAGCATAAGCCCGCCAATTCAGCACATCGCGTATTGAGCCTTGGTGAAATCAAAAACTTTCATGCCGATTTTGACTGGAATTTCTGTAGATTATAAATCATCTTCAGTCCCATCACTCACTTCCTTACCGGCTCAGCATGCACGAGAGTATCCTGAAAGAGCGCCAGCTCACCACCTGCACAACACCGATTACGCTGCAGGACATCCGGACCCTCAAGGAGCTTTATCACCTCAAGGCGGAAACGCGTGAACTGAGGGAACCCATTGTCCGCAACATCATCAAGCAGAGAGTGGTTGGCCGCGCCTGCGTGGAATCGCTGAAAAATGCTCTTTACTCGCTTGAAACAATCTATATTGACGACGACACAGGCCACCGCCTCCTCCGTCTTGACGGCCTGAAGCAGATAGAGGTGGATCTCACCTATGAAATCCGTGAGCTTCAGAAAGACATCTACTACCTCGAATACGGCGAAGACAAGTTCATCGACTACCTCGCCAAATTCATGCCGGAATTCCGCGCCCATGTCAACAAAGGGGTCGGCATGCTCAAGGGCAAACACTTCAAGGCCTTCATCACCGACCGCGACGGCACCACCAACAACTACTGCGGGCGTTACCGTTCCTCAATACAGCCGATCTACAACTCGGTATTCCTTTCCCGCTTCGCAAAAAACTGCTGTACCTATCCCATCATCATAACTTCGGCACCGCTGAAGGATTTCGGCATTCTCAATGTCTCCATCAACCCGAGCAACACCTTCGTCTACGCCGGCTCGAAAGGGCGGGAGTTCATCGACCTGAACGGGGAGTTCAACAGCTTTCCCATTGAAGAGCACAAACAGAAACAGATTCACCTGCTCAACGACCATCTCAGGGTCATGCTGCAGGATCCCGATTTTGAAAAATTCAACTTCATCGGTTCAGCCCTCCAGATCAAGTTCGGCCAGACCACCGTTGCCCGACAGGACATCAGCAGCTCCATTCATGACGACGAATCATCAGCATTTCTTGAAAAGGTCAAAAGCATTGTCAAGGAGATTGATCCCGAAGGACACTGCTTCCGTATAGAAGATACCGGCCTTGACATTGAAATCATCCTCACCATTGATGCCGGCTCCGACGGCCAGGCAATAAAGGATTTCGACAAGGGCGACGGCCTTGCATTCATCAGCCGGGAGCTCGGCATGGATGACTCCGAAGGGCCTGTGCTTGTCTGCGGCGACACACCGGGCGACATTCCCATGCTTAAAAAAGCGATGGAGATGTATGGCGATGTATGGACTATTTTCGTCACCCGCGATGAAGCACTGAAAAAAGAGGTACAGGCAATCTGCCCCAAAAGCTTTACCGTGCCTTACCCGGACATTCTCCTGACCATTCTCGGCCTTCTCTCCCTGTAGGAAGTTTTGCAACACAAAAAAATCAATACACCGGTATGAGCAACCTTTTCAAAGGCGCAATCTTCGATCTTGACGGAGTCATCACAGGAACCGCCAAAGTGCACAGCCTGGCATGGGAATCAATGTTCAACACCTACCTCAAAGAGCATGCCCTTGCCAACAGTGAACCCTTTGTCCCATTCGACCCGGCACTGGACTACCTGAACTATGTGGACGGAAAACCCCGGATGGAAGGGGTGAAAAGCTTTCTTGAGTCCCGCGGAATCGAGCTTCCCTTCGGAGAAATGGACGACAGCGAGGAAAAAGAAACCATCTGCGGACTCGGGAACAGAAAAAACAAGGTCTTCACAGAAATCCTCATCAAGGAGGGGCCGGAAGTCTACACCTCCTCAGTCACCCTCATAGAAAACCTCATAGCTAACGGCATACGCATCGGCATTGCCTCCTCCAGCCGCAACTGCCAGCTCATCCTGCAGCTCGCCAAACTTGAGCATCTTTTTGAAACCAGGGTTGACGGAGAGGTCTCCATTGAACTTGGCCTCAAAGGCAAACCAAACCCCGACATTTTCGTGACCGCCGCCGACAACCTCGGCCTCAAACCCAATGAATGCGTTGTTGTTGAAGACGCCATTTCAGGTGTTCAGGCAGGATCCCGCGGTAATTTCGGACTGGTACTCGGCATTGCCCGTGAAATTGAAGGCTCACAGCTCCGCATGAACGGAGCCGACATCGTTGTGCGCGACCTCGGCGAAATCACCCTCGAAAACATCCGGGAGTGGTTTGATTCAGGCCTGGAACATGAAGGATGGAATCTGACATACAACGAATTCTCACCCAAAGACGAAAGGCTTCGTGAAACCCTCACCTCCATAGGCAACGGATACATGGGAGTGCGTGGCGCCAGCGAAGGCTCTCCATCTTCAGAGTTCCACTACCCCGGAACCTATATTGCGGGCATTTTCAACAAGCTCCCCTCAAAGGTCCACGGCCAGACCATCTTCAACAACGATTTCGTCAACACCCCAAACTGGCTCCCCATAGAGTTCCGCATCGGTGGCGGTGAATTCATCGATCCGATGGAGCAGACGATTCTCAGCTACCGGCAGAACCTCGACTTCCGTCATGGGGTCATGGAAAGAGAAATCGTCATACAGGACAATCTGGGCAGGATATCGCGCATCGCAAGCCGCAGGTTCGCCAGCATGGCAAATCAGCATCTGGCAGCACTCCGCTTCACCCTCCGCCCGGTCAACTACAGCGCCACAGTTGAATTCCGCACTGCAATTGACGGCACCATAGAGAACAAAGGGGTTGCCAGATACAGCGAACTGGCTTCCGACCATCTGGAAGAAATGAGCAGCAGCTGCAGCAGCGGCTCAATGCTTCTGCACACAAGAACCACTGTGTCGCACTACGAAATTGCCACCGCAGCCAAAACATCCGTCCTCTCTCACGGAAAACCCATAGAAGTAACGCGGACAACCCAGAGCGGAACACGCTTTATTGGCGAACTGTTCGAAATCGACCTCTCCCCCGACAAAAGCTGCACCATTGAAAAGCTTGTTGCCATCCACACCTCGCTTGACGAAAAAGGCAGCACGCGTCCCGTAGCGGAAGCCGAGGCCTCCCTTGCAAAAATCAACTCATACGACACCATGTTTGCCGAACACACGGCCGCATGGGAAAAAATCTGGGACCGCGCCGACATTCAGGTCGGTGGCGACCGTTTCAGCCAGAAGGTGCTCCGCCTGCACATCTACCACATGATGTGCACCGCCTCGCCCCACAACCCGGGAATTGATGCCGGCATGCCAGCCCGCGGACTGAACGGCGAAGCATACCGCGGCCATATCTTCTGGGACGAAATCTTCATTCTCCCCTTCTTCAACACCCACTTCCCGGAGATTTCAAAAGCACTTCTCCTCTACCGCTACAGACGCCTTGATGCTGCAAGGGCCTACGCCCGTGAAAACGGATACCACGGAGCCATGTTCCCCTGGCAGACCGCCGACGACGGCCATGAAGACACGCAGATTCTACACTACAACCCGGCCAGTGGCCACTGGGGCCCCGACCTCAGCCGCAAACAGCGCCATGTCTCCATAGCTGTCTTTTACAACACCTGGCGCTACATCAACGAAACCGGCGACACCGGGTTCCTGAAAGAGTACGGAGCCGAACTGATGTTTGAAATCGCCCGCTTCTGGGCCTCCATTGCCACCCTCTCCACAGAAACCGGCAAGTACCACATTGAAGATGTCATGGGGCCCGATGAGTTCCACGAATCTCTTCCCGGCAGCGGCCGTGAAGGACTGAAAGACAACGCCTACACCAACATCATGACCGTCTGGCTCCTTGAAAAGGCGCTGGACATTACCAAGACGATGGATGAGGCTGCCCTCTCGGCACTCATGTCAAAACTCAACCTTGGATTCGACGAACTGCAGGAGTGGGAAAAAATCAGCAGCAACCTGACCGTCCTCATCGACGAAAAAGGAATCATTGAACAGTTTGATGGCTACATGGGCCTCAAAGAGCTCGACTGGGACGCCTACCGTGCAAAATATCCCAACATCCACAGAATGGACAGGATACTCAAAGCCGAAGGCGACACCCCCGACAACTACAAAGTTGCCAAACAGCCTGATGTACTGATGACCTTCTACACCCTGTCAGCCGATGAGATTGCCGGACTCCTTGAAAGAACGGGTCACCCGGTTCCCTCGCCTGAAACACTCGTTCAGGAGAATTACGCATACTACGAGCCCCGTACAAGCCATGGCTCAACGCTCAGCAAGGTTGTTCACTGCATCATCTCAAGCTGCATGCAGGATGGACACGACACAGCATGGAAATGGTTCGCCGAAGCACTCAGAAGCGACATTGCCGACACACAGGGAGGCACAACTCAGGAAGGAATCCACTGCGGCGTCATGGCAGGAACGCTCGACACCGTTACCCGATACTTTGCCGGAGTCAGTTTTACCGACGGCAAACTCTCGCTCAATCCGAACCTTCCCAAACAGTGGACCAGCCTCTCACTGCAGGTTAAGTTCCGGGGGAATCTCTACCGCATCGGCATTACTGAAGAAGGCACATCCGTCACCCTTGTAGAAAGCGACGGTGAAGAAGCTGATGTCATCATCTGCGGTAAAGAGACCCGGCTGAAAAAAGGAACAGCCTCAACCGGCTGCTGAAAAACACAGGGCCCAAACCCGGCGGATGAAGAAAATTCACCGCCGGTTTTGTAACTGTCACCGTCAAACCGTATTATTACTTTTTATTTTACTCTCGACTCATCGCCTCACAGCCTATGCGCCTGTCAAATTTCCGTTACACCCTGCCCAAAACCCGAATTGCCGACCATCCGGTCGAGCCCCGGGATTCCTGCAAAATGATGGTACTGAACCGTCGGAAAAAGGAAATTGAGCACAAAACATTTGAGGACATAGCCTCCTACTTCAAAAAAGGCGACCTCCTCATCCTCAACAACAGCAAGGTGTTTCCCGCCAAGATATTCGGCCAGAAAGAGAAAACCGATGCCAAAATCGAGGTCTTTCTCCTCCGGGTTCTCAACCGCGAAGCCGGTCTGTGGGATGTTCTTGTCGACCCAGCCCGCAAAGTCCGTGTCGGCAACAAAATCTACTTTGAAGAGGATGTTGTAGCCGAAGTGGTCGACAATACCACCTCACGCGGTCGCACCATCCGGTTCCTCAATCCCGAAACCGATGTGTTCAGCCTGGTCGACAGAATCGGCAATGTTCCCCTTCCCCCATATTTCACAAGGAAATCAAAAGAGGCGGACAAAGAGAACTATCAGACAGTCTACGCAAGCCAGACAGGTGCTGTTGTTGCCCCAATGGCAGGGATGCATTTCACCATGCCCCTCATCCAGAAAATCCAGAAACTCGGCGTCAAGATTCTTCCCATTACTCTTCACCCAAGCCTCAGCACATTCCACGCCATTGAGGTTGAAGATGTCTCCAAACACAAAATGGATTCGGAATATTTCAATATTCCCTACCAGACCGCCATGGAGATCAACGAGACAAAAATCAAAAAAAACGGACGCGTCATTGCAGTAGGCACCACAACCTGCAGAGTCCTTGAAGCAAACGCCACAGTAGACGGCAAAATCAAATTCGGTCAGGGCTGGACAGACAAATTCATCTATCCCCCTTACCAGTTCAAGGTCACCGATGCGCTCGTCACAAACTTCCAGCAGCCTGAAACAACGCTCCTGATGGTTGTGAGCGCCTTTGCCGAACACCGCTTTCTCATGGACTCCTACAAAACCGCCCTGAAAAGCGACTACCGCTTCCTCGCATACGGGGATGCCATGTTCATCCATTAACCCTCTTCAACCCTGAAAGGAGCATGAACGCCACTGCAATCATTGCCGCAAGCGGCGTAGGAAAAAGAATGAATCTCGGCGGGGGCCGGAGCAAGCAGATGCTTGAAATCGGAGGGTTCCCCGTCATCCACCACACCCTCAAAGCCTTTCAGGAAGCAGCATCCATAAAGGCCATCTGCATTGCCACCAAAGCCGAACATGTTGAAACCCTTCGCACCATGGCCCGTGAAGCCGGATTTACGAAGGTAACAACAGTCATTGAAGGAGGAGAGGAACGCCAGGACTCCGTAGGCAACTGCATCCGCAGCATTCGTGACGAAGCAGCGGCAGGCAAAGAAATGCCAGAAGCCATTCTCGTTCACGACGGAGCCCGACCCTTCATCCAGCCCGATGAGATTGACGCCATCGCCGCCCTCTCGCTGGAATACGGAGCATCCGTACCCGCAAACAGGCCAAAAGACACCATCAAATGCATTGGCACAACCCCGGGTTTTTTTGGAGAAACCCTTGACCGCGCAACCCTTCTGCAGGTTCAGACACCCCAGGGGTTCAAAGCCGATATTCTCATCAAAGCCCACGAACAGGCAGCAAAAGAAGGCCGGTATGCGACAGACGATGCCGCCCTTGTTGAACGCTACTTCCCCGCAAACCCAATCCGGATTTACGAAACAGGATATCACAACATCAAAATCACAACACCCGAAGATCTCCCGATGGCAGAAGCCATCTACTCAAGCCTCTCCAAAAAGCGATAAAAGAGCCGCAGCTGTTTGTTTATTTTTAAGGCTGTCGTATATTATCAACCCCTGAAATGGTGAGGTAGCTCAGTTGGTTAGAGCACAGGATTCATAACCCTGAGGTCGAGGGTTCAACTCCCTCTCTCACCACCAGAAGCGGGTGTAACTCAGTTGGTAGAGTGTTTGCTTCCCAAGCAAAATGTCGCGAGTTCGAATCTCGTCACCCGCTCCCTGTCAGGCTTGAAACTTCTCCCCTTTGACCACTTTCATCCCATGAGCGATTCTACAGTCTTCTTTGGCCCCGTCAGTGCGGAAGAAATCAATCGTACCCAGATTCCTCCGGGTCAGATGTCGAGCCATCTCGGTATCGAACTGGTCGAGACTGGCAACGACTACATGGTAGCCCGCATGCCTGTTGACCACCGAACCATTCAGCGCATCGGCATCCTCAACGGAGGCGCCTCACTCGCCCTGGCTGAAACACTCGGCAGCATTGCCGCCTCATACTGCGTTGACCGTGATCTCTATTACATCGTCGGCCAGGAAATCAACGCGAACCACATCCGCCCCGTCAGAAGTGGCTTTGTCTACGCAACAGCAACCCCCATCCATCTTGGAAGAACCTCACAGGTATGGAACATTACAATCCGTAATGAAGAAGGGAAACTGACCTGCATCAGCCGGTTCACCGTTGCCGTACTGAAAAAAGAACTTTAGGGCAGGCTGACGCCCTGCCGCAGCTCTCATTTTCAGCGCCCATGACCGTTTTTACCAAAACTTTTTCTAACTTGCATATTCTTTAGATCCCAGCGCAATCAGGCCATTTTTTTATTCATTTTGTCCGTTTAGTGGGTATGCAGACTGTACAAGCTGAAACCATCACCGCTCCTTTTGCAACAACCTCCGTCTCACCGGAAGACATTCTCCAGCAGCTGGTCCGCCAACAGAAAACCAGAAAGAAATGGCTGATTGTGCAGCCGATGAGCACCACCAGCATGATGGTCGACTCCAGTTCAGTCAGCATGCCGCTGAATCTCATTATGGTGGCGACCGTTGCGGGTCGGCTTTTTGACATCACATTCATTGATGAACGCATCGGCGACCGCATACCCGACGATCTCTCCCCTTTTGATGTTGTTGCTGTTACCTCCCGAAGCCTCAACGCATCAAAAGCCTACGCAATAGGCGATGCGGCTCTTCGTCAGGGCAAAATCGTCCTTCTTGGAGGGGTTCATCCCACCATGCTCCACCAGGAGGCAGGAGAACACTGCACCAGCGTCATCTATGGTGAAATAGAGTCCATCTGGACGGAACTCGCCACCGATATTCTGCAGGGCACAATGAAGCCCCTCTACCGCGCGCTTGAGCTCAAACCCATGAGCGACATGCACCGCCCGGACTTCAGCTACGCACTTGCCTCAAAGCGGTCGAAGAAATACAGCTCACGCATACCGATTCTTGCCACAAAAGGGTGCCCCGTGGGATGCAACTTCTGCACCACACCTACCATATACGGAAAAAACTACCGTTACCGGGAGCTCGATCTGGTTCTTGACGAGATGCGCTACCATCAGGAGCGGCTGGGCAAAAAGTCAGCCAACTTCTCCTTCATGGACGACAACATCAGCTTCAGGCCCAAATACTTCCTGACCCTGCTTGAAGAGATGTCAAAACTCGGCATTCACTGGAACGCAAACATCTCCATGAACTTCCTTGACAAGCCTGAAGTTGCAGAACTTGCCGGACGCTCGGGATGCGACCTCCTCTCAATCGGCTTTGAGACGCTCAACCCGGAAACAATCAAAAGCGTCCACAAAGGCTCAAACAAGATAGGCAACTACGAAAAGGTCGTCAACAACCTCCATCAGAACGGCATAGCCATCCAGGGGTACTTCATGTTCGGGTTTGACAACGACACCGAAGAGAGCTTCCAGCTCACCTACGACTTCATCATGAAGAACAGGATAGAGTTCCCGGTATTCTCGCTGGTGACTCCCTTCCCGGGTACTCCGTATTTTGACGAAATGAAACCCCGGATCCGCCACTTTGACTGGGACAAGTACGACACCTACCATTACATGTTCGAGCCAACGGGAATGAGCGGAGAAACGCTCCTGAAGAACTTTGTCAAGCTCCAGCAGGAGGTCTATAAAGGAAGGGCCATCATGAAACGCATGCAGGGAAAGCCCTTCAATTGGGTGTGGCTCGCCAACTTCATGATGAACCGCTTCACAAACAGACTCTCCCCCGAAATCTACATGTAACGACACAGGGGACGGCTGACCGTCCCCTGATACTCGTATGATGCAGAACTCACCCTGGACACACCACCTCTCGTCTAATCCTCCTTCGGAAGATCAAGCTTTATGTGCAGCTCGCGCAGCTGTGCCGGCGTAACTTCAGATGGGGCAGACATCATCAGATCCTCTGCCTGCTGATTCATCGGGAAAGCTATGACCTCGCGGATGTTCTGCTCATCACGCAGAATCATGACAAGACGGTCAAGACCCGGAGCAATACCTCCGTGAGGAGGGGCTCCAAGCTTGAAGGCCTCTATCATATGGCCGAAACGCAGATCCACCTCTTCTTTGCTATAGCCGGCAATCTCAAATGCGCGGTACATGATGTCAGGGCGATGGTTCCTGATGGCTCCGCTGGAGAGTTCAATGCCGTTGCAGACAATGTCGTACTGATAGGCAAGCACATCAAGCGGATCCGTGGTCTCAAGCGCCTCCATCTCTCCCTGCGGCATGGAGAACGGGTTATGCGAGAAGTCAATCTTTCCGGCCTCTTCGTTGTATTCATACATCGGGAAATCAACAATCCAGCAGAACGAGAGCTCATCATGATCAAGCGTGAACAGCTCTCCGAAATAGGTCCTCATCCCGCCCATAATCCGGCAGGCGGCCTCCCACTTCCCGGCTGCGAAAAACACCACATCACCGGTTTCCAAAGAGAGCTGCTCCTTCATACTCGCAATCTCCCCTTCCGACATGAACTTGACGATTGGCCCTTTCAGCCCTTCCTCGCGGAACTGGATATAGGCAAGTCCTGCCGAACCAAGTTCCTTTGCGCGCTTTTCCGCCTTGTCGTAGAACAGGCGCGACTCGGTTCCGCGACCCTTAAGCACAAGAGCCTTGACGGCGCAGCCCTCTTTGGTATTTGCAGCAAACACCTTGAACCCGGAATTGACAAACAGCGGCGTCACATCAGCAATTTCAAGCGGTATGCGAAGATCGGGCTTGTCGGTACCGAACCGGTTCATCACATCACGATAGCTTATTCTCGGGAAAGGAAACGCTGTAATGCGCTTTTTGGACATGGAAGTCACCAGATGCCGGAACATCCCCTCCAGAATTTCAAACAGGTCATCCTGCTCAATGAATGCCATCTCCATATCAAGCTGATAGAACTCACCGGGGCTCCTGTCGGCCCGGGCATCCTCGTCACGGAAACAAGGGGCAATCTGGAAGTAACGGGGAAAACCCGCAACCATCAGCAGCTGCTTGAACTGCTGGGGAGCCTGTGGCAATGCATAGAATTTTCCGGGATGGAGGCGGCTCGGCACAAGAAAATCCCGGGCACCTTCAGGCGAACTGGAAGTCAGAATGGGAGTCTGGATTTCAACAAAATCGCGCTCTTCAAGATAGCGGCGGATGGCGGAACTGACACGGCTGCGGAAAATGATGTTTTCGTGGATCTTTTCCCGGCGAAGATCAATGAACCGGTACTTCAGTCGCAGCTCCTCGGAGGTAGGAAGTTCATCAGCCACAGGAAAAGGCAGAGGGCGGGCATTGCTTTCAACCGTAAGAGCCGAAACAACCACCTCTATTGCGCCCGATGCAAGGCGGGCGTTGACTGTTTCGGGAGATCGGAGAACCACACTGCCCTCAATGGCAATAACCGACTCGGCGTGCAGATGCGAAGCCTGCTCAAACAGCTCCTTCTCTTCCGGCTGAATCACCAGCTGGCAGATTCCTGTATGATCCCGGAGATCGATAAAAACCAGGCCGCCATGGTCCCTGATCCGATGAACCCAGCCGGCAAGGCTGACCTTCTCCTGCTGAAGAACGGGCCCCAAAGAGCCACAATAATGGGTACGAAAACGATTCTGAAGTGCGGAGGAGCTACCTGCGGCGTTGGTCATAATACTCTATGCTATCCTAGGGAATTGACGAAGAAAAAGAAAAGAAACTCAAAAGACTGAATATGGAAAAATTTTAGAACAAATCCCCATCCTCAAAACCAGGGGACGAAACCAGGGGACATCCTATATTGAAACCATCAAACACAAAGTTTTCCCGTTTGCATAATAATCCCTGAAATGCTCCCCAAAAATAGGACAGCTGGTTAAATTGGCTAAAACCCTTAAACCCAGCAGTCAGCATGAAGCAGAAGCGCAGAAAATTCAACCCCGAGTTTAAAACCAAAGTCGTTCTTGAAGCTCTCAG
>NZ_RXYK01000019.1 GCF_003968655.1 Chlorobium phaeovibrioides | reverse complement strand
CCAGGAAGCCATTGAGCTGCAGACCGGCAGAGCGCTGAAAAAACCAGCATCAATCCTTGCCTTTGCCTCTCCCCTCTCCTCCCAGATCCCCTTTTATCTGAAGCATGGCATTGAAATGACCCTCTGCAACAAGGAAACCCTCTTTGCGGCGGAAAGCCATGCAGCGGCAACCGGAAAAAAACTGAGGGTCCACATCAAGGTCGACACCGGCATGGGTCGTCTGGGTCTCCCCCCTGCGGCCGCCATGGAACTGCTCCGGGCTTCCGAACAATGCCCTGGCATTGAGGTGAAAGGCATCTATACCCATTTCGCAGACAGTTCCGGGGACATGGAATTCACCCGCAGGCAACTTCGCGATTTTCTCTCACTTGCATCCGAATACGAACACAGCTCCGGAAAGCAGGTTCTCAGGCATGCGGCCAACAGCGGCGCCATTCTCTCCCTGCCTGAAGCAAACCTTGACATGGTGCGCCCCGGCATAACGCTCTACGGCTACCATCCCGCAAAAGAAACAGGAACAAGACTCAGCCTCAAACCGGTCATGCAGGTGGAGGGGAAAATTGCTTTCCTGAAAACCGTCCCTTCCGGCTCAACCATCAGTTACTGCCGCACCTGGAGGGCACCCGCCACAACAACCATAGCCACCATTGCAGCCGGCTACGCAGATGGCTATCCGAGAGCTCTCTCCGGCAAAGGAGCCCGGGTGACTGCGAACGGCCAGAGTTTCTCGCAGGTGGGAACCATCACCATGGACCAGATCATGGTGGACCTCGGAACCAGCAGCACCGCCCAAGTCGGCGACAGGGTCATACTCTTCGGCTGGGAAGGCCCCACAACAGCCGAAACCCTTGCAGACCTTTCCAACACAATCAGTTACGAAATTCTCTGCGCTGTCTCCAGGAGAGCAGATCGGATATTCAGGTAATTCCCCGTTCGCTTTCATCAACCGGAAAGCGTATTTTGAAGTAAAGTCATGACGATCCCCCACGAAATGAACCCTCTGGAACGACTTTCGGAAAAGCTCAGCCTTACGCGGGCAGAAATACTGACCATCTCGACACTGCTGGCATTTCTGGTGCTGGGCGTTGTGCTTCGCACCTTCCAGTCAAGTGAATTGGAAGCCACAGCCCTGCAGCGGGCCGAGGCTGCCATCTTCAGCGACGCTGAAACCGACAGCCTTATACAGCTTGCAGTGCGTGATCAGGCAAGGGTAGCACAAATAGTGACCGAGAGCCTTGAAAAAACACCATCAAGGCTTAACAGAAATGAAGAGAAACTGGCGCGCAAAGCCACCAAAAAGCCCTTTACCGGAACTGTTGTTTTCAACCGGGCGGGAAGTGAGGAACTGCAGCAGATCAAAGGGATAGGCCCGGTCATGGCCGAACGGCTCATTGCCTTCCGAACCGAAAACGGCGGACGCATAACAACATTCAATGAGCTCCTCAAAGTCAAGGGAGTCGGCCTGAAAAAACTTGAAATTCTAAAAAGGCATCTGTCGCTGGAATAATGAGCCAAAGTATTGTTGCATGTACCATAGATGCTGACGAATCGAGCATTGTCCGACTGAAAAGCTCTACAGGAGAAGGGCGAATCCTCTCCGCTTACCGTTCATTCCCCTTTGGACGAACTGACATCACCTCACCTCAGGGAGCGCGTCTCTTGAAAAAGCTGGAATCATATGCAGCACAGTGGGGGGGCGAAAACATGGCGATCACCGTCTCCCACGACACCCTGCACCCGCTGCCCGCATATTTTGCCCACAACGCAACCCCTGAAACGCGCCAGAAGTACTCCCGCATAGAGGCGGCCTATTTCCTTGACAATCCCGACGGGCACCTGTGCGACGCCATTGCATACAGCGAAAACGGCAGGGAGACAGCATACGAAAAAAGCCTGCTTCTCTTTTACTCAGACGCCTGCATGAAATCAGCTGAAAAGCAGTTGATGGAAAACCATCCCATCATTTTCAAAGGGTCACACATCCTCCCGTTCCTCTCAATGAACGAATACTGCAGCGAACCACAGGCCATCATTGAGATAACCGGTGACCATGTCATGCTCCTTATAGCAAACAGAGGGAAACTCAACCATTTTGCTTATCGGCCGGTCAACAGCCATGACGAAGCGGAATACTTCACCATAAAGGAGCTGCAGGATGCGCCCCTATCCAAAGAGATTGTGATACAGGCAGCCGATACCGGAATAAAAAAAGGCTTCAGAAAGCTTATTAAAAAAGAAACGGGGCTTGACTTTGCCCCGCTCTCACTCCCGCAGTCAATAGCCATCAGCGGGTTAAAAAACACTAAGGCCCTTTCATCCTCTGCAGTCAAGGCAATTGCTGCAGGACTGATGGCGCTGGCTTAACAGCAGGATGGGGCGCTAGGCTTTCCCTGCCAGCACCACTTCTGCAATCTGTACAGCATTGGTGGCAGCCCCTTTTCGCAGGTTATCAGCAACCACCCACATATTGAGGGTTCTCGGCTGCCAGTAATCAGGGCGAATCCGTCCCACAAACACATCATCTTTTTCATACGATGTCAGCGGCATCGGATAGAGCCGGGCCGAGGGATCATCCTGCAGCACAATGCCGGGAGAATGGCGAAGCAGTTCACGCACCTCTTCAATCTCAAAATCTTTCCCGAGTTCCACATTCAGAGACTCACCGTGACCACCATACACCGGAATGCGAACCGTTGTCGGAGAAACGGCAAGAGTACTGTCACCAAGAATCTTATGGGTCTCGTTGACCATCTTCATCTCCTCCTTGGTGTAGCCGTTCTCGGTAAACGAATCGATCTGGGGGACGGCATTGAAGGCAATCTGATGGAAATGGGTGAACTCCTCCTGTTCTTCACCGGCAAGCTCGCTTTCAAGAGCATCACGACCCGCTTTACCTTTTCCGGTAACCGACTGGTAGGTTGACACCACCACCCGTTTCAACCCGTACCGGTCCTGAAGCGGTTTGAGAACCACCACCATCTGGATTGTTGAGCAGTTGGGGTTGGCGATAATCATTTCCGGCGTACCGTCCTCTTTGAATATGGCTTCCGGATTCACCTCCGGAACCACCAGAGGCACACCCTCGGCCATTCTGAATGCCGACGAATTATCAATCACCACAGCCCCTGCGGTAGCCGCCACCGGAGCCCATTCCAGACTGGCCGATCCACCGGCTGAAAACAGCGCTATGTCAACCCCCTCAAACGCCTCGGCAGAAGGCACCTGAAGTGGATATTCTTTACCACGAAACGACACCGTCTGCCCCAAGCTCCGCGGTGAAGCCAGAGGGACAATATCAGTGGCAGGAAAATTTCTCTCTTCAAGAATCTGAAGCATCGTGCGGCCCACAAGGCCTGTTGCACCAAATACCGCCACACGACATCCCGAATTTCTGTTGTTCATATATGTTTACTGGTTGCTTTATAATTCAAGACAAGTTTTTCTGAATGATCATTCAGGTACTCCGCATACTCACCTATTTTCCCCTCACGCCGGTACCCCTCGCACTCTTCCCTGTAATCAAGAAGAATGGAAGCCACCTGCTCCGGACTCTCCTCCCGTACAAGTTTGTTGCGCACCACCGACACCTTTGGCAGACCCTTCAGATAGGTAGAATAATGGCGGCGCATTTCCAGCGTTCCATACCGTTCTCCCTTGAACTGCACCGAAAGCTCAAGATGCTCAAGTGCCGCCTCTATCCGGTCACGGAAATCCGGCAGTGAAGGCAGGTTTCCTGTCTTCAATAGATGCCGGGTACCCGAAAAAATAAATGGATTACCGATGGCACCCCGCCCGATCATAATCCCCTCGGCACCTGTGTGGTTGAACATCTGCAGCGCATCTTCCGGGCTCCAGACATCTCCGTTTGCAATAACAGGAATAGATGCGTGCCTGACCGCTTCGGCAATCCAGTCCCAATCGGCCCGTCCCTTATACATCTCGCTCCGGGTCCGCCCATGCAGCGCAAGCGCCTGAATGCCCGCATCTTCAAGACGGCGGAGCACATCGATGATGTTGATGGAGTCGCGATCCCAGCCCAGCCTTGTTTTAGCCGTAACGGGAATGTTGACTGCGCGCACCACAGCCTCCGTAATGGCCGCCATTTTTTCCGGCTCCTTCAACAGTGCGGCACCCGCCCCCTTGCCAGCCACCTTTTTGGTCGGACACCCGAAATTGATGTCCAGATAATCCGGCTCGAACGACTCGGCAATACGGGCCGCCTCAGTCATCGACTCCACCGTGCTCCCGAATATCTGTACGGCAATAGGCCGCTCAACAGGGTCGGCAATCAGCTTGCGCGTCGTTTTTTCCACACCCCGCCGCAACGCCTCGGCACTGACGAACTCCGTATAGACAATATCCGCCCCATGGCGCTTGCAGAGCTGCCGGAAAGCCCGGTCAGTGACATCCTCCATAGGAGCCAGAATAACCGGGCGGTCTATATCCAACGACCCTATCTTCATACTGACTGCCTACGGCTTCAGAACTTCAGGTTTGCCCATCATCAGCTCCCTCACCTGGCCATGGACCTTCTCAAACAGCTCCTTGTCCTCGCCCAAAGCCTTCTTGACAGCCTCGCGTCCCTGCCCGAGCTTATCAGGGCCGTAGCTGAACCATGAACCTGCCTTCTTCACCACGCCAAACTCCACTGCAAGATCAATCAATTCACCAAGCATTGAAATGCCCTCACCATAGAGAATGTCAAACTCAGCAATCCTGAAGGGAGGAGCCACCTTATTCTTCACAACCTTCACCTTCGTACGATTGCCGATAATGGCATCGCCATCCTTCAGCTGTGCAATTCTTCGGATGTCAAGACGGACAGAAGAGTAGAATTTCAGAGCCTTGCCACCGGTAGTGGTTTCCGGACTGCCATACATCACCCCAATCTTGTCGCGAAGCTGGTTGATGAAAATGCATGAACAGCTCGACTTTGAAATTGCCCCGGTCAGCTTGCGAAGCGCCTGGCTCATCAGCCTGGCCTGCAGGCCCACAACCGTATCTCCCATCTCACCCTCCAGCTCAGCCTGAGGCACAAGAGCAGCAACCGAATCAATCGCAACAACATCAACAGCACCGCTTCTGACAAGCGTTTCAACAATCGACAGAGCCTGCTCGCCCGATTCCGGCTGGCTGATAAGCAGGGCGTTGATGTCAACACCAAGCCTGCGGGCATAGGAAGGGTCAAAAGCATGCTCGGCATCAACAATGGCAGCAATGCCACCTGCCTTCTGCGCCTCTGCAATAACATGAAGGGCAAGCGTGGTTTTTCCGGACGATTCCGGTCCGTAAATCTCCGTCACCCTGCCGCGGGGCAGGCCGCCAACACCAAGCGCGAAATCAAGCGTCATTGAACCCGTTGAAATCGCCTGCACCTGCATGACCGCCGAATCATCGCCAAGACGCATGATAGCGCCCTTGCCGAACTGTTTCTCAAGAGAGTCAACCGCCAGATCAAGCTGCTTGAGTTTTGCCGGATCAATGCCCGGAACCTTCTTTTCTTTTTTGCTGGTTGTATCCATGGTGCGTTTGGGGTATAGGTGTCAAAAAAATCCGGCTCGTCAGGTTACTGCACTCCTAAGGGTCTCTTCAAGCGGCCGGTAAGTGACCTGAAGTTCCTCTATTGAAAGACTGTTGCTGTAGAAAAGCCTGCGTGAAGCGAGGCCTATGCTCTCAAGGCTTATGAAAGAGGGGCGATTGAGAAACAAGGAATACAGTTCTCCGCCGGAAGCGGCCACCATACCCAGCCACCCGGGCAATGGAAACGCCTGTATTCCGGCGCTTCCCCGAAGATCGCCGATTCGCCCGAAAAGCTCACTGAAAAGAAGGTTGTGGCCAACAACAAGGTACCGTTCTCCTGACTTTCCTTTCCGCCAGCCGGCAATAAGTGCATCTGCAACATCACGAACATCCACAAAACCGGTTCCACCGGTTGGGAAAACAGGCACAAGCCCCTTATGAACCATGCGAAGCACCTCGTTGGAGGAACTGAGCGAAGCCGGGTTCAGAGGATCGCGGCCAATCACAACACCGGGACTGAGAGTCACAACCTCCAGACCTTCAGCCACTCCCCGCAGACCCTCCAGTTCACCAAGATGCTTCGACTCCGCATAACCATTCCGATGCTGCCAGTCCTGAAACGAAGAGGCCTCAGTCACAAGAGAGCCATCCTCCGGAACCCCTGCCGCTGCAATGGAGCTGGTCATCACCAGCCGCCGCACGCGGTTGAAAAGACAGGCATTGACAACAGTGGCACTCCCAACTGCATTGACAGCATACAGCTCATGACGGAAATGCCGGGAATACGAAATAAAACCCGCACAATGAAAGACGGTGTCAGCGCCGCTGAACGCCTCATTCAGAGCAAGCTGGTCGCCGATATCAGCCCGGACGACCTCAACGGGAAGCCCCTCAAAAAGCCCGCACTCCGAACTCTCGCGAGCAACCACCCGGATACGGACCTCATCAGAAAAGCCCGACAAAAGCGACAGAAGCAGCTGAGATCCTATATACCCGGTTGCACCGGTAATGACAACTGTCGAAACGGGCATAAAAACACCAGAAAATTATCACAGACATACTGACCGGCAAGGGCCGGTCCTTGTCAATCAATGTAGCAACTTTTTGCAAAACCGCCTGCCTCCAATTAGGGGGAATTGAGGGATTCATCGGGAAAGGAATAAAAAGTACATTGGGACTCAACTTATACTATTGAAAGAGGGCAGAATGATTTTTGAAGAGGGCAGACTATCCAACGGACTTCGCGTAGCAACCGACCGCATTCCCTCCGTCCAGAGCGTCACGCTGGGCATTCTTATCGAGGCAGGATCGCGGGACGACCCTGAAGGGCGCGAAGGTCTGGCGCATTTTGTTGAACATGCCGTTTTCAAAGGAACGGGAAGGCGTTCTTATCTCGACATAGCCCGCAATATTGAAAAAAACGGCGGGTATCTTG
Source organism: Chlorobium phaeovibrioides (assembly GCF_003968655.1). Taxonomy (GTDB): domain Bacteria; phylum Bacteroidota; class Chlorobiia; order Chlorobiales; family Chlorobiaceae; genus Chlorobium; species Chlorobium phaeovibrioides. The sequence goes on along the minus strand of NZ_RXYK01000019.1, from coordinate 10,094 downwards.
ATGCCTACACCACCAAGGAGCATATCTGCATCTATCTCCGCTGCCTGACCCGGCACCTGGAAACATCCTTCGATCTGCTTGCCGATCTGGCCTCCAACCCCGTCTTTCCTCCCGAAGAGATTGAAAAAGAAAAAGAGGTGGTGATTGAAGAGATCAGCAGCGTCAATGATACACCCGAAGAGATCGTCTTTGAGGAGTTTGACCTGCGATCCTTTCCCCGCCATCCCCTTGGCCAGCAGATACTCGGCACCGAGGAAAGCGTTGAGAATATCTCCGTTGACGACCTCAACCGCTTCATGCGGCACCACTTCGTGCCTGAGAAAATGATTATCACCGCTACCGGCGATGTTCAGCACCATGAAATCCTGCGGCTGAGCGAACGCTTTCTCGGGGAACTCCGTGCCGCACCCGCAGATGCAGCCGTGCGCATTCCGTTTACTGCAAAGGATTACAGGCCGTTTCAGAAAAGCCTGAAAAAACGGATATCACAATCACAGATTGTGCTGGGAACCGCCATTCCGCGTCATGACCCGCTCCATTACAGCCTGATGGTTCTCAACTCCATGCTCGGCAACGGCATGAGTTCGCTGCTCAACCTTGAACTGCGGGAAAAACGGGGTCTTGCCTATACCGCCTACTCATCCCTCTCTTTTCTTGAAGACCTGACGGCCCTGAACATCTATACGGGAACCGACATGGCCAAAACGGAAACCACACTGAAACTCATCGGCGAGCTGCTCCACAGCAGTGCCCTCTGCAATCCCGACCCGGAAGAGATTGAAACGGCAAAATCAAAACTCCTCGGCTCACATATCATGGGCATGGAGAAAATGACCCGGAGAATGTCGCATATGGCCGGCGACCTCTCCTATTTCGGCCACCATATTTCTCCCGAAGAAACTGCAGCCGCAATTGATGCAGTAACCCCCAACGAAGTAGCCCGGGCAGCCTCACTCATCCTGCATGAAGCGCCAATATCAACCCTTGTCCATAAACCCTCCCGCTGAGGACAACTGTTTTTAATGCCGGTATTAATTTGTATCTTTTGCACTTTGCGTTTTTAACATTGACAAACAAACCATTACGAGCCTTGCAACAGAATATCAAGAACATCAGCGAAACCGAGCAGGAGCTTGAGATTATTTTTTCCGCGGAAGAATTTGCTCCCGAATACGACAAGGAACTCACCGAGGCCAAAAAATCAATCCAGATCAAGGGCTTCCGTAAAGGGCATGCCCCGCTCAGCCTGATCAAAAAACTGGCAGGTCCATCCATAGAGGCTACGATTGCAGAAAAAATGGCATCAGAGCATTTCGGCCCAATCATCGAAGAGGCCAAAATCAAACCAGCAAGCCGTGCAGGCATCAAAGACTTCACCTTTGAACCCGAAAAACTGACTGTTACCCTTGGCTATGAGGTGCACCCGGAGTTTGAACTGAAAGACTACAGCGGCTATGAGTTCAAGCGCGCCGTCTACACCATCGACGACGAGGCTGTACAGAAAGAGATCAACATGATTCTCAAAGGCCACGGCACCATGCTGACCGTAGAGGAAGCAGCGCAGGCCGCCGATACAGTCATTGGCGATGTAGTCAAACTCAATGACGCAGGCGAAGAGGAAGAAGACGGCAAAACTGAAAACCACCACTTCAACCTTGAATACCTTCCCGAGGACAACCCCTTCCGTAAAGCGCTTGAAGGCCAGAAAGCCGGCGTGACGCTCACGGTTGAAACCCCCGGCAGAAACGAGGGAGATGCCCCTGCGCATTTCAAAGTCACCATAGGCGAAGTCAAACGGATGGAACTTCCCGAGCTGACTGACGAGCTTGTCAAGGAAATAACCGGCGAACGGTTTGACAATGTTGCCAACTTCAGAGCCGATGTACGCATACAGCTTGAGGAGCACTTCAACATGAAATCCGAAGAGGAGCTGACCGAAGCCATCTCTGCAAAACTGATTGAAGAGAACCCGGTTCCGACCCCGAAAGCGATGGTTGCATCGTTCTCGAACATGCTCATGGAAAATGCGAAACGCCAGATGGGCGGTAATTTCCCCAAAGCCTTTGACACCGAGCAGTTTGAGCTTGCCATGGCGCCCAATGCCGAAAAGCATGCCCAGTGGCTGATCATAAGCCAGAAAATCGGCGAAATGAACAACCTTGAAATCGGCGAAGAAGAGATCAAGGCATTTGCTGAAAAAGAAGCAGCGAAAAACACCGCCATGAATGCCGAGGAACTCATAAAAACCTACATGTCCGCAGAGTTCCGCGACTACATCACCGACAGCATCACCAAGGAGAAGATCTACGAAATCATCCGCGAAAAGGTGACAATCACCGATGAACCAACACCCGTTCCCGAGCATAGGGGATAAAGATCACTTCTGCAGAAAAGTCACACAGACAAAAGGCAGGCTCCCGTTCGAGGAAGCCTGCCTTTACTGTTTCTTACCCAAAAAAGTCAGGGGCAGCTGTTCAGCAGCACAATGAGCGAAACGATTAAAAGAAGCTTATTTTCAGCTCATTGCACTTATAGTTATTCACGATATTCAACAACGTCCCCTAGTTTGGAGGAGGGCGGCTGCAATGGCTGAGTGGCGGTCGTGGGAGATGGAGATTTTGATGACGCAACCCGGGGGGAAACAGGCCTTGTCGAGGAGAGTGACGACAGGCCGGCCCCGACTGTCGTTCAGCACCTCAAAACTCTTCCAGAAAACACCACCGGAAATCCCCGTACCAAGAGCCTTTACAACAGCTTCCTTGGCGGCAAACCTGCCGGCAATGCTGGCAACAGGCGAAGGTTTGGCAAGGCATAGCTCTATTTCAGGCTGAGTCATGAACTTCGCAAGAAACTTCCTGCCGTAACGGTTGTGCGCCCGCTCAATGCGCTCCAGCTCAACAATATCGACCCCTATTTCCATTGGTTGCTCATCCCAGGTCTATGGTCATGGAAAGGTCAAGTGCCCGAACGCTGTGCGTCAGTTCCCCTACGGAAATAAAGTCAACTCCCGTCTCAGCGACCTCGCGAACATTGTGCAGGCTCATGTTGCCGGAAGCCTCAAGCTCAACCTTGTTGGGCATTGAGTGCACATACTCAACAGCCTCTCTCATGAGATCGAGAGAAAAATTATCGAGCAGAATCCTGTCCGGTCTTGCCGCCAGAGCACTGCTCAGTTCATCAAGCGAACGGACCTCAGCTTCAATCTTCACATCAAGCTGATGCTTTTCGCGAAACATGCGGGCACGGTTCAGTGCCGGACCGATACCCCCTGACGCATCACTGTGATTGTCTTTGATGAGAATCATGTCAAACAGACCGAACCGGTGGTTCACTCCACCTCCTATCCTGACCGCATCCTTGTCAAAATACCGCAGTCCCGGTGCAGTTTTGCGTGTGTCAAGAATGCTGGCCCCGGTGTGCGCAACCCTATCCACAAACTCTCTGGTTCGGGTAGCAATACCCGACATACGCTGCATAAAATTCAGTGCTGTCCGCTCTCCGAGAAGAAGCGGGGCAAGCGGCCCCTTCACATCCATCACAACAGCACCTTTCTTCACCCTGTCCCCGTCGGCACAATGAAGAACCACCGAGAGCGACGGGTCGCAGGCTGCAAACACCTGCCTGGCAGCCTCAAGGCCGGCTACCACGCCATCCTCCTTGGCCCGAACGACTGCACTCCCCTTCTGCCCATCCTCAATGGTTGCCATGGTAGTGATGTCGCCTGTATAACGGTCCTCTTCAAGCGCGAGCATTATCGCCCGCGAACGGCACCCCTCATAAAAATCGCTGCAATCTTTCTGTATCATACTCATTCATCTTCTTTTATAATGCGTATCGTCTCCCGTCTCCTTTCTTGTGCGGGCAGTGTAAAGTAACACTTTTTCCGCTCCCCGATGCTCTCCAAAAAGCCAGAAGGCCGCTCCATATGTTTTTCGTTTTCAGGTGCAACAATTCCCGGCAACATTGTTAGCTTTAAAGCGGTCATCAAGTCAGCAAGACCCCTCAACAACTATCACACGCATAATGCCGAACAGAACAAGCTCCTGTGTCCGTCTCTCAAACATGGTCTTCTATGCTCATCACGGTGTCCTCAAGGAAGAACACCGGGTAGGGGCGAAGTATGAAGTTGATGTTGAGCTCACCTTCGACTTCACCGGTGCAGCAGAGCATGACGACCTTACCAGGACCGTTGATTACGGAGCGGTCTACAGCCGCATCCGCGAAGCCTTGACCATGAAGAAATACTTTCTCATAGAGGCGGTTTCCTTCGAAATAGCAACTGACCTGCTGAGGGACTTCGAGATAGTTGACCGGGTCAGCGTCAGGGTACGCAAACGCAACCCGCCCGTTGACGGCATCTGCGACTATGCCGAGGCCGACTTCACGGCAGCCCGTCACTGAAGCCGATGGAACAGCACACCGCATATATCGGCATCGGCTCGAACATTGGAGACCGGTTCAACCACCTCCAGGAAGCCCTGCACAGGCTCTCGGCACTTGAAGAAATAACCGTTTCGGCCGCATCCCGCATCTACGAAACTGAACCAGTCGGCGAAGAGGAGCAGAACCGGTTTTACAATGGTGTCATCCTTGTCAGCACCACACTTGAACCCGAAGAGCTCCGTCTCCGCTGCAAAACAATTGAACAGGAACTCGGCCGACCTGAAATCTACCGTCGATGGAGCCCGCGGGTCATTGACCTTGATCTTCTCCTTTACGACGACAGCACCATCAGCACCGAAACCCTCAGTATACCCCACCCCGAACTGCACCGCCGGAAATTTGTGCTGGTCCCTCTGCTTGACACCGGCAACCCCATGCATCCGGTCATGAAGAAAAAGGCCAGTGAGCTTCTCGCCAGCTGTCCCGACCCCTCAGTGCCAATCCGCATCCAAAACCAGCTCAACATAAAAAAGGGCCGCCCGTAAGGCGACCCGAATTGTGTTCATTCTCTGGCAAAAAGCCTTGCCTCGCCTATCGCTCAGTTGGCAAAGGTAATATTGAGGTTTCCTTCAGCAAAGTCCGCCCCTTCAGTCTTCCGTCCCACCAGCACATTGGGAAGAATAATGCTCTTGCGGAAATTATTGATATCCACCAAAAGCTCATCGCCCTTAATGTTCACATTGAGCTTCGTCACCTCTACATTCGGCAGATAAAGGCTCAAAACATACTTTCCGTTAATCTTCTCCAGCGTCTGCGTTCTGTCATTTGTATAGAGAACATCAGCCGGATTTTTGTCACCGAACATCTCTTTGCTTAATTCGTGCAGCCGGTCAGCATTGATGACCTCCGCTGTCGCCTGTTTTGCCCTGAAAATAGGAAGCGGGAAGAAGCAGTTTTCAATAATACGGAGATACTTGGTCTGTAAATCAATAAGGCTCTGCAGGTAGCTGTCACCCGAACGATCGGGGAGAATCTTGTTGACAATAGCCGCATCAAGCTTGTAACCGAACAGGTTCAGATAGGTCTGGACGCGCAGCGCCTCTTTGATGACCATATTTTCCGGATTGAGGACCACCCTAAATGTGGTAACGCTCTTGTCCTGCAGCATGCCATGAAGCTCTTTCATGTGCTCGTTCACTTCAGGCATCAGGCGGAAGATGTTTTTCTTCGACATGAACTTTGAAATCAGCGGAGCCGCAAGTCCAATGGCCTTTGACTGCCATCCACCAATTTTTTCGGTGTACCATCCATACGACTCGGGCATACCAAGCAGGCGCATGGTCTCTCCTGTAGGAGCCGCGTCAACAATAACAACATCGTAATCACCCGACTTGGCAGCCTTCCAGATATAACGGAGGCTGATCATCTCCTCCATGCCCGGGACAATGGCCAGCTCCTCAGCAACTATTTCATTGGCACCATCATGCATAAGGATCGAAGAAAAATAGGCATACAGTTCAGTCCAGTTCTCCCTGATGTCAGCAAGAACATTGACCTCCATAGCAAAGAGGTTTTTTTCAACCTCAAGAGGCACCGGGCTCAGCTCTACGCTGAAGGCATCGGCAAGACTGTGGGCGACATCGGTACTCATGATGAGCACCCTTTTCCCGCTTCGGGCAATAGAGGTTGCCGTGGATGCGGAGACTGTTGTTTTACCAACGCCACCTTTGCCCAGATACAGAATAATTCTCATAATACTAACGAATCAATTAAGGAGATTTGCGCGTAAAACGACTGGAGGAAACAGAGTGACTGCCGATCAGGAAGCTGAATCAGCGCCCTGCGCAGGAAGCTGAGGGGACGGATCAGAGCCTTCATCCATAATCCGGATCTTTTTTGTCGGCTGGGTGGACTGAGAGTTTCCCGCAGGACTTTCCTGAGGCTCGTCCATCTCCATCATATCCTTGACAAGCTCCGACACTTCATCATCATTCGCCTGTATCTTTATTTTTTTCCGTTGCGCGGGAGGTGCGTCAGCTGAAGATGAAACAGGGCTCTTGAGTTCATCATCACCCTCATCGTCCTTTATGGTAATCTTCTTTCTCCGGATTGTACGGGAGTCATCATCCTCATCCCCCGCAGATTGCCGCGAGCTTCCTGCACCGGCAGATTTCTTCGCCCCCCCCATTCCACCGGAAGTCATTTTTACCACATTGCCAATTGTTCCCAGCACACCGTCATTACGGACAGCCGTTTTAATGGCAGTCATGACAAACTGCTCCGCCTGCGGGTTGCCTGCGATATTGGAAACCAGTTCATTCATGGCTGTCAGCACAGCCGCCAAATCACCGGGAACATGCTGAAGATCTTTTTTAACCTGGTCACGAAGCTTGAAGGGCGCATTGCCTATCAGTCCCTTGATACCGCTTAAAACTCCCTTGAGCGATTCAGGGCCTGCAGGCAGCATGTTCTCAAGTCCCTTCATGGCATCAGCAGGATTGAAGGGAGCTCCCGGACCGGGCATTCCCGGAGTACCAGGCGCACCCTCAGGTGCCTGATATCCTATTGAGGCCTTGTACTGCTCAAGAAGATCCTGTCCATACCCAATGGCACTCTCCTGCCGGCCATCAGCTGGCGGCTCAAGAGCGATATTCAGCTGTCTGGGTGGGCAGACATCCAGAGCGGCATGCTGCAGATCTGCCGCAAAGTCATCAGGAATGGCGCCACGATAACTGGTGCCGAGTCGCGACTCAATCATCGACTCCATAACCGTGTGCAGTTTCACGATAAGCTCAGCCTCTCGTCTTTCCACCATATCAAAAATCACATAGACTGGATCCTTCCCTTCACGACGAACCTTGAGGTTCAGCGTGGCGAAATCACCATCCTTGTTTCTGCTGTTGAGGCTTACCGTGCTGAGATCAAACCGGTCAAGATAGTCCTTACTGGCGCCTCGTGCCCAGAGGTAGACCGACTTGTCGGAATAAATGAGATAGTCCTGAAATGCTATATTTCCAACCCGTTCCTGATGCGACTCGTAAAAAACACCATCAAAAAAAGCAAGAACATTCTCACCCGGCTCAACCATGTGTTTCTGAAAAAATTCCGTGACATCCCCAATCTCGGTCTGTCCTGATACATACAAAGTGATAGTGGCCATATAGTCCGATTCCAATAGCGTTTCGCTGTTTTCAACCCGAATGATGCTCAAACTTTAAAATAGAAAAACTAATAGAATTTACGCAACGCAAGGATACAGCCAGAAAAACAACTGGCAACAAGTATACCAGCCGATTCCCGACGCACACTGGAGGACATAAAAAGTCGGAAAGAGGCCGGAGGCTGCCATAAACAAAAAAAGGCAGTACCGACTTTCAGCCAGTACTGCCTTTATCTTAAACCTACGAGGTATCGCTTACTTGGCGAACTTCGACTCAACAGCCTTGGTAGGAACAGCGTAACCTGAAACCTCAGGTGAACCACCGCGAAGGCTGGCGCCACCGCCCATGTTACCATAAGCATTACGGTTGATTCTCATGGTGCCTTTACCAAGTGAATCAAACAGCATACCTACAGTTTCCCAGTGACCTTCAACCATAACCTCAAAAATGCGGCCGGCTGCGGCAAGGATATCGGTAAATACTCCTCCTCCACTCATAACTCCTCCTTGGAATTTTTTTTTATTGAAAAACGAACTACAAACAAATGACTGTACGAACTTTAATGCAATTTAAATCAATCAGCCAAGAAAAACAAACTGATTTTCTTTTCCAACGAGAAGCCTACTTCCCACCCTTCGGCGCCTGGAAAGAACCAGTCATATTCTTCACGGCTCCAGCAGCGCTTGCGCCTGCATCACCAATAGCTTTGGCTGCAGTGTCCGTCACATTCTCAACATTTTTGACAGCACCACTATAAAGATCCCCTGCTGAACGGGATATATCTTTTGCGGTAATGGTCACACGATCAATGGTCTCTCCAACCACTCCGCCGGGCTGGCCGAACAGCTTATTGATGCCGGTGGCGTCAAACAGCGACCCCACAGTTCCGGCAACAGTCTCAACAACGGAACCGGCAAGCTCAAGACCGCCAACAACCGCACTCTGACCGGTAAGCATTGTGCCTTCAGCAAGAAATGTCAGCCGATCGGCAAAATCAAGATCCTTGAAAGTCGTGCGCAGTTTCTGATAGGATTCGGACATTTTCTTTACCTCCTGTTAAGCGAGAGCTCCCGGCAGGGACCCCGCAGTTATGATTGTAATGCTACTGATATAATTAAAAGAATATTAAGAAAAAAAGGTCCATGAAACAAACCTCCTTTCCTCCCGGCAAGGCTCATCTTCAGCCAGCCTTGCGGTCGCCCTGACCATTGAGGTCAAAGGGAATATGCAGCCATTTGTCCCTGAAAAAGGCGTCGCCCGGCTCAAGCCCTGTCAAGCTGATCGGCAGGGTAATCACCTTCCGCTGGCTGCCTATCTGCAGATACAGCTCATCACCAGTCACCCATACATCAATGTCACTTGGGTTGGCAAACATCAGCTTCAGCTGAACCTCGTATACATCACCGTTGCGGACAAACTTGATCGGCGGCTCATCATACATCATATCGGAAGGGTCCGTCTCCCCGTACATGTCGCGGGCAAATGCCTCCAGTGCAGGCAGACCAACTATCTCCTGCTCGTACATTCTCAGTTTGTTCACCGGCAGCGGAGCAAAGCCTTCCTCAATTTCACCAAGATATTTCTGCTGGATTGTTTTCCATTTCTCAAGATATCCACTGTCCTCATTCATGTCGAGAAGCCTGTTGACAAGCACCATATCCACCTTGAATCCGTAAAGATTCAGATAGGTAAGAGCCCGCATGGTCTCCTTGATGGACATTTTCTCGGCATTCATCACCAAACGAACTGTCGATTTTTCGTTGTCCGTAAGAATTTCGCGGATGTCCTCAAGCTCGTCAAACACCTGATCAACAGACGCAATGGCCTCTTCAGGCGGAATGTAGTGCGCAATCCGGTCCGACATTTTCGAAAGCGGCTTGCTGAGGGGGCGCACAATATATTTGTTCACATTCTTCACGGCCTTCATTCCCCATGAAAGGGTTTCAGGCAGAGAAAGCAGGCGTAATGTTTCACCTGTAGGCGCCGTATCAAGCACCATGACATCATAAAGACCCGAAGACTTGTATCGTTTGATGCGAAGCAGCGAAAAAAGCTCCTCCATACCCGGAAGAATCGTCATTTCATCAGCCATGACACCGGAAACCCCCTGGGCCATGAATACTCTGGTATAATATTTCTGTACGGACTGCCAGTTCTCCTTGAGATCCACATAGGGGTTCACCTCAATAGCGTCCAGATTCTCCTTGATCTTCGTCGGATCAGAACCAAGAGGGATATTGAAAGAGTCGGAAAGACTGTGAGCAGGGTCGGTTGAGAGCACAAGCGTGCGATAACCTAATTCGGACAAACGAACGGCTGTTGCAGCTGAAACACTGGTTTTCCCAACGCCGCCTTTCCCTGTAAATGTTAAAATACGCATGTACCCGACTTTCTGGATTAATGAAGAAAATCAAAGATTATAAGATAGAACACTCCAGCGACTCTGCAAAAGATATCACCCTATTATAGTGGCCCCCGATTTTTAGACAGCTGTTTAAGTTGGTAACTTGCTCAAAAGAGGAGCAAGTAAATGACCAAAAGGAAACGCAA
>NZ_RXYK01000018.1 GCF_003968655.1 Chlorobium phaeovibrioides | reverse complement strand
TTGCGTTTCCTTTTGGTCATTTACTTGCTCCTCTTTTGAGCAAGTTACCAACTTAAACAGCTGTCTAAAAATCGGGGACCACTATAGGCCCCTGAAACGGTGACCTACGCTACGGATGCGAATCGTCAACTTATGTTTTCTCATACAATCTTTTTCAATAGGAAATGGTATGTGGCGACAATTTCAGCATCAAGCTCTCTCTCCATACCACGGATACTGAAATCGCTGACTTCCCCGATTCTGCTTCCAGAACCGAGCGATGAACCGTTTCTTACAACATCGCCCTTTACGTTAAACAGTGCCCTGCCGCTACCTTTTGATGAACCATCTCGGATAATTCCATCTTTAACATTGCCAAGAGCTCTCCCCGATCCTTTTGATGAGCCATCTCTGATGATGCCATCTTTAATATTCCCCAAGGCTTTGCCAGACCCAATAGACGATCCATCCCGTATAACACCATCTTTGAAATTTGCCATTATCCAATCTCCTTTTTCCCGCCTAATTTTGCTTTTATCCAAATTGGCGGCTTAATTTGGAAGCATAACTGCACTCACATAACTCATGAGCCGAAACATATAAGAAATATTCGACTCAAATATCACTCACAAAATCAAATAGCCCCCGTACACGACAAGATTGATACCCGTCCTGGCCATCATGCCGTCCCTGAGCTGTTCGTCACTCGGACGTTTGACAAGCTGTCCCATGATGCTTCCTTTGTGATGGGTTAATCGCAGATGTTCTAAGCCTCCGCGGTGCCGGCAACCGGCCGGTTATCTTCAGCCGCCTCCGGTCTCGGAACGCCGGGGTCGATTTCCGCAGCAAGTTCCTCGGCAGATTTCGTTCTGTATTCTCCAAGCTTCCGCTCCACGACCTCTTCCAGCTTCGGGAAAACCTCTATAATGGACTTCCCGTAAGCGCTCCTGTCCCCTGCTGACAGGTTCAGGACGTTGCCCCTCTCCTTGAGCGTGTCGGCAGGACAGACCACCCGCATTTCCTGCGATGTGTTGCTCGGGTCTATCTTGAAGCGCACCTTCGCGCCAATCGCAGCCTCGATTTCATTCGAATTTTTCTTCAGGAACTGCAGCAAGGCATAGCCCTCGGTAGGATCGACGGAATAAGCGGTGATGCCGATGAAGGAAGAGAGGCGCTGCGACACGTAATAGCTGATGCTCTCGTCCCCGGGACTTTTTCGTGACAACGACACCACTGAGGTTGCAGGCCTGATCGAATTGGCAAAACACGTCTGGGTCCCATCGAAAAAACCGCGCAGGCCGTTCCAGAACTCCATGCTAAGACGCTTGGTTGCTCCAGCTTTCTCCCGATCCTCGTCATCCGTCTGGAGGGCATTTTCAAAGGAAACGACACTGGTGACGGCCGAACGCGCCAAAGATACCGACATGTACTCGGCCAGTTGCTCCGCATGCCGATCGGTTATAATATCGTCCTTGATGATTGAAAGCGCCTTGCTCATCTCAATCACACGATGGCGCTGTATCCTCATGTTCCAGGTCAGCAGGAAGAGGGCCTTTTCCCAGTCTTCGTCGAAGTCCTCCCCGTAATGCTCGACGGCATGGGCAAGAGCCTTCTCTAGAGCGCCCTTTTCATCCCCATCGACTGAGCTGATCTTGGCAGCGAAATCACTGTCCCAGTCCGTAAAATTGGGGCTCCGCATCAGCAACTCAAACAGCCGCGGATAGGTAATCTGAATGCACACCAGGGAAAGAGAGACTCCCTTGATGATATCAAGATCAAGTTTGTCCATTCCGGACACCGACGAATCATTCTTGGCATGGATGTTGATCAGCGAAAGGGAATTGACCATCCGCTTCAGGCTTCTCGGATTATAGCCCACCGTCAGGCGAATCAACCGGGTAAGCCACGAAACATGGGTGCCGATGGTCTTCTTATCATAGTATCCAATCTGCTGCAGGAGACCCTGCATGTAGTCGTCGAGCCGGTAACGCGCAATCGGCATCATGAAGGGAACCTGAATGATCTTGTCAAAGAAAGCACGGAACTCCCACTCATTGGCCTCAGTAATTTCGCCGAACTTCCCCTTCAGGCCTTTTACGACAACCTGATAGTCGATCGCAAGGACATAGACGCAGTGGCCCACCGAAAAGATGTTCTTCAGGAGTTCAAGGGCCTTGACGGCGTTGACCGGCTCCAGGCGGTCAAGGTCGTCGATGAAGACAACGAAACGCTCAACGGGATTTTCAGCCCTCCCAACGACCTCTTTGACAACCTTGTCGAGCGTATCCCGCAGCTCCTTGATAGTATTGCTTTCCCCCGCATCCATCAGATCCGCCGCAAGCGCCCCCCCGCCCCCTCCCAGGGCCGCGTTCGCGCCTATGCTTACCGCCCCCCTAGCCAGCTTGCCAAGGAACTTCTTGGTCTTCTGGGCAACCTCCCACTGGCCGTCCTTGGCAAGAATATTCTCGCTGATCTCCGTAAGGATGGAAATCAGGCTCTCCTCCGGACTCCGGAGGATGCTGTGCTCCCAGGTATTGATCTTGATGACGCAGTAAGCATCCTTTCCCTGGGTCACCCGGTTGTAGGAACCGCGAAACTCGTTTTGTTCCAGATAGGCTTCGATCATCTGCAGCAGGCTCGTCTTTCCCGACCCCCATTCGCCCTGAATGCCTATCGTTATCGGCGTATCGCATGAACGGATGAATTCAGCGAGGGTCTCGGCATAGGAACGGGTACCGAGGATATCGTTATCTATCCCGGTATGTGGGACATCAGTGACAGAAATGCCTTGTGCCATAGGATGTAAGTGTTGGGTGGAAAATACCCGGCGGCAAGCCGGAGTCGTACAGTAAAGATACACCAAACGAAAGAAAAACCGCATAAAAAAACACATTTAAACGTGCAGCAACGCTTTCCCGAGAAGCATTGCCGATTTAAGGCCGAAACGCTATCTTGCATAAAAGAAGTAACTCGGCCATAAAAACACAGCGCATCGCTATCTCATCCCCCCCACCGCCATGGCACGCACAGTCCTGACGATCCTCTGCATCCTGCTTATGGCTCCACCGCTACAGGCGAGCCTTTTCAGCAAACGCATCAACGAAAGCGAATACGCTAAATACAAACTGAAAAGCCCTGCCTTCGCAGAGGCAGACCGGGAACTGAACAGCGCCTATCGCGATTTGATGGCCATTGCCGGGGAGGAAGATCGCCGGAAGATCAAAGAGGTCCAGGGGAACTGGATCGTACAGCGGGATGAAAAAGCATACGATGCCGCATTCAAGGGCGGAGACGAGTACCTCGGCGTGCTGGCCTCGCTCACGGCCGAACGGGCAAAGCTTTTCAGGGAGGTGATTGCCGACGAGAAAAGGCACGCAGACAGCATAAGGGCTGCCAGAATCGAGGCGGAAAGAGCGGCAAGGCAAGCAAGGCTGGACAGCATCGCCTCGGCTCGCCATGAGGCGGAAGCGGCTGCCGTAAAGAAAACGGAAAACGATCAGGGTGACCAGCTGGTAATAGCCTTCATGGCCATAGCCCTCGTCGGCGTCGCCATCCTGATAGGTGGCGCGGCCAACCGAGTGGTCATCTATTACGATATGGCTGACATGGGGAACTCATTCCTTGCCGTGGCGCTCCCGGTCGCAGCGATGATGCTCTTCGGCGCCGAGCCGTTCCATTCCGAATCCTACAACCACGTTTTCCAGTGGACCTCCGCCATCGCCGCAGGCCTGGGTGGGGCAGTGTGCATCTTCGGGAACTTCGCATCCTCGGTGCGTAACAACCGGAGCATCGTTGTCGGACTCTTCATCGGGGTATTCAAAATCGCGTTCGTCTCCATCTCCGCCCTGGCGGCAATAGAACAGGTCTCGACCATCTTCAACAGGAACAAATCATTCAGGGAGGCATCGATCGCAGGCCTTGTGCTGGTCGTCATCGGCCTGATGGCAAAATCGATGGTCAACGGACCGAGGGTCTATGAGGCCCGAGGCTGGAATTCGAAAGCCGCGGAGGGCAAGATGGCCGTCAACGGCTGAGAAGGGCTAATGCGCGGGCACATGAAGGACGCTGCAATGCATCATGACGATACTGGAGAGGGGAAAGCCGCCAGTACTTCATCGGCAAGGCACTTGATGCTTCGGTAATACAAATCAGCCGGCCTGAACTGAAGCAGCTCAACACTGACGATCAGAGACACGACGTTCGCACGCAGGACCTGGCGCATGAAGAGGCTGACATGGTTGGGGTTGACGTTGGCGAAATCCTCATGGGTACCCACACTCAAATCCATTTCATTAAACCGGACCGAAACAGCCCGGTAAAAGTTCAGGACATGCTCCGGGAAATCAAGCGTCGGAGCTGCGACAGCTTCGGGGGCAACCCCTTTCACCCCGCCAAAAAGAACGTGAAGAGCGGCCAAGCGACTGGCACTTGCCGTGCCCACGTAGAACACATAATTTCCGGGGGTGATATTTTCTTCAAGCGTATGCTTCCACTCGACATAAGCGGAGCTAACATCGCCCCCACAAGACTCGTGATATAGCGGGTTGGTGGCAAAATTGAACTGCCTATCGGGTAACAGTTCTCCCGAGCTGAAGAATTCGTTCGAATAATATGATGCCCCAAGCACATTGGAAAGGGTCCTCGAGTAGTGGCCAGCTCCGGCATCACCGCAACTTTGGGTACACACGACGTGCATCCGACCCGCTCTTTTGATGAATCCGCCGAAAAGAGTGTTTGCAGTAAACTCCTCGATATGGAGATTGTCCTCATGCAGCGAATCCTTAGACTGCCGCCCTGCCCTAATGCGCAACCCCGGATCAGAAGCCACCGCATCGAAAATATCTTCAGATGAAAACTGAAGACGGGCCATTGCGACGTCAAAATCCAACACCCGCCGATGTGCATCGATACCGAGACTCTTCAGCAACTTCCTTACGGGGATCTTGTCCTCTATTCCAAACGACCGGCGGATTAGGGCTGCTTTTTTCTGGGCCTCTTCCGAGGCCTTGGCCAACTCAATCTCCTGAATGAAGCCACCGGTAATGATGCCAACAGGAAGACCTACGATGACAACGCCCATGATTGTCATCGAAACATAAAGAAGCTGACCTATCCCAGTCACAGGCTCGAACCCTTGAGGGGTGGACCCTGTCAGCACGCCGAAAGCCCAGGCAATGGATGGAGTAAGGCTGGTAATGCTTTCCGGCTGAAAATCTTTCTCTATATAGAAAATAGCATAAGCGCAGAGAATGATGACCGTACCTGAAACAAACACGGTTATCACCAGCTCCTCTTTTTTGTTGAGAATGGAACGCTTCAGGATCTGAACCGGTGAATAAATACCGTTCCCGCCCATGTATTCTGAAACACTGAAAAGGCGGATGGCACGGAGGAACAGAAGGTTCGCACTGACGCCAAGGATCAGCACAGAGGCGATGGCAAGAGCATCAATAAGCTGCAGGGGGGCCAGGGCGAATCGGATTCGTCCAGACAGAGGGTGCGTGAACGACTTACCGCCCGCCGTACAACTCCATAAACGTAGTGCATATTCAGCCATAAAAAAGCCGGTCACAACAATAACCGCAACATGGTGGAACCGGCGGAAAGACTCGCTGGAGTGAACAACCTGCAATGTGTTCAACCAGGTAAGACCCAGCACCATACCAATCGCAAGATAGAGAACGACATCAAAAGCAACGCCCACAGCATCGGACTTGTCCGATTGAGAGAGCACCTCGTTGACGCGACTTCTCGTGCGCTGATACGCTGGAAAAAAATTGGCTCCTCGCTGTTTCATATGGGTAAGCTGAAATTATTCGAGCCGATATGTCAATTCAATAAAAAGCCACAGGCAATCGCTGACTTCAAGTGAGCCTCATGCCGTTTTCACGGGCATTACTGCCCTTGTGATCCCGCCACACGATTTATCCACAGCACCAGCAGGAGCATTCGCGCCCTGAACACTTAAACCCCTTATACGCTGGATAGCGCAGGACAGATCATGTCGAGTCATGCGCAATGCTCCATCCTTTTCCAATAAATCCATACTTAACAGGGGCGCACCATTCGGAATGTACCGTCGCGTATGTAGTCGATGTCGCGCTGGATCGTTTTCGGGTGGACCTCGAAACGCTCGGCGAGCACGCGGCAGTTCTTGTGGCGCTTCAGGCAGAGATCCTCGTCGACGGCATACATCCTGACCAGCGGGGGACGGGTCTGTTTCATGACGGAGAGAGGCTATGGGCGGTTGGCGTACCGGATAACGGCACAAGTGCCGTGCGTTCCCATGCAAATTACATCTTTCCCCGACAGAAACCGAGAATCCAGAGTCCTTGCTCCTGCGAACTAATTTGGCGAAGTCCTTCTGTGAGGATTTTGACAACTGTCCACGCCTGTATGAGTCGGTCGTGGGCAGTCTTTCCTTTGGAGGCAATTGTTGTATATAAGTTATGTAAAGCTAATATATTAGTAATCCTCAAAACATAGGCCCAGCCTCGCCATCCAGACTGTCCGCAGAGTCCGTATATCTTAATCCGAAACGATATCGACATGATTCCCGCGTTGGTTCCTGTGATGAACACGTTTTCCGTTCACCTTTGCACTCGTCATTGACCACTCTCTCTTAACTTGTCCTCGCGTATTTCGCTTGAAATACTTGGGGTCATTTTGTACATTTTAGGTAACAAAACCCGTTAAGGCTATGCGCGCAAGCGTGCCCTCAAACTGGCGGGTTATTTTTTTATGCTGGATTATATGGCATCCCCCTTCACAAAGCAGCCCAAAACCCGGGAAGATCAAATATCCCTTCTTGAGAGTCGAGGAATGGTTTTTGGCGATCCCTACACTCTCAGCCATGAAATCTAACATCCGCTCCTTCGCCGGACTTCTGTTGATCACTGTCCTGTTGGTAGTTCTAGGAATGGCCTTTTTTATTGAGCCTAGCCGCATGGAGGTGACCTACCACGATATGCGTCATCAATCTGATGATCAGGGGTTACGACTTGTTCAACTTTCTGACATCCATCTCCAGGCCGTCGGAAAGCATGAAAAGGCACTGGTGAACCAGGTGAAGGAATTGCGGCCTGATCTTGTGGTCTTGACTGGTGACATGATCGATCGTGCTGACGCGCTGCCGTTGCTGCAAGTTTTTGTCGAAGATCTTGGCCCGATTCCTCTGATTGCCGTCCCAGGCAACTGGGAGCATTGGAGCGACGTGGACTTCTCGGAATTGCGCGCCGCCATTGAGAGTCGGCAGGGAAACCGATTCCTTGTCAACGGACAGTCATCAGTCACGAAAGGAAAGCGCACAATTCAGCTGATAGGCCTTGATGACTTCACCGGCGGGAACCCTGACCTGGAGCTGTTGGAGCGAACCGGGTCCTTGCACAGGGAAAACGTAGCCACAACCGTCCTGTTGCAACATTCGCCCGGATTTTTCGACTTGCCGGAAGTACCCCGACTTATGGGATCAGGTCGATTTCCCTTATGCCTGTCTGGACACACCCATGGAGGACAAATTACGATTGGGGGGTGGGCGCCGCTTACTCCCGGAGGAAGCGGTCATTTTGTAGCTGGTTTCTACGATATCCCCGGCAGCAGACTCTACGTGTCCAGAGGGATAGGAATGTCAATCATTGCTGCCCGTCTGGGTTCACGCCCTGAAATTGCCGTGTTCGATCTTTAATGGGCCCGATCATATCCGGCATGAAAGAATTTATCTGGTATCCCGGGCGTTCATCGGCTAATCCACAGTCTCAACCCGGCGCTGGAGAGACACTTTGTTGTGGTTCTCTCAAACAATGACGGTCATTGCATGACGTCACACACACCTATCATACAGCCTATGATTTGGCGGTGAAATATGAAGCATCGAAGAAGCTCTCGGCTACAGCCTTGCGGGGCATGGGAAGAGTTGCAACAAGACCTTTACTCGTTAACTGAGCAAGCGTTAAAAATTCACCTACTAACCCTGTCTGTGATTTATCCATGTAGTGCCTATATATACCGCTAACACTCAGCATCAGTGGCGGCGCGCAGCGTTGTCCGCTGAATGCTGTTGTTAGGTCTTGGTGTTGCTGGCATGGCCTTCGATCCGCCTATTACGCGCTTCGATAAATAACTCTACGCGGCTCTTATACACAAGGTAATCCTCTACGTCCTTAAACTCGGGGGGCGACTGAAAGTCATCGAATGGCAGGTAGAACTTCACGTCACTATGCTGATCCACCAAGTCGTTGAGAAGGAAGAAGTCAACATATCCCTTGAATGTTTCGAACAACCGGAGAAACGCCGCATACCGTTTAAGAGTGTATTCTAATGGACTTGGCTCATCGATGTAGAAGCGTCGGATGCACTCCAAAGTCAAATCGAATCGATCATCAATGAGCCGTGCCATTCCTCTTGCCTGATTAATCGTGTACTTCCGATCTACCTGATTATTGGGGAAGATCATGTATGCACCAATCGTTGATCCGCGATCGAAAAGCTCCTGCACTTCCTTTGGTATTTGTGTTGTCAGCCATTTCTTCTTGATCTGATTTCTGTAGGAGTGCGTGATAGCGTCACTCCCCAATGAGAATTTGCCCAATGCAGAGTCATGGTAAAGGTAATAACCAGGTTTATCGATGCTTAAGTCGAAAAGGTCGCCACCGGGCAAGGGCTTGCTCCAGAGAAGCTTGTGATAGGTTCGCAATGTGGGGCTGGTGGCGTCAGGATCGCCACCATTTGCATCACTATACATATTGATGTTCGTATCAATCATGGATTCTTCTCGCGGGGCGCATGTAGTCGATGTCGCGCTGTATGCTTTTGCTTGATACTTCAAAGTAGCGTGCAATAATTGGGCAGTTAGGGTAGTAATTGTCGCGCAGCTGCTGGTCGATGTACTGCATGCGGACTATGGGAGGGCGGGACTGCACCATGTCGTCATCGTTCAGAGGTGGACGTGGGGGCTTTTGGCGCGCTTCTGAAGAGCTTTTCGAGCCACGATCGCTTATTAGCAAGAACGTCGGCGATGACCTTTTCAGCAAGGATTTTTTGCTGAGTGTCATATGCCCAGCCGATAACTTGGTCCCGGGCGTTTGACATGATATGCTCATCCGAGTACGACTTTTCGGTGCAATGGTCGAGGTTTTCCTCAAACCATCGGTCAAATGCCATGTCCAGTTCGGCTTCAATAAGATCACTGCATATGGTTCTGATTGCTTCGTCAGAGAGTTGTGTTGAATGGGTTTTTAGCGCATCAATGACGCGGTCACTGACTTTACGGTACAGTTCTTTTTCTTGAAATGAGGGCTGTCTGGCTGGGGAGGACTTCTTTTTTCTGAAAAGGTGGAACATGGAATTTGGGGTGAATATGTGTTATGCGGATTATGATTCCAACTTCCTTGGTAATGTTCAGTGCCAACGGACCTTGATGATAGGGCAGGTCTGTAGGGTTCTAATGGGGCAATGGGTGTAGATCTTGTTACAGCAGTTTCTTTGTAATCTATGGGTTCCGTGGGAAATATCAGCAAGTTTGTGCGAAAAAATATAGTCGGCTACCCTAGATCGTTTGATGTCTTGCATGCAGTGGACATTGTCGGCGTGTCGATAATGCAGTCATGGGTATCGAAAAACCGGCAGCATGGGCATTCCATACCGCCGGTCAACGATGTAATGGGGTATGTCGGGTGGTTAGAACCCGTATCGAACACCGGCAAGAACCCGGCTTCCTCCGATTGAGTAGGTGGCATCGGAGAATCCTGCCCCGGCAGATTCAAACGTGATGTCGGCTGTGGCGAAGTAACGGTAACTGATATCTAGGGTGATGTTCTCGGTGGCTTTGTAGCCGATGCCTGCGCCGAGTTGCCATGCGAACTTGTTGATATCACCGTACTCGGTTCCTGAGACGCTCTCTTTCAGGTTCATGCTCCCAATGCCTGCCATGAGGTAGGGGGAAATCTCGGAGTTTTCGAGAGCGAAGTCATGGTAGCCGTTCAGCATGATGCTGCGAGTCTTTACCTCAATCTCGGAAAACGAGTAGCCGTAGAGTGACGAAAGGCCTGAAACGGTATCAATTTTATTGTTTTGGTAGCCTAAAGCGACTTCAACGCGATTGTCATCGTTACGGATACCGAATGCAATCTCCCATGGCGTTCCGGAATCGAAAGAGACCACATCCCTATACGATGTGCCATTATAGCTGAAACTTCCAGAATCATTCATGGTTCCATAACCCATGGATGCGCTGACATAGGGTTGTTCTGCAAGTGCCTGCGTTGAGCACATCGCGGTGAAGAGTACTGCGAGTATTGCTTTTTTCATGATGCTGGTGGTTGGGTTGAAAATGAACAGCCAACAGAAAGGCTGCGTATGCAAAGAACATTACATATGTGTTCTTAATGGGATATTAGAGGGCTGGATGGGACAATGGCTGTCCTATACGCAGAAAAAATGCAATAATTGCCACTATCGGTTTCGGTCGCGGCCTCACATTTACTATACCAGGAGCATTCAATACCGGTCAATCCTGAGCAATATGTTGTCTTACAACATCGCGCATGAATCCGATATCGTCATCTGGATGGTTGATCACGACAAGTTCGGGTTGATATGGAGCACCCAAGGGATGATGCCGCGTCGGGCCCATGAGCGGCCGTAGATCCGGCGCATCAACTCTCGAGCGGGAACGTTGGGGCGAAGCCGTATTTCAGGGATTTACTGGCCGGCGGCACTGTTTGATCCAAACCAGTGGATTCTATGATTGGGTGAGGGTAGTCAGGGGCGGAAGCCCTACTGTGACTTGAGGGTGGATGGTGAACCTAATGGTATTCGCAAGGTGGCAACCGCTGGATGGAACCCCGTTGGTGCGGTCATGCATCCTCATCACCACAGGAGCCAATCAGGATGTGACGGCCTTGCTCTCTGCACAAAGGCTTATGTAATCGAGCGGACGCATCAAGAACACCGTTATGTCAACAGGTTTGTCTGAGGCATCGAGGTATTCCTGAATGGATATCCCCTCGTCTTCGTATCCCATGGGTGTAACGGCAAGGTTTCGAAGGCCTTCTTTCATTGCATACGTACCAGCAGCTTCAAGTGACTCGAGAAAGGTCAAGGCAGGGAACATACCTTCGGGATTACGACCGCTGAGTGTTTCCCATGTCGTCGCCATATGCGTTGCGGCATGCATGCCCGTATGGTTCATCCGCTCGGAAATAATGCTTCCATCGAATCGGCCGGCTTGGTCGATAATGTTTCCGTACTCTATTGTAAGTCGGCGGTTCGGGTTCAGACTGCTTTGTAGGGTGCGATGCTTCGAGGGTAGTTCGAGCGGTTCGCGGGTGAATGCTCTCACACAGGAGTGCTTAGGGGTATGATCCGATGAGTTGTCTTCATGGTTTAGCGTGGTAATTCCCAGGCTGCTGTTCCAGTTTCCGTAGTCCTGTGCAATGTGTTTATATGGGGGAAATGACTGTATGGGTATCCTGCTCCAAGCCTTTGTTGGCCAGAATCCACGAACCCATATCTCGGGGTACGTGCCGATTTTTTTGATTATTCTGAGGAGGATGCTGTATGGATATTCTAGATTTCCGGTCTGTATGGTGCAGAAGATTTCCGGCAGGGCGCCGGTTCGCTTGAATATGACCGCAAGGGTTGCAATGCCTTCCGTGGATGTATGAATCCAGTTAACTTTTCGCTCAGTTCGGCCAAGCGTTCTCTTGAATACGAACTTGGTGGCGCTTAACCGTTTTGGAACCAGTGGCATGAATGCCCTCATGTATACTGCCTGCTCCTCTTTGGAGAAAATGTCTTCCGCTCCAGTCAGATATTTGGCCTCATCTTCAAAGTAGCTGTCCAGATCTACCACGTCAACCAGTTCCAGAAGCGGCTTGCCGAAAAAGGAGTTGAGGGTGTTGCATTTTGCCTTGAAGAGGTCCTCCTGTCGTTGTCTGGTCAGGTATCGTGATGTCGTTGGGGCAAGGATGGTGTCGGTCAGGTGCGAAAACCTCAGGATTGCCTGAATGTCAGTTCCTGCCGCCGGGTAATAGCAAACCTTCGTTATGTCACTTATGCCGAACATCTTATGCCCTATTGGTTTGCGTCGGGCCGAGTTCTTGACGGCACTGGGTAAAGGCATCAACAATATGCTGTCTGCGCATTTCCCGCACCTTAGGATCCTTATGTATAAATGCTTGCCTGCTGGGGTGGTACGTTTTGATGACACACAACCCTCTTTCCTTGACAAGCGTTGGGTTGGCTTTCACAAACTTCTTCCATGCACGATGGGCGGTCCCGCCGTGGAGCATGACTACTTTTAATTGAGGCAACAGATCGATGATTCGTTTGAGCGGTACGATTCCAATCGATAGCTGCGCTGCAGTTGGGTTTTTGTTGATGTACCAGGGATAGGCGTTCCAAAGAATGGCGTCATGTGCTGGAATTCTGGCATTATGGAACAGGTGCCAGAGTGTCTCGGCCGTCGGATCGTCATTTTCAATGCATACAAACCTGCTGTGCTGAGCCATTGGGCCTGGATCACTCAGCACGTTCAACAGGCGGGCTTTACAGCCGCCGTGCAGGGGGGGAACATATGGGACTGTATCCCCAAGTTGTTGGTCAATGTAACGGTTTATGGCTTCTACATGAGGCTCATATCGTCGCTGCCATTGATCTTCGCGGAACGCGTATTCTCTCATTCGTCGCGGCATGGTCATGGTGGGGACACGGTTGTTCTGCTCTTTATGGGCCCTTTAAAACAGCGGCAGCGACTCCAGCCCCTTCGCCCTCACATCCTCGTACAAATTGTTTGCACGGCTCAGTTCGTCATGGAGGAGTACCCTCAGTTCCTGCGGCTCGAGTGCTTCGGCTTCTTCTCCGAACCCCATGAGCCACCGTTTCACTGCGTCAAGTGCGCCGACCTTCATCTTCATGATGAGGGAGCCGTCTTTATGTTCTATTGTTTCTTGAGTCGGGTGCCAGCGTCGTTCGCGTATCCACTGTGCCTGAAAAGGGGTGAAGCGGATGGTGACATCAATCTGTTCGCTTGAGTGGACAAGATCGAAGGTTTTTTCAAGGTACTCGTCGATCGAGAATGATTCGGGTACGGTAAAGTGACGCTCCGTCACCGAGAGGGTCCGGATACGGTTCAGGGCGAAGGTCCTGGTGTCCTTGCGGAGTTCGCAGTAGCCGATGAGGTACCAGGTATCGAGAGATGGTGAGTAATGGAAGAGGTAGGGGTGGATGGTGCGTTCCGTTACGGCTTCGCTGCTTGCGGCCCGGTAAGATGCGCGGTAGGTTATGGTTACCTTCAGTCTGCAGCGGATGGCATCTTCAAGTGTCGCAAACATCCGGGGTTCAACAGGCTGATGTGTCGGTTTTTCAATGGAGTATGCCGAGAGCAAGTGATCTGCGGCGGAGTTCTCGGGGAGGTACTGGCGTACCTTGTCGAGAGCCCTGCTGACCTCGTTGTAGTAAGGGGTTCCCTGGTACTGCTGAAGGACTTTTGTTGTGGCGATCAGTGCTTCTGCCTCCCTCAGCTCAAGCGTTGTTGCGGCAAGGTATGACCAGCCCTCTTCCTCATAAAAGTAGCCCCGTTTTTTACGGTCGTATTCAATGGGCGCGTGCAGGAGATCGCGCATGTAGTCGATGTCGCGCTGGATGCTTTTGCTTGATACCTCGAAGTACTTTGCAATCTTTGTGCAGTTCGGGTAGTGGTTGTCGCGCAGCTGCTGGTCGATGTACTGCATGCGGACTATGGGAGGGCGGGACTGCACCATGTCGTCATCGTTCAGAGGTGGATGGGGCATATTTTCAAAGTTACTGTTCTTTTCAACTTTTCCATCATTTCTTTTACGGCGTTTCTTATGTTGTTGTTGGTCGGGCAATTCGCGCCGCCACGCTATTGATGAGTATGGCGTTGGCATTCCTTCCTGAAATATGCGGGGTATGGTGGGTCAAAAGGTGTCCGATGCTTCTCCGTTCATTAAAGCAGCTGCGTTGTTTTTCATCTCTTTTTGATCCGGTCGGACGGGTATTGTCCGATACCCCCGGTTATCCTGTAACTGCCGGGCACATGGGACGATTGGTTTTATTGTGTCCTCGACCGCAGCGGTTCAGTGGAGGCCATCCGTGACGACGAACAACAGGAATAGGACCCGGGCGGGTTCATCCCGCTCCATAATGCAAAGAAGCTTTCCTATGAAGATAAGAATGGCAACCTCGGTTATTGCGTCACAACCCGTGCATGCGGGCGGCGGGGTATTCTGGATCGTTTTCGCAGTTCTCTTTTCCTTGCCGTTTCCCTCTCTGGCCGCAGAGAGCAAAGTGGCGGAGGTGTTTGAGCGGGTATTGAAAAGCGTGGTCGTTGTCCATACCTTTGACGACAGCGGGGAGGTTCTGGCGATGGGAAGCGGCGTGGTATTGCCTGGGGGAGCAGTTGCGACCTGCCACCATGTCGTGAGTGACGCCAGAAAGATTACGGTTGATTACGGGGGCGGGGAGTATCCTGCCGTTGTCCGGTATTTCGACATGGAACGCGACATCTGTTCCCTTACGGTTCAGGGACTGAAAGCTCCGGCGGTTTCCATGGGGAGCTCGGACGCTCTTGCTGTTGGTGAGCGGGTTTATGCCGTGGGGGCGCCGCGGGGTTATCCATTGACGCTTTCGGAAGGCATCATCTCCGGCTTCAGGGAGGTAAGAGGGCACCGCTACATGCAGACGACGGCCCCTATCTCTTCGGGATCAAGCGGCGGCGGCCTGTTCGATGAAGAGGGCCTGCTGGTCGGCATGACGACCTTTTCCTTGAAGAATGCCCAGCAGATGAATTTCGCCACTCCTGTCGAGTGGCTTGCCGCGTTGCCGGAGGGTCGTGCCGGGAGAGTCATAAAAAGGAAGGACGAAATCAGGGGGATACGGGCCCGTGCCGAACTGGGTGATGATGACGCTCAGTTAATGCTGGGAGGCTGTTACTCGGATGGGGACGGAGTCCGCAAGGATCCCGCTGAAGCGGTAAGGTGGTACCGGCTGGCTGCCCGTCAGGGCAATGCCGATGCACGGAACAATCTCGGCTGGGCGTACCGGGAAGGCGATGGCGTGAAGCGGGATTATGATCAGGCCCTGCTGTTGTTTCGGATGGCGGCTGAACAGAATGAGCAGTATGCACAGAATAATCTCGGCCTGATGTATAAGAACGGCGAGGGTGTGAAGCAGGACAATGCCGAGGCGTTTAAATGGTTCTGCATGTCTGCCGCCCAGGGCAATGGCTACGGCCGGTGCAACATCGGGGAGATGTATGTGAAGGGCCAGGTTGTGGAGCAGAATTATGAAGAGGCCATGAAGTGGTTCCGTCTGGCTGCCGAGAAGGATGGCAATGATGCCGCGTACTGGATAGGCTGGCTCTATGAAGAGGGGAAGGGGGTACTGGCGGATCCCGATGAAGCAGCAAAATGGTATCGAATCGCTGAAGGGCGTAAAGATCCCAATGGCCTGTTATCAATCGGGGAGATGTATGAGAAAGGCCTCGGGGTTCCGGGCAGCATATCGAACGCCGAAAAATGGTACAGGAAGGCTTGCCGTGCGGGTGAAAAAGATGCATGCGAAAGGCTGAAACGACTGGCCGGGAAATAGTCGACGGGGGGAGAACCGGGCTGCTTGATTGTGTATTTACAACAAACCTAAAGGGGAAAAAGCTATGCCAAACGGAGGACCTGATTGTTGCGGGAATTGTGGCTTCAATAAAGCCGTGCAGGAAATGGCGCATCCGCACCCGGACCAGCAGGAGCGGTTCTGGGCCATCTCGTACTGTTCGTTGCGTCACCTGAAGATATCCAACCCGTTCTGGACATACTGCCATAATTTCCGGTATGGAAAGCCGCTGCCTGAACCCGGTGAGCATGTCGCAATTGATGGGCGGGTGTTTGGCAGCGGTCTTTATGAAGGCTATGTCCGCATTCCGTGGCATGGGGATACAGAGCCAATAGTCTCAACCCCGTGTACTTGTGTGATATGCGGGAGAAAAACGAAACGCGGAATCAGTGTTGTCGACGAAGGCCAATCCATTGGGTTCTGCACCAATCGTCACTACATCGATTGGTGGAAAACCAAGCATGACGACCAGAATATTTCCTCCGAAGGGCTGGAGACGCCGGAAGAGTTTTACGGAGAGAAAAAATGAATGATACGGAACAGCCGGCTGAGGCAGGTTTACTTCCGGGCCGGAGTATGGTATGACCTGAGTTGATCGATTTGCAATAAAAAAAGCCCTCGCGCCTGCGGCAAGGTGATCATAAGTGATACCGTTATTCTCGTTTATCCTGATTTTAATATGATATCCATAAAGATAAAATTCAAACCCCTCTTGATTTTACTTAACTTTTGCGGTAAGCTTTAAAAGCTTCATGGCAGGCCAGTCTCGCAAGGCACCGTTGATGAGCGCCACATGAGACGTGATATGATGAAATGAACTAATAACTTGTTCGATATGAATATGACATTCTCCGAATTCACCTCACTTGTGATGAATAACCCCGATGGAGTAGTTTTACTTGAGGGTCGCAGGGCTATTCCTGACGATTACGTCAAGCATGCACATGACATTGCAGCGAGCTTGGCATCGAGATTTCCGACGCTTCGATTTCGATCCGGGAACGCAGAAGGATCAGATGAAGCATTTTCGCGAGGAATCGCAGAGGTGGACGCTAGCCGACTGCAGGTCATAGCGCCATACGCGTCACACAGAAAAAGCGTCCGCTATGCGGACGCAATATATGATTCTCCGGAGTCACTTTCATCGGTCAAAGAAGACGAGATTGCTTGCAAGACCTCTGCTGCAAGCCCGAAGAACAAAGGGTTGGTTTCCAAGCGTAACCAGAAAGGTTCGTTGGCAGCTAAAGCGGCATACTTGATTCGCGACACAATGAAGGTCATAGGGCATTCAGACGCGTTTCCGAAGCCAGTCTGTGCTCTGTTCTACGTGAGTATGGATGACCCTTATGCAGGCGGAACCGGACATACGATTCGAGTCTGTCAGCAAGAGGGGGTTCCTTTTGCATTTCAGGATTCATGGGCCACATGGCCAAGAAAATAGAGTCGAACCATGCGATCCACCGAACACCTACCCGCGTCACGCTCCGTGCTGGTTTCGCTTCGCTCCACTGGCACGGATCGCGCCACGGGCAGGTGTCGGTGATCGCGTGACCCCTTCCCCGAAAACCAGACACTTGTAAAGTAGAGAATTCCGGCAATGAGTATCTTGAATCAAACAGGAGCCA
>NZ_RXYK01000017.1 GCF_003968655.1 Chlorobium phaeovibrioides | reverse complement strand
AGGTTTCGGACGGGGAGGCGATGAACTGTGCCCGGGAGCTGCTCAGGAGTGACGCCGTGTTTGCGGGGAGTGCTTCGGGGGCGGTTATGGCTGCGGCGCTAAGGGCCGGTGACGAGTTGGACGATACTGCCTGCATTGTGGCGGTTCTGAGCGACTTCGGGGGGTACTATCTCAGCAAGATGTACCGTGATGACTGGATGCGCGAGAAGGGGCTGTATCGGAGGGAGAAGCTCTCTCTTGAACAGATTACGGCTGAGGATATCCTCCAGCTGAAGGCGCCGCGCGACCTTATTGTGGCCTATCCTGAAAACACGCTGGCTGAGGTGTTTGAGATGATGAAGCAGAATGATGTGTCGCAGCTTCCGATTGTTTCATACAATGCTCCGATTGGCAGCATCAGTGAAAACAAGATTCTCTCCATCCTCATAGAGAACGATGAGGCCATGAATTCGAAGGTTGTCGGGTTTATGGAACCACCCTTTCCGGTTTGCCAGACGGAGGCAACTATTTCGGAGTTGTCGGAAAAATTGCAGCAGAATGCTGCCGGCGTTTTGATAAGCCTCGTTGATGGGAAATTGCAACTGCTTACGAAATCAGATCTTATTGATGCCTTGACGCATAAATGAGGGGCGTTGGAATTATCGGGTTGTTTTTTTGGGAGTAATTCCTTAATTAGGCAGTCCTGTACCCTGCAGCTGCCGGTACCATAATTTTTCCCGGGCGGCTGATGCAGAGGTTCCAACGCAGCGAAATCAAGATGCAATGAAGGCTGAGTCGAGAAAAAGACAGTTTATTTTTGACGGAAAAATCAAGCCCTCGCATTGTGAAGGATGCGGATTGGTGACTGAAAAGGTTTTTGTCGGTGAGTGGAAGCCGAGCGACAAGCCTAAAGAGGATGATCTTCTTGTGGTTGTGGCCCCGAAGAAAAGTACGAGGAAAAAGAAACAGACCGAGGAACAGCTGTCGCCTTCAGCTGAAAATCAGTACTGGGTTCGCTGTGTCCACTGTAATCAGGTGCATCTGCTTAAAGAGTGGCAGATACAGATAGATCGGGATGTGAGTCCCGAAGAACTCACTCCTGATGAATGCCAGCAGTACTCTCCCCATGGTATTTATGCTACGGGAGATGCGCTCTATCACCAGTCGCTTGACGAAGTGGGAGTGGTTCGCGAAAAGCAGGCGACCGGAAGCGGCGCCTATGTCATAATTGTTGAGTTCTGTAAGAGCGGTCGGAAACAGCTTCTTGAAAATGTGCAGTTGACCCCTGCCAAAGAGAAAAGCTCCGAAAGCATTACAGACATTATCAAAACGAAACTGAAACGGTAATACTGTTTTCAAGGGGGTGAATGTCATTGGTCAGTGTGCAGATGAACGATAATGAATCGATCGATAAGATGCTGAAACGCTTCAAGAAGAAGTATGAGCGTGCAGGTGTTTTAAAGGAGTTTCGAAAAAACGCATACTTTGTCAAACCTTCAGTGGATGGTCGTTTGAAGCGCTCAAGAAGCCGGCGTAGAGCCCAGCGTGCAAACGAAGAGAAGAATTCATGATTGTTTCTGATGAAATCCGTTATGCAGAGCAGCTCCTTTGGGGGCTGCTTTTTTTTAATCCAACAAGCTGAACCATGAGCGTTTTCAAGGGTGAGGTCACCACGCTTCCTCCCGATAAATCAATCTCCCATCGTGCTGCCTTAATCGGCGCTTTGGCTGAGGGCGTTACAGAGATCACGAACTTTTCGGGCGGGTTTGACAACCAGTCTACGCTTGGTGTTCTTGGTGCGTGCGGTATTCCCCTCACCCAGGAGGAGGTTCCGGGGCCCTGGGGCGGAACAATCCGTCGTGTGGTGATTGAGTCGAAGGGGCTGTGGAGTTTCCGCCCTTCCGGGGCTCCGCTAGAGTGTAATAATTCGGGAAGCACCATGCGTATGATGGCGGGCATTCTGGCTGGACAGCCGTTCGGAAGTGAGCTGGTGGGTGATGGTTCGCTCATGAAACGCCCGATGCAGAGGGTTGCCGGACCGCTTCGCGATATGGGGGCAGGAGTTGAACTTTCGGAGTCAGGCACGGCGCCAATGCGCATCGCCGGTACGAAGGAGCTTCGCCCGATTGTTTACCGCCTTCCTGTGCCTTCGGCGCAGGTGAAGTCGCTGGTGGCGTTTGCAGCCCTTCATGCTGAGGGCGAAAGCCGCATTATTGAGCCGGTGCTCTCGCGTGACCATACGGAGCTGATGCTTGGTTTGGAGGCCTCTGAGGTTGATGGAGAGCGGGTGATAGTGGTTCCCGGGCGTCGCCGTATAGAGGCCAGGCCGTTTCTTGTTCCTGCCGACCCTTCGGCTGCATGTTTTATTGTGGCTCTTGCTCTTTTGGCACCGGGTTCTGAAATCATGATTCGCGATGTTTGCCTGAATCCGACGAGGGCGGCGTTTCTGGATATTATGATTGCGGCGGGTGGACAGATTACTATTGAAAACCGCAGGACAGTCGGCGGAGAGGATATTGGCGATATTCTTGCCTGCGGCGGCGGTGTTCTTGAGCCGCTTTCAATCAGTGATCCGGGCGTTGTGGCGCGGGTGATTGATGAAATTCCAATGCTTGCGGTGCTTTCGGTCTTTGCGTCGGGCAGTTTTGAGGTGAGCAATGCCGGAGAACTGCGTACCAAGGAGTGTGACCGCCTCAATGCGTTGGCTGTCAACCTTCAGCGGCTGGGTTGCCTGTGTGAGGAGTCTCCTGACGGCATGCGTGTGAGTGGCGGGGTGAGGGCACAGCAGTCACCGGTGGTGGTTGAGTGTTTTGATGATCACCGGATTGCCATGAGCTTTGCTATTGCCGCAAGGGCAACAGGCATGGCTATTGAGCTTTCCGACAGTACGGTTGTAGGGGTATCGTTCCCGAATTTCTTTGCTCTCCTTGAGAGCCTTGAGGTGTGAGGGGGCGTTTCAGCCGTTGAGCTGCTGAAGATGATTCAGTAGTGCAGCACTGAATGCTTCGGGTTGCTCCATATTTGCCAGATGGCCGGCTCTTTGAATGATTTCAAGATGGGCTCCCGCAATGGCAGAGCTGATGAGGGCAGCGGTTTCGGGGGGAGTCAGGCGGTCATCGCTGCCGCAGATGACAAGTGCCGGGCAGGTGATTGCCGGAAGCAGGGGCCGCTGGTCCCTGCGGCTCATAATGGCTTTCATTGCGCTCGTAATGGCTTCGGGGCTTTGGCTGCGAATCATTGCCGAGGCCTCTTCAATGAGTTCGGGGTGCTCTCTTGGGGCGCTTTCTGAAAAGTAGTTCGGCACCATTCTTCTGACAGCCTCTTCAGCTCCTCCCCTTTCAATTGCGGTTATGAACTCGCGCCGGGCGGCTGCGGCTTCGGGAGCGTCCTCTTCTGCCCGGGTATCGGCGAGTACAAGTGACGCTGTTTTTTCGGGGTAGAGCCTTGCGAATTCCAGTGCCTGATATCCTCCCATGGAGAGACCCGCAATGGTGGCGTTCTTCATGTTGAGCGATTCCATCAGTATGGCAAGGTCGTGGGCGTATTCTGTAAACGACCACTCCTGTTTTTCAGTGGAGCCTTCTATGCCATAACTGTTCGGGGCAATTGCCCTGTATCCTGCTGTTGCAAGAGCTTCGAGCTGTGGTCGCCACATTCCTGAAGAGAGCGGGAAAGCATGCAGAAGCAGCACATCCCCCAGCCCTGTATCAGTGCCGCCAGTTGTCCAGTTCAGCACAGCTCAGTTTTCCTCTGCTTTCGCATGGCCTTTTATGTCCTTGATGATGCTGTTGGCTTCGTCAAGGATTTTTTTTGCCTCTTCGCGCGCTGTGGTGATGATGTCCTGCGAGCGTTTTTTTGCTTCGTTGCTGTAGGCGTCGTCATTCTCTCCGCCTTCGTAATATTCGGCTGCCTTGTCTATCGCGTGCTTCACTTTTCCGGAAATGATCTGCTGTGTTTCACTTCCCTTGTAGGGGGCGAAGAGGAGACCCATGAGGGTTCCGCCGACAGTCCCCAACATGGCGCCGAAGAAGAGCCCTTTGTAGAATTTGTCCTGCTGTTCCATGCTGGTATGATATTGTTTCTGTTGTTGGTAGTGATAGTAATCGGTAACAATATATGATTTTTGCCCGTTCCCTTTAGTGGCTCATCATTTCCATTATCTCCCGGCGGCTGTCAACCAGATGTTCCACGAGGTCGGGGCGGGCGAGCAGTCTGAATTTTTTTGTGTAGCGCTCAAAGGCCAGAATGAAGTCGGAGCGGAATACCGATTCGTTAAGGTCGTCAAAGCGGATGTATTGGCTGTTGAGCTGGAGGGAGTAGTGGACATGTTCGCTGCGGGTCGGGTAGACCCTGAGTTCGCGAAGGTCGGCATAGTCGAAAATATCCTTTTTTGAGGGAGGGTCTATCACCACTTCGTGGCCGTGGAGCCGGAGGCCGAATCGGGTATTGAGATAGCGGCAGATCTCTTTTTCCTTCGCACGCCGTTTTTCGGTGTCGGCGTTGTATGCGAACCATTGTTCGTCGGTGGTGCCGATGTCATCAAGGTAGGGAGAGACGGTTATGGCCCGTTTGTAGACCCTGCGCATAATAATATCGTCAAGCAGTTCAGAGAGCGGGTGATGCCGCTCTTTTATGCCTTCTTTGAGCTCATGGAGCACCCGGTCGTCTGCATTGCCGTAAAAGAGCGTCCGGAGAGTTTCAGGGGGGAGCAGGTTTTCGCTGGCAATATCCTGCAGAAGGCGGCGTAGCATGGCTGACAGGGACCGGCTGGTGTGGTGCCAGTAGACATTGCGCATCATCATGTACTTGGCGAACATGAGACTTTCAAGCGGGGCTATCCCTTTTTCGGTGATGGCGAACCGCTCGCGTTCAGGGTCGGGGACGAAGGATTCAATGAGCCGTTCAATGTCAATGCTCCCGTACGGGATGTTGCAGTGGTGGGCATCACGCATCAGGTAGTCCATTTTGTCAGGATCGAGCGTTCCGCTGATGAGTTTGCTGAAGTGCGATGTGTCGTGGCCTTTGATGAGCGATATCACACTTTCGGGTGAAACTTTCCAGTCGTCGCGGAGAATGTCGGCAATGGTGGGTATTCCGGGGTGCTGCTCGTAGATGAAGTGGTCGCAGAGCTCTTCGTGGTGCGAAAATACCGCCTCTCCTTCCGACATGGGAATCTGTTCTTCAATAATGTGGGCGTGGGGGTAGTGGCCGATGTCGTGCAGGAGGCTGGCCGACAGGAGCACCCGGCAGTTGTGGTCGTTGAAGCGGAAGTTGCCGTTCTGCAGGCTTATGGCCAGCGGGTTGGTGAGCATTCGTTGCAGGATGAGCTTCATGAGGTGGTAGACCCCTATTGAGTGCTCAAAGCGCGTATGGGTGGCTCCGGGATAGACCTGCTGGGAGAAGGAGAGTTGCCGGATGCCTTTCAGGCGGAGGAATGAGGGATGTGAGATGATTTTTTTCAGCGGCCCGGAGAGAGGGATGTGTCCCCAGATTGGAATGCGGATGAAACCGCCTTCGGACCGGAAAAGAAGATGTTCGGCTATCATGAGGCTTGGGGTGGTTGGGTTGCGCGAACAAAGAGGCTGACCGTTCAGTAGCGCTCCAGGCTGAACTTTTCGCCGAGGTACATTTTCCTGACTTCAGGGTTGTTTGCAATCTCTTCGGGGGTGCCGTGCATGAAGAGGCTGCCGTCGAAGAGTAGATAGGCGTGGCTGGTGATGGAGAGGGTTTCGTGCACATTGTGGTCGGTGATGAGGACGCCTATGTTGCGGCGCACCAGTCCTTCAACAATCTGCTGGATGTCTTCAACGGCAATGGGGTCCACACCGGCAAATGGCTCGTCAAGAAGAATGAACTTTGGGTTGAGTGCCAGAGCCCGCGCAATTTCAGTCCGCCTTCTTTCGCCTCCTGAGAGTGCGTAGCCCATACTTTTGCGGATGTTTTTGATGCTGAGATCCTCAAGCATCATCTCGGTTCTTTCAAGCTGCTGCGGCCTGGTGAGATCAGTGAACTCCAGAACGCTCAGAATGTTCTCTTCAACCGTCATGTTCCGGAATACCGAGGCCTCCTGCGGCAGGTATCCTATGCCGAGCCGGGCCCGTTTGTACATGGGTACCTCGGTGATGTTCGTACTGTCGAGAAAGACATCGCCCCCGTCGGGCTTGACGAGTCCCACAATCATGTAGAATGTGGTTGTTTTTCCGGCTCCATTGGGCCCGAGAAGTCCGACAATTTCTCCCTGTCGCACCTCTATTGACGAGCCTTTGACCACAAGGTGGCGGTTGTATGCCTTCTGCAGGCCGCTGCAGCTGAGTATTGAGTTCATGTCAGTCATTGCCGTATTTTGCGTTGAAATCCTCTTCGCTCATGATGAGCAGCAGGATTCCTTCAATGAAGCCAATAATGCCGGGTATGACGGTCCAGCAGAGGAGCAGATAGATGACGCCCCAGCCAACCCTTCCCAGATAGAACTTGTGGATGCCCAGGCTGCCAAGGAATATGGCGAAGAGTGCTGCCGCAAGCCTGCTTCTTCCGTTCGGGGCAAGGTTGCCGAGATTGCCGGGAAAGGGCGTGGGCGATTGCCGTACGCCGCATTTCGGGCATATTTCAGCTTGTGCGCTGATCAGTGCTCCGCATGCAGAGCAGTATTTTTCATTGATGCTTTTTGTGGTCATAGCTGTATGCAGATCGTGCTCATTGGTGCCATTGACTTCAGGTATTCAAAATACCAATGAGAGGGCAAGATGCAAAAGTTTTCCCCTGAAGTTTGCGTACCTTCAATGACAGAGAAAGGCTTTCAGGGGACGGCGTCCTCTTATCTAAAAGAAGTATTGTCGATGGGAAAAATTATGCCGTATGAGGGTGTGTGGCCTGAGCTGCATGAGAGTGTGTTCATGACTGACGGGGCTTATGTAATAGGGGATGTGAAGATCGGGGCACATTCAAGCATCTGGTTCAACGCCGTGGTGCGGGGGGATGTATGTCCCATCCGGATAGGGGAGAAGACGAGCGTGCAGGATAATGTGACGCTGCATGTGACGCACGACACGGGGCCTCTTGACATAGGCAGCAATGTGACCATCGGTCATGGGGCTACCTTGCATGCCTGCCGGGTTGAGGATTTTGTGCTTATCGGCATGGGGGCGACGCTGCTGGACGATTGTGTTATAGAGCCATACTCGGTTGTGGCTGCGGGGTCGCTGGTCCGTTCGGGCTTCAGGGTTCCGGCGGGGATGCTGGTTGCGGGTGTGCCTGCGAAGGTCATGCGCCCGATTACCGATGAGGAGCGGCAGACGATTGAAGAGTCGCCGGAAAATTATGTCCGCTATGCCCGGAATTTCCGCGAGGGCCGTGTTCTGGAGCAGGCAAGGGAGCGGTAAGGGCTTAGGGTAGGGGTGCCTTCGGGCTTGATTTAGAGTGAGATTTCCGTTTGGATTTCACTAACTTACTGAACTTTCTGAGCGTTGTTTCCAGGGGCCAAATCCCGGTATGCGAGATCGGCGCCACAACCCTTTTTTCTTAAACCCGGAGTGAACTCATGATGCAATATGATGTAGTGATTGTTGGTGGCGGTATCAGTGGCCTCAGTATGGCATTTTACTCCGCCGGGGCGGGCATGAAAACGATGCTGCTTGAAAAAAACGAGACTGCCGGAGGCTCGTTTGCTTCCTATGAATACACGATGGGCAACAAGTCGTTCTGGCTTGAGCTTGGTGCGCATACCTGCTATAGCTCCTACGCCTCTCTTCTGGGTATTGTGGAGGCCTGCGGGATGATGGGGGAGATGATTCCCCGTGCCAAGGTTCCTTTTACCTTTCTGAAGAACGAGAAAATCCACTCCATTGTTTCGCAGCTGCATATAGCTGAGCTGCTGATGTCTGTGCCAAACCTGTTCAAACTGAAGAAAGATGGCAGGAGCGTGCGCTCGTATTATGAGAAGATTGTAGGGAAGAGGAACTATGATGAGGTTATCCGGCACTTTTTCAATGCAGTTCCCTCACAGCCGTCTGATGATTTTCCGGCCGACATGATGTTCAAGAGCCGCGAAAAGCGAAAAGATGTTCTCAAAAACTATACTTTCAAGGGCGGGTTGCAGAGTGTTGCCCGTGCAATCACGAAGCAGCCGGGCATAGAGGTGAAAACCGGCAGCGATGTTGTGTCCATCACCAGAGAGAACGACGGGTACCGGTTGAAGACGGCGTCTGGCGAAGAATATTCTGCTGCACGGGTGGCCCTTGCGGTTCCTTCTGCTGTGGCTTCAACCCTTCTTGCCAATGTGTCGCCGGACCTTTCGGCTCATCTCGGAAAACTGCGGGCGGCTGAGGTTGATACCGTCGGGGTTATTGTCCGCAGCGCCAATGTTTCCATGAAGCCTGTGGCTGCGGTGATTTCACCGGACGATCTGTTTTTCTCGGTTGTTTCGCGCGATACGGTTCCTGATGAGCATTTCCGTGGGTTCGCGTTCCATTTCCAGCCGGGTGTGTCCGAGAAAAAGAAGAAAGAGCGGATTACCGAGGTGCTTGGACTGCCGATGGGCAAAATCGAGCATATAGCACTCAAGGCGAATGTTGTTCCTTCTCTTCGGCTGGGACATCATGAGTGGCTGGCAAAAACGGATTCGATTCTTAAGAGTGAGAAGGGCATTCTCCTGACTGGCAACTATTTCGCCGGCATGGCAATAGAGGACTGCGTCAGCCGTTCAAAGAGCGAATCAGAAAGATTGAAAGGATAAGCGTATGGATGTATTGATTCAGGCATGGAGTCAGGCATGGGAGAGCGGATATCTGCTTCCTGTGGTTGCTGCTCTGGCGGCACTCTTCTTTTATTTTCTGGCCAACAGCGTTTTCCGGCGCATTGTCAGAGCGGTTCAGTTGCGGGTCAGGGAGAGTGGTATTCCTTTTGAGCTGCTTTCCATGCCGTTCCGTATGCTGGCTGTGCTTCTTGTGGTGTCGGCGGCATTGCCTTACCTTCCCCTGTCTGAGATGGCAGTGCCTGTGTTGCCTCACGCTTTCACCGTTGCCTCCATTCTTGGAGCCGTATGGTTCCTGATGCGCCTTTTGGCCGTGCTTGAGCAGTTTATACTTCTCCATTATGCCTCGGGGCTCCGCAATAGCGAAGCTTCCGCACGGAAGGTTGCGACCCATGTGAGCCTGGCCCGTAAAATTCTCAATGTGTTTCTGGTTGTGCTGGCGGTGGCGGGTGTCCTGATGACTTTTGATACGGTTCGCCAGGTTGGGTTGAGCATTCTGGCTTCAGCAGGCATTGCGGGAGTCATGATTGCTTTTGCGGCACAGAAGAGCATTTCTACCTTGATTGCAGGGGTTCAGATAGCAATCACCCAGCCTATCAGCATTGATGATGTGGTTATTGTGGAGAATCAGTGGGGGCGGATTGAGGAGATATCGCTGACCTATGTTGTTGTTCAGATATGGGACCAGCGTCGGCTCATTGTTCCCATTACCTGGTTTATTGAACGGCCGTTTGAAAACTGGACCAGGAAGTCTCAGGAGCTGCTCGGTACGGTCTTCATCTATGCCGATTATGCCATTCCGATAGACTCCCTTCGTTCCGAACTGGAACGGGTGGTGCGGGCCTCACCGCTCTGGGATGGCCGGGTGGTGAAGCTTCAGGTTACCAATACCACTGAAAAGTCTGTTGAGCTGCGCGGCTTGGTGAGTGCGGCCAATGCTTCGGATCTCTGGGAGCTGCGTTGCCTGGTTCGCGAAGCGCTGGTTGCATTCATCCGTACGGATCATCCGGGAGGAATTCCCAGAGTGAGGATGGAGATGGACCAGGGGCCGGTGGTAGACGAAAGGAGTATGGAAAAACTGTGATGTTTGCCATTTTTTCCATAGTTTCGCAGGGCAGAGAGGATGTGTGCCGGTGAATGCAGACAGTAAACATCTGGTATGGATTCCGAAGTGTAATAATCAGATCAGACGAATAAAAAGGAGGAGTGAATGGCTCAGGCAAAACAGGGCGACAAGGTAAAGGTTCATTATACCGGCAAGCTGGAGGATGGAACAGTGTTTGATACATCGGCAGATCGTGAGCCGTTGGAGTTCACCGTTGGCGGTGGTCAGGTGATTCCGGGGTTTGATGCCGCCGTTATTGATATGGCTCCCGGCGAGGTAAGGGTTTCGGTGATTCCTGTGGAAGAGGCTTACGGGCCGCACAGTGAAGAGCTGGTGACACCGGTTGACCGCAGCAGGTTTGGTGCTGATATGGAGCTGGAGATCGGCCAGCAGCTGCAGGTTGGACTTGCTGACGGACAGCAGGCAATTGTGATGATTGTTGACATGAACGAGGATTCGGTGACGCTGGATGCCAACCATCCTCTTGCCGGACAGGCGCTTACTTTTGAAATAGAACTGGTTGAAATCGGCTGATCCGTTCAGCTGAAGCCTGGGGGGGCCGGCCTCACCGGTCCCCGTTTCGGGGCAGACTTACATAGACCCTGTCATTTTTCCTTGCCTTTTCACACAGTATGGTGACGGTATCGCCTTTTCCTGCACTCCGGGAGGGGAGGTCGTTTGTGTAGAATTCTTCCACCCTCATCTGCAGGCTCCCTGTCCGGGGCCCCTGAATGAGGACTTTTTCGCCTGAATGCAACCCTCTGGCATGGATGAGAATTTCTGCCACACCAGCTTTCGGGTAGTATTTGACCACTGTGCCGATATAGGTTTTTTTCTCCCCGGCCTGCGATCCGTAGGCTTCTGACCATGCATCCATGGGCCTTCCAAAATAGAACCCGTTTGAAAACCCCCTGTTGTAGACCAGCGCAAGCTCTTCTTTCAGGTTCCCGATGAGTTCTTCATTGCGTTTGCGGAACCCGGGTTTGCTTCGTTCTTCAATGCAGAAATCTATGGCTTTTCTGTATGCGGCCGTGGTGGCCTGTACATATTCAGGGCTGCGGTTCCGGCCTTCGATTTTAAATGCCCGTATGCCTGCGTCAATCAGGGGGACGATGAACTCAATGGCACAAAGGTCACGGGGGCTCATGACGAAGTCCGTTCCGAGAATCAGCTCGTGGTCTTCTTCAGTGTCAGTGACAAGGTAGCTTCTTCTGCATGGCTGGACGCATTCTCCGCGGTTTGCTGATTTTCCGAACAGTTCCTGAGAAAGAAAGCATCGACCTGAAACTGCTACGCACATGGCGCCGTGGACAAAACATTCAATGGCTACGGGTAGGCTCTCTTTTTCAATTTCCTTCGTAATGCTTTTAACTTGAGCAAGTGTCAGTTCGCGGGCGGGCACAATCATACTGGCGCCGAGTCCGGCATAGTAACGGACGGCGGAAAAGTTGCTGACAGATGCCTGGGTTGAGAGATGGAAGGGCATTGCGGCTTCACGGCAGGCTTCAATGACTGCCATGTCCCAGCAGATGACGGCGTCAAGCTCCGCAGTTTTCGCTTTGGCAACAAGTTCCCTGATTCTGGGGAGTTCGCCATCGTATATTGTGGTGTTGAGTGCGAGGTAAGCCTTTGCTTCGTAACTGGTGCAGAGGTTCCTGATGTCGGGGAATTCTTTCGCAGTGAACCCTTTGCTTGCGGCACGCATGTTGCATTGGTCTGCTCCGAAATAGACGCTGTCTGCACCGGCCTGCAGGGCGGCCTGCATTGATGCGGCATCGCCGGCGGGTGCAATGAGTTCGGGGCGGATGTGGGTCATGGGCTGAGTGAAGGAGTTTCATTATAATGACTAATAACGCTTAAATTCCATTGAATTGCCAATGGCGCTCTGCTGCATTCGGCTGCGGACCCGTCTGAGAGGCTCTTTTATCCCTTCTGTCATGAGTGATCGTCTGTTTGCGATGCTTCTTTTTTTTCTCTCCTCGGTTCTTGCTGGTGCCGAGCTTTTTCTCGCTGTGTATGGGGGTTTGAACACCGGGGCGATGCTTCTGGTTTTGAGCCTGGCTGTGGCATTGGCGGGTGCGCTCGTTTCTTTGAGGATGCTTGTCGGGCAGCGGGAGCAGGTGGAGTCTGTTTCAGCCCGTCGGCGAAGGGCCAGGCAGGATGTCATGATGAGGGAGCGGCTGAAGGCCTACCCTTCTGATGATGATTTTTTTAGTGGAAGTTCCGTCGTTCCCGGTGATGTGCCTCTCGTTGAACGGCCTTCGACTCTTGGAGAGCTGCAGATGGAGAAAGAGAGCTTTCAGGAGTATATCAAGCGGAGCATGAGCGCGCCGGAAGAGGAGGATGAGGTGGGAGTGGCGCCCGGGACCGGGGGAACGATGCCGTCGGATTTTTCCCATAACCCATCTTCGGTGATTGCGAGTCTGAAAAGAGCGGGAGGAAAATCGTGAGCGGATTGTTCTTTCCACCGGCGAGCCAGGGAATGCTGAAACGGATGTTCAGATTGCAGCGGAAGAAGTACCGGGATCAGGAAGAGATGTTTCTCGGTGAGGGTTTGCGGACGGTGAGGGAACTACTCCTCCATCTTCCTGGTCCGGATTCTCTTGTCGCTCTTTTCCTGAGCCCCGATGCTGAAGCATTGTTGCCTGAGGCAGAGGCCTATCGGGGAAAGGTATTCAGTGTGGATTCGGCGGATTTTCTGCGCCTGACCGGGACAGAGAGCCCTCAGGGGGTTGTTGGAGCGTTTCGACAGCCACGGTTTTCACCTGTGGATGAGTTGCCTGTCACAGGTGAGGGGCGGATGGTCGTGGCCCTTGACGGTGTGCAGGATCCGGGCAATGCGGGAACCATTCTCAGGACTGCGGCCTGGTTCGGAGCTGATGCGCTTTTTTCCGGGCCGGGCACAGTGGATCTCTACAATCCGAAGACGGTCCGCTCCTCTGCCGGCAGTCTTTTCAGCCTTCCCCATTACAGTGTCGACAGCCTGACAGATGAGCTTGAACGGCTGAAGCAGAATGGGTATGGGGTTCTCTGCTCTTCGCTTGAGGGG
Source organism: Chlorobium phaeovibrioides (assembly GCF_003968655.1). Lineage (GTDB taxonomy): Bacteria > Bacteroidota > Chlorobiia > Chlorobiales > Chlorobiaceae > Chlorobium > Chlorobium phaeovibrioides. Next base: position 6,249 of record NZ_RXYK01000017.1, on the reverse strand, counting down.
AGAGACTTCAGGGAGTTTACCGACTGGCCGGAGCGAAAGGTTCTTGTTGTAGGAAACGAGGCGAACGGAATAAGCAGTGGTGTTCTCTCTCTTGCTGACCGGCTGGTGCTCATTCCGCACGGCAGAGGCGGGGTGCGGGTTGAATCGCTCAACGCTTCAGTTTCGGCGGCTGTTCTTCTGGATCGGCTGATGCTGTAGACCCCGCTTCCATCAGTCGGTTTCTTCGGGAGTTTCCCCGTTGGCCGGGAGCGATGGGTGCAGGTGGACTGGTTGGGTGGCTCTTGCCCGCAGTCGGATGTTGAGCATTTCCACGGATACGGAGAAGGCCATGGCGAAATAGATGTAGCCTCTGGGTATTTCATAGTCCGCCCCCTCGGCAAGCAGGGTGACGCCTACCAGAATCAGGAAGCTGAGGGCAAGCATTTTGATTGTCGGGTGCTGTTCAACAAATTCGCTTATGCCTTTTGCGGCAAGCATCATGATTCCGACAGATATCATGATGGCGATGATCATGACCGGAAGGTCGCGGGCAAGGCCGACGGCAGTGATGACGGAATCGAGCGAGAAGACGATGTCGAGCAGAGCTATCTGCAGCATGGTGAACAGAAAGTTCCCTGTACTTCGGGTGGTGGCGCCCTCTTCGGTTCCTTCAAGGTTCTGGTGGATTTCATGGGTGCTTTTGGCAAGCAGGAAAAGCCCTCCGACTACAAGAATAAGGTCCCGTCCGGAAATATGGTGACTGAAAAGGGTGAACAGGGTCTCTGTCAGCCCCATGATGACGCTGATGGAGAGCAGCAGGATGATTCGTGTGAGCATTGCAAGACCAAGCCCTATCGTCCGGCCTTTTTCACGCTGGTTTTCGGGGAGGCGGTTGGCAATGATGGAGATGAATATGATGTTGTCAATGCCAAGGACAATTTCAAGGGCTGTCAGGGTTGCGAGCGCTATCCAGGCCTCGGGTTGGGTGATCCATTCCATTGGTAAGACTGTTGTCGTTAGGTTGTTATTCTTTTTTTGTAATGTAGATAAAACTGCATTGGTACGGCAAAGGGAACTTCTATGGTTGAGTGTTTATGAAACAGGGGCTGACGCCGGGGCTGGCACTGGGAGGCGGGGCCGTGCTTGGCGCCGCCCATTTGGGAGTGCTCAGGGCTTGTGAGGAGCTGGCGATAGTGCCTGCCATGATCAGCGGAACCAGCATCGGCTCGTTTGTCGCCGCCCTCATGGCGTTTGGGAAAAGCTGGCAGGAGATAGTCAAGGTAGTAACGGAACTTGATTGGCTTGACCTTTCGGGACCATCGATTTCACAGTTTGGCCTGCTCTCAAACAAAAAGTTCGGGAGTGTTGTCAACGATCTTCTGGGGCATAAAAACATAGAGGATGCCGCAATTCCTCTTGCCATTGTTGCCACCGATATTTCTTCGGGAAAGAAAGTGGTACTGGAGAAAGGGGATGTGGCAATTGCCGTGATGGCCAGCAGCTGCATACCCGGTCTGTTCCGTCCGGTGGACTTTGAGGGAGCCCTGCTTGTTGACGGTGTACTGATGGAGAATGTGCCTGTTTCTCCGCTTGTTGAGCACGGCTGCAGCCCCGTTGTCTGTGTGGATTTGCTTGCCCGTCATGCGTTCAGCCGGCCGGAGAATATTGCCGGCCTTCTTCTGAATTCTTTTTACAGCGCAATAACCAATACAACCCGCTTACAGACAGCAGCTGCGGACCTCTGCATCGCTCCCGACCTGTCTGCTTTCAATCTTGTCGACATGGCGCAGATACCCGCCATCATTGAGGCCGGGTATCGTGAGGCAATCAAGGCGCTCAGCTCTTTCTGATAAGGACGCGTCGGCAGTTGGATTTTGCCTGCTGAATCCATAACTTTAAAAAGCAAAGACTCTGCTGAGAGACGGTTTTTTTGTCAATGACGCTTCCCCCTTCTGTAGAACCCTTCAACCAGAAAACAGGGAGCCGCATCATGCCTATCAAGAAATTACGCGAGTACCTCGACAGCCACGCGGTCCGATACTTCGTGGTGAGCCATTCCCCTGCATACACGGCACAGGAGATTGCCGCTGCGGCTCATGTGCCGGGTAAGGAACTGGCGAAAACCGTTATGGTGAAGCTGAACGGAAGAATGGCCATGGTGGTGCTTCCTGCTTCCCGTCAGATTGATTTCAAGCTTCTGGGGAAACTGGCTGGAACCGATGATGTCGTTCTTTCCGATGAAGAGGAGTTCGGTGACCTTTTTCCTGAATGCGAGCCCGGCGCAATGCCTCCGTTCGGCAATCTCTATGGAATGGAGGTCTATGTGTCCGAAGAGCTTGACGAGGATGAGGAAATTGCTTTCAATGCCGGAGCCCATACAGAGTTGCTGCGTCTTCCCTACAGGGACTACCGCCGGCTGGTGAACCCCGTTGTGGGTCGGCTGGCTCTGCGGTGACAATGACTCTGCCCTGGTGCATGATGTTTTTTTAGCAGGAAATGTTACCTTTGCATCATCCCGATGAAGATTTACCTGAATTGAACCGCATGCCATGAAGATTGCTTTCTACGCCGGAACATATGTCAAGGACAAGGACGGTGCGGTAAAATCAATCTATCAACTGGTTTCCTCATTCAGGAAGAATGGCCATGAGGTTATAGTCTGGTCTCCTGATGTTGCCCCGGGGGCGGACCATGACGGGGTTGAGGTTCACATGATGCCTTCGGTGCCGATTCCTCTCTATCCGGATTACAGGCTTGGTTTCTTTTCTTCCCGGACCCGTCGTCAGCTCGATGGATTTGCTCCTGATATTGTCCATATTTCCACCCCGGACATTATCGGCCGGAAGTTTCTTCTTTATGCCAGAGAGCGATCGCTTCCTGTTGCTTCAGCCTATCATACCGATTTCCCTTCCTATCTGGCCTATTATCGTCTCGGGTTTGCCTCTCCGGCTCTTTGGCGCTATCTCGTCTGGTTCTACAATAACTGTAATACGGTGCTTGCGCCGAATCAGATTGTCCGCAGGAAACTGCTGGAAAAAGGAGTACGCACTGTAGGTATCTGGTCCAGGGGAATCGACCGCGATCTTTTCAATCCTGCAAGGCGTTCTGATGCAATGCGTAAAGAGTGGAATGCTGAGGGCAGAATGGTATTTGTTTTTGCCGGACGATTTGTCTGGTACAAGGATATCCGTGTGGTGATGGAAGTGTATGAGCGGTTTATGGCGGAGGGGCTTGGCGCAAGGGTCCGCTTTGTCATGATCGGGTCGGGGCCTGAGGAGGATGAACTCAGAAGTCATATGCCGGAGGCGGTCTTTACGGGATATCTGACGGGGGACGAGCTTCCCCGTGCCTATGCCAGCGGAGATATCTTTCTTTTTCCGTCCACTACCGAAGCATTCTGCAATGTTGCTCTTGAGGCTGTCTCATGTGGTCTGCCTGCGGTTGTGTCGGATATTGGAGGATGTCGCGATATTGTTGAGCTTTCTGGTGGCGGTTTTGTTGCCCGGGCGGGTGATGTCGATGATTTTTTTGCCCGGTGTCGTGAGCTGCTTGATTCGCCCGATATTCTGAAGCAACAGAGAGGGAGGGGCCTTGCGTATGCTGAACAGCAGTCGTGGTCGGCGGTGAACGGGGCTCTTATAGCTGCCTATGAGGCAATGCTGTCCTGAGGGGGCATAAAAAAAACGGGATGTTCATCCCGTTTTTTCTGTCAAAAATCTGCGTATAGCAGGCTCAGTCCTCAAACCGTTTTGCAACTGATTTGGTCGGTCGTGCATAGCCTGAAACTTCAGGTGAGGAACCTCGCATGAGGCCAGACGATCCTCCGCCATTGATATATGGATATGCATTGACAAGGAGCCGCTTTGTGGTTTTCCCCACATTTTCCATATAGTCACCCATCGTCCACCAGTGACCGTCGGTGAAAATCTCTGTGAACCTGCCGAATGCAACTGCCCACTGGGTGAATGCCCCTGCAAATCTATCCATTGTCCTGCTCCTGTTATTGAAAAAGGCGGTTATCCACCATTCCTGTCTTTATGGAATTTAGGGAAAGATTCCAGCTGAACCAAATAAAAAAGCACCCTGTGGCTGAGGCCCAGGGTGCTTTGAGAAAAGATTCTTCGTATCGGGCTTTTATTTTTTGCCGCTGATTGCCGAAGAGACGCTCTGCAGAGCCTGATTGACTGCATTCAGGGCATTTCCTGCAAGGTCGGTCAGGGTTTTGCCGAGAGGAGCAACCATTTCTGAAGCTGTCTTGATGCCGCTGTTGAGCATTTCAACCTGCTGCTGTCCAAGTTTGCCGACAGTCTCAAGAAGGCTGTTGACCGCGCCTGCGAAGTCATTGCTGGTTTCGTTTGCCATGGTAGTTGTTGTTTGGTTTGAGAAAAAAAGGTTGAATCTTCTGAAATGCGTTCCCGGAAATAGGTTGCCAATGCACGCACTTCTTTTTTTGTAAATTAAAATAATTTCAGTCAAGAGCCAAACTCAAAATACTTTGCGCCTCTACAGCTTGTTCTTTCGGAAGGAGTTACCAGCTTTGCTTCTCTTTGCCGATAAACTTGTTGAGCATGAAGACGATGGCGACTCCGAAAATGTAGTATGCTAACGGGGCGATAATGGTGGTGTAGTTGAACGGGGTTTCCATTGCTGATGACTAAAGAGTTAAAGAATGTTGAATTTTCTGGCTTTTGGCAGCCGATGGATTGCTTCAAAGGTCCGGAGCTGTTCCTGAAGGTTTTTCCTGAACGCAAGGCTGGTGATGAGGTTGAGGGCCGGATAGGGGTTTGCCCGCGTCCGGTTGATTATTTTTTTCCATGCGTATGTTCCGTAGTAGCTCGTCATGAATTTATGCTGAAATGTGACGGGCGGGTATTTTTTTGATTCAATGACGAGGTTCATCGCATTGTATTTATCCCAGTCTTCATCGGTAATGAGCCCCTTCTCCTTGTATTCATGGTACATCGTTGTTCCCGGATATGGGGTGATTATCTGCATGATGGGCATGAAGACATTGTTTTTTCCAATGAACTCCACCAGGTCGTCCATGTCTTCGTAAGTGTCGAGATCAGGGTTGATGAGAAAGTTGCCCTGAATGTTCAGCCCTGCCCGGCGGCATCGTTCAATCACTTCAGCTATTTTGCCTGCCGAGTTGACATGGCCTTTGTTGTATGCCTCAAGCGTGCTCTGTTTGATTGATTCAAAGCCGACCATTGCCATCAGGCAGCCCGCATCAACCAGTTTTTTGACGGTTTCGTCATCTTCAAGAAAGTTCATGCTGAAGAAAACGCTGAAGTTGATGTTGCACTCTTTGAGCAGATCAAGTGCATCCCAGAGCCGTTTTTTGCTGATACCAAGGTTTTCATCACAGAGCATGAACCATGGTTTCGATTTTTTTCCATTCTGCAGGAAAAACATCTCTTTTGCTTCTTCAATCTGTCGTTTCAGGTCTTCGGGTTTCTGGGTCCGGTAGAGTTTGCCTGTGAAGTTTGGCGTGACGCAGAACGAGCAGGTGAAAGGGCAGCCTCTGGTTATGTAAATGGGAATAGATTTTGTTCCGTCCACCTTGCCCCGCTTTGAAGCTGCCGCGATGCGCCTGTAGTCAAGAGGTGCTATTTCTGTTACCGGCGGAAAGTCTTTTGCGTCGTATGATGGTTTGAGCCGGTTCAATTGAGCATCTTCGAGCAGTGTTCCCCAGAGGTTTTCCGCTTCGCCCGAGACTATTGTGTCGGCGTGGGGAGCGGCTTCTTCCGGATTGAAGGAGACATGCAGCCCTCCAAGGATGACTTTCTGGCCATGCTGCCGGAACCGGTCGGCTATGTCGTAGGCTCTTGAGGCGTCGATTGTACGGGAGGTGATGGCTACAAAGTCGTACTTTTTACTGTAGTCAATGCCATCCCCGAAATGCTCGTCTATTATTTCAAGATGGTGTTCGGGCGGGCTGATGCTGATCAGTACGCCCAGGGCCATGTGGAAAAGCGGTTTCTGGTTGGTTTTCGAGTCCTTTTTCCCTTTCGGGGCTATCAAAAGGATGCTGAGCGGTCTTGAGGCGGAGGAGGGCGTTTCCGGTGCGTTGGTCTCCATGATTGCGGCGTGATTTTTGGGTGATGTCGCGAAACGGGTTTCCAATAAACTACAGCCCGCTTCCGGTTGTTTGATTTGCTGACCAGTACATTTTACGAAGTTTCTGCTGCTTTCCCAATACTCTTTTTCTTTCAGCGATAATCCCTGCTGCAAGGTCCTGATGCATCTGTTCCGGGGTCACATATCCGA
>NZ_RXYK01000016.1:18128-26225 GCF_003968655.1 Chlorobium phaeovibrioides | reverse complement strand
CCCCCGAGATACTGACCTTCACCCGACCACCCTTCGGAGTGAACTTCAACGCGTTGCCAAGAAGATTCATCATGACCATTTCGTCGTCCATTGTTTCGTGCCGCTTCGATTGTGATGCCCGCTCACCGAGCTGCCTGAGTACCGAGGCACTGAGGGCTGCATTGCGCCGATCGATCTTTTCCTTGATCAACCTGCCGACAGCGATGGCATCTTCAGTGGAGGAGGATTGACGGGCCTCGACCTCGCGTTTGAGTTCCTGCACGTCGCCCTCTGAAACCACCTCCTGCAGGAGATCGGCAAAACTGCTCCATTTCACGACCACTTCGAGTTCATGCGCATCTTCCGTTTCCCGGAATATGCGCTCGATCAGGTTGTAGCCGTCTTCAATGATGCACGCCGCATCTGCTGCTGAGGAAACGAACGTTCCGAGTTTGAGCGGAATAATCTGCATGCCTCTTTCCATAAGCCGCTCGAGGGTCTGCTGGTGCTGAAGCAGCATCCGGGCGAGTGACTCACGGTCAAGTTCACCAAGATCGATGGCAGGCCGGTTTTCGACGATGGCCGAACAGCCCATCGAGGCAACGGCATAGATGTCAGGGTCTGTTTCGGCCAATGATGCCGCCAAAGCGGGTTCGTTTACGATGCCGTAGATGTATATGCTCTGATTCATACGTTCGGTTGAAGGTTATCGTTATTCTCCATTGTCCCTGTAACGGGAGGACAAGAGCCGCACAGCCTCCTGGAAATGACTGTCCCTGACCCTCAGCTCCACATGCAGGGGATCGATGCCCCCGGCCTCCAGGGCGATGCAGGCGCTGATGGCCCCCATACTGGCCTTTCGGCAGATGAACTCTATGTCGGCCCCGCTCATACCCTCCGTACTTTCGGCAAGCGCACTGATGCTGACGTCATCATCCAGGGTCATCGATTTCGTATGGATCTCGAAAATCCTCACACGCGCCAGGACATCAGGCGGCGGCACCTCGTAGAGAAGATCGAAACGCCCCGGGCGGATCAGGGCCGGGTCAAGCAGGTCGATACGGTTGGTTGCCGCGAGCACGAATACTCCTTTCAGCTCTTCGATGCCATCCATTTCAGTCAAAAACTGGCTGATGACACGCTGGGTGACGCTCGATTCCGATCCCCCCGCCCCCCTGGCCGGAGCGAGGCTGTCGATCTCGTCAAGAAAGATTATGGTCGGGGCTGACTGCTTTGCCAGCCGGAACAGCTCCCGGACCGCCTTTTCAGATTCCCCGATGAAACGGCTGATGATCTCGGGCCCTTTGACGGAAATGAAGTTGACCCCGCTCTCGGTCGCAAGGGCCTTGGCAAGCCATGTCTTGCCCGTCCCCGGCTTGCCGTACAGGATGACACCTTTCGGAGGGGTTGTACCGGTCTTGCGGAACAGTTCCCGATACCTGACCGGCCACTCGACAGCTTCCCTCAGCGCCTGCTTGACCTCTTCATGGCCGCCGACATCCTCCCAGCGGACATTGGGAACTTCGACGAAAAACTCCCTGATTGCCGACGGCTCGACCTCTTTCATCGCATCAAGGAAGTTCTCCATCGTCACCTCAAGCTGCGTCAAGAGCTCATAGGGAATTTCGGAAAGCTCGAAATCGATTTTCGGCAGTATCCGGCGCAAGGCCGTCATGGCGGCTTCACGGGCAAGGGCTTCAAGGTCTGCACCGACGAATCCGTGCGTGATGTCGGCAATCCGCCCAAGATCGACATCGTCGCTGAGGGGGATTCCCCGTGTATGGATATGGATGATTTCCAGCCGGCCGTTGCGGTCCGGGACGGACACGCTGATTTCACGATCAAAACGACCCGGGCGGCGAAGTGCCGGATCGATTGCATTGGGAATGTTGGTAGCGCCGATGACGATGACCTTGCCGCGGGACTTGAGGCCATCCATCAGGGAAAGGAGCTGGGCGACGACACGCTTTTCGACCTGCTTCTCGCCCCCCATGTCCTCACGGCGGGGCGCAATGGCGTCGATCTCGTCGATGAAGATGATCGACGGGGCATGGGCCTCGGCCTCGGCAAAGATGTTGCGGATCCTGGCTTCGCTTTCCCCGTAGAATTTCCCCATTATTTCCGGGCCGGAAATATTGATGAAATACGCATCGGTTTCCCTTGCCACAGCCCTGACAATAAGGGTCTTGCCGGTGCCGGGGGGGCCGTAAAGGAACACCCCCTTCGGCGGCTCAACGCCAAGGCGGTCGAAGATTTCCGGGTACTTGAGCGGAAGCTCTATCATTTCCCTGATCCGCTGTACCTGGGTGCCGAGCCCGCCTATGTCTTCATAGGTTACGAGGTTCACGCCGCCTTCGCTCTTTTTGGGGAGCTCCAGTGCTATCGAGGTATCGGGATGGATCAAAACAACGCCGGCGGGCGCGGTGGCGTTCACTGTATAATGGACTGAGCGGGAGCCGAAAAGCGTGGCCTTCACCCTGTCACCCTTCATGACGGGAAGGCCGCTGATAAGGGAGCCGATGTACTTCGCATCATCTCCGCGTATCGAGGACGCACCGCCGTCGACCGGCTTGAGCACGACCTTTGCCGCCTTCTTCGAAGCAATCGCCGTAACCTTGACCTTTTCATCGATGCCCGTCTGGGCGTTCTCCCGCGTAATCCCGTCGATCTGGATGATGCCCTTGCCCCTGTCCTCGGGGTAGCAGGGCAGCACCTTTACCGGCGTGGCACGCTTTCCTTCAGCAAGCACGATGTCTCCGACGCCGATTCCGGCCTCAGCCATATCTTTCGGGTCGATTCGCGCTATGGCGCGTCCGACGTCCTTGAGCAGAGATTCCTTGACTTTGAAGATCCGTTCGATCTGGCTCATCTTTCAGCAATCATTGCGAATGTTAGGTAAAAAGGGCGTTCTTCAGTTTCTTCAGGCCATCGAGACCCCTGATTTCCTCGGGGAACTGCGGCACCACGGTCACCGGGATTCCCGGAAACAGCTCGCCGGTAAGGGCCAGATACCTATCCTGGGACTGCCTTCGCCTGCGGCAGAATTCGGAGCCATCCGGCTCCATGACATTGTTCATGACGAGCTGGCGTGCCGATATCCGGTGTTCGGCAAGTTCGCTGAGGAGCCTGGCCGTCTCCCTGACGGCCATGTCTTCGGGTATGCAGACGGGAATAAACTCGCACCGGGCGGAACTGGAGAGGAGGGCTTCAATCCGCTTGACCGTCCTTTTCAGGTCCAGCAGCATGTTGTCCGCCTCGTCAGCGGTATAGCCGCCGGAAAAAGACTCCACCATATAGCGGTACTTCCACCTCATTTTCGAAGCCATCCTGACCCATCCGTCAAGCAGTTCAGGAGAGCTGATGAGGCGGAGGGCGTGACCGGTTGGAGCAGTATCGACGACATACCGCTCATACGCACCCTCCGAGACCAGGTCGATGACGGCCTTCAGGCTCATCATTTCATCAATGCCGGGTATCGACAGGCTCATCATCTCCCGGATGTCTTCAGCATCAAGTTCCGAAGAGGTCTCAAACAGCTTCACGAGCTCGGCTTCATGATCCTTCTTGAACTTCCGGAACGCCTGATCTGCTGAAACTTCGAGAGCGGCCAGCCCCGGAGCCCCGGCAACTTCAACGGGTATCGGGCCGACCGGCTGGCCAAGGCTGTCGCCGAGCGAATGGGCGGGATCGGTTGAAATGACGATGGTCCGGTAGCGCTCCGACAGCCACAGGGCGGCTGCAAGCGCACAGCTGGTCTTGCCGACGCCCCCCTTGCCCCCGAAAATCACCATTTCCAGTGTTTTACGGTCCAGACCACTCAACGGCATGGAGGTCATTTGCTTATGGTGATCTCGAGTATCCCGTTCGTATACTTCCGTTGCGGCTCCTGGCCTGCAACCGCCATCGGCAGCAGCAGTTCTTTCCTGTACCGTTTTCCGCTCCCCTTCGTAGTGATGGAGAGGATGTCACCATTCAGGTCGAGGATGATGTCTTCAGCCTCCAAGCCCGGCATCTCCACAATCACCACAATACGATCCTCTTCATCGAACAGGTCGGTGATGGGTTCCCGCTCTTCATCAACTTTGGGTCCTTCCGCGCTTTTGCGGATGTTGCCGAACGTCTCGACTTTCGGTGAACCGCCGCCACCGCCGGCCGATTTGATGGTGAATCCATACACACCCTTCATGCCCTTCCTGAGATGCTCAAGGTTCACTTCCCCGCTGCCTGAGGTACCGCCTGAAGATTCAAGTTTGGAGGCAAGATCAACCAGCCGCTCTATCCCCTTGAACAACCCGCCAAGGCCCTGACCGAGAGCACCAAGTCCCGACAGGTCGAAATCAGACTCTTCGTTTTCCCTTTTTTCCCTCTCCCTATCCCTATCCATCCTCACCCCTGTTTTGACTTATCTGTTGATTGATTCCAGCTTTTCGATCCGCTGGTTTATTTCGCCCAGAAGCCGTGTCTGTTCGGATGTTTTTGCACCGGTTGACAGGTATGGATCTTCCTGCCACCAGTTGATGCCCATTTCGATGGCCTTATCGACCGAGGCGACCATCAGCCGGATCTTGATGGTCAACAGATCGATATCGGCGATCTGTATCTTGATGTCTCCCGCTATGACAATGCCTTTGTCGAGAACCCTTTCGAGGATATCGGCGAGACCGGTAGCATTGACCGCATGTTTGAGTTCAGGCATTGTTGATTGAGATGTTGGTATTTAGTAATCGAAGGGCATGGTCTTGAATCCCGGAACCGTGACATCATCCACATAGCGGTTTCCATTATAGGAGCGGAATGCCTCGAACCCCTCGAGACTTTCGGCATAGACCTCCCGGATGGCACTGAGCCGTCCGTCGATGACCTCAAGACGCTGAATCAGCTTGTTCTTTTCGCTGATGAGACGGGTCCGCTCCATTTCAAGCATGTACAGGCGAAGAAAGTCGTTGCTCCCCTTCTGCTGGGCAGCCGCCTTTTTGATGGTGTGGACGGTCTTGATGTCGTTGATGCCCTTGAGCATGCTGTTCCTTTCTGCCATGGCTTTTCCCCCGTGATTGATAGTGTGCGCTGCGCTGTTACAGATATGCTTCGATCAGGTCGTTGACGATGGCGCGGACCTTTTCCTGGTTGGTCTTCGATCCCACCCTGCTGGTTTCCGATGTCAGGATGTCCTGGAACACCTTCCTGACGGCATCGTTCGTTTTTTCGGGCCTGACCTGCATGATATGCAGCGTCCTTGCTATCATGATCGAACCGCGGACGGTCGGGTCAAACTCGGTTTTGCCGGATTCGCGAAGTCCCCTTACGACCTGCACGATTTTCTCTGAATCCTCGAGCGTCAGTTCCGACTTAGCATGCGTCACCCGCAGCTCGGTCTCATAATCGAAATAATCCAGGTCCATGGTCACCATCCGGTCGCGCAGAGCATCCTGTGTCCTGTTGACGCCGGCATATTCCTCGGGGTTCGAGGTAAATATCGCCCTGAACTCAGGGTGGACCTTCATGTAGTAGTCCTCTTCATTCGAGGCTGATGTGCTCAGCATCTTCTCCTGCAGAATCGGCAGAAGGATGTTGTTGGCCTCGGGACGCGAACGGGTGAATTCATCGTAGACCAGGGTGAAGCCCTTCTTGATGGCAATCGAAAGGCGGTTGTTCACCCACTGCTTGCTCATATCCTCTTCATACTTATGGACTGAATGGATGAAGTTGTCATTCAGGCGCCTGAACTTGTATCCCTGCTCGCTTCCGATGAGGTCGGAGGTCTTGTATTCGGAGTCTCCGTGGATGACCACGACGGGTCGTCCGATCTTGCCGGCAAGGTGCATGGCGACCGTTGTCTTTCCGGTACCCGAGGGGCCCCGGAAATGGACAGGGAAGCCGGCCTTCAGGTAGGTAAGTCCACGCTCGGTGATGTCCCGGATGTACTCGGTTTCCACGAAATTCGCCATCGGCCGTGGTGCCAGTACCGTATTCATTTCATTGTCATTCACTGCAGCACGCATAATCAGCTGGTTAGGGTTTGTTCCGGGTTACGGGCCGGCAGCGGCTTAACGGCCAGCCGGCCCGGTGGAGTTTCGACAAGTCAGTGGCCAAGCGGATGGTAGAAGTTCTCGACCTTTGACACCTTCCCCTCATCGAGGAGGTTCCGGGCGGCAACGCCGATCTTCATCCTCGTTTCACCAAGGGGCTTTTCCATGTCTGACACCCGTACGCCTTCCGTACTGGAGTTGATGTAAGCCAGGACCCTCTCTTCAAGGCTGTCACCGGTTACCGATGCGGCTTCTGCCTCAGGCTCCGCTTCCGGCTCCTCGTTCACGACCCCTGCTGGTTCCTGCTGAGGAGCTGCATCCTGGAATTCCTCTACAGCCGCATCCACCTCTTCCTGAGGGGAGACTGCAACAACCTCAAGCTCAGGCCATCCTGCCGAATCCGCAGCCCTTTCTTCAGAGAATCGCTTCAGCATGGCAGATGTCGACTGCCTCAGCGTCTCGACTTCGGAAGAAATCCTGCTGAACAGGCTGTTGTACTCATCCATCCTGACAGCTTCGCTGCCGGCCAGCCCCTTCCGCACCGCTTCGGCGGCCTCAAGGTTCTCATTGCTGATTTCAAGCATCCGCTTCCGGATTCCGGCAAGCAGCTCTTTGGTGTACTCGGAGCCCTCATGCCTCGTCTTCTCCAGACCGTTCTTCAGTTCCTCGGCCATCTGCTCGTGCTCACCGGCAAAGCGCTCGAGCATGGCATTGGTTGAAGCGAAGATGTCCACCACCTCCATCTGCAGGCTTTTGTTATACTCCCTGATGCCGGCCATCATCTCGCCGAACTCCCCGAGACGAATCTGCTCACTGTCCATGCGCGATGCTGTGGCATCATCGAGCATGGCATGCAGCTCCGTGCTCATCGCCGAGCGATCGCCGGCAAAGCCCTGCATCATGGAGGCAGCCTCCGTGCGGTATGAGCTGACGGTATCCCTGACTGCATGCAGTTCATTCTGGATGTTGCCCATCATCGCACTGTAGTCTTTCATCCGGTCCTGCTCGTCCACTGAAAGGGATGCATGCAGGCGTTCGGCGTTCGACGCCAGCCGCGCAGCCATCTCACGGTGCTCCTCGCGGAAACGGTGAATCATGGCGTTGACCTCTTTAACAAGGTCCCTGTTGGCCTTGTCACGACGCCTGAACGAATTCATTGCTTCTTCTCGCATAGTATTCATGTCCTGTTTTGATGCCATTGTTAGAATCCTCCCTTCTTAATTTGATTTGATTCCCCATTCACGATCGACAAGATGCTTTACGTCCTTTATGTCTTTAGCCCCTATTCCTTCCCTTTTATGCAGAAGAGATTCCAGATGGGCAACAATTTTGGAGTGTGCCGACTGAAAATCAGTCAGCCGTTTCACCACAGCCGCCTTCCTCTCTTCCTGTCCCGATGCAATCGCTGCAAGCTCTTCCCTCAGCTGCCTGCTTCTGCGGGCGAGATCAGGGGATGAAAAATCAATCGCATTGAGGATGAGGTCTTTGAGCATCAAGGCAAACTCCCTCTGGTCGCGGAGAAATGACGAGAGCTCATCGCGGGCATCCTGTTCCTTTTCGTCAAGAATTGCATGGATCTCGTCCATCATTCTTTCATAATCTTTTTTCCTCAGCGAACCCTTTTTGGCCAGCACATCGCAAAGGCTCTCATTGGCAGCCGTCCGCTTCTCTTTCAGCTGGTCGAGTGAATTCCGGATGGCTTCGAAAAGGTTGCGGCAGGAATCATTGATCTCCTCAGCGCACTCATAAGCGAACTGAATTTCCGCAATTTTCGCGGCCTCTGGCGTAGGCGGCGTCATAACGGTATCAGGATAATTATTCATCAACGGGGGGATATTTTCTACTCTATGGTTTACGAGTCAATAAAGCGCACAACCAATCAGGTTTTCCGGACCGCTTCGAGCCCGGCTCATTCCCTGTAAAAAAATGTTCCTGGTAAATCATGCTGCCCGGCCATACTTACCGGGAAGGATGCTTTAGCAGGAGCAATCTGCTTCAGCGGAACGTGCTTATGCAGCCTTTGCGGTCAGTCCGATAGCCTCTGCATACTTCAGGTAGGTCTCGACCGATGCGACCACGACCCTTGCCTCGA
>NZ_RXYK01000016.1:0-18058 GCF_003968655.1 Chlorobium phaeovibrioides | reverse complement strand
ACGGTCGATAACCTCAACGAGGCTCGATGAACCGATGGTTTTTTCTACTGCCATGATGATCTCCTTTGTTTGTTGTTGTTTGAAAACACAGACCTTTCGGCCTGCTCATTCTTGGCTTACGCAGCCTTTGCGGTCAGTCCGATAGCCTCTGCATACTTCAGGTAGGTCTCGACCGATGCGACCACGACCCTTGCCTCGATGGCGAGGAGCTCGATGCCGACAAGCGACACGCGGACCCATGCGTCAACGACGACACCCTTGTCAAGGATACGGTCGATAACCTCAACGAGGCTCGATGAACCGATGGTTTTTTCTACTGCCATGATGATCTCCTTTGTTTGTTGTTATACACAGAATATATAAAAAATCCATCAACTCGCTCATATGAAAACTTTTTTTTCGCGATTTTAATAACAAAATATACAATACAATATATACCCTATTTGCACGATGCTTCGACATTCAATACGCCGCACCCCGTACTCCCCCGCCCGAAAGCTCCAGCATGTAATCATAGCAGTTCAGTTTTACGCCCCTTTTTAGTAACATGCAGAAGCAATGCAGGCAACTTCTGCCGGCCGAACAATGAACCACGCAAAGAGCAAAACCCATGAAAGCGATCATTCCTGTTGCAGGTGTCGGCTCACGCCTCCGCCCGCATACTTTCTCCCACCCGAAAGTGCTGCTCAACGTTGCGGGAAAACCGATCATCGGCCATATCATGGACAAGCTCATCGCAGCAGGAATCGATGAGGCCATCGTCATCGTCGGCTATCTCGGCGACATGGTCGAGGAGTGGCTGAAAAAACACTATGACATCAAGTTCACCTTCGTCAACCAGCCCGAACGGCTCGGCCTCGCCCACGCCATCTGGATGTGCAGGCCACATATCAAGGACGATGAGCCGCTGCTCATCATTCTGGGCGACACCATTTTTGAGGTAGACCTGCTGCCGGTAATGACAAGCACAACCTCAACACTTGGAGTCAAAGAGGTCGACGATCCGCGGAGGTTCGGCGTGGCCGTCACCAAGGGCGGCAACATCCAGAAGCTTGTTGAAAAACCCGACACTCCTGTCAGCAACCTCGCCATTGTGGGTCTGTATTTCCTTCGGGAGTCCGGCTCCCTGTTCAAAAGCATCGACCATCTGATAGCCAATGAAATCAAAACCAAGGGAGAGTACCAGTTGACCGATGCCCTCCAGCTGATGATCGAGGGCGGGGAAAAGTTCACCGTGTTTCCGGTTCATGGCTGGTACGACTGCGGCAAACCCGAAACACTGCTCTCCACAAACGAGATACTTCTTCAAAAGGGGGGATCAACAAAACAGTACCCCGGATGCATCATCAACGAACCGGTATTCATTGCCCCGAACGCATCTCTTGAAAACGCCATCATCGGCCCCAACACCACCATCGGTGAACATGCCGTCATTGCTGATGCAATCATCAAAGACTCCATCATCGGCAACTACGCAAAAGTCGGCCACATCATGCTCGACAGCTCAATAGTCGGCAACAACGCATGGATCAGCGGCAACCCCCATGAAATAAACATCGGCGACTACTCTGAAATCCGGGTCCGGTGAAAAACGGTTTTTTTTTGCAATCAACAGGGTGAATGCGTACATTAATTACTCTGTTATGCAACAGCATCACCATTATCTATGGACACGGTGCTGCAGACCTTCTGGAAGGAACATGGTTCCAGGGTCTGTCGGAAAGGTTTTCCGTGTCCAGTTGATTTCCCCGCGCAATCCACTCGCCCAAAAAACCGCTCCCTCTTGCATCCCGTATTCCCTTGTTCCTGTTTTTTGTTTAATCAAAACTCATTAGAAAACATGTCACAATCAAGGTATTTCTTTACCTCGGAATCAGTGTCAGAAGGACATCCCGACAAAGTTTCAGATCAGATCTCTGATGCGGTGCTTGACAGTTTCATCAGTCAGGACCCCAATTCACGCGTAGCCTGCGAAACTTTCGTCACCACCGGTCAGGTCATTGTTGGCGGCGAAGTCACAACAACAGGCATTGTCGACATTCAGAAAATCGCCAGAAGGGTCATCACCGAAATCGGTTACACCAAAGGCGAATACATGTTTGATGCAAACTCCTGCGGCGTGCTCTCCGCTCTCCACAGCCAGTCGGCAGATATCAATCGCGGCGTTGACCGCAAAGAAGAAATTGCAGATGAGTTCGATCGCGTCGGCGCCGGCGACCAGGGCATGATGTTCGGATACGCCTGCACCGAAACCCCCGAGCTGATGCCTGCTGCCATCCAGTATGCCCAGCGCCTCGTCAAACTGCTTGCAGAAATTCGCAAAGCGGGCAAAATCATGACCTACCTTCGCCCCGACAGCAAAAGCCAGGTGACGCTTGAGTACATAGATGACAAAGTTGCCCGTGTTGACGCTGTTGTTGTCTCCACACAGCACGATCCCGAACCTGCAGGCATGAGCGAAGCCGAGTTCCAGGCCGTCATCAGAAAAGACATCATCGAGAATGTCATCAACAAAGTCATTCCCGCCGAGCTGCTTGATGCCGACACCAAATTCCACATCAACCCGACCGGCCGTTTCGAAATCGGCGGACCACACGGCGACACAGGACTGACCGGACGCAAGATTATTGTCGACACATACGGCGGTGCAGCCCCCCACGGTGGCGGCGCATTCAGCGGCAAAGATCCTTCGAAGGTTGACCGCAGTGCAGCATACGCTTCACGCCATGTAGCCAAAAACATAGTTGCTGCAGGTCTGGCCGACAAATGCACAGTACAGGTCTCTTATGCAATCGGTGTTGCCCGTCCGGTATCCATCTATATCAACACTCACGATACCGCAAAGCACGGCCTTACTGATGAGCAGATTCAGGAAAAAGCCGAGAAAATCTTCGACCTTCGCCCGCTGGCAATCATCCGTCGCTTCAACCTTGACAAGCCTGAAGGCTGGAGCTATCAGGAAACTGCCGCCTACGGCCACTTCGGTCGCGAGAATTTCCCCTGGGAAAAAACCGAAAAGGTCGAAGAACTGAAAAAAGCCTTCAACCTGGCCTGATTGGCAGTCGATGACCCTTCCGATACACAGAGACCCGCCACAGGCGGGTCCCTGTATTATCACCCAATAAAACTGACAACATTTTCAAACCATTGAGGAAAACAACCAATGACTATCGCAGCCACAGCGCTTGACTACAAGGTAGCAGACATCTCACTTGCCGAATGGGGCAGAAAAGAGATCGACATTGCTGAAAAAGAGATGCCGGGCCTCATGGCCATTCGTAATAAATACAAGGGCCAGAAACCGCTTGCCGGCTCCAGGATTTCCGGTTCACTCCACATGACCATTCAGACCGCGGTGCTGATTGAGACCCTTGTAGAACTCGGAGCCGATGTCAGATGGGCCAGCTGCAACATTTTCTCAACCCAGGACCATGCCGCAGCGGCAATTGCCGTCACAGGCGTCCCGGTGTTCGCATGGAAAGGTGAAAGCCTTGAAGAGTATTGGTGGTGCACCCGCCAGATTCTTGACTTTGGCAACGGACTTGGACCAAACCTCATCGTTGATGACGGTGGTGACGCAACAATGATGATCATTCTCGGCTACAAGGTTGAGAACAATCCCTCAATGTTTGACAAAGGCGGAAGCAATGCCGAGGAAAAAGCTCTCTTTGCCCAGCTGAAATCCATCTATGATGAAGACAGCACCCGCTGGCACAAAGTTGCCGCCGACATGAAGGGTGTTTCCGAAGAAACAACCACCGGTGTTCACCGTCTGTACCATATGATGGAAAAAGGCGAACTGCTCTTCCCCGCCATCAATGTGAACGACTCGGTCACCAAATCAAAGTTCGACAACCTCTACGGCTGCCGCGAGTCACTCGCCGATGGAATCAAGCGTGCAACCGATGTGATGATTGCCGGCAAGGTTGCCGTCGTCCTCGGCTATGGTGATGTTGGCAAAGGCTGCGCACACTCAATGCGTTCTTACGGTGCCCGCGTTATCGTCACTGAAATCGACCCGATCTGTGCACTGCAGGCTGCAATGGAGGGCTTTGAAGTCACCACTATGGACCGTGCCGTCAAAGAGGGAAACATCTTCGTCACCACCACCGGCAACAAGGATGTCATCACCCTTGAGCACATGAAGCAGATGCCCGACGAAGCCATTGTATGCAACATCGGCCACTTCGATAACGAGATTCAGGTTGAGCCGCTCAACGAGTACAAAGGCGCAACCAAACTCAATATCAAGCCTCAGGTTGACAAATACACATTTGAAGACGGTCACTGCATCTACATGCTCGCAGAAGGCCGCCTGGTAAACCTCGGATGCGCCACAGGCCACCCGTCGTTCGTCATGAGCAACTCCTTCACCAACCAGACCCTTGCCCAGATCGAGCTCTGGAAGAACGACTACGAAATCGGCGTCTATCGCCTTCCCAAGGCGCTCGACGAGGAGGTTGCACGACTTCACCTCGAACAGATCGGCGTCAAGCTGACCACACTGTCAAAGGAACAGGCCGACTACATCGGAGTTCCGGTTTCCGGCCCTTACAAGCCCGAACACTACCGTTATTGATTGACAGCTATCCCCCGGGATACGGAAAAGGCAGCCTTTCGGGGCTGCTTTTTTTGTTGATAGATGAATCCGGTTCAGAGGAACGGCAACGCCGGTGCGGTTGTGAATCTCACTGATAATGCGTATAATCAAAACCATTTTGATGGGGCGTCGCCAAGTGGTAAGGCATCGGCCTTTGGAGCCGACATTCGCAGGTTCGAATCCTGCCGCCCCAGCCAAGACCAACCACGCCGGCAATCGCCCGCCATACACACATGACAAGAACGAAAATCTGCGGAATCACCCGTCTCAACGACGCGCTGCACGCCAGCAGTGAAGGAGTCGACGCGCTCGGGTTCAATTTCTCCCGCAAAAGCCCGCGCTCCATCACGCCATCTGCAGCCAAAAAAATTATTGACGAGCTGCCTCCCTTTGTGTCGAAGGTGGGCATTTTCGTTGAACAGTCACCTGCAGAAATTGCAGACATCTGCAGCTACTCGAAAATTGCAGTTGCTCAACTCCACAGCGAGCGCTACAGCGCGGCCGATGCCCGATTCCTCAAGGATATGGTGCAGGTGATCAGGGTTTTCAGGCCAGATGGGTCGTTCAGCCCACAGAGTCTCACACCTTTTGCAGAAGAATCCGGAGTGAGAACTTTTCTTTTTGATGCCTACAAAGAGGGAATGGAGGGTGGAACCGGTGAAGAAATTGAAACCTCAGTCGCAAGACAGATATTTCCAGCTGAAGGCGCACCCTTTTTCAGGGTTCTTGCTGGAGGCCTCAACCCCGGCAATGTAGCTGAAGCCATTCGGCAGTTTCGACCATACGGAGTCGATACGGCCAGCGGAGTTGAAGCGAAGCCGGGAATCAAGGACCCGGAAAAAATATCAGCCTTTCTGCTTGCCGTCAGGCTTGCCAATCAGCCCTGAACCCTGGAACAGGAGGCAAGGTGCTCCAATATCAGCTCTGAAGCGGTTTCCGGCAGCTCAAGCGTAATAAGGTGACCGCATTTGGGAACACTGACAAAACGCCCTTTTCCGGTTATCTCCTGCAGCTTTTTGGCATTTGCCGCAGTCATGATGGAATCCCCCTCACCTGCCACAAAAAGAATCGGAACATTCATTGCCCGAACCATATCAGGAACCGAATCAGTCGTTTTCTTTGAGGCTATGTGCCTGGTGGTCTGTTCAATCGCCTCCGATGCACAAAGCCCGAGGCTTTTGAAGCCTATCAGTATATCATGCTGTGCAACCGTATTCTGTGCAAGCACGAGGCGGGCAAACATGTAGGCGGGAAGCCACCAGGTCAGTTTGCGGAGCATGATGTTGAAAACGAAATTGATGGTATTGGGGGCGAACTCTGCCACAAAATCATTGTTCTCAAGAAAACCGAAATTGAAAAAAGTCATCGAAAGAATCTTCTCCTGGTTCCTTCGCGCATAATCCAGAGCAACAAAGGGGCCGAAAGAAAAGGCGGCTATATGGAATTTTTTCAAATCCAGAGCTGAAACAAGCGCCTCAAGATCGTGCGCAAAAAAGTCAATATGGTAATGGTTTGCAGGGTCATTGTCTGACCAGCCATGGCCGCGCATGTCATAGGCTATGGTACGACAGCCCGCCTCATTCAGATTTTTGATCACATGGTGCCACCACATCCACCAGCAGTCCCAGCCATGAATCAGCACAACCGTCTCGGCAGCGTCCCGGGGACCGGAATCATGATAATGGTGCACAACACCGTTCAATTCCACAAAATGGCTGTTTTCCATCAGGGAAAGCTCATATTCAGCCCGTCGGGCGTCTGCCATGTTTGACGATGCCTGTTTGGCAAGCAGTTCATCCCTGTAAGCGGAGAACTTGGAGGTTCTGGCAGCGGAGTGGGTAATTGATGACATGAGGGTATCTGGCTAGATTTGAAGAAACCCATTGAGCGGTGTTGGCGCAACGGCTCTATTACATAATATAATCTTATTACCGCCTTTTCCCTGCCCCCCTGGATGATCCTCCTTCAGGAGAGCTTTGAAGAGTGTCGGAAAATCTTTTCACACTCGCGTCTGATAATCTCCTGCTGCTGCAGAATAAGCTCGGGGTCAACCGTAAAGTGGTTGAGCAGCTGCGAGAAAATCTGGATCGATGTCTCGAATTTCTCCGTAACAACCACATCAGCACCAGCTGCATAGAGCTCGTCAATTCGGTCCAGAGTCCTTGAACGCACAACAATGAACGCCTTGGGGTTGACCTGGCGTATCATGGGAATACTTTTGCGTATGGCAGTTTTATCGGAAATGCTCAGAACAACAGCCCGCGCATGGTCAACACCGGCCCGAAGCAGCGACTTGCGCTCCATGCAGTCGCCATAATAGATTGGCTCCCCTTTCCGACGCATGGCCCGCACCAGTTCGCGATCAATTTCAAGCACGGAGTAGGAAATGTTCGTAGCATGGAGCACAGCGGCTACATTCTGGCCGTTCACCCCGAACCCGATAAGAGCTGCGTGGATTTCCCCTGCACAGATAATGGCGCTGTCTGCAGGCTTTACAGAGGCAAGAGGGGCATCCGGCGAAACCAGCGGAATAAAACCAAGCGCCGGAGCCACCTGTTCAGCAAATCTTGGGGCAATGGCAATCATTGCAGGAGTAACAATCATGGTCACCACAATGATGGCCAGCATTGCCTGAAACACCTCATCGTTTATCACATTGTTGCGCAGTCCGCTTTCCGCCAGCACAAACGAAAATTCCCCTATCTGCGCCAGGGCCATACCGGCCATCAGGCTGACCCGCAGCGAATTCCCCAGAACAAGGGAAACAATAGCGACAAGAAGCCCCTTGACAAGCAGAACCACAAGAGCAATCAGTGCGAAAAAAGGGAGATCGATCATCTTCACATCAAGCAAAAGTCCGACGGATATAAAAAAGATGCTGGTAAAGGCTTCGCGGAAAGGGTCTATGGTGAGGCTGATCTGATGGCTTTCATCGGTACTGGCAATAACCATACCCGCAACAAAAGACCCCAGAGCCAGCGAGAGACCCGCAAGTGAGGTCAGGTATGCCGCACCGAAACAGATGACGAGCGCACCAATAACAAGAACCTCCCTTGCATGCAGAGACGCTATGATGCGCACCATTTTGGGCATCAGCAGGCGGAACCCCATAAAAATGCCGGAGGCAAAAAGAACAATGAAACCAACTTTACGGAACACCATCTCGAACGATGGAGCAGCCTCTGGATTGAGGAAACTGATGCCGATAATCAAAGGCACAATGGCAAGATCCTGAAAAATCAGAATACCGAGCGCAATGCGTCCATGAGGAAGATCAAGCTCATCACGGTCAGTAAGAATCTTCAGGCAGATTGCCGTACTGCTCACTGAAAATGCAAACCCAAGAAAAACTGAAGCCGAGGTACTGATGCCATGGCCAATGGCCTGCATGAACCAGAACGCAAGAAAACTGATTGCCATGCCGGTAAACACAATCTGCACAACACCGCCAATCAGCACAACACGCTTCAACCGCTTCAGGTCATCAAGCGAAAACTCGAGACCTATGGTAAACAACAGCAGTACAACACCAAGCTCAGCGAGTGTTGAAATCAGCTTTTCGTCGTACACAACTCCTATTCCCGACGGCCCAAGAAGAATACCGGTAAAAATCAGTCCGATCACCGGCGGAATCTTCATGCGCTGGAAAATCAGGATGATGGCAACAGCCATGGCACCGATCAGAACCAACTCACCGAGAAAATCGAATTCGTGCATAACTGTTTTGCCTTTGTAAGAAAAGAAGATGCGGGAGAACAACACCTATAAATAGGTAGCGTTTCCAGAGGGAAATACCAACAACTTTCAACGCATGCCCCCCCATTAGCGCCAGCATTTCATCCGTCCGGGATAAAAAACCATAATCCACAAGCTGAAAACTGTTGCCTGTATTGATAAAAGGCGTCAAAAAAAGTATATAGATATCCATTCCGCACCGAAGCACTACCATCTCTGGCAGAGCGGTTCCCGTTCATTCTTTTTCTTTCAGCCATGTTCAAGCCAAAGTTCTTCACTGTTCTTCCCGAGCTCACCGCCCCGCAAATAGGCCGTGATGTCGTTGCCGGCATACTGGTAGGCATAGTGGCCCTGCCGCTTGCAATCGCGTTTGCCATCGCTTCAGGCGTCTCCCCTGAAAAAGGGTTGATTACCGCTGTCATCGGCGGATTCCTCATTTCATTTCTCGGAGGCAGCCGCGTCCAGATAGGGGGACCCACTGGAGCCTTCATCGTCATTCTCTACGGCATTGTGCAGCAATACGGCATCAACGGCCTTATGGTGGCAACAATGATGGCGGGCGTCATCCTGATGATGATGGGCTTTGCCCAATTCGGCTCTCTGATCAAATTCATACCCTATCCGGTTATCGTCGGCTTCACCAGCGGCATTGCCGTTATCATCTTTTCCTCCCAAATCAAGGACCTGCTTGGGCTTGATATTGTCAAAGTACCGGCAGACTTCATTGAAAAATGGCGCCTCTATGCCAACCTCATCTCCACCCTCAACCCATTCAGCGCCCTTACCGGCGGACTTGCACTGTTCATCATCGCCATCTGGCCAAAAGTCTCACGAAAGATACCCGGCTCAATAGTAGCGCTCATCATCACAACAGTCCTCGTACAGTCCATGCACTGGAATGTTCCGACCATTGCATCCGAGTTCGGGAAAATTCCCTCCTCCATCCCTCCGCCTTCATTTCCGGTTTTCGACCTGCAGACAGTCCGCCAGCTTATCATGCCGGCAACAACCATTGCCCTGCTTGGAGCTATTGAAGCACTGCTTTCAGCCGTCGTTGCCGATGGCATGATAGGCTCACGCCACAAATCCAATATGGAACTGATCGCACAGGGAGCAGCCAACATCATCACCCCCCTCTTCGGAGGAATACCCGTAACAGGCGCCATTGCCCGAACCGCCACAAACATCAAAAACGGCGGAAGAACACCGATTGCCGGTATAGTTCATGCACTCACGCTTCTGCTTATCATGCTGCTGTTCGGCCAATGGGCAAAGCTGATTCCCATGCCCGCACTTGCAGCGATTCTCATTGTCGTTGCATGGAACATGGGAGAGTTCCATGTGTTCCGTCAGTTGATGAAAAGCCCGAAAAGCGATGTCATCGTCCTCCTCACAACATTCAGCCTCACCGTGGTGTTTGATTTGACGATTGCCATTGAAATCGGCATGCTGCTTGCCGTCATACTCTTCATGCGCCGCATGGCCGAACTCTCCAATGTTGGCATTATCACCGGAGAACTCAAAGACCGGGACGAAGAAGACGACCCGAACACCATTGTTACCAGAAGCGTGCCTGAAGGGGTTGAGGTATTTGAAATCAGCGGCCCGTTCTTTTTTGGAGCCGTGGCAAAGTTCCGGGACGCAATGCATCTCCTCGAAAAATCCCCACAGATCCGCATTATCAGAATGCGTCAGGTGCTCTCCATTGACGCCACCGGGCTGAACATGGTCAAAGAGATGCAGCGGGAAAGCCGGAAAGCCGGCTCACACCTTATTCTATCCGGCGTTCATGCTCAACCGCTCTTTGCACTCCAGCAGTACGGTCTGGCCGACGAGATTGGTGAAGAGAACATTTTCGGAAACATCGACGATGCGCTCGACAAAGCCCGGGAGATGCTCGGAATGAAAAAAGAGGTGCGGACACGAAGCTTTGTTCCATCAGTGGAGAGGGAAAAACAATCATGAAGAATTCGCAAATTCATCTTAAATATTATTGCCGGAAATAATATTTATCTTACTTTTTGAACTAATAAGACCCAATAGCCGTAATAATACTTGCGAACTCTGACAACAGACTCATATATCCGGAGAGAACCATGAACATACCATTCCGCCCGCTCGGACCACTGATGCAGCTTCTTGAAGAGCTTGGACATGAAGTGACCTATGCATACGATGATCTCGTTTTCATCAACAACAACGATTTCCTGATCCAGTTCGCCTCGTCCGGGCCTGAACTGCACCTCTTCTTCAATCACGACTGCAACAAAAACACTGCATCCGGGATTGAAGAGAGCATCATCCCCGCAGCCGACAGCAAGGGACTTTCCATCATACGGAAGGGGAAGTACAAGCTGGTTGGAGAGCAGGATGAAACCATGCAGCTTCACTTTTTTGACGCCTGAGGGCTGCAGGGAGTTTTTGAGCTGTTGTTCGGGGTTGCGTACATTGACTTAAAGAAAGGCTCTCAACGAACACAATTGCAACAGCAATGAAATACTCCGAAGCCCGACCGGGCAGAACCTTTGTCATCCGGCTTGAGGATGGGGAGAGTGTGCACGAAACACTTGAGGCATTTGCCGCCGAACAAGGCGTTCAGCGGGCATCACTGACGGTACTGGGAGGAGCAGACAAGGGCAGCCGGCTTGTAGTGGGGCCTGAAGAGAGCCGCGCAGCAGTCATCAACCCTATGACCCTTGAGCTCTATGACGCTCATGAAATAACCGGGACCGGCACCATTTTTCCCAATGCAGATGGCAGGCCGATACTCCATCTGCATATTGCATGCGGCCGTGAAGAGAATTCAGTCACCGGATGTGCACGGGCCGGAGTCAAAGTATGGCATGTGATGGAAGTGGTCATGACAGAACTGCTCCAGAACGAGGCAAAACGCTTGCCGGACGCTGCAACCGGGTTTGAGCTGCTCATTCCCTGATGGATTTTCTCGCTGACACACTCTGGTGGCTGACCCTGGCAATAGCTTCATGCGGTGCTGCGCTGCCGGCCATTTTCCGCACGCTGCGTCCCCGGGCAGTTGTTCCGGCAACACTCATATGGGCGGGAGCCATCACTGCCACAGCAATCCTCTACGGCACTGCCGCAACGCTTACCTCCATAGCGCTCTCTGTAGCCATGGGCGCACTCCTTCTCGGCATCACCATATTCTTCAGCGGAATCAAAGGGATGGCCAACAGCCGCTACAGGTAATGCCCGCTCACCCAGCCGGGCACATATTTCCAGGCATCGCGCATTGCGCGATCATGCTGGCGAAAATCAGGATCGTGGCGTTGCACCAGCCGCCAGAAAGAGCCTGAATGGTTCATTTCAGCCGTATGGCAGAGCTCATGCGTCATAATGTAGCGGGCAAGCTCCGGAGGAAGAAACAACAGTTTTGTGTTCAGGGTTATTCTCCCCCGACCTGAACAGCTTCCCCATCGGGATTTCTGCAGCCTCACTCCTGCTGAGGCATACCGCAGGCCAAGAGCCCGAGAGCGTTCTTCAAGCATTGGCAAAAGAATGACCGCCGCCCTTTTACGCAGCCACAACAGCAGATGTTCGCGAGCGTCGTCACGCCGGGCATCCTCAACCGGAAGCAGAACGGAACTGCCCCCATCCCCATTTCTTTCAACACGCTTTCTGAGTGCGGGATCATACTCCACACGCCACTCCTCTCCCACAGAGCGGAACACAACAGAAGAGGGCAGACCACAAGGCAGCAACGGATGCTCATCAGGCTGCTGGCGTTCCAGACGCCCTGCTGCGCGCCGAATCCACTCCTCATAACGCTTAAGAAGAACAGGAATCTGCTTCCGGTCATACCCCTCAGGAACCACAACAACCAGCCCTTCGCGGGGCACCATTTTCAGGCGAGCATACTTTGAGCGGCGACTGACCTTGAGGGTATAGGAAATGTCGCTCATGCCCTCTCTTCTCCTGCCTTCACAGAGGAACAGCCAGGCCCCTTGAGGATACTTTTCCCGCCCGACTGCGGCAGAATTGCAATACGCGTGCTGATGCGCTCCTTGAGCGCAGGCACATGTGATATGACTCCTATCAGCTTGCCATCCTGCTGAAGTCCTGACAAGGTTTCAAGAGCAGTTTCCAGCGTTTCTTCATCCAGAGTACCGAAGCCCTCGTCAAGGAACAGGGAGTCCACGCGCACTTTCCGGCTGGCCATTTTTGACAGCCCCAGTGCAAGCGTCAGGCTCACAATGAAACTCTCACCGCCCGAAAGGTTTCTGGTCGAACGGATTTCACCGCCCTGATAATCATCAACAACATTCAGCTCCAGAGGCTGCTGTTCATCACGAATCAGCAGATAGCGATCAGTCATTTTTTCCAGCTGTCTGTTGGCGTGGGAAACCATCAACTCAAAGGTCAGCCCCTGAGCAAAGTTGCGATATTTTTTCCCGTCAGCTGAACCGATAAGGCCATGCAGCCGCTCCCAGCGATGACACTCCTTTTTCCGGGCCTCGATGACCAACTGTTTATCTTGTATACGCTCTTTGGCCACCGTGTTCTCGTTCAGCTTGTAATTGAGGCCCGCAATACTATTGCGCAATTCTTTCAGGGATTCCTCATATTCTTTGAACCCTGACTCCAGCTCCTCAAGCGTTTTATCCGTGAGCTTTTTGGAGACCTCCTTGGCCAGACGCGTCTCCTGGTCTTTTTGCCTGGCATTGAGCTCTGTCCCTTCATTATCCAGCTCCCTGGCCCGGGAGGATAAAGATTCCCGCTCTTCATGAGGCAGCCGGGCTTCGAGGAAGGATTTCTCATCTGCAAAGCCTGCCGGAGTCAGAGCTGCTGAAAAGTCCGCTTCCGCTTTTACCAGTTCAGGCGTTCTTTGCAGGGTGCGCTTCTTCAGGACTTCAATATGGGTCTTGGCCGTTGTCAGGTTCTGTTGAAGCCCGGTGTTCAACTCTCTGGATTTTTTCTCGGCTTTTTCAGCGTCGGCAATGGCTTTGTTCAGTCGGACTTCTTCCTCATCAGGCTTTTTGTCGCCATACAATTGCTTTCGCTCTTCTCTGCCGTCTGCCAGTTCCTTTTTCAGTCGCTCCAGAGTTTCCCGCTTTTCAGTGAGAGCCTTGACCTGCGTATCAATCACGGCATCAAGACGCTTCACCTCGCTGTTGATGTCAGCAATCTGTTTTTCGATGTCGGTCTTTAGTTTTGCCTGTTCCTGCCATAATTGGATTTTTGATTTCAGATGACGGATTGCGGATTGCGGATCTGCGCAATCAATGCTGTATCCCAAGGGCTCAAGCTTTTGTGTTATGGCAAGCTTGAGTTCATCAAAGCCGGCTTGAAGCTTTGTGAGGGCATCCTTCAATTCCGTGAGCGTTTTTTCTGCAGCCTTCTTGTTATTGGCGGCTTCGGTTTCCAGCTTCTCACTGTCATTCAGATTTTTACGGGCGGTGGTTTCCGCCTGTTCCAGTTTTTTGATGGCCGCTTCCTGTTCGTCAGCCTTGTCGATCAGCCTGGTCAGTGATTTTATCTTTTGCTCGATCTCATCGGGAACCCGAACATTACCCTCGGCAAAAGGATGCTCGGTCGAACCACAGAGTGGACAGGGCTTGCCGTCTTCCAGTTTAGCCCGGTGGTCTTCAAGCTCCTCAATTTTCCTGATGAAAGCCATTTCACGAAGAAGTGTTTCCTTCTCGGCGCGATACTCCCGGAGCAGTTTGTCACCCAGCAATTGGCTCAGAGCACCCTTGCCTTGCTGAAGATTTTTTCCGGCGGTCTCCAGCTCCTGTTTCTTGAGCCCACATTGCCTGGATGCTTCCTCCAGTTTCTTTGCGGAATCTGCTACGGCAGTATCGGCTTTTTTGAGATCGGCTTCTTTCTGCGTAATCTCCTGCTGTTTGGCGAGCAGGTTGCCGAGTTGTTCTTCAACACCGGCCAGTCCACTGATCAGCCATTCATCCCGCGCATTTTCTTTGAGGTACAGCTCTGCGGCCTCCAGTGTTTTCTCTGCGGCGGTCCGTTTTTCCAGCTCCTTCACCCGGGTCTGCTTTTCGATCTCAACCTTTGCGGCCTCCTTGGCACAGGCATCAGCGCCTTCCGATACAGCCTTTGTCTGTTCCGAAATCTTTTGATCCAGTGACCGGATTTTCTGGATAAGCGGGGCTGCCGTTTTCAGCTCCTCTTTGGTTTTGAGGGTGAACTGCTCGGAAGCCCGGAGAGTCTCAGCTTGTGCGTTTGCAGATGTTTCAATTTCAGGAAGTGCTGCTTCATCCGTTTTCAAGTCCATCTGATCGTCAGCCTGCTGTTTACGGAGGGATGTTACGCTCACATAGGTTCCGTCCAGTGATGCAGCCCTGGTGGCTTGTTCAAGTTTGGCCCGTTCCGGTTTGAACGCTTCAGTATCAGTCTTCAGTTTGGCGACTTCATCCGTAAGGCTGAGGATCTCCTTTTTCAGACCCTCAATAGTGTTAAGCCAGTTCATTGCCCTGCCTGTTTCGGCTGCTATAGCGGCAAGTTCAGTCTCCTGCTTCTGCCTGGCCGCAAGGTCATCCTGAATTTCCTTTTCCTGTTCCAGCTCAAGAATCACGATGCCGGAGGTTTCAGCGTTCAGGATGTTCAGCTTTTCCCGCTCATCACGCTGGCGCTCGTGAACACGGCGGGAAATGTCCGAATAAATCTCCGTGCCGGTAATCTGCTCCAGAATCTTTGATTTCTGCTCGACATCAGCTTTAAGGAAAGTATCGAAGCCGCCCTGAGCCAGCAGGATTGAGCGGGTGAAACGGTCGAAGTCCATCCCGGTTTTTTCTTCAATGACCGCTCCGACAAGACTCTTCTTAGTCTCGATTGGTTTACCGGTAGCATCGTCCGCAATCTGGTGCTCCTGATCCTGAAGTTTTCCCTCAGCCCTTTTCCGCGCACGGCGCTGCTCCCAATGGCAACGGAACCGCCCGGCCCGGGATTCAAACAATACCTCTGCATAGCACTCACCTGTCTGGCGCGACATGATCTCATTCCCGCTCCCCGTAATTTTCCCAAGCCGCGGTGTCGCCCCATACAAAGCAAGGCAGATGGCATCAAGAATCGTCGACTTGCCCGCACCAGTCGGCCCGGTCAGGGCAAATATCCCATTGGACACATATTCGGGATCGGCAAAATCAATAAGCCACTCACCGTAGAGGGAGTTGAGATTCTTAAATCGGAGTTCAAGGATTTTCATAATTATTCAACCGCAGACTCCCCCAGATTTTTCTTAGAAGAAGATTCAATTTGTTTAACTGCTTTGTCGAAATCGCTGAGTTCTTTTTTGGATGTACTCAGACGATTTACATGGAATTTTTCATACTGATCTTCCGCCAGTTGTTTTGCCATATCATGAGAGATTTTACCGGCATGATTGAGAATATCCCGGTCATTTAGGGTCATGAAACTATCCAGCTTTTGAATCCAGTCATTCATGTGCATGGGAACGCGGCGCATGGCCTGCCCCTGAGCAAAGATGAGATATTGCTCGACGAGATTGTTGAGTGCGGCAAGTTCGGCTTCGTTTAGATAGTTCTTCGCCGTCGTTATATCCTGCTTGCGAACTTTTGCGCCACGGTAATTGGTCAGCCCCATGTTCGGCTTTTCAGCATCGGCCCTCGAATGGATGATTTCAGCAGCCGTTTGGCCGGTAATGGCCCAGTGCATCTTGTTCTGAACCGTCTTGAAAAACTCAATGCTGATATCCATCGTCGGGTCGTAGTCGATACTGGTGGCGTAAATATCCGTAATTTTCTGATAGAATCGACGTTCAGATGTCCGAATATCCTGAATGCGTCGTTCAAGTTCTTCGAAATAATCAAACGGCAAATCTGGGTTCTTCAGACGTTCATCATCCAGCACAAACCCTTTTTTGATGAACTCGGTCAGTTTTTGTGTAGCCCAAATGCGAAAGCGGGTCGCCACATGGCTTTTTATCCGGTACCCGACAGAAATAATCATGTCCAGGTTGTAGTAGTCCAGAAGGCGTTTGACCTCCCGATTTCCCTCTGATCGAACTGTCAAGTATTTCTTGACAGTTGCCTCCGACACAAGCTCACCTTCCTCGTAAATGTTTTGAATGTGGAGACTTATGTTCTGCTTGGTCGTTTGAAACAGGTCCGCCATCAGCTGCTGCGTCAACCAAACCGATTCATCTTCAAACCGCACATCCAGCTTCAGTTTGCCGTCTTCGGCCTTATAAACCAAAAACTGCCCTTTGGCGGGTTCCAATCCGTGATCATCGGGATTTAACGGTGGCTCTTTTTTTGAATTATTCGGCATTTACATCTTCCTCCCGCAAATCCTTGATTATTTCGTTGTAGGAGACCGTCAATTCCACCCGGTCTTCATCGGGTACCTCAAAGGCATCCAGACAGCGGGTGAATACATCCCCGGCATCCAGATCATCGAGGGTTTCATCTTCGGCAATCGTACTCATTACCCGCTCCATGACTCGCCTGTTTTTGATCCGGCGGATTTCCATGGCAGAGTCAACCATGGCCTCATCGAGCATCTCGCGCAGGTTGCTGATGATATCGCTGCCGGTGTATTCAATCTCAAGCCATGCAGAGCTTTCTTCCTTTTTGAGTTCCTCCAGCTTGGCATGGATATCATCCAGCGATCCGACAATGCGGACCAGCTCCTGAAAACACGGAATGTTTTTTTCGGTTATCCGCAGATTGCGCGGATTTCCACAGATTTCTTTTTGTGTCTTTTCATCTGCGGCCATCTGCGAAATCTGCGGACTGAACTCTATGAGCACAACCTTCTTTTCCTGAGTCGCCTCACCATAGCCCATCGGAATAGGCGAACCACAGTAGCGGATGTGCTCCGCACTTCCGACCGCCTGAGGAACATGCAGATGCCCGAGGGCAAGGTAATCGATTGACGAAGGGAAAACCTCCTCACCGACATGCGCCAGCGATCCCACATAAAGCTCCCGGACACCATCACCGTCAACGGTTTTTCCGCCTGCCGTGAAGAGGTGGCCCATGGCGATTATCGGGATATATTTATCCGCAGATTGCGCTGATTCTCGCAGATGATTTCTTTTTGTTTCTGCCAACTCAACGACCGCTTCATAATGCGCCTTAAGTCCCTCGACCAGCTTCCGGTTCTTGTCGTCGATTGTCTCCCCCGGTTCAACGGTTCTAATATCTTTATCTCTCAAATACGGGACTGCGCAAATAATCGCATCAACATTATCCGCAGATTGCGCAGATTCCCCTAGATTATTTTGTTTTGTTTTTTTATCTGCGTCCATCTGCGAAATCTGCGGATTATTCTTCAACACAATCAATTCATCCGCCGGATCATCAGTCATGGAACCGACCACATACACATTCAGGGCACGCAGCAGTTCCTTCGGGGCATTCAGAAATGACGGCGAATCGTGGTTCCCGGCAACGACCACAACATGACGGCAGCAGGATGCAGCCACACGGCAAAGGAAGCGATAGTAAAGCTCCTGCGCCCGGTTGCTGGGCGTGCTGGTATCGAACACATCACCGGCAACCAGCAGGGCATCGACCTTTTCATCTTCAATGGTCTGAATCAGCCAATCCAGAAACGCAGCAAACTCAGCGTAACGCTTCCGTCCATAAAGAGAACGACCCAAATGCCAGTCAGAGGTATGGAGAAATTTCATTGGTATCAATCAGCGTCATAAAAACAGCACACCCATAAAGCATTGCCTACAGCACACCCAATATCCACCCCTCCAGCTGCGCCTCATGATAC
>NZ_RXYK01000015.1 GCF_003968655.1 Chlorobium phaeovibrioides | reverse complement strand
TCTGGACGAGCGATCTGACCTACTTGTGGACCGATAGCGGCTGGCAGTACCTCACAGTGGTCATGGAGCTCTTCAATCGGGAAATCATCGGGTATTCACTCAGCAGAAGCATGTCGACCGAAACCACTGTCATTCCTGCATTTGAGATGGCTGTACTACATCGGCAGCCACCGGAAGGAGTCCTCTTCCATTCTGATCGTGGCGTGCAGTATGCCAGCAAATCATTCAGAAAAAAACTCTCCGAGTACCGGATGATTCAAAGCATGAGCGGCAAGGGCAACTGTTACGATAATGCGGCAACAGAGTCGTTCTTCAAGACCCTGAAGTCCGAATGGATTTACGGGAGAAGGATCCGAAGCAAGGAGGAGCTGCAGAAGCTCCTGTTTGAGTATATCCACGTCTTTTATAACCGGAAGCGGATGCATTCGACCTTGGGATATCTTTCTCCAGCAGAGTATTTACGCAATTATTATCAATCGAGGTCTTTGGCTTCTTAAGCCGTCCATTTTTTCCTTGCAACTCCAACCTGTCCATAGCCATGCTAGATCTTAGGAACAAGAGATTTGTCTTCCTGCTTCCCCCTCTGAGGGAGAAGGCCGATACGTTCATGCCGACGGGGATCCTCGTGCTTGCTGATCTGCTGCGGGAAATCGGGTGGCAGGTCGATATCATCAATATCGACCTGAAGAGGTATCCGGCGGATGAAGTGCTCCGGCAGCTCAAAGAAATGACGCCTGACGTAGTCGGGTGGAGTGCAGTGGCGGCTACCGCATATGCATATGTGAAGGAGATGACGCAGCGGATCAAGGATGCATTTCCCGGTGCGAAGGTCTTCCTGGGGGGGAATCTGTGTTCGGTGGCGGATAGGTTGCTTCATGCTGGGGTTGATATCGTGTTCGTCGGGGAGGCGGAGGTGAGTCTTCCGACGGTGTGTAAGAGGATATCTGAAAATGGATCGGTTGACGACGTTCCGGGTATCGTGTACATGAGTGATGGAGAGGTATGCTGCACCGGTCCGTCGGAAAGAATGTCGACAAGGGATCGGGTGAAGTATCTGCCGCGGAGTTTTGAGGGTATTGATCTCGAGTATTACATGCCCCCTATTGAGATTCCTGCACATTATGGCATTGACGAGCGTTCGGTTGATGCGATGCGGTCAAGGTATGCTGGGAAAAGAATGGTGACGATAGCCATTCAGCGTGGATGTCAGGCGTCCTGTACGTTTTGCCATAGGAATTCGAAGTACTCTCCGTTCTTGGTGTCCGATGTGGTCGAGTACATGAGGTTCCTAAGAGATCATTACGATGTCTGTTATTTCAGGCTCGCGAGCGAGTCCTTCATCGGTCAACGCCAGTGGATCCTTGATTTTTCGGCCGAAGTGAATCAACTCGGCATCATCTTCGATATTGGGGGAGCAAGGGTCGACAAGGTTGATTATGATATCCTGAACGCGCTCAAAGATGCAGGGTGCGTCGCTGTTGAATTCGGTTATGAGTCCGGAAGCCAGATCATCCTTGAGGAGATGGCCAAGGGAGTTGCTCTTGAGGAAAATGTAAACGCCGCAGTGTGGACGAAACAACTTGGGTTGGGTTCGACTCCGCAGTTGATTTTAGGGTATCCGGGAGAGAGTGTCGGGACATTGCTCGATACAGTGAAATTCATCAGGATGTGCCGCCGTTCTGCTGTTTCTGCCAATATGCTTCAGGTGCTGCCCGGAACCCCGGTCTATCATTACGCTGTGGAAAATGGTCATATTCCTGATGAGGAGCAATATCTTCTGTCAGTGTCCGACAAGAATGCCGCGGATTTTTCCTCCTTTATAAATATGACACCCCTGCACCGCTCATACTTGAAAGCGATGAGGGGGTTCATTTCAAGAAGCGCGAGGTATTCGGATAAACCCCCTGTTGTGTATTATTCAGCTTGTTTTGTTTGGGCTCTTGTGTTCTCAGGCTATTTGCTTCTCAAGGGGCCCCGGTCATTGGAGTTATTCGTGTACATCGTTTCATTAATGTTTCGGATTGATGTTTCAAGAAAGAGCGGGAGTTCTGGTGATATTAGCGTTTACATGCGGGAGAAGTGCTTGTCGCTTAAGTGCGGCGATAAACTGAAGTATGGTTGTCGGTAAAGATGCGTTCAGCGCACAGATTTTTTTATTAGCGGCGGCAAATGTCTTCAGAGAATCCTTCCATAAAGAGTCTTCTTGTCCGGCTGTGGGGGCACATCAGTCCGAGGCGGCGCGCCCAGCTCGCTCTCCTGCTCGTCCTGATGTTCATCGCCTCGTTTGCCGAGATCGTCAGTATCGGGGCGGTACTGCCGTTTCTCGGAGCGCTGACCGCCCCTGAAACCCTTTTTGCTGCTCCGGCCCTGCAGCCGGTGTTCCGGATCCTCGGCATAGCCGGGCCCGCCGAGCTGCTCCTGCCGCTGACCATCATGTTCGCTGTGGCGGCCATTGTTTCGGGAGGCGTTCGTCTGGTGCTGCTCTGGGCAACGACGAGGCTGTCGTTTGCGACGGGAGCGGACTTAAGCATAAGCATCTACCGCCGGACCCTTTACCAGCCCTATGCGGTGCATGTCGCCCGCAACAGCAGCGAAGTGATCACGGGAATATCCAACAAGGCCAACGGCATCATCTACAGCGCGATGATGCCGCTGCTGGTGCTGCTCAGCTCGGGTATTATCCTGATCGCCATTCTCGCGGCGCTCATCTCGGTGAACCCGGTCATCGCCTTCACCGCGTTCGGCGGGTTCGGGACGATCTACGCCATGGTGACCCTGCTCAGCCGCAAGCGCTTGAGGGTGGACAGCCAGCGTATCGCCGGAGAGTCGACGCAGGTCATCAAGTCGCTGCAGGAAGGGCTTGGCGGCATACGGGACGTGCTCATCGACGGGACGCAGGAGGCCTATTGCCGGATATACCGTCAGGCGGACCAGCCATTGCGCAGGGCGCAGGGCAACATCACCTTCATCGGCCAGAGCCCTCGCTACGGCATGGAGGCGCTTGGGATGGTGCTGATTGCAGGTCTGGCGTTTGTAATGAGCCGTCAGCCTGACGGGCTTTCCCAGGCGATTCCCGTGCTCGGCGCATTGGCGCTCGGCGCGCAGCGGCTTCTCCCGGTACTCCAGCAGGCTTATGCGTCATGGTCCGGCGTGCAAAGCGGCCAGGCATCACTCGAGGACGCACTCGATCTGCTTGACCAGCCATTGCCGCCTCATGCCGATGAACCGCTCCCTGAGCCCATTCCGTTCACCCAGGCGATCAGCCTGAGCGCCCTTTCGTTTCGCTATGCCTCTGAAGCTCCCCTGGTGCTCAGGGATATCGACCTTACCATTCCCAAGGGGTCGAGAGTCGGCTTTATCGGGACGACCGGGAGCGGAAAAAGCACCCTGCTCGATATCGTGATGGGGCTGCTCCGGCCAACCGCTGGCGGGCTGAGGATCGACGGCGAACCGATTGCGGAACAGAACCACCGGGCATGGCAGGCCCATATCGCCCACGTTCCCCAGTCAATCTTCCTGGCGGATACCAGCATAGAGGAGAACATCGCATTTGGCCTCTCTCCCAAAGAAATTGACCACGAGCGGGTGAGGCGGGCGGCAGAACAGGCCCAGATTGCCGATATCATAGAGTCCTGGCCGAAGCAGTACAGGACGTTTGTCGGAGAGCGGGGTGTGCGCCTCTCAGGAGGACAGCGCCAGCGCATCGGCATCGCACGGGCGCTCTACAAACAGGCGGACGTCATCATTTTCGACGAAGCGACAAGCGCGCTCGACAACCAGACCGAAGCGGCCGTCATGCAGGCCATCGAAGAGTTGCACGAAGAGTTGACGGTGCTCATCATCGCGCACCGGCTCACGACACTCAGGAACTGTGACATGATTGTTGAGCTGGAGAACGGCCGGATTGTAAGGCAGGGGACTTATGACGACGTTGTGGCGAGCGCAGAAAAGGTGACCGTAACCCATGCTTGAAATGAATACCGAAATTCATGCGGCCTATATAACGGCGGCGGCAACGGTTCTTGCCGCATGTATTGGCGTGGCAGGGGCCGCCCTGTTGTTGATTCACAGGAAGATGGTGATTCGTTTATGCAAAGCGGTGGAAGGGTATCATCAGCTGGAGGGACAGCTTGTCCGCAAAATTATGAGTTACGAAGATGATGCGGTGACAGAAGAAAAAGTGAAGCATTGGCGCGGTCGGTTCAGGACTGAACTCGGCAATAGAGAGCAATATCCTTTGATGAGCGCCAATGAGGCAATAAAGATTCGTCATCGATACTTAGGATGGGAGTGAGCAACGAGGGTATTCCATTGCTGGTATTGGCGGGCGGCTTCGGTACCCGTCTTCAGTCTGTTGTCAATACGGTTCCAAAACCGTTGGCTCCAGTTGCCGATAAACCCTTTCTTTATTATCAAATCGAGCAATGGGTTTCTGAAGGGATCCGCTCATTCGTGTTTCTGCTGCATCATGGCTCGCGACCGATCATTGAATTTCTTCAGGAGCAGCAACAGCAGCTGTTAAAAAATGCGAAGCTCCAGTGGATTGTAGAGGCTGTTCCTATGGGGACGGGCGGAGCGGTGGCCAATGCGATTGACATGTTGGGGCTTCAGGGGGACGTTCTGGTCGCAAATGCCGATACGTGGCTGGGCTGCGGAGCTTCGAGGATGCGTGTGATTGATGCTCCTGCGATGGGCGTTGTAGCGGTTGACGATGCTTCGCGTTATGGGACAGTTGCTGTTGATGACCGGGAAATGATCAGTTCTTTTCGGGAAAAAACAGCGGAGTCGGCTCCGGGATGGATCAATGCAGGGATAAGCATGCTTCGGTCCGGAGATTTTGACGGATGGGACAGGAAGCCGTTCTCGCTGGAGCAGGGATTGTTTCCCCGTCTTGCCGCTTCGGGGTGTTTACGGGCTGTTCCGTTGGACGGTGAGTTCATCGATATCGGCATCCCTGTCGACTACCATCGTTTTTGTCGCTGGATCGAATCCGGAAAGAGTACAAGGCTGTAAATGCTGAATAAACTTCAGATTTCGGAGAAGGCCACCATTCGTGAGGCTTTGTCGGCAATCGAGATGAATCATCATGGGATGATCTTCTTGAGGGACGGTGACGGCGGCATTGCCGGCCTGGTGACCGACGGGGATATTCGCAGGCATCTGCTCGGCGGCGTCGGACTCGACCAGCCAGTCGCCGGTTGCGCCAACACGGACTTCGTCTGGGCGGATTCCTCCTCTTCAAGGGAAATGCTATTGAAGCGACTGGATTCCCAGATCCGCTTTATTCCCTTGCTCAATGAGCATCGACATCTCGTCAGTGTTATCAGCAGGGACTCGTTGCCCTCAGATGATGAGAGCCGCATCTATGCCCGTTCCCGGTCCCCTGTACGGATCAGCTTCAGTGGTGGCGGATCGGATCTGACGCATTATTTCACCAATGAAACCGGTGCCGTCATCAATACGACGGTATCTCTCTATTCGCATGCGGTGCTCCGTCTTCGGGACGACGACCGGGTCATTATCCATTCCCGTGACCTGAACGATACGCTTGAGGCGGAAAATGTCACTGATGCAGTGGCAGCAGAAGGCCAGTTCGGCCTGATTCAGGCATTGATCAACACCGTCCGTCCCGATTACGGTTTTGAACTGTACCTCTACTCCGATTACCCGATGAATTCAGGGCTTGGTGGGTCTGCCGTGGTTTCCTCGGCAGTCCTGGGCTGCTTCAACCAGTTCCGGCAGGACAGGTGGGACCAGCATGAGCTTGCTGAACTTGCCTTTCAGGCCGAGCGCCTCTCTCTGAATATCTCCGGAGGGTGGCAGGACCAGTATGCTACCGTTTTCGGCGGGTTCAATTTCATGGAATTCAGGATGGATCAGAATATCGTCCATCCCTTGCGTATCGCGCCTGATATCCTGCTGGAGCTCGAAGAGAGCCTGATCCTCTGCGATACGGGCATCGGGCACCAGTCCGGCGAGATTCACCTGGACCAGAAGCAGCAGATGCAGCAGGGTGAGGTCAGGCAGTTCGTACAGGCCAATGTCGAACTGGCCTATACCATGCGCAATCAGTTGCTGCGGGGAAGGTTGCTTGATTTCGGCAATTCGCTCCATAAGGCCTGGGAGCTGAAGCGCAGGGTCAGCGAACGGATTTCCTCATCGCATCTTGACGGCATCTATTCGCTGGCGCTCGCGAGCGGTGCCCTTGGCGGAAAGCTTCTGGGCGCGGGCGGGGGCGGATTTTTCCTCTTCTATGTCACCCCGTTCGAAAAGCACCGTCTGATGGAGGCGCTTGAGGGTGGCGGTCTTGCCATACGCCCGTTCCGTTTCGAGCATGAGGGGCTGCAGGCATGGACCGTTCGTGAGAGCAATAACCATAAGGACGGTATCCGTCCATAGAAAGAAGTACATGAGAATCAGTGATTTTACGATAGGTGCTGGGCGTGTGTTTGTTATCGCCGAGGTGGGGAACAACCACAATGGCAGTCTCGAGCGGGCCATCGAGATGGTCGATCTCGTTGCCGGCACCGGAGCCGACTGTGTCAAGTTCCAGATGCGGACCCTCGACGAGGTATACCGGCAGCGGACGCTTCGCAAGGATGGGGAGGACCTTTCGACAGAATATATTCTCGATCTCTTGGAGCGCTTTGAGCTGTCCATAGAGGAGCATAAAAAGCTTTTCGACTACTGTCGCACCAAGGGGATCCTCTATCTCTGCACTCCATGGGACAAGAAAAGTGTGGATGTCCTTGAGTTGTTCGGGGTCGAGGGGTACAAGGTGGCTTCGGCCGACCTGACGAATCTCCCCTTGCTTGACCGGCTCGCAGAAACCGGGAGGCCCCTGATTCTTTCTGCCGGCATGAGTACTCTTGATGAAGTGCGACAGAGCGTCGGGTTCCTTGGTTCCAGGCATGCAGACTTTGCCCTCCTCCATTGCAACAGCACCTATCCTGCACCGTTTCATGACATCCAGCTCAAATGGATGGATCGTTTGCGCGAACTCCACCCTATTGTCGGGTATTCAGGGCACGAGCGGGGCATTGCCGTCTCTCTTGCTGCAGTCGGGATGGGCGCTTCGATCATCGAGCGGCATTTCACGCTTGACCGGAAGATGGAGGGTCCGGATCATGCCGCAAGTCTGGAGTTCGGGGAGTTCAGGGCGCTGGTGCAGGGGATTCGCGAAATCGAAGAGGCGCTCGGCGAGGGAAAAGAGCGCAAACTCTCCCAGGGCGAGATGATCAATAGAGAAAACCTCGGCAAAAGCCTGGTGGCCTCGATGTCTCTGGCCAAGGGAACGGCTCTGGAGGCAAGGCATATCATCGTCCGCAGTCCGGGGCAGGGCCTGTCTCCCCAGAAGTACGACCTCCTGATCGGCAAGGTTCTCAGGCGGGATATGGCAATCGAAGATTTTTTCTACCCGTCGGATCTGGAGACCGAAACCGTTCAGCCCCGGCAGTATCGGTTCAGCCATCCCTGGGGGATCCCTGTGCGGTATCATGACTTCCGGGAGTATCATGATCGGATAAAGCCGGACTTCTTCGAGTTCCATCTCTCATACTCGGATATGGAGCTCGACCCTTCAAAGTTCCTTCGTGGGTCGTATGATTGCGGCTTTGTGGTGCATGCTCCGGAACTGTTCGCCGGCAGCCGTTTGATGGATCTGGCCACTCCGGACAAGGACTACCGCGATCATTCGATTCAGGAGACGCAGCGGGTCATCGACATAACGCGTGCGTTGAAAGCGTTCTTCCCCAATACCGACCGACCGCAGATTGTTGCTAACATTGGCGGGTTTACCATGGATGCGCCTCTGGCTCCAGACCAGATCTTAAGTTATTACGAGCAGTTCGCTGAATCGCTTGCCCAACTGAACATGGACGGCGTGGAACTGATCCCCCAAACGATGGCTCCCTTCCCATGGCATTTCGGCGGACAGCGTTATCAGAACCTCTTCGTCAAGAGTGAAGAGATTGTCGCGTGGTGTGAAAAGCTCAATTTGCGCATGTGTTTCGATGTTTCCCATAGCGCACTCGCTTGCAATCACTTGGGGGTAGACTTTTATGACTTTGCCGCAAGTATAGCTCCCTACACCGCGCATCTGCACCTTGGTGATGCCGAAGGGGTGAATGGAGAGGGGCTCCAAATCGGAGAGGGCGGGATTGATTTCAAGAGGCTTGGCGAGATTCTCAACCAAGGGTGCCCCAATGCGACGTTCATTCCGGAAATCTGGCAGGGGCATAAGAATGGCGGAGAGGGTTTCTGGATTGCTCTTGAACGGCTGGAAGGGTTGCTATGAGATCACTCATCAAGAGCCGTATTCAGGAGTCGATCGAGGCCAAGCAGGCAATTCTGGGCGATGACACCCTGCTTGCTTACATCCACCGGCTTGCTGAAGCTATGCTGGTGACGCTGAAGAGGGGTGGGAAGATCATTTTCGCCGGAAACGGCGGCAGTTTTGCCGATGCGCAGCATCTTGCTGCTGAATTCACATCTCGGTTCACGAAAGAACGGAATCCGCTGCCTGCGCTCGTTCTGGGGGCGAACAGTTCTTCGATGAGTGCTATTGGTAACGATTACGGGTACAGCCAGGTGTTTGCCCGGGAACTTGCATGCTTGGCAAGACCTGAAGATCTGTTCTTGGCGATATCGACAAGCGGGAACAGCGACAACATCATCAGGGCAGTGGATATTGCGAACGAGAAGGGTCTGGATGTATGGGCCCTGACAGGCGAAGCCGGTGGAAGACTTTCTGGAATGTGCCAATGCATCATGGTGCCCTCCACCGATACCGGAAGAATTCAGGAGTGCCATATCATGATCGGGCATATTGTCTGTGAGTTGGTAGAAAAAAATCAATGTTGAGAGTATGAGTTGCTATTTGTGTGGGTCTGAGGAGTACAAAACCAGAAAAGGAATTGTTAGAGATTCTCCGCATATCAGGATATTGGAGTGTGAGGGTTGTGGACTCGTTTATCTGGATAGCTTCGAGCATATCGTGCCCGATTTTTATACGAATAGCCGTATGGTCGGCGCAGAGTTTCCCTCAGTTGATTATTGGCTGAAAGTAACGGCTGTAGACGATGAGCGGCGCTTTAAGATGTTCAGTTCATTGTTGCCAAATAAACGAGTTATGGATTTTGGTTGCGGGGGGGGGGGGCTTAAATATGGCCAGCAGTCTTGCCTCAATGGTTGTTGGTGTTGATGCAGAAAAAGCGACTGCTGAACACTGGGGAACAGTGGTTTACGGTGAGATAGATGCTGTGAAGGAGTGTGATTTTGATTTGATTACCGCATTCCATGTCATAGAGCATTTGCCAGATCCTGTTGGCGTGTTGGAGCAACTTGGCCAGAAGTTGGCAAAGAGTGGCCGGTTGATTATTGAGGTCCCTAGCGCGGAAGATGCTTTGCTGTCATTATATGATTCTGAAGCTTTTCAGAGGTTTACGTATTGGAGTCAACACCTTTATTTGTTTAATTGTAATAATTTGAGGGTTTTGGCGGAAAAGGCCGGGTTTCGGGTTGTTGCGATTTCGCAATTTCAGCGTTACCCACTGTCTAATCATTTGTATTGGTTGAGCAAGGGGGAGGCCGGGGGCCATCAAAAGTGGTCCTTTTTGGATAATCCTCTGTTGGCGGCAGCTTATTCTAAAGCCTTGTCAGATATCGGTAAGTGCGATACGCTCATAGCTCATCTTGAGCTTGAATAGGAAAAATCAAAAAACTCAACCATCAATGTCCAAGGTAATAGCACTCATCCCTGCTCGTTCCGGTTCAAAAGGTGTGCGGGACAAAAATATCAGATCGTTGGGCGGGCATCCATTGGTCGAGTGGTCGATAGCAGCCAGCAATAAATGCCGATTGATTGATCGGGTTATTGTTTCTACCGATTCTCGGGAATATGCGGATCTCTGTATCGGTTTTGGAGCTGAGGTACCTTTTCTTCGTCCTGCTGGCCTTTCCGGTGATCGGTCAACGGATTATGAGTTCGTTCTCCATGCGTTGGATTGGCTTGCGCTCAATGGTGGAGAGCCGGAATTTGTCGTCCACATAAGACCTACTACACCGTTTCGGTCGGCGGAATTAATCGATGAGGCTATTGAGGCGTTTCGACTTTCGAAAAATGCTACGGCTTTGCGCTCAGTTCATGAAATGTCGGAGTCTGCATATAAGACCTTCGAGGTCGCTGACGGCGGGGTATTGAAGAGGGTCGGTTCTGACAGTACGGCCCTTGATGCAGCCAACAGTGCCCGTCAACAGTTCCCATCGACATACAGCGCCAACGGTTATGTTGATGTTCTTTCAGTCGACTTCATCAGGCGCAGCCAGTTGCTGCATGGTGATAGGGTGATGCCGTTTATGACTCCCGTAGTTGCGGAAGTAGATACCGCAGATGATTTTGCTTTCCTTGAGTATCAATTGACGCGTGATCCCTCTCTTGAGTCTCGGATTTTCGATAAAATTTAATTTTCCTCCCAAATGGCTGGTTATGCTTTCTCTCGTACGCCTGTGACGGTGCCGTTAGTCAGTACGGGGCACAGATCTATACAGACCCCTATTCCGGCTCCGGGGACCAAAGAAATTCTGGATCGACTTGATGCTGTCGAGTCTCGTTCCATGCATGGGCAGTTGCCTCTGGTATGGGACCGGGCCGTAGATTTCAATGTGTTTGATAAAGCCGGAAACAAGTGGATTGATTTCACCTCTACCATTTTTGTCGCTAACGTAGGGCATTCAAATCCTCGGGTGGTTTCGGCATTGAAGGCAGAGCTTGATCATCCCCTGTTCAGTTGCTATGCATATGGGAGTGAGGTGAGGGCATCATACCATGAAAAGCTGGTTTCGTTTGCCGGGAGCCCTTTTGAAAAAGCGTTTTTGTTGTCTGCCGGAACGGAGGCAACCGAGGCCGTGCTGAAGCTTATGCGGATGTATGGGCAGGTAAAAGGCAAACGTCGGCGTGGCATCGTTTGTATAGAGGGAAACTGGCATGGTCGTACCCTGGGGGCTCAGATGATGAGCAGTAATCTGGCACAGCGTGATTGGATCGGATATCAGGATCAGGATATACATCATATCCCGTTCCCTTATCCATGGGTACTCGACGGCAACTCTCCTGAAGATTTTCTGGCCGAGTCGCTCTCCCGCCTGTCTGAAAAAGGGGTTGATGTCTCTCAGGATATTTGTGGTTTTATGCTTGAGACTTTTCAGGGTTGGGGTGCTGTATTCTATCCGAACGCGTATGTGCAGGCCATTGAGCGCGTTTGCAAGGAGAATGGCATACTGTTGGCCTTTGACGAGATGCAGGCCGGGTTCGGACGCACGGGCAAGGCATTCGGTTTTCAACATTATGAGGTCACCCCGGATTTGATCGCCTGCGGAAAGGGGATGGGCGGTGGCGTTCCCTTGTCTGGTGTGTTAGGGAGGGCCGAAATAATGGATTTGCCAGAGATAGGCAACATGAGCAGCACGCATTCGGCCAATCCTTTGGTTTGCGCAGCCGGTCTGGCTGTCCTTGAAGAACTGGAGGATCGAAAGCTGATTGAGGAGACCTCTCGCAAAGGGGCGATTTTGTTCGACGGTTTGCACCGGCTCAAAGAGCAGTTTCCTGAACATGTGTCGTGGATATTGGGCAGGGGCTTGATCGCTTCCGTATTGTTTCATTCACCAAGCGGCGAGCCGGATGCATTGTTTACAAGCCGTGTGGCAGAGCGTTGCATGCAGAAGGGTCTGCTGGTTGTCCATA
Organism: Chlorobium phaeovibrioides; assembly: GCF_003968655.1. Taxonomy (GTDB): domain Bacteria; phylum Bacteroidota; class Chlorobiia; order Chlorobiales; family Chlorobiaceae; genus Chlorobium; species Chlorobium phaeovibrioides. Next base: position 18,951 of record NZ_RXYK01000015.1, on the reverse strand, counting down.
CCGGACGTGAATCAATAAAAATAGGCCCACCGCTGACCATTTCCGATGACGCACTGCTTGAAGCGATTGATGTATTAGGTGAAGCGATTACAGAGGTAGACGCAGCATGATTACCGCCATTCGACATGTTGGCCTCGTTGTGTCAGATTTGCCAGCAGCCTTGCACTTTTGGTGTGATATACTTGGCTTCAGTGTTGTAAAGCAGGTTGACGAGTTTGGCCCTCATCTTGATGCCATTTTAGGTCTTAAGGATGTAAGGCTGACAACCGCAAAACTGGCTGCACCGGATGGCAATGTTATTGAGCTGCTCCAGTATCATACTCATCCAGACAATACCTCTTGGCAGGGACAACCATATTCCACAGGATTTACCCATATAGCAATGGCTGTAAAAGACCTTGATTTAGCTTATTCCACATTAAGTGCCGCAGGAGTGACGTTTAATGCTCCACCTCAATTAACTCCCGATGGATATGCGAAAGTGACATATTGCAAGGGACCCGAAGGTGTTTTACTCGAGTTAGTGGAAGTTTTAAATGCGTAAAATATCTTTTTAAGAGATGTCATATGAATAAAAATTCAGGTTCAGCAAGTTGTCCATTGTGTAACGCAAAGAGCAATAAAATTTTAACTGATCAATTAAGGCGAGGGGCCGGAATTGTTTACTATTGTGTTGACTGTCAGCATGGCTTTTTAGTGCCTGATGAGAAATTAGATGCAAAAAGTTATTATGCTGAAGGTTATCGACAGGAATATTCTCATAATGCTGTTGTCGCGGCGACAAATGCGAGAGAAATATTTGATGTATACAGTCTTTATCAGCGTGATAGGTTGAAGGCGGTAACTCCTTATCTTTCAAAAAACAAAAAGTTGTTGGAGGTAGGCGCTTCATCTGGGCAGTTTCTTGCTAATGTGTTGGATCAAGTTTGTGTAGCAAATGCCATTGAACTAGATAAGGCCTGTTGTTGGTTTATGCAAAAAGAGCTTGGTATTAAAGCAAGTAGTGAGTTTTTACGCGATTCTGTTTTTAGAGAAGAAATATATGATATTGTCTGCTCTTTTCAGGTTTTAGAGCATGTGAGTGATCCGGTTTCTTTTCTATGTGATTTAGGAAAGTCTACAAAAAATGGTGGATATATTTTTGTGGAAGTCCCAAATTTAGCCGATCCACTGTTATCTGTTTGGGGTATTAGTTCATATGATAAATTTTTTTATCATTCAGCTCATCTGCATTATTTTACCGAAGTATCTCTTCGGAAAGTTGCTTTATCAGCGGGATTCGCCCTTAAGGATATCGAGATATCTTTTACTCAAGACTATAATCTATTGAATCATCTCAACTGGATTGTTAATGATTCGCCTCAAAAAACATGTCATGTGGGTCTTAGTGAAATACATCTTAATGGTCTAAATAAAGAAATATCGAATTGGCTGAATTCGTCAATAAATAAATTAAATACTGAATATATTGACAGACTTATTGCAGCAAAGGCTACTTCTAATATGATGATGGTGCTCCATAACAATGGATAATATTGGTTTTATGCAGGGTCGGCTATCTCCTCTTGTTGATGGTCGTATTCAGTCTTTTCCCTGGAGTAATTGGCGGGAGGAATTTGTGCTTGCCGAAGGGATCAATATAAACATGATGGAATGGACGCTCGATCAAGAGCGTCTCTACGAGAACCCCTTGATGACAAGCGATGGTCAACGGGAGATTGACCGGTTATGCCAGCTGCATTCATTAAGTATCCCCTCTTTGACCGGTGACTGTTTTATGCAGGCTCCGTTCTGGAAGGCTTCGGGAAATGATCAGGCTGCTCTGCAAAAGGATTTCATTGCTGTTGCAGAGGCGTGTCATAGGTTTTGCATTGGCTCAATCGTAGTCCCGTTGGTTGATAATGGGCGACTGGAAAATCAGGACCAAGAGAATACCCTAGTTCGATTTCTGGAGCGGCATGCAGGACTGTTTTCTTCTCATGGGCTTACAGTGGTTTTTGAGTCTGATTTCAGCCCGGAGGAGTTGGCTCGCTTTATTACCCGGCTCGACCCGGCCCTCTTCGGTATCAATTATGACATCGGAAACAGTGCCGCTCTTGGCTTCAGCCCAGATGAGGAGTTCGCTGCGTATGGCCATAGGGTTATGAATGTTCACGTGAAGGATCGGATTCTTGGCGGGGGAACAGTTCCATTGGGCGAGGGGGCGGCGGATTTCGACGCAGTGTTCAGGCAGTTGGCCCGTATCGGTTATGAAGGCAATTTTATCCTGCAGACCGCGCGTGCTGACGATGAGGATCATCTTTCGCCGCTGGTCGAGTATCGGGAGATGACTGTTGCCTGGGCATCAAAATCTGGATTGCTTCTGGCATAATGCACCTTAAGCTGCATGATAAGGTTGCGCTGGTTACCGGCTCCTCAAGAGGAATCGGCAAGGCGATTGCCAAGGCTCTGCATGCCGAAGGGTGTCGGGTTGCATTGAATGGAAGGCATGCTGATGCATTGGACGGTGTGGTAGACGAACTCGAAGGTTCGATAGCGGTGGCCGGCGATGTTACCGACAGCAGTGTGGCCCGGCGGATCGTTGCGGATGTGGTGGGGCAATTCGGTCGATTGGATATTCTCGTGTGTAATGTCGGCGGCGGCCAGTCAGTCGCCCCCGGGGAAGAGCATCCTGATGAATGGCAGCGGGTGTTTGCATTGAATCTCTGGAGTGCCACGAATATGGTCGAGGCGGCTCGAGATGCTTTGGCCGCCACTCATGGTGCGATTGTATGTATATCTTCGATTTGCGGACTGGAGGTAATGCCGGGAGCTCCGGTTACCTATTCGGCAGCCAAAGCCGCCCTGCACGCCTATATAAGCGGAATCGCCCGCCCGTTAGGGAAACTGGGAGTGCGCATCAACGGAGTGGCCCCGGGTAACATTCTGTTTGATGGCTCCGTGTGGGAAAGAAAGTTGCGGCAGGACGAGAAGGCCGTTGCGGAAGTGCTGGATGCCGATGTCTCGCTTTCGAGGCTTGGAACACCCGACGAGATTGCATCGGTCGTGGCCTTTCTGGCCTCCTCTCAGGCGGCATTCGTTACCGGCAGCGTCTGGACGGTTGACGGCGGGCAGGTTCACTCATCATAATCTGTAGATATTGGTATCGTACTCATGACGAGGCAAAACAAATTCGATGTAACCGGCAAGACGGCACTGATTACAGGTGCAGCGGGTCTTCTTGGGGTTGAGCATGCTGCTGCCCTTTTGAACAGCGGCGCCACAGTAGTGCTGACAGATGTGTCCGATCGTGCATTGGCCAGCGCTCGGGAGGCCTTGGCTTCAGAGTTTCCTGCAGAGAAGATTGTCGCATTGCAGATGGATGTATCGAGCCTTGATTCGATCCATTCGGCAGCAGCGTCGCTTACTGAACAAGGTATGCGGGTAGATATACTCGTTAATAATGCGGCAATTGATCCGAAAGTGAGTGGGGATAGGGGGGTTCTGGAAACATCCCGCCTTGAGCATTTTGCCCTTGAACAGTGGAACACCCAGATTGCGGTAGGCTTGACAGGGGCTTTTCTCTGCAGTCAGGTGTTCGGGACCAGAATGGCTGAAGACGGAAAAGGCGGGGTGATTCTCAATATCGCATCAGATCTTTCGGTGTTCTCCCCGGATCAGCGTCTATACAGAAAGGACGGGCTCACGCCTGACATGCAACCCGTCAAGCCGGTGACCTACTCCGTCATCAAAACAGGCCTGCTGGGATTGACCAAGTACCTCGCAACCTACTGGGCCGAAAGGGGCGTGCGTTGCAATGCCTTATCACCGGGAGGCGTCTATACGAATCAGGGAGATGAATTTGTTCAGCGCCTCACAAATCTGATCCCTATGGGCAGAATGGCCGCAAAGGACGAGTATCGTTCTGCCGTGCAGTTCCTGTGTTCGGATGCATCGGCGTATATGAACGGGCAGAACATTGTGATTGATGGCGGACGGAGTGCGTGGTGAAGCGTTTTCTTATTACAACTCCTATTGAAGAAACTTGGCCATCTGACAATGAGCCGGTCTTGTTTTTAGGTGAGTGGTGCAAGCTCTACAGGAGGAAAGAGAGATGGGAGCAACTTGGCACCAAGACCGCGAGTTATCATTGGGATGATCGGGTTAAGTTGGCGGGAGATTATAGGTATCTTCAAAAACTCCATGAGATACTTCTTCATGAGCTATCACAGCGCCTGAATCAATTGCATCAAGTTGACCATTCCGTTCGGTATTGGCGTATTGTCATTGGTCCGTGGCTGGGTTATTTCACCCAAATGCTCTTTGATCGGTGGTTTATGCTGCAGTTGGTCGTTGAGGGTGGTTTGGTAGGAACGTGTAAAATCGTTGACCGAGATGCCTTGTCGCTCATTCCCAATGATATGGGCGATTTCCATCAACTGTTTCCGAATGATGTATGGAATGAAGCCATATATGGGCAGTTACTAGAAAAGTATTGGTCTGATTCTATAGAGATCTCAAGAATAGACGGTTCGGACGAAAATCCATGTGCCGTTCTGCCTTACAATGGATGGAAGCAGAGTTTGAGGTCTGCCGCTATCGGGTTAATAAATTGGTCGAATTCAATAGTTACGCGAGAATCAGACTATTTCTTTATTTCCTCCTATCTCCCGGCGCAATTTGAGATTGCGTTGCAGTTTCGCCTGGGGCAACTCCCTCAGCTTTGGCGATCAAAATCGGTGCCGAAGGTAAAGCCGGAATTGTCATGGCGGGAGTGGAGGCTAAACGGTGGTAATAGTGGCGATACTGGTTTCGAGAGAGTGGTTCGAGAGATGATCCCGATGCATTTGCCGACGCTGTATCTTGAGGGCTATAAGCAACTTGTTGCATCAACGATTGAGACTTCCTGGCCCAAACAGCCAAAGGCTATTTTTACCAGTAATGCTTATTCTGCAGATGACTTTTTCAAAGTATGGGCTGCTGAAAAAGTTGAATCGGGAACTCCTCTTGTAATTGGTCAGCACGGCGGCAATTTCGGGATGACTCCGTTTGCATTTTATGAAGAACAGCAAATCAAGATTGCTGATAGATGGCTCTCATGGGGCTGGAGCGATACTGCTAGGCCAAATGTGAGGCCAGTTGGGAATCTAAAGGGGTTTGGTAGAACTGTTGGATATGACCCAAATGGTGGCGCATTGATGGTGGAGATGACAATGCCGCGCTATAGCTATCACCTCTACTCATCTCCTATTGCGGGTCAAACTCTTGATTATTTGGATGACCAATTTCAGTTCATCGAGGCACTTCCGTCAGGGTTACACAACCAAGTGATGGTGCGTTTGTATAAGAATGATTGTGGCTGGGATCAGAAGGATAGATGGCTTGATAAGTTTCCTGATATCCAGTTAGATGATGGGGTTAAGAATATCCGGCAATTGATACAGAAATGCAGGGTCTTCATTTCTACCTATAATGCAACGACATACTTGGAGTCGATGTGCTGGAATATTCCGACGATCTTCTTCTGGAATCCACATCACTGGGAGCTGAAAGACGATGCGACGCTGTATTTTGATCAGCTGAAATCAGTAGGGATTTTCCATGAAACCCCTGACGGCGCTGCTCGGCAGATGAAATTGGTTTGGGACGATGTATCTGGATGGTGGGAGAGTCCAGAGGTTCAGACAGCGCGGCGTTTGTTTTGTGAAAGGTTTGCTCATATCCCAGATGAACCGATAAAGGAGATGCTTCACGCAATGGAAAATTCTCATCACGGTATAGCATGAAGGTTTAGTGGGACAAGATAGCAGTTCCGGGGTCTTGGACTCTTTTCTTTATTCCTCTGATGCGAGCATGTATCAGTTCCTGCCAGAGGAGATCGTGTTTCCGACTGATCGGCAAGAGCTGTTGAATGTTATTTGCCAAACGCAGAAGGCATCGTCACCTGTCATACCCCGTGGCGGTGGCACGAGCCTCGTCGGCCAGTCGATTGGCGCAGGTACGGTTGTGGATTGTTCCCGGTATCTGAATCGTGTGCTTGAGCTCAATATTGATGAGGGCTGGGTGCGTGTTGAGTCAGGTATTGTCTGCGGTGAGCTCAACAGGTATCTCAAGCCATACGGGTACTGTTTCGCTCCCGACCCTGCTACCCTGAATCGTGCTACAATAGGGGGGATGATAGCCAACAATGCGTCGGGTATGCGTTCCGTGAGCTATGGCATGACCATTGACCACGTGATGGCTCTTGAAGTTGCTCTGCCTACTGGAGAAGTGCTTGATCTCTCTCCTCTCGATACCGCTCAACTTACCCTTAAATGTTCTCAGTCTGACCGTGGGGGTCAGATATACCGAGGTATCATCGATATCCTCCGTGTTCATGCAACCAACATCAGGGAGAGGTATCCGAAAGTACTGCGCCGCTCGGGCGGGTATGCCCTTGATGCTCTTCTTGATGCCCAGCCGTTTAACCTTGCAAAGTTGATCTCTGGCAGTGAGGGGACTCTTGGTTTCATTCTCAGTGCGAAATTGAAGCTGACCCCTCTTTCTGCGTGTAGTGCCCTTTGTCTGGCGCATTTCGATTCGGTTGATGCCGCATTGCGTGCTGTGCCGCTTATTGTCGGTATGCACCCATCTGCGGTCGAGTTGCTTGACGGTATTGTGCTGCGTCAGGCGCGTAAGCATCCCTCTACAAAGGAAGTTTGTTCTCTCCTGCATGGCAATCCCGAGGCGGTGCTCGTTATTGAGGTTCAGGGCGAAGAACAGAGCGGGGTGGCTGTCCATATCGGCACCATCGCCGGTGCTCTCGCCGACCGGTCGTATGCATGTCCGCTCATGCTTGCACCTCCGGAGATCAAGGCTGTCTGGCAGATGCGGTCCAGTGCACTGGGCTTGATGACAACGGTAGATGGGCCGCGCAAGCCGGTGCCGTATATCGAGGATGCGGCAGTACCTCTTGAGCATCTTGCCGATTATGTTGCCGAGGTTGCCGCTGTATGCAAAAAACATCACCAGCCGGTTGCCCTGTTTGGTCATGCAAGCGTCGGGTTATTGCATATCCGTCCGTTGCACGACCTGCATCGTGAGGAAGAGATCGCCAGCATGAAGGAGATTCAGGAGGAGGTGTTTCAGCTCGTACTGAAGTATGGAGGCTCCTGGAGTGGCGAGCATGGTGATGGCATTGTGCGGGGAGGGTTCAATCGGCGGTTCTTCGGTGATGAACTCTATGAGGCATTCAGGGAAGTCAAGAGGCTGTTCGATCCCGAGTGGCGGATGAACCCCGGCAAGGTGATCGATACGCCGCCGATGGAGGACAATCTCCGGTATGGGTCGAAGTACATGCCGATTGCAGTTGAAACGATGTTTCATTATCGCAAGGAGGGCGGGATGTTGGCGGCAGCCGAGCAGTGCACCGGGGTGGGAGAGTGCAGGAAGACCTTTTCCGGTGTGATGTGTCCGTCCTATATGATGACGAGAGATGAAATGCACAGCACACGGGGGCGGGCCAATACGCTCCGTTTGGTGCTCAGTGGGCAGCTGGGTATCCACAAGCTGGCAAGTGAAGAGCTGGCGATGGTGATGGAGCTGTGCCTGAGCTGCAAGGGGTGCAAGGGGGAGTGCCCCAACAGTGTGGATATGGCGAAGCTGAAGTCGGAAGTACTCCATCACATTCATAAAAGGAACGGCGTTTCCCTCCGTACTCGTGTCTTTGGCGATGTTGCCCGGATGTCAAGATTTGCTATAGGCGCACAGGCTGGTATGCTCAACAGGGTAATGGGTCATTCTGCTGTACGAACGCTGGGAAAGAACTTATTGGGGTTGGATGCAGACCGAAGCCTGCCGGCCTTTGCCGATGCTAGCCTCAGTTCCTGGTACTTGAAAAGGGATCGAGAAACGGGGATGCCTGAACAGGATGGCAAGGAAGGGACCGCGGTCGTGCTCTTCAATGACACCTACACAGAATACTTCCAGCCGGAAGTCGGCAGGGCGGCGATTATGGTGCTGGAACACGCGGGGTACCGGGTGTTTCTGGCTACTTTTGGTGACAGCCAGCGTACGGCGATATCGCAGGGACTGCTCGACAAGGCGAAAAAGGACGGTACGAGACTGTTTCAGCAACTCGACCGGTTCGCTTCACCTTTTCCGATTATTGTCTGTGAGCCGAGTTGTGCCTCAGCGTTAAAGGATGATCTTCCTGACTTGCTGGATGATGCTGAACTTGCAAACCGCGTTGCGGGGCGTGTCGTGACAATCGATCAGTTCCTGGAGGAGCAGCTGGTCGCGGGGAGTTGCCGATTGGTGTTTCCTGAAGAGGGCGACGATGTGCCGGTCCGGCGCATTCTTGTCCATACCCATTGCCACCAGCATAGCCTTGGCGGAGGAGCATGGACCCATCGGTTGCTTGCCCGTATACCTGGCTCAATAGTCGAGGACACGGAGGCTGGTTGTTGCGGTATGGCTGGCTCCTTTGGTTATGAAGCTGAACATGCCCAGTTGTCAAGGGAAATCGCAGCGCAGCGTTTGTTGCCCCGTTTGGCAGAAGCCGGAGAGGATACGGTTGTCGTTGCCAACGGGTTTTCCTGCAGGCATCAGATTGGTGAACTGACGGATCGGAAACCGGTTCATGCTGTGGAACTTATCCGGGATTGCCTTTGATGCCTTGGAATGAAAAAGTTTGTATGTTGTTCAGATGCATCAGCATTTCTGCCTGGATACAGGATAACGCTATTGTGATTGGCTGGCATGATAATGGCTGGAACATTTGGTGTTTGCGCCGGAATCTAATGGAGCGGACTGCCCTCATGAATAGACAGGAACCGTATGCGACTTGAGCGTCTTGAAATAGAGAATTTTCGTTCTATTGACCGGTTGGTTCTCGATGTTGGCCGTAGGCTGACATTGCTGGTTGGCAACAATGGCGCAGGCAAAACGAGTGTTTTGGATGCTATGGCGACCGGATTCGGAGCAGCATTGACTTACTTGCCGGAGGTTGCCGGTCGCTCTTTGAGCAAAAAGGATATCCGGCAGAAGGATAATCGAATTGCTCCCTATGTACGGATAGCAATGAGCACCGTTTCCGGCGTAAAGTGGGACCGCATCCTGCGACGGGATCAGATGCGCTCTACCGCTCTTGAGGTTCCGAAACCCATAGGCGTTCGCGAACTTGAGCGTACGCTTGAGCAGGATGTGGTGTTGCCGCTTGATGAAGGAAAGGATGTTGAGCTGCCGGTGATTGCATATTATGGCGTTAGCCGTGCTTTGCTCGAGGTTCCATTGCGGCGTAGGGGCTTTCCTCGACAGTATTCCAGGTTTGAGGCTTTGTCAGGAGCATTGCAGGCCGATAGCCGATTCAAGTCGGCATTCATGTGGTTCTACAATAAGGAGAATGAGGAGCATCGTCTGCAGAAGGACCGAAAAAGCTTTGAGGTTACCTTGCCGGAGCTTGATGCGGTTCGTGAGGCCATCTCCCGGATGATCCCTGATGTTTCTGAACCCCATATAGCATTGAACCCATTGCGGTTTGCTGTACGCAGGGGGGCTGATGCACTGGACATCATGCAGTTGAGCGACGGATATAAAACGTTGCTGGGCTTGGTGATTGATTTGAGTGTGCGTATGGCGCAGGCCAACCCTCATCGTGCAAATCCATTGGATGCAGAGGCGGTTGTGTTGATTGATGAGATTGACCTTCATCTTCACCCTTCATGGCAGCAACATGTAGTGGGGGATTTGCTTCGCACCTTCACGAACACCCAGTTCGTGCTGACGACGCATAGCCCCTTTATTGTCGAGTCCATCAATAACCTGATGAAGCGCCATCGCGTTACCTCGTTGCCTATGGATGAAGAGATCGAACGGTTGTTCCCGCTTGATCCTGCTGATTGCAGGTCGTACCTGATGACGGAATCGGATGGAGCTCTTTCGATGCTTGATGAAGAACGGGGACTTTGTCAGGATCACTTTCTCGATTACTTCAATGAGTTGAGCCAGACCTATGATGCCATGCGCGATCTCGAATGGGAGCATCGTCAATGATTGATGTGGGGCGCTTTGCTGGCTGTGTATGTCAAAAAATGCGATCCCAGAACGCTGAGCTTGGGTTGTGCGACGGGGAGTTTGGGTTCAGTGAAAAAGGCAAGAAAGTTCGGCTGGAGTTGAGGGGAGATGAAGAGGGTGTGGCTTTGATGCTTGATGGATGCGTTTTTACGGATGATGGCCTGCGTCGGTGCGACGGGCTGTTTCTTTTTCAAAAGCGGGGAAAGAAAGCCGCCATCCTGATTGAGCTGAAAGGCGCATGGCATATCGAAGAGGCGTTTGCTCAGTTGGCATATGTCCGCCACCAACGAGCCGAATATGCTGAGATCGTCGGCGTACTGGAGCGGAGTGGTTCTGGAAAAGTCGAGCACTTCGCTTATATCGTCAGTAATGGAACAATGGATAAGCCGCAGAAAGAACGCATGGAAGAGGCGCATGGGATAAGGGTAAAGGAGATCCTGTCCTGTGATTCAAGTTCTACGATCCCGAGTATACGGTTATGAGTCAAATTCTCCTTACCCTTACCCAGTCTCTTGATCAAGCCGGATTCGATAGCATTAATGATTATTGGGGCTTTGTATAAGGCGCTTATTACTTAGAAAATGTCAAAAGTTCTCATTACCACCGTTCCCTTCGGGGATAAAAACCGGTTGCCCCTCGAGTTGCTTGAGAGTGCCGGCATCGAGTATCTGATCAACCCGCTCGGCAGGAAGCTGAAAGAGGATGAGCTGGCCGGGATGGTCGGGGACTTCGATGTCCTTGTGGCTGGTACGGAACCGATTACCGCCAGGGTCATGGAACATGCCCGGAACCTGAAGCTGATTTCCCGTGTGGGTATCGGACTCGACAGTGTTGACCTGCTTGAGGCAGAGAGGCGCGGGATACAGGTGAGCTATACCCCCGATGCACCGGCCCCGGCTGTTGCGGAGCTGACCATTGGTTTAATGCTGTCACTCTTGCGGAACGTGCACGCTGCGAACCTGCAGATGCACAAGGGAGAGTGGTGCCGCCATTTCGGCAGGAGGATTCCGGAAGTGACCATCGGCATTATTGGAACGGGACGGATAGGCGGCAGGGTGCTACGGCGGCTCTCGGCATTTGGTTCGCCACGTGTCCTCGTCAATGACCTCTATCCTGACCAGAAAGTGACAACCGAACTGAAACTTGAATGGGTGGGTAAAGAGACGATCTACCGAGAAGCTGATCTCATCAGCCTTCATGTGCCGCTTACCGCGCATACCAAGAATATGGTGCGAAAGGAGCATCTCTTAATGATGAAGTCTGACGCATTGGTGATCAATACATCCCGCGGCGGGATTATCAACGAACAGGACCTTGCTGAAGTATTGCTGGGAGGGCATCTTGGCGGCGCTGCGATTGATGTTTTCGAGCATGAGCCTTATAGCGGGAAACTTGCCGGGATAGACCGTTGCCTGTTGACCTGCCACATGGGGTCGATGTCCGTCGACTGCAGGACGAGGATGGAGATTGAGGCGACCGAGGAGGCTGTGCGTTATTTTACGGGCAGGTCATTGCAGGGGCTTGTGCCGAAAGAGGAATATGATGTCCAGAGGGAGGGCCTGTGATATGAAGAAAGCTGTTGTTGTGGGGGGGAGCGGGTTCATTGGTTCGCATGTCGCTGATCATTTGAGCGATTCGGGCTATCGGGTCAGGGTGTATGACCGTTTTCCTTCCCAATGGATCAGGCAGGATCAGGAGATGGTTGTGGGAGATATCCTTGACGAATCATTGCTTCAAGAGGCGATTGTAGGCGCAGAAGCGGTCTACAATTTTGCGGCACTTGCGGACTTGAATAAAGCATTGGATGAACCACTGAAGACCATCGAGGTCAACATCCTTGGCAATGCCAACGTAATGGATGCGTGCCGAGTGCATGGGGTAAAGCGGTTCGTGTATGCCAGTACGGTGTATGTCAACAGTCGGGAAGGGGGGTTTTACCGCTGCAGCAAGCAGGCTTCCGAGCGCTATGTGGAGGAGTACAACAGGGCATACGGGTTACCGTACACCATACTCCGGTATGGATCGCTTTATGGCCCACGGGCGGATGAGTCGAATGGACTTTACAGGATTGTCAAGTCTGCGGTGGAAGAGGGCGTAGTTCGCTATGAAGGGCATCCTGAGGCAATGAGGGAGTATATTCATGTAGAAGATGCAGCGAAGGCAAGTGTCGTTGCACTCGGTGAAGGCTTTGAGAATGAGAGCGTCGTGCTGACCGGTCAGGAGCCGATGCGGGTGATGGATCTGCTGAAGATGCTGGCAGAGATTCTAGGTTTGTCGGAAGAGGGTGTAGAGTTCAGCGACGGGGAGCCTGCCGGGCACTATGTTCGGACACCCTATGCGTATCAGCCGAAACTTGGGAGAAAGTATATCCCTCCGATGCATGTGGATCTGGGGCAGGGGTTGCTGCAGTTGATTGAATCAATAAAAAATGATTGACACCATGATGCATAGCTTGAAGGAAGTTGTGAAAAGTGTAATCCGTTCCGCTGCCACGGGCCTTTCTGGGTCAAAGATCGGTAGATTTTTTTTGGATGAAGTTGTGACTGATGCCATGCAGCGGACACACAATGTGCGTCATGGGGGAGTAAGCCTGGATTTCACGGTTCCCAATATGCTTAACCATTTCAGGGCAGAAACCTTCAGCACAAAGGAGCCCGAAACCCTTGAGTGGATTGAAGCCCTTCCCGAGGGTTCGGTGTTATGGGATATCGGGGCCAATGTCGGACTTTATTCATGCTATGCGGCCAAAAAACGGCATTGCAGGGTTTACGCTTTTGAGCCTTCTGTTTTCAATCTTGAATTACTGGCAAGGAATATCCATATCAACAGGCTTGTTGACTACGTGACCATCGTTCCTCTTCCGCTCTCCGATGGTGTACGGGAAAGTACCCTGAATATGACGAGTACTGATTGGGGTGGGGCGCTGTCAAGCTTTGGTGAACTCTATGGAGATGATGGCAAGATGATGAAGAAGGTGTTTGATTTCCAGACACTGGGTATCTCGATGGACGCCGTTGTCGAAATGTTGGGAATTCCCCTTCCGATGAATATCAAGATGGATGTTGACGGAATTGAGCACTTGATTCTTAAGAGTGGGAAAAATATACTCCAACAGGTCCAGAGTGTAATCATTGAGGTTAATGAGGATTTTGCTGAACAAGACGCAAAGGTGAGTCAGCATCTCTCTGATGCTGGATTGCAGCTGATCGATAAAAAGCATTCCGCGATGTTTGAGGGTAGTGCGCGATTCGGTCGGAGTTATAACCAAATCTGGCGGCGTCATTGAGCTTGTCTGTCCTGAGTAATGCCGGGGTTATCTTCTGGGACTTCGACGGGGTCATCAAGGAGTCTCTTGAAATCAAAGGCGAGGCATTTGCGGAGGTGTTTGCTCCTTTTGGAGCAGATACTGCTGGTCGGGTGCGAGAGCATCACAAAGCCAATGGCGGAGTATCGAGATATGAAAAAATTCCCCTCTATTTATCGTGGGCTGGAGTTCAGCCTGTCGGCTCGCTTGTTGAAAGCTATTGTGCCCGTTTCAGTGCCGTAGCCATGGAACGAGTCATCCGCTCTCCTTGGGTTCCCGGTGTGGAGGCTTGGTTGAAAAACAATCCGTTCAATCAGCACTTCTTTTTACTTTCGGCAACGCCGCATACGGAGCTGTTGGAGATTGTTCGGGCACTTGATCTGGACTCGTCATTTCTTGAGATTCACGGCGCCCCTATGGGCAAGGCTGATGCCATTAGATCGATCATAGAACGATACGGATACCGGCCGGAGGAGTGTTTGATGATTGGTGATTCAAAAGGAGATCAACTGGCGGCAGAGAAGAATAGTATCACCTTTCTTTTGAGGCGGCACTCGTTGAATGAAGTCGCATTCAGGAGTTATGAAGGGTGTTCTGTTGCCGATTTTTCCGAGGGATAAACATTGACCCGGCTTGAATGATGAGTGTACACGGTATGTATGATAAGGCCAATAGTATTCTTGATATTCGTGGCGCAACCGCTGACAAAATGCAGGTGTTGTCGCGGATTGAAGGGCTCAGGGCGGAAATAGATCAATTGCAGGAAACTGATCCTGCGAAGAGAGCATTTCGCGACTTGTTCATCGGCAGCTCGGATTCCGGAGCTCGCTTTGCTCTGCGTGACCACGTCATCGAGGAAATCGGCCGTATCAGCGATGACGAGGTGATTCGCTATTTGCGTTATCGCTATGCCTACGAGGTCTTTCCCGCCGACAAGGTGGTGCGTAAGTATCCACCGCTTGTCCAGATCGAGCCCTCGTCGATCTGTAATTATCGGTGCGTGTTCTGCTATCAGGCGGACAGTCGGCTGTCGGATAAAAGGCATGGCCATATGGGTGTGATGCCCATTGAGCTTTTTCGGGAGATAATCGATGAGATTGAGGGTGAGGTCGAGGCAATCAGCCTGGCCTCCCGCGGCGAGCCGACGGTCAACAAGCAATTGCCCGAAATGCTCGCCTATGTTTCAGGGAAATTTCTTGCCACGAAAGTGAATACAAATGCGTATTTGCTTGACCAGAAGATGGCGCGCGCTATCTTGGATGCTGATATACAGACCCTTGTTTTTTCGGCAGATGCCGCAACGGAACCACTCTACAGCAAGCTCCGGGTCAACGGCAATCTGGAGCGGGTTATGCAGAATATCGAGCGGTTCAATGACATCAAGGAGAGGGAGTATCCTCATTCACGCTTGATCACCAGGGTTTCAGGGGTTAGGTTCAGCGACGAGCAGAGCCTTGATGAGATGGAGGAGCACTGGAAGAACTTCGTTGACCAAGTGACCTTTGTTGATTATAACCCGTGGGGAAATGTCTACGAGGCTGAAAAAAAGGGGATAGATGAGCCCTGCTCCGACTTGTGGCGCAGGTTGTTTGTCTGGTGGGATGGAAGAGTGGCGCCATGCGATGTGGATTATCTGACGACATTGAGCGAGGAGAAGTTTCCGTCATCTTCCATTTCCGAGATATGGAATGGAGAGATGTACCAGTCCTTGCGTGAAAGGCATATGAATGGTGAACGGCAGCAGTTGGAGCCGTGTTCGCGATGTGTGGTGGTTTAATTCAGAGCATACAGATATGATTTGTTCGTTGATTCTTGGGCGAAAAGGCAGTGTGGGTTTTCCTGGAAAAAATCTTTATAACATCAATGGTCACCCCCTTGCTTGGTACCCGATGACGGCTGCAATGGGGACTCCCGAGATTGATCGTCATTTCATCTCGACCGATGATCTGCAGTTGATGGAATTGGGCGCTGGAATAGGATTCGAGGTGATTGAGCGGCCCGCCTATCTGGCATCTGCAGAGGCGCTTGGCGAGGATGCCTACAAGCATGGATATGAAGTGATTGTTGAGCGTATTGGCGAGGAGCCCGAGCTTCTTGTGTTACTGTTTTGCAACGCACCGACAGTCAATTCTGCGTTATTGCGTCAAGGGATTGATGCGTTGCGTGCGAACCCGGATGCTGATTCAGCCGTTACCGTAAGCAGGTATAATATGTTTAGTCCAACTAGGGCTCGGCGTGTTAATGAACAAGGTTATCTGCAACCGTACATACCCTTCCAGCATCATCCTAATGCTGATGGCATAAACTGTGATAGGGATAGTCAGGGTGATGTGTGGTTTGCTGATGTCGCTATGAGTGTCATTCGTCCGAAAAATCTAGAGAATCTGGATGACGGGTTGCTCCCACAAAAGTGGATGGGCAGGAAAATCCTTCCTATTGTCAATGAGGCGGGGCTTGATTTGGATTACGAATGGCAGATTGGTCAGGCTAAATGGTGGATAGAAAACAAGTAGTAGTATATGAAAGTGTTGGTTACCGGGGCAAGTTCTGATATCGGGCTTGAAGTCTGTAAGCGGTATCTCGCTGAAGGGTATGAGGTGCTGGCTCATTACAGGACAATTCGGGATGAACTCATTGACCTTTCAGAAAAGAACAAGTCCGCTTTTAGATTGACCGCGTGTGATTTTTCTGAGGGGGTAGTTTTTGATAACTGGTTGAAACAAAATCGAGAGTTTTTGACAAGCTGTGATGTTTTTGTTCATTGTGCTGCTACTTTACAGGCCAAGCCGTACTTGGATGTTACTGCCGATGATCTCCTATATCATTTCAGGGTAAATGTTGTGTCGGGAGCCATCTTGATGCGTGAGCTTGGCGTAGCAATGGCTGAACGTGGCTGGGGAAGAATTGTTATGCTTGGCAGTATAGGTGTGAAGTTTGGTGGAGGAAAAGAAAGTTACCCGTATTCACTGAGCAAGCATGCGCTTGAGTTCATCCCTGGTATTTGGCGGGAGTGGGCAACTCGGGATGTTCTTGTTAATACATTGAGAATAGGGGTGACGGATACAAGGATTCATTCGCATGAATCGCAAAAAAATATTGATCAAAGAACTGCTATGATTCCCATGAAGCGAGCCGCAACGCCGGTTGAAATGGCTCACAGTATTTATTATTATGGTTCCGATTGGAATACATTCACTACGGGGCAGGTGATATCGGTTGCAGGTGGAGAGTGATGGATTCCGTTCAAACGGTTTTTTTATCGTATGAGACGCAGGATTTGGATACAGTAGAGGATTTCCAGAAGGTGGAAGCGATAATGACTGAAGTGGTTTGATTTGAGTATCGTTGAAAGATAATGTGCTTTATATCTGGGACGCTGAAGGTGCCCCTCAACAACCAATTGGTCGGCTTGTTCTGTGGCGAAGTTATGGCGAGGATTCATGCCCAGAAGCCATCTCGATTCCCCAATGGATTGAAGAGAACGCCGACTCTCTTCGTGCAAGGTACCTCGCATGGGTCTACGAACTCGGTCAGGTTAAGGTGCAAGGCCGGCGTCTTGTTGATTTTCTTGATATTCGGCCGGGATTCAGTTATTGGTGGATGGCGCCGATCGCTGAAAAGTGCAACTTCTCTAAATCTCCGCATATTACCGATGCTGTTCGGCTGATGGCATTGGGTGACTGGGCGGCAGGAACATCTTTCAGCGAAATTGTTCTTGTGAGTGAAAACCGCTCTCTATCGAAATGTTTGGCTTCATGGGCGTCTCATAAAGGCTGCAAGTTCAGGTGGAAGAAGATCCCTCCGAAACGCACGCAACACTCATTGTCCAAAAATATTTTTAAGTGGCTCCCCAATCCAGTACAGGGCATCCTATCGTTGACGAGATATCTCTTTCAGCGCTGGCCGCTGAAGGGGGCAGGTCTTTCAGAATGGCTTGGGGCGAAGGGCGAGATGACATTTATCTCCTATCTATTTAATCTTGATCCTGTTGGATTGGCTGAGGGTCGATATAAAAGCAGCTACTGGGCTCATTTGCCTGACAAGTTGAGTGAGGATGGGCAGGCGGTCAATTGGCTTCACCTCTATGTGATTGACAAGAATTTGCCGAGTGCCAGATTTGCCGGAGCTGCTATCCGATCATTCAACGGTAAATCGGAGAACGGACAGGTCCATGCTACCCTGGATTCATTTCTGGGCCTCGGTGTTGTCTTGCATGTGATTCTTGATTGGTTGAGACTGTGCCTCAAATGGCCGGGAGTGCGTGGCCTGCTCTCAAGCACGCCATTAGGTGAGTGCGATGTTTCTCCGTTGTTTGAGCAGGAGTGGCGCGCGTCCTTTTTAGGAACTACAGCTGTATTGAGTACCCTTTATCATAATATGATCGAGGCGGCGATTAATTCATTGCCAGTGCGGCAGCGGTGTGGCGTGTACTTGCAAGAAAATCAAGGATGGGAATCATCACTCCTTCAAATTTGGGGTGTGACGGGGAATGCATCCTTGATTGGTGTGCCGCATTCAACGGTTCGCTATTGGGATCTGCGGTATTTTTTCGACCCGCGTTCATATTCCCGCAAGCTCACGAATGAGTTGCCGATGCCTTATCGGGTAGCATGTAATGGGGATGCTGCCATCGGCGCTTATAAGCGGGGGGGATATCCGGTACATGAGCTGGTGAAAGTGGAGGCATTGCGTTACCTTTATCTTGCGGAGGCAAAGCCACGCAGTGTTCAAACTCATGGGTTCATGACTTCCGGGTTGCGCGTTCTTGTGATGGGGGACTATTTGCATTCCAATACCCATCTGCAGATGCGTCTTCTTGAAAAGGCATTTCCATTATTGCCAATCGGTACGCGTATCATTGTCAAGCCGCACCCCAATTGTCCGATTAACCCGGAGGACTATCCGGAGCTCAGCATGGAGCTGGTCGAAGGCTCGTTAGGGGAATTACTCGCAGAGTGTGACGTCGCATACTCCAGCGCGACCACATCGGCAGCGGTAGACGCTTATTGCATGTTAAAGCCGGTTGTGTCGGTGCTGGATCCATATGGTTTGAATCTCAGCCCTTTGCGGGGTTGTGCTGGGGCATTTTTTGCCAGTACACCTGATGAACTTGCCTCAAAATTGGTGTCAGCAACAAAGCTCCCGGTGCACTCATCTATTCGGAATGAATTCTTTTCGCTCGACCCGCAGTTGCCGAGATGGAAGACACTTCTCTGTAATTGAATGCAAGCATTGATGGTTACCCAAGCTCAGGCGCCGAAGCCAGCGGCACAGGATGGCATTGGGACAAATGGTTATATATATATTGATCAATTCATCCCCAACCCAAAGATTCTTCACCCGTGGACGGAAGAACGATTTGCGTCAAGCGCTCAAGTCCGGAGCCGGATGTGGGAATTCCGCTTGTTCGGACCTGCTCGGGGGCGAGGGGTAACTCTTGTCCCTACCTGAATTTTTAATAGATTGAGAGAAATCAAATGAAAAGTTTTAGAAAGCGTGTGTTGATCACAGGCGGTGCCGGCTTTTTGGGTTCGCATTCCCCGCGATTGTGAATTGATGTCGTGAAACACAAGGTTTCAATAGGCTATATTATTGGATGAATGGAGGGCCGCTGG
>NZ_RXYK01000014.1 GCF_003968655.1 Chlorobium phaeovibrioides | reverse complement strand
GTAGGTCGTCGCCGATTTTTTTGTGAAAAGCCTGTCCTTACGGACGGGCTTTTCTCGTTTGGCTCCCAAGCCTTTTTCCCCCTCTTCCCCCTCTTCCCCCTCATCTGCACAGCTGGCTCCGCCTCGTATTGCGGGACTTCCGCCAGGACAGATGCCATTTCTGCTGATTGAAATGGCTCTTTTGTTCCAGATATTGCTGCGCCATCGTGGTTTTCCTGACCTGGCGAGGTGTATGGACAAGCTGTATGAACCTTCCCGGCTCGTGATGCAGAGGGTGAGTCAGCTGTTTTTTTATGGCGCGTTCACTTTCATGGTCCTCACCAGCTGGACAACAACCCCCTCATATGGACCGCCTTTTTCCCACAGCAGGATCTCCTTTCCTTTCGCTGTGTTTTTGACGATATGATCGCCTTCTTCAGGTGAGAGTCCGGGATGGATAAGCAGAGTGTCTCCTTCCATGATCATGCCGGGAGTCATCTTCTTTCCTGCAGCTGTTATGCTGTAAATCTCCCCGGCCTGTCCGATTTCTTCAAGCCTGAGAGATGGATGAGGCCGGGGCAGGTTTTTCTCAATCATTCCTGTTCCCGTCAAGAGCCATGAACTGTTGCACCCGAGGGCTTCAAGGCGCTTGAGTATGGGGGCTCCCGGCTGGCGCTTGTCTGAAAGATAGAACTGCAGGTTGGATGCACTCATTTCGAGGGCATCGGCAAACGCCTTGACTGTTTTGAATTTCAGTTTACCAAAAGTCCGGATTCTGGCGCCCGTAGTCAGCAATTGCATTCTTTTTTTTGTTAAAAAGTCACTAATTGTATACTATTCTTGCATAGGGTCTTTGAAAGCAAAGATACGAAAAGCCCGGAATCTTCTTTGCCGTCCGGGTTATTGCTCATGAGAGGCTGCTGAGGGGTGTTTGGGGTGGCTTTGTTTTTGTTTCTGTAGGCAATCGCATGTATTTGTGGGTTGAATTGTATGTATTTGTTGGCTAAAGTAAGAAATAACTGAATGTTACATTAGATGGATGCCTTATGGTCAGTCGTTACCCGAGTTCCACTATATCATCACGACGGGTTGTTGTCGTGCAGAGCGATCCGGATGCACGGGAGCGCCTTGTTGCATATCTGAAGAAAGAGGGGATAGATGTTTTCTCTGTGGCTTCAGCTCTTGAGCTTTACAGCCTCCTTTCGCAGGAGGAGTTTGCGTTGGCGGTCATTGCCGATGACCTTGCAGATCAGCGCGGTCTGGTTGTGGCGCGTTTTCTCAAGCGCAATACCTCCCTTTCATCAATTATGCTGATTGGAGCAGTCACGCCCAAGGCGCGTCTTGCTGCATATAATGCCGGTGCACTGGCATGTTTTGCCACACCTGTTGAATGTGCAGAGTTTTCTGTCCTCATCGGGAATCTTTTGGAGAAGGGGGTTGCCGAAGGACGCGGTGAAGCAGCGTTGGCTTCGCAGCTGCAGTTCGGAGGCGGCGAGTGGAAGCTTCTGCGCAATGGCTGGGTTCTCGTTGGTCCCGGGGGGGCAATGGTGAAGCTGACAATAAAGGAGTTTGAATTCATGTCCATTCTTGCGTCATCAAAAGAAATGGCTGTGCCTCGTTCCACCCTCATGGAGCATATGGAATACCGTAACGACATTCATGGGCATAAAGCACTTGAGGCGGTCGTTCACAGACTGCGTATGAAAGCAGAAAAAGCTGGCGGTCAACTGATAGAAACGGCCCATGGCGTAGGTTGGGGCTTTTCGTCTGTCGTCACCCTTGTCTGATTGCCCTCAACCCTTCCATTCCGTCCCTAGAATCTATAAGCCGCTGCCAGGCCTGTTATGGAAGGCATTTCTTCGTCTGAGAGAACAAGAACCCTTCCTCCTTTCTCCATTACCAGCGATCCAATATCATCAAGAAGATCATCGACTCCGGGATTGTCAAGCGGTGCAAATGTGACTTCTCCTGTGGCTGGATCAAGTTTTCCCGGCAGCAGGGCTTCGCTTCGGAGAAGAAGCACTGCGATGCGTCCCTCTGCGGCGGCCACGGCAGCTGTTTCCGGGTCATCGGTTCCTGTTCCTGAGGCAATGGCAGCAGCGCACAGCTCACCTTCACGGGATATTCTTGCTGCATGAACCGGTGCCATGGCTTCCCATGCGCGCTTTTTGAGCTGCTCTTCTGAAAGATGTTGCGGGTCGGTCGTCATTGCTTCTTTGATAAGCCGCTCATTCTTGCTGATTTTGCGGAAAAGACCCTGGTGTTCCGGCAGAGCTGCCAGCATAAGAGGCATACCGGAGGTATTGCTGAACATTCTGGAAACTGCTGAGTCGACCTGCCTGAAAAACTTTTCAGCATCAATTTCCTCCTCGTCTCTCCGCGAACTGTGGCCGTGGCGTCTCACACCGCCACCTGCCGCAGGGCCAAATGATGCAAGAGTGATTTCAGGGTGGCTCAATTCACTGCCAAGTGCCTGTTCAAGGGTGGCTGGAAAATCTGATGGCAGCTGAAGTGCATCAATGGAATACTGGTCAGCCTCAAACATTGCTGCAGTAGTCCTGCTCAAAGAGAGAATATGAAACCGCCTGCTACTCTGCATGACGCGTAAAAGAGGCTTGGTGTGAAAACTGTCGGCGGCTATTGCAAGTTCACGCGGTGAACCCTGGAAACGATAGGCATGGAAAAAGCCGGGTGCACCGAACACTGCCAGCCCATCAAGCGCATGAGTCCAGAAATCTTCGTCATCTGCCAACTGCAGGTAGGGTTCGAGAAGTGTCTGTATTTCTCTTGCCGGGTATTTCTGAGCAAGAGAGCGCTGAAGGGTACTGAGAAGATTTGTGTAACGCAGAGTGTCCTGGCGGTTTTCAGGAAAAGTTCTGTGAGTCTTCTGGTAGAGCGAAAGGCATGGTGACGGGGCGTTTTTTATAAGTCCAGGTACCATATACTCATTGAGTGCGCTCATGATAATCCTCCATGGTTTCAATGCCAGCCTATCATATAGGTAAAAAAATATCAACAGCGTTCTTCCTGTTTTAGTTGCAGTAAGTACACTCAGTCATGAGTGTCCCCAACTTTTGGGGCTTTTGTGGGGATTTAGTGTTATGTTTCTTGAAAGGTATTTTTGGAACGGGAGATTTTGAGATGATGGATGGTTACCAGTTTGAGATTGAGATGGGTGTTCGCGATTATGAGTGCGACATGCAGGGGATTGTCAATAACAGCGTGTATCAGAATTATCTTGAACATGCCCGTCATGAGTTCCTGAAGGTGGTTGGTGCTGATTTTGGGGGATATGCGAAAAAGGGCATCAATCTTGTTGTTGTAAGGGCCGAGCTTGATTACAGGTTTTCGCTGCAAAGCGGCGACAGGTTTGCGGTGGGGCTGAATCTTGCACGGGAGTCGGTTTTGAGGTTTGCGTTTTATCAGGATATTTTCCGTCTGCCGTGCAGGAAACCTGTGCTGCGGGCAAAAATTATTGGAACGGCGCTGAATGGTTCGGGCCGTCCTGAAATTCCTGCCGCTCTGGTCTCTCTTCTTGATGGCGGGGCGGGGAAAGCAGTTGAGGAGACAAAAGAATGAAGCCATTGCGGGAGGTTGCCGGAGCCTATGCGGCTTTGGGAAAGGCTGAGCGGGAGCTTGGCGAGGGTTTGTTTGAGGCGGCTGCCCTGAGCTGCAGGAACGCAATGGATGTTTCCCGGACGGTTCCGGCTGAAGAGGTGTTTGACCATGCCGGATTTGATGCGTTCTGCCATGCCTGGCTTTCACGGGCGCTTGGAGAATTGGGCCGCTTTGATGAGTCGCTTGCTGCAGCGGAGCTGTCGCTTGGTTATTTCAGCCGGCGGGGCGAGTTGCAGGAAGAGGCGGGGAAGATGTGGATTACTGCGGTGATGCAGCGGGCTCTGGCTTTTGATGCTCTTGGACGGCAGGAAGAGGCTCTTGTGGAGCTGCAGAAGGGGGTGGAGATGCTTCAGGAGCGAAAGGGGGAGATGGCCCAAAAGGAGGCCTACCTTCGTGAGGCATCGTTGCGCATTGCCCGGCTGGAAGACTTTCAGAAGCAGGCAAAGCCTTCTGGTTACAAGGCCTGGTGGGAGTTCTGGTCGTAGTATGATGGAAGAGGCTCCCTCCATTCTTGTTGTCCGGCTGAGTTCCATCGGCGACATTATTCTGACGACGCCAGTGGTGCGTCGTCTCAAAGCGAAATGGCCCGGGGCTGTGATTGAGTATTGTACCCGGCCTGAGTTCCTCTGTCTGCTTTCCGGCAACCCGCATATTTCCGTTCTGCATACCCCCGAAACGCTTCCCGGGGGTTCGTATGACCTGATCATTGATCTTCAGAACAGCCGCCGCTCGCGCACTCTGCTGCGGAGGGTGGAGGGGGATGTCAGGGTGCGATACCGGAAAGCAAATTGGAAAAAATGGCTTCTTGTGCATCTGAAGCTTCGTGTCGATGCACTCTCTTCTAGTGTTGTGGAGCGATATCAGGCGGCTCTCGGGGATGTGTTGCTGCAGGATGACGCCCTTGGGTGCGAACTGTTTCCCTCGGAGGAGGATGCTCTGTTCGCATCTTCTCTCATAGCTCCCGGCGAGCGTGTGCTGGGGGTTGCATGCGGGGCCCGGCATTTTACGAAGCGGTGGCCGCCGGAGCATTTTGCTGAGGCAATCCGTCTTGTTGCGGACGGCGAAAAGGTGAAGGTGCTTCTTCTGGGCGGAAAGGATGACCGGCAGAATGCCCTTGGGATTATGGACAGGCTCAGCGAAAAGACGCTGGAGAGTGTGCATGATCTGACCGGCACCTGTACACTGATGCAGACGGGCGCTCTGCTCAGGCGGTGTGATGCGGTGCTGACCAATGATACGGGTTTGATGCACGAGGCTTCAGCTTTTTCAAGAAGGCTTTTCGTGCTGTTTGGTTCATCGGATGCTTCGTTTGGATTTCTTCCCTACAATACCCCGTTTGAGCTGTTTGAGGTTCCGGGTCTTTCCTGCAGGCCTTGTTCGCATATCGGTAGGGAGCGATGCCCTGAAAAGCATTTCCGCTGCATGCGTGACATTCTTCCCGAAAGGGTTGCCGGAAGCATTCTGGCGTTTTTCAGAAGCTTTGCATGATTGAGTGTGTGTGGTGGTGATTGTTGCGTGAGGGGAAATCAGCGGTAAGGTTGGAAATGAGATTGTGATGTCTTACATTTAAGGTCCAAATTTGCGGGCGGTGTTTGCGCTTTCTGGCGTGAAGCCGTGGGTCCGGTGTGCGCAATCCCGGAACCTCGCCGTCTGCAAGCAACTGAGGACACTCAATCATTATTGCATTTGCGCTATGGAAACAAACAAATTATACGAATGTACGGTCATCATTGATGGCGGGCTTCAGGATGAGCCTATTGCCGAAGCAATGGCGATGGTGCAGAAGGTCATTACCGAAAAGGGCGGAAGCATCAAGAGCGTTCTTGATATCGGTCGCAGGAAGACTGCCTATCCGATCAACAAGAAGACCATAGGCTACTATGCCCACATTGAATTTACCGCAGACACTCCGGTTATTGCCGAGATTGAGAGGGTACTCCGTTTTGAGGATGTCCTTCTGCGCTATCTGATCATCCATCTGACAACGCCTCTTCTTGAGATGCGCAAGAGGGTTGAGAAGTACAGTGTGGTCATTGGCAGCCCTGAAGACAAGGCGGCTGCGGAGGCTGAGGCATCAGAAGAGGAAAAAAAGTGATTGTGAGCCGTTGCGGCTGAGATGGTTACGGCAGTTGAGCTTTATGAGATATAAACGGAGGGTGTTATGGCTGAATTGAAAATGCCGGAAATCAACGGTGTTGTCATTGCGGGGAATCTTACCAAGGATCCTGTTTTCAGACAGACCAATTCAGGCGGTACGCCAGTCGTGAATTTTTCAATAGCATGCAATCGCCGGTTCCGCGACAGCAACCATCAGTGGCAGGAGGATGTCTGCTATGTAGGGGTGGTCGCCTGGAACAAACTTGCCGAAAGCTGCCGCGACAATCTGAAGAAAAGTTCGGCAGTCCTTGTTGATGGTGAGTTACAGAGCCGCACATGGAAAGCGCAGGACGGTGCATCACGGACCGTGGTCGAAATCAAGGCAAGACGGATCCAGTTCCTCAACAAACGGAAAAAGGATGGCGAGGAGGATCACGACGGCTTCATAGAGGACGAGAATCATGAGCATCATCATGAGGAGTTTCATGAAGAGGATGCCGGCCATATTTATGAATACAAATATCTCTCCTCCGATTGAGGGGGCGGGTTAAGACAAATTCGCAATGAAACCAATGAGACAGAAGCCCGGAAGAGGGCAGGGCAACAAATCAATCAGCAACGCTCTGGCATCAAAGAAAAAGGTATCGAAAAATCAGGCGGTGTTTTTTGATTATCGTGACGAGCGCAAGCTGAAAAGATTCATCAACGATCAGGGAAAAATGATTCCCCGTCGCATTACGGGACTTTCGGCCAAAGAGCAGAACCTTCTGACCCATTCAGTGAAATGGGCGCGGTTCCTGGCTGTTATACCGTATGTGTCTGATGAGTACAAGTAAAATATTTTGCAATCTTTGAAACGAGGAAGCTAAGAAGTGAAAGTCATTTTAAGAAAAGATGTGGCTGCCCTTGGCGATGCAGGTGAAGTTGTTGCCGTGAAGAACGGTTATGCAAATAACTTCCTGATTCCGCAGGGCATGGCCACGAGGGCTACCGAGGGAACCCTCAGGGCTCTTGAAACAGAAAAGAAACAGCAGGCAAAGAAAATGGAGCTGAAGAGAAAGAGCGCCCGTGATCTTGCTGCCAGAATTGAGCAGATGGCCTTGAAAGTGCAGGCGAAAGCCGGCGAGTCGGGCAAGCTGTTCGGAACGGTTACTGCAGCTGATATTGCCGAGGTCCTGAAAGCTCAGGGTGTTGAGATCGACCGCCGCAAAATCACCATGGAGGCTCCTGTCAAGACGCTTGGAAAGTATGAGGCCGAAGTAAAACTTTTCAGTGATGTCGTCGTGAAGGTTTCCTTTGAGGTTGAGGCAGAAGGGGTTGAGGCGTAAAAGGCATTTCCTTGCCCTTACAGTGATAAAAAGCTCCGTATCCCCCAGGGGAATGCGGAGCTTTTTTCTTTATCTTCCGCCAGGAGATGCATGGTGAAGTTTTTTAATCAAGATGTGATTTCTTATGATTCAGACCCTTCTGCAGGAAAAATATCCTGTCTATACCATCCAGTTTGATAAAAAAGAGACGAGCTGTGGTAGTGTTGACGATATCATTGCCCATTTCAAAAAGCGGATTGACGCCCATTCTGTTGTGCGTTTTATTGGCGTGTTCGACCATTATGCCCATACAGCCTCACTTGAGGGGGGGGTGATTGCTCCCGGTATCAAGGCGGCGAAGAACATTCTGTTCTGCTTCGGCAAGGAGATGCCGAGCCCGCTGGTGTTGGCTGTACGGCCCCGTTCAATCGGTGTGACGGAGATGGATGATTCATTTGTGGTGACCTTTCTCGAGGCTCCCAACCCTACGGCTAATGAGGCTATGGAGAGTTGGACGAAAGCTCTGATTGATATCGGGGGGTAGGCGGGCAAAAAAGGCTCACAATGCTGCCGGTGGGGGTGCTGCAGTTGGCTGTAGGCCCCTTATGCTGTGAACTGGCGAAGCATACGGATATCGTTCTCAAAGAGAAGCCGGATGTCGTTGATTTTGTAGTGGAGCAGAACGGTTCTGTCAACGCCCATGCCGAATGCATACCCGCTCCATACCTCAGGGTCTATGCCGCAGTTCTGTATGACATTGGGGTGCACCATGCCGCATCCCATGATTTCGAGCCATCCGGATTTCTTGCAGACTTTACACCCTTTTCCTCCGCAGAGGTAACAGGTGACATCCACTTCGGCTGAGGGTTCCGTAAAGGGGAAAAAGCTTGGGCGGAAGCGGAGCTTTACATCAGAGCCGAACATCTGGTGGGCAAAGGAGTATATGGTCGCCTTGAGGTCGGCAAAGGTCACCCCTTTATCGATATAGAGCCCTTCAAGCTGGTGGAAGACGCAGTAGCTTCTGGAGCTTATGGCTTCGTTCCGGTAGACTTTTCCGGGGCAGATGACGCGAATGGGTGGTGGTTCTTCAAGCATAACCCGAACCTGCACCGGTGAGGTGTGTGTTCGGAGAAGGACATCATCTTCATTACCGTTCCGTTTGATGAAAAATGTGTCCTGCATGTCTCTGGCCGGATGGTCGGGGGGGAAGTTCAGCATGTCGAAATTGTAGCTGTCAAGCTCCAGTTCCGGTCCGGTTGCCATGGCAAATCCCATGGCGGAAAAAATGCGTTTCATCTCGCCCAGAACTTTCTGGACAGGATGCTCGCTGCCTGTGAATGAGACTCTCCCCGGCAGGGTCAGGTCAATTACCGGCTGAGAACTTTCTTCATGGTGGCTTATGCTTTCGGCCGCTTCGGCAATTCTTGCTTCGGCGCTCTCTTTGAGCTGATTGAGCAGGTTCCCGATACGGGGTCTGTCTGTTGGGTCAACTGACTTCAGCTGAGAGAAAAGGGCTGCTATCAACCCTTTTCTCACGGTATAAAGCAGCCGGAACGATTCAATATCTGCCTCGGAGTTGAGAGGCGCGGCATTGATCTGCTGCTGTAGGCTGCTGATGCTTTTTTCCATGAAGAGCGGTGTTCTCTGCTTAATCGATGATTGCTTTCACGAGCGTGGTGAAGGCCTCGGGATCCTTGACTGCGATTTCAGCCATTGCCTTGCGGTCGATTTCAACGCTCTTCTTGTTCATTGCGTCAACAAGACGGGAATATGTTGTGCCATTGAGGCGTGCTGCAGCGTTGATGCGCATGATCCAGAGGGCGCGGAATGTGCGCTTTTTTGCGCGACGGTCGCGGTATGCATACTGTTCGGCTTTGTCTACGGCGTGCTTGACAACGGTCAGCACATTGCCGCGCGAACCCCAGTACCCTTTGGCTTTCTTTAAAACTCTCTTTCTGCGTGCCTTTGCGGCGACGGCATTATTTGCTTTTGGCATTGTAGTGTAAGGTTATGGATTGAGTGTTATGCCAGAATCATTCGCTTGATCTGCCGTTCCTTTTTTGTGCACTCGAGGAGTGCGGACTGGTGGAGACGGCGCGTGCGCTTCCTGTTTTTGTGTTCGAGGTTGTGCGAGCCGTTCATTCTCTCTCGTTTGATTCTTCCTGAAGCAGTGGCTTTGAACCGTTTGCAGGCACCGCGGTGCGATTTCATTTTAGGCATGATCGTCCTTGTTGTGTTGGTATTGAAAAATGCGATGTTCAGTTAATCGTTGTTCTCTCCATCCTCTTCGGGTTCGTCGGGAAGAGGTGCCAGTTTGCCGGTTTTGGTTCTGATCCGGTCGTAGGCGTCAATTTTCTTCTTGTCTGGTTCGAAGTAGACAAAAAGCTTTTTACCCTCAAACTTGGGGTCACCGTCGCGGTTGCCTACAACACTCAGCCGTTCGGTCAGCCGTTCGGCGAGTTCCAGCCCCTTGTCTTTGTATATGATGGAGCGGCCGAGAAAGACGATTGTTGCCCGAACCCTGTTGCCTTTTCGGAGAAACTCTTCAAGGTGGGCTGTCTTGAAGTCAAAGTCGTGTTTGTCGGTGTTGGGGTGAAACCGAAGCTCCTTGAGCGTTGTGGTTTTCTGTTTCTTTTTCAGGTCCTTGTCCCTCTGCGCCATTTTGAAGAGCAGTTTGCCAAGGTTGTCAAACTTGCATACGGGCGGCTCGGCGTTGGGCTGCACCTCGATAAGATCGGTGTTGCGCTCTTCTGCCATGCGTCGTGCCTCAGCAGTCTGCATAACCTTCTGTGTCCCGTCCTGAAAAATAATGCGGACTTCTGGTACACGGATCTGTTCATTGACCCTGTAGGTGATTTTTGGCTTCTGGGAAGTAACCTTCTGTTTCTTCATGCGTTCGTAGTTGGTTTGGTTGTCAGCCCTTTTGCGGCTATCTCGTTCAGGAGCTTTTCGGTCATTTCCTGTATGCTGAAGGCTCCTTCGTCACCGATGCGGTGGCGGCGGAGCGATACGGAGCCCCCCTCTTTTTCTTTCTGGCCTACAATGACCATGAAGGGGATTTTAGCGAGTTCAGCTTCACGGATCTTTCTTCCGATTTTTTCATTCCGTACATCAAGTTCAACACGGATGCCTGCCCGGTGCATTGCGTCCCGTACCTCGCTGCCGTAGTAGTGTACATCTTCTGCAATCGGAAGTACGACGGCCTGTACCGGTGCGAGCCAGAGTGGGAAGTTGCCGGCCGTATGTTCAATGAGGACGCCGATGAAGCGTTCCATGGAGCCGAACGGTGCCCGGTGGATGACAATGGGACGGTGTTTCTGGCCGTCGCTGCCGACATAGCTGAGGTCAAAGCGTTCGGGCATGACATAGTCAACCTGCACTGTTCCGAGCTGCCATTTCCGCCCAAGGGCGTCGCGAACGATGAAGTCTATTTTGGGGCCGTAAAAGCTTGCTTCCCCGACACCTATGAAGTAGTTGATCTTCATGCGGTCAGCTGCTTCCCTGACATCCTTTTCGGCCTGTTCCCATACATCGGCGGTTCCTCCGTATTTGGACGGGTTCAGCGGGTCGTGCATGGAAAGGCGGGTCTCCACTTCAGTGAACCCGAGCGTAGCAAAGACATACCGGGTCAGATCAATGGCGTTGCAGATTTCATCAACCAGCTGATCGGGGCGGCAGTAGATGTGCGAGTCGTCCTGGGTAAAGCCCCGTGCGCGTACGAGTCCGTTCAGCTCTCCGGATTGTTCGTGACGGTACACGGTACCGAACTCAGCGAGGCGGACCGGCAGGTCGCGGTAGCTCCGCATTTTTGAGCTGTAGATGAGGTGGTGGTGCGGGCAGTTCATCGGTTTGAGAAGATACTGCTCCGCTTTGCCCTCTTCATCGTGATAGGTCAGTGGCGGAAACTGAGAGTCGCTGTAATAGGGATAGTGTCCGGACCGTTTGTAGAGGTCTATGTTGCCAATGTGGGGCGTATAGACCGGAAGGTAGCCGCGCCGGCGCTGCTCCTCTTTGAGGAATGATTCAAGCTCCTGGCGGATGACGGCTCCTTTGGGAAGCCAGACGGGCAGACCGCTGCCGATTTCGGGCGAGAGCATGAAGAGCTCCAGCTCAGTACCGAGTTTGCGGTGATCGCGTTTTTTTGCCTCTTCAAGAGCAGAGAGATGTGCTTTGAGGAGTTTTTCTGTGGGAAAGGCTATCCCGTAAATCCGCTGCATGCTTTCACGCGACTGGTCGCCGCGCCAGTATGAGGCGGAGATGTTGAAAAGTTTCACCGCTTTGAGTGCCGCTGTTGAAAACAGGTGGGGGCCGCTGCAGAGGTCGGTGAAGCCGCCTTCATGGTAGAGGGAGACCGTTTCTGTCTCTTTGAGCGTGTCGGTAAGGATTTCAACCTTGTACGGGTCCTCCCTGACCGTCCGGAAGTACTCTATGGCCTGTATGCGGGGCATTTCTTCCCGGACTATCGGGATGTCGCGTCCGGCGATAAGGAGCATACGCTCTTCTATGGCTCTGAGGTCCTCTTCGGTGAAACGGTGTTCTGAGGCAATGTCGTAGTAGAAGCCCTGCTCAATGGCCGGGCCGGCGCCGAATTTTGAGCCCGGGAACAGTTCTTCAATGGCATGTGCCATGATATGGCTGGCGCTGTGCCAGAAAATTTCCTTCCCTTCAGGGGAGTCGAATGTGATGATTTCAGCGGTGCAGTCGGCCGTGAGTGGAGCCGACAGGTCAACGGCTTTGCCGTCAATCTTGATGGCGACTGCTTCACGGGCAAGCCTGCGCCCTATTTCAAGGGCTATATCCATGCCGGTGCTGCCAGCGGGTAACGGTTTTGTCGTTCCGTCCGGCAGGGTAACGGTCAAGGTCACCTGCTGATCCAGATTCTGAGACATATGTCGTGTCCGGTCGTTGTTGTTTTTCGGGCGTCAGCCGGCTTTGGTTATGGCGCGGATCCGTGTCCGAAACACTCGTTCAATACAGCCTCTTGTCGTCGGTATTATCCGGCCGGGAGGGCTGTGTCAGTGCACTCTGTTTCCTGAAACTCTTTTCCGCATACTGACGCGGATTGGTTTTCAGGGTATAGGTGCGGTTACCCCGGTTCCGTATTGTGGATTTTGATAGTACGAATTATCTCCTAAAAATCCAAATCACAGGACGAGCGATACTGTCTCTTTTGATATGGTTTTTTTACCCTGGCGGATTGCGAGCAGTTCGGCTTTCTTTTTGAGTTCACGGCCGAATGATATCTGGCTGATAAAGGGTGCTTTTTTTACGGCCTCGTTGAGGAACTCTTCGGCTTCAGCGTCCCATTCAGGCTTTTGGGTGGGGGTTTCACCGGCTTCGCTGAGCCTGTTGAGCGGGAGAAAGTTGAAAAGCATGTCGTAAAGCGAGTTCACAATCTCCTGCAGGAGGAATACCGCTCCGCTGTGCCCCATGAACGGGGTGCCGAGTGCCCGGCGGACGATTGGTCCGGGAAAGCCGGCCGGAATGAACCGTGTTTTGGCGTCAAGTTCGGCGAGGTAGATTTTGTCGACAATCCTGCCGAAGAAAAACTGCGGCTGTACGCTGGCCAGTTGCTCGCGGAGGGCTGTGTTGTCAGTTTCTTCGGTTATGTGGCTGAAGAGGCACTGCATACCCATTTCATCGGCAAGAAATTTTTTCAGGCCGTTTGCGTAGGAAGCAGCAGCAACCACGCCGAAGCGGACTGTGGGGAACCATTCTGCCTGCGGGCCGCGCCAGAGGTCCCAGATGGGGGCCAGAACGGTCTGTTTCTCTTTGGCAATGAACGCTTCTCCTGTTTGTTCACACCCGAGCAGTCGGGCGAGTTCCATAATGAAGGTCGAGGTTTCGTCAATGCCGAAGGGGCCGTACAGAACCGGTCGGTTGAGAAGCTTGCCGAGGCGGCTTCCGAACTCATGGTACATGAGAATAATGACTTCAGAGTTTTTCAGGTCGGAAATGTCGCTGAGTCTGCTTTCAAACGGGAAGACATGTTTGAGGCGGCCGCCGGCGCCTGCAATGAGCCGTTTGATTTCGGCAAGGTCGGAGGGGCTGTTGAAGCATCCGTAGGTTGGTCCGATAATGCTGACTGTTCCGGGTTCAACTGCTGCGGGGCGGCCGTCGTCAAAGTTTTTGAAGAGCCATTCAAGTGCGCGGTCGCGGCCCTGCCACTCGTTTTCTCCCAAAGAGTGCGATGGGAAGAAGCGGACAAGGGGGAACTGCATGGCAAGCATGCGTTCGTGGTCGCTGCCTATCATTTCGCTTTCGGCACTGGAGACCAGAATCAGCTGGCGGCCCGGTTCCTGCAGTTTTGTAATTGTGTCGCGGACGATTTCAGAGCTGCCGGAGGAGGCAATCTCTTTTTCGGTGAGGCTGGTGGGGGTGAAGTTCTCCAGATAGGGAATGGCATCGGTATAGTCCATGACTGCGGCCCCGACAAGGTTGTAGCAGCCTACGGGAGCATCGGCTATGACATGCACATCGCTGAGGGCGCAGAAGGTGTTGACGGAGGCCCAGTATGCGCTTGCAGTTGATTCATCTCGAATTGTCTTGCCCATGGCCGGATGGTTCTTGCGGGTTGTTGGTGATGTTGAGTGCTATCGGCAGTTTCCCTTCAGCTTTCTGTTTGCCAAGCAGGACGCCCACAGCGTTCCGTTGACTTTCTTCCCCTGTGGAGAAGGTACAGATGGAGTTGTTGATTTCAGGGAAGATGTTGAGAATATATGGGGTGCCGAGTGCTATGAAGACAAGCGGTTTTGTTGCCTGGTGTTTTTCTGCGAGTTGGCTGATGAACTTCTGCTGGCTTTGGGTGAGGTGCCGGGAGCCGGGTCCGGGGAGTCGCCCGAGGGTGGAGCTGATGATGATGGCTGCTGCGCTGTCGGCCAGAGCTTCTGCCTGCCGGTAGGTTGCGGGGTTCGTTTTCGGGTTGCATTGGACATGCGTGGCGTGCCAGTGGCGGTCAATTTCCTGCGAGAAGGCTTCTGCGGGGTGGGCGATGCCGGAGTCGCTGAGAATCAGGTGGAGCACCGGGGCCGGGGAGGAGAGTTGGAGCGGGATGCTGCCACTCTCTTTTGCGATGGTAATGGAGCGCCGGGAGAGCTCGCTGGCAAGCGCCCTGTGTGAGTGGGGGCTGGAGAGCGCCGGAACATGGTTCAAGTTGACCATACGGCTCTGCTGCAGCTTGAGCCAGCGTTTGGCCTGCATGATGCGCAGGACGGACTGGTTGATTCTTTCTTCTGTGATGAGACCGCTCTTAACCGCTTCAAGCAGGGAGCGGTGGGTGAGGGCGGGGTCGGGGGAAAAAAGGAGCAGGTCGTTACCGGCAAGGACTGCGCGGACTGAGATGCCTGGGATGTTGCTGCCGTTGTAGAGCGCTTTCATGTTGAGCGCATCGGTGATGATGAGCCCTTTGAAGCCGAGTTCCTGACGGAGCAGACCGGTGATTATTTCGGGCGATAGCGTTGCGGGGGTCATGGTGCCGGTAATGGCGGGTACGGCAAGGTGGCCGACCATCACGCTCATGACCCCTTGCCCGATGGCGGCCCGAAAGGGTTCGAGCTCATACTGCTGAAGGTGTTCTTTCGGGGCGGAGAGCACAGGGAGTGCGAGATGGCTGTCGACATGGACATCACCGTGTCCGGGAAAGTGTTTGATTGTGGCTATGAGGCCTCCGCGCTGGAGTCCCTCAATGTATGCTCCTGTCATCCTGACTGCGGTTTCGGGGCGGTCGCCGAAGGAGCGGGTGTTGATGACCGGGTTCATCGGGTTGCTGTTCAGGTCGCCAACCGGGGCGTAGTTCTGCCGGATGCCGACAGCTTTTGCCTCGGCGGCGATGGCCGCTCCCATTGCTGCTGCGAGTCGGGGGCGTTGGGTGGCGGCAATGGCCATGGCGGGCGGAAATTCGGTTGCTCCTTCAAGGCGCATGGCTGCGCCGTTCTCCATGTCGGCGCTCAAAAGCAGCGGCTTCGGGGCGATTGACTGGAGGTGGTTGGCAAGCATGGCGGTTTTGAACATGCCTCCTTTGAGAAACATGACTCCGCCGATTGTTCCACTCCGTACGAGCGATTCAAGTTTCTCCTGCTGCGGAGTGTTGTCGGTTTCAAAGCCGCCGGGGCTGTCGGCAATGAGCATCTGTCCAATTTTCATTGAGAGCGGCATCTCGTTGAGTTCCCGAAGCAGCAGGGAGTCGGCGGGGGTGAAGATTTCTTCTGCCCGCCATGGGAGATGTTCCGCCATGGCCTTGAATGGCGGTGCAGCTATTGCCGGAAAAGTGACAATGGCCGCTATGAGAGTGGCGTATGTCTTCTGAAAAAGGCGTTTCATTCGGGGCCCAGGGATGGTTTTCTGCTGGAACTGGATGTGCTGGAAAGGAAAAGTAAACAAAATCCGGATAATGCTGTTGTTTTCGTCGAATGGAGTTTGTGGGCAGCGGGCGGGAGAGGCGGATGCGCTCATGTCATGTAGAGGTAGGGCTTCCAGTCTTCAGCTGCAGCGGCTGTCAGCTGCTGCATGAACATGAGGTGGTTTGGTCGCTGGGGCTGTTTCATGATGGGCATGCCGGCTTCGCGGGGGGTGCGGTTGCCTTTTTTTGAGTTGCACCGGCGGCATGCTGTGATGAGGTTTTCCCATGAGTCTTCACCGCCGCGGGAGCGGGGGATGATGTGGTCTATTGTGAGCGGGGCATCGGTTTTTCCGCAGTACTGACATTGAAAGGCGTCACGGCGGATGATGTTTTTGCGGTTCAGCATGATCCGCTTGTAGGGAACCCTCACAAATACCGTGAGGCGGACAATGCTTGGCATTGGATAGGTTTCGGTAACGGTGCAGATGAAGCGTTCAGGGTGGTGGGTGACCGGTACTGCCTTGCCGCCGAAGAGGAGGAGGATGGCTTTTTGGGCGTCGCAGACACTGAGCGGTTCATAGCTGCTGTTGAGCACCAGGACTTTTTGTCGGATCAGTGACATTCCATTCCGGTTTATGTGTCATCGTTCCTGTTTTACATAACTATAACGGGTTCTGTGCGGACTTCAAAATGGAATATGTGAATATTCCGTAAACAGCTCTTTCTCTGAGGGCCTTGCATGGCGTCAGGATGTTCACCCTCAGCGGCAGCAGATATTGAGCTGTCGGGAAGCCATGGCTTCGTCAAGCCTCCGCACCGGGGTGGTTTCAGGCGCAGCAAGAACAGTTTCAGGACACTCTTCAGCCTCTTTGGCAATCTGCAGCATAGCGTCTGCAAAGCGGTCGAGCGTTTCGCGTGATTCTGTTTCGGTTGGTTCAATCATCAATGCCTCGCTGACTATGAGCGGGAAGTAGATGGTCGGGGCATGAAAACCGTAATCGAGAAGCCGTTTGGCTATGTCGAGGGTCCTGACTCCATGGGATTTTTTCTGCAGGTCTCCTGAAAGACAGAATTCATGCAGAACGGGTTTCGGATAGGGGAGGCTGTAGGCTCCGTCGAGACGGCTGAGCAGATAGTTTGCGTTGATGATGGCGTTTTCCGATACCCGTCGGAGACCTTCGGCGCCAAGCATGCGGATATAAGTGTAAGCCCTGATGAGGACGGCGAAGTTGCCGTGGAAGTTCATCATTCTGCCAATGCTGTCCGGGCAGTCTCCGGTAAGATGGTAGCGTGCGCCTTCTGATGTCGCCCTTTTTTCAATGACCGGAACGGGCAGGTGTGGAATGAGTTTTTCACAGACTCCTACCGGGCCGCTGCCGGGGCCGCCACCACCGTGAGGGGCTGAGAATGTTTTGTGAAGGTTGAGGTGGACGACATCAAAGCCCATGTCGCCGGGCCGTGTGATGCCGAGCAGGGCGTTCATGTTCGCCCCGTCCATGTAGAGAAGGCTGCCGTTTTTGTGCACCATGTCGGCTATTGCGACAATCTCTTTTTCAAACAGGCCGATGGTGTTGGGGTTGGTGAGCATCAGTGCGGCAACATCCCCGTTGAGTTTTTCCTTGAGGTCGTTGAGGTCTGTGCGTCCGATTCCGTTGCTTTTCACCGATACAATGGTGTATCCGGCAAGTGCGGCTGAGGCGGGGTTGGTGCCGTGTGCGGAATCAACGACGAGCAGCGTTGTGCGTTTGCTGTGTTGCGCTTCGTGATATTTTTTGATGAGCAGTATGCCTGCCAGCTCACCGTGGGCTCCTGCTGCCGGCTGCAGGGTGACGGAGGCCATTCCGGTGATTTCAGCGAGCATTCCCGAGAGTTCGTGCATAAGCTGGAGTGCCCCCTGGACGGTTGATTCCGGCTGCATCGGGTGCAGTGCGG
The DNA here is from genome assembly GCF_003968655.1 of Chlorobium phaeovibrioides. Lineage (GTDB taxonomy): Bacteria > Bacteroidota > Chlorobiia > Chlorobiales > Chlorobiaceae > Chlorobium > Chlorobium phaeovibrioides. The sequence continues at coordinate 36,493 of NZ_RXYK01000014.1, read as the reverse complement.
CGAAGCCTTCAAGAGAGCAGGTTTCGTCGTTGATTTTCGGGTTGTACTTCATGGTACAGCTGCCGAGCGGGTACATGTCTTTGTCAACATGGTAATTCAGTGTGGAGAGCCTGAGAAAATGCCGTACAACCTCGCTTTCTGGTACTTCGGGTAGTTCGGCAGGCGATTGGCGGAGAAATTTTCCGGGTATCAGCTGACTGTGAGGGGTGCGGATCAGGTCGCTTGAGTTGAGCGAGTACCCTTTCCTTCCTGTGCGGGAAATGTCGCTGATGAGAGGTTCGTTCATGGCTGTGCGGGGAATGGCTGGTGGCAGTTGTGTTGCTTTGTGTGTTTTTTCAATATAGAGCGCAGGCGATAAATGCTCAACATAATCTCCATGAAAAAGCTCTCTTTTCTTCAGGATATGCTTTCAGGGTTGAGCATTGCTTCGGCGGCAGCGTGCTGTTCTGCATCCTTTTTTCTCGCGGCGATCCCTCTGCCGAGAACTTTCCCGTTGCAGCTGACCTCGACGGTGAACCGTTTTTCATGCTCTGCGCCCTCTTCCGATATGACGCTGTATCGGGGGGGAGGGAGGTGGAGGGCCTGGGTGTGTTCTATCAGCCGGCTTTTGTGGTTGTTTTCGGCTGTTATCAAGGTGTTGAACCGGCGGTGTTCGATGACATGCTCATTGATGAATGAGGTTGCCGCACTGATTCCCCTGTCGAGCCATATGGCTCCGATGAACGCTTCCAGAGCATCGGCGAGGGTTGATTCGCTGACTCTGATTTTGGCGTGGTCTGCGCTTTCTCCGAGAATGAGGTGATCGCCGATCTTGATGCTTCGGGCAAATCCCGCAAGGGATTTCCTGTTGACGATTTTGGCGCGAGTGTTTGAAAGTTCTCCTTCGGGGCTGTCGGGCAGTTCCCGGAAGAGGTAATCGGTGATGACAAGGCCGAGGATAGCGTCTCCAAGAAATTCAAGACGCTGGTTTGAGTGTGTATTGAGCGGGGTTGACGGGTCGTGTACGGCTGAGCGGTGGGTCAGGGCTGTTGTATAGAAGCGCATGTCTCCCGGTTTTCTGCCGAGAAGCCTGCTGACAAATTCAATGGACTCCGGTGTGGCTGTCAGCGCACTCCCTGTTTTCAGTTCGGCGCTGAAAATGGGGAGTGCGGAGATTTTTTGCCAGAGTTGCTCCATTCGCAAAAGAAGGGGGAGAGTTTCAGAGTGACGAGCCGTTGCGGAATATCAGTGAGGCGTTGTGTCCGCCGAATCCGAATCCGTTGTTCAGCGCGTATTCGATTTTGCGCTTGCGGGGTTCGTTCGGGGTGATATCCAGATCAATCTGGGGATCGATATTGTCGTTGTTGATGGTTGGCGGCACTGTCTGGTTCTGCATTGCAAGCAGACAGGCAATTGATTCAACAACTCCGGCTGCGCCGAGAAGATGGCCGGTCATTGATTTGGTGGAGCTGACGCTGAGTTTTTTTGCATGGTCACCGAAAACATTCTTGATTGCGGTGATTTCTGCAATGTCGCCCAGTGGGGTGGCTGTTCCGTGGGTGTTGATATAATCAATGTCTTCGGGCTTGATTCCTGCAATGGAAAGTGCCGTTTTCATGGCATTCATTGCGCCTTTGCCTTCCGGGTGGGGTGCTGTAAGATGGTGTGCGTCGGCTGTGGCGCCAACACCAACCAGTTCGCCGTATATTTTTGCACCGCGGGCTTTAGCTGTTTCAAGGCTTTCAAGAATCAGGCTGCCTGCGCCCTCTCCCATGACGAATCCGTCGCGGTCGCGGTCGTAGGGGCGTGATGCCTTTGCGGGGTTCTCGTTGGCTGTTGAAAGAGCTCTTGCGGAGTTGAAGCCTCCAACGCTCATCGGAGTGATCGGGGCTTCCGATCCGCCGCATACCATATAGTCGGCCATGCCGCATCGTATGAGCATGAAGGCGTCCATGATTGCGTGGAGTGATGTTGCGCACGCTGATGCCGTTGCATAGTTGGGCCCCATGAGTCCGTGACGCATGGATATCTGGCCGGCTGCAATGTCGGGGATGAGCATGGGAATGAAAAACGGGCTGATCCGCCGTGGACCGCGGTTCAGGTACTGACGGAACTGCTGGTCGTAAATGGTCATGCCGCCAATGCCGGAGCCGTGGACAACGCCGATTCTGAGAGGGTCGATTGCTTCCAGGTCGAGGCCGGAGTCTTTCAGGGCCTGGTCGGAGGAAACAATGGCATACTGGCAGTAGGGGTCCATGCGGTCAGCCGTTCTCTTTTCGATGTAGTCTTCTACAGAGAAGTTTTTGAGCTCGCATGCAAAGGTTGTCGCGAAGTCTGTCGCATCAAAGTAGGTGATCGGCGCGCCGCCGCTTGTCCCTTTCATCAGCGCGTCCCAGAACGCTTCTTTTGTGTGGCCTATTGGGGTAAGCGCCCCGATGCCCGTAACGACGACCCGTGTCTGTTCTTGACCCATCTGTGGAAATTTGGCGTTTGCTTGAAGAAACAGCAGAAGTCGGCTGCAGGCTCACTGAAATGTTGATGTGCCCGCAGCCGCTCTGTATTTGATCCGTGATAAGGAAAAAGTTTTCCTTCCCGGGGGGAGGTTACTTTTTGACGATGTAGTCGATTGCCTGCTGGACGGTGCCGATTTTCTCAGCGTCTTCGTCGGGGATCTGTACATCAAATTCGTTCTCGAGCTCCATGATCAGCTCAACGGTGTCGAGTGAGTCGGCGCCGAGGTCATCGGAAAATTTGGATTCCGGCTTGATCTGGTCTTTGTTGACGCCCATTTTGCTGACGATAATGTCGTATACTTTGTCCTTGATTTCTGCTTCCGTCATGGTGTTTCTCCGTGGTTGGTTGTTGTGTTGATAAAAAGGCGAATAAAAAAATGTCTTTCAATATACAAAGAAAAAAATCGCACTCAAACAGAAGCGGTCTTACATGACCATTCCTCCGCTGATGTTGATGACTTCACCGGTGATATAGGCTGAATGGTCGCCGGCAAGGAACGATACCACATCAGCAACATCGTCGGGGGAGCCGAATCTGCTCAGGGGGATGGCTTCCAGCATTTTCTGACGGACATCCTCAGACAGGGCATCGGTCATTTTTGAAGAGATGAATCCGGGAGCAACAGCGTTGACGCGGATGTTGCGGGAAGCGAGTTCCTTTGCCACCGATTTGGTGAAGGAGATAACCCCGCCTTTTGAAGCGGCATAGTTTGCCTGGCCGGCATTGCCCATGAGGCCGATGATGGAGGCTATATTGACAATTGACCCGGAGCGCTGCTTCATCATGATGCGGCTGACCGCTTTGGTGCAGGCGAAGGTGCCTTTCAGGTTGACACTGAGCACTGCGTCCCAGTCCTCTTCGCTCATGCGCATGAGAAGTCCGTCGCGGGTGATGCCCGCGTTGTTGACGAGAATATCTATCCGTCCTGTTGTGTCGGCAATGTCGTTGAAGGCTTTCTGGACGGCGTCAGCATCGGTCACATTGAGTTCAAAGCACCAGACTTTCCTTCCTGCTTTTTTGACTCCTTCTGCAGTTTCGGCAAGCCAGTCTTCCTTGATGTCGCAGAGGACGATGTCGGCTCCTCCTCTGGCAAGATTCCAGGCGATTGCCTGCCCTATTCCACGGGCGGCTCCGGTAATGACAGCTGTTTTTCCTTCAAACATATCTGGTGTCGTTAGTTGTTAAGAGAGAATGTTCTGTACGCTTTCGGCTGTGTCTACGCCCGAGAGTGAGGCATTGCGGTTGATGCGTTTGATGAGCCCCTGCAGGACTTTCTGCGGCCCTACTTCAACAAATTCGGTTGCACCGGCTGTTGCCATTGTTTCAATGGACTGTGTCCAGAGCACGGAACTGGTGAGTTGCAGCAGCAGGTTTTTCCTGATTTCTGCTGCGTCGGTTACCAGTTTCGCTACGGCGTTCATGCAGACGGGGATTGACGCGTCGCGGAACTCAACAGACTCAAGCGCTTTTGCGAGCTCGGCTTCTGCCGGTCGCATGAGGGGAGAGTGGAACGCTCCTGAAACAACAAGTTCCTTGGCCATTCTTGCCCCTTTGGCGGGAGCGAGTTCAACTGCTTTTTTGACGGCTGGAATATCGCCTGAAATGACAATCTGCCCGGGAGAATTGAAGTTGGCTGCCTGTACGATCCCCTCTTTGGAGGCTTCGGCGAGAAGTCCTTCAAGTTCACCCTCTGCCATACCGATGATTGCGGCCATGGTGCCAGGGTTCTCTTTTCCTGCGTTCTGCATCAATTCACCGCGGCGGGCTACAATGCGGAGGGCATCGGCAAAGCTGATGGCTCCTGCAAAGCAGAGTGCGCTGTATTCGCCAAGGCTGTGGCCTGCCGCCATTGCTGCCCCACCGCTTCCATTGCTCTTAATCAGTGCGGCTGCAGCCATGCTGTGGAGAAATATTGCGGGCTGGGTCCGGTTGGTCTGGCGGAGCTCCTCTTCAGTACCGGAGAACATGACATCGGTGATGCGGTAGCCGAGCAGCTCATTTGCCTGCTCCATCAGGTCGCGGGCGACGGGAAAGCTGTCGTAGAGGTCGCGGCCCATGCCGCAGTATTGAGAGCCCTGTCCGGGAAAAACAAATGCTTTCATGAAAGAGAGTGGTTCAAGTGTGTTGTTCAGAGTGGTGGCAGTTACTGCCACTTGACATAAACGCCGCCCCATGTGTAGCCTGCGCCGAAGCTGCAGAGCACAAGGTTTGAGCCCGGGTGCAGTTTGTTTTCTTCATCAAGTTCGGCAAGGCATATTGGTATTGTGCCTGCTGTGGTGTTACCGTAGCGGGCAACATTGGATATGAACTTGTCGCTGCTGATGCCCATCCGCTCGGCTGTTGCGCTTATGATTCGTTGATTTGCCTGATGCGGCACAAGCCATGAAACATTCTCTGCTGTCAAGCCGTTGCGTTCCATGATTTCGACGGCAACATTGGCCATTGAGGTTACTGCCGATTTGAAAACCATACGGCCGTCCTGATAGATATAGTGCAGGTGGTCGTCAACGGTTTGGTGGGTTGCAGGATGAAGGCTTCCTCCGCCTTTCATGAGCAGGTGGTCTTTTCCGCTTGTGCCGTCGCAGTACATGCGGTTGTCGAGCACGCCGCAGCCTTCTGTTGTTGCAGGCTCCAGAATGACGCCTCCGCCTCCGTCTCCAAAGAGAATGGCTGTGGAGCGGTCTGTGTAGTCAATGACGGATGACATTTTGTCGGCCCCGATGACCATCACTTTTTTATGGGCACCCGACTCAATGAAGCGCGAGCCGGTGTTGAGTGCGAAGAGAAATCCCGAGCAGGCTGCGTTGAGGTCGAAAGCCCATGCGTTGCCTGCTCCGATAATGTCCTGCACAAGGCATGCGGTTGATGGAAAGAGCATGTCGGGGGTCATTGTGGCAACAATGATCAGGTCAAGTTCTTCGGCCTTCATCCCCCGCTTTTCAAGGAGCTGCCGGGCTACTTCGCCGCAGATGTATGATGTCGCTTTTTCCGGGTCGCGGAGAATGCGGCGTTCGCTGATGCCTGTTCTTGTGCGTATCCACTCGTCGTTTGTGTCGAGCATACGCTCGAGGTCGAGGTTGCTGAGTATGCCGTCTGGGAGATATTTGGCTGTTGCCGTAATTGCAGCGTTCATCTGTCGGGTGTGGTTGTGTTCTGCCGGCTTGAATAGGTTTTTCTGCAGTGTCGGCCCGGCCTTACCCTGCAGAGTGGTGATGACCTTCCGGGGTGCTTACTGTCCTGAAAGCACCTCGGCTATATGCTGGTTGACTTTTCTCTCAATCATGTGCCCGGCCATGAAGATCATGTTCTTGATTGCCCGTGATGATGAACGGCCGTGGCCGACTATGGAGATGCCGTCAACGCCCAGGAACGGCACTCCTCCGACCTCTTCCACATCAAAGGATTTGAACATCCCTTTGAACATGGCGGTGGTGACTGCCGCGGTTTTTTCGTCCATTCCGCCGGAAGCAACTGTGCTCCCGAGGGCGCGCTTGAAGAGGGTTCCGAGAAATTCGGGTATGCTTTCGCCGAACTTGAGGATGGTGTTTCCTACAAGACCGTCGCAGACTACGATGGTGGCTTTTCCTTTGAGGATATCGTGCCCTTCAATGTTGCCGATGAAGTTGATTTTCCCGTGCCCGTCAGCTTCTTTGAGAAGATTGTATGCCTGTTTGAGGGTATCTGACCCTTTGCCTTCCTCTTCACCGATATTGAGGAGGCCGACCTGCGGCTGCTCAATGCCGGCGGCGTACTTCTGGTAGATGGAAAGCATTTCGGCAAACTGCAGGAGATTTTCCGGTTTGCAGTCAACATTTGCTCCGACATCGACGATGTTGGTCAGCCCCTCTTCCTGCAGTCTCGGAAAATATGCGTAGATGGTGGGGCGGAGCACTCCGGGGAGCCGACCCAGCACAAAAAGGGACGCAGCCATCTGGGCGCCCGTGTTGCCCGCGCTGACAAATGCGTCGGCCTCTTTTGTTTTGCACAGTTGAAGGCCTCTGACCAGCGATGAATTCTGTTTTGTCTTGACGGCTGTGGCGGGTACATCGTCCATGGTGACCACTTCAGGAGCATGCAGGAAGCGTAGGTTCAGTCCATCCGTCTCCTCCCGGGCAAGCATGGGTTCAACGATTTCCGCCTGGCCTATAAGGACGACCTCAAACTTGTTGCCGCTCTCTTTCAGAGCCTGGATTGTTCCCTCTATCACGCATGCCGGGGCGTTGTCTCCGCCCATGGCATCAACAGCAATGGTCAGCATTGTGGGGTGGTCTCTAAATGGTTTTTTCAGCTGTTCGCTGCTTTTGCGACGACGGCTCTTCCGCGGTAGTGGCCGCAGTGGCGGCATGCACGGTGAGGGAGGGTCGGTTCGCCACAGTTGGGGCAGTTGACGGTGGTTGCCGCTTTGGTACGCGCGTTGAACTGGGCCCGCCGTTTGTCCCTTCTGGATTTGGATACTTTGGCTTTCGGATGTGCCATGGTAGTCTTCTTGAGTTATATGTGTCAGTTAACGATAGTTCTGTTTCAGTTTAGCCAGGCTTTCGTGCCAGGGGCTGGTACTGTTTTTTTCTTCCTTTTCTGCCTTTTCCACGCCTGTATAGAGCCTGCAGTCAGGGTTTGCGGTGCAGGTCACCTTCATTGGCACAGAGAGCAGCAGCGTTTCCCGGACATCTTCCGTCAGGTCTATGCCGACAGCTGTGCGGTCGAGCTGTCTGTACTCGTCACGCCTTGTTTCTTCGTCCTCTTCATCCCGGGAGCACCCGTCTGTATTGCAGTACATGCGCCAGGATCCGCTCATGCTTACCTTTACCGGAGCCAGGCAGATGTCGCATGGTATTTCGCCCGTGGCATCTGTTGTCAATGTCAGCATCAATTCGCTGCCATTCTTTTGGGTAACCGCCCTGACTCTGATCTCATCTGTGAAGCCGGACTCAGCAAGTTTCGGGTCGTTGAAGTCTTCTGCCCGACAGGTAAAATCAAAGACGCAGGCGCCTTCGGTGATGGCCGCTGTGCGGATTTCTATCAGTGCGTTCCCGGTCTGCATATTGTTCTCTTTTCAGTAAAAGAACACCAATGTACAAAATATTCAGGCAAAACGAAAAGATGTTCCCGCCCGCTCCTGAAGGGGGTTTGCGGGGTCGGATCAAACTGAAAAAAGCAGAAGGACCATGGGGTCTTCTGCTTTTTTCCAGAGCTCCGCGAGTAGGACTCGAACCTACAACCCTGCGGTTAACAGCCGCATGCTCTACCATTGAGCTATCGCGGAATGCGATTTCCTTTCTTCCTCCCCCTCTTTTTTGGAGAGGGGTGGTAAATATACATCTGTTTTTTTTATTTCCAAGGCGCTCGTCATATTTTTCTTCCGCTCTCTTCCCGGCTTGAATCTCTGCCTTTTAGGTGTTACCATATCTATGGTACGAATGATACGGTGAGCCACTGACATGGCTCTTTTGCGCAATGCACTTTTATGAATGAATGGAACAGAGGGGAGAGTTGTGATGATGAGAGCGCGATACGGATTGTTTTTTTGTCGCCTTCCGCTGCTTGCGGGGGTTATGGCCATGCTGCTTCTTGTTGGATGCGCCCGACAGGCGGGATCGCCCGAATCGGTTGCGAAGTTGATGAATACGGTGTGGAGGGCTGTTGAGGTTGATGGGCAGAGGGTGGAGTTCCTTCCGGGACAGAAGCTTGATGTTTCTCTTGTGATGCACCGGACAGGTGCTGTCAGAGGGGCAACAGGGTGCAACAATCTTTCCGGCAGTTTCTCGCAGAAGAGCGACAGGCTCAGCTTTTCTTCTCTCATAACAACACGCATGGCAGGACCGAAGAAGCTGATGGTGCGTGAACGGCTGTTTCTTCAGGCTTTGCGCAGGACTGCGGGCTGGTCGGTGTCGGGACGGACCCTGACGCTTTACGATGATATGGGCTCCCGTGTTGCGCGGTTTATGGCTGTTGGCGGTCGTTGAGAATCGGGAACCCGGGAGTCTTCCGTTGCGTTCTTTCTGATATGGCCTTGTTGCGGTATGGCTGGTGTTTTTTATATATTCATGTATGACAGTGCCGTGAGGCTTGAACTTATTGATTTTTTTTGCGATGCCTGAACCGGTCATGAACCTGTGTTCACTACTCTTCCTTCTTCTTTCCTCTGCCCTGCTTTCAAGCGGGACGGAACCGGGGAGTGGTGCATTGTAAAGTTCGATGTCAAACTGGACAGAAAGAACATTATTCAGGCTGCCTCTCTTTTCAGGGAGGTGGCTTTTTTTTTGAAACGGAAAACCGAAGAAGGGTGACTGGCATGAAAACGATGAATTTCAGGAAGTATTCCGCCTATCCGGCGGTTCCCATAGAGGGCCGTACCTGGCCCGACAACAGAATTGAGGCTGCTCCGGTCTGGTGCAGTGTGGACCTTCGTGACGGCAATCAGGCGCTTCCTGTGCCGATGAGTGTGGAGGAGAAGGTGGCGATGTTCAAGCTGCTTGTCTCTGTGGGATTCAAGGAAATAGAGGTTGGTTTCCCGTCCGCCTCGGCGACGGAGTTTGCCTTTGTCCGCAGGCTGGTGGAGGAGCAGCTCATACCTGATGATGTGACCATCCAGGTGCTGACCCAGGCCCGGGAACATTTGATCCGCCGCAGTTTTGAGGCGATCAGCGGTGCTGCCAATGCCATTGTGCATATGTATAATTCCACCTCTACCCTGCAGCGTGATGTGGTGTTCCGTAAAAGCCGTGAGGAGATCAAGGCCATTGCTGTTGAGGGTACGCACCTCTGCCGGCAGCTGAAGGATGAGAGCGGCAGTGCCGGTATCAGGTTTGAGTACAGTCCGGAGAGTTTTACGGGGACGGAACTTGATTATGCTCTTGAGGTCTGTCATGCCGTTATGGAGGCATGGGGTGCTTCGGCAGACAATCCTGTTATTCTGAACCTTCCCTCGACGGTTGAAATGTCTCTTCCTAATATGTATGCCGACCGCATTGAGTGGTTCTGCAGGAACATCATGGACCGAGGTGCGGCAATCATAAGCGTTCATGCCCATAATGACCGTGGTACGGCGGTTGCAACGGCCGAACTTGCCCTGCTTGCCGGTGCCGACAGGATTGAGGGGGCGCTGTTCGGAAATGGTGAGCGGTGTGGGAATATGGATATGGTAACCATGGCGCTGAATCTGTTTACACAGGGGGTCGATTCGGGTCTTGATTTTTCGGATCTTCCTTATATCCGCGAGGTCTACCGCCGGTGCACCCGTATGGATGTTCATCCCCGTCACCCGTATGCCGGAGATCTGGTCTATACTGCGTTTTCGGGTTCGCATCAGGATGCCATCAGCAAGGGGATGAAGGCCCACGGAAGTCATGGCGATGGGTTGTGGGATGTGCCGTATCTGCCGATTGATCCGGGCGATGTGGGTTGCTCATACGAGGCAATTGTGCGCATCAACAGCCAGTCGGGAAAGGGTGGCGTGGCTTTTGTGCTTGAAAAGGATTATGGGATCCAGATTCCCAAATGGATGCAGCCTGATTTTGCGTGGGAGGTGCAGGCGCTTGCCGACAGGACGGGGGAGGAGCTGTCGCCCCAACGGATTCATGAACTGTTTCTGGATGGATTCGTGAGGCTTCGCCAGCCTTCTGTGTCTCTGAAAAAATGTACGATCAGCTGGGCTGATTCGGTGCAGCTGGAGAGCGGTGAGGCGGCAACGCTTATCAGGGCTGAGGTGGAGGTGGATGGTTCCCTGATCAACTTTGATGCCACCGGCAATGGACCGCTTGATGCTTTTGTGAAGGGATTTGGAGAGAAAAGCAGCATATCCATCCGTGTTGACGAGTATGCCGAGCATGCTATTGGTCACGGTTCCGGGGCGGAAGCTATTGCCTATGTCCGGATTGTTTGTGATGATGGTCGCAGCGCATGCGGTGCCGGAGTGGATTCCAATATCAGCCTTGCATCCATCAGGGCGACCCTCAGCGCCCTGAACCGCCTTTCCTGAATAAAAAAAACAGTCGTCGGTGGAGGGCGTAAACCGATGGCTGTTTTTTGTACCTTAGTATCAAAGAGTACTTCCATAGTAGTATATCAACACAATTCAGTGGTGCCGCACCGGGTTTCCCAAAATGATGAAACGCGTCACAATAGCTCTTCTTCTTCTGCTGGCGGTCATCCCTTCCAGCTGTGCATCTCCTCCTGAATCGGGCAGGATGCGCGTTGTTGTCTCCATTCAGCCGCTGGCATGGTTTGTTGAACGGGTTGCCGGCAATCGTGCTGAAGTAAGGGTTATGGTGCCCCCGGGTGGCAATCCTCATACCTATGAGCCGTTGCCGCGCCAGATGACGATGCTGGCTGAAACAGCCTTGTTCGTGAAAGCGGGTTCGGGAGTTGAATTTGAGCTTGACTGGATGGAGCGATTCATGAAGATGAACCCTTCGCTGACAGTGTGCGACGCTTCCAGCGGTGTGGCTCTTCTCCCTATGGAGGAGGGTCATGGCCATCGGCACGGCTCCTCCCCTCATCGCCTTGATCCCCATTACTGGCTTGATCCCCGGAACGGAATGTTGATGGCCGACACCATTGCGGGAGCACTCTCAAAGGAGGATCCGCTGAACAGTGATGTCTATCGGGAAAATGCGCAAAGGCTGAAGGGGGAGCTGGAGGCGTTGGACGCCTTTATTCGCGGAAAGCTTCAGGGGGTTTCCGGCAGGAGCTTTCTGGTCTTTCATCCTGCCTGGGGGTATTTTGCCCACGCCTACGGGCTCCAACAGATTGCGGCAGAGGAAGAGGGTAAAAGCCTGACGCCCCGGCAGATGGAGCGGGTGATACTGCAGGCCCGGGAGGCTGGCATTACAGTGGTGTTTGTGTCGCCTCAATTCAGTACGGCACAGGCTGAAACCATTGCGCGGGGTATCGGCGGGGTGACGAAGAGTGTTGATCCGCTGGCTTTTTCCTACGATGAAAATCTTCGTGCCGTGACAGCGGTATTTCTGGAGGGGGGCGGGTGAGCGGGCCCGTGATTGTCTGCGACCGTCTTGCCGTCCGGCTGGGTGGGACTCAAGTGCTCAATAGGCTGACACTGTCAGTGTTTCAAGGGGATTTTCTTGGCATTGTGGGGCCGAATGGCGGGGGGAAAACGACACTCCTGCGGGTTATTCTCGGGCTGCAGCGACCGACAGAGGGATCTGTCAGGGTCTTTGGCTCTGAGCCGGGCTCTCAGCCGAAGAGGACGGGGTATGTGCCCCAGCGGCTTTTTTTTGACCGCGATTTTCCACTGAGTGTCGGTGGTCTGGTGCTGATGGGGCGTCTGTCCCGCCGGCGGCTCTTCCGCCCATATGGGAATCGGGACAGGCAGGCAGTTGAGGAGGCTCTTCACACCGTCGGGCTTGGGGACCTCCGCGACCGTCAGGTCGGCGCACTGTCGGGCGGGGAGCTTCAGCGTGCGCTTATTGCCCGGGCGTTGGCGGGCGAACCTGAACTGCTTCTGCTTGATGAGCCGACAGCGAGTATTGATCCTGCCATGAAGTCCAGCGTCTATGATCTTCTCGACAGCCTCAGGGGGCGGATGACCATTGTGATGGTCAGTCATGACACAGGAGTCATTACGAAGCATGTGACGAGGATTGCCTGTCTCAACTGCACGCTCGACATGCATGAAGAGGGCTCCTCCCTCAAGCGGGCTCCTATGGGCGATTTCTATGACTACCCGGTTGACGCCATTCTCCATAACCGCCCGAAGTCAGAGGGGAGCGAACCATGAGCGAAACACTGTTCGGCGGGATTCTTGCTTTTGAGTTTATGCAGAACGCCATTCTTGCTGCGCTGCTTTCAAGCATCGCCTGCGGAATCATCGGTACCTTTGTGGTGGTGAAAAGAATCGGCTTTATCAGCGGTGGGATTGCCCATACGGCATTCGGCGGTATCGGTCTTGGTTACTACCTGGGAGTGAACCCGCTTCTCGGGGTCATTCCTTTCAGCCTTGCTGCTGCCCTCGGCATAGGGATTCTTGGCAAAAAGCTGAAAGTTTCGGAAGATACGGCCATCGGCACCTTCTGGGCGGCCGGCATGTCTCTGGGTGTTATCCTCATCGGTCTGACGCCGGGCTATGCGCCTGACCTGTTCAGTTATCTTTTTGGAAACATCCTGACGGTGCCCTCCGGTGATCTCTTGATGATCATGCTGCTCGATCTGCTTATTGTGGGGGTGGTGCTGCTTCTCAACAGGGAGTTTCTGGCTATCTGTTTTGATGAGGAGTATGCCGAAGTGTCGGGGCTGAAAAGCACGGCGCTTTATCTGCTTCTGCTCTCTCTGATTGCGCTGACGGTGGTGGTTATGGTAAGAGTTGTGGGTATTGTCATGGTGATTGCCCTGCTGAGCATTCCTGCCGCCATTGCCCGGAATTTCAGCCGTTCCATCCCTTCAATGATGGTAATGGCAACCGTTCTCTCCTTTCTTTTCAGTCTTGCCGGACTGGCTCTTTCCTACATGTTCGACCTTGCATCGGGGGCTACCATCATTCTTGTGGCAGCCTCCGCATTTTTTCTGGTGCAGGGTTGGCATTTTCTCAGCGCAGGGCGGCAGGGACGATGAGAACCGGGCACCGGGACCGTCGAACAACTCCTTCCGATACGCTGCCGATCAGCAGGTGGAACAGAGCGCCATGGCCGTGTGAGCCCATGACAATCATGTCCGCGTTGCTCTTCATGTGTTCACTGATGATGCATTCCACTTCGTCGCCGGCAACCGTTATGGCTGTTGTCGGTATGCCTTGAGCCCGGAGCGGTTCGGCAATGCCCTGAAGGCGTTCGCCGTCGGTTGGGGGTTCTCCCTCCGGCAGGGGATCACCTCCGGCGGGGAGGGTTACAATCTCTGTTTCGGGGTAGAGGTCGAGGGCCGGTGAAACCGGAGGGTGTACATGGAGCAGAATCAATTCTGCCTTGAGCGCATCTGCCAGTCTGGCGGCTTCCTTGACGACCGGCTCGGTCAGTTCTGAAAAATCGATTGCTGCAAGCAGTTTCATGATGTCGGGTCTTTTGTTCTGCCGAGAGGAGACCAGGTGCGATCCCGCTCTTCGGGGGTGTTGATATTCAGCGTGGCTTCGGCTGATATGGCCTGAAGTCTGGTGATGCGAGAGGTTTCAAGGAAGCTGGCGGGAGAGTTGATGGCCGCAGCGTGTCGGAGGAGAAGCCGTGTTCGGGATTTTGGCTCGTAACAGGCAGCCATCGGTTCAGGCCTGCCGCTTTCGGGACTGCAGAGAGCGGTCGCAAAACGGAAGGGGTTCCGTTCATCGATAAGCTGCTGAACAGTTACTCCATCAAGAAAGGGGAGATCACAGGCAAGCATGATCCATGCCGAATCGGGGTTGTGTTTCTGTGCAGAAAGCAGTCCGCCGAGGGGTCCGATATCCAGATAGCTGTCGGTCAGTATCGGAATGCCGAATTCAGCGTACTGCCTGGCCTGGTCATCCCGGCAGGAGATGAGCACTTCACTGCAGAATGGCTTGAGAAGTTCTGCTGTATGAACCAGTTGATTGCTGTCATGGTATCGGAGAAGGGCCTTGTCTGTTCCCATTCGGGAGCTTCTGCCTCCTGCCGCCACAATGGCGGAGAGGGGAACCTTTTCCGCTGCCCGCTGGATCAGGTGGCCGACAATGAAGTCGGCAATGGCGGGTGCATCGTTCCGGTTGAACACGGGAATGCCCGGGATGGGGGAAGAGCCGGGGGAGTCGGGAAAGACGAACGCGACAATATTGGTGAGAGAGCCGTCGGCGACATAGTCGAGGATTGTCTGTCCGGCGTCGACCATGATGATTTTCGGGAGAGGAAGCTCCTTGAGTCCCTCAACAAGCAGGATGTCGCAGTCGAGGAATGCCTGCCGTTCAAGCGTTTCCTCTTTTGGCCCCGCGATGAGAGCTGTTTTTTCGGGATCTGAAATCATGACGGTATGAGCTCCCGCCGAGGTGGCAAGTTCGGAGTCTTTGCCTTTGCGGTCAATGTCGAACCGATGGCAGCCGTGCTTGTAATATCCTACACTGAGCCGTTCGGAGAGAATACGGATAAGGGCTGTTACCAGTGTTGTTTTGCCTGAACCTGACCAGCCTGAAAAGGCGAGCTCAAAAGGATGGAAAAGCATGGTGTTCATGGGCGTTGCGGGCGGCAGCCAAAGAAATTGCACTTCCACTTCTTACGGAAGTGCTGAAGGGACAAAGTGGTTACGGGTGCAGATGCTGCATCATGCGTTTTGGGGTGCGTTTCTCTCCCGCAATCATCACAAGGGCGGCAACGACGCCGGGTACCCAGCCGAAAACAGTGAGAAGGCCGGTCAGCATGATTGTCCCGGCTTCCTTGTTCATGACAGCGGCAGGAGGAAGAACAACTGCAAGCATAAGTCTTTTGATGTCCATGGGATGCTCCGGAATAATTGGTTTGGTTGACTGCATTACAGACATAAATTTACCATATAAAGCGACAACAATCAATGCTTTTCAGCCAGCAGCCAGCCCCTCGGTTGTGAGGCTTTCTGTATCCGAATAGCCACATTCTTGCTTTTTGTATTGAAAATAGTAAATTAATGTCCCTTCAGAACAATCCCTGCAGATAACGGGACTGCTCGAACTATCGTGAACATAAATGCAATCATCTTGGTGAATACCGTTCATCCTGACACGGTGCCTGATGCGTTTGACGAGGTTATTGACGAACCAAACTTCAATAATTTCAATACCTCGCCGGATCCTCCCAGCCCGTACGCTGACCTTGAAAAAAAGTACCGAAAAAACCGCTTCAACAAGATCCGTACCCGACAGACGGGAGATTTTCAGAGTGGTCAGCAGAAGCAGTCAGCTTCCTCGTCAAAAAGCGCTGACGGCAACAGAGTCCAGAAACGAAAATCCAGAAAGAAACCTTCTTCGAAAGCGGCCCGCCCCTCTTCCGGGCGTCGCCGAGCCTGAGTCTGCCTCCAATGATACCGTGATCCCATGTTCAGCCGCACCTGCGGCTGCCTGCGTGAGCTGTTTGAACTCTTCACTGAAGATGCGTAGCTTGCAGTGTCCACGAAACCAGAACCTCCCCCGACATTGCAGGAGTCAACCATGGTGCTGATCAGTCGTTTTATCCGTCTCATTGAAGGTCATGCCGAATCACTCTCTCTTCTCTGGGTGGAAACAATCCGCTCGAATCCTCTGACTGCAGGGTATGCGAAGCTGTCGAAACAGCAGCTGCATGACATTGTCTACAGCCGTTTCCGCCGGCTTGGCGGCTGGATGGAAAAAAATGAGGGGGTTGACAGAGAGATAGCCCGCGAATTCATTGAAACTGGACAGGAACGGGCGGCATCGGGCATAAAGGTCAGTGAGATGGTCTATTCGCTGATGCTTGAGCGCGATATGCTGTGGCGTTATATTCTTGATGAGGGTATTGTTGCCGAGGGCATTGACTTGAACCGGGCGATTGAGTTTTCCGGAAGGCTCAACTATTTTTATGAGAAAGCGGTCTATTTTGCTGTTGTCGGTCATGAGAACTACACAGGCCCCATTGATGCAGACAGGGACGAGGGTTTTTTTGACAGCATTTTTGAGGGTTTCAAGCATTGGATTGTCATTCAGTAACCACTGCCGGGGAGCGTCATGACTTCATCCGCAGAAAGGCCGTTTGAAGTTCAGGCCCACAGGGGCGGCCGGTTGTTCTTTCCTGAAAATACCCTGCAGGCATTCTGCTCTGCGGCAGACCTCGGCTTCAGGGTTGTTGAACTTGACCTGCATGTTTCCCGCGACCGACGGATTGTGGTTGCCCATGACCCGCTCTTGCCTTCAGGCAAGAACCTGAAAGGATCGGGTTGTTCCCGTCAACGGATTTTTTCCCTCACCTACTCTCGTATTGCCGGGTACGACTGTGGCATGCCTCACCCCGATTTTCCACTCCAGCAGCGCATTGCCGCCGCTCCTCCATTGCTTTCCGATGTTTTTGCTTGTGTTGAGGGCCATATGGCCGATTCGGGATCAGGAGGGGAAATGGTCTATAATCTTGAAATAAAGTCATGGCCACAGAGAGATGGTATTTTCCATCCTCCGCCACGGGATTATGCGGCTCTTGTACTCGGCGTTGTAAGGGATGCGGGAATGCTCCACCGGGTCCGCCTCCAATCATTTGACTTAAGGGTCGTTCGTGAAGTCTACCGGCAGGCTCCTGATGCGGCTTGCGGGCTGCTTGCAGAAAAAGCATCGTCCATTCGCCCGGCTCTTCGCCGTCTCGGCTTTACCCCCCGCTGGCTCAACCCCCACTCCACCCTCGCCACCCGCCGCCTTGTCCGGCAGCTCCACGCCCGCGGCATGCGTGTGATTCCCTGGACAGTCAACACCCCCGAAGAGGCCAGCCGGCTGAGGGCTATAGGCGCCGACGGCATCATTACCGATGTTGCCGATGGGGGCAAGAGTTGGGGACACTCATGACTGAGTGTACTAATTAGTACACTCAGTCATGAGTGTCCCCAACTCTTGGGAGGGGGGTGGGTTGTTTTTGTTTGGGGGGATTGGTATTTAGTATTGCTTGCTTTGGTAACCCTCTTTTTTGTTTCCTATGCCATTTACCCATTTGGACGGGGACGGTAATGTCTCTATGGTTGATGTTTCTTCGAAGCCGGGGACGCTGCGGACTGCGCGGGCTTCGGGTTGGATTTCATTGAGCCCTGAAACGCTCCGGCTGCTTTCGACTGAGGCGCTGCCGAAGGGTAATGTGCTGACTGCTGCGAAGGTTGCGGCCATTCAGGCTGCGAAGGGTACGGCTCATATCATTCCGCTTTGCCATCAGCTGAACCTGTCGTGGGTTGATGTGCGTTTTGAGGTTCAGCCGGGCCGTATTGCCATTTTTGCCACTACCCGTACGAAGGAGGCGACGGGGGTGGAAATGGAGGCTCTGACGGCGGTTTCTGTTGCTGCACTTACAATTTACGATATGTGCAAGGCTGTGGATAAAGCTATGGAGATCGGCGGAATCCGTCTTGATATGAAGAGTGGGGGCAAAACTGATTTTTCGGATGCTTACCGCCCGAGAACTTCAATTCTGGTGCTTTCAGATTCCATTGCTGCGGGAGGTGGCGAGGACCGTTCGGGTGAGCTTCTCCGGGAGGGAATGGAGCGTGCGGGTTGTGAGGTTTCCGAGGTTCGCATCATTCCCGATGAGCCGGAGCAGATCAGTGCGGCAGTGGAGGGCTGGAGGGCTGCGGGGGTTGAGTTGATCCTTACAACGGGAGGGACGGGCCTGGGGCCGCGTGATGTGACGGTTGATACCATTGTTCCGAAATTTTCCCGGACGCTTCCGGGTATTGAGGCTGCGTTGTTCAACTGGGGACAGACCAAAACAAGAACTGCTATGCTTTCGCGGCTGGCTGCGGGCATGATAGGGAGTTCAATGGTGGTCTGCATTCCTGGAAGCGCGGGCGCGGCCCGTGACGCTCTGGAGGTGCTGGTGCCTTCGGTGTTTCATGCTTTTTCCATGATGAAAGGGGAGGGCCACTGATGATTGATGTAGAAGAGGCGCGTCGTCTTGTCCGGCAGCGTGCGCTGCGCTTTGGGGGGGTTGAGCAGTGCCCTCTTGGGATGCTTGCGGGTCGTGTACTTGCGGGGGATGTTGTGGCGCCTTTCGGGCTGCCGCGGTTTACGAATTCGGCAATGGATGGCTTTGCTGTCCGTTGGGAGGATATAGAGGGGTGTACTCCGGAGTGCCCGGTGATGCTGAGGGTGACGGATGACATTCCAGCCGGAAGCAGTGCTTCGGGGCAGCTCACTCAGGGGACTGCTGCCAGAATAATGACGGGGGCGCCTCTGCCTGCTGGTGCGGATACGGTTGTGCCGTTTGAATTTACAAGCGGCTTTGAGGGTGAGGAGGTGACTGTGTTCCGGCTGCCTTCCCGAAATGGAAATGTCCGTTATGCGGGAGAAGAGATTCCTGAGGGGGAACGGGTGCTTTTGGAAGGGAGCGTGGTGAGTCCGTCTGAAATTGCTGTGCTGGCTTCTCTCGGCTATGATTCTGTTTCAGTCTGCACGCTTCCTGCGCTTTCAATTGTTGTTGTTGGCGATGAGCTGCAGTCTCCGGGAGAAGGGGTGTTGGATGCGGAGATTTATGATTCCAACAGCTTCATGCTGCAGGCTGCCTGCCGCTCGATCGGCATTGAGCCTTGCAGCGTCCGCCATGCGGTGGATGACAGGGTGGCGGTTTCAAGTGCTCTTGCGGCGGCTATGGCGGAGGCGGATCTGGTTGTGAGCGTTGGAGGGATTTCAACGGGGGAGTACGATTTCGTTCGCGAGGAGCTGGAGCGGCTTGGTGTCAGCCAGCATTTCTGGACTGTTGCCCAGAAGCCGGGGAAGCCGGTCTATTTCGGATCACGGGATGGACGCGGGGTGTTTGCTTTGCCGGGTAATCCGGTTTCGGCTCTGGTCTGTTTTATGGAGTATGTTGTTCCTGCAATAATGCTTATGCAGGGAAGAGCAGAGCCGGGCCGGCTGCAGGCTGTTCTTGACTCACCCTTTCCGGCCGACAGAAAACGCTACCGGTTTCTGCCGGGCCGGCTCCGTGAAGAGGACGGGCGTCTGTTCTGCAGTGTGACGGAAAAGATTGAGTCGCATATGATTTCCTCTCTGGTGGGCTCCAACTGCATCATTGAGTGTTCCCCGTCTGCTGAACCACTTCCTGCCGGCTCTCTTGTCTTCTGTTCGCAACTTCCCTGGGCCGGGCTGCTGTAGCACGGCCTTCCGGGTCTCTTATTGCCCCAGTTCGCGTGAGCGGGTGGCTGCGGCTGCAACCGCGTCAACAAGAGTGGCGCGGATGTTGCGCTCATCCATCACTTTCAGCCCGGCTTCGGTAGTGCCTCCCGGTGTGGTGACCTGACGGATGAGCTCTTCAGGGCTTTTGTCTCCATTGAGTACCATTCTGGCGGCCCCCAGCATGGTCTGTGCTCCAAGCAGCAACGCCTGTTCACGGGTGAGGCCGCACTGCACTCCGCCCTCGGCAAGTGAGGCGAGAATGTGGAACATATAGGCCGGGCCGCTGCCGGAGAGAGCCGTTGCTGCATCCATCTGTGATTCTTCCAGAAGTGCGACCCGTCCAATGGCACCAAGCAGGCTGCTGACTATGTCGCTGTCCCGGGTGGTTGCATTCTTTCCTCTACAGAGGGCGCTCATCCCTTCTCCAAAAAAGGCCGGTGTGTTGGGCATGACCCTTATGACGCGGGTTTCATCCGAAGTGTTCTCCCTGATGAATTCCGTGGAGATTCCTGCGGCTACGCTGACAAGCAGATGGCTTGGGGAGAGTGATGGACGCAGTTCGTCAAGAACTTCCTGTATCTGATAGGGCTTGACGGCCAGAATGATGACTGTGGAGCCTTTGGCAAGTTCGGCGGGTGAAGTGCATGGGGTGAGGCCGTAAGCGGAGGCAAGTGGACGGAGGGCTTCGGGGTCGCGGTCGAAGCCGAGGAGGGTCGTTTCTTTTCTGGAACTGAGGCCGGCAATGATGGCACTGGCGATCCGTCCTGTTCCTATGAACCCGATATGAAGGGTGCTCATGGGGTCGTTGTTGTAGTGTTAGCGGTAGCGGAGTTTCAGTGCGAGAATGAGCATGAGCAGAATGAGGGAGAAGCTGTTGGCGGCAATCATCGGGAGGTCGCCTTGTGCGAGACCATAGAGCAGCCAGAGGATAATTCCCGTGTTCATGGCTATCGCCCAGACGAGACTGATGTCGCGCGTCTGGCGTGTCGAGAGGATTTTGATTGCCTGCGGCAGCAGTGCCAGCGTGGTGATGATGCCGGCGGCATAGCCGAGAAACTCGTTCGGAAACATGATGCGCTGTTTATTGTTGCAATCAAGATACACTCCCGCCCTGAGATTCCCGAATTCTCGTGAACGGAAAAAGGCGGGAATTGCTTCCCGCCTTTTTCCGTTCGTTATGCAAGGAGTCTTACCTGCTCTGTTCTACCATGTAGGCCACAGCATTGCCAACCTCTGCGTCGGTCAGTTTCATGTTGCCGCCCTTGGCAGGCATCATTCCTTTTGTGCCCTGATAGCCTTTGATCGACTTCTGTACCATGGCTTCCATACCCTGGGGAATGCGGCTGGTCCATGCGGTTTTGAGGCCGACTTTCGGGGCACCCATAATGCCGGCGGCATGACAGGCTACGCAGCTTCCGTCATAGATGGCTTTACCGGCAGCGGCGTTGTAGGCTGCTTTGGCGTCGATGGAGCCGAGCGAAAGAACAAGCATTGCGCCTGCTGCGGCTGAAATGATACGGGACATAGAGAGATCTCCTTTAGTGTGTGGTTGTTATATATGCAGAAGCCGCCCGGAGGCGGCTCCCTTTATTTCTTCGGCTGGTTTTATTCTACAGTGCTGGCCATCCAGGCTACTGCGCCTCCGACCTCTTCGTCTGTGAGATCCATATTGCCGCCTTTTGCGGGCATCATCCCCGCTGCTCCAGTGAATCCGTCAATGGATTTCTGCGTCATGACATCCAGACCCTGTGCCACACGGTCAGCCCATGCAGCTTTGTCTCCGGGTTTGGGAGCACCCATCATGCCAGCATCATGGCATGCACCGCAGCTCATGTCGTACACCGCTTTGCCGGCGGCAAGCGCGGGATCAAGAGGAGCTTCGGGAGCTGCTGCCTCTACGGCTTCATTGGCAGCGCCTTCATGTTCGCCGGGGAATTCAAGTGTGGCCGGGGGTTTTTCAAGTCCGCATCCGCCAAGGACGACAAACCCGATGGTCAGAAAAGGAAGGAATTTTTTCATTGTGGTCTCCGTGAGCTGTTTTAGGTGTTGATGCCCGCCTCTGCTGCGTCGGGCGATAAAAGCCGAATATAGCAGTTTACTTATTATTCATTTGACGGCAAAATGATTTTTTTTGTTTCACTTGCCGAGGAATGCCTTCTGGACTGCCGTGACGCCTGTGCCGGGGGTTAGGGGCAGGCCAATTGCTTTCATTGCCCGTTCAATTGCGCCGATAACTGTGAGCATGTCAAGTTCGTCATAGTAGCCGAGATGGGAGATGCGGAAAATCTTCCCCTTGAATGCATCCTGTCCGGCGGCCACGGTTATGCCGTTGTCGTGCTTGAGGGCGTCGTTGAACTCTGTCCAGTCAGCCCCTTCGGGGAGCCATACCGGCGTGACGGCGAAAGAGGGGGAGCTGCTGAAGATTTTCATGCCGAGCGCAATGCATCCTGCCCGGCAGGCTGCGGCCAGGCTTTCATGCCGCTGCCATACATGCTCAAGACCCTCGTTGCGTATCATTGTCAGTGCTTCGTCGAGCCCAATGACGAGGGATACTGCGGGAGTGAAGGGTGTGTCGTCACCGGCATGGGATTCAAGCGCTTTTTTCAGGCTCAGGTAGTAGTTTGAGGGCTTGCGTGCGGGTTCATTGATTCGCTCCTGTGCCCGCTCTGAAATGGCAACGAGTGCCAGGCCCGGAGGCATCATCAGCCCTTTCTGGGAGCCGGTGATGCAGATGTCGATTCCCCAGTCGTCAAAATGGAACTCATGGGCGCCGATTGCCGTGATGCCGTCCACAAGTATCATCGCATCAGAGTGTTCCCGGATGACGGTGCTGAGGGTTTTAATATCCGAAGCGGTGCCTGTGGATGTTTCCGAGTGAGTGAGGCATATCCCTTTTGCGTCGGGATGTTCCTTGAGAAGCTGCTTCAGGCGTTCTGGCGTGATTGCGCTGCCCCAGGGAAGGGTTTCTTCGGTGCTGCTGCCGGTGTAGAGCTGCACAAGTTCTGTCCATCGTTCGCCAAACTTGCCTGCATTGACTGTAATGACTTTGTCGCCTTCGCCAAAAAGGCTGGAAACAGCAGCTTCCATTCCTCCGGTTCCTGAGCAGCTGAGTGCTACGACCGGCTGGGTTGTCTGGAAGAGATAGCGGAGGTTTTCATGGACCCTGGCGAGGATTTCCATGAACTCGGGGTTCCGGTGGTGTATGATGGGGGCGGCCATGCGGAGCATGACCTCCTCGGGCACCGGTGTGGGCCCGGGGGTGAAGAGTCTTTTTTTCATTCCGCGTCAGTTTTTTGCCTGATCCATCATGGCGGTGAACTCGTCAAACAGGTAGTGCGAGTCGTGTGGCCCTGGAGCAGCTTCAGGATGGTATTGAACTGAGAAACAGGGAAGCTCCGAGTGCATGATGCCTTCAACGGTGTTGTCGTAAAGGTTGAGGTGGGTCATTGCAAGGGAGTCGGGCAGTGAGTCCATGCTGACGGCGAAGCCGTGGTTCTGTGATGTGATCTCAATGCTTTTGGTCGCCATGTTCTTGACCGGGTGGTTGCTTCCGTGGTGGCCGAACTTGAGCTTGTAGGTTGTGGCTCCAAGGGCAAGCGCAAGGAGCTGGTGGCCGAGGCAGATGCCGAATATGGGCAGCGGACGGGTTGTGCGGCTGTAGTCGGCAAGCGACCGGATGGCTGCAATGGCATAGTCTACTGCCGAGGGGTCGCCCGGTCCGTTTGAGAGGAAGACGCCGTCGGGCTTCAGGGCTATGACTTCTTCGGCCGTTGTTCCGGCTTTGAGAACGGTGACCCGGCATCCCGCATTCTGGAGGAGACGGAGGATGTTGGTTTTGATTCCGTAGTCAAATGCGGCAACATGATAACGCGCATTGGGGGTGTCAAGAGTGTAGTTCTCGCTGCAGGTGACTGTTTTTGCAAGGTCGCGTCCCGTCATTTGGGGAATGGCCTGTGCTTTTTTCTGCAGGCTTTCAGTATCGGTTTCAGTGGTGGAGATGAAGCCTCTCATCGCACCCTTTTCACGGATTTCACGAACAAGCTTTCTTGTGTCGATTCCTGCAAGGCCAAGGACCCCGGCTTTTTTCAGCGTGTCGTCAAGGCTTTCGGTTGCCTCGTAGTTGCTGTAGATATTCGAGATTTCCCGGACTATGAATGCTGACGCCCATATCCGCCGTGATTCATTGTCGGTGGGGTTGAATCCATAGTTGCCTATGAGAGGATAGGTCATGAGTACCATCTGCCCTGCATAGGAGGGGTCGGTAAGAATCTCCTGATATCCTGTGTGAGAGGTGTTGAAGACCACCTCTCCCGAGGCTTCGCCTTGATGCCCGAAGGCCGTTCCTGTGTAGACTGATCCGTTTTCCAGGACCAATGTTGCTCGTGTTGGCTGCATGCTTGTCCGTTATTCTCCGCTCGTGAGTTTGTCGCCTGATTCCTGTTTGTCGATGTTTGCTACTGCAGAACGGTCGAACTTGATTTTCGTGTTGTCAGCAACCTGCACGAGTACAGTCTTTTTTTCTGTGTCAATGCCGGCAACCGTTCCGTGCATTCCGCCGATGGTGACAATTCTGTCGCCCCGCTTCAGGCTTTCAAGTACTTTTTCGCGATCCTTCTGCTTTTTCTGCTGCGGGCGTATCATGAAAAAATAGAAGACAACGAATATGAGGACCAGCGGTACGAGCTGGATGATGGGGTTTGGTGCCGCGCCTCCTGTTGTGGGAGGTGCGAAAAGCAGGAGTGCTGAGATGAATTCGTGCATTATGCGGGGTGTCGTCTTTTGGTTTATAAGGAAAAATGCTGAAAGCTCACAAGGCTGTTCTCAGTGGTTTTAAATGTAATCTATTTGCAGGACTATTTCAATCAGGCTTTGCTCCCTCAGCTTGGCATTCCTGCAAAGGGAGCTGTGCTGTATCGTCTTTCGGGCCGCATGCCGCGGGAGATCTGCAGTTCGCAGAGAGCGGCAATCATGGCGGCATTGTCGGTTGAGTAAACCGGCCCGGGCAGGTGCAGCCGTATGCCTTGGCGGGAGCACTCCTTTTCCATGGCGTCCCGCAGGGCGGAGTTTGCACTGACCCCGCCGGCTATGGCGATGGAATTGATCTGGTGACAGAGGGCTGCGGCAACTGTTTTTTCCTGCAGCACAGAAACAATGGCGTCTTGAATGGAAGCGGCAATGTCGGCCCGGTGCCGGTCGATGTATTCGGGTGACTGTTTCTGCAGCCAGGTGAGGACTGAGGTTTTCAGGCCTGAAAAACTGAAATCGTAGTTCCCCCGGTAGCTTTTGCTTGTTTGCGACTGCGCGGTGAGTGCTCTGGGGAAACGGTGGAATGAGGGGTTCCCCTGTTTTGCCAGCCGGTCGATTTCAGGCCCTGCGGGGTAGCTGAGCCCGAGCATTTTCCCCGTTTTGTCAAAGGCTTCCCCTGCTGCATCGTCGAGGGTCCGGCCAATGATGCGGCGGGAAAGGTCGGTTCCGATGATGGAAAGGAGCGTGTGGCCGCCCGAGACGGTCAGCGATATGAATGGTTCTTCTGGAACCCCTTTGGCGGCGCCCGCTTCAATGAACGGTGAGAACATGTGCGCCTCAATGTGGTTGACGGGGACGAAGGGGACCTGGAGCGCCCACGCCATAGACTGGGCAAAACAGAGCCCTACCATGACAGCTCCGATAAGGCCCGGGCCTGCCGTTGCGGCTATGACATCAAGGTCGTTTTTTGTTATATTGGCTTCGCTGAGAGCGGCGTCCGTAATGGCGACCATGAGCCGTTCGTGCTCCCTCGAGGCCAGTTCGGGAACAACTCCGCCGAAGTCTGTGTGGCAGCATTGTGAGCTGACTATATTCGAGAGAACTTTGCCGTTCTGCACGACAGCCGCAGATGTTTCATCGCAGCTGGTTTCCAGTCCAAGAATAATCATTCCATCATTGTTTTAACTCGTATGGGCAAAGCTAACAAACAGGGGAACAATCCCAAACGGCGGGTAAAGGTGAGGGTTCTCAATGTGCTGATGATTCTTGCCGGCGCGGACCTTATTCTTCTTCTGTCGCCCGGAGCGGGAATTCTCAACAGCCTGTTTTTCATTCCCGATATTTATACATGGCCGGCTCTGGGGGTTGGTCTTCTTCTTCTGTTCGCAGGTCTGCGTGACCTCTACAGGGAGGAGGGGGGGGCGCCTTGACTGCGGGGAAAAATGGTTATATTATAATGACAGGCGGGAGTTTTCAATCAGAATCATAAGAGAAGAATGCTATGGAGCAGCAGACAACAGAAGGAAAAGTTCTTGACTCAATTGAGAGGGCCAAGCTGGGGATCAAGGTTTTTTCCATGTCTTTTGACGAGGCTGAAGAGGTGATTGATGAATATGTGAGTGAGGGGGGCTACGATCCGGCCAGTGTCGAGCTGTTCAAGGATCAGCTGGCAACACAGCGGTTTATCCAGCACAAGGGAGCGGAGCTTGTTTCAACCGGCGGAGAAATCATGAGGCTTGTTGTCGGGGCACTTGCCAGAAACATGTCGAAAGCTTCGGCCCCTTCAGAAGAGGGTGATAAGGAGTATTAGGAGGAGAGGGTTCCCTCCCTTGTTTTTTTAAACCGCAGTGCCTTGAGGGGTTCGGCGGTTTTTTTTTGACATGTGACATGGTGTTGCTGCAGGAGTAACTATTTTTCATTTTACATTGTTTATGGATATGGCGTACGGAATTTTTCTTTCCTGAAAAAAAACATGAACGAGCCATGCAATTCGATCCCAACAAATTTACTACCAAGGCCCAGGAGGCCATTCAGGCAGCCGCAACTATGGCTGGCAGCCATCAGAATCAGCAGGTTGAGCCGGAACATCTTCTCCTTGCCATGCTTGACGAAAGTGCAGGCATTGCTGTAGAGATTGCCCGAAAACTTGAGGTTTCCGTGGAGAGCCTGCGGGAAGTGCTTGATCGGGAGATTGAGCGTATTCCAAAGGTTACGGGAGCTTCGGCGACGGGGCAGTATCTGTCGCAGAATCTCGGAAAGGTTTTTGATTCGGCTTTGAAGGAGGCCGAAAAGCTGAAGGATGAGTACATCAGTTCGGAGCATCTTCTCATTGCCCTGAGTGAGGCGGGCGGGACGGTTTCTCGTCTGCTTGGAGACGCAGGAATGAACCGTGCGGCCATTCTCAAGGTTCTTCAGACCCTTCGGGGGTCGCAGCGGGTGACGAGCCAGAGTGCGGAGGATACCTACAACTCGCTGAAAAAATATTCCAGAAATCTGAACGATGCTGCCCGCAAAGGGAAACTTGACCCGGTTATTGGCCGTGACGATGAGATTCGCAGGGTGCTGCAGATCCTCAGTCGCCGGACCAAGAACAATCCGGTGCTGATTGGTGAGCCGGGAGTAGGCAAAACGGCCATTGTTGAGGGGATTGCCCAGCGTATTGTGGCGGGCGATGTGCCTGAAAATCTTCTCAATCGCCAGATTGCCGCTCTTGACATGGCCCAGTTGGTTGCGGGGGCCAAGTTCAGGGGCGAGTTTGAAGACCGGCTGAAAGCGGTGGTGCGTGAGGTGCAGGATTCCAATGGTGAAGTGATTCTGTTTATCGATGAGCTGCATCTTCTTGTGGGTGCCGGTTCTGCGGAGGGGTCGATGGATGCTGCAAATATTCTCAAGCCGGCTCTTGCTCGTGGAGAGCTTCGCTGCATAGGTGCCACAACGCTTGATGAGTACCGGAAACATATTGAGAAGGATGCGGCTCTGGAGCGGCGGTTTCAGACTGTGGTTGTTGACCAGCCGAGTGTGGAGGACACGGTCTCCATTTTGCGGGGTCTCAAGGAGAAATATGAGATCCATCACGGTGTGCGTATCAAGGATTCGGCCATTGTTGCTGCGGCGGAGCTGTCGAACCGGTACATAGCCGACCGGTTCCTTCCTGACAAGGCGATTGACTTGATTGACGAGGCTTCCTCGCGTCTGCGGCTGGAAATAGACAGCAGTCCCGAGGAGCTGGATCGGCTCAATCGCGAAATCCGCCGTCTTGAAATTGAACGGGAGGCTCTCAAGCGGGAACTTGACCCTGGCAGCGTCATATAATTAACAGGAAAATCGTATAATAAGGGTTGCCTGTCATTGTATGTTTATCGCTGTTTGATTTTATTACAACACCAAAAATGAATGGCCATGATGAAAATGATGAAGAGTGTTCTCGCCGTGCTGCTTTTGGCGGGGTTTGTTACGGGTCCGGCGTTTGCCGGATGGGATCCGAATGAAGGCGACAAGGCTGCAGATGCGGTTCAGTATCTGAAGAAAAACGATCCATCTCTGGAGCGTTTTTTTTCCAGAGCGTATGGTTATGTTGTGTTCCCTGATGTATACAAAGGGGGATTTCTCATGCTGGGCGGAGGGCACGGCAGGGGGTATGTGTATGAAGGCGGCCGTC
Organism: Chlorobium phaeovibrioides; assembly: GCF_003968655.1. GTDB lineage: Bacteria > Bacteroidota > Chlorobiia > Chlorobiales > Chlorobiaceae > Chlorobium > Chlorobium phaeovibrioides. Next base: position 8,864 of record NZ_RXYK01000014.1, on the reverse strand, counting down.
TGGTTGGCCGCTCCTCCATTTCTCAGCTCAATGTGGGACCGCAGCTTGGTGGTCAGTCGTTTACTGAGATTATTTTTTTCAAGGATAATAAGGCCCTGTCGGATTTCAAGAAGGGTAATTTTGAAATCAGCGCCCAGATGACGGCGGTTGTTGTGACTTCGGGTATTGCAACCAACGCTGATTATTCTGATGGTGTGGCGATTTTTGTGCTGCCGAAAGCAGGAGTGATGGCTGATGCCACAATAGGTGGCCAGAAGTTCTCCTATGAGCCTCTGCAGCCGGGGAGCGCACTGGCTCCGAAGTCGCCGGCTGTTCAGCCCATCTATTCTGAAAGCGTTCCCGGGCAGCAGTACAGTGCCCCTGCGCCCTCCGCGCAGCCTTACAGCGAGCCGGCTCCGTTTGATGACCGTCCTTTTGAGAAGGCTGATCAGGGAAGCGTAGCTTATTAATATCAATGCGGGTACGGGAGTGCCCGAATGCAGCGAGGTTCCATGAAGTATGAATTAGTGGTGGGTCTTGAGGTTCACTGTCAGCTCAATACAAAGAGCAAAGCTTTCTGTGGCTGTTCCGCCCGGTTCGGCAATCCGGCAAACACCAATGTGTGCCCCGTATGTCTGGCGCTGCCGGGCGCGCTTCCCGTGCTGAACCGCCAGGTTGTTGAAGATGCCGTCAAGCTTGGGCTTGCAACCGGCTGCAGTATTGCGCCCCTTTCGGTACTTGCCCGAAAGAATTATTTTTATCCTGATCTGCCGAAAGGATACCAGATTTCACAGTTCGAGGAACCAATCTGTCTGGAGGGTGGTCTCAGGATTGACGCAGGTGAGGGTGAGCGGCATGTGCGGCTGATCAGAATTCATATTGAGGAGGATGCAGGTAAATCCATTCATGATATCGGGGATGATACCTTCATTGATGTCAACCGGAGCGGTGTGCCGCTTCTGGAAGTTGTGAGCTATCCCGATATCCGGACAGCCAAAGAGGCTTCTGTCTACCTCCAGAAACTGCGTCAGATAGTCAAGTATCTCGGTATTTCCGATGGCAACATGGAGGAGGGCAGCCTGCGGTGCGATGCCAATGTTTCGCTTCGTCTGTATGGTGACGAAGAGTATGGCACCCGTACGGAAATCAAGAACATGAACTCCTTCAAGAATGTTGAAAAGGCTATAGAATATGAGGCCGAACGGCATCGCCAGATTCTTGAGGCAGGAGGCGCCATATCACAGGAGACGAGGCTCTGGGATGCCGACAAGGGTGAGACCCGTTCGATGCGGGGCAAAGAGTTTGCCCATGACTACCGGTATTTTCCTGATCCCGATCTTGTTCCGATTCTTGTTGATGAAGAGATGCTTGAGAGAATCCGCCTTGAGCTTCCCGAGTTTCCCGAAGCCCGTGCGGAGCGTTTCGTACAGGAATTTTCCATTCCGGCTTATGATGCGGGTGTGTTGACGGTTGAACGGGAGGTTGCCGATTATTTTGAAGAGCTTGCCGGCCTTGCGAAAGATGCGAAAGTGGCATCAAACTGGGTGATGGGCGAGGTTCTGCGGACCTTGAAGGAGAAGTATCTCTCCATAGAGGAGTTCATTGTTACGCCGGTGCGTCTCGGCGGGCTTATCCGTATGATAGCGTCAGGTGCGGTGAGCAACACCATTGCAAAACAGGTCTTTGAGCTGATGCAGGAGAGTGATGCTTCTGCTGAAGAGATAGTGGAGCGTGAGGGGCTTGCACAGGTTTCGGACAGCGGTGCCATAGAGGCAGTTGTTGACGGGATTCTTGCGGCCAATCCCGGTCAGCTGGCAGCTTACCGCGAGGGGAAAACGAAGCTTATGGGATTTTTTGTGGGCCAGTGTATGGCAAAAATGAAAGGTAAGGCCAACCCGCAGATGGTCAATGAGGTTCTCGTGAAAAAGCTTGGTGCGTGAGTGCGGTTCAGCTCCCGGGGGTAAAAAGGTCCTGAACCCTGTCGGCGGCGGGTTTTTCTTTGTGCATGCCGCTGTTGATGACCTCGATTTTTTTCCTGGCCTCCTGAAGCCTTTTTCTGCACTGTTCGGCTATGGAAAGCCCCTCTTCGTAAAGAGCGATTGAGCCCTCAAGGCCGGTTTCCGGGGTTTCCATGGTGCGGGTTATCTCTTCAAGACGCGAGATAAGCGTTTCAACGGATGGTTGTGCTGCGGTGGCTTCTGCCATTGGTTTGTGTTGTGGCCTCGTGTTGGTGGATTATTGGTTTTGTAAAGTATAGGGAAAGCATAGGATTATTTCAACAGTCAGGAGTCCCCGGTGAAATTTGTAGACAGTGCAACGGTATTTGTGCAGGCCGGTGATGGCGGCAGAGGCTGCGTCAGTTTCCGGCGGGAGAAATATGTGCCGAAGGGTGGTCCGGACGGTGGTGATGGCGGCGATGGAGGGAATGTATGGCTGCGGACAAACAGCCATCTGACCACGCTGCTTGATTTCAAGTACCGCAAAAAGTATCTGGCTCCCCGTGGCGCCCATGGCATGGGGTCACGAAAGGCAGGCCGGAAAGGGAAGGATATTGTTATTGATGTTCCCATTGGGACACTGGTTCGCAACGCAGAATCCATGGAAGTCATTGCCGACCTTACCAAGCCGGACGAGGAGATCATGATTGCCCGGGGTGGCCATGGCGGACGGGGTAACCAGCATTTTGCCACCTCCACCAATCAGGCTCCCAGGCGAAGCGAGCCAGGCTGGAAAGGAGAGGAGCTGGAGCTTGCGATGGAATTGAAGCTGATGGCAGATGTTGGCCTTGTAGGATTTCCCAATGCGGGAAAGTCAACCCTCATTTCGGTATTGAGCGCCGCCCGGCCCAAAATTGCCGATTATCCCTTCACGACGCTGGTTCCCAATCTCGGTATTGTACGCTATGAGGAGTATAAGTCATTCGTGATGGCCGACATTCCCGGTATTATTGAGGGCGCTGCCGAGGGTCGCGGGCTGGGTCTGCAGTTCCTCCGCCATATTGAACGGACAAAAATTCTTGCGGTGCTGGTTTCGGCGGATTCTCCCGATATTCTTGCCGAGTACGGAACCCTTGTTGCAGAGCTTGAGAAATTCGGGCACGGTCTGATTCAGAAGCCGCGGCTGCTTGTGGTAACAAAAATGGATATTGCTCCCGGGGATTTCGTTGTGCCTGAGGCTCCGGAGGGTGTCGGGCTTATAGCTGTGTCGAGTGTTGCCGGCAAGGGTATGAAAGAGCTCAAGGATGAGCTCTGGCGTCAGGTCTCCCTTTGTGAACGGCAGGCTGAGCCGCCGGAGGATGGGGAGTAGAGATGAAGGGTGCGGTACGGATACGGCAGGCGCGGCTTGCCGATGCGGAGGCGATTTCGCTCATCATCAATGTCTACGCCGGTTCCGGCTTGATGCTGGAAAGGGCTCCAGAGACTGTGGTTGAGAACATCCGGAATTTTTTTGTGGCTGAGGATGTGGGTCAGGTGGTTGGTTGCTGCGCCATTGCGTTTTATACCCGTACACTTGCTGAAATCCGTTCACTGGCCGTTCAGGAGAGCTGGAGGCTCAAGGGGACGGGACGGCTGCTTGTGGAAAAGGCGGAAGCTGTTCTTCAAGAGGAGGGCGTTGCCGAGGTTTTTGTGTTGACCCTCTCCCGGCATTTTTTTTCCCGTCTCGGGTATAGTGAAATTGAAAAAGAGTATTTTCCGCAGAAAATATGGCGGGACTGTACCCGCTGCCCAAAACTGATGGCCTGTGATGAAACGGCCATGGTCAAAAAACTTCCCGTTCCCAACAACACCAAAAACAGGTACTCTTTGCCGTGATTGTTCATGAAGTCATAGTTAAAAACAGGGCCGGTCTCCATACACGGCCGGCAGCAGCGGTCGTGAAGCTTGCGTCGCGATTCAAATCCGATTTCTTTATTGAAATGCAGGGTGTGGAAATCAATGCCAAGTCCATCATAGGCGTCATGAGTCTTGCTGCGCCGAAGGGGACAAAGCTGACTCTGAAACTTACCGGTGAGGATGCTGATGAGGCTGCCCGCCAGCTTATCGAGTTTTTTGAGCAGGGGTTTGGGGAACAGTAGTGTTTCCATTGTCTTCCTCTCCCCCTTCCCCCCTTTGAGGGGCGGGATTGCCCGTTTCAGTGCCCATCTGCTTGAGGCTTTGAGGAGGGATGGGTGCCGTGTTGAGGTTGTAGGATTCCGTGCTCTCTGGCCCCGTTTTCTGCTTCACGGCAGGCTTTCTGCTGCAAGTCCTCTGGGTGAAGGGCCGCTTGTTCTCTACAATCCCCTGACCTGGTTCGCCGTTGCCGGAGAGCTGAAAAAAAATCCGCCCGACATACTGCTTGCCGCCTACTGGGGAGGGTTTCTTGCCCCCCTCCTGTTTGTGCTTCGCCGATTGAGCGGTGTTCGCACCGTTGCCCTTCTGCACAACATGTCATCTCATGAGTCATTCTTTTTCGAGCCCGTGATGCGCCGCCTGCTCGCCCGTACGCTTGAGGGGGCCATTACCCTTTCGGACACGGTTTCACGGGAGGCCGCGGCCGCAATGCCTTCGGTTCCTCTGCTGCCGCTCACCCATCCGCTCTATCCGCCTGAAGTTGCCCTTCCTCCGCGGGAAAGTGCCCGTCATGAACTTGGCCTTTGCCTGGAGGATCGGGTTCTTCTGTTTTTCGGGTTTGTCCGCCATTACAAGGGGCTCGATCTTCTTTTGCAGGCTCTGGGGGAGCTTCAATCCTCTTTTCCCTCGGTGCGTCTTGTTGTGGCTGGAGAGTTTTATGAGCATCCCGACGGATACCGGCTGCTTGCTGAAGGACTTGGCATCAGCGACAGGGTGATATTCCTTCCCGGCTTTGTTTCGGCCGGGCAAACGGCCTCCCTTTTTGCTGCGGCAGACTGCTGTGTACTGCCATACAGGAGTGCGACCCAGTCGGGTGTTGCACAGCTTGCCAAAGGTTACGGTGTTCCTCTTGTTGTAACACCTGCCGGTTCCCTTCCCGATGCTGTTTCCTCCCGCCATGACGGTGTTGTTGCTGCGGAGTGTACTGCTCCTGCCATTGCGGAGGCTGTCACGGAACTGTTTATGCGGGAGCAGGAGGGCGTTGTTTCCGTTTCGCAGCAGGGCGTGGCGGATGAGGGGTGGCGGGAATTCGGTTCACAGGCAGGGGCCTTTCTCCGGCGGCTCGCGGGAGGTGAGGAGTGAGGGGGGGGCTCGTCGTGGTGGTGCTGAATTGGAATGGCGCCGATGATACCATCCGGTGCCTCCATTCACTTGATGCAGCTGCGCTCGAAACTTCTTTCCGTGTGCTGGTGGTCGACAATGGCTCCAGTGATGGTTCGGCTGGTCGTATCCGTAGAGAGCATCCTGATGCTGAAATTCTGGAGCTTCCCTCCAATCTTGGCTATGGGGGAGGCAACAACGCCGGGTTCCGGCGTGCTGAGGAGATGGGTGCGGACGAGGTGCTGTTTTTGAACAACGATACTGTTGTTGATTCCGGGTTCGCACTTCCGTTGCTTACGGTTCTTCGTGGTGAGGGCGGGGCAGGTGCAGTTGTACCGAAAATTTTCTATATGGCCAATCCTTCACTGATATGGTATGCTGGCGGGGAAGTGAGTCTCCGTTCGGGCCTTGTGCGTCATGTGGGGCTGCGCCGCCATGACGGCCCCCGGTTCAGCCGGCCAGGCACAACCGGATATGCGACGGGGTGCTGCGTTGGTCTGCGGGTTGGTGTTGTCAGGGCTCTGGGTGGTTTTGATGAAGCATTCGGTATGTACGCCGAGGATGTCGATCTTTCCCTTCGCCTCCGGGCGATGGGGCTTCGGATTGTGTTCGTTCCCTCTTCAATGGTTTGGCACCGGGTTTCAGGGGCTTTTGAGGGGCGACTTTTGCGGAAGCTATGGTTACGAACCGCCTCAACCGTCCGGTTGCTCCAGAAGCACGGCACTCCATTCTCGGTGCCGCTGTTTCTGTTGCTGTTGCCGCTTCGTCTGGTTCCGGCTGCTGCGGGGATGTTTTTTTCGAGGCTTCGCCGGGAGGAGAGCGCATGAGCGGTTACAGGAATGCTGTGGATGGTGACTATCTTAATGAGGCTGCGCATCCTCTCAGATGGCAGAAGAGCATTGCTTTTATGGCCGATTCCGGGATTTCGGGCCGCTCGATTGATAAAGGGCTTGATCTCGGGGAGCGGACTCCTTTGACGGGAATGATAGAGGAGCTCTTCGGGTGCTGTTTCGTCAACAGTACAGTTGACCTTGATGTGGAGTCTCTGCAGGGCTCATACAGCGTAGTGTGTGCCATGGAGGTGCTTGAGCATCTCTACAATCCGCTTCACCTGCTTCTTGAGGTGCGCAGGGTACTTTCGGGACCCGAAGCGCGGCTTTTTGTTTCTATGCCTCTCAGCCGTCCGGCCATGCTCCGGAGCCCTGATCATTTTCATGAGATGGGGGAGAGTGAGGCGCGCGCCCTTTTCGGGAGGGCGGGCTTCAGGGTGCAGAGAAGTGCAGAGTTCCGCATCCGCCGTCCTCTGTTTTACTTGAGCGGGGTGAAGCCATTTCTCCGTCTGCTGTTTGAAAAGGTGCAGATCTATGAGCTGAGGGTTGACAGGGGAGGTGAGAATGCCGGAGGGTAAGCAGCGGCTGGTCTGGTTTTCGGAGGTGCAGTGGGATTTTCTTTCTACCCGCAAACAGCGCCTTCTCGCCCGTTTTCCCGACAGCTGGGATATTCTCTTTATTGAGCCCTTTACCCTTGGCCGCAAACATCACTGGATGCCGGTCCGCCGTGGAAGGGTGCTTGTGGTGACAGTCCCTTTCCTGAAACGGGTTCCTTTTGCTTTCGGCCGCCTGCTCAATATTCCTGCAGTGCGTTTTTTTCTGGGTATTCCCGGAGTGGCGATGATGTTGTTTTGGACCCTTGTTCTCGGGTTTTGGGGAGGCGACCGGGTTATCGGTCTCAGCAATGTTTATTGGGGGCCGGTTGCTGCCCGGCTGCCTGCCCGGCTTGGTTTCTATGATGCCAATGACGATCATCTGGCCTTTCCCGGTTCACCGCCCTGGCTTGCGGGGTACCGGGCTGCATGGCTGCGGAGGGCGAAACTGATGTTCAGCGTCAGCAGTGAATTGAGTGAGCGCATTGCGCCACCTCCGGCCGTTCGTGTGGTTCCTCTTGGTAACGGGGTTGAGTATGAACGGTTTGCCGGGCCGCGCTGTGATGTACCCCTTCCGCTTCGTGAAGCTGGTGGAACGGTTCTTGGATATCTTGGGGCGATGGACTGGCTTGATGTGCCACTCCTGGTTCGTGTGGCCGGGCGGTGGCCCGGGTTCAGCATTGTTCTGGTGGGGCCGGCCTATGAACACGGCTGGTGGGAGAGGCAGCGGGAGCTTCGCGCACTTCCCAATGTCCGTTACTGCGGTCTGGTGCCCTACGACGAGGTTCCTTGCTGGGTACAGCATTTTTCTCTTGCGCTGATGCCGATGCAGCGGAGCCCGCTTAAACGGGCTTCGGATCCGAACAAGCTGTATGAATATGCCGCTGCCGGAGTTCCGGTGCTTGCCCTCAACTACTGCGAAGCTGTTGAAAGGGCGCGCACTGTTGCTGCAGTAGCCGATACGGAAGAGGAGTTTGTGGAAATGGTTCCCGAAGCACTGGCTGACAGAAGGAGTGATGAGCGAAGGGCGTTCGCCCGGCAGCACAGCTGGGATGCTCTTGCTGCTGCAATGGTTGCTGAGCTTCATCGGGCATTGCAGGAGGAGGGATCATGAACCGGAATGTATCGATAGCAGCCGGTGCAGGGTTTTCACTGGGCGGATTTTTTGTCGGCCAGGTGGCGCGATTTCTCTATAGCCTTGTGGTTGCACGGCTGCTCGGCGCTGATGCTCTCGGCACCTATGCGCTTGCCATTGCCGTTGTTCAGATTGCAGAGGTGGCAGCAATGGCGGGGCTTGATTCGGCGCTTCTTCGTTTCGTTCCTGCTGCCCGCCATGATCCCGTGCGGCGGACGGAGCTGATAGGCTCTGTCGTGAAAATGGCGCTCTGGCTCTCGATCGCCATTTTTCTTCTTCTTGAGCTTTTTTCCGCTCCGGTGGCGGCGGCGCTTCACGGCGGCCGTCTGCTGCAACTCGCAGTTGCCTGTTATGCTGCGGCCATTCCCTTCAATGTTGCTTCGATGCTTTATGGCAATGCCATGCAGGCATGCGGCAACATCCGTCCTAAAATCATTGCCACACAGGCTCTCAATCCGATACTGCTGCTATTCTTTACCCTGCTGTTTTCCATGGCTTTCGGCAGTGAGGCTGCGCTCCTGTTCCCCTTCGCGCTGTCGGCCGTGATTTCGTATTTCTGGATACGCCCGCGCCTTTTTCCTGTTGCCGGTATGCTTCCGGAGGTTGGGTGGAATGGTGCAGTTGAGCGGCCTGTGCTTTTCTATGCCCTGCCTTTCATGGCGGTATCGTTCATCAGTATGAGCATGCACTGGCTTGATGTGATGATGCTCGGGATGCTGACTGATCCGGCAACCGTTGGCCTCTATCATCCTGCAGCACGCACAGCCGGCCTTATCCGCGCGGTGCTGGTCGCCTTTGCCGGAATGGCCGCCCCTGTTTTTGCCGAGCTTCATGCGGCCGGCAGGATGGAGGAGGCTGGACGGGTCTACCGGCTTCTGAGCAGGTGGGTTCTGACATTAGCCATTCCGCTGCTGCTGTTGTTTGCCCTGCTTCCCGGTCCTGTGATGGCGGTGTTCGGAAGCTCTTTTTCGAAGGCCGCTCCGGCACTTGTACTGCTTTCGGGCGCCGCTCTGCTGCAAGCTTTTTTCGGGATGGCAGCAACCCTGCTGGCCATGACCGGCCATGCACGCCTCAGTCTCATGAATGCTGCAGCCGCTCTCCTTCTGCAGGTGCTTTT
>NZ_RXYK01000013.1 GCF_003968655.1 Chlorobium phaeovibrioides | reverse complement strand
GACTCCCTTTAATATTACAACAGGATATTATGAATCGTGCCCATTTGAGTACAAGCACTATATAACGTTGTTGAATATCGTGAATAACTACCATCGAAATGAGTTCCCTCCCCCACTCTCACTTTCCAATTGAATAAGTGCTGCTTTCAGCGCACCTCCTCCGCGATACCCGCCGAACCTGCCGCTGGATTGAACAACCCTGTGGCATGGAATAAAAATGGGCAGCGGATTACGGCTGCAGGCCGTGCCCACAGCTCTTGCTGCAGAGGAAGCTCCGATGGCTTCAGCAACGGCAGCATAGGACGCAGTGGAGCCATAGGGTATCTCCAGCAACCCCTGACGGACATGGCCGGCAAACACAGTGGGATGGGGTGCGAGAGGAAGTGAAAGGGTTTGTAACTCTCCATCAAGATATGCATCAAGCTGCCGAAACGCTTCACAGGTAAGTGGCGGAGCCTCTGCGGGTGGTTCAGGAACAGGCAACTCACCTTCAAAAAAAAGATTGGTGATGAACCCGTTTTCCTCGGCGATGCCGATGGTACCGATGAGGGTATGGCGGAAAGAGATGTTCATGGGACTGCATTGTCAATATGTAAACTTACAGCCATGAAAAATGAAAACAAATAGCTCCCGCTAAAAAGGGGCTACCGGCGTTACTGGAATTCCGGAACGCATACTCATGGCAATCGGCACCAGCCCCTATAGGCGGCAATAAGCCTGAATGACGAACGATTTACCCGATTTGATCGTCACGGTTTTGCTGGACTCCAACTGAAAACCGACAGATTCTGCCAACGAGGCAAGTTCGGATGGCGGGACAAGCCGCATGAGCGGAGTAAGCAGCTGTATGCTGCCGTAAGGTGAGGGCGTAAGGGCCTCCATAGTGGCCGATGGCAGTTGCAAAAGGGTGACCAGATGACCTCCCGGACGACAAACACGGGCCAGATTTTCCAGTGATTCGGCAAGGGCAACATACTCGAACACCAAAGATGCATAAATGAGATCAACCGGGGTGAACGGGAGAACATCGGACTGAATGTCGGCTACATGGAACTCAAGGCCGGAAATACGCCCCATATAACGCTCCGCCGTTAAGGATACATAATCCGGATTGATATCCACACCAACAACCCGCAAGGTTGAGGCGGGAATGGCATCAAACCCGTTGCCGCCGGCACACCCAATAACAGCCACCGACTCTGGAGTGAAAAGAGACAAGGCAGCAGCAAACTCGGTTGCCGTCATTGCGGCCTGGTCAACCCTTGGCAGCGCCATGTGTGATTCATACTCCGAGAGGGGGATATTCAGCCAGGGGTTCTGCATGCAATTGTACGATTGTTGTTGAATGAACCTTCGGGGCAGAGCCGCTTCGCGCTCTCTGGAAACGGCCTCTGGCCGTTTTCGAACCCTCTCTTCGGGTTCAAATCCCTCCCGTTCCACATTTCGAAGCTCAATAACAGAAAAAGCCTCCTGTATGCTGGAAGCTTTTTATCATCTGCGGAGAGGGAGGGATTGATTCCGGCCTTCGGGCCTCCACCCCTTTGGGGCAGAGCCGCTTCGGGCTCTGTCGAAACGGCCTCTGGCCGTTTTCGAACCCTCTCTTCGGGTTCAAATCCCTCCCGTTCCACATTTCAAAGCTCAATAACAGAAAAAGCCTCCTGTATGCTGGAAGCTTTTTTTCATCTGCGGAGAGGGAGGGATTCGAACCCTCGGTAGCCCTTTACGAACTACGTCGGTTTAGCAAACCGGTGCCTTCAGCCGCTCGGCCACCTCTCCAGGTTTTGGTGCGGAGGATGAGGGACTCGAACCCCCAAGGGTGTTAACCCGGCAGTTTTCAAGACTGCTGCCTTACCAATTAGACTAATCCTCCTTATGTAAAGAACTGGATGCAAAGATAGTGAATCCGGAACAATTGTCCACCATAAAACTATTTTTCATCACTCCCGGCACTCTTCATCCACCCATGAAATCGTGTTAAGCGATGTGAGTAAGGGGCAGACGGAGCGGACTGTTCTCATCCCGCCCAGATACCCTTGGCGCACAGATCAAATTGTGTTGAACGATGTGAGTGCAAGGCGGACGGAGCGGAAGAACCGGAGCGTACTGAGAGTACGCGAGGATTCTGAGCACCGCCCAACGCAGCAATCGCGTCGTTAAAGACGATTTGGCGGAGAGGGAGGGATTCGAACCCTCGAGGGCTGTTACACCCTACCCGCTTTCCAGGCGAGCGCACTAGACCACTATGCGACCTCTCCGTGTAATTAATTGGCCTTTAATTTACACTCTAAATTGATTTTTCAAAAGGTTTCGTTCATGTGGATTGCCATTCTATTGACACTTTTTGTAAATTGGCTCAACTCTTTGACCACAAATCATTCAACCAGAGATGGCTATGACCAAAATTATTAATGAGGCATTGACATTTGATGATGTTCTTCTTGTTCCCGCATATTCCAATATTCTGCCGAAAGAAACCAATGTTTCCACCCGGCTGACCAAGACGATTTCCCTGCGGATACCTCTGGTAAGCGCCGCAATGGATACGGTTACCGAAGCCGGTCTGGCTATTGCGCTGGCCCGTTCGGGCGGGTTCGGGTTCATTCACAAGAACCTGTCCGTCGAACAGCAGGCCCGTGAAGTTGCCAAAGTGAAACGGTTTGAGAGCGGCATTATCCGCAATCCGTTCATTCTGTATGAAGATGCAACCATGCAGGACGCCATTGATCTTATGCTCCGCCACTCCATTTCCGGTATTCCTGTTGTGGAAAGGCCTAAATCGGGTGACGAGGGGAAAATGAAGCTGAAGGGCATTGTGACCAACCGCGACCTTCGCATGAAACCGGCCCCTGAGGCGAAAATCGCCAACATCATGACAAGCTCGAATCTCATAACGGCCCGTGAGGATGTAGGGCTTGAAGAGGCTGAGCACACGCTTCTTTCAAACAAGATTGAGAAACTGCTGATTACTGACAATGAGGGCAACCTGAAAGGGCTGATCACATTCAAGGACATCCAGACACGCAAGCAGTTCCCCGATGCATGCAAAGACAGCCAGGGCCGATTGATGGTGGGTGCTGCTGTCGGCATCAAGGCAAATACGCTTGACCGGGTCAAAGCGCTTATGGAGGCAGGCGTCGACGCCATTGCCGTTGATACTGCACATGGCCACAGCCAGGCCGTGCTTGATACGGTGAGTGCGGTTAAAAAAGCATATCCTGAACTTCAGGTTATAGCCGGCAATGTTGCCACTGCCAGCGCAGTCAGGGATCTTATTGCTGTTGGAGCCGATGCGGTGAAGGTTGGAATCGGACCGGGAAGCATCTGCACCACCCGTATTGTTGCGGGTGTCGGCATGCCGCAGCTGACTGCAATCATCAATTGCGCTGCTGAAGCAGCAAAAACAGGTACCCCGATCATTGCGGACGGTGGCATCAAGTTCAGCGGTGACATCGCCAAAGCTCTTGCAGCAGGAGCTGATTCTGTGATGATGGGCAGCATATTCGCCGGTACGGATGAAAGCCCGGGCGAAACCATTCTCTATGAAGGACGCCGTTTCAAGACATACCGCGGCATGGGCTCTCTGGGCGCCATGTCGGAACCTGAAGGAAGCAGCGACCGCTATTTCCAGGACGCCTCAAGCGAATCAAAAAAGTATGTCCCTGAAGGCATTGAAGGGCGTATTCCCTCAAAAGGAAAGCTTGACGAAGTGGTCTATCAGCTGATTGGCGGGCTGAAATCGGCAATGGGATATTGCGGTGTGGGCAGCATTGAAGATCTGAAGCAGAAAACGGAGTTTGTGCGCATCACCTCTGCCGGACTGCGTGAAAGCCATCCGCATGATGTTAAAATCACCAAAGAGGCTCCAAACTACTCAACAGCTACCTAAGGGGTCTCCCCATAAAGACTGGAAAGGGCGCCCTTCGGAGGCGCCCTTTCCAGTTGTTCAAAAAAAACCTCTCTCCCCTGCTACTCGTCTTCGTTCATCCCTTCAAGACGATCTTCAAGGTCGGCATAGATTTCCTGCAGCTCATTGATGGTATCCTCTTCAGCCTTCCACATACCGCGACCGTGTGCTTCAAGCATTCTTCCAACAATGTTCTTGATTGCCTGAGGGTTGACCTTGGCGAGACGCTCGCGCATTTCAGGGTCGAGAGCGTAGGTCTCAGCGGTCTTTTTGTAAACCCAGTCATCAACGCTCTTGGTCACTGCATCCCATCCAAGCATGTAGGTGACACGGTTGCTGATTTCAGTCGCTCCGCTATGGCCGTGGTTGAGCATTCCCTCAAACCATTTCGGGTTGAGCAGCTTTGAACGGTACTCCACCCGCAACGATTTTTCAGCATCATCCACCTTGATGTCGGAGGTGAACGACTCCACATAGTTCAGCTTGATATTGTCTCCGGTACGGGTGTTGCGGCGCTTGGCAGCAAGCTGCAGTGAGCCCGACGAGGAGAAATAATGGTCAATGTCAGAAATACCGAACTCGGTGGAATCAACCTGGTGCACAACACGGTCGACTGAACCGAGAAGACTTTTAAGAATATCGGTTTCTTTCTCCCCTTTCCTCTCACCGCCGTATGCGCTGCTGTTGCGGCGGATAAAGAGGTCGTCGAGGTCATCCTCCGACTCCCAGGCAGAGTCCTCAATCATGTCGTCCACATAGGTACCATAAGCCCCCGGCGACTGGGTGAACTGCCGGGCAGTTGCCCCCTCAAAAGAAGCACCAGTGGCGAGAGCCTCATTGACATGCTTTCTGATGGAGTTCATCTCTTCGGGCTCATCGGCTTTTGCCGCATCTTTCACCAGACGGTCGAGCTGGTCCATCAGAAGGCCGAATGCGTCTCGGAATATCGGGCTGAGCTGCATCAGCACATCAATGCGCGGGCGACCAAGCTTTTCAAGCGGCACCAGCTGGTAATGGCTGATTTTGCCAAATGCGTCATAGGAGGGCTCTCCGCCCATCAGCCGTATGACAACGGCAACCGCTTCGCCTTTGGTCTTGATGGTATCAAGCCCCCAGAGCACCTGGGCTATTGTTTCAGGGTAGTTTCCCTCGTTTTCAGCCAAATGCTTTTCTACCAGCTTGTCGGCAATGAGAGTCCCGCGTTTGAACGCCATTTCGGACGGGATTCTCCATGGGTCAATAGAATGGATGTTTCGGCCGGAAGGCAGCACATTGATACCGTCACGGACAAGATCGCCGCCGGGCCCTGAAGGGATATAGCGACCCTCAAGCACCTTGATGAACGACTCCATCTCTCCGGTATTGTCGCGCAAGGCCTTAAGCAGCTGACCCCCTTCATTGATGAGCTTCATGACGACAGGCTGGTCTTCAGCCGATATTTTCGCTCCACCAGTGACGGTAGAGAAAGCGGTGGCGGGATGCTTCCGCTCAAGCAGGGAGAGCTCCACAAAATCTTTTGCAGCCTGCTCCACCCATTCCCGAAGCCCGATAGCCTCCTCATCACCCTTTCGTGCCATAGCGGCAAGCTCTTCATAGCTCCCGAACTTTCCGTTGCGGCCTGAAGCCTCCATCAGCATGGATGGCAGAGTGCGGCCGCCCTCAGTGCGGTTCTTCAGGGTCTCGGTGATGGTGACGATCTGCGAGTCAACAGGACTTGCTTCACCGAACACATGCAATGAGTTTGAAATCAACCGGTTTTCCAGTTCACTCATATAGATGTACAGGCGGCTCACAAACTCACCGAACGCCTCACCCTCAATACGCGGGCAGTCGTCCGTCAGGTTCAGCAGCTCAGCCTTCTCCATGATTGCCTCTTCAACGCCGGCGGCGTCTTCTCCAGCAACTGCTCCCGAAGGGTTCCGTTCCCTGTAATCAACAAGCAGATCCTTGAGCGCAGGAAGTTCCTTGTAGAGCCCCGCGCGTGAGAGCGGAGGCACCACATGCGAAACCATTGTGGCCAGCCCGCGCCGTTTGGCAATGCTCGACTCGCTCGGGTTGTTGACCGGATAGATGTAGACATGAGGGACCTCACCAAGCAGGGCGTCAGGCCAGCACTCGCCGGTCAGTCCTGTCTGCAGGCCGGGCATCCACTCGGCCGAACCATGCATGCCGATATGAACCATGGCATGGGCACCGAATTCACGGCTTATCCAGCGATAGAAGGCGATGTACTGATGATGCGGTGTGTTCGACTTGTCGAACAGCAGGCGCATTGGGTCGCCCTGAACACCGATGCGCGGCTGAACACCGATGAAGATGTTGCCAAACTGTATGCCGCCGATAAAGAGCTCATCTGTTCCGATAGGCACAATCTCACCGGGAAATCCCTGCCACCGATCTTCTATCCGCTCCCGTTCGCCAGATGTGGTGAGTTTTTTGAATGTATCGTAGGTGATTTTGAGTGCGTCAGGCTTGTTTCCCTGCACCTGAATATCAGTAGCGCGGTCAAGCGCCTTGAAGAGCTCTTCGGCACTTGAAGGCAGCTCACCAACCGAGTACCCCTCTTTCTTCAGCCGGTGCAGAACAGAAAAGAGCGTTTTGGGAACATCAAGCAGAGCAGCACTGGCTTTTTTACCAAGTCCGGGAGGATAGTCGTAAACAATGAGTGCAAGTTTCTTGTCGCGGTTGGCTGCGGCACGAAGGCGGAGCCACTGCTTTACCAGACCTGAGAGACGCTCAAGGCGCTCAGGAACAGTCTCTACCTTACCGTCCTTCAAGGCACCCAGAACAACGGGGCACACGGCGCCATCCATCTCCGGTATGGAGTAGGTGAATGTCACCTGCATGGGTGAAACACCAAGCTCCTTCCATGAATGGAACTCCTGTGTAAGAAGCGGCTGGGCAACAATATACGGGGCATCAAGCTTTGCCATGATCTCTTCACGCGCTGCAGCGGCAATGCCCGGCTTGGTGGAGCCGGCAGGGCCTCCAACAAGGCCAAACCCCATCATATTGATGAGGAGGTCAAGGTTTTCCTTCAACAGCCAGTCGCGAAGCAGCACATGGCCTTCAACGCCCATCACAAATGCAGGAAACACATTGATCCCCTGCCGTTCAAGTTCACGGATGGTGTTGTCGATATAGGTTTTTTCCTGTATGAGATGCTTGCGGAAAAAGAGAAGCCCTATTTTCTGCTCCTTGTCGAAATTCACCCCCCGTTTTTTCGACCAGCTCTTGAAGCTTTTCACATCCGTAAAGTAGGCAGGGGCATCAGGGTGGTACAATCCCATGTTGGGGACATCAACAATATCACCGACCGTTACCGGTTCGTTAAAATACTCGCGCAGGATGAGACGAAACATGTTGGCGATGTTCTCAGGAGTCGGCTGCATCCAATAAGAGTACACTAAAAGCCAGTTCTTGAAGTCTTTCGCCTTTTTAGGGACAAGCGGAAGAATGGTACGCATGATCTTCATCAGCTTCATGTACCCGTACATGGCGTCTTCGTCACGCCCCTTCACAAGCATTTTGGCAATCTTCTTCACCATATCCGGCATGCCTGCCTTCCCATCACCAACCTCGTAGCCGCCAACTTTGGTAAGCGACATGGCCTCAGGCATCGACTCAAACACAAACACAGTCTTATTGGGCGTGCCGGCTGCAAGCTGCTCACGGAACCAGTCAACCTGGTCCTTGAACTGAATCATGCTCATGAAAATGCAGTCCGCCTCTGCAATTGCCGTTGCGGCGTCGGGGTTCTGCTTTTCAAGATCAACATCGCTCCACTGGCTCAGTTCGGCGTCATCCTTGAGAAGACCTTTGATCTTTTTCCAGAGGCCTGCGTTGTACTGCTCAAGGCCTACAATGGCTGCTATTTTACGGGGAGTTGACATCGTCGTGTAGATTCGGTATGGGATTTATTGCATAACCGCACAACATTACTGTCCCGGCACATCAGCCGGAACAGTGACAGTAAGATTAAAAGCTGAGTGCAGCATCAACAATCTGCTCTGCCTTGGCATTGGGCAGGTAGAGATAACGGCCACCAAGATGCTGGGCAAGCTTGGGTGCTTCACCCCGGGAGAGATAGTTCATCTGGGTATCAATCACTGTAGCCGCAACGCCGTCAGCCTGAATGGATAGCGACAGGGCTTCAATCTCCTTTTCCAGCTCTTCTTTTGAAGGCTTTTCAGCATTGGGGTCAAAAGATGACTGGAGACCGATATTACCCCGGCCATCAGTGATCAGCACGAACATAACCTGCGTGATACCTTTGGTACGGGCCTGCTTTGCGGTTTCCCAACCAAGGTAGAGAGCTGAGGCCAATGGCGTTCCACCTCCTGTAGGAAGAACATCAAGCTCTCGTTTGGCACGGTCAACGCTCTGTGACGGGGGAAGCAGCACCTGGGCCTGCTTGCCGCGGAATGATATGAGAGCAACCTGGTCACGATGCACATAGGCGTTCTGAAGGAGGCTGGCAACAGCACCCTTTGCCTGACGCATGCGGTTGAGCGCCATTGAACCGGAAGCATCCACCATGAAGATGAAGAGCGTACCGGACTTGTCGCGGAACCGCTTGATCTTGACATCATCCTTGCTGATGAGCAGTGCCGTTTTCTGGCGACCGGCCATCTTCTGGTCGCGCTTGCGAGCTTCCTGCCAGGGGGCAGCTGAAATAAGAGTTGGAATAAGGGCAACCTTGCCGCTGCGCATCTCACCGGGCTGGGCACGCACAAAACGGCCCCGCTTGTTGTTGAGCGCTTCACCACGGCTCCCCGAGGTGCTTTTCTTTTTCGAAGCAAGCGAAATGTTCAGGATGTTGTCGGGAAGCTCGGTCTCGATAGCCTCCATCATGAGCTCCTCAATCATATCCGGGGTCTCCTCCTGCTCCTCCTCTGCATCTGCATCCGGAGAATCAGGCTGTTGGGAATCATCCTCCTCTTCCGACTCCTCATCCGGCGGCGGCGGCTCCTCTTCGGGCGGCGGCATATCTTCTGCTGACTCCTCGCGTTCCGGCATGCGTGTGGCACGGGGAATGAGAACCAGCTTGATTGCAAGCTTCATATCCTCATCATCAACATCGCTGCGCTGGTTAAGGGCTGCGCTGGCAAGAGCGGCACGCACAGTGAACACATCCACACGGTTTCCCTCAACACCAAGGCTGATGGCTGTCTGGATCAGTGCCTGAACCTGTTCGGGAGTAATGCCGACCTTCGGCAGCATTTCTCGGGCTGCGTCAAGAAATCCGGCCATCATCCGCAGTTCGTCACGCACATCTTCAGGGTCCCTGCTCCCGGTGACAATATTGACCACCTCCTTGCGGGCACGGTAATCGTTCTGTGCGGTAAAGGGAACAATAATGCCTATGCGGTCAAGCAAGCCCATACGGACTTCCCCGTCTGTGGGGTCGTATGTGCCTACCAGCATGAAGTCGGCAGGATGCACCTCACTGAGCCCTTCCCGCTCAACAAGCACCTCGCCACGCGACATGGCATCCATGATGTGTGAAATGGCCGAGCTGTCAAGCAGGCTGAGCGAGTCCACATAGAGCACTCCCCCGTCAGCTTTTGAAAGCACACCGTGCTGAACAACCCGTACTCCTGAAGCAAGGGTCGCTTCAAGGTCGACGCCTCCAATGAGACGATCTTCAGTGACATTCAGTGGCAGTTCCACAAAGGGTGTCCCCTCGGGAAGAATACCGGCAAACGCTCTGGCAAGAGTTGACTTGCCCGACCCTACGGCCGAGGGAATGACAACACCGCCAAGAGCCGGATCAATGGCCAGAAGCATGAGCGCCTTCTTGGCCAGATCCATTCCAACAATATCGGTAAATGCTATCATTTATACTGCTTCTGCTTCTCCAAGGACTTTGGCAAGTTCGCGTTCAATTTTTTCACCGGCATCAAGCGTTTCAAGCGGATCCTTCCGCAGACGGTGGCGCAGGCACAGGCCCGCAACATCCTTGACATGCTTCATGGTCACCTCTTTCTGGCCCATGAACGCAGCATGTGCATGCGCAGTCCTGGTAATGGTCAATTCACCGCGATGGCCATCAATACCGAGGTTCATGCAGAGTTTTGCAATATCGGTCAGCACCTCATCACTCATGCTCACGGAAGGAAGCAGCGTCTTGGCCTTCTGAATTTTCTTCTGGAGCTTGACCTGTTCGTTATTAAACTTTTTCATGAACGCTTCAGGATCCTCATCGAAATCACGACGGCGTTTGACGATGTCAACGCGCTTTGCCACATCATTGATGGTGATGATGCGTGCATGAAGACCGAAACGGTCAAGCAGCTGCGGGCGAAGCTCGCCCTCTTCAGGGTTTCCTGAACCGACCAGAACGAAACGGGCCGGGTGGCGGATGCTGATACCCTCGCGCTCAACCACATTCTTTCCGCTGGCAGCCACATCAAGAAGCACATCAACAAGATGGTCATCAAGAAGGTTGACCTCGTCAATATAGAGGAATCCCCTGTTGGCCTGAGCAAGAAGTCCCGGCTCAAAAGCCTTCACGCCGCTCGTCAGAGCCTGTTCAATGTCAATGGTACCGCAAACACGATCCTCTGTTGCGCCAAGCGGAAGGTCAACCACAGGAACCGGAATTTTTTCCAGCTTGACAGATGCCGGATCAATCTTCACAGCACCTTTTTTATCCGCCTCGCCTTCCAGATACTGCTCGGTGGTACGGTTATAAATATCATCCTTCACGCGGTCAATCATAGGAAGCACCTCTGCAAGTGCCCTGACCGTGGTACTTTTTCCTGTTCCGCGGTGCCCCATGACAAGAACGCCGCCGATACGGGGATCAATGATGTTGAGAATCAGACTGAGCTTCATTTCCTCCTGACCGACAATAGCGGTAAAAGGGAAAGCAAGACCGGATTTCTTTTTGGCAGATGCCGCTGCTGCCTTGGCAGGAGCCGCCTTTGCCACGCTTGAACCAGCCTTTGCTGCTGTTGTTTTTCTGGCAACCGGTTTCTTTGCAGCAGGTTTTCTGGCAGATGATTCAGTCTGAGTCATAATTGATCATTTGGTTGATAACCCCGCCCCGTTCCACGAGAAATCGTTCACAGGAAAAGGCTTACTGTTTTTAATGAGTTGCAATGATAAGCCTTGAATTTATGCATTTACAGAGACAATCGAAAATGCTTTTCACCGAGCCTCCCCCGCTACCCTCACGAAACCTGCATAGCGGCTTCCCTTATGGATTCCGAGAGGGTTGGATGCGCATGAACAACACTTGTGAGCTGCCCGGCTGTTGCCGAGAAAGAGAGTGCGAGAGCAAGCTCGCCGATCAGCTCCACAGCCCCATGACCAATACAGTGTCCTCCAAGCATTCGGCCATCCTCTGCACTGAAAAGAAGCTTCACCATCCCCTCAAGACTACCATAAGCATTGGCCTTGCCCGATGCAGCAAACGCAGAGCGACCTATATGAACAGCAACTCCCTCTTGAAGGGCCTGCTCTTCAGAAAGACCAATGCTGGCAATTGAGGGTTCAGCATACACACAGCGGGGAATATGGCTGTCGTGAAGCGGAGCGCTCTTTTCACCAAGTATCGTTTTCACGGCAATCTCCGCCTCGGCAGATGCCTTGTGGGCAAGAAGCATCCCCCCCCTGACATCGCCGATGGCGTATATGCCTGGTGCCGAAGTTCTGCATGAAGCATCAGTTACAACAAAACCCCGTTCAACACAAACGCCAGCAGCCTCAAGGCCAATACCTTCCGTATTGCCGCCAACCCCCACAGCCACAAGCAATTGCTCTGCAGTAACCCGCTCATCCTCTTTACCCTCAATCAACAGCGCCGCAGAAACCCCGTCATCCTGAACGGCTACATTCTCAAGCTTTGCCCCGGTCGCCACCCTGATGCCCGTTTTCTCAAGGGAACGGCGAAGTGCTTCGGAAATTTCACCATCTTCCTGAGGAAGCAGTCTATCCGCCATTTCAACAATAGTCACCTTCGTACCCGCAGTCGCATAAAACCAGGCCAGCTCCACACCGATTGCCCCTCCGCCAAGAACAAGCATTGAAGCGGGCAGAGCAGTCATGGCAAGCGCATCCCGGCTGGTAATCACCCGACGACGGTCTGGCTCCATCCCCGGAATGCTTCGGGGACGGCCTCCTGTTGCTATAATAAAATGTTTGGCATGCACTGAGCCGATCCTGCTCCCCTCACGAACAATATCCACTTCAGTGGGGGAACGGAATACAGCCTCGCCCTGAAGAAACTCCACACCAGCCTTGCGAAGCATAAAGGCAACGCCTTTCGACATCTTTCCTGCAACGGTGCGGCTGCGTTTGACTGCGGCAGCAAGATCAAAGGCGCCATCAGGAGCAGAAACCCCGAAAGAGGCCCCCTTTTTGAGCGAATCAAACATCTCAGCGCTTCTGAGCAGCGCCTTGGTGGGAATGCATCCCCAGTTGACGCAGACTCCTCCGGGTGCGCCCTTTTCAATTATGCAGACCCTCAGGCCCGCACGGGCTCCAAGCATGGCCGCCTCGCTCCCCCCCGGTCCTGAACCGATGAGGGCAAGATCATACTGTGTGACTGAAGATTCACTCATTGCATCCATGGCTGATATATGGCAAGGTTTTAGTATACTTCCGGCTCATTTCACCCAATTCGAGCAGGTACTTTAAAAATGCAAAATCAGCCAGTCAATACCCAATCAGACGGAAGTGAGATTGAGGGTCCTGAACCCAAAAAAATCACACTCCAGGTAAGCAAGGTGCAGATTCCGATGCGCATTGACCAGTACCTCTCCCGACAAGTTGAAAATGCAACACGCAACAAGGTTCAGGAAGCCATTGAAGACGGGCGCGTTCTGGTGAACGATAAAGTGATCAAATCAAACTACCGCATCAAATCCTGCGACCTGATTGAGATGACTTTCCTCCGGCCGCCTGCTCCAGAACTCGCCCCGGAAGACATACCCATTGCCATTGTCTATGAAGACAGCGAGCTGATGATCATCAACAAAGAACCGGGAATGGTGGTGCATCCGGCGTTCGGGAACTGGACCGGCACACTTGCCAACGCAATCCTCCACCATATCGGTGAGAATGCCGGTTCACTTGACGAAAGCGAACTGCGCCCTGGAATTGTCCACCGCCTCGACAAAGACACCTCCGGCCTCATCATCATAGCCAAAAACCCGACGGCCCTGCACCGCCTGGCCAAGCAGTTTGCCGACCGGAAAGTGGTGAAAACTTACAAAGCACTGGTCTGGGGAGTTCCCGCCACCCCTGAGGGCACGATACGGACCAATATCGGGCGCTCCAGAAAAGACCGGAAGGTTATGGCCAACTTTCCCTATGAAGGGGAGGAGGGCAAAACGGCCATAACCGACTACCGCCTGGAAGAAGATCTGCACTGGTTTTCCCTTCTCTCCCTTACCCTTCATACCGGCCGCACGCACCAGATACGAGCCCATATGCAGCACCTCGGCCATCAGATTCTGGGTGACGCAACCTATGGCGGAGCCTCAATCAGAAACCTTGATTTCCCCAAAAGCGAAAGCTTCGTCAGAAACCTTCTTGACCTTCTTCCCCGCCAGGCTCTTCACGCCGAATCCCTCTCTTTTCAACATCCCACTACAGGCGAGACAATCTCCTTCCATGCACCGCTTCCGCTTGACATGGCGCAAGCAATCGACAAAATCCGCGTCATATACAGGAGCGCCAACAGATAGGCGTGAATGAATGTGATGATGATGAATTGATAACCATGAAGCAAAGGAAGTGAGATTATGAAAAAAAGAGCAACAATCCTTGCCGCTGCTGCCCTGTTTGCGCTCAGCAGCTACGCCCCGCAGGCAAACGCCGAAGTACACCTGAATGTCAATATAGGCCCCCAACGCCCTGTTCTCGTTCAGAGCAGCCGCCGTCCTGCCCATTTTGTCATTGAGTCGCAACCCCGGTTCCTCTACACCCCCGACCTCGGGTTTTATGTCTCTGTTGGAGCGCCATATGATGTTATCTATTATGGCAACCGTTACTATATTTACAATGAAGGTAGCTGGTACCGGTCAAAAAATCACAGCGGACCATGGGACAGGGTAAAAAGCCGTCGGGTACCAACAAAAATCACCCGTCACAGGTATGAGGACATCCGCAGATTCCGTGACACTGAATACCGCCGTGCAGAAAATTATGACCGACGAAGCCGTTCAATCAGCAACGACAGGTACCGGGGCGATAAACGCGACAAAAATGACCGGGACAGCAGAAATGACCGCCGTGACCGGGACGACAATAGACCCCGCTGGCGTTAACGGTTACGCTATACGCATATCTTCAACAACACGGCCGGCAGGAAACTGCCGTGCCGTTTTTCTGTAAACTGCCGTACTACCGCTCCATCATGATCCGATACCGATCCGTTCTGCTGTTATGCTGCCTTTTCATTCCCGCCGCGGCCGGCCAGGCCATAGCCGAACAACAGCCCCTGCAGATGCAGAGGCACTCCATTGCTGAGGGTGCAGTAACGGACACATACTGGGGAACCCAAATAACCGACACCTATCGGTCACTGGAGCAGTTAGGCAACCCGAAAGTAGCTGCATGGATAGAACAGCAGGCCGCCCAGGCCCGAACCGTACTCAACTCAATCCCGGGCAGGAAGACGCTGCTGAAAAAGATGGCCTCGTTCGACGGCCGGAGAAAATCAACAGCCTACAGCCTCACCATTACCGACAGCAACCGGTATTTCTACCTCAAGCGAACCCCTAAAGACGAAACAGGAAAACTCTTTTTCCGTAACGGCTTCAAGGGGAAAGAAACGCTTCTGTTTGACCCCGAATCACTCTCAGAGGAAAACGGCCCGACCTTTGTCGTCAGCAGCCACTCACCCTCAGACGACGGGAAAACCCTTGCTATTTCGGTTTCAGCCAACGGCTCCGAAGACGACTCCATCCTCATCATGGATGTTGACTCCGGCAAGCTTTACTCCGAAACCATCGACCGCTGCCGCTTCGCCTCACCCTCATGGACAAAGGATGGCAAATCATTTCTCTACAACCGCATGCGCACGGTCAGCGGGCCTGAAGAAAATCCCCAATACGACAGCAGCACCTGGCTGCACCGCATTGGCACAGACCCCGCTGAAGACAGAGAGATCTTCTCACGCACAGCAAACCCGGAACTCGACATAGACAGCGCAGACATTCCCTCTGTCATATACGACAAAGAGAGCGGTTCTCTCTTCGGATTTCTTTCAACCGTAGACAGACGGCTGCGGGTGTTCGTTGCCCCTCTCGGGGAGCTCAACGCGCCGTCCACAAAATGGAAATCACTGATAACCCCGGAAGACAACATTCACGACTTCGCCGTCAAAAACGGGGAGCTGTACTTCTCAACACCGGAAGGTGCCCCGCGCTTCAAGATCATGAAAACACAGCTTGCCAACCCGGATTTCCGCAACGCTGAAACCGTTGTTGACGAACAGCCTGAAGGCCGGGTTGATGCATTTGCACTAACCAGTGACGCAATGTATTACACCTTCTCGCTGAACGGAGTTGATGCCAGGCTGTTCAGAATAGAGGACGCGAGCGGCAGCACAACTGAACTCTCCCTCCCTTTCAAGGCCGGTTCTGCATACATCTCCTCAAAAGGAACCCGCTTTCGGGACCTCTGGGTCACCATAGCCGGATGGAGCAGCGACTACAGGCGATACCGCTACAACCCGGACGCCAACACATTCAGCGTGGAAACCATCTCATCTCCGGCCAGCTATCCCGAATACCGGAATTTGAAGGTTGAAGAGATCATGACCCCATCTCACGACGGCATGCTGGTCCCGCTCTCGCTGGTTTACAAGAAAGGACTCAAAAAGAACGGGAAAAACCCGGTTCTTCTCTACGGATATGGTGCCTATGGAAAATCACTGACCCCCTTTTTCAGCCCCTCAATGCTTCTGTGGACTGCCAATGGTGGCGTGCTGGCAATCGCCCATGTAAGGGGTGGTGGTGAACGGGGGGATGAGTGGCATACCGACGGCATGAAAACAACCAAGCCGAACAGCTGGAAAGACCTGATCGGCTGTGCAGAGTATCTTGTGAAGAACGGGTACACCAGTCCCGAAAACATTGCAGTCAACGGGGCAAGCGCCGGCGGAATTCTTGTGGGCATGGCCATGAACGAGCGGCCCGACCTGTTTGCCGCCGTCATTCCGCAGGTAGGGGCAATGAACCCACTGCGCGGAGAGGAGACGCCGAACGGCCCGGTCAATGTCCCCGAATTCGGCACCGTTACAATTCATGAAGAGTGCATGGCGCTCATAGCCATGGACCCCTATCTGCAGATTACTGATGGCACCCGCTACCCCGCCGCACTGGTTACAACCGGGATGAATGATCCGAGAGTCAGCGCCTGGCAGCCCGCAAAATTTGCCGCACGGCTGCAGGAGGCAAGCAGTTCAGGCAAACCCGTACTTTTCTTTGCCGATGTTGACGCCGGCCACGGAATGGGAAACACAAAAACAAAAGAGTTCGAAGCACTGGCCGATGTGCTCAGTTTCGGTCTCTGGCAGACCGGACATCCTGATTTCCAGCCCGGGAAATAATAACGAAACCAGTCTCTCTTGCTGTTCAGGCAAACTCTGCAAGCTCCGACCAGCGGGCCATATCAACTTCCAGCCTCTTCTGAAGTTCCTGCAGCTCATCGCCAAGCCGCTGCACCACAACAAAGTCGCTCCCTGCAGCAGCAAGTTCAGCCGATATGGCGCTCTGCCGTTCCTCGGCAAGGGCAATAGCCTGTTCAAGCCGCTCAAGCTCCTTTTTCTCCTTCCCGCTCAGTTTCCGCTGTTTGGTTGAAGGTGCTGCCGGCCGGGCATTATCGGGAACAACAGGCTTTTTCTTTGCACTCTTCTCCTTCTCCTGTTTCTCCTGCTTTTCAGAAGCCTTCAATTCAAGATAAACGCTGTAATTGCCGGGATAGCGCCGGATGGTACCGCCATCCTCCCAGGCGAAAATATCCTCAACCGTGCGATCAAGAAAATACCGGTCATGGCTCACCACCACAAGGCAGCCCGCATAACTGTCGAGATAATCCTCAAGCACCCGGAGGGTGGGAATATCAAGATCGTTCGTCGGCTCATCCAGCAGCAGCACATTGGGTGCACTCATCAGCAACCGAAGAAGATAAAGCCGGCGGCGCTCACCACCCGAAAGGGTGGAAACCGGGTTATACTGCTGTGAACCCGAAAACAGAAAGCGTTCAAGCATTTTAGCGGCCGACACCACCGTTCCATCCTTCGTCTTTATCTGCTCCGCCTCATCACGGATGAACTCAATCACCCGTTTCGATTCATCAAGGTCACGGCTTTGCTGGTCGTAATAGCCGATTTTGACCGTCTTGCCGATAACAATATCACCACTATCGGGCTGAACCCTTCCGGTAATCATCTCGAACAAGGTGGTTTTTCCCGACCCGTTCGGGCCGATGATGCCAATCCGGTCGCCCTTGCGGATACGGTACTCAAACTTCTTGAGAAGCACTTTCTCACCGTACGATTTCGAAACATCATGAAACTCGATGATCTGGTCGCCAAGCCGGTCAGCTCCAAAATCGATTGAAAGCGCCTGCTCCTTCTCCTTCACCGGAGCATACACCAGACCCTCAGCCCGCTGAAGCCGGGCCTTCTGCTTCGTAGTCCGAGCCTTGCAGCCACTCCGCATCCAGTCAAGCTCCTGCTTCACCAATGCCTCCCGTTTGCGTTCATCACGCACCGCCTGCTCCTCCTCCACCGCCTTCTGCTGCAAGTAACTGGAGTACCCACCCGTATACATGGAGGCCGTGTTCCCGTCCAGCTCAATCATGCGCATAGCCACACGGTCAAGAAAATAACGGTCATGCGTAATCAGAATAACCGCCCCCTGATATCGTTTGATGTACTGCTCAAGCCACTCAACACTGTCGGCATCAAGATGGTTGGTCGGCTCGTCAAGAATGAGAGCATCGCTTGGCACAACAAGCGCATGGGCAAGAGCCACCCGCTTGCGCTGCCCACCCGAAAGAGTTCCCATTTCAGCACCCAGGTCATACAGCCCCAGACGGCCAAGCACAGCCTTCGCATTCGACTCCAGCTCCCATCCTCCTGCCACATCAATCTCATGAGCCAGCTCGCTCATGGTATCTATCAATGATGGGTCTTCACTATGGTGATGCTCAAGCTTCTCGCACACCAGCTCATACTGAAGGATAAGGTCCATCACCCGGTCGCTCGAACGCATCACAGCCTCCAGCACAGTGTCCTCAGGGTCGAAAGGCGAATCCTGCGGCAGATAGGAAATCTTCTTCTTGTTGGCAATCATCACCCGTCCGCCGTCCGGGGTTTCAGCTCCGGCCAGAATCTTCAGAAGCGTGCTCTTGCCGCTTCCGTTCGCCCCGATGATACCCACCTTGTCGCCATCGTCAATGCCGAACGAAACATCCGAGAACAGATGCTTCAGACCGTACTGCTTTTTCAATCCCTCAACCGTCAGTAAAACCATATGCTCCTTTACCAGGGAATTTAATCAACACCGCATGCGTTGCGGAACGCCCCAATATAGACAAAGCATCGGGTTTTGCCCCCACACTCCGCAAGAAGCAGACATGCGGCATTTCACTATTTCGGGTTCCCTGTTTTTTTGAGTACAATAAAAAAAGGGCCCATGGCCCCCGACTGTTTCCGCACCTGAATCCAAACCGCAGCATGGCTACCATCACCGACTCCCTCGCATGGGCTGAAGTACCCGTTCCCCTCACAATACAGCAAATGAACGAACACCAGCAGGAAGCCATAGCCTCATGGACGCGTGAAGTGGTAGACACCAAAACCGAAGGCTTTGAGGAGCTCTACCATGCCATCAGCATGATTGTCAAATACATCCCCCACTTCGTGGTCATACCGCTGATGGTAGAACACATCAAACCCCAGATTGCCGCCGGCGTCTGCCTCAAAATGGGTGTAGACCAAGCCACAAGCTATGCCAACGACCTCCCCCCCGAATACTTCACCGAGGTCTCCCGACACATTGACGCACCCATGATGGCTGAAATTCTCGGTAAAATGAAAAAACACCACGCCGAAAAGTTCATCATAACCGAACTCCGCCACCACCTCACCCGCATGCTCCAGATCGCCGAACACCTCAACGACCGCATGCTTGAAATCGTAGCAAAGCATGTCGCCATTCCATCAGGAGAAAAACTCCCCGCCAGTCCCTACACTTCGCTTTTCAGGCGGATTCAAGATCTCTGAACACATGAACGCCCTCCCCGTCACAAAGTGACACACCTCCGAGAGCCGTGAGACAAATTTCCGTCTCTTATCCGTCTCACCCACTTCCACCACACCACACGCCCAGAAACCGCCAAATTTCTATTTGAAAGGCGTTTGCCGGGCCGCACCATTTTCTGGCACGATTCTTGATGATACCATTATTGCCGGGGCTCTTGACGGCAGGATTCAACAGAAAGCAATCTGCACTCACCTACAAAGAAAAGATGCAAAGCTCAGCAGTGAATCTACCAGAAAAGGGATCGGTAAATCACATTTCAACCAATTCACTAACTCTTTCAGGAGACAATGATGAAAAAAACAATGATCACAACGCTCGCAGTTGTAGCCGCATTCGGTTTTGCCGGCACCGCTGCAGCTATCGAGACCGATGATGTATGCAATAGCGGTCTCGAAGAAACCACTGTGAAAGTAAACCTCGAGGATGCTCTCAAATCTGCTGATGACAGCAGCATCAATGATGCTTACAAAACCGACAACAGTGTCACAGATGCAAACAAACTGGATGTCAGTCTCGATGTCGCTGATGCACTCAACGACAAGTCTCAGGACAATGACATCGATGATTCGTACAATCAGGACAACGATGCATTGGCTGTTGATCTCACCGATGCGCTCAACGACAAGTCTCAGGACAACGACATCGCTGATTCTTACAATCAGGACAACGATGCACTGACCGTTGATCTCACCGATGCTCTCAACGACAAGTCCATCGCGAATTCCTACAATCAGGACAACGATGCACTGACTGCTACGATAACGGTAAACGATGTCATTGTTTCTCTTGGAGCAGGTGATGCTGTCAAGGTTAACGGCAACTATGTTGAAGGCTCAATTGATGCCAGTATGGATATCAACAGCTTCAGCATAACCAACAATGGCAATGCGACAGCTCCTTCCACAGCCATTATGCCTGTTCAAACAACGACCACCGAGTGCTGCAATACGACTGTTACAGAGTCCCTTGCCAGCGTTCCCGGAAGCATGACTGTCAATCAGAGCGGTGCTACATTTGACTCTGCCATTGGCTTCAACAATGCAAGCGCAGCCTTCCAGGCATTCAGCAGTCCGACGGTTCTCGTTACCGGTGGCGGATATGGTGTCACTCCTAGTGAGTAATCCGTATAGCTGAATTGATACATCACACAATCCCGGGGCTGAATGTTCAGCCCCGGTTTTATCAAACCACACAAACGCGGAATCATGAAATCTTTGAAATGGATCGGACTCGGAATGGTTGCGCTCTGCATGACGGCGCCGACCGTTCATGCTGAAGATCCGGGAAACAACTTTGTCATGGCAAGTGATCAGGGTCAGGCCTATCTGATTTATGGCAATTTGGTGCAGGCAACAAGCAACGCCAGTCAGACTGTCAGCGGACTTACTGTCAATGTGTACAATAATGCCGAATCAGGCTCAGCGACAAGCAACCAATCCAACGCAAGTATGACCAGCAGTGTCGGCGTTGCCTATGGCAGCGGCGTTGTACAGATCAACAATTCTGCCTCGGCAATGGCCGTTGGCGGCAATTACTGAATATGAAGAAGTAATGAATATCAAGTGTTTCAAGATGTTGCTCGGTGCATGCGCATTGAAATCTTGAATAGTTTCATCATTAAAGTATTATCTCATGAAACAGAAAAAGATTCAACTTTCACTGCTATTGGCAGGCCTCCTTATGGCACAGCCTGTTCAATCTAAGGCCGAGACGGACATAACCAATTCAGGCGAGGGAACAGCCATTGGTTATTTCAACTACAACATCGGAGGGAACGATCACCCGCCACCGTATGCTCCGGGAGTGGTTACAGGACCGATAGCATCTCCAACTCTTTTTTCGATTCAGGGTCTTCCTGCACAGGTGAAAGGCTTTCCGATGTTGACTAAAAACTTCTTTTCCACAGCTAAGCATGATGTAACCATTGGCTGCAGCAGGGGAACGAAAATCATTTACAACGGCGCCGATATCAACAAAAGAAAAGGGGTAAAAGAGCGGAAGATCTCCTTCAGCTTCAACGGGATTTCCGAAGGTGAAGTTGTTGGCGCCATTACCATCCAGAGCAGAAAGAACAAGGCGGACGAGGTTGATTTTCCTACACTTATCCACGATGCGAGCAATTACATCAACGATGTTGATGAGCTCAAGGGATACAACATCACTCTGCTGAGCCTCACAGAGGCCCTGACATATACTCTGGGAGTTGATACCAAAACAGCCGGTTACGCTCTGTCGCCTTTTGTCTCGGGATTCATCAATGGCCCTGCTGGTGTCTTAAGCGGGCTTGCATCAGGGGCATCCAAAAGTGGAGGTGTTACCGTACCCACAGCCACCATTGGAGGAACATTCCTGGTCCTGATTGACAGCGAGAACAGCCGGAAAGTCAACATCAGCAATAACTACAGGGTCAATGCACCGCAACCGGCTCAGGACAATGAGAACGACAACAACAGAAAAAAAAATGAGGCCGTCAAGGAGAATCCAGGCAAATGATGCCTTGAACTGCAGCAGAACATAATCATGAAAAAGGCCGGAAACTCAACCGGCCTTTTTCTGTTTACCGCAGCACCTTCTCAACCTCGGCTTTAAGCTGGGGATAGGAAAGGGCTCCGGCTGTACTCCAAACCTTTTCACCGTTCTTGAATAGCATAAGGGCAGGAATACCCTGCACCTGAAATCGGGCAGCTGCTGAAGGTTGTTCGTCAACATTGACCTTCACCACCGTCAGCCGTCCCTTGAACTCTTCGGCAAGTTTCTTTACTGAGGGAGCCACCATTTTGCAGGGGCCACACCATGCGGCCCAGAAGTCTACAAAGACAGGGGTGGAACTGGTTTTTAAGAGCTCTTCAAGGGAAGTTGCCATGATAAATCCTGTTGTCGTTTAAGGGGTAAGTGTATTTGCGATAACAAGAACACACTGCATATGGCTGAGGGTTCCCGGTCAAGGTATTTTCCTGGGAGTGGTGAAACTTATAGGAAATCGTACGGGTTGGTTCTGTCAATGAGGTTATTTGAGTACATTGTTGTCTGAAATCCGATTGCATGAAGAACTGATGAAAAAGAAAAAGAGTCCTCCCCCCCCTGCCCCGGCCAACAGGCCCCGTAAACTCTATGTCACCCGCACAATCGAATTCAATGCGGCGCACCGGCTGTTCAATCCGGAGTTCAGTGATGAGAAAAACCGTGAGATTTATGGGAAATGCGCCAATGCGCATGGCCATGGTCATAACTACCTGCTTGAGATAACCCTTGGCGGCATCATGGATCCGGACACCGGGTTCTTGTTTGACCTGAAGGAGCTGAAAGGGATTCTTGAGGAGGAGGTCATGGCCCGATTCGACCACCGCCATCTGAACCATGATGTCCCTGAGCTCAACGACCTTGTGCCTACAACGGAGGTGCTGGCAGTTCTTATATGGGACATTCTTGAACAACGATTCCAGAACATCGACAACAGGGAAATCTCCCTACAAGCTGTAAAAATACATGAAACAGGAAAAAACAGTGTCAGCTACCTTGGTGAATAACCCGGCACTTACGGGACGCGGCACATGCTGTGATGACGACGAGTGCCTGAACGACCCGGCACAACTTCCAGCAGAGATAATGGAGTCAATGTCAGAATCTGTCTATACACTCCTTGAAGGGGTTGGAGAGGATCCGGAGCGCGAAGGGCTGCTGAAAACGCCCGAGCGGGTAGCCCGTTCACTTGCATTCCTGACAAGAGGATACCGTCAGGATCCTGAAGAGATGCTGAAAAAAGCTGTTTTTACAGAATCCTATGATGAAATGGTTCTGGTGAAGGACATTGACATTTTTTCAATGTGCGAGCATCACATGCTCCCTTTCTTCGGCAAGGCACATGTTGCATACATTCCTGATGGAAAGATAGTGGGGCTGTCAAAACTGGCACGGGTGGTTGAGGTGTTTGCACGCCGCCTTCAGGTGCAGGAACGCCTGACCCAGCAGATTCGTGATGCAATCCAGGATGTGCTGCACCCGAAAGGTGTGGGAGTTGTCATTGAGGCGAAGCACATGTGCATGGTGATGCGGGGCGTTGAGAAGCTCAACTCTGTCACAACAACATCTGCAATGTCGGGCGAGTTCATCTCCTCGGAATCAACGAGAGGAGAATTTCTGAGGCTGATACGCCCCTGAACCGAAAAAATCACAGCTCTCCCATCCATATAAAAGAAAACCCCGTCCTTCTTCGTGAAGCAACGGGGTTTTCTTTTACAGACTTCTTCCGGCCGTTGAACTGTTGGTTCAGTAAAGTGAGAGGCCGAACATGGCAGACGAGTAGCGGGCAAATTCCGAGAGCGGCTCAAAGAAGAGGCCGAACCAGATGGTGAGGATCATCAGCACCGCCATCATGAGCTGAGCCAGGAAGCCGGGATTGAGTGATTTTTCATTCGGCTCAAGCGACTCGCGAAGGAACATATTCAGAGGAATGAGCATGTAGTAGTAGAGAGAAATAACGCTTGTCAACACACCGATAAGCGCAAGCCAGATGTAGAGAGCGCCTTTGGAAAGCAGCGCGGAGAAGATCATCAGCTTTCCGATGAAGCCGACCGTAGGAGGAAGACCGACAAGCGAGATGAGAAACACGGTGAGCGCTGCACCGGCAAGGGGCATTTTGCTGCCCAGGCCGCGGTAGTCGTCAAGAGTTTCACTTCCTGTCCTGTTGGAAATGAGTACCACCACATAGAAGGCGGCATAGTTCATCAGGAAGTAGGAAAGCAGGTAAAAGAGCACTGCCTGTGTGCCGATTTCATCCATAACAATAACACCAAGCAGCAGGTAGCCGGCATGAGCAATTGAGGAGTAGGCAAGAAGCCGCTTCACATTTTTCTGCCAGATGGCCACCACATTGCCGTAAATCATTGAAGCAACCGACATGATGACGAGCAGCGTGAGCCAGTCAA
The DNA here is from genome assembly GCF_003968655.1 of Chlorobium phaeovibrioides. Classification (GTDB taxonomy): domain Bacteria; phylum Bacteroidota; class Chlorobiia; order Chlorobiales; family Chlorobiaceae; genus Chlorobium; species Chlorobium phaeovibrioides. The sequence continues at coordinate 42,437 of NZ_RXYK01000013.1, read as the reverse complement.
TACCGAGAATGTCCTCGTATGGGCTGACGCCATGAGGCACGGCGATATAGAAAAAACGGAGAAGAAGGGCAAACCCGGCTGCCTTTGATGCAACGGAGAGATAGGCGGTAATGGGAGTGGGTGCTCCCTCATAGACATCGGGGCTCCAGAAATGGAAAGGGAAAGCACCGATTTTGTAACCGAATCCGGCCATGATCAACAGAGTCGCCAGAATCATCACCAGCGGATCGTAGCCGTGATCGGCCAGTTCCATGCTGATTTTCAGAATGTTGGTCTCGGCGGTCATACCATAGATGAGGGAGAAACCATAGAGCATCAGCCCCGAGGAAACTGCACCGTACACCAGATATTTCAGAGCGGCCTCTGAAGAGCGGGCATCCCGCTTGAAGTAGCCGGAAAGGATGTAGGCACTGAGGCTGACCAGCTCCATGGCAAGGAAAATCATCAGAAGGTCTGAGGCGGCTGCCATCATAACCATACCGATAACCATTGCCACCACAAGCGCATAGTACTCTCCGATGCTTTTAACCTCTGCGTCGAACTTCCTGTCAGCAAGCGTGGCAACAACAGCAAACATGCCGGAAGCCACAAAGAAGTACTTGAAGAAGATGGCGTACTCGTCAAGCACATACATCCCGAAAAAATGCTCCCCCGCCTGCATTGCATGCTGCTGGGCTATGAAATAGAAGCTTCCCCCGAGTCCGATGAGGGTAGCCCACCCAAGAATGCCGCTCTTGTTCCTGCCTTTAAGAGCCAGATCAAGAATGATCAGGCCCATAAAAAGAATAGAGAGGTAGATTTCAGGGATAAAGAACCCCAGACCCGATTTCAGGATCGAAATGATACTCTGGATTTCAGCACCTGATGGCAGCTCGAACATAATTCTCTTCGTTTATTCTGTTACCTCGTTGTATCCGATTAATTCACCACTGCCATCATCACCGGAGAGAGAACCTCCACCAGATGGTTGACGGTGGTTGTCATCAGGCCCATGATGGGCATTGGGTAGATGCCAAGGAAAATGGTGATCACCACAAGCGGAATCAGCATGGCCAGTTCACGGCCGTCAAGATCAAGTTTACCGTTCCAGTCGTGGAAATGAATCTGTTCCTGTCCATCAGGACCAGTCACAAGATCGTAGGCAGCGTCGTCTTTCCTTTTGCCAAGGAACATCCGCTGGAGCGACCAGAGCAGATAGGCAGCACCAAAAACAATGCCGAGAACGGAAACCATGGCAATGTAGCGGGTGGTTTCAGAGCTGAACGCCCCCACAAAAACAAATGCTTCGGAGATGAATCCGCTGAGACCGGGAAGGCCAAGAGAAGCAAACCATGCAACAGTCACAATACCTGCGTAGACCGGCATATAGGAAGCAAGGCCGCCGAACTTGTCAATCTGTCGGGTGTGGGCACGGTCATAAATAACACCCACAAGAAGAAAGAGCATGGCGGTTATGGTGCCGTGGTTGAACATCTGGTAGAGCGCACCGGTCATCCCTTCGCTGTTGGCTGCGGCAAGACCGAGAAGCACATATCCCATATGGCTGATTGATGAATATGCAACCATCTTTTTCAGATCCTGCTGGGCAAGGGCGCAGAATGCCCCGTAGATGATGTTGATGGCACCGAACACCCCGATGACATACATGGAAGCCTGGAATACCTCCGGGAAAAGCGGAAAGTTGATGCGCATCATGCCGTAGGTACCGAGCTTCAGCAGCACACCGGCAAGGATGACGGAAATCGGAGTTGGTGCTTCAACATGGGCATCGGGAAGCCATGTGTGAAACGGGAACATTGGCACTTTGATGGCAAAACCGATGAAAAGCACGATGAAGGCAACATAGCGCCACATTGCGTTATCGGGGCCGAGAATGGCATCCTTGATGTAGTTCTCCTGGCTTGCCATGGCAACAAGACTGAAGGTATGGTTGCCGGTGAGCGGATCAATGACGCTGAAGTAGAGGCCGATCATGACAAGAAGCATGAAAACGGAACCGAACAGGGTATAGAGGAAGAACTTGATTGCCGCGTATTCACGGTTGGGGCCGCCCCAGATACCGATAAGGAAATACATCGGAAGAAGCATCAGTTCCCAGAAAACATAGAAGAGGAAGAAATCAAGCGCCACAAAACAGCCCATCATCGCAGTGGCAAGCAGGTTGTAGAGCAGGAAGTACCCTTTCACCTGCTTCTTGATGGTCCAGCTTGAAAGCACGCCGATGGTGGAAACAAGGGCGGTAAGAATGACCATGGTGATGGAGAGCCCGTCAACACCGAGGAAGTACTCAATGTTCATGCTGCCCATGTTGCCGAGGTCAAGGCTGATCCATGGAAGCCGCTCAATGAACTGGAACGAACCTTCCGGCATGCCTCCTGCCATGGCGGTAATGCCCGCAAGCGATGGATCGTATCCGCGCCATATCATGACAGCAAGCACCATCTGGACCACCGCCGCAAGAAGCGACACAATCCGTATGATCTGCTTTTGTGAAGAGGGCACGGCAAGAATGATCAGGCCGGCAATAACAGGCAGAAAAACAATTAAACTGAGCATGTTCCCTATCGGTAAGTTATCAATGTAAAAGAAAATCGCGCTTAATAGACCAGTTGGGTAAAGTAATAGACGAAGTACCCGAAGAGTGCAAGAATGACCATAACGACATAGGTCTGCACCTTTCCGGTCTGAAGCTTTTTCATGAATGCTCCAGAGGTATTGACGAAGAATGCGGTAAAGTTCACCATTCCGTCAACTGCATATCTGTCGAAGCTTCCATTGGCAAATGCGAATTTCCGGGTCAGGGTGGCTACACCGTTGACCACACCGTCAACAATGTTGGCATCAAACCAAGACAGAAGCCGCGCAATCCCCAAAGAGCCTTTGATTACGGTTGCATTATAGATTTCATCCCAGTACCACTTGTTGAACGAGAGAAGGTAGAGGGGGCGTATTGCCTTTGCAGTCTTGTCGGGATCGATGAGTCGGAAAACATAGAAGACAAGAGCAAGAACGATACCGAGTGCCACCATGATGCTTGAAATCATGATTGCCTGATTGTGGGCCGCATGAGACAGATGGCCTATTTCGGCCTGCCGTGGGTCGGCAAATGTATGGCCCTCAGTGTGGGTTTCGGCATGCATTTGAGCAGCACCGTGCCCCGGAACCACTTCATGACCCTCACCGGCAGCCAGACTTTCCCCGGCTTCCATATGAAGAGCCGGTTCTGCATGCACCGTTTCGCCAACAACCGTTGCGGGAGTCTGAATCATGTGCATGAACCACCCCTTTCCGCCATCAAGCGGGTCGGGAGAGTAAACCACAAAAATTGAGAGTGCTGCAAGAATGACCAGCGGAAGGCGCATGTTCCAGGCAACCTCATGAACTGCGTGATGCTCCCCCTCATGGCCGTCATCATGTGCATGCGCAGCGTGATGGTCGTCCGGAGCGGCAGGCTTCAGATGGGTGCGGCTTTCACCAAAGAAAACAAGCCATATCTGCCGGCCCATATAGAATGCGGTCATCAGGGCAGAGATGAATCCGAGGAAAGGAACAAGGTAGTAGATTCCGCCGCCCTCAGCCTGGGCAAACCCTATGGCACCAGCAAGGATGGCATCTTTGCTCATGAACCCGCTGCTGAGCGGAAGACCGGCAAGCGCAAGGGTTGCAACAGAGAATGTTACGAATGTCCAGGGCATGTTTTTGCGAAGCCCTCCCATCCAGCGCATATCCTGTTCATGATGCATGGCATGGATGATGGCACCTGAACCAAGAAAGAGGCAGGCCTTGAAAAATGCGTGGGTAACAAGATGGAAAATGGCTGCGGAATAAGCTCCAACACCAAGGCCGAGAACCATGTATCCAAGCTGCGACACAGTTGAGTATGCAAGAACCCGTTTGATGTCGTGCTGGGTGATTGCTATGGTGGCAGCCATGAACGCGGTGAATGCACCGACAAAGGAGATGACATAGAGTGCTTCGGGTGTCAGAAGCACAAAGATACGGGCAACAAAGTAGACGCCGGCAGCAACCATTGTGGCTGCATGGATAAGGGCGGAAACAGGTGTCGGGCCTTCCATGGCGTCAGGCAGCCAGACATGGAGCGGGAACTGGGCAGACTTGCCGACGCAGCCCATGAAAAGCAGAATTCCTGCGGCGGTCAGCCAGGCATGGGACATACCGAACTCCCCTGCTGCAAGATGGCCGAAAATCTCATGGTAGCTGAAAGTATGGAACTGTGAGTAGAGAATCAGAATGCCGAGCCACATGCCGATATCGCCCACACGGTTGGCAAGGAAAGCCTTTTTCTGTGCATCTGCGGCACTCTCTTTTTCAAAGAAGAACCCGATGAGCAGATAAGAGGAGAGACCCACAAGTTCCCAGAAAATGTAGATAGCAAAAAGGTTGTCGGCCAGGACAATGCCGAGCATGGAGAAGGTGAAAATGCCGAGATAGGCGAAAAAGCGACCGTAATGCTTGTCGCCCTTCATGTAACCCGTCGAGTAGAGATGAACCAGAAAACTGATGAGCGTCACCATTGCCAGCATGATGGCGGTCAGGTTGTCAATGACAATGCCCATCTTGATGACAAGCGGCCCGACGCCTGGAACATTGCCAAAATCAATCCAGGTAAAATCCCATGCAACACGGAACGCCGGATCGTAATGCTGTACAATGACAGTCCAGAAAATATATGCCGAGAGCCCGAAGGTTGCACCCAGTATCCCCACACCGATAAAGTCGCCCCGTCTGGGAAGGCGGCGGTTGAAGAAAATGAGGATGACAAACGAGAGCAGTGGCAGCAGCAGAACGGCTATTGACAACTGGATTAAACTGTGCATGTTCCTTTCGGTTTACAGAAAAAATTGAAAACTGGTAATTCGTCTTTCCTTGTTCACTCTTTCATGGAGTCGATCGAGGAGACATCAACACTCTTGAAGATCTTGTAGATATTGATGATGATGGCCAGCGCAACTGCAGCCTCGGCAGCCGCAAGCACGATGACAAACAGACTGAACATCACCCCTTCCATCCCTCCATTATAGTGGGAAAACGCAAGAAAGTTGATGTTTGCCGCATTGAGAATAAGCTCAACCCCCATCAGAACGACAATGGCATTTTTGCGGGTCATGACGGCGTACAGACCAAGAGCGAAAAGAATCGCCGATATGGTCAGGTAGTGATTGATTCCTATGGTCGTCAGCTGTTCCATGAATAAAACTGCTTAATGTTCGTTGGTGCCGCCATTGTCATAGCGCGCAAGAAATGCCGCGCCTATAAGCGCAGCAAGAAGAAGAATTGATGCCATTTCAAAAGGAAGGACATAGCGCGACATGGTCTCAAACCCAATCCGCTCCACCACACTGCCCTGCAGTTGGGTATCAGAAGGCATCCACCCGTTGGTGGTGTAGAAAGTAAAGAGCAGTGCGGCGAGTATACCGAGAAAAAGGAATGTTCCGGGAATGGCATGCAGCACATCGGTTTTCAGGTCGGTATCCATGATGTTATTGGTAAACATGACACCAAAAAGAAGAAGCACCAGAATGCCCCCAACATACACCACAACCTGCGTCACGGCAATGAAGTCGGCACTCAGAAAAACATAGAGAGCCGCTATGCCGAAAAAGGTGAAGAGAAGCGAAAATGCCGAATAGATGACATTGCGCGAAAAAACGACAAACGCGGCTGAAAACACCGTGATGGCCGCAAAGAGATAGAAAATCGCCGTATAGGTCGGGTTGCTCATAGCTCAGTATGCGTTTATTGTTCGCCTGCAGGGCCTTCGGCCTGCGCAGCTTTAGCTTCTGCCGCCTTACACTCCTTCTCGGCCTGCGCTTTAGCCTGAGCCTCAGCCGCCTTCCGGCGTTTGGCATCGGCCTCTATGCGGCTCAGATTGCCGAAATGGTAGAGCAGGTTCTGACGGTCGAATTCAGAAAAATCGCTGACCGGCGTATGCACAAGGCACTCGGTCGGGCAGACATTGGTGCACATACCGCAGGTCATGCACTTTGCCGTATCTATATCAAAAACAGGAACCCAGAACTTCTTCTGCTGCCCCCCTGAAGTCTTGCCACAGGCCGCCAGATCTTCGGGCATCACCTTGATGGTCTCTATCTCAATGCAGTTCACAGGACATACACGGACGCACTGTCCACATCCAATGCAGTCATCAATGGCGTTGTGAAGGCGGTAGCGGCCACGCAGAGGTGTAGGAACCGCTTCACGCGGGTACTGAAGCGTGACGAGACCGTCAACCTGCCGGAAATAATCGACATCATCAATACCCGCATCACCCTTGCGGTTGAAGGCATTGAGGAAATGCTTCAGCGTTATGCCCATACCGGTAGCTATGGTGCTGGCGCTGGTTGCAATATTTTTGAAATACTCGCTCATAATGTCATTCAACGGTTACTTGACTCTCAGTACTCGCCCCTCAGGGGACATAGATTTCCCAGATCGCCGTCAGAACGAAACTGACGAAAGCAAAGGGTGTAAGAACCTTCCAGCAGACATACATCAGCTGGTCAACCCTGAGCCGGGGAAGGGTCCAGCGAAGCCACATCTGCACGAAGATGAAGAAAAAGCCTTTTGAGATAATCCAGAATGCGCCCCATACCGGCCCGGTGGTCATGTCGTTCAGGGCTATTGGACCAATATTTGGCAGCGGTGAATTCCATCCGCCAAGGAAGACGATGGAAATAATGGCCGACACCATGAACATGCTGCCATACTCCGCGAGGAATATGACTGCGAACTTCATGCCTGAGTACTCGGTAAAGTACCCTGCAACCAGCTCTGATTCAGCTTCAGGGATATCGAAGGGAGCACGGTTCACCTCGGCAAGGGAGGCGATGAAATAGATGAGAAACGGCAGCCATGCAATGGGCGACTGAAAAAGAAAGAAGTGCGCAAAACCATATGTGCCCGACTGGAGGATGTTGATCTGCTGCATGTCGAGGGTTCCGGCCATCATGGCGCCACAAAGCAGCGCAATTGCAGCGGGAATTTCATAGCTCACAATCTGCGCAACGCTTCTCACAGCGCCATAGAGCGACCACTTGTTGTTTGAACCCCAGCCGGCCGCAAGAATGCCAACCACCTCAAGGGCCACAATGCCAATGGCAAAAAAGAGACCCACATTCAGGTTTGCTCCAATAAAGGCGGGGCTGAAAGGGAGCACGGCAAAAGCGAGAAACGAACCGACAAACAAAACACCGGGGCCGATGACAAAGAGAAACTTGTCGGCGGAGGTGGGAACAATATCCTCCTTCTGGAGCAGTTTCAGAATGTCAGCCAGTGTCTGCAGAATGCCCCACTTGCCGACCTCCATGGGACCGAGGCGATCCTGCATGAAAGCTGAAATTTTCCGTTCACCGTACACACCGTAGGTAAGAGCGTAGAGAGCGATGAAGACCAGTGGAATGGCGGCTATGATGAGAAGACCAAGAGGAAGTCCTGCAGGCTGGAACCCTGCAAGGGCGTCCGACCACGCGTTGAGGCTGTTACCCATAAGAAGTGGCATGCTGAATTGCGGTAAGGCGGAGTGTATCATCGGTCAACCTCCCCGAGAACGATGTCCAGGCTGCCGATAATGGCAACAAGATCGGGAATCAACTGACCCCGTGAAAGGTCTTTCATGGCCGACAGGTTAACAAAGCATGAAGAGCGGGCCTTGCAGCGCAGCGGACTGGTTGATTTCCCGTCACTCTGAATGTAGAAACCAAGCTCGCCACGGGGATTTTCGGCACGGCCGTATACCTCGCCCGCTTTCGGCCTGACTCTTTTCGGCACGGCTGAGCGTGGATCAAAACCCTGGGTACCGGGCATTTTGTCAATGCACTGCTCGATTATCTTGAGGCTCTCCTCAATTTCAAGAGCACGCACAAGGTGGCGTGAAAGGCAGTCGCCCACAACGGAGAGCTTCCCGTCAGGAACAGGGACGGCAAAATCAAGTTCGGGGTAGATGGAATACGGATCATTGCGTCTTATATCCCACTGGACACCTGAGCCGCGAAGCATGGGGCCTGACCATCCATAATTGATGGCAACATCGGCAGGCATGATGCCGATGCCCTTGGTCCTCTTCACGAAAATCTCGTTTTCTGTCAGCAGCTGCTGTAGTTCAAGAGCCTTGGGACGGAAATAGTTGACAAACTCCAGAACCCGTTCGTTGAAACCTGCCGGTACATCATAGGCAAGACCACCGACCCATATATAATTATAGAGCATCCGTGCACCCGTAGCCCACTCAAGCATATTGAGAATGTGCTCACGGTCCCGGAAACAGAAAAGAAACGGTGTAAATGCACCAAGATCAATTGCGTAGGTACCGATGGCCACAAGGTGGGAGGCAATCCGGTTCAGCTCGGAAACAATGACGCGGATGAACTCGACCCGGCGGGGAATTTCCAGATCAAGCAGTTTTTCCACAGCAATACAGTATGCCATTTCACTGTTGATGCCTGCAAGGTAATCCATCCTGTCGGTATAGGGAACAATCGCCGGATAATCGACATGCTCACAATGCTTTTCAAAGCAGCGATGCAGGTAACCAAGGTATGGTTCAGCCTCGGTAACAACCTCACCGTCTGTCAGGCACTCAAGGCGAAGCACGCCATGGGTTGAGGGGTGCTGGGGACCCATACTGAGCACCATCTGCTCGGTTGAAAGGTCCTTTTCAAGAACCACAATAGTATCGCTTTTTCGGCTCAGACGGAGGGATCCCTGTCCAGCCATTTCCAATTCCTGCATAGAGATGCGGCTTTAACTTTTTAAACCCATGTCAGTATGGCACCTTGATGCCATGATAGCTCTCCTGTACCTTGTAATCCTTGCGGAGCGGCCAGCCTTCCCAGTCGTCAGGGCAGAGAATCCTGCGCATGTCGGGATGGCCCTCAAAGAGCATTCCCAGCATGTCATACGCCTCGCGCTCATGCCAGTTGGCCGTATGCCACACACCGGCAACACTGGGAATCGATCCTCCCTCACGGGGGCACTTGACCTTGACGGCAAGCTTGTGACCGAACACACCAAGAGACTCAAGGTTGGCAACCAGGCCAAGCTTTCCCTCCTCAGGGTAGTCGACACCTGAAAGACAGGCCATGTAGTTGAACTTCAGCTTTGGATGGTCGCGCATGAAAAGCGCAATATCAGTCCAGAGCGCTGTATCAAGAACCTCGAAAAACGGCATGGTGGCGTTGTCGTCGAATGCCGATATGGCCTCGCCGAATTTTTCATGGATGACGGCATATGCCGCTCCACTCTCCTGCGCCGCATTGGACAATACCTTTCCTTCTTCCATTCTTCCGTTATTCAGCCGTTAGTCTGCCGGGTTATTCAATTTCTTATGCTGTTTTCTGCTTTCTCGCCTCTTCAATGAGAGGCTGGGGATCACTTTCTGCTTCAGCAAGTTTTTTCAGCGCATCAGCCCTTGAAACGCCAAGCCCCTCCATGCGTATCAGCTCCTGAATCTTCATCAGGCCGCCAATCAGAGCTTCAGGACGGGGAGGACATCCGGGAACATAGACATCGACGGGAATGACCCTGTCAACACCCTTGAGAACATGATATCCATGCTCCCAGTAGGGACCGCCGCAGTTGGAACAGCTTCCCATCGAAAGCACATAGCGGGGCTCAGGCATCTGCTCATACAGGCGCACAACACGCTCGGCCATTTTCATGGTAACCGTACCGGCCACAATCATCAGATCCGACTGGCGCGGAGAGGAACGGGGGAAAATACCGAACCGCTCAAGATCATAGTTGGAAGCGTTGGTCGCCATCATCTCAATGGCGCAGCAGGCAAGACCGAAACCCATTGGCCAGAGGGAGGAGAGGCGGGCCCAGTTCAGGACACTGTCAACTGAAGTTACCAGTACATTCTGCCTTGAAACCGCTGCGTCGAGTAAACCCATGATAGCTGTGAATAGAGATGGATAAGTGGTCAGTCCCTCTGGGAAGTTGATTTGGAGGCCGGCATCTCCGGCATTTTCGGAACGGATGGGGTCGGCCTCACCCAGTCAAGATCGCCTTTCACCCATGCATAGACGAGCCCGAGAATGAGAATGCCTGCAAACACAAGTGCCTCAACGAGGGCGAAGCTCCCAAGCTGGCGGAAGACGGTTGCCCAGGGGAACAGGAAAACGACCTCCACATCAAAAATGATGAAGATAAGGGCAACAACATAAAACCTGATATTGAATTTGACCCAGGCTGAACCCACGGCCTCTTCACCGCATTCGTAAGTAGATGTCTTGACTGGGTTTGGGCGGCTGGGACGCAGCATGCGGGCGGTAAGATATCCCCCGGCGACGAAGACAACGCCAAGAAGAAAAAATACAAAGACATTGCCAAATTCACTCAGCGTCTGGTCCATGTGATGCCATTCTAATGTTAATACCCGGAGCAGGTGCGCAAATATAAAAAAAATTACCCACAGACAAGAAAAAAACAGGGCCCTGTCGGGAGAAAGTTAACAATTTTAAACGCTCTTCATAAAAAGCGTAACCTTTCACGATGTTGTTCCACTGAAAGAACGGCTCAATCGCACAAAAAGCCTTAATAACAGGCGCGTAGCAATGAGGGTCAAGGGAATGACAACCACCTGGGAAAGAAGATCAGACGAAGTGACGGGCCTCAGGAGAGGAGCGATGAATCCACTGAGCGCAAGCCAGACAACAGGGGCCCACACAACTGCAAGCACTACCGGCAGACCTTTTTTCATGAAAAGGTTCCGTGAATCGGTATCAGGGAAAAGCTTCATTGTTCATCAAAGAAGAGGGTTCGAATCTGTTCGGCCATTGAGGGGTCAAGCGTCCCGAGCCTCTCACAGACCTCCCTGAGCTTCTCCATTTCTCCCCTTGAAACAAGGTACATGGCCATTTTCCGGTGAGGCTCCGGATTTTCCGGCTCAAGCCGAAGTGCCTCCATAAACGCATCCTTTGCATCGTCATACTCGCCAAGGTCAAGATAAACATCGCCAAGAACGCACCACGCCTCAACATATCCGGGATCAATCTCAAGAGCGGCCTTGAGGGTGCTGAGTGCAGACTCCTCTTTACCGAGGGTAAGCTGCACAAACCCAAGATAGCTTCTTGAAGGAACATGGCCGGGATCGAGAACAATTGAACGAAGAAGGCTGCAGCCGGCTTTCCGGTATTCACCCGCTGCTATGAGGGTAAGAGCCCGTGCGTAAAGTGCCTGCGGGTTGCGGGGCTCATCACAAAGAAGCCCGTCAAGAAGCGCAAGTGCCTCGTCATGCTCCTGCCGCTCAATGCATGCAAGCGCTTCGCTGTACCGCGCATTCTGGTTGTCGCCTGTTGGTTCAGTCATATCAGCATCCGTCATCAGAACATTACATTGACATACTCATTCATCAACCCCAAGCGTTGCATATGCATCCTGAATACCTTTCAGGGTGCGTACCTCGTCAACCACCTTGCCCGACAACCACCCGCCAAAAGCCGGCGAATCATTGATGCATCCGACATACTGAAGCATACCAAGCCCCGACCTGTCGAGCAGACGGCGGGCTTCGTACTCGGTCTCGCTGTTGTCGGCAAAAAATCCGTAGGGAAACATAACCATCCCGTCGCACTCTTCATCGCGGAACTCCGCTATGGCCTTCTGAACCGTATCAGCGGTCCACTCCCCTCCTGCCGAATGGTTCATGCACCCCTGACGGATATCGGCAAACACATTGCGGGGGTCAGCCATGATTTTTCGCTTCACCATCTCAAAAAAGCGTCCGGTTTCATCAAGTCCGGTAAAGACCCTGGGGGGATTTCCTGCACGATCTTTGACAAGAGTGCCGTGAATAACCAGGACAAGACCAAATTTTCCTGCGCCCTTCTGAAACCTTGTTCCTGAAAGCCGGTTGAACAGATGGTCTACATAAATCCGCTGCAGTTCATCATCAGCCCAGAACTTGTTCATCAGTCTGACAAGGCTGTAGCGTTCATTGCCGTAAACATCGGACACCGTCCTGCAGGCGACCCCGCATGAAAATGCCGATTCAACAGGAATCATCGGAACAACAACAATGCCGTCATACTCCTGGCGAAGCCGCTGGAGCAGATCCTCAAGATAGGGGGGAACAAAATAATATGCGTCAAACACATCAACATCCACCCCTGAAGGGAGTGTGGCGGCATTTGACTCCAGCTCGCACCGAAGGCGTTTCGTCTGCGCCCGATTTGTGGAAAGAAGCGAAGATTCATACCCGTTCCAGCGCCAGTTGATGAAGTGTTTCATCGAGCGGTAGTCGGCAATGAGATAGATGAGAAACGAGGGAACTTTGACAATCTGGCTGGTAATGACCTTGAGAATACGGCGGGAACTTGGCCAGAGGTTCCTCAGCGTCAGCTTTTCAACTTCACCATAGGTAACAACAACAACAGCGTATCGCTTCCTCTTCACAGCCCTGTCCACCATTTCAGTTCAAGATACATGACCGCAAACCCCAGGATGGAACCCACCAGCGTCTGCATGAAATTATGAGCTTTCAACTCTATCCGCGCCCACATCAACAAGGGGACGCCAGAAAGCAGCCACAGCGACTGCGCCCCGAACTGGAGAAAGACAAGCGCTGCCGAAGAGGCAAAGGTAAAGAGGTGAATGCTGATTTTCCACTGGAGCGTCACCAGGAGAATCAGAACAGTATTGACCGCATTGAACAGAAGAATCCCTCCGAGAAACCTTGGTGCATGCATCTGCTGCATGAACTCATACCCAAGAAAATTTACCGCAACAAGCACAAGGAGAGGCAGGAACCGCTGCTCCCGGAAGGAGATGTTGTAGTCGGATACCTTGCCGATTTTTTTCAACCCGTAAATGAGGAGCATTGGAGCCAGAATGCTCGCAGAAAAGAGGACGGAGATATAGGCCAGACGGGCAGCATCATCACGGTAACCGAACATGACAATACAGAGATAGGCAAGCGGAGCAACAACCACAGGACTGATAACCCATGAAATGACATTTGCTGAACGGTGTCTGTCAAACTGCACGGGCACAAGGGGTAAGCTCTGTTGATGTAAGCGCATGACGCGCGAAAAAGTATTCATAAAGATAACTTTTTAATAAGTTAAAATCCATTTATATTCTCACTCCACTGCGAGAGTGGTGAAATTGGTATACACGCTAGTCTTAGGAACTAGTGCCGTGAGGCGTAAGGGTTCGAGTCCCTTCTCTCGCACTCCCCCCGGGAAGTTGCCAAAGTGGCGGAACTGGTAGACGCGCTGGACTCAAAATCCAGTGGGATAACACCCGTGTGGGTTCGAGCCCCACCTTTGGTACAATACACAACCGCAGGACAAGACCGCAGCAGGCATGGACAGGATGTACTCACCATGGCGTGAAACATACATGCAGTCGTTCAAGGAAGAAAAGAGCGCTGCAAGTTCAGGGAAATCTGTCTTTGCCGACATTCCTCCCGAGGAAGATGAAGAGCGCTTCGTCCTCTACCGGGGCAAGAGGTGTTTTATCATCATGAACCTCTACCCCTACAACTGCGGCCACCTGATGGTCATTCCCTACTTTCAGACAGCCTCCTTCACCGGTCTCGACCGGGAGACGAAGCTTGAGGTCATGGAGCTGACCGATCTCTCAATCAGAGCTCTTGAAAAAACACTGAAACCACAGGGAATCAACTTCGGAGCAAACCTCGGCCGGGTAGCGGGAGGCAGCGTCGACACCCACATCCATTTCCATATTGTCCCCCGATGGGAGGGCGACACCAACTTCATGCCGGTACTTGCCGAAGCCAAAGTGCTCAGCAACGATATGCGAGCCCTCTACAGAAATCTGAAAACGGCAATCGGAGAATGTCTTGCCGAAGACCCCTCCTGAATCGGCCGTCTCCAATGGAAAATGCCATCTGCCCGATAACCGGCTCCGCTGACTCCACACCTTTCCTCTCGGTTCCTGATCGATTCCACCCCGAAAAGGGATGCAGATGGAACATTGTACAGATAAACCCTTCGGGCCTCATGATGCTGAACCCCCGTCCCGACAGGGAGGAGCTGGAACAGCACTACCAACACAGCGGATACAGCCCTCATATGCAATCAGCACACTCCCCCGCTGAGCGGCTTCAGCAGGCAGCACACCAACTGCTCCTTTCCTGGCGGGCTGCAGTAGTCCTGAAAGGGCTGAATAAAGAGAGGGAGGAAACGCGTCTCCTTGAGATTGGCTGCGCCACAGGAACGCTGCTCGGGACGCTCCATAGGAAAAACGGCCTGCAAAGGGAACATCTCACCGGCATTGAGCCCGACAGAGAATCAGCTGCTTACGCCAGGGAACGATACGGACTGAGGATACTTCACGCTCTGGGCGAACTGGCGGAGAACGACAAAGGGTATGACCGCATCGTTCTCTGGCATACACTGGAACATATTGACGATCTTCACGCCACACTCCAAGAGATGGAACAGCTTCTTGCTCCAGACGGAAAGATCATCCTCGCACTTCCCAATCCGTTCAGCTACGATGCACAACACTACGGGGCATACTGGGCTGCATGGGACGCCCCCCGACACCTCTGGCACTTCACGCCCGACACTCTTTCAGCATTGCTGGCACTCCATGGCCTCACCGTCAGCAATACTTCCCAATGGCTGCCCGACACCATCTACAACACCCTTCTCAGTGAAAAGCTCCTTGCAACAGGCACCCGAAAACCGCACGGTGCTCAAAACATACCAGCCGCACTTGTTCAAGCAGGACGCTTCACCCTCCGCTCTGTTCTGAACCCCACAGGAAGCTCATCAGTCATTTACACGGTAGAAAAAACAACCTGAACGCTCAGCGGGGAATACGCCCGAGAGATCGGTCGAGCAGGACGCCGGCAGCAAGGTAGTCATAAACGGCCTGCAGGTAGTTGGTCCTTGCTTTGTTGAGCTGCAGCTCTGAATCGGTCAGCTCCAGACGCGAACCCACACCCTCCCTGAAACGGAGCAACGATATCCGATACCCCCGTTGCGCCATAGCTATGGTGCTCGACTGCACATCAATGCGCTTCTCAGCCTCACGCCAAGCCGAAAGCCGCAGCTCAATTTCAGCCATTGCATTCGCCCTGAGATCCTCAAGACGGGTCATTGTCTGGAACTGCGCAATCTTGGCCTGCTGCACCCGCGAACTGATACGGTAACCGGTAAAAATGGGAAGGCTCACCTGCACGCCAACCCACGAGGAAACGGGCCATCGGGAATCGGAGAGCTGAACTTCGTCATCAAAGGCGGTCTGCGACTCCAGCTGACCAACGGCGGTCAGCATGGGAAAACGCTCGGCACGAACAGCGGTAATTTTATCCTTTTCCGCCTTGACCTGCAGCTCCAGCTGACGGATGTCGGGGCGTTTCTCCATCGCCTCGCTCCAGGCAGCCCCAAGGTCGCCGGGATAGGAGCGGGAACCAACCGAGAGGGTATCGAGAAGAACCAGAGGGGTTTCAAGCGAAACACCCATGGTGTTTTTCAGCCTGGTCATGGTGGCATTCACTCTGGTCTCTGCCTGAATGAGATCAGGGCGGAGGTTCTCAACCGAGAGAAAGGCCTTGAGGGTATCGATATCGGCAACAACCCCCTGACGGAACATGGCCTGTGTATCCTTTCTGGATTCCTCCCATCGGGCAATACTCTCCTCTACAAGCTTCAGCTGATCGCGCGAAATGAGAGCATCGTAGTAAGCCATGGAAATATCGGAAAGAACCGCCGACTCTGCATTCCGGTAAGCCTCATCGCTCATTTTCCCGGCCGTTGCAGCCGCACGGATGGAAGCATAGGCGGAACCATTGAAAAGAGACTGGCTCACCTCAAGCGTCGCAGTGGCGGAATTGTCGGAACTGATTTCCATCGGACTCGTATCGCCCGGAAAGTTCGGCAGAAACATGACGGAGGGCTGCAGTGAACGGGTATAAGTGAAGCCGGAGGTGATCTGGGGCAGCACGGGAGAGGTTGCCTCCATCAGTTTTTCAGAGCTCATCCTTCTGTCAAGGCGTGCCAATTCAAGCGTCCGGCTCTTCTGCAGCCCGATTCGCACCGCGTCCTCAAGCCTCACCCGCAACTCCCCCGCGACAGAAGAGTCTTTCGGAGCCTTATCTGCTGCATGGACAGGGGTAAACGAAGCAGCAACAAGCAGGAAAGAGACGACAATATTCTTAACCATCAAAAAATTAGTTATTTACAGGATTATAGACTTGTTTCAGTAACGGTTCTTCCAAAGAGAACGGAGCCGATCAGCAAGAAATTTCTCACGCCCCTCTTCAGTCGGGCGGTAATATGTTTTTGGCTCCATCCCTTCGGGGAAATAGTGTTCCTCCACAAAATGACCGGGAAAGGAGTGGGGATAGCGGTAGTTGGCACCGTAGCCCTGACGCTTCATCAATTTTGTGGGAGCATTGCGAAGATGCATGGGGATGGAGAGATTCTGCAGCAACTTCGACTCGGCAAGAGCCTCGTTGATTCCCGCGTATGCCGCATTGGACTTGGCGCATGAGGCAAGGTAGGTGACCCCCTGGGCAAGATTGATTCTGGCCTCGGGAAGCCCTATCATGGAAACCGCTTGAAACACTGAGACAGCCAGCGTGATTGCATAGGGATCAGCATTACCGACATCCTCACTGGCAAAAATCACCAGCCTCCGTGCGATGAACTTCGGGTCCTCCCCTCCATCAATCATCCGGGCAAGCCAGAACAAGGCAGCGTCGGGATCAGACCCCCGCAGCGACTTGATGAATGCTGAAATGGTGTCGTAATGGGCCTCCCCCCCCTTGTCATACATCGGAGCCCGATGCTGGAGAGCCCGCTCAAAAACATCGGCAGTGAGCTGAACCGGCCCATCCCCCTCCGGCACCAGCGACATAGCCGCCTCAAGTGCATTGAGGGCCTTTCTTGCGTCGCCACCAGCGAAACGGAGCAGAAATCCGGGATCCTCAAGCTCCACCTTCCGGGAAGCAAAAAGGGAATCGCCGTCCATGGCCCGCTGGATAAGAGAAGCAATATCATCCTCCGTAAGCGGTTTGAGAATATAGACCTGCATTCTGGAAAGCAATGCGGCGTTCACTTCGAACGAAGGATTTTCCGTAGTCGCTCCAATCAGCACAACCACACCCTGCTCAATGGCATGCAGCAGGGTATCCTGCTGAGCCTTGTTGAACCGGTGGATTTCGTCAATGAAGAGAATCGTTCGTTCGCCCCTTTCCCTGGCAGAAGCCGCATCAGAAAGAGCCCTGCGTACCTCCTTCACTCCGGAGTCAATAGCCGAAAGGGTTTCAAAGCGGAACCCGAGAGCCGAAGCGCATATCTCGGCAAGCGTCGTTTTTCCGGTTCCGGGAGGACCCCAGAATATCATTGAGGGGAGCTGGCCTCCCGAAAGAAACCTGCGAAGCGGACCATCCGGACCAAGCAGATGCTCCTGCCCCCTCATATCGTCAAGTGAACGGGGCCGGACCCTCTCAGCCAGAGGCTGGAAAGGCGATGGATTGCCTCCCTCTCCCCCCGAAACCCCGAACATGTCGGGCGTACCCTTACGAATGTTCATTCAGAACCCCTGCTGGCGAAGCCACGCTTCATCCATGGAAGAAGCAGGAACCGAAGATGCGGCTGGTGCATCAAAACGGCGGGCAACATATTTCCCGAGAATGTCAAACTCCAGGTTCACCATGCTGCCTGTCTTCAGAGCTGCAATCGTGGTATGAGCAACGGTATAGGGAATAACAGCAACAGTAAAGGAGTTGTCCTCAAGACGGGCAACCGTCAGGCTTACCCCGTCTATGGCAATGGAACCGGCAGAAACAAGAACGGGCGCGAAAGCAGCAGGAAACGAAACGGTGATTTCACGGCTAGAGCCCAGTTCCCGTATGGCGGAAACAGGAGCAGAAGTGTCGACATGACCAAGCACAAAATGTCCGCCCATGCGGTCCATTGGCCGAAGAGCCCGTTCAAGATTCACAAGGGCACCCTCCCTGAGGGAGCCAAGCGTCGTTTTTGCGAGCGTCTCCTCGACGCTGTCAACTTCAAAACTGTCGGGGGTGCAGCCGACAACAGTCTGGCATGCGCCATTGATGCTCACGCTTTCATCCACCGCAAGGCCAACAAAAGCCTCCGGCATGCTGTGGCGAACCTTCAGCCGCAGTCCCCCACGCTGGCGGCTTATTCCGCCAACTGTGCCAACATCTTTTATGATTCCGGTAAACATGGCGCAAACTGTTGTGACTTGAAAAGAGAGATCAATATAGCAAAAATATCACCCTGCAGGGTTCCCCCCCAGCCCCATGAACCGCAAAGCGCCGGCAGAGTGCCGGCACTTCGGGTATTATGAAACAAGCCATGTATACTCTCTTTATGCAAGGGCTGCAAGAGCAGCATCATAATCAGGCTCCTCAACAATTTCCGGAACCTGCTCGGTATATGCAATGCGACCGTCCGCATCAACAATGACCACTGCACGCGACAGAAGCCCTCTGAGAGGACCATCAGCTATGCTCACCCCATAATCACTGCCGAAGGCTGGCGAGCGGAATACTGAAAGAGAGATCACATCGTCAAGACCCTCAACCTCACAGAAGCGCTTGTGTGCGAAGGGAAGATCGGCAGAAATACAAAGCACTACGGTATTGTCAAAAGAAGATGCCTCCTTGTTGAATCGCCTCACCGATGCCGCACATACTGCAGTATCGAGACTCGGAAAAATGTTCAGCACCATTCTTTTTCCCGCAAAATCCGCAGGGCCCGCTTCAGAAAGATCGGTTTTGACGAGGCAGAAAAAAGGAGCTTCGCTGCCGACGGCAGGAAGGGTTCCAACAGTCTGGATTGTGTTTCCTTTAAGAGTAATCGTTGCCATAAAACAATAAAATCTCAAGTTAAAAAAAAATACTGCCTGCTCATGTCTCTGGAGTTCAGGAAGGTTCAACCACTGCGCCTTCCAGAGAGTTCCCCGCCCTTCAGCTCCAGACCCCTTTTCCTTTGCCGGGCCTGTAGCGGCCTGCACCCAAAAAGAACAGCGCAAGCGCTCCGAACAGGTAAAGCCCCTGCAGCTCAAGAGCATATGCTCCATGCTCGGTCAGCCGAAACATATCGCCGGTGTGGACCAGATAGATGGCCATCACCATAACAGCCACCTGCATGAGTGCAGCAACCCGGGTATAAAGCCCCAGCACAATAAGGATCGGTGCAAGAACCTCGCCCACCAGAATGCCGTGCGACAGATAACCGGGCAGATGAGCTTTCTCCAGCATTTTCTCAACAAAACCATACCCGTGCTGCAGCTTGTTGATGCCATGAAAAAGCATCAGCCCGCCAACCGACAACCTGAGAAGCAGTTTAGCAAGGTCACTATTGTTAACAAAACGATCAAGCATGACGAATCCTCCATTGTTAGGAAAGGTTATCTGACTGTGTAAGCTTCCAGAAGAACATCCTCCCCAACCAGGCGGGGAGGCTCAAACCTGAAAGCGGGGGCCTCATCGGGGGAAGAGACGCCCAATGGGGCGAAGGAGGCGAGAGCATCGCCGCCAAAGAGTTTGGGAGCAATGAACATATAAAGCTTGTCCAGAAGCCGCTCCCGGGCAAGGGATGCCGAGAGCCGGCCGCCCGACTCAACCAAAACCGAAAGCACCTGCCGCCGGTGCAGTTCATCAAGCACAGCCCGCAGGTCAAGACCGCCTGTCCCCTCCTCAACAAACACCATTTCAACACCAATGGCCGCATATCTGAGGGCAGAGGGCGATCCCTCCATGGATTGTGATGCAAAGAGCAGAGTTTTGGCCTCATCACCGAACACCGGAGCATCGGGTGAAAGGGAAAGAGAAGGATCCAGCACCACCCTGAGCGGGTTCCTCCCGGCACAATGCCTGACCGTCAACCGCGACCCATCTGCACGGATGGTGGCAGCACCGCTCAATACCGCATCATACGAACAGCGGAGTCGGTGAACCTCCAACCGGGCAGCCTCCCCTGTTATCCACTTCGACTGCCCGTCAGCAGTGGCAATCCTCCCGTCAAGCGTTTCAGCAAGTTTGAGAGCAACAAAAGGACGACCCTCGGCATGGCTTGTCATGAATGCCTCGTTCAGCCGTTTCGACTCCGCCTCCAGCACGCCCTCCAGCACCTCCACACCAGCTGAACGGAGCTTCGCCACACCTCTTCCTGCCACCTGAGGGTTGGGGTCACCGCAGCCGATGACAACCCTTCTGATTCCTTTTTCAACAATAAGATCTGCACAGGGAGGTGTTTTTCCGTGATGAGAACAGGGTTCAAGGTTCACATACAGGGTTGAACGGCGAAGCACCGCCCCGTCACCAACAGAAGCGATTGCATTCACCTCCGCATGAGGGCCCCCGAAGGCCTCATGATACCCCTCCCCCACAACCTCGCCATCACACACTATGACTGAGCCCACCATCGGGTTGGGGCTTACCGCCCCGGCCCCCTGACGGGCAAGCTCAAGGCAGCGCACCATATGGCGCAAATCCTCAGCAATCAACATGAACAATGCTTTTCCGGCCCGTCAACCTGAACCTGAACCAGCCGTATCCCCGACAGGCGCAACAACTCGGAAATATGCTCGATTTTATAAGGCTTCTCGTAGTAAATGGTCCTGATCCCCACATTGATCAGCACCTTGAGGCAATGAATACAGGGACTTGCCGTAATGTATATATCCGCATCCTTGATAGAGACCCCATGCTTGGCAGCCTGCGCAATGGCATTGATTTCAGCATGGATGGTATTGACGCAATTCTCCTCAACCGTCCCATCGGGGTGCGTACTCCGGTATATCCTGCAATTGGTTTCATTACAGTGTGGAAGGCCTGAAGGAGCCCCGTTGTAACCGGTAGAGAGAATATTGTTATCGCGCACGATGACCGCCCCGATATGACCCCGGGTGCAGGTTGCCCGCTGTGAAATCAGCCGTGCAACACTCATGAAATACTCATGCCACCCAAGCCGTTTTTCCTGTTCGCAGTGCCCGTCACCAACTTCACCGCCGCAGGTGCAGCCGCCCGTGTTTTCTTCGGTCATATCCGTAGTATTTTCAGCATTATCAGAACGAAAAAATCGACATTTTATTTAAAATAGAGAAAAAGATCGTGCCCACGCAACCTTTTGGAGCCCATGTTCCGCAATTACTTCACCCTCTTTCACGCCGCAGGGGAACTGCATGAAACGCTTGCACGAGGAACCCTTACGGGGGTGCACTCACAGGAGAAAAACCAGCTTGTCCTCAGCTTCCTGAACAGAGCCGGAGAACCGCTGGAACTGACACTCTTCATCCGCAACCCCAAAACGGCGCTCTTCATGCGAAGCGGCCATCACCGGAAAAAGAAGCAGAGTGCCTCACTCTGGCATATCAGTGAAGATGACACCGTACAATCAGTCGCCATCTCCCCGGTCGACCGTGAAATAACCATCACGCTCCAGAGCGGCCTCAGCATCATGCTGCAGCTCTTCGCCACAAACAGCAACGCCTTTCTTCTTGAAAAGAGAACAGTTATCGACGCATTCAAAAACAGCACCATCCTCAAGGGCACTCATCTTCCCGAACAGCAAGAGAGTTCCTCAATCATCGAGCAGCTTGACTCGCTGGCAGACTCGCTGGCAGATTTTGAGGAGCTGCTTCAGCAACACAACGGCGACATTGAACACACAGTCGCCGCCCTGCCGGGATTTGACAGAAAACTGCAGAGAGAACTTCTCACGAGACTTGAGAACCACCACCCCGCAACCGCCCTTCACAGCCACTTCCGCACGCTTCTCCATGAGCTGCAGAACCCTCATATCCAGACTGGCAGGAACCAAGACGGGGCTCCTGAGTTCAGTATTCTCCACTCCCCATTGAATGAATCGCTGCAGCACGAAAACATCCTTCAGGGGCTTGCGGCTTACAGCATTGCCACACTCCGCCACACCGGCACAGCTATGCAGGAGCCTCCCCTCCGCTCAACCCTGAAAGAACGACTCAAAAAAATCCGCAAAGAACTGCAGACCATAAACCCCGATGCAGTTGCCGCGGAAGCCCAAAAGAATGAGATCTCAGGCCATCTCCTCATCGCCTCACTTTACCTGGAGCGAACAAGACCTGAATCCATCACACTCACCGACATCTTCTCCCCCGAAAGCCCGCCCCGAACAATTCCGCTCCAGAGGGAACTCAACCTGCAGCAGAATGCAGAACACTATTTCCAGAAATCCTCAAAAGGAAAAGGGAAAATAGAGGGGCTTCTCAAGCGAAGAAAAAAGCTTGAAGTGGAGGCAGCAGAACTTGAAGCAGAGCTTGCAGGAATGACCGCCGAAGAACCCTCAGACGCCCGGCAGCGAAGAAAGTCAACAGGAAGCGCAGCACAGAAAAAAACGGCTGAACGACTCCCCTTCAAAAGCATCCGCATCAGCGACACCATAACGCTTCTTATAGGGAAAAATGCTGCCGACAACAACACCCTGACCTTCCAACATGCCCGTCCCAACGACATCTGGCTCCATGCCAGGGGGACCTCCGGCTCGCACTGCGTTCTCAAAGGAGCCAGCCCCGACCATAGCGACGCAATCCAAAAAGCAGCCGCAATAGCCGCATGGCACTCAAAAGCAAAACACTCAGGGCTCGTGCCCGTCATCTATACGCTGAAAAAACATGTCCGCAGAGGAAGGAATCTTCCCCCGGGCCAGGTTGTTGTAGAACGCGAAAAGGTCCTCATGGTCAAACCCGAAAAAGAACTTCCCTGAACCCCCTTAGAAAAAAACACAATGGAAAACTATAAGCTGGTCCTGCCCGAACATCTCAACCACTACGGATTCCTCTTCGGCGGACACCTGCTGAAATGGATTGATGAGGTCGGCTACATTGCCGTCACGCTTGACTATCCCGGTCGCAACTTTGTAACCGTTGCCATGGACAAGGTGGAGTTCCGCAAAAGCGTACGAAACGGAACCATTCTCGCCTTTGTCACCGAACAGAAACACAAAGGCAACACCGCAGTGGACTACTCAGTGAAAGCCTATACCGAAAAAATTGAAAACGGGATCCGCGAAATGGCCTTCAGCACCAACATCACCTTCGTCGCCGTAGACAGCGAAGGCCACAAACAGCCAATCTGATAATCATCCGCCAAAATCAACGATTGGAGTTGAAAACGGCGCCTGTAAGGCTGATGACCAGAGTAAGGCCTATTGCCGCCATCACGGCGTCAGCCATCCAGATTGCAGCCCAGGGCTCAAGGACACCACGAACCGCCATTTTCTCTCCGGCAATCATCAGGATCCAGTAGAGAACGAAAAAGAAGAGAGAGAGAATGGCTCCAATGCCAAAACCACCCCGCCGGGCAAGAATACCAAGAGGCGCACCCACAAGCACAAAGAAAAAGCAGGCAAATGCAAGGGCATATTTCTTGTGGTATTCAGCCATGAAACGGTTGACCATTCCCTGATTCACATCCCTGTTCTTCAGTTCACTCTGCAGAACAGTGATCTGCCTGTCAAGATAACCAGCCACCGCAGATGCCGCTGCCGCATTGGGGCTTTTGAGCTGAGGATAGCTTACCGCTCCGGCCGGAGTCACAACAGAGAGCGCCTGCTCGAACATTTCAAGCGACATACCTATATGCTTTTCAGAATCGTCAACCTTTCTCTGGTATTCACCCGCCACAAGCAGCAGCTCCTTTGCTGACAATTCCTTCCCGCCGGCACGGTTGCGCCTGTCATCACTTCGCGAAAAACCAAAACCCGTAGATTCAAAAACATACCGATGCTGCTGAAACGACATTTTCCGATAGAGCCTGTAATCCGGTTGCTGAACCTCATGAATCTCTCCATTCCGCAGCGTCAGAAGAAGATAGCCGCCATCATCAGAAAAGCTGATACGCCCCTCTTCAGCTGTAATCACACTCCGGAAATCAGGCCGTGTTGAATCGTAAATGATAATGTCGCCAATACCACCGGTACGCTCATCGGACTTCCGGACAAGAATTGAATAGCCGTCCACCAAGGGAGAAAAGGCATTTTCAGTAATCCCAAAATTCGGTTTCGCCTTAACAATATCATCCATCAGCGACCGGGCCTGATAATTGGCAAGCGGCTGCACAACATTATTGAACCGCTCCACAAAAAAAGAAAGTACCAGGCCTGCAAGAAGAATGGGAATCATAAGACGATAAAGCGACACGCCTGAAGCACGGAAAACAGTCATTTCCGAAGTTGTGGTCAATGCCCCGAACGCCATGACAACGGCAATCAGCACAGCCATGGGAGCTGCAAGCCCCACCATCCATGCCGACTGCAGAGCAATGAGTTCCACCAGAGCCCCGAACCCGATACCCCTGCCGATAAAACGATCCGCAAAACTGGCAAAGAACTGCAGAATCAGCACAAAAATGATGGTAAGGAAGGCAAAGAAAAAAGGACCGACATGTGCCTTGAGTATGTAACGGTCAATCAGTTTCATTCCTTCATTGCTCTTAATGTGCGGACCCGGGGGCCCCTCTCTTCAGTGTGGAAGAATATACAATAAAAAAAACAGCCGCATCTTCCCCCCAAAAGATGCAGCCGAAAACTAGGGGACGAAACTAGGGGACGTAACTAGGGGACGTTGTTGAATATCGTGAATAACTTTATTCACGATATTCAACAACGTCCCCTATTACCTACCACAAAAAAAAGACCTCATAAGAGGTCTTTTGCATGGTGCACTCGCCAGGACTCGAACCTGGAACCCAGTGATTAAGAGTCACTTGCTCTACCAATTGAGCCACGAGTGCATAAAAAAACTACTTGAGCGGTGTTGCGGGAAGCGCTGGTGCTGAGGGAACAGCTGGAGGTGCGGTAACCGGTGTTTCCTGCAGTATGCTTTTCTGTCCTGTCTTTACTCCTGCCCTTTCCGGAAGGGTAAATACGGCAATGAAACAGAGAAGCATGACAACACCCGCAAGAATGGCTGTCACACGCCCGAGAAAGTCACCCGTCCGTCTGACTCCCATGGTCTGTACTGTGCCCAGGCTTGCTATGCCGCCTGTCAGGCCGCTACCGCTTTTCGGACTCTGCAGCATAATGACCCCGATAAGGAGCAGTGAGGCTATCAGTCCTAAAACGACAATAAAAACATGCATGTCCCGGCCGCTTTAATTAATTCTCAAATAGTGTATCTTTATCAGATAAGGTCCTTAAGTTAGCAACTTTTAAAAAAAATCCAAGCCAAGTTTTATCAACCCCTCTTTATGGCAGAACAAGAAGAAAAACAGACCCGCAGGGCAACGGCAGCAAGAAAGACACAAGAGACCGACATCACAATCAGCATCTCTCTTGATGGAACAGGCTCCAGCTCGATAGAGTCGGGCATTGGGTTTCTCGACCACATGCTGACCTCTTTCAGCCGCCATTCAGGCATTGACATCACACTGCAGTGTCAGGGAGACCTCGTGGTGGACGACCATCACACGGTTGAAGACATTGCCATTGTGCTTGGCGGAGCCATTACGGAGGCTCTGGGAGAAAAGCGAGGCATTCGGCGATATGGGTGGGCAATGATCCCGATGGATGAAGCTCTTGCACGCTGTGCGGTTGATCTTGGAGGACGCAGCTGCTCGGTGTTCCGCGCTGAATTCAGCCGTCCGCTCATTGAGGGGCTCTCAACGGAAATGGTTGAGCACTTTTTCACCTCTCTTGCCGGGAGCATGAACGCCAATATCCACATAGCCATTCTTGAAGGACGCAATACCCACCACAAGATTGAGGCGATTTTCAAGGCGTTTGCTTATGCCATGAAAGATGCAATCAAGGTTGAAGGCAATGCCGTCCCCTCCACCAAAGGCGTTTTTTAGCGCATCCCCCTAAAGGAAGACAAAAAACGATCTCAATAAAAAAGGCTGCATCCATAAGGAAGCAGCCTTTTTTATTTTCAGCGGGAACTCTCTTCAGCGAGAAACAACCTATTTGGCATAGGCAACTGAGCGCTTTTCGCGAACAATCGCAACCTTGATCTGCCCGGGATACTGAGCTTCAGACTCAATTTTATGGGCAATGTCGTGAGCGAGCACATCTGCCTGTGAATCGCTGACATTGTCGCCCTCCACAATCACACGGATTTCGCGTCCTGCCTGTAGAGCATAGGTTTTAATGACTCCGGGGAATCCTTTTGCTATCTCTTCAAGGCTCTCAAGCCGCTTCACATTGCCATCTGCCGTCATGGCACCTCTGGCACCGGGCCGTGAAAGGGAGATGACATTGGCCGCATCGACAAGCTCGGCGATGGGTGACTCTTTTTCAACCTCGCCATGATGTGCGGCAATAGCATTGAGCACGACCCCCGATTCATTGAAGCGCTTGAGGAAGTTGCGCCCCGATATGGCATGCGGCTCATCGGTTGCCGGCAGAACCAGGCCGATATCATGCAACAGACCTGCGCGTTTTGCGAGACGGGCGTCGAGCTTCAGCTCTGTAGCCATGACGCCGGCAAGCATAGCAACTTCGCGGCTGTGCTGCAGAAGGTTCTGGCCGTAGACCGTATGGAATTTCATTTTTCCGACCGTCTTGACAACCTCGGCAGGCATGTCGGGAAGCTGCAGCGATGAAAGCGCATCCTCACCGGCACTCATTATGACATCGGCAATCTCCTTGCTGGCATCCTCATAGGCTTTCTCAATGGCCACAGGGTGAATCACACCTTCTGAAAGCAGCTTCTGGAGTGTCAGCTTGGCAAGCTCGCGGCGAAGGGGATCAAAACAGGAGAGAATGACCACTTCGGGTGTATCATCAACAATGATGTCCACCCCGGTTGCGTTCTCAAATGCCTTGATGTTGCGGCCTTCCCTGCCGATAATGCGTCCCTTGAGCTCATCGGTCTGGATGTGTACGACGGAGAGGGCATTTTCAGTCGCCTGCTCAAAGGTGATTCTCTGAATGGCTGTAAGCAGAGTTTTTTCAGCAAGCCGTTCAGCCTCCTGTTCGGCCTCTTCATGAATCTGGTGAATGGTTTCCGTCGCCTCCTCACGCGCTTTCGAAATCATATTATCGATAAGCATCTGACGGGCGTCTTCCGACTGCAGGCCGCTGATGCTCTCCAGCCGTTCGTTCTGCTCAGAAATAATCCTTTCCAGCTCTGCGGCACGAAGCGTCACGCTCTCCTGAACCTGCTCGTTCTCCTTTCGGTGGTCCTGAAGCCTGCGCTCCATGTCGCGATTGTCCTGAGCCTGTTTTTTAAGCTGGCCCTCGCGCTGCTGAACCTGCTTCTGCATCTGGTTGAACTTGTTGTTCTTGATGACCACTTCCTGATCGAATTCACGACGCTTCTTTTTCCACTCCTGATTGACTTCCGTGACCTTGAGGTCCTTGTACTCATTAGCCTCTTTCTGAGCCTCCTGAACTATCTGCACTGCACGCTCTTCTGCTTCAAGAACCTTTGTTGTGCCAAGCCGTTCAAGAAAAAAACGACCGAGAAAAAAACCTGCCGCAAAAAAAACAATCGATGCGGGAACAAGTAAAAACAGGTTGATGACAATTCCCATTACGATTCTACCTCCTTTTTATGCCCCGATCACTGAGCGGCGCATTTTAAACAAAAAAAATCCGCACCATCGCAAGATGTGTAAGATTCAAGAACCCGTGATACACGGTGGGTGCTTCCTTCAGGTTTTTTGCTTCCAATGGAACAGTGTCACCACAGTTCAGGGTATTTCGGAACCGGTCCGAAATCCTTCAAGGCCTGCAATCGTACAAGAAGAGTTCAGCTCCCGATAGAATAGTGTTAGTTCTTTTACTTACCGGACACCTCGACTGAATGGTGCGGACAAATTCGACTATCAATGTAACTGTTTATAGAAGACTCTCATCCATCAAACTGTTGAGTCCCGCTATTTTCTTCTGCAGCGCTGCAAGTTCGCCCTCAAGCTCAATCTGCTTCTCGGCAAGTATAACACCAGCGAGTACCGCCAGTTTCACCGGATCACAATTTGGAGCCTGTTTGGCATAATGCCGCATTCCGCTTTCCACCAGCCCGGCAGCTTTTTTTGTAAGCTCCGGAGATGACGAATTAAGTGGATAAGTGTCACCGTAAACAGTTACTTCAATTTTCTCCATCAGGTCTCTTATACGGTCTGATTGTTACGGAGTTCCATCTCAATCTTCTGGAGCAGAAGAAGCAGTTTCTGTTTCATCTGCTGCTTTTCAGCGTATGGCACCGGATCCGAGAGGCTTCCCTTTTCTTCATCCGGTGAAATCCCCGAACCACCGGGAAGCTTATAGGTACGAAGAATATTCTCAAGACTTGCAAGTTCGGACTTCAGAATCTCGTTCTCACGGCGGCTCTCCTGCAGCCGACTCATGAGGGCCCGAATCTTCGCTTCAAGCTGACTCAATGGAGCAGCTGTATTCTCTCCTTCTCTTTCCGGCATGGAAACTTTTTCGTATCAGACCTGTCTAATGACCGCACCAAGCTTACTTTCAGCACTGTTCCCTATGGCAAGAACAATGTCATTGATTCTCTCATCCTGAAGCGTTCTCCCGTAATCGGCAATGTCCAGCCCGAGAGCCACACTCCGTTCACCTTCTCCACCACTCTGCCGTTCGAAAACATCGAAAACGGAAACATTCCTTATAAGGCCATCGCTTTCCCTCACAAGGTCTACAAGCGACTGCACGGAAACGCCTCCGGGCAGGATAAAGGAAAGATCCCTCTGTACTACAGGAAATTTTGACGGGGGTTCATAGGCAACAACCGGAGTGAACCCGGCCTCAAGAACCGAAACATCAAGCACAGCAACAAACACATCCTGTTCAATCCCGAACCGGGAAAGCACTTCACGCTGAAGCTGCTGAACCAGACCCACCCTTACGGTGCCGCTCTTCTTCCCTGCCATCAACGGCAAATCAATGCTGACAGTATTTTCATTATAAATATTAACAGCTGATTTATCAAGTAAATTCAGTTTCTCCAGCAGCATCTGGGCGGCACCAAGCGCATCATAAAAATCAATTCCGTCCGTTGGCTGGTTCCAGCTCCTTGGGAAACGGCTGCCACTGAGAGCAAAGACAAGTCCTTCTTTTTCAGAGAATGCATCCAGCGAAGCAGAAGAGGCGCGCTCATCATCAGGAACAGTCTGAAACGAACTGGCAACCTCAAACAGCCTCATGTCGCGGTTTCCGTGACGGATGTTATGGGCCATCACCTTCAGCATACCCGGCACAAGCGATGGACGAAGCACCTCAAGACCCTCGCTGATTGGGTTCAGCGCCGCAACAACCCTATCGGAGAAAAGCTCTGCCTCTTCCCGCTTCATGAGCGGGTTTGTCAGCACCTCCCGGAAATTGAGCGCTACCATAATGGAGCGGAGAAAATCGGGAAAGAATTCCGGTATGCTGCGATGAATGGGATATGTTGCCGCCATTCGTGGCGACGCAGTGATATTATCGTACCCGTGAAGACGGGCAACCTCTTCAATCAAATCGATTTCTCCGATGACATCAACCCTGAACGATGGCACAGCAATATTCATACCCTCATCCGTTCGGGAGAGCACCCTGAAACCGATTCGTTCAAGCATTGCCTGCATAGAAGCTTCGCTGATATCGGTACCAAGCAGTGCATTGGCCTTCAGAGGACGGAACAACACCTCCCGGAGAGGAGGAGAGGCCTCACCCTTGTGGCATGCCTCAGCAACCCGGCCGCCGGCAAGATCAAGAATCATGGCAACGGCAGAACGGGCTGCCGGTAGCGTGAGGGAAGGGTCCACTCCCCTTTCGAACCTGTAGGAAGAATCAGAACTGATGCCTGCAAGACGGGCTGAACGACGAATCGGAGAGGAAGAGAAAGAAGCAACCTCAAGCAATATGTCCCGGCTCTCCTCCGTTACCGCTGAATCAAGTCCACCCATAACGCCGGCAATGGCCACAGGCCTGTGGGCATCACAAATAACGGGCATTCCCTTCTCCACCCGGCAGAGCTGCTGGTTGAGGGCCATGAACTCACCCTCAATGTCGCTGCGGACAACCACCCGTTCACCCTCCAGTGTATGCAGATCAAACGCATGCATCGGCTGACCGAGTGCGTGAAGCATGTAATTGGTAATATCGACAATATTGTTCTTTGGACGCAGGCCGATACTTTCCAGCCTTGCAGAGAGCCAGGCAGGGGAAGGGCCAACCTTCACGCCCTCGATAACAATGGCCGCATAGGAGGAGCAGGCAGCACCATCAAGTATTTCAACACGCGAGCCCGTAGCGCTGAATTCTACTGGAGCGGCATCGGGCATTGCAATGTCTGAAGGTGAAACTACAAGTTCACGGGCTATGCCGAGATGCGAAAGCACATCCGGCCGGTTGGGAGTGACAGCTATTTCAAGAACCGTGTCAGCTTTAAGATAACGGGCAAAGGGCTCACCAGCCACACAGGCTTCTTCAAGTTCCATAACACCGGAATGGTCACCAGAAAGCCCCAGCTCATCAGCAGCACAGATCATCCCGAATGATTTCTGTCCACGAATTTTGGAGGGTTTGATAACAAAAGGCTTGCCATCCTCCACAGCAAGACGGGCTCCGGCCGTTGCCACAGGAACGAGCATCTCCGGCTTCACATTCGGCGCACCACAAACAATCTGCAGCGGCTCCGCAGCTCCTGTGTCCACCATGCATAGTCTCAGCCTGTCAGCATCGGGATGTGGCGCAACCTCAAGAATCCGGCCAACCAGCACTCGTTCATCGGGAAGCACAGTCTCATGAACCTCCTCAACCTCAAGGCCAAGAAAGGTCAAGCGATCGACAAGGGAAGGGATATCAGGAGAGAAAGAGGGGAGAAAATCCTTGAGCCAGTTGACAGATATTTTCATAAGAAGAAAATCTGCGTTCATGAATGAAATAAAAAAAGCCCTGCACCGCTAATGGACAGAGCTTTGAAGTGTGACCCCAACGGGATTCGAACCCGTCCCGCCACCTTGAAAGGGTGGTGACCTAACCGCTAGTCGATGGGGCCAAAAAACATGGGTGAATGAGGGGACTCGAACCCCCGACCTCCAGGGCCACAACCTGGCGCTCTAACCAACTGAGCTACAATCACCGTTGAAAACCTAAACTTCCGGACTTCCATTGGTGTGCCCGACTGGACTCGAACCAGTAACCCTCAGCTTAGAAGGCTGATGCTCTATCCATTGAGCTACGGGCACATCGACACTCCCGCTTCACTTGTGTCGGGGCACCGAGACTCGAACTCGGGACCTCCTGCTCCCAAAGCAGGCACGCTACCAGCTGCGCCATGCCCCGTTCCTTCTTAACGGAAGGCTCCAAATATACCACTCGGTCGAGAAGAATCAAAGAAAAATAACGATCCCACCAAAAAAAGTGCTCCGCTTATTGTTCTTCCTCTTCGAAGGGGGTGAGAAGCCTGCCGCCCAGGCGCAACAGGTCGAGCTCGCGGATCTTCGCATCGTAGCGGGCCGATGCCCTGCTTTTTTCGGCCTGAATCAGATTCAGCTGCGCCTCCCTGAATGTGGTTCCGGTAACCTGACCAAGCACATAGAGCTCTCGGGTCCGGCTGAAATTCAGTCGGGCCGATTCAATGTTCTTCTCTTCGAAGCCGAGTACCTCCCGACTGTTCAACCATGATTCCCACCCGTCCCTCAGTTCCTGTTCGAGCTTACGGGCAGCCCTGTCATGGAGAAGGCGGCTGTTGAGCCATGCTATCCGGGCATTCTCTGTTTTTATTGCACTCTGGCGTCCGTTGAAGATATCCCAGCTCATCACGACAGCCGCAGATGTTCCGGGAGTCGTCTCATCCAGGCCCGCATCACGGCCACCAGCGTAACGGTTGAGGCCCCATGCCGCCTGAAGGGAAACTTCGGGATAATGGTCTGAACGGGAAATAAGCATCGCGAGGCGGGAATCGCGAACCTCCCTGCCACTTGCCAGATATCCGGCATTTGCCTCGAATGCCCCCAAGCGTAATGAATCAAGGGGGGGAAGAGCAGAAAACACAACTGAATCGGCAAGGGCGTACTGCCTGCCTACCGGCTGGCCAAGCAGCACATTGAGCGAACGCATGGCACTTTCCCGTCCCAGACGGGCATTGAGAAGAGCAACATGATCATTGTTGGCATCCACCTCAGCGGAGAGCAGTTCCTGAGTGTTGGCCTGACCGTACTCGGCCCGAAGTCTGGCGCGTTGAAGACGCTCTTCGGAAATATCGACAGCCTGCTTTGAGGCATCAAGCTGGTCAAGGGAATTTGCTGCAGCAAAATAGGCCCTGACAACCTCCATCACAACTGTTTCAATGCGCTCCCGCGCCAAGAGCGCTCCAAGCCTGCCGCTGTTCTTCAGTCTGGTGAAAGTCCGGATGTTGCCGAATCCATCAAACAGGGTATAGCTGGCCTGCAGCTCCGCAACGGTGGTGGTCGACTCAAGCTCTGAAACTGCGCCTTCTCCAGGCTCTTTCCATGAAACAGACGAGACTGCCGAGACTTTCGGAAGAAGGCCTGCATTGCCGATATGAACACCATTTCGGGCAATCTCCTCTTCCCCTCTGGCAACCCGTATGTCGGTATTATTCTCCAAAGCATCGCGTAGCGCACCCTCAAGGGTGAGCCTCTCAACTGAAGGCGCCCGGAGAGGGGCTTCAGCGGCAGACACCCCGGAAGCAGCAAGAAAGGCCGGGACGAAGAGCAGGAAGAAAAAGGACGCCCCATTCCCACTGAAAACCGACCATTTGACTGAGTTCCTATTGTTCACGACTAAAAGCCTCCTCACGCCATGCCGGCTCGGCCTCTTCAGGCGTTATTGGTCTCCGGGCGATGAATGAAAACAATCTGCGGCGTGCTGCATTATGCAGAACAAGAAGCGCAGGGATAATGATCAATGTGAGGGTGGTGCCGAACAGGAGACCGTAGGCAACTGATATGGCCATCGGCGAGAGAAACTGCGCCTGACGGCTCTGTTCGAAAATCAGCGGACCCAGCCCGGCAATGGTGGTGATGGTTGTAAGAATGATGGGCCTGAACCGACTGAGACCAACCTCGTATAAGGCATTGCCAAAAGGCTCCCCCTCCTTTATTCTGCTGTTGAGGGTACTGATGAAGACCAGCGAATCGTTGACCACAATGCCGATGAGGGCAATCACCCCGAAGAGAGAGAGGATGCTGAGAATGTAACCCTGAATGAAATGACCCCATGCCACACCTACAAGAGTGAAAGGCAGGAGCAGCATCACGAGGAACGCCTGACTGAACGAACGGAAAGTGACGACGATGATGAGATACATGATGAACAACAGCACCGGAAACGCAATGCGCATAGAGCCTGTGGTCTTACCGCTTTCACGGCTCTGCCCCTCGAAATTGAAGCTCACATCGGGATAGGCCGCCAGTACCGGCGGCATGATGCGTCCGGTGATGACATCAAGAAGCTGAGGAACAGAGGTCTTCGGGTCCGCAATATCCGCCTCTATCTTGACGACACGCTGAGCATCTATATGTTTAATTGAGGAAATGCCGCGGCTGACTGAAAGATCCGCAATCTCCCTGAGAGGAATCGTACGCCCGTCATCGAGCCTGATGAACATCGATTCGAGCGCTCCGATCGAGGAACGCTCAGCCCGACTGTAACGGACCCACACCTTCACTTCGTCAATGCCCCGCACCAGACTCTGAGCTTCGCTGCCGAAAAACGCGCTGCGCACCCGGCTCATGACCTCTCCGGTCGTCAGGCCAAGCCCGTAAGCCTTCTCCTTCAGCCGCACATTTACTTCCTCCAGGCCCGGCGGGTCGTTGTCAGCAACATCCTTGAGCTGCTCCATCCCCTTCAGTTCAGACTCAAGCATGCGACGGGCACCGTCAAGCTGAGCAAGGTTGTCGCTTTTGAGAGCTATGGAAACCGGCATACCCCAGAGACTCCCGCCACCAACAAGAAGCTTGTTTACCCCGGGCACCCTGCCAATGGCATCGCGAAACCTGTTGCCGGCCTCGAGGCTGCCTATCGAACGGAGCCGGCTCTCAACCAGAGTAACCCTCAACCCCCCTTCATGCGCCTGCGGCCCAATATCCCGGGCAATAGCGCTCACCAGCCCCTTACCACCACCCGCACTTCTGCGATAGTCCTCATCGACAGATCTGATCTTCTGTTCCATAACGGCGAGCACCTCAGCAGTCACAACTCCCGGCGTGCCGGCAGGCATCTCGAGGGTAATCTGAACATTGTCGCGCTCGATGACCGGGAAGAAAGTCGCCTTGATCAACCCGCCCCGCATGGCACCGAAAGTAATGACAAGAAGCGCCACGGGCACAACAGCCGTGATAAGCGGGTTGGCAATGCTGAAGCGAAGGACAGGCGCATAGAGCACATCGCGCTGGAAATGGAGGAACTCCTCCGACTTCCGAAGCACCCATCCCTTCCCTTCAGGACGGCCGTGAAGAGCCTTTGAATGGGCAATGTGGGCAGGAAGGATGAAGATGCCCTCGAGCAGCGAAACAAGCAATGTCGTGGAAGCGACGAAGGCAATATCCTTCACCCGCTGGCCAAGATCGCCGTCAAGGAACAGGAAAAGGAAAAAAAGAACCACCGAAGTCAGCACCGCCGCCGTGACGGAAGGAATGACAGCCATGGTGCCATTCAAGGCAGCCTCGAGAGGTTTTTCGCCTTTTTCAAACCGCTGATAGATGCTCTCGGCAATGACGATGCCGTCATCGACAATGATGCCCACAACGAGTATCATAGCAAGAAGAGAGACCACATTGATGGAGAGACCGTAAACGGCGCCGAGCATGAACATGCCGGCAAACGAGAACGGTATGCCGGCGGCCACCCAGAGAGCAAGACGGGGGTTGAGAGAAAAGGCGAGAAAAAGAACAACGAGCACCATGCCAAAAAATCCGTTGCTGCTGAGAATTTCAGCCCTTTCCTTAACAATGGCCGATCCGTTGCGAAGTACATCGATGCTGATGTCTTCATGGCGACGGTCAAAAGCTTCAACCACGGTCTCAACCTTCCCTACAATATCGAACATATCCTCATCGGCACTGCGCTCAATATCAACAATAACGGCCGGCTTGCCATTGAACCAGCTCCTGTCGGGATCGTCCGACCAGCGATCCCGAACATCAGCCAACTCACCCAGACGCACGACAGCGCCGTTTCCGTCGGAGCGGACCACAAGGTTGCGAAGGTCGTAAGCATAATAACCCTTGCTGTCTGCCCGTATGAGAAGCTCCTCGCTGCTCCCCCTGATGGTCCCGCCCGTAATCTTGATGTTGGCCCTGCCCACAGCCGCAGCAACTTCGCTGAAAGTTATGCCATAGGCCCGCATGTCATTTTCCCGCAGACCGACCTCAATCTCCTCCAGGGGAAACCCGCTTATGGTTATCCTGGTCGCTGACCCGCTGTTGCGCAGCTCGCGTTCAAGGCTTCGGGCGTACCCTTTCAAGGTGTTGAGATCAACATCGCCATACATGGAATAGGCGATGACAAAGTCCATCCGCTCCTGCTTGTAAATCCTCAACTGCTCGAGTTCAGCGGGAAAAGTGCTTATCTGGTTGACCGAATTGGTCACCTCCTGCAGAAGATCGTCGGGATCGAATCCCTTCTTGAGTTCAACAGTCACCGTCATGCTGTTTTCAGTCGACACCGATGTCACCCGGTCAATGCCGCCAACTCCTTTCAACCGGTCTTCGATCTTGAGCGTGACCGCCTCCTCAATCTCCTCGGGCGAAGCTCCCGGATAGAGCGCGCTTACATAGATGAAATTGGGCGGAATGTCGGGGAAAAAGGTAGTCCTGATCTGGGTAAAGGCAACCAGGCCGAACAGGACGACAGCAAGGAAAAGCACATTGCCGAGCACCGGGTAGCGGACGAAATGACGGATGATGCTCTTCACTCTGCCCTTCCCGATGATGAGCGTTTCAGGAGATGCGCCGCGTTCATGCCTTCCCGCAGGCCGGCATCGGGATCAAGCACAATGAAGGTCCCTTCATCAAGACCACGGACCGCAGCCCTGTCATCGGAAGCCATAACGACCCTCACCTTTTTGAGAGCCACCAGCGAATCCTCAATCACAAAGATCCGGTCATCCTGACGCAACAGCCTGCGGGGCACCACAAAAGCGGAGTCCATGGCAATCTCCTGGCGGGCAGAAAGAAACATGCCGTCACTCAAGCGAGAATCATTCACCTCAACATAGACAGACACGGTCTGTGTTGCAGAGGAAATCGCCTTGTTGACACGCCTGACAACCCCCTTGAATGTTCCCCCGATATCTTCGGAAGAAAGCATCACAATGCTTCCCGGCTCAAGAAAACCCGCGTCACGCAACCCGACACTGACCTCGAGTTCATAACGGCCGGGGGCAGCAAACTCACCGATTTTCTGACCGGTTCTGACGAGAGTCCCGGGATTGATGGCAGAAAGGGTAACCTGGCCATCGAACGGAGCAGTTATGCGGTAACGCCCCAGCGTCTCTTCCATGCTCCTGACCGCATAGAAGCTGTCGTATATGCCTCGGGCCGCAAGATAGTTGCGCTCACGGTCCGACGCCGGAGCGGGTAATGACGCAAGCGGCGCGTCGATACGGAACGCTCCGACATGGGCCTTCCACTTTTCAGCCTCATCGGGAAAATCAATGATCAGGTCGGGAAGAACCAGAGTGAGCTGGCTCAGAAGCCGGCTTTTCTCGGCAAGGACGCTGTTACGGTAGGCCCCGTCATCGAGCAGAAGCAGGGTCTGGCCTTTCCGAAACCCGCTCCCCTCCCTGAACGGGCGAGCAGCATCACGGAAAACACCCGAAACCTCAGCGTAGATCTCTATTTTCCGGAGCGCTTCGATGGGACCGCTCATCTCCAGCGGAAGAAACACCCTGCCATTGGAAACGGTATCGAGAGGAGCCGGCTGGAAGGCGAAAGCTGAGGAGACCTCAGGCTTTTTGGCCGAAGGCTGTTTCCTGCCAAGGAGAGCTGCAATGACAAATCCGGCAAGGAGAATAGCCAGGGCAGCAATAAATGAAGGCAACCGTTTTGAACGCATGAACTATGATAATGAAAATAATCTGGCGCAATAGAAAAGCGACAGAGAGCAGGCTCAGTCAAGCATGTTGAAAAAACCGGCCACAATTGATTTGAGGTTGTCGTGGACAATCATATCCAGTGCCTCCCCCGGTGAAACAATCCTGCGGCGGCGCTGGTGCATTTCGTCCCACTCTTCAAGCATCGTCTCTATATACAGCGGATAGACCTCAACAGAAAAATGCTTCCCGAATTTTCGATACCGGTACTCCCCTGCGGGTTCTGCACCGACCCTTCCGAGCAGACCGGCCTCCTCAAGAGCCTCCTTGGCTGCCGAATCCGGAGCCGAAAGACCTTTGGCCACGTATCCCTTCGGAATGATCCACCGGTCAGAGCGCCGGGCGGTGATGAGCACCACGCTCTCGTCGAGAACGGGGATGACCCCGGACTGGCGGAATAGTTTCTTCACCCTTTCTGCCATACTGCTCACTGCCGATCAGATGGCGGGAAGCGGCCATAGGGCAGGCTGCACCCGTCAAGATTTCCTGAAAACAATTGTTTACTGCCGTATGCGGGCCCCGGAGCCGGGACGATCGCAGACAAGTAGGACGTGCGCCAATATAAGCTATGGAGTGCTACCGCACAAAATCCGGAATGGGAGTTCCCCTCACATGAGGTCCCCGAGCGGGCCGAGGTTCAGGTTGAGGTCGCTGTCGGTGAGGTTGAAGGTCTTCTTGAGCTCATCCATCTTCATTTCGAGCTTCATGAGGGTCTCGCCAAGCTCGTCAATCTGCGCCTCGTCAAGTGACCCCCCGTCGATGCGTCGCATGGCCTGCTTCTCCATAAGCTTCCTGAGCAGTTCGATGAGGGTCAGCACCAGCCGGGCAAGGCCGGATTCCACATTGTCGGGGTTGGCCTCGATGCGCGACTCCTTCCCCTGCTTCATCCCCTCAAG
Organism: Chlorobium phaeovibrioides; assembly: GCF_003968655.1. Taxonomy (GTDB): domain Bacteria; phylum Bacteroidota; class Chlorobiia; order Chlorobiales; family Chlorobiaceae; genus Chlorobium; species Chlorobium phaeovibrioides. Next base: position 4,539 of record NZ_RXYK01000013.1, on the reverse strand, counting down.
CTGCCGGAGCGCCTCCTCTACCGAGGAAGCCTGGAACTGTACCTTGTCTTCATGCATGCTCATTGAATAGTAAGACTGGAAAAAGTATAGGGTGGCCATGGTCCCGTAACCATGAGCGGCCGTTCGGGATGCTCCTTGCCAAACAGGTCGAATACAGGCCCGAGCCCTGCTGCGGCCGGGCGGCTGATGAGAATGGAGAGGTCAACGAGGAATGCGGAAGCATCCGACAGGACAAATTGCGTCGACGGGTCGAGTGCCGATAGCTTCAGCTTCAGCTCCTCCCTCAGTTCCGTCGCCTCCCGGCTCAGCTGCTCCGCCTGGCGATGGGCCTGATATTTCCGGCGCAGATATTCTCTCTGGATACCGCCGCCGGAAAGCGCGTCGGGTACGGTGCCCTCAAGGTCCCGGGGGTGGGCCCCGTCCTCGCCGGGAGCCAGAATCCTGAGGGAGTATTCAACCCGTCCCTCAACCCGCTCAAGAGCGGCAAGGATAGGATCCCGATTGGCCGAAAGCATCCGGAGCAGCTCTTCGGGCGATGCGGCAGTCGAACCGAAGCGCATGGGCAGGATGGTCGCCAGTGCGGCAAGCTGCTCTACGGCGTCGGCATACCGGAGCAGTTCTTCCTGTGAGGGGGGAGACGGCACCTTCTCAAGAGGAACTGCAACAGCACCGGCGTCCTTTACTGCCACAAGCTCCAATGGGCCGGCACCGGTCACGTCGCCGATATGCTGAAGGGCGGAAGAAAGATCTCCGAGAGCTTCAGGCCGTAGAATGAGCGCATGAATGAGAAGCGGCATCAGATTGCGGGATGATTTATTTTATTGCTGCAGACCTTCCGCCCTCGCAGCATCCAGGCGCTCCATGGTCTCAACCGAGCTCAAGAGAACCCGGAGTCCCACATAGACGAGGTCGATGCCCGCCACGGATATGATGATGTCGCCGCTGATGACGACGCCCTTGTTCAGCACCCGGTCGAGGATATCGAGAAGGGTTACCTGCCGGTTCGCGGTATAAAGGTCTTCCTGCATAGGATAAATTCAATAGGGGATGTCGACGAAATCATAGGGCGGCCAGGGGCCGGTGACGTCAAGGAACACGCCGGCATCACGATACCGTTCGCCCAGGTCTTCAGTGGTCCTGATGAATGCGCCGACGTCCGTATTGGCGATGAGGAACACCCCGTTCACAATCATGCGGCCATCCACCCCTGAAACATCTTCTGGAATGAGCCTGTTCAGTACATGCTCCTTTGAAAGCGCTGCAAGCTCACCCCATACAGCCTTGGCATGCCCCTGGTGCACGCCCTCAAGCGCCGAGGCCGACATCGCCTCTTTTTTCTTCTTGAGCAGATAGGCCTTTCCGGGGGATGCCGCCTGGATTTCCTGTTCGATGGCGGCAATGGCCGGGCTTTCGAGATGAAGATTCTTCAGGAGTAAGGATTCGTTGCAGTATGCTTTCACGGCCCACTCCTCCCTGTCCTCAAGGGCATCGAAACTCTCATCAAGTTTCCTGCCGTAATCGCCGAGGAAGCCGGATAGAGATTCCCTGGTCTTGAAAATGGTACCGAAGTTGAACGGAATGATGGTCTGCTGTGCCATGATCATCACATTCACCGACAGATGTTCACGGGCGTTCCTGTCGAGCCACTCTTCGTCCGCCAGCTTCAGTTTCATGCTGGCGTCGGAATACTCGAGCGGCGACACATATTTTGCCGCAACGTATGCACTCCCGGCCTCTATGAAAACGAGATCGGGGTAGCGGGCGACGATATCGGCACCCGGGAGCTGCCGGACGATGCAGTAGACATACAGTATGTTCTGCGCCATACGTTCAGTCCTCCCCTGAATCCCCTTCGCTGTAGGAAGCAAGCCTGCTGTACGAAGTGACTTCCAGGTCACCGTCAACCGAAACGGCATAAAAGCGCCGCGCTTTCTTCGGGGGAAGGTTCATTGATTTCAGGAACGAATCGTCTTCATAGACCTCGCCAACGGCTTTCCAGCCATCGGGGTCCCGGTCAAGCCGTATGACGGTAACATCACTGCTTGATGTGGTTTCCTTCAGGAAAGCGGTGATGACGTTCTTTGCTTCGATCAAACTGCCCATAACTGCCTCTCATGTTGTTTATGGTTGAAACGGTGAAAACGCAATCCGTTCACCGGTTTTCTTTCTGTGCCCTTATGTCGGCAAGGGTGGAGAGAAGCTCATCCTCAAGCCGGTCATACTCCTCCTCGCTGAGCTCATCCATCTCAAAGCGGAACTGCAGCTTCATCAGCTGTTCCTTGACTGCGCCTTCGTCCGACATTTCATTCTGGACGATCTCATTGATCTTCCTGCCGAGGAAAACCATGCCGCTGAGCGGTGCAAGCAGTATGTCGTCGAGGATGAAGATGTCAGCGCCCCTTGATGTTTATCGATATGTTTACAAAATTATACGGCGGCAGGGTCCCGACATATTTGAAGGTCATCATGTCATGGTACCGGTCGTCAAGAGCGTTGACCGCCCGGTCGAACTCCTCCTCACGGGCCGTCCTGATCAAAAACGCGGCGTTCAGAACCATCATGCTGCCGTAGCTGTCATTGACTTTGACCTCCTCGGCAATGGGGCTCAACGCGTCAAGAACGGCATCCTTGTAAGTCCCGACCTCCTTTTCGAGTGCAGCAGCAACCAGTTCGCCGATCTTTACCCGCTGGTAATGGGTTTTCTCGGGCGGGAGGTTGATGAGCTTGTCGCGAAGGGAACGGATGTTGTCGTATCCCGTGATGATGCTCTCATACACTTTCTCTTCGTTGGCCATCACCTTCAGCCCCATCTCCTTCTTTCCCTCCATCTTCACAAGCAGCTTCTTCAGCCTCAAATAGTCCTCTTCCAGTATCTTTTCCACTTTCATGTCATCGTGACCGGGAGAGACGGTCGAAAACCGGACCGGAAGCACCGCGTGGGATACCATGACGGCTTCCAGCACTTTCTGGTGGGCGATCATGTTCGCCCGCCTCGGCTCGAACTCCTTTACCACGGTACGGCTGACGACGGCCGCGATGTCATTATGGATCACCGCATAGACCCTCTCCTCCCGTCCGCCGATGCCGATGGGTCCGAAATCCAGCGCCCCGCTGTTGTTGATGATTCCGTAGATATACAGTCCATCCTGTTCTGCCGCCTCATGTGCCATTGCTTCTCTACCCTGTTTATAGTTCCCATTTTTCAGGAAGGATCCTCAAGTCGACGAAATTGAAGATCGCCAGAGGCCCGCTGTAGCGGTAATCACAACGATCTGCGTCTTTCTGGCCGAGGATTTCCATGATCCCGTCGAATTCAACCTCCCGCCCCCTGTCGATGAGGAATGCAGCGTTCATGAACATGTCGGGCGAAGTGGTCCGGTTCATCTTTGAGGCCATTGCCGTTTTGCGGAACAACGAGGCCACTGCATCGAATTTCTCCTCCTTCATGACCTCAAGGGCCGCCTCGATCTGGTGGCCGGTCTCGAGGATGAGCGACTGCTTCAGAGCCTCCCCGTCACCGTCCCGCATCGACTCGATTCTGGCCCGCTGCTCCTTGATCTCCGGATGCGTCCGTTCTACTTCCTTGTATATCGCGGCCATATCATGCCAGCGACCCGTTACATTGAACTCAACCTTGTTGCGAAGCCTTAAGAGCAGTTCGGACAGCTCGCCGTACCGGCGGTCAAGGAGGTTGCGGATTTCGTCGGGAGTGGCGGCAACGGTGCCGAATCTGACTGGAATGACACTCTCGTGTTCCTTCATGACCGCCTCGATGACCCGCTGGTGCGCCAGGATCCCGTCGGGATCGACCACGAAACGGTTGAGGGGGTGGTCGCTGACGACCATGCTGATCCCCTCGAACCCTATAGTGGAAACAAGGTCTCCCCTGCCACCTATCCCGATCGGCCCGAAGTCGCATTCACAGTCGGCGCCGATGATGCAGTAGATGTATTTGCCGTCCCGCTCCATCGTCAATTGAGTATTTTAACTGAAAAAACCACATTACTGGAATCCTGCCCTTCATGGCCATGGCGTGAGGACGCCGAATTCCTGAGCGCGCTATAATAGTCGTGCAGTGTCATATATGCCTCGTTGAGGACCGTAAAATCAGCACCATTATTCGCCCCTGCAGGCACATGTACGTCCGGATGCGCCACCTTCGCTTTGGCATGGTAGGCCTTTTTGACATCTGCCTCACAGGACCGGGCATCAAGACCCAGCACGGCTCGTTTCTCAGCAATGAACTCTTCAAAAAGCGCTGTGACTTCAAGAGTATAGAAGCTGTAACATGGCAGGGGACCGACGATCCTGAAATGCAGGGCGTTCAGGTACTGGCTGTCCAGGGCTTCAACGGTCGCGACAAATGCATCGACGTCGCCGCGGTTGACGAGGAATGCAGCGTTGAGGACCATTTCGTCGTCCATTGTTTCGTGCCGCTTCGATTGTGATGCCCGCTCACCGAGCTGCTCAGGAAGACAAGGCGAAAGCCGGTCTTGCAAGCGGCAATAAACTCTACACCGCAGGACAGAACTCCGAAGC
>NZ_RXYK01000012.1 GCF_003968655.1 Chlorobium phaeovibrioides | reverse complement strand
GACTCCCTTTAATATTACAACAGGATATTATGAATCGTGCCCATTTGAGTACAAGCACTATATAACGTTGTTGAATATCGTGAATAACCCAGCAATGCCATGCGAGAAGAAAAAACTCATATCGTCCTCCAACGAAATCCGGTAGAGGGTAGCTTTGGGGAAGGTTGGGATGGGGGGGTCAGTAGATGAGTTCGCTTCCGAATTCAGTGACGAGGAACTGGACCACCGGGTTTGCTACTGAGAGTTCCTGGAAGAGGGTGAAGACGCTTTTCTCCCTGGTGCAGGCGTCGCGGTCGGCGTCATAACGGATGCGGGGGCTGAGCGGGCGGTTGTAAAAAGCTGTCAGCTCTTTTTTCAGGAGGGAGGCGTCGGCAATCAGCTCTTCGCAGGAGAATTTTCGGCAGCAGGCAATGGCAACAACACCTTGAGGTGTGCAGGAGAGAAGTTCACAGGAGAGCAGGTGCGTTCCAAGCACTGTGTTGCCGGTCCGGTTGATGTGCTCAATGAACCCGACCCATTCTACCCTCAAGGCATCAAGATCGGCCGTATGCCTGTTGTCCGGAGTATTGGCCGGGGAGGCATCTTCGGGTTTCAGGGCGGCTCCGGCCACCGGGTTTGCAACATATCCGGTAAACTTTTTCTGCCATGACCCCAAGTCAAGATTTCCGGAACCGGGCTCAGCTGCTGCTGCTCTCTGCAGTGGCACAGAAGGGGTGACTGGAGCGACCTGCTCAGGAAGGGGTGCCGATGCGGGAGAGCACTCTACTACCGGCTTCAGGGCTGGTTTTTCGGGTTTCCGGCGCCGCGTTTCCCGGCTCAGGGCTGGTGCGGGCTGCTCAGGGGCTTTTTTTTTGAGTCCCCCGATTCAACGGGAGCCGGCTGGAGCTCACTGGAAGGCCTGTCAAGCTCAAGGAGCCGGAGAAGGGCAAGCTCGAAACGGAACTGGTATTCAAACTGGAACTTCAGTTCTTTCTGCGTGTCGAGAAGAAACGCAGTCATCCGCATAAGAGCAGCAGGGGTGAAATTGACTGATTCTTTCTGGTAGCGCTCTTTCACACCCTCAGGCCTCTCAACCAGACGGGTGGAGCGGAGATTGATCACCATCAGAAAATTGCGGAGATGCTCAATGAGTTTTTCAAGGAAATCCTGCTCGTCATAGCCATTGGAAATGACAAACTGGGCAACCTCAATCATCCCCGGCGCGTCGTGCCCGGTAATGGCATCTGTTACGGCAAACAGCTGTTCGTCGTCAATGTAGTTCAACAGCTCCCTCACCCCCTGGTAGCTGATGCCCTCTCCTGATTCTGAAGAAAAAGCGATCACCTGGTCAAGAATGCTCTGTGCGTCACGCATGGAGCCCTGCGCCTTGCGGGAAACAAGCTGCAATGCGTCTGCGTCCACTTTGATGCCTTCGGCCTCACAAATCCCCTGCAGCTGAGTTTGGATGGCATCCAGAGGAATGCGCTTGAAGTTGAAGCGCTGGCAACGGGAGGCTATTGTTGCGGGTATCTTGTGCAGTTCGGTTGTGGCAAAAATGAAAATGGCGTGCGGGGGAGGCTCTTCAAGCGTTTTCAGGAATGCGTTGAATGCCGCAATGGAAAGCATGTGAACCTCATCGATAATGTATACCCGGTAACGGCCTTTCTGGGGACCGTAACGGACATTGTCGCGAAGGGTACGGATATCGTCAACGCTGTTGTTGGAAGCCGCATCAAACTCCGCAATGTTCATGCTGGTACCGGCGTCAAAATCGCGGCAGCTTTCGCATTCTCCGCAGGGCTCGGTAACATCACGCAGCCAGTCTGCATCTTCAATCATCCGCTGGCAGTTAAGCGCTTTTGCAAACACCCGTGCCGCAGTGGTTTTGCCCACACCGCGAAGCCCTGAAAAAATATAGCCGTGGCCAACGCGCTCCATGCGCAGCGAGTTCTGTATGGTGCGGGTAATATGTTCCTGTGCCGTAATGTCGGCAAATTTCGCCGGTCTGTATTTACGGGCTATGACCTGATAACTCATCCCTCTTTCCTGTTGCTCCCTCTGCGGCCGGTACGATGCCTGCCGTCATTGTGGGTTACTGTTACACTCATGTCTTTGAATATGAACAATTTTTCTCAAACCCGAAGGATTCTCTTCACTTCCCCGCCCCGCTTCCAAGAGCCGATACCGAGCGGACCCTTGTCAGCAGAACCATGCCCGCAACAAAAAAAACAAGCAGCGAAGCCAGTGCCGCCTTCTGGCTGCCGGCCCCTGAAGAAACCAGGCCGAAGACAAGCGGACCCGCAACCGCAGATGCCTTGCCGAAGGTGCCGTCGTAAAAACCGAAAAACTCGGTCACATGGGTGGAGGGTGTCAGACGGGCCATCATGGAACGGGAAGCCGCCTGTGAGGAACCCATGGACATTCCAGCCAGCATCCCGACCATGAAAAATGACTCTTTGCCCTCAAGAACAATGGCTCCGAGGACAACGGCAATCCAGATACAGAGTGTTATGACAATGGTCCGTTTGGGACCGATTTTGTCGGTCACGAAGCCGAAAATCACGGAACCGGCAATGGCGGTGGTCTGCACCAGCATGAAAAACACGATCAACTCGGAAGTTGTAAAATGAAGCGTGTTCTGGGCATAGATTGATGAAAACGCAATGACGGTAAGGATGGCGTCATTGTAGAAAAAATAGGCCAGCAGAAAACGGGAAAGATCGGGGTAGTTCATGATATGGGTCACCGTATGGCGCACCTCCCGCAACGAACGAAGCACCGCCTCAACAGAAAGTATAGACCCAACTCGCTTGTTTTCATCGCGGAACACAAGAAAAATCGGAGCGGCAAAGAGAGCAAAAAACAGAGCGGAAAGCAGAAAACTCATCTGGACATTCGAAGCATTGAGTGCCGAAATGCCCCCCTCAAGCAGAGGACGCATGAGAAGAAGAATAGAGAGCGCTCCAAGGTAGCCCATCGCGAATCCGTAGCCAGAAAGCCGTCCAATGCTTTTTTCGGAGGTGATCTCCTTGAGATAGGAATCATAAAACACAAGCCCGCCTTCAAAACCGATATTGGCAAGCACGAAGAGCAGAATCGCATAGACCGCCATGCCCGGGCCGGCAAAGGAGAGGAGGGCTGTGGCGGCTACCGAAAGAATGGTAAAAGAGAAAAGGAAGCGCTTTCGCCTCCCGGAGTAATCTGCCGAAGCTCCGAGTACAGGGGAAACAACGGCGACAAGCAGCATGGAAACACTGATGGAAGCACCCCAGAGGGCATCGCCGTATGCCTCGCCACCGCAGATGACATTCTTGAAGTAGAGAGGGAAAGCGAAGGTGACCATCATCACGCTGAACGAGGTGTTGGCAAAGTCAAACAGAAGCCAGGAAAACACATGTCGTTTCAGTGTCACAGGCAACAATGTTTACAGCTGCCTGAAAAGGGACTCGAACATCCTGCGTCCGTCATCGGAGCCGAGCAGCTTCTCGCTGGCGCGTTCCGGATGCGGCATGAGGCCGAGCACATTGCCGGCGCGGTTCACAATGCCGGCTATATTGTTGACGGAGCCGTTGGGGTTCGTCTCGTCGGTTACCTTTCCGTTTGCGTCACAGTATCGGAACACAATCTGATCATGCTCCAGAAGGCTGGCAACAGTCTCCGGCGGAGCAAAGTAGTTGCCTTCACCATGGGCAATGGGAATGCTGAGAACCTCATCCTGCTGATAGAGACTGGTGAACATGGTTGAACAGTTCACCGGCTTGATGAAGGTGTCGCAGCAGAGAAACTTCTTGTCGCGGTTTTTGGAGAGCGCGCCCTCAAGAAGACCGCTTTCCAGCAGAACCTGAAAGCCGTTACAGATGCCAAGCACCGGCATACCCCTGCCGGCAGCCTCCACAACCTCTTTCATGATGGGTGAAAAACGGGCAATCGAACCGGCCCTGAGATAATCGCCATAGGAAAACCCGCCCGGCAGCAGAATGGCCTTTGCGCCCTGCAGGTCATGGGAACCGTGCCAGAGCATGACAGGTTTCACCCCGTCAAACGAGGCGACGGCATGCATGGTATCGTGATCACAGTTTGAACCGGGAAAGACAACAACGCCTACGGTAATATCAGCCATATTCAGAGCAGTGTTTAATTGACTTGTTCCAGCTCAAAGGAGTAATTCTCCATAACCGGATTCGAGAGCAGTTTCAGGCAGATCTCATTGCAGATCCGTTCAGCCTCACCCCGTTCAACCTCATTGATGAGAACCTCGATATACTTGCCTATCCTTGCTGAACCCACAGACCCGTATCCGAGATTGAGAAGGGCATGCTCAACGGCTTTTCCCTGGACATCGAGAATGGACTGACGGAGGGTCACCGTTATCTTTGCGGTATATGCCATAGCAAACAGAGAGGTTGATTGAAAAAAATCAAGCTATCCACTGACGGAAGGAGAAGGTCAGGGAGCGTAGAATTCCGAGCAGAATATACAACAACATGGCCAGAAAAAAAGCCTTCGTCTGAAAGACAAGAACACAGAAAAGCGCAAGTGCGTAAAGAGCCACCTGAAAGGGATGACGGCGGATAAGGTCGAGGGTCGGCTTGGGCAGCGCATCATAGTTGACCCTGCTCACCATCAGCAGCGCAAGGACTACAGTAAGCACTGAAAGTACCGGAGGCATCACATCCAGACCAAAAAACTGTTCATTCTGCATCCAGAGCACAAAACCCGCAATGGTAAGCGCCTGGGCAGGTGTGGGAAGTCCTGAAAAAGACTCTTTGCTGTAGCCTATCATGCTGATGTTGAAACGGGCAAGACGAAGACCGCTGCCAACCATCAAAAGAGCGCTGAGGGCAACCCCACCGATACCCCACATCCCCTCCAGACCGAACTTGTACACCAGATAGGCAGGAGCTGCTCCGAAGGATACAAGATCCGAGAGGGAATCAAGCTCAACACCGAAATCAGAGGTGCCATTGATCACTCGGGCGACAAACCCGTCAATCGTATCAAAAAAAGCAGCCAGTATGATAAACCAGCTGGCCGCCATGAAACTTCCCTCGCCCGACATCACAATGGACATATACCCCGAAACCATGTTCATGACGGTAAAAATAGAGGGGAAAAAAGAGCGGGAAACGAAAGGAAACCGCTGGCGGCCACCTTCCTGATCAGGCTTCAGGGCAGGCGGATACTTTTTCCTGCCCTGCTTCATGCGGGATTGATCCATAAAACCGGTTCATTGACAACAATGGGGAAATAAAACTCAATAACTCTCTTCAGGCGAAGGGAAATCTCCGCTCCGCACATCCTCAAGATACCGGCCGACGGCATCTTCTATAATCGTGTTCAAATCGGCATACTGGCGCACAAACCTTGGATGAAACTCCCTGTTGAGGCCGAGCATGTCATTAATGACGAGCACCTGCCCGTCACACTCTACACCGGCTCCAATTCCAATGACAGGAATGGTCAGCGATCTGGCAATTTCTCCGGCAAGGGCCGAAGGGATTTTTTCAACCACCACGGCAAAAGCCCCCGACTCTTCAAGCAGGCGAGCATCCTTCATCAGCTCTTCGGCTTCCGCCCCCTCCTGTGCCCGCACCTTGTAACTGCCATACTTGTAGATGGACTGAGGCATGAGCCCCAGATGACCCATAACAGGAATACCTGCATCGGTGATTCTCCTGACGGTTGCGGCAATGGAGCTTCCTCCCTCCATTTTGACGGCATCGCACTCATGTTCCTTCATTATTCTGCCCGCATTGCGCAGAGCCTCCTCTTCCGAAAGCTGATAACTCATGAAAGGCATGTCAACAACAACCATCGCCCGGCTTGTAGCAGACTGCACACCCTTCACAACAGCCCTGGCATGATAGATCATCTCATCGACGGTAATGGGAAGCGTGGTCGTGTGACCCGAAAACACATTGCTGGCCGAATCACCGACAAGAATCACATCAATGCCGGCCCGGTCGAGAATCCGCGCAATGGTATAGTCATAGCCGGTCAGCACCGCAATCTTTTCTCCGTTCTGCTTCATGTCAAGCAGCCGTCTTGTGGTCACATGTCCCGATTTCTGCTCTGCGTTCTCTTTCATGATTCATGGGTTTCTGGATAGTGGACGGCCCGGAACGGGGCCATGGATGACTTCATCAATCTCCTCACTGCCGAGCACTGCCGCCCGCATGCCATAATGGCGTTCAGCCGCATCCTTCAGCCGTTCCGCAAGTTCATTATGCCCGGGGCATCGGGGAAGAATTTCCTCAAGCGAAACAGCTTTTCTCAAAAGCTCCTGCTTCATGCTTCCGGAACAGTCCGTCTCCGGAAATGCAATATAGTCCGAAAGATCACCATGTCTCGCTGAAAGAGGAAGAGAGCCATGCTGAAGCAGCGCCCTGCCACTTCTTCGCTGTGCCGAACCAACCAGTTTACGCCCCATGACCTGCAGTTCATGCCGGGCTGAGGCACTGAAACATGCAGCGGGCAGAGAACTTCTGCCCGAACCCCTTGAAAGAAGAGCGGAACGGCAGAACTCGGCATCGACTCCCAGCTCCAGAAGAGCAAGTCTGATGACCTCATGAACAGAGCGGTAGAGTTCGGCATTGGGCTCAGGGGAGTCAGCAAAAAAACTGTAGGTAAACTCATCCGCATGCAGCACTGCCCTGCCTCCCGTTGGTCTGCGGACCACATCTATCCCCTCGTGTTGGCACTTCAGGGCGTCAATGGCTGAAGCATCCTGGCTGTACCCCAGGCTGATGGCATGCGGCCGCCACCCATAGAGCCGCCAGAGAGCGGACCCTTCCCCGTAACGATCCTGAAATCTTCCATCGGAAAATGCCTCAAGCAACAGCCTGTCGCACTCCATGTTCTCCGCCCCGGTACCAGGACCGGTATCAACAAAATAGAGCGCGGAAAAAAGGGGGGCCACAGTAGTCAAAAAATTGTACCTGATCATTACCGGAAAACTGAGGGGGAAGCATCGGTTTCAAAGATAGCGGAAAAAGAACTTGCCGGCAACCCATGCATTTTTTATACCCATACATTGTTTCTCAACCCCACCCGCACTATTTTGCTTTTCAAAAGAGAGCACATCCTCTCCCTCCCCGACAACCACAACACAGAAATGGAGAACTCAATGGAGAGCCCCGATATACGCAGCATTCTTGAACAATACCACACCATTGCAGTTGTGGGCATTTCGCCAAAACCCGAACGGCCAAGCAATGCCGTTTCACGCCATATGCTGGCTGAGGGATACACCATTGTCCCCATAAACCCCGGCCATCAGGAAATTCTCGGTCTTACCTCTTACCCCTCACTCACACTCCTTCCGCCCGAGGTAAAAGAAAGCATTGAGATCGTCAATATTTTCCGCAAGCCCGCTGATGTTGAACCGGTTGTGGATGAGGCCATAGCCATCGGGGCCAAAGTCATCTGGACGCAGCTTGGAATCATCAATGACACCGCCGCCAAAAAAGCCCGACAGGCAGGGCTTCAGGTTATTCAAAACAGATGCATCTCCGTTGAACACCAGCGTCTTTTCCTCTGAAGCCATCATGAAACAAGTCACCGTCGCCCTTCTCTTCGGAGGCCGCTCAGCCGAACATGAAATTTCAATCATTTCGGCACAGTCTGTGGCCCGACACATCAACCCCGACCACTACAGGGTTGTGCCCATCTACATCACCCGCAACGGCCGTTGGTACAGCGAAGGCATTGCCTCATCAATTCTTGAGCTGGACATCGCTGCCCTCATCAGAAAATCGGGCACCGCCGCCGCATCGCTCAAACTGCAGGAGATGGTTCTTTCCTCGGGCCAGCAGCCCTTCAGCTTTACCTTCGCGGGCATTGATATCGCCTTTCCAATCCTTCACGGCAGTTATGGAGAAGACGGGAGAATTCAGGGATTTCTCGACACCGTCGCCATCCCCTATACAGGCTGCGGAGTCACAGCCTCCGCCCTCACCATGGACAAAGCACTCTCCAAACTCTGCGTCAGTGAAGCAGGTATTGCCGTCGCCCCCGGGGTTACGGTTCTTGCCGGCGACTGGGAAAAGAGCCCCGAACAAATCCTCAGCTCCATACCCGAAACCCTGATCTATCCGGTATTTGTCAAACCGGCACATCTCGGTTCCTCTGTCGGCATTTCAAAAGTCAGCGTGCAGGGCGAACTCCCCGAAGCGCTTGCCCACGCCTGCAACCTTGACACAAAAGTACTCATTGAGCAGGCAATGCACGGAAAGGAAATAGAGGTGGCCGTTCTGGGCAACAACGACCCGATAGCTTCAGCATGCGGTGAAATAGAACCCGGCAGCGACTTCTACGACTATGACGACAAGTATATCCACAACACAGCCAAACTCTTCATACCGGCAAGACTTCCCGAAGAACTCTCACGGAGAGTACAGGCGGATGCGCTCACCGCATACCGGGCACTCGGCTGCCGTGGAATGGCGCGGGTCGACTTTTTTGTTGATGAAAAGAGCGGACAGGTGGTGTTCAACGAAATCAACACCATTCCCGGTTTCACCGACATCAGCATGTACCCTCAGCTTATGGAAGCCGCAGGCATAGCATTCCCCGAACTCTGCGACCGCCTGCTGCAGCTTGCCCTTGAACCCGAACAGCCAGCAAAAACCTGAGCCCCCACACCCATGCAGAGCAACCAGATGACGCCGGAAGACCCTCATCTCTTTTTTGCGGAGATATCGCTCGACATATCCCGGGGCGAGCACGAGCTCGCCCTTCAGCGCCTCACCCCCCTCATCTCCCATTTTGACGGCTCCTACCTGTTCACCCTCCTCCTTGCACGGGCCCATAAAGGTACGGGAAACCTCCCGCAGGCGTTTGATCTCCTGAAAAAATGCTGCGCCCTTGCTCCCGCAAACCAGATTGCAAAAAAGGAACTTGTCGCCCTGTACAGCTCTCTGCAAACATCCTCACATACCAGCAGAACATCTCCAGACCAGGAAGAGGCCGCACCCGACCCTCTGACCATTGAGCTTGAAGAACTTTCAGCTGCACTGATGCAGTTCCAGCCTTCACTGGATTCCGAAACCGCCGAACCAACAACGCTTGCCGAGCAGAAAATCCCATTCGCCGACGATGAAGCGATTGAAGTGCCGACCGAAAGCCTCGCACGCCTCTTCAGCAAACAGGGTGCTCTGAAAAAGTCCATCAAGACCTACACCATGCTGATTCAGCTGAACCCCACCCGCGCTGAGCACTACCGCCAGCAGATTGACGAACTCCTCGAGCGGCTCTGAACGATTTTCCCACAAACCGTTCATCGCTCCAATCCATAGCAGCCGGAACGAAACTATTCACCCCGTTTATCGGTATAGATATCCGTTGCGTATATTTCGCAACAAACAGAGACGCTTTCATTCGCATAGAAAATCAAAACGGGAATTCCAGAGACCTTGACCAAAGCAACACTGTTCCTGCTCTCACTCTTTGCACTCATTCTCTCATACCCCGCCAGAGGGGCGGCAGAAGAGTACAACGCAAAAAACCTTACTCTGGAAGAGTGCGTCCAAATAGCGCTGCAAAACTCCACATCGGGGATAAAGGCAGAACGGGCACTGAAACTGAGTGGAAGCGATGTGCTGAGGAACTACGGAAAGTTTCTCCCCCATGTTTCAGCCTCCGCCTCATACTCCCCCGCTACCATGCAGAGGAGTTGGTCAACAACCTCCGAGGGTTACACAAAAACAAAAATCGAGTCAACCAGCCTCGCACTGACCGCCACCCTCAACATCTTCAACGGGCTGAGCGACTACGCCTCACTGAAAGCCGCTCTCAGCGCAAAGAAATCGGCCCGTCACACGCTGGCAAGAGCATACGAAACAATAGCCTACGACATTACCCAGAGCTACTACCAGGCGCTGCTTGAAGGCGAACTGATGCTGATTGCCCGCGAAGACCTCCGTTCATCAAGAGACCAGCTGAAGCTGACCGGGCGGCAGTTTGAGGTAGGGCTGAAATCCATGACCGACCTCTACCAGCAGCAGGCTGAAACCGCCTCCCGGGAGCTTGTCCTCATTCAGGCGGAATCACGCGCACGCCGCAGCACACTGGAACTGCTGCGGCGCCTGCAGATAGACCCCGAAAGCACGATAGGACTGGCAGATCCACCCGCCCTCGGCACAGATCTTCCCGTCAACAGCGCCGACTCACTCACAGCCCGGGCACTCCGCAACCGCAGAGACCTGAAAGCCAGTGAACGGAACGCCAGAGCCTTGAAATGGAAAGTCACCTCGGCGCGCGGCGCTCGCTGGCCATCACTTGACGCATCCTTCAGTGTGGGCACAGGAGGAACCAGCTACCTCAGCGGCTCGTCACCCTTATATACAAAAAATGCTTCCCCCACCATTCAGGAGCAACTTGAAAACTCGGGCAACTACGCCGTCTCATTGAACCTCAACTGGAGCATCTTTGATGGATTCCAGACCGGCTACGCCGTTCAGGCAGCAAAAATCAGCCATCTGAACAGCATGCAGGACTATGACGACCTTCAACGCACCATACAGATAGACATCCAGCAGCAGCTTGGAGACTACAACTCAGCCCGAACCGAAATCATCACGGCTGAAACAAGCCTGAAAGCAGCGGAAGCCGCATGGAACGCCGTGAGGAGAAAATATGAACTCGGAGCCGCAGGCTTTGTGGATCTCTCCGCCGCCCGTTCAACTCTCTTCGAAGCCCGCTCCAGCCTGACGCGGGCCAAATACAATCTGGCGCTGCAGAAAAACATTCTCGACTACACCACAGGAAGCATACCCCTGCCCCCCGTACAACAAGACTGAACACACAATGGCCAAGAAAAAGAACACGGCAAAAACAAAGCGATACCTCACGATAGCCACCGGTGCAGCGGCAGCAGTGGTACTTCTTGCATCACTCTTCATTTTCCGGGAAAAACCCATTGAGGTTACGGTTGAACCGGCCACAAGAAAAGAGATTGTGCACATTGTTACCGCAACGGGAAAAATCCAGCCGGAAACCGATGTGGCCATATCCCCCGATGTATCGGGTGAAATTATTGAACTCCCCGTCAAAGAGGGCCAAAGCGTCGAGAAAGGAACGCTCCTCTTCAAAATCCAGCCCGATGTCTATTTCAACCAGGTTGAACAGAGCCAGGCCCAGCTGAACCAGGCCCGCTCCCAGAGCCTTGAAGCCCGCTCACGCCAATTCAAGGCAAACGACGACTTCCGCAAGGCTGAGCTGCTTTACGAGGAAAAACTCATTTCCGAAACCGACTATCTGGCCTCCAAAACAAATGCGGATGCCGCCCGTGCCGCATATCAGTCGTCAACATACGCCATTGCGCAGAACAAAAGCCTGCTTGAACAGAATCAGGACAGACTCAAAAAAACCGTTGTCCGGGCCCCCATCACAGGATCAATCATCTCCCTGACGAGCAAACTCGGAGAACGGGTAGTTGGTACAGGTCAATTCCCGGGAACAGAGGTAATGCGGCTCGCCAACCTAGACAGCATGCAGGTAGAGGTTGAAGTCAATGAAAACGACATTGTCAATGTCCATACCGGCAACCCCGTCTCAGTTACAGTGGATGCATACGGAAGCCGGATCTTCAGCGGCAGGGTGCATGAAATAGCCAATTCGGCTATTTCAACAGCAGCAGGAACGCAGGAAGAGGCTACGAATTTTTCCGTCAAAATCCGGATTTTCAACCACCAGCGCCTTCTCAAACCCGGCATGAGCGCCACGGCCGACATTGAAACCGAGCGGGTGAACAACGCTCTTGCCGTTCCAATTCAGAGCCTCACCCTTAGAACCACATCCGCAAAAAAACAACAAGCAGATGCCGCCGAAGAGAGCCGTCAGGGCGTCTTTGTCATCCGCAGCGCCAAAGCCCATTTCGTGCCCGTTGAAACCGGCACGACCGACAACACCCACATCATCGTCACAACAGGACTCAAAGAGGGTGAAGAGGTTGTTTCAGGCAGTTACACCGCAATCAGCACACAGCTGCAGGATGGAATGAAAGTCACCCTCAAGGAATAACCAGAGGCCCCAATGGAGACATCACCGGTCATCACCATGCGCGACCTCAAGCGCCACTACTCTATGGGAGAAGAGACTGTCAAGGCACTTGACGGCGTTGATCTTGAATTCCTGAAAAACGACTACGCAGCAATCATGGGCCCCTCGGGAAGCGGAAAGTCGACACTGATGAATATCATCGGCTGTCTCGACACCCCCACCTCCGGAACCTACATTCTCAACGGCCAGAATGTAGCCGAAATGGATGACGATGAACTTGCGCGGGTCAGAAACCGTGAAATAGGATTTGTCTTCCAGACCTTCAACCTCCTGCCGCGCATCAACTGCCTGCGCAATGTAGAACTTCCCCTCATCTATGCAGGAGTAAACCCCCGGGAACGGGAGGAACGCGCCACAGAAGCACTCAACAGAGTCGGCCTTGGTGACAGGATAACCCACAAACCGACCGAACTCTCCGGTGGCCAGATACAGCGTGTTGCAATAGCAAGGGCACTCATCAACAACCCCTCAATCATTCTGGCAGATGAGCCGACCGGCAATCTCGATACGGCAACAAGTCAGGATATCATGGAGATTTTTTCAGACCTGTCAAAAGCGGGCAACACCATCATCCTCATCACTCATGAAGAGGATATAGCCCTCTACACCCGCCGAATCATCCGGCTCAGAGACGGCAGAATCGAAAGCGACAAGAAACAGTGAAACGGAGCCTCAAACAGTTCCGGTATGAAACCGCCGAAAGCCTCCATATCGCCCTGTTCCAGATCAGGGCGAACAAGATCCGTTCATTCCTTACCGCACTGGGCGTCATTATCGGCATTGTGGCCATCACCATGATGGGAACAGCCATCAACGGCATAGACCGGGGGTTTGACAAAAGCCTCGCCATGTTAGGCTACGATGTCATCTATGTCCAGAAATCCTCATGGAGTACCATGGGGCAATGGTGGCGGTACCGAAACAGGGCTGACCTGAAAACCAGCTACACCGAGGCCATCAACCGAACCATTGAGGACAACCCCAACTCAAACCTCCTCGTTGCCGTACCCCAGATGTCGACCTATCAGGCATCCGTACAATACCGCGACCTTACCATCGAACAGGCTTTTGCACTCGGCACCAGCTACCGCTACCCCCAAACAGCATCGGGAGACCTCTCCAGCGGTCGGTTCTTCACCCCGACGGAATCCGCTGCAGGCACAATGGTAGCCGTCATCGGCGACGACATAGCCACAGGGCTTTTCGGGGAACGGGAAGCCGTTGGCAACATCATCAAAATGAAAAACAGCCGCTTCAGGGTGATTGGAGTGTTCCGCAAACAGGGAAAATTCCTCGGGCTCTTCAGTTTTGACAATCAGGTCATCATGCCGCTGGGCGCATTTGAAAAAACATTCGGGAAAAAAGGGTTTGTCACCCTGAGAGTCAAAATCCGTGACCAGAAACAGGTTGACGATGCAAAAGCCGAACTGCTTGGCATCATGCGCCGGATACGGCGGCTCCCGCCTCAAAAAGAGGCCGATTTTTCCATCAATGAACAAAAAGCATTTAAAAGCCAGCTCGATCCGATAAAAAACGGCATTGCCGCTGCGGGCATTTTCATTACCGGTATGTCGCTCTTTGTGGGAGCCATCGGCATCATGAACATCACCTTCGTCAGCGTCAAGGAACGGACCCGGGAAATAGGACTGCGCAAAGCCCTTGGTGCCAGAAGAAACACCATTCTCATGCAGTTTCTCATTGAATCGGTCATGATCTGCCTGATCGGAGGGCTCATCGGTCTTGTGACCTCCTTCCTCATGACCTGGGCCATTGCCACCGCACTCCCCGATTTTCCCGTACAATTCTCCCCGGCCCTTGTTTTTGCAAGCCTTGTCGTCTCCGTTGCAACCGGAATAATTTCCGGTCTGGCACCAGCCGTCAACGCATCAAGACTTGACCCTGCAGACTCTCTGCGCTATGAATAGGAACCACCGGCATGCAGTTTCGTGAAATCATCAGGCAGGCCCTCTATTCGCTCGGGGCAAACCGGCTGCGTTCAGCTCTCACCGTCATGGGGGTTGCTGTAGGGGTATTTTCCATCATCGGCGTCATGACTGCGCTTGAGGCTGTCAACAAAAGCGTTGAAACCGGTCTGACCAGCCTTGGAGCAAACACCTTCCAGATACAGAAATATCCAGCAACGGTATTCGGGAGCGGACACCGGCGAAACCAGTACATCAACAGGCAGGACATCACCTACCCCCAGGCGCTTGTCTTCCGGAAAACCATGGAAGGCAAAGCCAGCACCATAGGATTCATGCTTTCATCGCAGGCAAACCAGGCCAAATATGCCGACAGGACAACCAACCCCGATGTTGTGCTGACAGGAGGCGATGAAAACTTTTCGGCCTCCAACGGCTATCCGATTGAGAAAGGGCGCAACCTCACAACGAACGACATCCGTTATGCCACAAACGCCGCCGTCATCGGGAGCGAACTCGCAGCAACCCTCTTCACCCAGGGCGAAAACCCCCTCAACCACTCCATACGGGTTAGAGGCGAAGTCTACAGAGTTTCAGGTATCTTTGCCAAGAAAGGAGCCGCCTTCGGTCAAAGCCAGGACAACTTCCTCCTGATTCCCATCACCCGCTATCTGAACCATGTCAAAGAGAGCGGCAGCATCAACATAACAGTTGAAGCCTCATCACGGAAAACCTACTCCCGAACTCTTGATCATGCAGTCGGCTCAATGCGCATCACCAGAGGGCTGACCATCCGGGAACCAAATGACTTTGAAATCAGAACCAATGAATCACTTATCGACTCCTTCCGCGACATTGAACGGGCCATCAGTACAGGAGCATTCATCATAAGCTTCATGGCACTGCTCACTGCAGGAGTCGGCATCATGAACATCATGCTGGTCAGCGTCACCGAACGGACAAAAGAGATCGGAATACGCAAATCCATTGGGGCTCCCCAAAACAGCATTCTCCGCCAGTTTCTTCTCGAAGCCCTCATCCTCTCTCTTGCAGGAGGCCTCATCGGCGCCGCCGCCGGCACGGCAACCGGCAATCTGGTTGCCCTGCAGTTCAACCTGCCTCCCATCTTCCCGCTGCTCTGGATAACCATTTCCATGGCCGTGTGCTCGGCAATCGGCATCGGCTTCGGCCTCTTTCCTGCCTGGAAAGCCGCAAACCTCAACCCGGTCGAGGCGCTCAAAGGAAAATAGCGCACCCGCTTTTTCACACCGCAAGAATTCACCCCCTCTGTCGTCTAAAAAAAATATATGGCGGCAACCATTTTTTCTGCTGCAGAGAGGGAAAGAATGGCATTCATTATGTATTTTATATACAAAATCAGCAGAAGGGGAATTCCAGCAACACAACCAACACAGCCATGACACATCTACAGACCATGAAACGCCCCATCACCCTCCTCCTCATCCTTGCTATGACATCGCTCACCTGGGGATGCGAGTCCACAAGAAACACGGGACGGGGTGCCGGAATCGGAGCAGCAGCCGGCGGGGTTCTGGGAGGCCTCATTGGAAGCAAAACCGGCAGCTGGGTACAGGGCGCCGCAATAGGAGCCGTAGTAGGCGGCGCAGCAGGTGCACTGATCGGGAACTATATGGACAAACAGGCAGAAGAAATTGACAGCCAGGTTGAAGGCGCAAGGGTTGAGAGGGTTGGCGAAAGCATCAGGGTCGTCTTTGACTCAGGCATCCTCTTTTCCACAGGCTCATCAACCCTCACCTCAACGAGCAGGTACAACATTGAAAAACTTGCCCGCATCCTGAACCGCTACAGCAACACGAATCTGGTTATTGAAGGGCATACCGACGCCGTCGGCGCCGAAAGCCTCAACCAGACTCTTTCAGAACGGCGCGCGGAATCGGTTGCAAACCTGCTTGCCGGGTATGGTGTATCCCGCTACCGTCTCTCTCCGGTCGGGTACGGTGAAACACGGCCAATTGCAAGCAATGAAACAGAGTATGGCAGAAGACTCAACCGTCGGGTTGAAGTGCTCATAAGCGCAAACGACGAACTGAAAAACCAGGCGGCTTCCGGCGAACTGAAGATGTAGTAGGGGAAACCGGCACAGCTCCCCGAACAATTCTGCAGAACAGCGGCATTGTTCGGGGAGCTTTTTTTTTGAGAGGAAAAAACAAAAATGCGTACATTTTTACCAGCTATCTCTCCCCATTCAAACGAAGCGACTCATGGCCCCGTTCAAGACAGCAGAAGAGATCCTTTATCAGTGGGTAACCCGTGTATGCAGCGGAAAGCCTGATGAAATCGCAGCACTCTACAACCAGCATGCGGTGCTTGTGCCGACATTTTCACCCCATACGGTCATAGGCCCCGAAAAGATAACAGAATACTTCCGCCAGCTCGCAACCCGTGAGGGCATGGGCGTCAGGCTCCACAGCAAGGCGCTGAGAACACAGAGCCACAGCGACTCCGTCCACACCATCAGCGGCATCTATTCGTTTGAGTTTGAAGTGGACCAGGTGCTTCTCTCTTTCCCTTCCCGATTCAGCTTCGTTGTCGACCTGTCCCTTCCGCAGCCGATCATCCACCACCACTCCTCACAGGTACCCAGAAACCTCTCCTGAAACGAAAGGAGAATCAGGCCCCGTGAGGCTGTTTCAGTAACCGCTGCTCCAGCTCGTCAAGCCGATCCTTCATTGAACCCAGATGGCGAAGCATCGCCTCATGGCGCAGCTGGTCGCGCATCGGCTGGGCCGGATAGCCGCGAAGCGCTGTACCAGGCTCAAGAAATGATTTTGAAACCCCCGCCTGAGCGGCAACGCTGGTCCTGTCGGCAAGCTCAAGATGACCTGCAAAACCAGCCTGCCCACCTATCATGCACTGCCGGCCCATAATGACGCTGCCTGAAATGCCGGCCTGGGCGGCAATGACCGTATGCTCTCCTATGCGGCAGTTATGGGCAACCTGCACCAGATTATCGACCTTGACCCCTTTGCCGATAACCGTACTGCCCATTGTTGCCCTGTCTATGGTTGCGTTGGCTCCGATTTCGGCATCATCGCCAATCTCCACAATGCCCATCTGGGGAATTTTCACATAGGAACCGTCAGCCTGCGGGGCAAAACCAAACCCGTCCGCACCAATCACGCTTCCGGCATGAATCACCACCCTTCGGCCGATACGGGTACCGTCATAACAGACAACATGGGGAAAAATCGTGCACCCTTCGCCAATCTCAACATCATGCATGATGACAGCATGCGGCCCAATGATGCTGCCGGCGCCTATCCGGCACCGGTCGCCAACAACAGCGTACTGGCCAACAGTGACCCCCTCGCCCATGACAGCCCCTTCACCGATAACCGCTGTCGGGGCTATGCCCGGAGCTGCAATGGTTCGGGGGAGCGAAAACTTCTTGAGAACAAAAACAAAAGCCGTATAGGGGTCTGCAACCTTCAGAAACGAACGCCCTTCGGCAAAATCAGCGACATTGACGCTACGGTGGACAATAACAAGAGAAGCCTTGGTTTCGTCCAGAAAACGGAGATATTTCTCATTGGCAATAAAACTCACCTCGCCCGCACCGGCCGATTCGATTTTTGCGGGAGCCGAAATCTCGCCCTTACCGCTTCCGACAAGTTCAACGGAATCGAAAAACTCTGTCAGGTACGCCTGTATTTCTTGTATGGTCATATCGTTGCTGCTTGTCTGTTCTCTTGTAAAAAGAGGAAAAAAATAATTATTTTGTAAGCCGTTTTCACTATATTTGAAGTCCCTGAACCGCTTTTCGGATTTGATTTATGGATGTTGGCTGTCAGAGGATGGCGAAGGGGCTTTTGATAAGTAATGCCATAATATAATCCGTTTCATCTGTAATATGCAGGACACAATGGCAAAACCCATTAAAATTTTTGCAGGCCGCAGCAACCCCGCACTTGCAGAAAAAATCGCCGCCTATCTTGACATGCCCCTCTGCGATGCAAAGGTGGAAAACTTCTCGGACGGCGAGATCTCGGTCAACTATTTCGAGTCAATCAGAGGCTCGGACCTCTTCATCATCCAGTCGACCAACCCGCCGGCCGACAGCCTGATGGAACTCCTCATCATGATTGACGCAGCAAGACGCTCCTCGGCCGCAAGAATCACCGCAGTCCTCCCCTACTACGGATATGCACGCCAGGACAGAAAAGACAAACCGCGGGTAGCCATTACGGCAAAACTGGTGGCCAATCTGCTCACCCAGGCAGGCGCCAACAGAATCCTTACCATGGACCTGCACGCCGCACAGATTCAGGGGTTTTTTGACATCCCCTTTGATCACCTATACTCCAGCGTCGTTCTTATAGAACATGTCCGTCACAAGGCATTCCGCGACAAT
This sequence comes from Chlorobium phaeovibrioides, assembly GCF_003968655.1. Classification (GTDB taxonomy): domain Bacteria; phylum Bacteroidota; class Chlorobiia; order Chlorobiales; family Chlorobiaceae; genus Chlorobium; species Chlorobium phaeovibrioides. Next base: position 48,588 of record NZ_RXYK01000012.1, on the reverse strand, counting down.
CTTGTGGTAGCCTCCCCCGATGTTGGCGGCGTCAAACTCGCAAGAAAATTTGCCGAAGAACTAGGCACCGACCTGGTCATTGTCGACAAACGGCGGCCCAAAGCCAATGTGGCCGAAGTCATGAACATCATCGGCGATGTCAGGGGGAAAAATGTCCTGCTGGTTGACGACATGATTGACACCGCCGGCACCCTTGTCAACGCAGCCAAAGCAATACGGGACGCAGGCGGACTTGACATTTACGCCGCCGCCACACACCCCATTCTTTCAGGACCGGCAATTGAACGCATTGACGCATCTGTACTGGAAAAGGTCATTGTGACCGACTCTGTTGTAACAGGTCATGCATTCTCACCAAAAATCGAGACGGTTACCGTCAGCAATCTCTTTGGCGAAGCCATCAAGAGAATCTATGAGGACGACTCGGTCAGCTGCCTGTTTGACAGCAAGAACATCACCCAGAAAATCACGAACAATCATTAAACCAGAAGCGTAAAAAGAGAGAAAGAAAGAGCATGGAAACTACCGTACTTGGGGTTCAGCCCCGAATCATCAAAAAGAACGACGCCGAAAAAATCCGCAAAAGCGGCAATGTACCGGCAGTTGTCTACCATAAAGGTGAAGAGACCGTTGCAGTCAGCGTCAACGAGCTTGAACTGAACAAACTGGTTCACACCGCAGAATCGCACATCATCGACCTCCGCTTTCCTGACGGCAAGGTGAAACGCTCCTTTATCAAGGCAGTACAGTTTCACCCGGTCACCGACAGAATCATCCATACCGACTTCCAGCTCTTTGCTGCCGATGAGGTCATTGAAATGGATGTGCCTGTTTCAGTTACCGGCGAATCAGTCGGTGTCGACAAGGGCGGCAAACTCCAGATTCTGCGTCACAACCTGACGCTGAAAGGCAAACCGACCGACATGCCCGACCATCTTGTCATCGACATCACCGATATGGAAATCGGCAGCATTGTGCATGTCAAAGACATCCCTGCCCAATCCTACGAGAATCTTGAGATCATGATTGATCCCGAAACTCCGGTTGTGAGCGTTGTTGCCCCCAAGGTTGAGGTTGAGACCGAAGAAACTCCTGAAGCCGCTGCCGCTCCTGAAGCAGAGGCCTGAAGTACAGCATGACTGCAAAAAGCTGCTTCCCCTGAACAGAGAAGCAGCTTTTTCTTTTCGCACTCCGCCGCATTTCACATCCTCTAAGCCATCTGCAACAGCGTGAAAACAGAACAGACAGACGGCCGCCATGGCCTGAATATTTTCATGGCCCTCTCTCTTGCAGCACTGCTCTCCGTCCTGTTCATCCAGTGGGACCTTTTCGTCCTCAGCATTCGCACCTTCCTTTTCGCAGCTGCCCTTTTGATGACCGCGCCCGAAACGCTGCAGCAGATATTCACATCCGAAATAACCCAGTTCTGGGTTGCAGCCCTCTACCTTCTCATTGCCATCGTCATTCTCTGTGCCATTCTGTTCAAAAGGCTTTCAGGAAAAGCCGCAGAATCCACAAGTAAAAAAAACGAACTCAGCCTCGGTAAAATCAGCCTCCGGGCGTTCATGCGTCAGAAAATTGCACTGATTGCCTCGGCAATCATCTTTATCCTCTACTCCGTCGCATTTCTGGCCCCCTACATTGCCCCATTCAGCCCCTATGACCAGCAGGACTTTCTGGTTACCGCCTACCAGCCCCCCTTGAGCAGAATTGATGCACTGGTGCTCAAACAGCCCAAAACCCTTGAAATTCCCATGCAGAAGGGCGAAGGCAGCGTGATATGGATGGCCAACACCCTCATCAGTGATTTCAGGAAACTCAAAACCCGCAATGAGCCCCACGCCATCCGCTTTGTCAATTCCGTCCATGAAGAAGCCCGGAATGCCGTTTACCGTCAGGGAATGCGGACAAAAACCATTCCATTGGCAGAGCTTGCAGGACCACAGTACAAAGTTACCCGAACCTTTCTTCTTGGCACCGACCAGTACGGCCGCGACATTCTCTCCAGAGTGATCTACGGCTCCCGAATATCCCTCTCCATCGGCTTTCTCGTGGTGCTCATATCCGTCAGCCTCGGCACCGTTATTGGGGTAAGCTCAGGCTATTTCGGAGGCTGGGTCGACGCCGTGATGATGCGTATTGTCGATGTCCTCATCGCCTTTCCCGCACTCTTTCTCATTCTCATCATCATTGCCACCTTCGGCAACTCAATCTACCTCATCGTCATTACCCTCTCCTTCACCGGCTGGATGGGGGTCGCAAGAATTGTCCGCAGCCAGGTGCTCTCACTCAAAGAGCAGGAGTTCATATTGGCAGCCCGCTCGCTGGGTCTTTCCGACATGAGAATCATCTTCCGTCACCTCGCCCCCAACACCCTCACGCCGGTCATTATCGCCGCCACACTGCGCATCGGAAGCATCATCCTCACCGAAGCCGGACTCTCCTTCCTTGGACTTGGCGTACAACCGCCTGTTCCCAGCTGGGGCAACATCATCAACGAAGGGCGCGACAGCCTGCTCAACCACTGGTGGATTTCCACATTTCCCGGCATAGCCATTCTCACAACCGTGGTCTGCTTCAACCTTCTGGGAGACGGGGTGCGCGACGCCCTCGACCCGCGCATGAGAGGCCAGTCATGACACAACTTCACCGCGAACCTGCAGACTGGAAAACCATTACTTCCGTCTACATGCACAGGGAACCATGGTTCACCGTACGAAAAGACTGCGTCCAGCTTGAAAACGGGCGCATCATCAAAGACTACTATGTCCAGGAATTTCCCCCGTGGTGCAATGTCATACCAGTAACCACGACAGGAGAGGTGGTACTGATACGCCAATACCGGCACGGCATAGGAAAGGTCTTCTACGAACTTCCCGCAGGTGTGCACGACCAGGCAGGCGAAAGCATTCTTCAGGCAGCCAAAAGGGAGCTCAGGGAAGAGACCGGGTATGGCGGAGGACGGTGGCGTCAGTGGATGGAGCTCAGCGCAAATCCCGCACTGCAGAACAACATCACCACAACCTTTCTGGCAGAAGGAGTTGAAATCCTCGGCGCTCAGAATCTCGACGCAACAGAGGAGATCAGCGTATTGCCTGTCTCGCATGAAAAACTCTGCCGGATTCTTGATGACGGAGAGATACTGCAGTCGCTCCATGCTGCCCCCCTTCTCAAATACCTGATGCAGAGGGGAGAGGCATGAAAAAAACAGCACAGCTCACACTGCTTGAAACCGCCATCAAAGAGCTCGGCTACTCACTCCGCTACGAAAAAGGGAATTTTCTGGGCGGTGAATGCCGCGTCCATGACAACCGGGTTGTCGTGGTCAACAGATTCCTTCCCCTTGAAGGGAAAATCTACACGATAGCCAAGGTCATCAGACAGCTGAACCCACCGGGGCTCTCAAAAGAGATTGCCGCAATCATTGACAGTCAGGTTTCTCAAGGCCTCTTCACTCCCCCCGAAAACTGAGCGCCTCCTCCGGCCAAACCACCATCTGCCGCTCTTTTGAACGGAACTCCACCCCCGGCCGTTCATTGCTGAACCGGCGAAGCATCTCTCTGTCGACCCGTTTCAAAAAACCCCCGGGCACAAGCAGGCAATGCTTAGGCCGGCTGTACTCCAGCCATGAAGCAAGCTCCCTCTGCTGCTTCAGACCAAACCTGTAAATCCACAGCACGGCTGTATCGGCACGGAACAGCTCGCTCTTCTGGAGACTCCCGGTACCCGAAGCCATCAGTATAGAATGGCGGCGGCTCCAGAGCTTTACCACCCTCCCCGCAGGGCGGGCAATCACAACGGAAGGAAGAACAAGAAGAGAATCGGACCGGAGAACATGGTGCCGGGAAGGGGCCCCGAGCACAAGCGAATCGGGTGAAAAGAGCTGAACGAGGGCTGAGGGGGACGAAAAACCGAAACCTGCCTCCTGTCGCCCGATACGCTCCCCATCCGAGGGTTTCCGCCCCGCATCAATCTGAATGCTCTCAAAGCCTGAAGAGAAGAGAAATGAGAGGTTCCTGCCAAGATTGACGCTGAGGAAGGCAGGAGAAGCGGCGGGGGGGAAAAAGAGAGCCTGCCAGACGAGGATGTTGGTGGCAACAAGCAGCACCCCCACACCCTCTTTCCACCGATTCCGCACCAGAAAGAAAAACGGTACAGGAAGCAGAAAAAAGAAAAGAAGCAGCTCAAATGCGGCTGGACGGAAATTGACCACCCCAAAAGGAAAGCTGCTGAAAAAAGAGGCAGAATCGAGAGCAAGCGCTGCAAAAAACTGTGCCGCAGCTCCAAGCACACCAGCCGCTGCAGCAGACACCAGATTAAGCAGGAGCATTCCGAACAGCGCATACAGCATCAGAGAGGAAAAAAGAACAACAGGAAAATTGGCCACAAAGGCAATAAGTGAGAAAGTACCGAAGTACCACGCAATGAGAGGTGCCACGCCAAGCGAAGCCGCAAGGGTAAGGAGAAGACTTGAGTTCACAAACCGCCAGATGCGCCGTCCGGCTCCGCCGCCTCCGCGATTGAGCAACTGATTGAGACGGGGATTGAACAGCAGAATGGAGAGCACAGCCGCATTGCTCATCTGAAAACCGGGACTGAACAGGTCGAGCGGATCAAGAAACAGGATGATGACATCGGCCAAAGCAAGAGCGTTGAGGGAAAACGACTGACGGCCTGATGCCGCCCCGGTAAGTACCACCATTGCCATAATGGAGGCGCGCCGAACCGAAGCAGCCCCACCCGTTACCATGGTGTAGACAAGCAGAATGAACCCGGTAAGGGCAACTGCAGCCCAGCGCCCCCATGCAGCAGACTTGAGCCGCTGGAGAAGAAGATTCACCACCAGAACCAGAAGACCGACATGGAGCCCCGAAACCGCAAGAATATGAGCCGTACCGGTCCGGCGGAACGCCAGCTCCAGCTCAGGGGAGAGCTGGTCGCGCTGTCCGGCAAGAACTCCGGCCATGAACGAGCGTTCCCGCCCCCCGGAAACCCGGGTCTTGAGTGCATTCTCAAGATAGAGGGCAACAGGCTCAACAAGAAAACGCTCAAACCACCCCGCCCCGCTCTCTCCATCGCTCTGCACCTGCCACACTCCAACAGCAAAAACCGATGCCGACACACCCTTCAGCCGGGAGGCTTGATGCGGATTGAACTCCCCCCGGTTTCCGGCACCGCCTAAAGCAGTCACACTCCCCTTCACCCGCACAAGGCTTCCCCGCCGAATCTGCAGCTCACCCTTCCCGGCACCCCGCACATGAACAGCCGCACGATCGCAAAGTTCAGTTGCATCCCCATCATCAAACACCTCGCGAACCTCCATCTGAAAACGGGTTCCCGAAGAGGAAACCACAGGACGGCTCTCCACCCTTCCACTGAGAACAATGCTTTTACCCGCAAAAGGAAGAAGGCCGTTTCGGGGAACATGATTGAAACGGAGATCTGCGTAAGCGGCAAAAGCGGTAAAAACCAGAACCAGGAAGAGAATGGTGCTCACAGGAAGGGGAAAACGGCCCACAGCAAGGGAGCGGCCGGAACGGGACAAGAACCATTCATAAAGCAGTGCCCCCCCAACCGCAAGGAGCGAAGCAAGAGCCATACCAAACCATACCTCCACCCCCACAGGGAAAAACGAACCAGCAAGAACGCCCCCGGCAACAAAACCCAGAAGGCGCACTGACGGATATGGAGCTAACGCAATGTTTCGTATATTCTTTTTTTTCACGAAAGCTCCTAAACCCTTTGTTTCATGCTGGTCAAAGAGATTCTGAACACAGCACACAAACCCGTATTCAGCTTTGAATTCTTTCCTCCGAAAAAAGATGCGGACTGGGAAACACTGTTTGAAACCATAACGGCTCTCTCTCCCCTCAACCCCTCTTATGTCAGCGTCACCTATGGAGCCGGCGGCTCCACACGGACCAGAACGCACGACCTGGTCACAAGAATCCAGAAAGAGACCGGCCTTTCTGTAGTATCGCACCTGACCTGCATTGCATCAACAAGCGGCGAAACCGGCGAAATACTTGAAAACTACCAAAGCCATGGGATAAACAATGTGCTTGCGCTCAGAGGCGACAAACCGGCCGGCACAGAGTCCATTGCTGATGCAGTCAAAGATTTTCCCCACGCCATCGATCTGGTTCGCTTCATCAAGAACAATCACCCCGATATAGGGGTCGGAGTGGCAGGATTTCCCGAAGGACATCCTGAAACCCCCAACAGACTGCAGGAAATCGAATATCTGAAAGCAAAAGTGGATGCGGGGGCGGACTATATTGTAACCCAGCTGTTTTTCGACAACCGCGACTATTTCGACTTCGTGGACCGCTGCCGTCTGGCAGGCATTTCCGTTCCCATCATACCCGGAATCATGCCGGTGACGAGCACAAAAGGAATGACAAGAATGTCGGAACTGGCGCTTGGAGCAAGAATCCCGGCCCCCCTCCTGAAAAAAGTTCTCGATGCGGAAAACGACGCACAGGTAGCTTCAATCGGCATTGAATGGGCAACAAACCAGGTCCAGGAACTCATTGACAACCAGATTCGCGGCATTCACTTCTATACACTGAACATGGCCACGGCAACCCTCGAAATATTCCAGAACCTCCACAGCTGAATGGCAGCCGTGGAGGGCTCTTTTTTCAAAGGGACCGGGGAGTGAAAACATCATGAGCCGTCAGCTGCTCAAGGGTCTCCCTCCGGCGCATCAGACGGGGCTCACCACCATCAACCATCACCTCGGCAGGACGCAGCCGTCCATTATAGTTGCTGGCCATGACAGCCGCATATGCCCCACAGGACATCACAGCCAGCAGCCCGCCCTCCGGAGCGTCATCAATCTCTCTGCCTCTGGCAAAAAAGTCGCTTGACTCGCAGACAGGGCCCACAACATCGGCAACCACCCTTTGATCATGCTGCCGAACCGAAAGAACCTCATGATGCGACTGGTAGAGCGCCGGCCGGATAAGCTCTGTCATGCCGGCATCGACAACAAAAAACTTTTTGCCGGTATGGTTGCTCTTTTTATAGAGAATCTTCGACAGCAGCACCGTTGAATTGGCCACAAGAAAACGGCCCGGCTCAAGAATCACCTTTGCCCCGGTCTCCTTGAGCATCGGAACAAGTTTTTCAGCAAAACGCTCAATCGCAGTTGCAGGCTTCATCGGGTCATAGGTGACGGGGAACCCGCCGCCGATATCCAGATACTCAATGGCAAAACCCGCGCCACGGGCGTAACTGAACACATCAAGAAGCTTCGTAAGAGCTGCAACATAAAACTCCGTATCGAAAATCTGGGAACCGATATGCATATCGAGCCCTATAAGCCTGACATTGTGAAGAGTTCCCAGAAGAGAGAAAATCCCGGGAAGTTCAGCCTCGTCAATACCGAACTTCTCCTTGCTGTCGCCAGTGGTGATATAGGGGTGGGTTTCAGCAGTCACATTCGGGTTGACCCGAAGCGCCACCGAAGCAACAACCCCTTCCTCGCCGGCAATACGATCAATCGCCCGAAGCTCTGAGAGCGACTCAACCTTCAGAAGCAGCACGCCGCTTTTGAGGGCATAGGCAATTTCATCCGGCCGTTTGCCAACACCGGCAACAATAATCCGCTCTGAAGGAACACCAGCCTGAAGTGCCCGGTAAAGCTCACCACCGGAATTGACATCACATCCAGCTCCAAGCTCTCCGAACTCCCTGATGACATTCAGGTTGAAATTGGCCTTCACTGAATAGCAGGTAAGATGCGGCAATGAGGCAAATGCTGCTTCAAACTCCCGGTAACTCTCCACAAGACTGCGACGGGAGGTCACATAGAGCGGTGTTCCGAACTCTTCGGCAAGCGCACTCAGCCCGGCACCCTCACAGCTGAGCTCTCCGGCTTCAAAATGAAAATCTGTTCTGTCAGACAATATCTCTACCCCTTCGTTTTCGTTAAAAAGGACAAAATACCCTTTCTCTTTATCAACGGAAAGAAATATCCCCGAACTTGCAAAATCACAAGCCCGGTCTTATATTCACAACTCACTTGTATAGTATATCCCATCCATACACTACCGAAACGGAACAATGGCAAAAGGAAAAGAAAATAGAATCGTCATCACTCTTGAGTGCACTGAAGCCAAAAAAGAGGGCAAAACTGTCTCAAGATACACGACGACGAAAAACAAGAAGAACACGACAGACCGTCTTGTTCTGAAAAAATACAACCCGAGCATGCAGAAACATACGCTGCACAAAGAAATCAAGTAATTTAATTATTTGGCTTTATAGCGAAAAAGCGCTTAATTTCTTTTTGGCCCGAATGGCGGAACTGGTAGACGCACTCGTTTCAGGGACGAGCGCCGCAAGGTGTAGGAGTTCGAATCTCCTTTCGGGCACATAAAAAGCTTCCCCGCGATATGCATGCAGCCTCGTCTCTCATCTTTTCAGCAGACAGTTCGTTTGAGTCTGTTCTTTCACATCTGAAACAATGTATGCACCTTTCACGGGAGGGTGCTTTTTTTTGTCCCTCTCATAATCCCAAACACGAGCAGTAGTGGATCATTCAAAAATCAACCTCCTTGTCAGGCTCCAGCACCTCGACAATCAGATAGAAAAAATCGTCAGTCTTCAGAAAGGCCTTCCAGAAGAGATTAACGCACTTGAAGAGGATCTGGCATTTACCGTAAAGCAGATTGAAACGCGCACGGCAAAAAACGAAGAGCATCTCAAACTTCGCCAGCACCTCAACGAAACCGCCAATGCCTGCCGTGAAAAAATTGATGCATTCCGTGAAAAACAGACCCTCGCAAGAAACAACAAAGAGTACGACGCACTCTCCAAACAGATAGAGTACGAAGAAAAAGAGATTGCGTTGGCAGAAATCGGACTTCAGGACATCAGCCAGGGCGAACAGCGAACCCGCGAAATGCAGGAAAAGGGCCGTCAGCTGATAGCCGAAAACCGCTACGACGAAATATCTGACGATATGATGCCCGACGATGTTCTCGCACAGCAGCTTGAAGACTTCAAGAAGCAGACGGAGCAGAAGAACGAAGAGCTGAACGGCATTGTCATTGAAACTGCCGAAGAGGTCGCTGCACTCCAGAAACAGATTGATGCACAGCGGGACCTTCTGGCAACCGAAGCCAAACGCCTGCTTGACAAATACGACCACCTCAGAAGCGGATCGCTCCGCAACGCCGTTGTGCCGCTCAACCGCAACGCCTGCTCCGGATGCAACACCAGAGTTCCCACCAACCGGCACACCATGATAGTCCAGGGAGGATTCTACCTATGTGAATCATGCGGGCGCATTGTTGTGCATGAGAGGCTCTTTGAAGAGGCTGACGACTAGAAAAAAAACTTCCCCATTAAAAGAGCGTGTTTTTCAGCAAACACATGCTATCTTTCATACGCTGAAACCGCAAGTGTGCAGTCGCTGCAGGGCCAATGGCCCTGCAGAGGAAAGTCCGAACTTCACAGGGCAGGGTGCCGGTCGAGAGCGCCGAAAGGTTCTCAAGCCCGGGCAGGTCGGCGCAAGCCGGTCCTGACAGAGAGCGCAGCAGAAAGCAGACCGCTCCGGGAAACCGGAGTAAGGGTGAAACGGCGGTGTAAGAGACCACCAGGCATTCCGGTAACGGAGTGCGCTATGCAAACCTCCCCGAAGCAAGGCCGAATAGGAAAGCTTTTCCCCAAAGGGAAAGAGGGCGGCCCGCCCGATTCCGCAAGGAGAGTTTTCGGGTAGGCCGCATCAGATAAATGACTGCAGTTTCTTCCGGCACGCCGGTTGATTCACAGAATTCGGCTTACATCTTCGGTTTCGGCTTTTTTTTATTCAGCCATCCTCAGGGCTGACCTCCACCAGGGGAGCTCCCCCGTCGGAAATCCTCACACTCACACTCACCGGCTTGCAGCAGACCGGGCAGTCCTCTGTATACTCCTGACTTCCCGCCCCGCAATCAATCTCCAGATCCATCGGCTCCCCACAGAATGGGCAGGGAACAGAAACCGTTTCCAGCATATTCATACCTGACTCCTCTCTTCAGTTGATGAAACACCGGCACCAAAAATGCGGAGATACCGGTCCTCTTTCTGTCGCATCCTCTCCCTCTGTTCAGGGCTGGCGTCATCATAGCCGAGAAGATGCAGAACTGAATGGATGGTGACACGAAGAAGCTCCTGCTCAAACCCGCTTTTGAAACGCACCGCATTGCGGCCCACTTCATCCAGCGACACATAGAACTCCCCCTCAACAACAAGCCCCTCACTGTACGGGAAAGTCACTGTATCGGTATCATAATCATGGCCGAGAAATTCCCTGTTGATACGGCGCATCATCCGTCCACCGCAGTAAATGGCATCAATTGATACCGCTTTTCCGCCCTCCTCTGAAAGCACCAGCCGCACAGCTTTTTTCAGCTTCGCCTCCGGGAGCGCTCGACGGGTAGTATTATGCAATTGAATGGTCATAGCTCTATATGGCAAGATGGCCTGTCAGGGCGTCAATGTGCTTGAGGTTATTCTTATGCACCTGAAAGGTGAGCTCAATATCCTCATCAATACACTGCCTGTCAGTCACCTCTGCATGTTCATACAGATAGCCTATCAGTTTGTAATCAGCCACATGGACCCGGATTTTCCGTTCGGTATAGTCGCGCGCCACATGCGCAGCAATGCGAAGACGCAACTCGGAAAGATTGATGCCGCGCGCGGCGGAAATGAACACGGCATCAGGATATCGTGCCCGCAAATCAAGCAGGGTTGCCGGATCCTCAAGCGCATCAATCTTGTTGAACACTTCTATGGTGTTCGGATGGCGGACTCCTATCTCGCGAAGAGTATCGCCAACCACCTTCATCTGCTCCTCAAAGCCCGGATGGCTGAGGTCAATGACATGGAGCAGAAAATCCGCCTGCAGCACCTCGTCAAGCGTTGAGCGGAAACTCTCAACAAGCGTATGGGGCAGCTTGCGTATGAAGCCAACCGTGTCGGACAGCAGCACAAGCTTGTTGATTTTCAGCTCCAGCCGTCGGGTTTTGGTATCAAGGGTAGCAAACAGCCTGTTTTCAGCAAATGCCTCCGCCTGAGGGCAGAGCATATTCATAAGTGTCGACTTGCCCGCGTTGGTATAGCCCACAAGAGCCACCCGCGGAACACTCACCCGACCCCGGGTCTGGGTATCATGCTGGAGAGAGACATCACGAAGTTTTTTCTTCAGAAGCGCGATTCTGCTGCGCACAAGCCGGCGGTCAGTCTCAATCTGCGTCTCGCCCGGCCCCTTGGTGCCAATGCCCCCCTTCTGCTTCGACAGGTGAGTCCACTGCCCCGTCAGGCGCGGCAGCATATACTCAAGCTGAGCCAGCTCAACCTGCATCTTGGCCCGGAACGACTTGGCCCTCAAAGCAAATATCTGCAGAATGAGACCGGTCCGGTCAATCACCTTACATGCAAGCTCCCGTTCAAGATTTCTTGCCTGAAGCGGGGTAAGATCATCATCAAAAATGACGATATCAGCCTCTGACGCCTTCACCATGCTGCGAAGCTCGTCCACCTTCCCGCTCCCGATTGCAAAACCGGGATCAGCAGCACGCCTCTCCTGAATCATCGACTTCCCTACATCAGCTCCCGCCGTATCGGCAAGAAACGCCAGCTCCTCCAGATACTCTTCCACCTGCACTCTTGAAACTTCAGGCGGATAGGCAATCCCGACAAGAATGGCCTTTTCTCGTGCATCGATGACATCAACAGTATTCAACAGCTTTTCCAGATATGTATTGAGCCCGACCGGCAGCCGGGCATATTGTGATTTTAGGCGGTTTGTTATATCTTGACCACTCTTACCATTAAAGGTAACCAATCCAGGCCCTGAAAAGTTACACATTTTTGTTTTCACGGCATACCAGGGCGGTAGCAGAAAAACCGATGGGCACCCGAAGACAACAATCGCGCACACCAGATGACAGACGGCAGCAACGGGACCATATCCACAGCAGCGCAATACGATACGGCTCTTCAGCCTGAAGCCGCCTACAGACACTGTCGCCAGATTGCAAAGCATCACGCAAAAACATTTTATCTGGCCACGCTCTTCCTTCCCAAACGGCTGCAGAACCCCATTTTCGCCATCTACGCCCTCCTTCGCACAGTTGACGACCTTGTCGACAACGCCGAGGAAAAACTCTCAGAGGGCACCATAACGCGCGAAACGATCAACGGACTGCTGGAAGACTGGAAAACACGGCTCAAAGCATGTTACCGGGGAGAGACAGGAGACGACCCCATAATGGTGGCCTGGAACCACACACTTGAAAGCTATCCAATTGCCATTGAGCACCCGCTTGAGCTGATTGAGGGGGTTGCCATGGACATTGAGTTCTCCCCCTTCAGCACCTTTGACGAACTCTATATCTACTGCTACAAGGTTGCCTCGATCGTCGGGCTCATGACTTCAGAGATATTCGGATACAGCGACCCCGAAGCCCTTCGCCACGCCATAGATCTCGGCATCGCAATGCAGCTCACCAACATCCTCCGCGACATCGGAGAGGATGTTGACCGCGGAAGAATCTACATCCCGCTGGAAGATTTGGAACGGTTCGGCTACAGCCGTGAAGAGTTCATGAAAAAAACCATGAACGACAAGTTCCGCAACCTTATGCAGTTTCAGATTGAGAGGGCAAGACGCTACTACCTCTCGTCCGACAAAGGAATCCCGATGCTCCAGAAAGAGAGCCGTCTGGCTGTTGCCCTCAGCAGCGTCAACTACGGAAACATCCTGAACTCAATAGAAGAAAACAGCTATGATGTCTTCTCACAACGGGCATACCGCTCATTCAGCCAGAAAATACTGACGCTGCCCCAGGTATGGCGTAAATCAAAAGCCTCCGTCTGAAGGAACGCATCAGAACCATAACAACACCCTAATTCATTCTCCCCTCTCAGTTTATGCAGCAAGAACACGAACAGCAAATCTCCCTCAACGACCAGATGCAGCGCCGTCTGGACGAACGCACGCACCTTATGGAATCGGGCATCAACCCCTATCCATGCGAATTCGCCGTCACCGCCCACTCCCGTGACATCATTGAAACATTTCAGGAGGAGGCCAAAACCCCCGTATCAGTGGCGGGGCGCATTATGGCCATCAGAAAAATGGGCAAAGCCTCATTTTTCCACATTCAGGACGCCAAAGGCAGAATACAGGTCTACCTGAAAAAAGACGAAGTCGGAGAAACCTCATACAACACATTCAAACTGCTCGACATCGGCGACATTGCGGGCGTGAAAGGATACACATTCAAAACCCGGACCGGTGAAATATCAATCCACGCCGAAGAGTTCACACTCCTCTCCAAATCACTGCGTCCCATACCCGTCGCCAAAGAAAAAGAGGTAGAGGGCGAGAAAGTGGTCTTCGACGCCTTCTCCGACCGTGAGCTCCGATACCGCCAGCGCTATGTTGACCTCATCGTCAACCCCGAAGTCCGCGAAACCTTCATCAAAAGAAGCGCCATCGTCTCACACATGCGCAGCTTCTTCACAGCCAAAGGGTGGCTTGAGGTTGAAACCCCGATCCTGCAGCCCATCTACGGAGGAGCTGCCGCACGCCCCTTCACCACGCACCACAATGCGCTGGACATGGAGCTCTACCTCCGCATTGCCAACGAGCTCTACCTCAAACGCCTCATTGTAGGAGGGTTTGAGGGAGTGTTTGAGTTCGCCAAAGATTTCCGCAACGAAGGCATTGACCGCTTCCACAACCCCGAATTCACCCAGGTGGAACTCTATGTGGCCTACAAAGACTATAACTGGATGATGGAGCTTGTCGAACAGCTCTTCCACCAGACCGCCCTTGCCGTCAACGGGAGCGACACCACATCATTCCTGGGCAATGAAATCAGCCTCAAGCCCCCCTTCAGGCGCATCACCATTGCCGATTCAATCAAAGAATACACCGGCGCGGATATTGAAGGAAAAAGCGAGCAGGAACTCCGCAACACGGCAAAGGACCTCGGCCTGGAACTCGACCCGAAAATCGGCCCCGGCAAAATCATTGATGAAATTTTCGGTGAGTTTGTTGAGCCCAAACTGATTCAGCCAACCTTCATCACCGACTACCCGACAGAAATGTCGCCCCTGGCCAAACCACACCGCGAAAAAGAAGGTCTGGTAGAGCGCTTCGAGCTGATTGCAGGCGGCAAAGAGATATGCAACTCCTTCTCCGAACTCAACGACCCGGTCGTGCAGCGCCAGCGGCTTGAAGAGCAGGCCGGCCTCCGCCAGCGCGGAGACGATGAGGCCATGATTGTTGACGAAGACTTCCTCAGAGCCCTTGAATACGGCATGCCCCCTACGGCAGGCCTCGGCATCGGCGTCGACCGCCTCGTCATGCTGCTCACAGGAGAAGACTCAATCCGCGATGTCATCTTCTTCCCGCACATGAAGCCGGAATAACCCCGGCCAAAGCGATTCCATCATGAAAAAATAAAAGCCCTGAGCCGCTGGAGCGGCAAAGGGCTTTTGAGTTGATGGCTTCTGTTTGAGAGAAACCCTTCAGTCTGTCGGGCTGAGCAGCAGCAGGAACCGCGCTTCGTCAACACGCTGCCGGAAAGCCTCACGGCCGTCGATATGGATGACGGGAATGTCATTACCGTAAAGGGAATGAAGATCGGCGGAGGAAGTTATGTCTACCTTTTCAAGAAGGAACGGCACTCGCACCTGAATACGGCTCATCACCTCTAATGCCTCATCGCAAAGACAACAGCCGGGCTTGCCGTAAATGGTCACTTGTGGTACAGGGCAGTTCATGTCCTCGGGCTATCCGCAAAGGAGAGGCTCACGGAGAATTTCTGTAATTGAATCAAGAGTAAAAGTGCTCTGCTCCGAACTCACAAGATTCTTCAACCCGTACTGGCCCGATTCAAACTCAGTCTGGCCAATAAAGAGCGCATAGGCAGCACCAAGACGGTTCGCCTCACGCATCTGCGCCTTCATGCTCCGCCCGGCAAGGTCCAGCTCGGTACTGATACCCGCACGGCGCAACTGAAATGCAACCTGCATGGCGTGGCCTGAAAGCTCCAGCTGCTGCACCACCACAAACACTTTCGGCCCCACAGGCTTCAGCCCTTCCAGAAGCCCCTGCTTCTCCATGGCAATAAGCAGCCGCTCCATCCCCACAGCAAACCCGACAGCCGGCATATCCTTACCGCCACCAAGCTCACGGGCAAGGCCATCATAACGGCCACCTCCACCTATTGCATCCTGCGCGCCAAGTTCCGAACTGGTCACCTCAAAAGCCGTATGGCAGTAATAATCAAGCCCCCGCACCAGCAGATGATCAACTTCATAGCTGACACCGCGGTCTCGCAACAGCGAAAGAACCTCTTCAAACTCCGCAACCCCTTCAGCCTTCACAAAATCAAAAAGACGGGGTGCAGCAGCAATCAGCTCCTTCAGGGCAGGATTTTTGGAATCAAGAATTCGTAACGGGTTCTTCTCAAGCCGCTCTTTTGACGACTCGTCAAGCTCGTCCGCAAAGGGCAGAAAATAAGCACGAAGCGCATCGCGATAACGCGCACGGTCCTCAAGATCGCCCAGCGTATTGATGCGGAGCCGCAGCCCCGTGAGGCCAAGAGCATCAAACACCCCCATCATGAACGACAGCACCTCAGCCACCGCCGCCGGAGACGAGGCCCCCAGGAGCTCCGCACCGAACTGCGTAAACTGCCGCTGCCGCCCGGCCTGGGGCCTCTCCTTGCGGAACAGATCACTGATATAGAATAATTTATGCAGAGGAGCCTGCGAGAGCAGGTTTCTCTGCAGAGCTGCACGCATCACTCCCGCCGTCATCTCAGGCCGAAGCGTCAACGAACGACCCTGTGGATCGGGAAGAAACGAGAACATCTCCTTCCCCACAATATCTGTTGTGGCACCAATACCCCTCTGGAACAGCTCCGTATACTCAAACACAGGCGTACGCACCTCACCGAAAGCATAGAGCCCGGCAAGCCGGCGCACCACACCCTCAACAAGCTGCCACTGCACCGCCTCGTCCGGAAAAACATCCTTTGTTCCCTTTACCGCCTGATACTGCGACATACGCTACCGTCCCTCTCTTTCAATCCGGTTCATATCTGCGGCAGCTCCTTTTCCTCAAGCTTGAACAGCTCAAGCACCTCAGAAGGCTTTACAGCCGCAAAAAGCCGCTCCCTCACATCCTCACGCCCGGCAAGGCGCGTAATGCGACCAAGCAGCTTCAGGTGCTCGGCCAGCATATCGGCAGGCGTAGCCAAAAGAAATATGATCTTTACCGGTTCTTTATCTATGGAATCAAAATTGATATCCTCCTTCAGGGTAGCAATGGCAAGCACCGGATGAGAAACCGCATCAGTCTTTGCATGCGGCAAGGCAATCTTCTTGCCGATACCCGTCGACATTTCACCCTCACGGCGAAGCACATCTGCCCGCAACCGGTCAATATCTTTCACCCCCGAATGTTCCGAAATAATCGAAAGCATTCGTTCAATCACCTGCTCCTTGGTTTCAAGTTCAAGGTTCAGCGCAATGTATTTTTCAGAAAGGATACTCTCGATTTTCATTTTGACACAAGATGACGCTATGTAAAACACCCGGGCAGCCGAAAAGTACCGCCACAGAAGGAAAGACAGGCATAATATAAAAATTCAATTGCCAACATCTAAACACCCTGACAGCATGATTTCAGCCCCCGACCAACACAGCCAGTGAGGTTCGAAGCAGGTTTACCGCGTCAAAAGGTAGAGAAACGGCGCCACAAACATCACCGTATCAAACCGGTCCAGAACCCCCCCATGCCCGGGGATAAGCGCAGAAGCATCCTTCACCCCCGCATCGCGCTTGAACATGGACTCGATAAGGTCGCCAGCAGGACTGAAGAGACCGATAAGAAGACCGGCAAGAAGCACCGTTGAGGGGGAGACATCAGGCACAACAAAAGAAAACGCATACGCAGCAGCAACACTCCCCAGCACCCCGAAAAAGAACCCCTCCCAGGTCTTGTGCGGACTGTGGCGCTCAAACAGCTTCCGCTGAAACACCTTCCCCCCGGCAAGGCTTCCCCCGAAGTATGCGGAAATATCCGTCGACCAGATGCAGATGAACATCAAAAGCACCCATGCCTCGCCGTCCCCGTTCATCGGCTCCATGCGAAGGCGCAAAAGAGAACCAAAGGCCAGATTCACATACATGAAGCCCGCAAGCGCTGAACCAAGGTTAAGAAGCGGCGAGCCCTCCTTCACAAACAGTTCAAGCAGAAACAACGCCATCACCACGCCAAGCAAAACAACCCAGATTTCCACAAACCCGAAATAAAAATCCGCCTGCACCAGAAGTGTGGCAAGCAGCATAATCCAGAGAGCCGGAGGGTTGGCCTTGTGCGAAGCAAGACGATGAAACTCAAACGAAGCCAGCAGCGCGAGCAGCAGGAAAAACGAAAAAAACCATACGCCTCCCAGCTGAATCAGCCACAAAAGAAGAGGAATGCCCAGAGCAGCCACCAGAACACGCTGCAGGAGATTGACACCGAGAAGCTTACCCATAAAAAATCTGTTACGAAGCCGAAGCAATGGAGGAAAAACGCCGCATCACAAACACGAACAACAAAAGGGAAAGAGGCACAGCCGCCCACCACCATGCCATACCAAGCAGAAGCTCAGGCTCAGGGCCAGCAGCCTCAGAACCTCCGCCCAAAGCAAGAAGCAGAAGAGCCGAAAGGTTGTTCACAAAATGCACCGACATAGGTACCGCAAGGTTACCGGACCTGCTGTAAATATAGCCAATATAGTAGCCAAGCAAAGCAAGCGGCACCAGATTGGCTGCACTCATATGGAAAAAAGCAAACATGGTGCCCGTAAGCAGCACCGCATACAGTGGACGCATGGAAGCCGCATAATTCCCCTGCACATACCCCCTGAACAGCAGCTCCTCACTCACAGCAGGCACCAGCGCCAGCACCCCAACCACCACAAAAAACTCAGAAAGAGAGCCCGCACCGGCAAGTTCCGAAATAAACCCTTCCATGACCGCCCGCTGCCGTACCACCTCCGCACCTGCCTCACCAAGCGCAGGCCAGAGAAACAGGTTCTGAAGGCCGGCTACCGTATAGAGCAACGGCTGCAGAAGGAACACCCCCGCAACACCAAACCAGGCAAGCCTGGAGTCCACCCCACCCCCTAAACCAAGAAAGCGAAAACTCTCAGGCGAAAACAGCCGCCTCCGGACATGCACAGCAGCAAGCACAAGCACCGGCAAGGCAAGCACCAGCAGCTGCCCGAGAACCTGCACAAAACGCAACTTCGGCAGCATCGCACCAATCCCCCCACCCACAAGCACCATTTCCGCACTGCCCCCCGAAAGGCTGAAAAGCAGAGCCCCCGCAACCGGGTACAGCACCATCACACCAAGAAGGAAGGCCGTGTTGATGAAGAAAGAAGGGCGATTGGCGGTAAAGCGGTCAGGAAGCATTGGAATAACAGAGAATTTGATACTTTTCATCCATGAAGCTAATGAAAGTTACGGTAATTAAAGACACAACCACCCCGGCTCCATGAACATCCTTTTCATGAACTCCGCCCGCGAATGGGGCGGCACAGAAAAATGGACCCGGATGGCCGCTGAATCTCTGGCCGCAAACAACCGAACCATCCTCGTCTATCGCCGCGAAGCAGTAGGGCGCCACTTCACCATTCCCTCATACCGCCTCCCCTGCTGGAGCCATATCGACCTCTACACCATCCTGAAGCTTGTACGCCTCATCCGTAAGGAGCAGATCAACATTCTCGTTCCCACCAAGCGCAAAGACTACCTTCTCGCCGGCATTGCAGGAAAAATCACCCGCACACCAGTCATCCTCCGCCTCGGAGCCGACCGCCCGCTCCGCTGGCCATGGCAGCGCTTTATGTACCACACCCTGACAAGCGGCATTATCGTCAACGCTGAAAAAATAAAGCGTACCCTGCTCCAGACCGGCTACATCCCCGAACAAAAAATCAAGGTCATCTACAACGGCCTCGACACAACGGAAATAGACAGGCAGATTGAGCCCCCGATCGACAAACCCTTTCCCTTCACCATAGCAGCCCTCGGCCGCATCACAAAAAACAAAGGGTTCGACTTCCTCATCCGCTCTTTTGCCCGCTTCCAGCAACTCAACCCCGATGCAGAAGCCGGCCTTGTCGTCATGGGCGAAGGCAGTGACCGCCCGGCATTTGAAGCGCTCTCAAAAGAACTTGGCCTCTCCCAGAAGGTCCGATTCAGCGGATTCCTCCAGAACCCCTACCCCACCCTTCAAGCAAGCGACATCTTCGCCATGACCTCCACCAACGAAGGGCTCTCCAACGCCCTGCTTGAAGCCATGTACCTCCGCTGCGCCCCCATCAGCACATACGCCGGAGGTGTAGAAGAGGTCATTACAAACGCAATGAACGGCCTCCTCATCAACTATGGGGACGAAAAAAGCCTTGCAGAAGCCATCACCAGGCTCTACCGGAACGAAACCGAACGAAAGGAAATGGCCGAAGCCGCAAGAGAACGGGTGGAACAGCAGTTCTCCATCCCCGCCATGGCAGAGAGCATCGCCGCATTCTGCCGAAAAACTGCCGGCCGCACCTGAAAACGCATCACCCATCGCCTGGAATCTTCCGATTTTATCCTTTGACAATCCGCCCTATTGGCCCAGCCATTGCGCACTGCAAACCATCTATAGGCCATGATCGGCATCATAAAAAAGGCTTCAGAAATACCAGCCTCACAATGCGCTTGAAGCTATGGAACGAGCGGCTCTTTGCCGATAAAATCAACCAGCTGGAAGAAACCATTACATCTGGAGAGATACAATAGGAAGAGGAAAGGGAGAACAATCAGCGAAGGTGCCTGAGAATGGCTTTCGCCAGCATACTTTCGGGATACAGGTCGGAAAGGTCGCGTTCGAAGGTTGCCCACTTGCGCCCAATGACGCGCCGAGCGAGGCGCTTCACATAACAGGCCACAGGCAGGAACTGGTTGTTACCGATACCGTCAACAAGCACAAAGCTGCATTCTCCGCTACCCATCCGACGATAAACCATGTTCTCCGGCTTGATTTCACGCACAAGGATAGCATGCTCCAGCAGATACTGCTTCAGCTCAATGAGAGATTCTGCCATTTCAGAAGCTTTGCAGCCATCAGCCTCTCCGCTCACCAAATAATAGTGGAGCGTTCTGGAAACCGATCCGTCTGCATCAAGAGGCATGTCGAACACTGCACCAGGTCCCTGATCAGTCTCAACATCCCCATGATAACGGGCAAGATTGCCCCATGAAATCCCCCGTTTCTGCAAACGCCTGTAACGACAGAGCTCTTCAGCCGTAACACTCCTATCAACATGGCGCTCCACCTTCACGCACTTCCCCTCATCCTCAGGATGACGGTAGCAGACGCGTGAAGAGCCCTTGCCGATGAGAAGCGAACGATTCAGACGGATAACACCCATACAGAACGGATTTGTTACAATGCAGATGAAAGAATTCACAAAAATGTAACAATTCCCCGGCAAAAGCGCAACAAACCAGAATCGCACAAAGCGCCGACCTTACCAGCAGGAAACCGCCGGCTATTTTCTTACCTTTATTCTTATTACCAGTACAACCATAAACAACAGAGGCTACGCCCCGCTCCATGAACATCCTCTTCATCAATTCCGCAAGCCGGGGGTTCGGAGGTAACGAGCGATCCATCACCATGGTCGCAAACATGCTCTCTATATCCAACAATACCGTATTCGCCTACCGGAAGGATGAAATCGGCGCACATGCCCGGATGATAGGGTACCAGCTGCCATTCCTCTTTGAAGGAGACCTCTACACCATCGCCAGACTGGTTCGTATAGTCAAAAAACACCGGATTGATATCATCATTCCCTCAAAAAGAAAAGACTATGCCATCGCAGGCATTGTCAGCCGGATATGTGGCATCAGGAACATCCTCTGGCTCGGCATCATCAGACCACTTGAAAACACCAGCATAAACCGCATCATCTACGACAAACTCGCCGATGGCATCATCGTCAACGCCCAAGAGATCAAAAAACAGCTCCTGAAAACAGGCTGGATCCCCGAAAAGAAAATCAAGGTGCTGTACCGGGGAATAGACTCTGCTACCCTCGACAAAGTGATTGAACAATCAGTACGCCCCGCCGGGCCAACCATGAAAATCACCGCCATGGGCAGACTCGACACAAACAAAAGTTACGACCTCCTGCTCAAGGCACTCGGAATTCTCTTTACCACAACACCCGAAGCTGATATCCAGGTAACCATCCTCGGCGAAGGAAGCGAGCGCAGCCGGCTGGAACACCAGGCAAAACAACTTGGCATAGAGAAGCATCTAAGCATGCCGGGCTTCAGCAGCAACCCCTACACAACTCTGGCAACAAGCGATGTCTTCGTCATGACCTCTAAAAGCGAAGGCCTCTCCACAGCCCTCATTGAAGCCATGTACCTCCACAACACCCCCGTCAGCACCTATGCCGGTGGGGGTATCGAAGAAATAATCACAGACGGCCGAAACGGATTCCTCTTCAACCACGGAGATGAAGAAACACTTGCCTCCGTCCTCCGCAAACTCTACCTTGAACCCGGCCTACGCCACCAGATAGCAGAAGCCGCGCAGGAGAGCGTCAAAGAACAATACTCGGCAGAAAAAGTCAAAGAGGAAATGACCGCATTCTGCCAGCAGGTCATGAACCGCTAAGCAACAGCAAACATGGGTAACCCTACACCCCTCAACATCCTCTTCATCAACTCCATAGGCCGCAACAAGTTCGGCGGTGGTGAAAAATGGATGGTGAATGCCGCTAAAGGCCTCACCGAACGGGGTCACAATGTCACGCTCGCAAGTAAAAAGCACTCAAGAATCCTTCAGTATGCGGAATCCAAAGGGGTGCATACAGATGTCTTTGAAATCCGCGGCGACTTCAGCCCGCTGGCCACACTAAAAATCGCCCGCTGGCTGAAAAAGCACCACACCAACATCCTCATCTGCAACCTCAACAAGGATGTACGCGTAGCAGGCCTCGCTGCCCGCATCGCAAAAACGCCAGTTGTTCTCGCCCGTCACGGCATGCTGCTCTGCAGCAAAAAGTTCAAACACAAACTCACCCTCACCAACCTGACTGACGGCATCATCACCAACAGCCGCACCATCAAAGATGCCTACGGAGAGTATGGATGGTTTCCCAAAGAGTTCGTCAAAGTCATCTACAACGGCCTTGACATACCGAGCCATGTCGACAGATACGACTTCAGCACCCCCTACCCCGGCAAAAAGATCATTTACAGCGCAGGGCGCCTTTCAGAACAGAAGGGGTTCACCTACCTCATTGAGGCCGCTGCCATCCTCAAAAAAAGCCGGAACGATCTGGTCTTTGCCGTCTCGGGTGAAGGAAAACTCCAGGAAGAACTCACAACACAAATCAAAGCTGCAGGACTTGAAGACTCATTCATCCTGCTCGGCTTCACAGAAAACATCTTTCCCTACCTGAAAGGATGCGACCTCTTCGTTCTCGCCTCCCTCTTTGAAGGCATGCCGAATGTAGTGATGGAAGCCATGGCGATGAAGAAACCCGTTATAGCCACCGATGTCAACGGAGCACGGGAACTGATGGAAGAGGGCGCACACAAGAAAACCGGGATCATCATCCCCCCGCAAGACCCGGAAGCAATAGCAACTGCAATCCGTACAATCATTGACAGCCCCGACACAATGGAGCAATACGGAAAAGCCGGTCACGAACGCGTAGAGAAGGAGTTCACCATAGCCGCCATGACAAGCAACCTTGAACGGCACCTGCAGGAGAAACTCCGGGAAACATCCCTCCGGAAATGAATAAACCACCAATGCAAGCCAGACAAAAAAAGAAAAAGAAGCGCCAGTTCCGCCAGCTCTTCGCACGCACCCTGCAGCACTTCGCCCCGAAAAGGAGCGGCAGCGCCCCGTTTACAGGAAAACTGGAATCCATAGCCATCCTCGCCCAGGAAAAACTCGGCGACTCAGTCCTGCTTACCCCGCTCATCAGGAACCTCCGCAAAGCCTTCCCGAAGCTCGAAATCCACATCATCGCCTTCAGCGAAGCAAGCGCCAACTTCTTCAGAAACGATTCCAATGTCACCGCTGTGCACCAAACAAAACGGGAACCCGGCAGATACAAAAGAGAAGTACTCAAAAGAGAATTCGATGTCCTCTTCAACACCAAGGACCACCCCTCCACCCACTTTCTCCTCCAATCGGTACTCATCAAGGCCCGCCACAAAGTCGGTCACGCCAATGAATTCCACACAGGTCTCTTCGACCAGCTCATCACAATTGAGCACAACACGCACATGGCCCTGAAAAACTGCGCCATCCTCCCCCTGCTCGGAGTAACGGTAACGGAAGAAGAATGCCGCCCCTGCCTTCCCCCATCACTCCTTCCAATGGAGATGCAGATATTTCTCCGCCAGATTGATACCCGGCGCCCAACAGGCATCAACATCAGTGCCGGTGAAGCCAACCGAACCTGGCCTGAAACCAAATGGAAGAAACTCGTCCAAAGCCTCCCCGATACACAATTCATCGTCCTCTCCGGCCCCAGCGAACTGGAATCAAAAAGAAACCTTGAGCGCAACTGCCCGAATATCATTCCCTCTCCGGCCACCGGAAACCTCTACGAAGCATCCCGCATCGTAGAAACTCTTGAACTGCTCGTCACCCCCGACACCTCGCTCATCCACATCGCCTCCGCTACCGCCACCCCCGTCATCGGCCTCTACCGCGAAGCCCCGCAGGACATCACCCGGTTCGGCCCATTCCGCATCCCGGGTGAACTCGTCATATCCCCCACCGGAGAGGTCGCAGGCATATCGCCCGACAGCGTCAAAAAAGCCGTGGAGAAACAACTCCAGAGAGAACGCCCTGCATCTTGGGAAACAAGCGTATAATCGGCTACATTACAAGTTCATTACCACCAGTAAGAACACCCCGATAGCGATCAATGCCCTTCGTCCTCGCAATAACCCTTTCGGCAACACTTGTTGCACTCGCCATGCTGGTCAACCACCGGCTGAAGCGGCAACGGCAAAAACTGCGCCGTCAGGAAAATGAAGTCTGGTCAATCGGGCTCTATGAAGGCCCCGATCCCATAACCCTCTCACCTATGGACGGCATCCACAACCCCATACTCACCGCCGGGGATATTACCGATGCACCAGCCCGCTTTGTGGCCGACCCGTTCATGGTGGAACATGATGGCACATACAACCTCTTCTTTGAATTCCTCAACACCCAGCGGGAAACCGGAGAAATCGGCCACGCCCTGAGCCGGGACATGAAAACATGGACCTACACCGGCACAGTACTCAGCGAGAAGTTCCACCTCTCCTACCCCTATGTATTCCGCCACGAAGGCGAAATGTACATGATTCCAGAATGCGCCAAATCAAAATCCATCCGCCTGTACCGCGCAACAAACTTCCCCGGCAAATGGGAGCCGGTAACCACAATCATCAAAGGCGATAAACGACAGGTTCCGCTCCTCGACCCCTCAGTGGTGCACCATAACGGGAAATGGTACCTGTTCAGCTACATGCGCAAAGTCAACAACCTCCACCTCTTCGTGGCCGACAGCCTTGAAAGCCCGTGGAAAGAGCACCCGAAAAGCCCCATCGTTACAGGAAGCGATCATTTCGCAAGGCCTGGCGGCCGAGTCGTCGCAGACGGCGAAGTCCTCTACCGCTACGCTCAGGACGGCGTTCCCCGCTACGGCAGCAAGGCATGGGCGTTCCGGATCACCGAACTCACTCCATCAACCTACCGCGAAGAGCAGGCATCAAGCACCTCTGTAGTCCAACAGGGCAACGAAGCATGGAACAACCGCGGCATGCACACCGTCGATCCGCACCAGATGCCCAACGGGCGGTGGATTGCCTTTGTCGACGGCCTTGAACACCGTCACACATTGAATCAACCAACGAAGCAACCATGACCACCATCAACGCACAGAAATCCCCGAAAATTGCCGTCATCGGGCTCGGCTATGTTGGCCTACCCCTCGCCGTCGAGTTCGCAAAGCACTACCCTGTAGCCGGGTTCGACATCAAGCAGCCACGAATTGACGAACTCAACAGCTGCAAAGACTCCACACTCGAAACAGAGGAACAGGAGCTCAAAATGTGCATAACGAGAGAGAATCCCCTCCCGAAATCGGGCGCCAAAGGGCTCTTCGTCACCACAAATCTGCAGGATCTTGCCGACGCCAATGTTTACATAGTCACGGTCCCAACCCCGACCGACA
Source organism: Chlorobium phaeovibrioides (assembly GCF_003968655.1). GTDB lineage: Bacteria > Bacteroidota > Chlorobiia > Chlorobiales > Chlorobiaceae > Chlorobium > Chlorobium phaeovibrioides. The sequence goes on along the minus strand of NZ_RXYK01000012.1, from coordinate 23,260 downwards.
AGAACAACCGCCCCGACCTCACCCCGCTTGTCAAAGCCAGTGAAACCGTCGGCAAAGTGCTCAAAGAAGGCGACATCGTCATCTATGAATCCACCGTCTACCCCGGAGCCACCGAAGAGGACTGTGTGCCTGTGCTTGAAAAGGTCTCCGGCATGACAATGAACGAGGGATTCTTCGTCGGGTACTCACCCGAACGCATCAACCCCGGCGACAAACTCCATACCGTCACAAAAATCAAGAAAGTGACCTCCGGCTCCACCCCCGAAGCCGCAGCCGTTGTCAACGGGCTCTACCTCTCCATTATAGAGGCCGGCACCCACCTCGCCCCCTCTATCAAAGTTGCCGAAGCCGCCAAGGTCATTGAGAACTCGCAGCGCGACATCAACATCGCCTTCGTCAACGAACTCGCCCGCATCTTCAACCGTATGGGAATCGACACGCTCGATGTCCTTGAAGCTGCTTCCACCAAATGGAACTTCCTCCCCTTCAAACCCGGTCTGGTAGGAGGCCACTGCATCGGCGTCGACCCATACTACCTTGCCCAGAAAGCGCAGGAGGTCGGTTACAACCCCGAAATCATCCTCGCCGGACGCCGCCTCAACGACGACATGGGCGCCTATGTAGCCAGCGAAGCCGTCAAACTCCTGATCAGGAACGACTGCCATGTCAAGAACGCCAAAGTGCTCGTACTCGGCATCACCTTCAAGGAAAACTGCCCCGACATCCGCAACAGCCGCGTCATCGACATCATCAAAGAGCTGCAGGAATACGGCTGTGCAGTTGAAATTGCCGACCCCTGGGCCTCCCCTGAAGAGGTCATGCACGAGTACGGTCTGCCAATGATCCACAGTACCAACGGTATAGAAAAAAACAACTACCAGGCAGTTGTAGCGGCAGTAGGCCACAACGAATTCAAAGCGCTCGACCCGAGAGCCTGGCTCACAAAAAACGGCATTGTGTATGATGTGAAAGGCATCTACGATCGCAAAATTTCGGATGGACGGCTCTAAAAAAACGGAACAAATGAATCAGCCATCAATAGCATATCTCGACAGCAACTACCGGTCAATCCTCTTCCGTGGATTCCACTTTCTGCCGGAAAACACTGCCGAAGGATGGGTCTACTGGCTGCCGCGTTACATTCTTCACAACACATCCCTGAAGGTCTATTTCCTCACAAACGACCGTGAGCTGTATCTGCTCAATGGTGACGAAACACTGCACAGGATTGAAAGTGAAGCCATTGACTCCATCGACATCTTTTTCGGAAGAACTGCCGGCAGCTTCGACCCAAAAAACCGTCTCATCCAAAGTGCAAAGCTGAAAATAGTGTATCCGCTCAAAAGCAGTGCCCCCGAGTCCTACCAGGGACACAGCGTGATTATTGTGCATGACGATGCCTTCATCAAACCCCTCCCGGACCACGATCGAGGCTTTTTCTACTGCGACAATACGAAAAGGGAGAACTTCTTCCTCTACCCGGCGGCCTTCACCAACCTGAAAGGGCAGCTGAAGTTCGCGAAAAGGGTGACAAGGCGTGCCCTCGGAGGGACGAAGGTCGTGTTCTGCGGCACGACAAAAAACGAAAGCTATGCAGAGGAGTGTTTCAGCATCCTGAGGCGCAAGCGCATCGACTTCGAATACCTGAAGCGGGTTTCAAAATCTGACATGGGAGACCTCTACAGGAAAACCCAGCTGACGCTCTTTTTCTCCCGCAGCGACTTCAACCCCAGGATCTTTTACGAAAGCATGGCCTGCGGTACGCCGTGCCTCCTATCCAAAAAGGTCAGCATCGCCGCGGAACTCGAACCCCTGGCATTCAGGACGTCGAACCTCATGATGAACCGGAACATCCGCCGTTATGCTTCATACCCCGACAGCCTTAAAGAAACCCTCTGCACCACTGCGCTGGATCTCACCGAAGAGAGATGCTATGAGCACCTGTTCGGCTACGCGCTGAGCCAGCGCAAAAGAGCCGGCAACCACTAACAACACACAATGACCCTCACCATCATCCTCTACATCCTCGGCCTGGCGCTCACTGTGGCAGTCATTCTTGTTGCCCGGAAAGCCATAAAAAAACACAATAAGAAAATGCGCCGCATGCATGGCCCAAACTGGTGCATCGGCCTCTATGAAGGCCCCGACCCCCTGACACTTTTTCCCGCAAAAGGAGTAACCAACCCGATTCTTAAAGCCGCAGATGTCACAAACATGACCTCTCGCCTTGTGGCCGATCCCTTCATGGTGAAGCACAACAGTGAATTCGTCCTCTTCTTCGAAATGATGGAGAAAAAGTCCGGCAAAGGAGACATAGGCTACGCAACCAGCCCCGACCTGAAAACCTGGACCTACGGCGGAACCGCCCTTTCCGAACCGTTCCACCTCTCCTATCCCTATGTTTTTCTTCATGAGGGTGAGCACTACATGATCCCCGAAGCAGGCAAATCAAACGAGATGACGCTCTATTGCGCATCCACCTTCCCGCACACATGGGAGCGCACCGCAACCATCCTCAAAGGAACAGACAGGACAGCCCCTCTCCAGGATCCCTCAGTCATACACCACAACGACCACTGGTACCTGTTCAGCTACGCCCCGCAAACCAAAAACCTGCACCTCTTCACCGCCAGCAACCTGAAGGGACCATGGAATGAACACCCCAATAGCCCCCTCATCAAAGAAAGCCGCCACTACGCACGCCCGGGTGGTAGGGTCATTCATTACAGCAACGCCATCTACCGCTACGCGCAAGACAGCGTGCCAAGCTATGGCAGCAAAGTATGGGGGTTCAGAATCACGGAGCTCACCCCCGCCACATACAGGGAAGAACAAACCTCAAACAACCCGATCATACAGGCAGGAAACGAAGCATGGAACAACAAAGGCATGCACACCATAGACCCGCACCAAATGGAAGACGGACGCTGGATTGCCATTGTTGATGGAATAGGTGACGGCATTGGAGCAACTGCACCATGAAAAAGACCTTCGTCATACTCTGCTCCGAATACCCTCCCTTCATGGGAGGCATATCACTCTGGGCAGAAAACCTGCTCGATACCCTGAGCGCGAACGGTTACGAAGCGGTGGTGATGACCCACATGACCCGGTCAAACAAAAAAAAGGGAGCCCGCTCCTCAAAACAGGTGCGTTACATCAAAGGACACGACTGGCAGAAGCTTCACTGGCTCTACCGCCTGCCCGGGCTCCTCAGGTACATGCTCACCAGAAAAGAACTGGTGCTCGTTGCCGCAACCTGGAACGACATAGAAGTCATCCACCGCCTGAAAGGTATCTTCCGTTTCAAGATATTCTGCGCATCGCATGGTACCGATATCACAAAACATGTCTATCCCCGAAAGCCCAAACTCATTGCAAAAATCAACCAGGTCTACTCCTCAGTTGACCTCTTCATGCCCGTAAGCAGCTCGCTTGATACCATTGCCCGGGATATGTACCCCAAGCTCACCTGCCCGACCCTGGTGCTTGGCTGCAATGTTAAAACCGACATGTTCATTCCCGAACACGACACAGGAAAGCAGCTGGCCCTTCGCCAGCTGCTTGGCATAGGCATTGCCCCCAACCGCCCCCTCCTTGTAACCGTCAGCAGGATGATGGCCGTCAAAGGGTTCCGCCATATCCTGATGGCACTCCCCGAACTGAAGAAAAGCTACCCGGGCATTACCTACATGATCGTCGCCAACCGCGACGAACCCGAAAGCCTTCTTCTCGATTCCCTTATCAAGGAGCTTCATCTCGAAAACAATGTCATCATCCACCCCACAGTGCAGAACGAAAAGCTGCCCCAACTGTTACAGGCGGCGGACATCTTCGTACTGACATCGGAACCGGTCTACTGCCCGTTCTACCAGGAAGAGGGCCTGCCAAGGGTGATACCCGAAGCCAGCGCCTGCGGCCTGCCGGTCGTCGTAAGCACCACGGGCGGACTACCGGAAGGAGTCGTCAACAATGAGACCGGCTTCATTGTCCCCAACGGCAACCAGGAGGCCTTGAAAAAAGCCATTCTCACTCTTCTCGGTAACCGTGATAAAGCACTAAAGATGGGCATGAAGGGACGGGAACATGTGCTGAAGAACTTCTCTGATAAGAGTATGACCGACAACATTCTCGCCATGGCAGAAAAGGAGCTGTAAGATGAAGAACCCCCAAGTCACCATTCTCATGCCCGTTCATAACGGGGAGCGCTACCTCAGGGAAGCTATTGACAGCATCCTGAAACAATCGTTCACAGACTTCGAGTTCCTCATCATTGATGACGGTTCAACCGACGGCAGCACAACAATTGTCAAATCCTACGAAGACCCAAGAATCCGCCTCATCGCCAACCCTGAAAACCACGGCACCGTCCATGTGCTCAACCAAGGTATCAGCGAAGCAAAAGGAACATACATCGCACGAATGGACGCTGATGACATCAGCCTACCCACAAGGCTTGAGAAACAGGTACACTTCATGGACAACCACCCTGAAATAGGCATTTCAGGCACCGCAATGCGGCTCATAAAAAATGGCAAGCTAAAAAACACAAGAACACTGCCAGAAACAGACGAAGAGCTCAAAATCCAACTCCTCTTCAGCACCTGCTTCTTCCACCCCACCGTCATCATGCGATCAGACCTTGCAAAAGCGCACCCCTACCCCGAAAACCTCATCTACACTCAGGATTACAACTACTGGACATCCCTGGCAGATAAAACCGCCTTTGCCAACATCCCGGAAACCTTACTATATTTCCGTGAGCATGCTGGACAGTTGAGCTCGAGGAAGGCGGATCTCCAGGTCAGCAACGCACGGCACATTCGATCAGGCTACCTCCAGCGGATGATCGGCACCCCGTCCCCCGAAGAGCTTGAAACCCATCACCGGATAGCCGAAAACCGAGGGGATGTCAATCTTCAGGCGGCAGAACGCTGGCTAGTGAAGCTGCTGGCACTGAACGAAGCAGGAAATCGCTTCGAACGCACCGTCCTGCAGCAGGAAATCAGCCGGAAATGGTGGCTGACCTGCCGAAAGAATATGAACCACAACAGAGAGACCCTTGCGGCCTACCTCCGCTCCCCCCTTTCCGCCCACTACCGGCCGGAAAGGATTAAATACTGGAAATTTGTGCTGAGGTGCATAGCCGGCCGCAACGATTGACCAACAGACTGAAGAGCAAAAGTGAAACTCAAAAACGCCCCGCAATACCTGAAATCCGGACTGGAATCGATATTCTGGCCCCCCCATACCCGACTCTTCATAAAGGGGGACAATGCTAATTGGAGCCTCTACTGGGACGCCGTGGAACTCACCGCTATCTGCCGAAAACTCGGCATCCATGTCATCGATGCAAAATACCGGCGGCTCATGAAGGGCCAGTGCTTCTTCAACATGAGCCGCTATGAGTTTCTGGAGAACTGGCAGAAACCCGACTGCCGCATCGCGTTCCCTTACTACCACGGCAATCCGGCATGGGACGATAAATCGAGGGGGATGCTCAAAACCATCCGTCAGCACCATGAGGATATTTCCAGGATCCAGGTCAGTTGCCGGTTCATGGAAGAGACTGTGCTGGACACCGGGATTGCACACGAAAAAGTGTTCCGAATACCCATCGGGATCAACCTTGATCACTTCAGCCCTGCCGGACCCGGGCAGAAAAAACAGCGGCGGGCTGCGCTCGGCATCCCTGAAAGCGCGGTTGTTATCGGATCGTTCCAGAAAGACGGCAACGGCTGGAGCGAAGGGCTGGAACCGAAAATGGAGAAGGGCCCCGACATATTTCTGAAAGCGATGGAAATCCTGAAGGATGAGGTTCAGGGGCTTTTCGTGCTGCTGACAGGTCCGGCAAGGGGGTATGTGAAAAACGGACTGGACAGGCTGGGCATTCCCTTCGCCCACCACTTCCTGAACGACTACCTTGACATCGGAAAATATTATCATGCGCTTGATGCCTATGTCATCTCATCAAGAGATGAAGGCGGCCCCAAGGCCGTACTCGAATCAATGGCCAGCGGGGTACCGCTCATCAGCACCGGGGTAGGACAGGCCACGGATCTCATCGAGCATGGAAATAACGGCTTTCTCGCTGATATTGAGGATGCAGAAGCTTTGGCGCACTGGACACTTGCCGTTATGCAGGACAAAGCGCAACAAGCCACTGTTGTCCAAAACGGCATCCTGACCGCCAAAGCCAACGCCTATACAAATCAGCTCTCCGCATGGAAATCCTTTATGAAAGGCTATGTCGACTGATCCGGGAAAGAAAAAATTGATTCAGCACATCCATATGTCACAACGCCCACGCATTCATATCCTATGGGAATTCTCCGATAAGCCATGGGGAGGCGGAAATCAGTTTTTGAAGGCGCTGAAAACACAATTCGTGGCGCAGGGGCTGAATGCAGAAACTCCCGAAACAGCCGATGTCATCCTGTTCAACAGCCACCAGTTTCAGAAACAGGCTCTTCAGCTGAAACGGAAGTATCCGAAGAAGGTCTTCATTCACAGGGTGGACGGGCCGCTCTTCCATACCAGGGGAGACTCGGGCATTGCCACCGACAGGGCGATATTCTACTGCAACAGGCTCATTGCCGACGGAACGGTGTTCCAGTCGAAATGGAGCCGCAATGAGTCGTACCGCCAGGGGATGGGAAAGAACCGCCATGAAACCTGCATCATCAATGCCCCTGACCCGATGATTTTCCATGCCACCCAGGGCCGGCACCAAAGAGCAGACAATAAAATCCGGCTGATTGCCACGACATGGTCATCAAATCCCCGAAAGGGTTTTGACATCTTCAACTATCTTGACGATCACCTTGACTTCAGCACGTACTCAATGACATTCGTCGGAAATACCGAGACATCGTTCCGCAACATAAACGCCATCTCCCCGCAGCCCTCTGAAAAGCTGGCCGACCTGCTGAGAGGACACGACATATTCATTGCTGCAAGCCAGGGAGAACCATGCTCCAACAGCTTTCTGGAAGCGCTCCACTGCGGACTGCCTGCCGTAGCCAGGAACAACTCAAGCTACCCGGAACTCCTCAACGGAAACGGCCTCCTCTTTAATGGAACAGAAGATGTCCTTCAGACTATCGGGAACATCGCAAGGCACATCGACGCATACAGGGCAAATATCAATGTTCTCAGCATGACCGAGGTGGCGACCCTCTACATTGATTTCATCACAGCGATTTACAGAAGAGTCGCCGAGAGAACATACGCCACAAAACGCCTTTCCCCCTTAAGCTATTTGCATGCACGGCTATTGCTCAAATACCTGAGGAAAGCCTAAAACGAAACGATCACAACACAAGAGAATGAGCGAGCGTTCAGCTAAAATATTCATCGCAGGACATCAGGGCATGGTTGGGTCGGCTATTGCCAGACTGCTGCAAAAAAACGGATGCGAAAACATTGTCACCCGTAGCCGCAGGGAACTCGACCTCACACGGCAGTCGGATGTCCAGCAGTTCTTCAGGAAGGAAAAACCCAATCAGGTATACCTGGCTGCTGCAACGGTCGGTGGTATCCATGCAAACAACACGTTTCCAGCCGATTTCATATACAACAACCTGATGATTGCGGCAAATATCATCCAAGCGGCCCATCAATATGACACCGAACGGCTCCTTTTTCTCGGCTCAAGCTGCATCTACCCGAAACTGGCCCCCCAGCCCATGCAGGAAGATGCGCTGCTGACAGGGAAACTGGAACCGACGAACGAACCCTATGCAATAGCGAAAATTGCCGGCATCAAACTCTGCGAAAGCTTCAACCGCCAGTATGGAGCCGACTTCCGCAGCGTGATGCCGACGAATCTCTATGGACCAGGCGACAATTACCATCGCGAAAACTCGCATGTCATCCCCGCGCTGCTCCGGCGGTTCCATGAAGCCAAAACAAACAATGATCCAGAAGTCATGGTCTGGGGCAGCGGAAACCCCAGGCGCGAATTTCTCTATGTGGATGACCTGGCATCGGCATCGGTGCATGTGATGCACCTCGACAAAGCATCATATGACGCCCATACATCCCCTATGCAGCAGCATATCAACGTCGGCGCAGGGAAAGACATACCCATTAAAGAACTTGCAACCCTCGTCGCCGACACCGTTGGATACAACGGAACCATAAGCTTCGACGCCAGTAAACCCGACGGCGCGCCGAGGAAGCTGATGGACAGCACCCTGATCCAATCACTGGGATGGAAGCCGGCTATCGGCATTGAAGAGGGGCTGAAGTTAGCATATCAAGATTTTATAATCTCGGCAAACCGCAGCCGATAATAACACACGAAACATATGAGCGAACAAAAAAAAGTCGCGCTGATCACCGGCATCACCGGCCAGGATGGAGCCTATCTCGCTGAACTGCTCCTAAAAAAAGGCTATGAGGTCCATGGCATCAAAAGACGAAGCAGCCTTTTCAATACCGCCCGTATTGATCACCTCTATAAGGATCAGCATGAGCAGAACGTCAGGTTTTTCCTTCACCATGGAGACATGACTGACTCATCCAGCCTTATCAGGGTTATCCAGCAGACACAACCTGACGAGATATACAACCTTGCGGCACAGAGCCATGTTGCTGTCAGCTTTGAGGAACCGGAGTATACCGCCAATTCCGACGCGCTCGGCGCCCTGCGGGTTCTCGAGGCGATCCGCATACTGGGACTCGAGAAAAAAACCCGGTTCTACCAGGCAAGCACGTCGGAGCTATACGGACTGGTTCAGGAAACACCGCAAAAAGAGACGACGCCGTTTTACCCCCGCAGTCCATACGCAGTCGCCAAACTATACGCATACTGGATCACGGTCAACTACCGTGAGGCCTACGGCATATACGCCTGCAACGGCATTCTCTTCAACCACGAAAGCCCCATACGCGGCGAAACCTTTGTAACCCGCAAAATCACCCGTGCGCTCGCCAGGATCAAACTCGGCCTGCAGGATTGCCTCTATCTCGGCAACCTTGACGCAAAACGCGACTGGGGACATGCCCGGGATTATGTCGAGATGCAATGGCTGATGCTACAGCAGGATAAGCCTGAGGATTATGTCATTGCCACTGGAGTGCAATACAGTGTCCGTGAGTTTATCAACGCCGCGGCTAAAGAGCTGGATATGAACATCGGCTGGCAGGGATGCGGTGTGGAAGAACACGGCATAGATCAGGACGGCAAGCGGATCATCAGGGTTGATCCCCGTTATTTCAGGCCTACCGAGGTTGAAACCCTGCTTGGTGACGCATCAAAAGCCAGGAATCGTCTGGGCTGGGTTCCGAAGACGACTTTCGAAGAGTTGGTTTCGGAAATGGTTCGAGAAGATATGACCCTTGCCCAGAGGGATACCCTGGTAAAAAAACATGGCTATAAGGCCTTGGATTACAGGGAGTGACGACGATACGATGCAATCATGCTCTTTCAAAAAACATTCGACGATGCAGTCTGGACTCCCCCCCCTTCTTGTCACCTCTGCCGTTCGTGTATCGGCACCATTTGTTGTCCTGAACGACGCCGAACGACGCATAGAACTGACAATCCATGCACTCGCGCAGTGGCTGGCCATTGCTCCGGATTTGACTATCGTCCTGTGTGACGGATCAAATTTCGATTTTTCAGAGATTGTCAGAGAGCGGTTTCCCGCAGCAAACGTTGAATGCCTTAGTTTCAGCAATGATGCCCGAAAAGTAGCACTTTACGGAAAAGGGTTCGGTGAGGGTGAAATTGTCAACTACGCCCTTGAACACTCCCATATATTGCGGGATGCCGAGGTTTTTGCCAAATGCACCAGCAAGCTATGGGTCGGCAATTTTATCGAGATTATGCGCCACTGGAACCATGAATTCCAGTTCGAACTGAAGATAAGGCATCAGCTATCCATTCGACGCATTGTTTCGACTGCTTTCGACAGCCGATTCTACATTATCAAGAAAGAACTCTATGTAAAGCATTTTCTTGAAGCTTACCGTGATGTTCGTGATGTTCGTGATGAGGAGGGCTACTACCTAGAGCATTCTTTTCATGATATCGTAATAAACAACGGGTTTTCTATTTACAAAGGACTGTTTCCCATCCCGCCTTTCGTTGAAGGGGTTTCGGGGACAAGGGCGAACAAGTATGCCCCTGAAGCATTTACCATTAAAAAGCGCACAAAGCGTTTTCTTATGAGATGGGTATGGTACCTGCGAGAGCGATACATGACACATGAAAAAACTGGCGAAACAGCTTGAGCCACATTCAGCGTAGAAACACAAAACGATTGACGTCCAGTCAAAACAGATGTGGTGCACGAGAATGTACCTGTTGAGAGGCGCCCAAGAAGATAAACGCATTTGATGACGAGGAGTACTCACAAAGAAACGGCAATGGCGCTGAAACAAAAAGGCATTGCATGGGCGCAGACAATACGATTGATCATCACCCGCGCGTCTGCGCCTGATGATGATCAATCAACAGCCCGACTGGAGTCCGCGGCCCACAGTTTGCCATCATGGGCTTGCATTCTGCTTTCAAAAAAATATCGGACGCGAGGCAATGTTGCTGTTGCGAAAAGGATTACCCTCGCTGGGCTGGCCCGAAGTCCGAAAAATGTCCTGCTACTGAAAGAGGGAGCCAAAATATCTGAAGCCCGGAAGGAGTGGGATCAGGTGAAATCAAGCTGGAAAAAGATCCTTCAGGCCGGAAGCACAGGCATGGCTGCTCGCGCAATGAGCCACATCATTGATGCTCACTGCAAGCTTGGGGAGTTTGATGAGGCGCAGGCGCTTATGGAAGCCCATTTGGCGCGCTATCCCAACCATCGTTATTTCCAGAAAAAAAGGCTCTCGCCTGAGGAAATAGCGTTCTGCAACCACCTTGGCGTTCATCCGATGGCATATGCCGACTATGAATACCGGCTTAAATCAGGAAAGAACAGCCACAATGCCGGCAATAACATGCGGACCGAATCACCCGAGGTGCTGCATGTAACGGCCAACCCGCGATTCGGCAATACCATTATCCAGCTAAGCAATGCACTAAACCTTGCCCAAACCCTGAATGTGAGGGAAATCTGGCTGCCGGGATTCTGGTACCTGCAGGAACAGTTCGCGACCCGTGACGGCATCGTGGTCAAAAACCCGCCATCCGCAGATGAATGCTCAAGGATGGGGAAATCGATCCTCGCCGGAGACTTCTTTCAGAGAAAATATTTCTTTGACGTCCTCACACCGAACCGATTGCCCATATCGTCCTTTTTAGGTCAAGAATGCCTGCGACTTAATGCTCCCTTGCCTTTAGGTAAAAGGGATCTGGTCATACATCTCAGGGCAGGCGACGTGTTCAGGGTTGGCGAAAAAGTCCATCCTGACTATGGCCAACCACCGCTCTCTTTTTACGAAAAGATCCTTGCAAGCGGACAATGGGACAGCGTGACCATCGTCTGCGAAGATGACGGCAATCCTGTCCTCCTCCCCCTTCTTGACTATGCCCGGAGTTCAACTGGAACAGTCACCAGAAAGTCAGGATCATTGAAAGAAGATATTGAGTGCCTGCTTAGTGCAAGAGTCCTGGTCGCCTCGTCAGGAACATTCATTCCTGCAATTGCGGAACTCTCGGGAAATCTGGACACGATGTTCTGCTTCAACAACGAAACTACATTCACAAGCAATACGGATGTAATAGTAGACGTAAAGGACCGTACCGGAGAATATGTCGCTAAAGTCATGAGGGGCAACTGGGAGAACACTCCATCACAACGATCACTTATGCTGCACTATCCTATGGAGAATCTTGACATTACCTCATACAGCCTGAAAAGTCGACGCTGAGACACAACCCCCAGCGTATGCCGGAATGAACATATGAGCACCTAACCCCGATAATTCCCGAAGGGAAATCCCCGGCAATCAGCTACATTCATACATACTCCAAAACCACGAAGCACCTTCAGGAATGCACCTCACGCTCTTCTTCACCCATAACACCGCCCTGAAAGACTGGGACCGGGTGGGCATGCTTGAGCGTGAAGTGGCGCTCTACAGGAAACACATGGACGCCGGAGCGAAGGTGTCTTTCGTCACATACGGCCGAAAGGACCGCATCCGTTACAAAGACCGTCTTGAGGGCATCGAAATCCTCTGCAACGAATACGGCCTGCCGCTACCGATCTACACGAGAATGATCCCGCTCCTTCATGCCGGGACGCTTCGCCGGACAAACATCATCAAATCGAACCAGACTCCCGGAGCCCTGACGGCTCTCAGGGCAGCGCAAGTCCACCGCAAACCGCTGCTCGCCCGGTGCGGCTACATGCACTCTGAATTCATTGAGCGCGAACGCGGTGAACACTCTAAACAGGCAATTGAGGCACTCAACTATGAGTCAAAACTTTTCAGTGCAGCAGACGGCATCGAGGTCACCACGCCAATGATGCAGGAAAGCATTGAGAAACGGATTTCAGGAACAAATGGCAAAGTTACCGTCATACCAAACTATGTCAACACTGAGCTCTTTGCCCCCTCTTCCTCAGTAAAAGATATTGACATTCTCTTTATTGGACGACTCAATCCCCAGAAAAACCTTCAAACCCTTCTCAAGGCGTTGCAGGGCCTCAAGCTAAAAATCGCCATCATCGGGAAAGGTCCGCTGGAAGATGAGCTCAAATCCCAGGCTCAGGGACTCGAACTGGATATTGAATGGCCGGGAAACATCCCCAATCCGGATCTCCCCAATTGGCTGAACCGATCGAAAATCTTCGTGCTGCCCTCGCACTACGAAGGGCATCCTAAAACCCTTATCGAAGCCATGGCGACAGGGCTTCCTGTCATCGGAGGTGACGCTCCCGGCATACGGGAAATAATCAGCCACCTGAAAACCGGCTGGCTCTGCCCAACCGACACCGGGGGCATACGCGAAGCCGTTGAAGAACTCATGGCATCTGAAGCATTAAGACAACACCTAAGCAATAATGCCCGGGGATTTGCCATAGACAAGTATTCCCTTGGCACCATAGCCGAACAAGAACTCAATCTGCTTGACAAGCTCATGCGATGAAAAACAAAATCACCATCTCTGGAGCACTCCTCTTCTTCCTCCTCGTCCAGTGGTACGGCATCTACTTCATGCTCTACAATCATCCCGGCCCGCTGGGGCTGAATGATTCAGCGTTCTATATCCAAGAGATCGACTTCTTCCGGGAGTTCCCCCTTTCGAGCCCATCGCTTGCACCAAGCAATATCAACAAGATTCTACACCCATACATATTCGGGCTGCTTGCGTCCTTGATGGGTATTTCGACAACAAGCATGTTCCATCTCAACTTCTATATCGGCATCTTCCTGATGGGTCTTACCATCACCAGCCTTGTAAAAAAAATCGATTCGTCCGCCCTCTTTACAGTCATCGCCCTGCTACTTTTTGCATTCCATGAGGGGAAAGGCAGCTACCATGGTTTTTTCTGGGTCGTCCCCAGCTTCTACGCCATCATGCTGTTTCTCTTGACTGCAAGAGCTGTTTTTTACTCAAAGCACCACTATATCTATGGGCTGCCGCTTCTAGCCCTTTTGCTTGTCACCCATTCCACCGGCATTTATTTAGGTTCCCTTATCGTTGTTGCAATTCTGCTCCATGAAACGCTGTTCAAGAGAAACCTGCCCGGGATAAAAAAATTAGTGGCATTTCTGCTTGCCGTGAGCGTAATATTTATAGGAAGCGAATATCTTTACCAGCAACACATCCTGCCGGCATCATTTACATCTTCATTCAATTCATACAGGAAAGTCGAGTTCCAGAATCTCATGCCGGCTACGGCCCTCAATGATATACTGGAAACCATAGGCCGTCACGATTTCTCCAAATACTTTTACGGCCTCTACACGCCCCTCGTCGTCTATGGGCTCTATTGGATATGGAAAGAGAAAAAATACCCTCTCCTGTCACTCTTTATGGCGGCACTCATTGGACAGATTCTCATTTCTCCTCTCTCAAACTATACCTACCGGTTTTTTTATCCTCTTGAAATTCTCACTTGGATAGTCATCGCATACGGACTCAGCAAACTGCTGCAACCTCGGGAATGGTCAACTGCAGGTATTACAGCAAAAACTTCCCGATGGGCGCTGGTTGTGCTCTCCAGCCTCTTTCTGTACAACACCATCCATCAAAAAGCAGCTCACAACTTCTATTTCAAGTTCTATAATCCGTTGTTTCTGGAAGCAAAAGCATTCACGGACTATCTTGATAACAATCAAGACAAAAAACTGGCAATGTATGTCAAGCATCCGGGAGTCTATAAGGGGTTGCAGCAATCCGGAATGGACTTTGCCTATCATTTCAACCCATCCGGAAAAAACATAGCACGGGACCCGGAATCTTGGCTGGTCATCGGTGAAAACCTCCGGCTCTATGAGGCAAACAATGGAGGATTCAGAGCCCTCCTTCCGAAAGACGGCGCTTTACACATCAAAACCCCGGCATTGCTTCCGGGGCGCTATAGAATTGAGTTGATTGACACTGAACTACCCGGCACCGATGGCATCAGCATATCTGCAGACGGCGTGACCCTGTCGGACTGGCAGGAAGACTCCTATGCCGTCCGGTTCCCCGAAAAGGGCATGTATCCGCCCATCATGCCTCCCTGGTACTGGTTCCCTGATACCACATGGCCGCTTCACAACAGACCAATGCGCAAAACCAACATTGTCCGTGAAAGCAGAAAACACTCGATAGACTTCACCCTGCATGAACCGACAGCATCCCTCATGTTGCGGAACTCAGGCGAGACCCGCTATCTTGCTGGCATGATCCAACTGACCAACCTCGACACCGGATTGGCGCAGGTTATAGATTTCTACTGGGGAGATGAAACGACGCTTAAGGAGGGAATATCACTGGTCTATGGCGACAAAGAGCTCCCTCTCTTATGGACCGATCCGAACGGAGCGCCTGGAAGAGCATACCTGTTCCAGATGAAAAAGGCATTCAAGGATGCAAAAGCGTTTACCTATTATGGTAAAAGCGGTGAGCTTTAAATCAGAGAATCTTCGTCCTTCGATGTAAACTGTATGTCATGATACATCCGGTACAGACCGTCTTTGGCCATCAGCTCAGCGTGCGTTCCGGACTCCGCCACATGGCCCCGGTCCATTACAATGATTCTGTCGGCGTTCTTTACGGTTGAAAGCCTGTGGGCCACAACCAGCGCCGTCCTGTCGGAAAGCGCGTTATCTATGGCGTCCTGCACCACTTTCTCCGACTCATTGTCAAGCGCACTGGTTGCCTCATCGAAAATCAAGAGATCCGGGTTGCGCACCATGGCACGCGCAATGGCAAGCCGCTGGCGCTGACCACCTGAGAGCTGGATACCCCTGTCCCCCACAACCGTTTCGTATGCTTCGGGCTTCTCCTCAATGAACCCGCTTGCGTTTGCAAGCTTTGCCGCTGCTACCACCCGCTCATGCATCACACCGTTCTGCACCCCGTAGGCAATATTCTGTTCGATGGTGTCGTTAAAGAGGATGACCTCCTGGCTCACCACCCCAATCATGCTGCGCAGCTGTTTGTAATCAAACTCCCTGATATCGACACCGTCAATCGTAATGCGCCCCTTGTCCACATCGTAAAACCGAAGTAAAAGATCGACAGCCGTCGACTTACCTGACCCCGACTGGCCAACAAGCGCGACCATCTCACCCTTCCGTATCTCAAACGACACCCGGTCGAGCACCCGTGCACTCCCCTCTTCCTGCCTGTAGGCAAAAGAGACATCCTCAAAACGAATCACATCGGAAAAACCTGAAATCGGCTTGGTTCCGTTCACGACAAGCGGCTCGGCATCAATCAGCTCGAACAAGCGCTCAGCGGACACCATGCCGCTCTGGATGTTTGTGTTGGCTTCGCCAAGCATCTTCAATGGCCCCATAGCTGAATAGAGACTGAAGGCAAACACAATCAGCTCGTTGGCCGTCATGCTGCCCTCAAACACCTGCAGACCGCCAAACCAGAGTACCATAGCAACCGCACTGACAAGTAGGGTCTCATTGAGCGGGGAGATGATGTTCTTCAGTCGGTACACCTTGAGATCAAGACGGCGGAATTCGTTGGTAAAGCTCTTGAACCGTTCAACCTCCACATTTTCAAACCCGGTCGACTTGATCACCTTGATGCCGTTGAACTTCTCCTGCAGGACAGAGTTCATATCGCCCATTTTTTCACGGATGAGGCGTGAAAGCGCCTTGACCCGCTTGCCGATCACCTGAATGAGGAAAAAGATTATGAGCGATACTGCAAAGGCAAAAAGCGTCAGTTTCCAGCTCAAGACAAACAGAATGCCAATATAGACGAATATGGTGAACGGGTTCTGTATAAAATTGATGAAGGTGGAACTGATTGAGCCCTGCACAACGCCAACATCGTGGTAAACATGGTTCATCAACCCACCGACACGCTGGTGGTTGAAATAGTCCAGATGCATCTCTATGATGGTATGGAATACATTATCACGAAGTGTCTTTGTCGCCTTGGTCTGTATACGGTATATCAACTGCTTGTTGATATAGAGAAAGGTATTCTTCAGGGCGAAGGCCGCAATAAGGAACAAGCAGATGTTCAGGAGCATCTGCCGCTTTGTCTCCGCCTGAAAGAGTTGCTGGAACTTTTCGGTCACCTGCTCCTGCAGCGCCTTCGTATCGATCAGGCTGTTTTTTGATGCAAGCGACTCACGGCTGAGCGAAAGCCCTTTGGGGGAGACGGCCGCTACACTGTCCGGTGATGCCGGCCCGGGCGTCACTGGAGCGCTGACTGTCTTGTCTGCCGTAAAGATGGCGTTGAGGAGGGGCAGGACGGAATAAATAGAGACCACACTGAAAAGCGAGGTCAAGAGACTGACAAACACAACAAGGACTATCTTTCCCTTAGACGGGGCAAGATAGCTCAATACCCGTAAAATCAACTTCATAGGAGGCAATCAACCCTTAAGCAAACATGGAACGAAACCAAAGGAATAAAGTAAGCGTTCACCGCCTAATAACCAACCATAACGCAAAAGACCCCATTGGCGACGACTGCAGCCATGGAGCCATGGAGTAATACTACTCATTGCCTTGATGAGGGCTCAAGTCCCCTGAGCCTCTCCACCCGGTCCCGTGCGTTTCCATCGATCATGCAACCAGAACCACTCCTCCGGATACCTATAGATATAGCTTTCGAGCACCCTGGTATAGCGACGGGCGAGCTCTTCAATGTCATCCTTGGAGCCGGTGAGGTCATCCGTGGGGACTTCCTGCATCTCAACCTTGTACCGCCCGCCCCCTATGCGGCGGCACATGCCGGCGAACAGAGGAACGCCTGTTTTCAGTGCAAGAAAAGCGGGTCCGAGAAAAACAGAGGTGGTCCTGCCAAGGAAGGGTGTAAAGAACCCTTCATCAGGATCGGACTGGTCCGCCAGAAGGGTGAGGAGCCCCCCTTGACGCAAAGTGCTGAGAGCCACTCTCGGGGCTTTGGAGGCATACACCATCTTGTTTCCCCTAAGGCTGCGCCACTGGTTGATTTTCCTGTCAATTGCCCTGTTGCGCAGACGCTTGACAACAATTGTCAAAGGAGCAATGAGCATGCCGGTACACAGGCCGAGCAACTCCCAGTTGCCGAAATGCGCCGAAACCATCACCGCACCCTTGCCCTTATCGCGCGTTCTCAAAAGAAAATCCCCCGGTTCAATCTCAATCAGGGCCTCGGCGTCCTCTCGTGTCTGCACAAGGGGAAGGCGGAGCACCTCGATGATGTTTTCCGCCTGATTTCGATACACTTGGCCTGCCAGGCAGCGCACCTCTTTGGGGGATTTATCGGGAAAGACTATGGAGATGTTCTCCTCAACAAGAGAGCGGCGGATCCTCAGAACATGGAATATGACATCACCGATGAAATGAGCCAACGCCACAGAGTGGGTTCGCTTAAGGCTCCTCACCAGCATACCAAGCAGCATGAACGCCTGATAGCCCAATAGCTGCCGGAACTTTTTCAATGTCATGCAGGAGAGGTTGGTCAGTAATGGAAGTTTTTCAGCAAAACATACATTAAACCCCCAGCTAAAACAAGAGCCCTACCTTCCGCAGCACTGCTTGTACTTTTTTCCGCTGCCGCAGGGGCACCGGTCGTTGCGACCCACACGGGCCTCTGAACGGATCATCCCACCGCCACCGTGCTGCGAAAGGTACTCACGGCGCCAGGGCACCCAGAACTCCCGAAGGTCAAGCACATTGAAGCCCAGTTCGTCCTGCACTTTTTCCTTCATCTCTTCAACCTGCAGCTCCCGGGAATCCTGCGCCTCATCGAACATACCGGCCATCATTGCAAACGGAGCGAGAAGCATCTTGCCCTGCTCATCCTTAAAGGTCCGATCCCACACGCCCTTGTCGATCATTGCTCCGCAAATGAACCCCTGAGCCCAGTCCCTGACCGCCAGCGGCCTATCTTCAGCCGCCTTAATGCCCAGCTCATCGAATAGCGGCGTGTACCCTGCAGCTTCATCGCCAAGCTTGCCAACCACGATGTTGTAATAGGTGAAGAGCAGCCCCATTGCCTTCTCCACTTCCCCTTTAGAGGCAAAGCCAGGCTCCCGGCCGCTCCCGGTGACATCCCATACCCACGGCAGCCATCGGTCAGGCAGGATGGCTTCGGGATGGATTGCCAGAGCTGAAAAAAAACCATCAAGCATCATGACCGACATCGCACCCTCAGTTGTCGCTCCTGTCTCGAGCAAATCACGAAGCCCCAGGAACAAGGCAATCCCCTCACTCACTGATTCAGGTGAATGCATCTCATCGTCACGCGGAAACAAGCGTCCTACCTCATCGTTGAAAGAGGCACAATCAAAAGCCCTGGCATTGAACCCATCGCCGAGGCTCTCAAGAAGCGCAGCGTATCCCCCGACTCCCCCGCAATCCTCTGGCGGGCAGGCACCAGAGCCATCAAGGCAACACAGAGGGAACTCTTCCGGCAGAAGCTCACCGACCGACTCAAGAATGATCTCATGCACCCAGTCGTCCCCGTAATCGTACACATAGAGGCACCGCTCACCCGGCTCCGCAAACAGCGACTGGAGCGTATGGTGACGCTCATCGAGCACACCGGCGTCCAACGCCCCCTCCTCTGCCTCACCGTAGTGTAAACGGTTTGCCCCTACAAACTCGTGCAGGTGCCGGTTCTCCCAACCCATTACCAGCTGGAGTGATGTATGCACAAGCGGAAGCTGGGCCTCGGCAGGCATCCGAACCCGCCGCCAGACGGGAGGCTCGGCATGCAAAAGCGATACGCGAAGTTCATAAACAAGCAAGGTAGACTCCGGTCTTATAAGTTGATACAGTTGATTCAGGGAACAGGAGCCCTTACGACATAAAGCTCCAGCCAAGATTCAAGAATATATCAATGCGCCACGAAAAAAAAACATTATCGCACGGGCGTCACTCCCATCAAACCCCTTCCCGATCTGCCGCTCCCGAAACTGCTCCTTCCTCTTCCCCCAGCCATAAAGGCGACAGGGTTCTCGGGGGCGCTCCCGAAGGTGACGGCGACATTGTTCTACATCGACGAGGCCGACCCGCTGGCCGGCAGGACGGGCCATACGGGGATGGTGCGCCGGAACGAGGGCGTCCCGGCGGTGTTCCAGGAGGAGCGGGGAGGGGGTCACTCAAAAGAGTGAGCAAGTAAATGAGCCAAAGAACACGCAAGAGCTTCAGCAACGATTTCAAGGCCAAGGTGCCCCTTGAGGCCATTCACGGAGTAAAAACCCTGAATGAGATTGCTCAGGAATACGGCGTTCACCCCGCTCAGGTTTGTAAGTGGAAGAAAGAACTGCAGAAGCAGGCGGCAAGCCTTTTCGAGATGAAGAGAGACCCTAAGCCGGTGGACCCGGCGGCTGATCCAGAAAAACTGTACTCTGAAATAGGCCGTTTAAAGGTGGAATTGGATTGGTTAAAAAAAGTCCGGCTTCTCCCGATGAAGACGCACAGAGCCTGGATCAGCGAACAAGAGCCCTTGGCGATTGCAAGCCAGTGCGCATTGGCTGGAACCTATCGCTCGTCATTCTATGTCCCGCCGGTCGCGCAGTTCTTTAACGCTGAGGAAGCGACGCTTCTGGACCTGATCGACAAGGAATACACCCGGCATCCGTTCTTTGGCAGCCGCAAGATCAAGAAGTATCTTATCGACCTCGGATACAAAATCAATCGCAAGCGGGTACAGCGGCTCATGAGAAGGCTGGAGCTGGCCAGTATTGCCTCCGGGCCCAACACCAGCTTGCCGCATCCGCAACACAAGATCTATCCGTACCTGTTGCGGGGCATCTATGTGACCCGCCCCAAGCAAGTCTGGTCCGTTGACATTAATTACTGCCAACTGCCTCAAGGGTGCATGTATCTGGTGGCGATCATTGACTGGTACTCTCGCAAGGTGCTGGCGTAGCGTTAAACATGAGGACCTGTAGGCGCAAGGGTATGGTTACGCGGTAGAATTACAGCAGGGCTTAAAGGAATATTTTGTAGATTACAACACAGTTCGTCCGCATCAGTCTCTTGGCTACAGTACTCCTGATGAGGTGTATCGCTCAGACCAAGGCGGCGGGGCTCACATCGTTGACAGGTATCGGCTGAAGAACGAGCCGAAACAAGAGTTGGTTGAAAAAGGGGGGCAACGCCTTTCCGCTGCATAATCAGCTGGTTACCAGCTTAAAATCGGCCCTTTCTGTCTACTGGGTGGGGTCCACTACATTGTTCGCTTGAAACCATCGCAGTAACAGAACTCCAGCTGCTAAACAATTTGATTTTAAATTATTAACATATTGAACAGTATAGTGACCAAGCAGAAGACCATCATCATAGTAGCGACCCTCTTTTTCCTCATCGTCCAGTGGTACGGCGTCTTCTTCATGATGTACAACCATCCCGGCCCGCTCGGCATCGATGACGCGCTCGCCTACATCTCGAACATCGAGTTCAGGATCGCCCCTCCCGCCGAGTACATATTGATCCCGGACAGGGACCAGATCCTATTCTCGCTTGCATATGGGACCCTGGCCAGGGCGCTCGGCATTTCGGCGACGGCCATGTTCCATGCAAATTTCTATATCGGTCTTTTCCTGATGGGGCTGGCCCTCCTCCTTTTCCTAAAAAAAACCGACCGCTCGCCGCTCTTCATTGCTGTTGCGCTCGGCATCTTTGCTTTTTATGAAGGAAAGGGCTCCTACCATGGATTCTTCTGGGTGGTTCCCAGTTTCTATGCGATACTGTTTTTCATTCTCTCCGCATCCGCACTGTTCTACTCGAAACATCGCATCCTTTTCAGCATTCCGCTAGTGGCCATGATGCTGCTGACCCATTCGACAGGACTCTATCTGGCCGTGGTTCTGCTCGGAGCACTCCTCATACATGAAGGACTCTTTCTCAGACACGGCAGACGGCTGAAATACGTCTTATGGGCCGGGATACTCTTCATTGCCATAGCCGTCGGCTCCGACTACCTGCACGGGCTCCATCTCTTTCCGTTCTCATTCTCAAAAACCATCGAGTCAAAAATGAGTCCGGACGCGGTCCGGATGATCACGGCAGAAAACGACTGGAGGGCGCTGATTGGGCACATAGGCTCAGAGCTGCTCAAGACCGTCATTAGACACGACTTCGCAAAATACTACTACGGGCTATACACGCCACTGCTCGCATACGGCATCTATTACATTATAAGAGAGCGGAAATATCCGCTTGCATCCATATTCATCGCGGTGCTTGCAGGCCAGCTCACCATGGCTCCTCTTACCGAGCAGAGCTACCGGTTCTTCTATCCGCTTGAAATCGTAACATGGATGGTCATTGCGTACGGCGTCGCAAAAATGCTTGAAACGCTGTTCTTCAGGGACATACGGCAACAATCGACTACAAGGGAGTGGGTCCTTGCATGGCCGCTTCTAACCCTATCCCTGCTCTTCGTCTATAACGCAGCCCACCAGAAAGCGTCACACGGATGGCTCTTCAAGTTCTACAACCCGCGATACTCCGATGCCGACGCTCTGGGCAGCTGGCTCCACGAACAGCAGGGGAAATCACTGGCGACCTATACCCCTGAAACATACCGGGGATATTATCTCGGGCTTCCTGGAGGACACAGGGACCTGCAGTTCCGCTTCAATGCATCGGGAGAGGAAATAGCGAAGCATCCCGAAGAATGGCTGGTCATCGGTGAAACGAGAAAATACGGGAAACCGACGAAACCGGAGTTCAGGGCCTACTGGCCGCTCCACGGGAAACTGGAACTGAAAACCACGGCGCTTTCGCCGGGGCGTTACAAACTGGAGCTGATCGACACCGGCATCGGCAATCCTGACGGACTCGTAGTGTCCGCAGGCAATACTTCAAACACAATATGGCAGTCGAAAGGGCTGGAAATAACCATCCCTGAAGAGGGCAGCTATCCCCCCGCGCTGCTTCCATGGTATTGGAACAGCGATAAACCATGGCCGCTATACAACAGTCCGCTCAATAACGTGCCTCCGGTACGATCAAGCACGCAGCACAGCATGAAATTCACCCTTGCCGAAAAGACCGACCGGCTGACAATTACCAACCACCGGCAACCGCTCTTCATCATAGGGGAGATTCTCCTGACTAATCTCAATACCGGAAGAAGGTCCATTTTCGACCTCTATCGGGGAGACGCCGATACGCTGAACGCAAACCTGGCACTAGTGCGGAATGGCATGCGCCGGCCCATATTATGGAACTGCAACAAGAGCGCTCCGGGCAAACAGATGCTCTTTCGGCTGGAGAAGAACTTCGAAGAAGTCAAGGTCTTCTCATATTACGGTTCAGATCCTGAACTGTAAAGACGCCGTCCCACTGAAGTACTCCCAATTCGTAGGACAGCTACCGAGAGAAATTAAGTTTTTGATGCGTATATCCCCTTAATCGGTCACCTTGAAACTAGAGCTTCCGGCCTATTTTGTTGTAATGCAAGAAATTCATTCGGGGTCAGACCACTCAAAGAATAATGGGGCCTGAAGCCGTTGTAATCGTTTTGCCACTCCTCGATTTTGCCTCGAACATCGTCAAGGCTATTGAACCAATAGGTCGACAGGCATTCATCCCGAAACTTCCCGTTGAATGATTCAATATACGGGTTATCGGTCGGCTTGCCGGGTCGAGAGAACGCCGAACGACCTTGTTCTCATATGCCCATCGATCCAGTTCCTTTGAAATGAACTCGCTGCCGTTGTCAACCTGTATCCGC
>NZ_RXYK01000011.1 GCF_003968655.1 Chlorobium phaeovibrioides | reverse complement strand
TATTTTGTAGATTACAACAGTGTGCGTTCACATCAGTCTCTGGGCTACAGCACTCCGGATGAAGTGTATCGTTCAGGCCAAGGCGGCGGGGCCCACATCGTTGACAAGTACCGGCTCAAAAACGACCCACAGGAAGAGGTAAATGAACAAGAGGGGCAGCGCCTTTCCGCTGCATAACCAGCAGGTTTCCAACTTAAACTCAGGCCCTTTTTGTCTATAGGACGGGGTCCACTAAATTATCCTTTTTGCAGTTCCAAAGCGGCCTGCTCTTTTCCCCGATACGGCGCTGTTTGCGGTGGGTTGAGTTGTGGTGATTAGTTCCTATATTAAGAGGTTTTTTGGAAGGTTTTTAAAATTTCAGTTCCTGCCGACTATGCCCCGTTATACTCCCGATCAGCTCGCCAGAAGGAATGCTTCCATCTGGACCGATGTCCAGCTGATTCTTGCGCCGATTCAGTTTGTTGTTTTTCTTCTTGGAGTCGGTGTAACGGCTCTCTATGCAATGGACAGTACTCTATTCAGTTTTTACTGGGTCAGCGTTGCCATCCTGTTCAAGTCGTTTCTGTTCGGTCTGCTCTTTGTAACCGGTGCATACTTTGAGAAGGAGATATTCGACAAGTGGGTTTTTTCAAAAGAGTTCCTGTGGGAGGATGTCGGCAGTGTGTTTGCTGCAGCCTTTCACCTGCTCTATTTTGTTCTTGCCTTCATGGGCGCTTCGGAGGATGTTCTGGTGCAGGAGGCATTCCTTGCATATTTCACCTATGTGCTCAATGCCATGCAGTATCTGGTGCGGATTATTCTGGAAAAGCTCCATGAGCGCCGTCTGAAAACGGCTGAAGGCAGCTGAAAGAGTGGTTTTTTTGTTGAGTCGGGCCGTATTTTAGAAATGTCGGGTAAACTGAATCATGTATGCTTGTCGGAAATTTCAAGAGCCTTTGGAACAAGGCGGTTTTTGGTGTCGGGTTGGGATGGCTGGTGCTTGTTTCCCTGATATGGCAGTCGGGTCAGCTTGAAACATCTGCCGACCGTGCAGTGTTTGCGGCTGTTCTTGTTGCCGGGTTTCTTGTGACCTACCTGTTTGGATTTTTTCTTGAGGCGCGTTACAACAAAAAAAAGTTGTCATGATCACTGTTGTTATTACAGGAAGCTGTAACGGAATCGGTTTGGGGCTTTCCAGAGCGTTTCTTGCTGCCGGCTGCAATGTGACTGTAAGCTGTCACGATGCTGAAGGGCTTAGGGCGGCTGAAACGGAACTGAATGCTGCTGGCTTTGGTGAGCGTTTTCTTTCTGTTCTGTGCGATGTTGCTCTTGTTGATGAGGTTGAGATGCTGTGGCAGCAGTCTGCTGCGAGATTCGGTCGCGTTGATATCTGGATCAACAATGCCGCTTCAGCTCATCGGATGGTGCCGTTATGGAAGTTGGAGCAGGAAGAGATGGCAGGGACAGTTGATGTCAGTTTTACGGGAACCCTCAATGGGTCCTATGTTGCCATGCGAAACATGATTGTTCAGGGTGGCGGGCATATATACAATATGGATTGGTTGGGTCCGGATGGGAACATTCCTGAGGGGCTTGGGATTTTCGGCGCCGCAAAGGCTGCGGTCCACTATTTTTCCCGTTCCCTCATTGATGATGCCCGCAGTACTTCCGTCAAGGTCAGTACGATTGTTCCCGGTATCATCAAGACTGAACTTCAGGTCGATACGGTAGGGACAACCAGTCAGGGAAGAGTGATGCTCGCCATGTTCGGCGAGGATGTGCTTCCGGCCACGGCCGACATGGCTGCGAGGATTCTGGGCAACCGGACTCATGGCAACTGCATCAACAGGATGACGGCTCCGGATATGATCGGCAAGGTTGTCGGCACACCGATTCGGATGCTGTTGGGGAAAAAAGGGTGAAAGAAAGTGTTGCTTTAAATGCTTTTTGCATATAATTTATATATAAGTTCATCTTTTCCCTTGCCGGGACTGCATTGATGTATTGGTTCCGCCACTATAGAGATGTTCATGCATTGTTCCCCTGTGGTTTCGTTACACCTACGCCTTCAGCCCCTTGATGATCAAACGAAAGTATACATATGAGGAGCTTGAAGAGAAGATTGCTTTTCTTGAGCACCAGGCGATAAAAAGCCGCGTGATTGAGCAGGAGCTGCTTGAAAAGCAGACATTGCTCAGGGGTCAGAATCTTGCCCTTGTCAGAAAGTCCATTGAGCTGTCTGATGTAAAGCTTCAGCTTGAAGATGTGCTCGCCTCTCTGAGGACCAGCGAAAACACCCTCGCTACGGTTCTTGCCAACAGCCCCGACACCATTGTGGCTGTTGATGCTGATTACTCTATCATTTATGTCAACCGGACACTGCCGGGGTGCACCCTTCCCTTACGGGTTGGAGGTTCGTTCTGTGAGCATATGAGCAGTGAGGGCCAGAGACTCTACCGGCAGGCGATTGACACCGTTTTTGCTTCAGGGCAGGCCACTGCAATCGAGTGGAAAATCATGGTTCCCGGTGGTGGTTCGATTGAGGTTGAGTCGCGAATCGGGCCGTCGTTTCAAGATGGCCGTGTTGCTTCGGTCGTCATTCTTACTTCTGATATTTCGCCTCGCAAACAGCTGGAACGAGATCTGCAGCAGTCGTTCGGAGAGCTTGAAGAGTTCAACAGACGGCTTGAGGAGTCTGTGCTCAAGACTGAGCAGATGGCGGCGGAGGCCCGTGATGCCAATGTGGCAAAGAGCCAGTTTCTTGCCAATATGAGCCATGAGATACGAACACCAATGAACGGTGTGATCGGCATGGCGGATCTGTTGTTGGAAACAGCGCTGGACACTGAGCAGCGGAAGTATGCGCAGACCATCATCAGAAGCGCAAGAAGTCTGCTGAAAATAATCAATGACATTCTGGATTTTTCAAAAATAGAGGCCAACCGGTTTGAGCTGGAGCACTCTGATTTTGAGCTCTGTGATCTTCTTATGGAGATCAGTGGCATTCTTGGCATTGAGGCCCATGAATCCCGTCTGGAGCTGAGCGTTCATGTTGCTCCGGAAATTCCAACTTCGCTGATAGGTGATTCGGGAAGAATCCGCCAGATACTGGTCAATCTTCTGGGCAATGCCGTCAAGTTTACTCCGGTCGGCGGTGAGGTGGGGGTGAAGCTGAAACTGCAGCAGGAAACGGATCGTTTTGTGGTGGTTCAGTTCAGTGTTTTTGATACAGGTGTCGGTATTCCGCCTGAGCAGGTGGATTCAATCTTTGAGCCATTTACCCAGGCGGATGGTTCTACGGCAAGGAAATATGGAGGTACGGGGCTTGGCCTTTCCATTTCAAACCATCTCGCTACCCGGATGGGGGGGCGGATCAATGTTGAGAGCCATCCGGGCGAAGGTTCCGTATTCTCGTTCAATATTGTGCTGGAAAAACAGTCTGTTCAGCATGCACCGCGCACTCTTGCACTTGAGCATGATGTTATACTGGCCTGCTGGTCGGATGTTCTTGCCGGCTCGCTCAAGGATACTCTGGGGCTGTGGGGCTGCGGCTGCAGGAGAGTTGAAGGGTATTCCGAAGTTCCGGATATTCTGCGGCAGTCTGGTTCCGGTGGCAGGTTCATTCTGTTTCTGGATATGCGCTGCTTCGGACTGGAATGTGAGGGACTGATTGAGTATATCGAAGCTCTGAAAGAGTTTACGGGACTGCGTATCATTCTGCTTGTTTCCGTCGGGAACCGCGAAGAGGAATTTTCTGAGATATGCGGTGGCAACTGCCTGTTTCTTGAAAAGCCGGTCCAGCGGGACGAACTCTTTCTCATGCTTTCCGACACAATTGAAAGGATGCCGCCGGCCCGCTGTGAGAGTGCGGAACCGCAATCCCTTTTACCGGCAACGGCTCCAACTGCAGGGCTTGTCGTTCTTATTGTTGAAGACAGCCCTGTCAACCAGCAGGTTGCTGTGGCGATGCTCCGCAAACTCGGCTGTGAGCCTGATGTCGCTTCGGGCGGTCGTGAGGCTCTGGAGCTTATGCGCACAACGGCATATGATATGGTTTTCATGGACTGCCAGATGCCGGAAATGGATGGATATGAAGCAACAGGAAGGATCCGTTCAGGCAGCGGCATGAAGAGTTCGCGGAATGTTCCTGTTGTGGCGATGACCGCCAATGTGATGAAGGGGGACCGGGAGCGGTGCATTGCGTCCGGTATGGATGATTATATTGCAAAACCGCTGCAGAAGTCGGATTTCAGAAGGGTTCTCAGCCATTATTTCCCTCTGTGGGAGAGCGGTGGCGTTGGCCGGGATGGTGAAGGCGATGCTGAAGAGAATGCTTCCGGAAACGCGGTTGGGGTTTTCCTTCTTCAAGATGTTCTGCAGCGCCTGCAGAACGACCGTGAGATTGTGCGGATCATCATCCACCAGTTTCTTGAGGAGACAGCTGAGCAGATTGCTTCAATTGTGACGGCGGCCCGGCAGAGTGATCCGGCCCGTTTTCGCCTGCTTGCCCACACCCTCAAGGGAGCAGCCTCTACGGTTGGTGCGGCTGAGCTTTCCCGGCACGCAGCCATGCTTGAAGATGCGGAGCGAAGTAAGGATTTAGAGCGTGTTGAGAATCTGCTCGGGAATTTACATGACCAGTTCCTTGTTTTCAAAAATGAGGTTGCCAGAATAGACTGGCTTTCGTAACGGTTTCTCAATACAATCAATCTCTTATGCAGGCAGGTTTCATAGGTCTTGGTAAAATGGGTTTCAACATGGCGCTGCAGCTTCTTGAGCATGGGCATGAACTTGTGGTGTTCGATTTGACTGAACAGGCGGTCAGCCGTATGGAAGAGGCTGGCGCCATTCCTGCGGATTCAGTTGCCGATCTTGCTTCCAGACTGTCGTCTCCGCGAGTGATATGGCTGATGGTGCCGGCAGGTGATGCCGTGGACGCAACGATTCGGGATCTGCTGACACAGCTTCAGGAGGGAGATATTGTTGTTGACGGGGGCAATTCCCGGTATCAGGATTCCAGGCGCCGGGCTGTAGAGCTGGCCGGCGTGGGTATACGGTTCCTCGATGTGGGAACCAGCGGAGGCCTTGAGGGGGCCCGTCATGGTGCGTGTACTATGGTGGGCGGCGAAAAGGATGCGTATCTTTGCGTAGAGCCTCTGCTGAAAGATCTCTGTGTTCCCGGTGGCTATGGGTATATGGGCTCTTCAGGGGCAGGCCATTATGCTAAAATGGTCCATAATGGCATAGAATACGGTATGATGCAGGCGATCGGCGAGGGGTTCGAGCTTATGCAGGCGGGGGAGTTCGGTTTTGACATGGAGGAGGTTTCACGAGTATGGGCGAACGGGTCTGTCATCCGCAGCTGGCTCATGGATCTTGCCCGTCAGGCATTTCAGAAAGATGGCAGCCTTGGTTATCTGGAGGGTACAATAGCTGATTCAGGAGAGGGGCGCTGGACTGTGGAGGCAGCGCTTGAACGGGATGTTTCCGTGCCTGTCATTGCATCGGCTCTTTTCCGGCGTTATCGTTCGCGTTCGGACAACAATTTTTCTGATCGTGTGGTTGCTGCGCTCCGTCACGAGTTTGGCGGTCACGGGTTCCATCCTCCTCAATAAGAGCATCTATCGTTATTATTGTGAGCGCAGTGCGTAACACATAAAAAGAGTGCCTCATAACAGAGAAAGACAGTTTCATGTACCTGAAGCCTGATAATTTCACCATTGTTATTTTCGGTGCCACGGGCGACCTTGCAGCGAGAAAACTTTTCCCTTCCATTTTTGAACTTGCAGGGTTTCGTCATCTGCCCGATGAGTTCCGAATTATCGGTACGGGCAGACGGGATCTGTCCCATGAGGGTTTCCGTGAGATGGTTGCCCGTTCACTCGCCAATGTGAAGGATGAAAACGGCAACCTCAAGGGCTTTCTCGACCGTATTTTTTATGTCCGGCTGGATATTGAGGAGCAGGAAGGTTATTACCGTCTCCATGGAGAGATTATGGATGCCGAGGGTCAGCCGGGAGTCTGTTCAAATATTCTCTTTTATCTTGCCGTTGCTCCCGCCCTTGCTCCCGCAATTGTCGGGAATCTGGCGTTGGCCGGGCTTGGTGAAAAAAATGTTGACTGCGGAGGGTGGAGGAAGCTCATTGTCGAGAAACCATACGGGATAAACCTCCCGAGTGCCTGCGAGATGAACAGGGCCATTGGCAAGGTGTTCAGCGAGAAGAGCATTTTCCGTATTGACCACTATCTTGGCAAGGAGACGGTGCAGAACATTCTCGTGTTCCGGTTTTCCAATGGAATTTTTGAGCCGATCTGGAATCGCCATTACATTGCAGATGTCCGTATCACCATAGCTGAGGATTTCGGAATCCGTGACAGGGGGGCGTTTTATGAGGAAGTTGGTCTCCTGCGCGACATCATGCAGAACCATGCCCTGCAGCTGCTGGTTTCGGTGGCAATGGAGCCGCCCGTTGATCTTTCGGCTGATGGTGTGCGTGACGAAAAAGCCAAGGTTCTGCGATCCATCCGCCGTCACAAGCCTGAAGATGCCGGAACAGCCATAGTGCTTGGTCAGTATGAGGGGTATCGGAATGAAAAAAATGTTGCTCCGGATTCAAGGGTTGAGACCTTTGCAGCAGTGAAGTTTTTTGTTGACAACTGGCGCTGGAAAGGAGTGCCTTTTTATGTTCGGGCTGGAAAAAATCTGGAAAAGAGCCTTACGGAAATTGTTGTTTCGTTCAAGTGCCCACCACAGAACTTTTTTGGCAATGGTGACGGCTGCAGTTATACAGCCAATCAGGTGATCATGCAGATTCAGCCGGAAGAAACCATTGCTCTGCGATTCGGGGCCAAACGGCCGGGAGAGGATGTGGTGACCGATCCCGTTTTCATGAAATTCGATTATCGCGATGCCTATCCCAATGAGGGGATGACTCCCTATCGCCGTCTTCTGCTTGATGCTATGGCCGGTGACAGGATGAACTTCATTCGGCAGGACAGTGTGGAGTATTCGTGGGCGGTTATTGACGCTATCCGTGAGGCTGTGGACGGCCATCGTCCTGAACCCTATCCGCCCCATTCGAGTGGGCCGGAGTCAGCCGGGCGGATCTATGGATGAGGGTAGAGCCAGACAACCCGCCCCTTGAGTGCTTTCACCATTCCTGCCGGTAGGTCAGGCCGTTCTCCCCGTTCAATGGAAGCTGCAAGTGCGGCTTTTTCTTTGCCTGGTGAATAGAAGACAACGGTTTCCGCATGGTTCAGAACAGGGAGAGAAAGCGTGAGCCGCATGACTTTTGGCTCCATGTCTGGCGCTTTGACGGCCTGTACCCATTGTTCTGTTTCAGCGAGCGCTGCGGGATTGTCGGGAAAGAGCGAGGCTGTATGTCCATCGGGGCCGAGGCCGAGCAGAATCAGGTCAAAAACGGGATAGCTGCTGTCTGAGCCTTTTTTTTCGTTGATGAAGAGTTGGCGGAGTTCCGCCTCATATGCTTCGGCTCCTGCTTCTGGCGGAGAGCTTTCCCCGTGCATTCTGAACATGGTGAGCTCTTCAGGGCTCTTTCCGCAAAACAGCTCTTCGTCCGCCATTCGGTAGTTGCTTCGTGCATCATCCGGCGGGACGCATCGTTCATCACCCCAGAAAAAGATGCACTGCCGCCATGGCAGAGAGACAGTGGCTTCTCCATGCGGCACTGCTGCCGGCAGGGGAAGGTTGAGGCGGGTAAAGAGGTCTGGTGGCAGCCCTCCGGAAATTATCCGGTAGAGCGGCCGGGGAGAGTTGCCACCGGCAAGGGCGATGGTGCAGTGGCCCTGCTTGCTGGCAGCTTGCCAGGCAGCTTGAATGATCAGCGCAGCGGTCCGCCGGGTCAGCTCTTTTTCGGTTTCGCAAAGATGCTGTGGTTTCATTGCTGGCTTTGTAGGGTCGTGTGGCCGGTAGTCATTTCATAGGAATATAGTGAACCCGATGCGGTGGATGAAAGAGATGACATTGTTTCCATTGGGTGGTTTTTGGTATTTTACTGTCAAAACAGTTCTTATGCCTCTTGATGATGGATACGGCGTTCTTTCCGGGACTCTGGAAAGCTGGTATTGCGACCATGATGGGAGCGACCGGAAATATTATCACTGCAACATGCGGGTGAAGGCACGCGGCCGGCAGTATCGATGTCCTGTCGACCTTGACAGCAAACAGCTTTCTGACGGTTTGCAGTGGCGTGTTGTGGATCCTGTCCACTCTCTGCCACTTCCTCTTCGTCACATTGCCGATGGCTGGCACTTTCTTGAGTCACGGCCCGGAAGCGGCGCGCTTGATTACTATCGAAGCTCTGAGCTTCAGCCTTCCCCAGAGTGTGTTCACGCTGCTGCAGGCGAAGCTGAAGATGGATCTGTCGATACTCAGGAGCATTGCCCGCCATGGAAATCGGGAAGCGGAACTGATGCATTTGATGATCTGGAACCTCTTCTGAGTCAGTGCGTGAGGATCATGGTGTTCGGCGAGCCCTTCAGAACAGGTAGAGGGGTGCATAATATCCACCAGAACCAAGGGGACCCGTTGCGGAGCAGATGGCGGGCGGAAAACGGTCCATGGCAGGACGGGGCTGTTCTGGTCATGAGGGATAATGGCAGTATTGCTGCGTTTTTATGTAAATTCAAGACACAGCATTTCTTTCCGCCGGTCTCTGCCTGAAGCGATTTGTCACAGGAGGCACTATGAGGGTTCGGGTGAAAAAAAGGATACTTGACCGCTACGAACGGAGCGATGATGGCCGTGTGTGTATTGATGTTGCCGCCCGGCGGGTTGAGGATCTCTATGAGGACTTTGACAAGACTGCTCCATATCACCGGAAAGACCTTGATGCGGATCTTGCCGACTATCTCGGCGATTGCGTCCGTGAAATCGGGGGGGTTGATTTTCTTATTCGTTTTACTTTGGAACGCCGCCTTTCCGAGGATCTGGTGCGCCGTATCCGCAACAGCGTGAAGGGGTTTTTTCTCTATCGCCGTGAGCTTGAGCAGGCTTCTGTCCGCAAAATGCTCAGAGCCTCATTGGGCATGCTTGTGGCCGGTATTCTGCTCCTTGCTCTCTCTCTCTGGCTGCCCGGGAGGTTTGAGTTTACGGGAGATGGGAATGCTTTTCCCGGCAGGATTCTGGTTGAGGGAATCACCATTGCTGCCTGGGTGGCCATCTGGGAGTCGCTCGTCAGATTTCTTCTTAGCTGGCCTCCTCAGATCCGCCGGATCCGCATGTATGGAAGGATTGCTGCTGCACCGGTTCTTGTAAGGCATCATGAGGATGGCGGGTAGGAGAAAAAAGTCCTATATTATTATTCAATGATTAATGACTGCGCGGCTTCTGGCCGTGCGCCGCACCATGATGTTCCCAGTGCCTTGGCCATGAATGGCTTTGGCTGATTCCTATGACCATACATTCTGTTCCTGTGCCTATGATCCGTCTGCTGTTCTCAGCTTTTCTGCTGATTTTTCTGGCTTTGCCTCCCAAGGCAGGCGCAGCAACTCCTCAGGGAAGTGCCGCCAATACGACACTCATCACTCTTCTCAATACCCCCGGCATCAAGGGTGCCATTCCGACCAAGGTTCTTCGCAAGGCGCTTGAGGGATATTATGCATTGCTGGAGCAGGGAAGGGTTGCCCGAAAGGGGATTCTGACGGTCATTGACTTCAATCGCCCTTCGGTAGACCGCCGGATATTTGTTCTTGACATTGAAAAGGGAGAATTGCTTCATTCAGGCCTGGTTGCCCATGGCATGGGCAGTGGTGAGGGTATGGCCGAGCGTTTTTCCAATATTCCCGGTTCCCATCAGAGCAGCCTTGGTTTCTATTCGACAGGGGCGACCTATCAGGGAAGTCACGGGTATTCTCTTCGGCTTCAGGGGCTGGACCCCGGTATCAATGATAATGCTGCCATGAGAAGCATAGTCATCCATGGGGCGGAGTATGTATCGGACGACTTTATCAGAAAGCATGGCAGGCTTGGCAGGAGCCATGGATGTCCGGCACTTTCGTTCAGCAGTTTCCAGCAGGTCATTGATCTCATCAAGGGGGGAAGCTGTCTGTTCATCTATCAGGATGTTCTTGATGCAAAGCAGGTTTCATAATCCGCTGTCATGGCTCTCTTTCTTCTCTTTTTCCTGGCATTCAGCCCTGCGGCTCCCCGCGGGGCTGAACCGTCGGCGACCATCGTCAAAGAGGATTCGGTGGCTGCTTTCATGCAGGAGCGGTTTGCCTGTCTCCTGGGTCTGGAGGGTGCTTCCGGCCGGAAAGATCGACGCACTGCCACAGAGCAGCTTGCCCTTTGGTATGCGGCACGGGGATACCGCCCGGTCTGGACCAGTCCGGCTCTTCGTTCCGGGCTTCTCTCTGCGGTGAACAGTGCTGTTGATGATGGTCTGCTGCCCTCCGACTACCATTGCACCGATATAGAGCATTATTTGAAGCATCCGCCCCGCGGCACCGGTGAACAGGCTCGTTGTGATATTCTGTTGACTGATGCGATGCTTTCCCTGGCAACCCATCTGCGATACGGGAAGGTTGATCCCGAGCGGCTGGACCCAAACTGGAATTTGACGGATCCGAAACGCCTTGCTGAACTGCAGCTTCAGCTGCAAAAGGCATTGGCGTCCGGCAGCATCCGTACGGCCCTGCAAAAGATGCGGCCTGAGTATTTCAAGTACGGGCTGGAAAGAGAGGCGCTTGCCCGTTACCGCCAGATAGAGCAGGCTGGAGGGTGGCCTGTGGTCCCGGGCGGGCAGGCGATCAGGCCGGGACAAAGTGATCCCCGTGTTCCTCTTATTCGGAGGCGCCTCAGTGTGACCGGCGATTTCGAGGGAAGGGGCAAAGAGTCCTCCGTAGTTCTTGACAGTGAGCTTGCAGCAGCAATCCGGAATTTTCAGAAGCGCCACGCTCTTCAAGCGGACGGTGTGGCGGGCAGTGCCACGCTTGCAGCCATGAATGTGACTGCCCGCGAAAGGGTTCAGCAGCTCAGGGTCAATCTTGAGCGGTACAGATGGTTTGTCGGGCAGCTTGAGCCGACCTTCGTTCTGGTCAATATCGCCGGTTTCAGCCTCCAGTATGTTCATGAGGGTTCGTTGCGCTGGAGCACGCGGGTGATTGTTGGTCAACCCTATCGCAAGACCCCGGTGTTCAAGGCCGACATGTACTCTGTTCTCTTCAACCCCCGATGGGTTGTTCCTCCTACCATTCTTGCCGAAGACGCACTGCCGGCCATCCGGCAAGATCCGGGATATCTCAGCCGCAAGCAGTTGCAGGTCATCGATGGCAAGGGGAGCCCCGTCGACCCGTCTTCAATCAACTGGAATGCCTTCGGTGCCGCTGCTTTCCCCTATCGGCTGCAGCAGAAAGCCGGAGATCATGGCGCTTTGGGGCGGATCAAGTTTGTTATGCCGAACCGCCATATCGTCTATCTTCATGATACACCGACGAAAGATCTTTTTGAGAAAAGCAGCAGAACCTTCAGTTCCGGGTGCATCCGTGTTGAAAATCCGGCACGCCTTGCCGAACTTGTGCTTGACGACAGCCTGAAGTGGAACGGGGGTGCGATACGCAACGCCATAGCGACGGGTAAGACGCATAGCGAGCCGCTTCCCCGGCGCATTCCCGTGTTTATTCTCTATCTTACAGCTGTTGCGGAGCGAGGTGAGGTTTTTTTTCTTGAGGATATCTATGATCGTGACGGGGCCGTGCTGAAGGCCCTGAATGCGCCCACCCAAAAACTGACAATGGAGAGCTGCGGCTTTTAAATTATGGCATTTCAAGTTGAAATCAATGTGGAAAAAGAGTTTGCGACCTCCGCTTCTCTGGGCGAGGTGTATGCTCTGCTTGCCGATGTACCGCGCTCGGCATCTCATTTTCCCAAGGTGGAGCGGTTTGTGGATCTTGGCGGCAATGCTTACAGGTGGGAGATGGAGAAAATCGGCATTGGCGGCCATACGCTCCATGAGACCATCTACGCCTGCCTGTACACGGCCGATCCCAACGGCCATACCATTTCCTGGACTCCGGTTGCAGGCGTGGGTAACGGCCTTGTGGAGGGGGGATGGAGCATGACCCGTAAAGGGGAGGAGACCCTCGTCACGCTTCATACGAAAGGGATTCTGACTGTCGATCTTCCCTCATTCCTCCAGTTGCTCCTTTCCCCTCTCGTTGTCATGGAGTTCAATCTCATGATTGCCGAGTACCTGCAGAACCTTTCCACCACCCTCAACAGAGGGTGATGGCGGTCACAACCAGGCACCCATTCTCACTGGAGGTTCGGTGAAAGCCATTTTGCCGCTTCGGCACTGCTCATCCCTTTACGGCGGGCATAGTCTTCTGTCTGCTCACCGTTTATTTTGCCAAGGACGAAGTAATGCGATTCGGGGTGGGCGAAATACAGTCCGCTGACTGAGGCGGCCGGGTTCATGGCGAAGGTTTCGGTCAGGGTAATGCCGGTATTTGCTTCGGCATTGAGCAGGTTGAAGAGAGCCCCTTTCTCTGTGTGGTCGGGGCAGGCCGGATAGCCCGGAGCAGGTCGGATACCCTGGTACTTTTCGCTGAGGAGTTCTCCTGTTCCGAGTATTTCACCGGGGGCGTAGCCCCAGAGTTCACGGCGGACTTTTTCATGCAGCATTTCAGCAAAGGCTTCGGCGAGACGGTCGGCGAGCGCAAGGGCCATGATGCGATGGTAGTCATCATGCTCTTTCTGGAATTGGTCAAGCAGGTTCTGGATGCGGAGTCCGGTGGTGAGGGCAAAGCCTCCGATATAGTCGCCCACACCGCTCTCTTTGGGGGCGATGAAGTCGCTGAGCGCAAGGTTCGGCTTGCCTTTCGGCTGCTGTTTCTGCTGGCGGAGGGTGTGGAAGACGCAGAGGGGTGCGGTGCGGCTCTCGTCGCTGTAGACCTCAATGTCGTCTCCTGTGCTGTTTGCCGGAAACAGGCCTGCAACACCCCGCATACCCAAAAGCTGCTCCTTTTCAATCCTGTTGAGAAGGGCTTCGGCATCATTGAAGAGCGTTCGGGCTTCCTCGCCGACCTTGGTGTCCTCAAAAATTTCGGGGTAGCGGCCATGCAGCTCCCATGTGAGGAAAAAGGGCGTCCAGTCAATGTAGGGCCGGAGGGCTGCAATTGTGACGCTATCAAGAACGGTGATGCCGGGGTTCCGTGGTGCGGGTACAGTGCTGCTGCTCCAGTCTATTGCAAGGCGGTTCGCCCTTGCCTCTTCAAGCGTCAGGAGTGTTGCTGCGGCTCCTCTTTCTTCATGGTTTTTCCGCATCCCGGCCTGTTCGGCTTTGAGTTCCGCCCTGTAGGCTGAACTCTTTTCGGGGTTCAAGAGGTTGCCGGCAATCGGCACGCTTCGCGATGCGTCAAGCACCTGGACAACAGGGCCGGAATAGACAGGCGCAATTTTTACAGCGGTGTGGATTTTTGAGGTTGTGGCTCCGCCGATGAGCAGCGGGATCTTCATCCCGAGCCGTTCCATTTCGCTTGCCACATGTACCATTTCGTCGAGTGAAGGTGTAATGAGACCGCTGAGGCCAAGAATGTCAGGTTTTTCGCGCTCTACGGCTTCCAGAATTTTGTCGCAGGGCATCATGACGCCTATGTCCACCACTTCGTAGTTGTTGCAGGAAAGGACGACAGAGACAATGTTTTTGCCGATGTCATGGACATCACCTTTGACTGTGGCGAGGAGGATTTTTGCTGCGGCGCTGGTGTCTTTCTGCCGGGCTTTTTCCTCTTCAATGAAGGGGATGAGCCATGCAACGGAGCGTTTCATGACACGCGCACTCTTGACTACCTGGGGAAGGAACATCTTGCCCTCGGCAAAGAGGTCGCCGATGGTGTTCATGCCGTTCATCAGAGGGCCTTCAATGACCTGCAGGGGGCTTGGATAGTTCTTTCGCGCCTCTTCAGTGTCTTCGTCAATGTACTCCACAATGCCTTTGATGAGCGCATGCTGCAGTCGTTCCTCAACGGGAAGCGATCGCCACCGGGCTGCTTTGGCTTCCAGTTTCTCTCCGCCTTCACGGATGGTTTCTGCAAAGCTGACGAGCCGTTCTGTGGCGTCTGGTCGTCGGTTCAAAAGAACATCTTCCACCCGAAGAAGAAGTTCAGGCTCTATGTCCTGATAGATGGCAAGCTGGCCTGCATTGACAATGCCCATGTCAAGCCCGGCACGGATTGCGTGGTAGAGGAAGGCCGCGTGCATGGCTTCCCTGACCGGTTCATTGCCCCGGAAGGAGAAAGAGACATTGCTGATGCCGCCGGAGACTTTGGCGTGGGGGAGGTTCTCTTTGATCCAGCGGACAGATTCTATGAAGTCAACCGCGTAGTTGTCGTGCTCTTCAATGCCTGTTGCAACAGTAAGCACATTGGGGTCGAAGATGATGTCTTCGGGGGGGAAACCGACCTCCAGGGTGAGAATGCGGTATGCACGCCCGCATATCTCTTTACGGCGTTCGAGGCTG
The DNA here is from genome assembly GCF_003968655.1 of Chlorobium phaeovibrioides. Taxonomy (GTDB): domain Bacteria; phylum Bacteroidota; class Chlorobiia; order Chlorobiales; family Chlorobiaceae; genus Chlorobium; species Chlorobium phaeovibrioides. The sequence continues at coordinate 54,331 of NZ_RXYK01000011.1, read as the reverse complement.
TCGGCCTGGCCCTCTTCGTCGAAAGCCATGACAACGGCAGCTGCCCCGTATTCAAGGATTTTTCCTGCCCGCTGGCGGAAGGGTTCTTCTCCCTCCTTGAGGCTGATGGAGTTGACGATGCTTTTGCCCTGGACGCACTGAAGCCCTTTTTCAATAACCGACCATTTCGAGCTGTCGATCATGACCGGCACGCGGGAGATTTCGGGTTCAGAGGCGATCAGGTTGAGGAATTCCTGCATCACCTGCTCGCTGTCGAGCATGCCTTCATCAACATTGACATCAATCACCTGCGCACCGTTTTCCACCTGCTGGCGGGCTATGGAGAGCGCTTCGTCGTAGTTGCCTTCCTTGATGAGGCGTGCAAACTTTTTTGATCCGGTAACATTGGTCCGTTCACCGACATTGATGAACCCGGTTGTCTCGTTGACGATGAGCGGTTCAAGGCCTGAGAGCTGGAGTTCATTCTTTTTTTCGGGGCGGCGGCGGGGTGGAATGGCGCTGACGGCTTCGGCAATTGCCTTGATGTGCCCGGGAGTGGTGCCGCAGCAGCCGCCGACAATATTGACAAATCCGGATTGGGCGAAATCGGCAATCTGGCCGGCCATGTAGTCGGGGGAGTCGTCGTACTCGCCGAATTCGTTGGGGAGGCCGGCGTTGGGGTAGACGCTTACAAAACTTTCGGCAACGGTTGAAACCGCCTCAATGAACGGGCGCATCTGTTTGGAGCCCAGAGCGCAGTTCAGCCCGACGGAAAGCAGATCGGGCATATGGGCGATGGAAATCCAGAAGGCTTCGGTTGTCTGGCCGGAGAGGGTGCGCCCACTTGCATCGACAACAGTTCCCGAAACCATGACGGGGACGCGGTGGCCGCTGCGGTTGAAAAATTCCTCAATGGCAAAAAGTGCGGCTTTGCAGTTCAGGGTGTCGAACACGGTTTCAACAAGCAGCAGGTCGACCCCTCCCTCCATGAGCCCTTCAAGCTGCATTGTGTAGTTGTTGACCACTTCCTGAAAGCTGACCGCGCGGTAGCCCGGTCTGTTGACATCGGGCGAGAGCGAGAGGGTTTTGTTTGTGGGGCCTATGGAGCCGGCTACAAAACGGGGTTTGCCGGGTGTTTTGGCAGTGTAGGCATCGGCGGCTTTTCGCGCAAGTTTTGCCGCTTCATGATTGATTTCGATGACGAGAGATTCTGCGCCGTAGTCCCCCTGTGAGATGGGGTTGGCGTTGAAGGTATTTGTTTCAATGATATCGGATCCGGCTTCAAGAAAGTCGCAGTGGATGGCGTAGATGACTTCGGGTTGGGTGAGAACAAGAAGGTCGTTGTTGCCCAAAAGCGGATGAGCGTGATCTTTGAAGCGCTCGCCCCGGTAATCCTCTTCCTGGAATTTGTGGCGCTGGATCATGGTGCCCATTGCACCGTCAAGAACAAGAATGCGCTGCTGGAGAAGCTCTGGGAGTGTTGCCTTCATGGGTTGCTTGTGGTCCGGTTTTGAAAAAAGGAATATACGGATAAGTGGGCAATTCCCTTCCCTGTATGGAGATGAAGGGTGGCTGCCCTGCCTGCCTGACTTTCAGCGGGGGAGATGCTCCGTGAGCCATGTCCGGATTGTTGTGACCCCAACGCCAGAAATCTGATGTGCTACCGGGTACTCGTGGTAGGTGAGGTCGAGTGTGTGCTGTTCGAGCCAGAGTCGGGCAGCTCTTCCTTTTTCAATCGGGAGGATGTCGTCATAGATACCATGCAGGACGAGGAACGGGATGGTTTTAAGGAGTTCAGGAGAGGAGATTTCCGGCATGGCCGATTCGGGGAGTTGGCCTGAGAGTGCAATGACTCCGTGCAGCAGATCGGGCCGTGTAAAGGCTGTCATGTAGCTCATGATTGCACCTTGGCTGAAGCCCAGGAGAAAGACTTTCCCTTCGGGTGGGCGGAACGAGACAATCACCTCTTCAAGATAGGTGATGCACTGTTTGAGGGCCTCTTTGACGGCATCCGGATCAACACTGAGGCCGGTGGGGGTGAAGCCGATGGGAAACCACCCGTACATTTCATGGTCGAGCTGGAGCGGGGCGCGGGGGCTTGTGTATCGGCATTCGGGCAACAGTTCGGGAGCCAGCTGGATGAGGTCTTTTTCATTGCTGCCGTAGCCGTGCAGCATGACGATAAGGTGGCTTTTACTCTCTTTTTCGGGGCTCAGTTCAAGTGAAGTGAGGCTTCGCTGTTGTCTTTGAAACATGATTTTTTTCTCTGTCATTGGGTTGTTTCCACAATGCTGCCCCCTCCGAGAACTTCGTCATCGCGGTAGATGACAGCTGCCTGTCCTCGGGTGATGGCGCTTTTTGGTGAGTGGAAGGAAATTGTGGCGCGGTTGTCTTCAAGAGGAGTGACGCGGCAGGGAGTTGGGGCGTCGCGGTAGCGGATTCTGGCGGTTGCTTCAAAGGGCTTCTTTGGTGGTTCAATGCCAATCCAGTTCATACCGGATGCAGTCAGCTCCCGGCTGAGCAGGTCGGTTTTTTTCCCGGTATGGATACGGTTATGCACCGGGTCTATCGAGGTGACATAGATTGGTTCCCCTGTCGAGGCGCCAAGCCCACGGCGCTGGCCGATGGTATAGAACGGGTAGCCTCTGTGATGGCCGATAACTCTGCCGGATGCATCAACCAGTTTGCCTCCGCGTACCCTCTCGGCAAGGTCGGGTATTGCCTGTTCAAGATAGCGGCAGTAGTCATCCCCGGGAACAAAACAGATTTCCTGGCTCTCTTTCTTTTCGGCAGCAGGGACTCCGTAAGAACGGGCGAGTTCCCGGACTTCGGGTTTGGCAAGAGTGCCGAGCGGAAGAATGGTTTTTGAGAGTTCCTTCTGCTGGAGCATCCAGAGGAAATAGCTCTGGTCCTTTTTTTTGTCGGCCCCTTGATACAGACGGCAGCGTCCACCGAGAAATGCAGTTGATGCATAGTGCCCTGTGGCGACAAGGTCGGCATTGAGCATGTCGGCTGCTTCAAGCAGTCCGGCCCATTTGATTTTTTTGTTGCAGACAATGCAGGGGTTCGGGGTTCTTGCAGCAAGATATTCTTCCTGAAAATAGCCGATGACATCCTCACGGAACCTCTTGCTGAGGTTGAGGGTGTAGACGGGGATACGGAACTCTTCACGGTTGCTGATGACGAGGGAAGAGGGCTGCAGTGCGGGGCTGCTTTCGGGGGAGTCGAGCACCTTGATGTTAAGCCCTATCACGCGGTATCCTTCGTCAACAAGCATGCATGCCGCGACGGCGGAGTCGACGCCGCCGGAAATGCCGACCAGAACTGTTGTCTCTTGTTTCATCGTTTTCAGCTGAGCTTGTATCCGGGACCGCCACCCCCTTCGGGAGGTGTCCATGTAATAACCCCGTAGGGATCTGCGCTTTCACAGGTTTTGCAGTGCAGGCAGTTCGAGGCGTTGATCTTGAGAGCCGGGACTGGCTCCAGTGTCAGTTCATAGACTCCCGCCGGGCAGAAGTGCTGGCAGGGGTTCCCATACTCCGTGCGGCATCGCTCAAGGCATATCAAGGCAATGTCCTCCGCGCTGATGCGGAGATGGCAGGGCTGATTTTCCTCATGCATGGTGCCGGAGCGGTAGAGCGAGTCGGATTTACTGAAGGTTGTTTCTCCGTCGGGGCGGTGTTTTTCTTTTGCTTTCAGGAGCGCTTTGAGGTCGTTTCGGGCTCTTTTGGGCGGGAGCTGAACGCTGCTGCCCGATGTGGCTAAGGTTGAAATTCCCGGGAGGGCAAGCGTGAGGCCGGTCTGGAGGAGTCCGTGGTAGAGCCCTTTGGCAAAGGCATTTCGGTAGTTACGCGACGCGTGGAGCTCTTCATGTGCCCATGAGTTTCTGAACCGTTCCTCGTAGGAGTCCAGCCGGGCGGCGGAACAATTGTCATGAATGAGGGCTTCCAGAATGGTTTCTGCTGCCAGAATGCCTGATTTCATGGCGAGGTGTATCCCCTTGAGTCGCTGCATGTCGAGCATTCCGGCTGATTCACCGGTCAGGAGGAAGCCGGGACCGCTGATGCGTCCCATTGCTTCAAAGCCGTTCGAAGTGATGGTTTTTGCTCCGGCTTCCACCATGCGGCCCCCTTTGAGGATTGTGGCAATGAAGGGGTGCTGTTTGAAGAGCTGGAGGTTGAGGTGCGGGTCGGTAACAGGGGCTTCGGGTTCAACGGTGGTGACGAAGCCCAGGGAGATTTCAGTGTCTGAGAGAGCGTAGAGCCAGCCGCCGCCATAGCGGGTGGAGGAGAGAGGGTAGCCGAATGCGTGGTGCGTCTGGCCCGCAGGTACTCTTCCTTCAGGGATTCGCCAGACCTCTTTGACACCGGTTTCATACCTGCGCCGCATTCCCTCAGGGAGCAGCCCGAACTCTTTCTGGAGCTGGGGGCCGAGTGATCCACCCGCACCTTCGCCAATGATGGCAATACGGGTTTTCAGAAGCATGCCCGGCTGGTAGTCAGGTTTTGGCTGGCCGTTCCGGTCAACCCCCTTTTCATCGGTCAGAATGCCTTCAAGCCGTCCGTTTTCAGCCACAATGCCTGTTGCTGCGGTTTCCGGGAAGAATTCGATTCCCTCTTCTTCTGCTTTTTTTGCCATCCATTCCCCGATGACGCTGAGGCTGCAGATTGTGCTGCCGCTGCTGCCGAAGGCTTCCGGTACTGAGGGAAATGCGAGATGACGGGTTTTGGTGAGATACCAGAGCTGCTCTTTCTGGACAGGTATTCCTGCGGGGAACCCTTCCTTTTCCCATTCGGGGAGGAATTCAGGAAGTGCCTGTGTGTCGAGCAGGGCGCCTGAGAGAAGGTGTGCGCCAGCGTGGCGCCCCTTGTCGATGATGGCGATGGATGGATTCAACCGGTTCGGGGAACTCTCATTGTGCTTTTTCAGCAGCCGGCTGAGATGGATGGCCGAGGCGAGGTTTGCGGGGCCTGCTCCGACAAAGAGAATGTCGAATTCAAGTGATTCGCGTTCCTGTTCCACGGGCGGAAGGTGTTGAATGGTGACGGCGGCGTTGCTGTTGTCAGAGCAGAATGCCGGAGAGAAGCAGCGATGCCACGCTGAAATAGATGACGATACCGGTTACATCGACCAGCGTTGCCACGAATGGCGCGGAAGAAGTTGCCGGATCAAGGCCCCAGTGTTTCAGGAGCAGGGGCAGCATGGAGCCGGCAAGAGTGCCGAAGAGGACAATGCCAACCAGAGAAATGCCGACCGTTATGCCGATGAAAATCCATTGCAATGTCAGTTGGCCGAAAATCATGGCCCAGAGCACCACCCTGAGAACGCCGATGATGCCGAGCATGCCGCCGAGGGCAAAGCCGGAAATGATTTCGCGTCGCATAACATTCCACCAGTCTCTGATGGAGATTTCGCCCAGTGCAAGAGAGCGGATGATAAGGGTTGCTGCCTGTGAGCCGGAGTTTCCTCCACTTGAGATGATCAGCGGAATGAAGGTTGCAAGCACAATGGCTTTGGCCAGCTCGTCCTGAAAAAATGCCATGGCCGAGGCGGTCAGCATTTCGCCGATGAACAGCACCACGAGCCAGACGGCTCTTTTTTTGATGAGCTGCGGTATGGGCAAGTCAATATATGGCTCTTCAAGGGCTTCGATACCGCCGAATTTCTGGATGTCTTCGGTTTCCTCTTCTTCAGCGACATCGAGCATGTCGTCAACCGTCACAAGCCCTATGAGATAGCCGTTGGAGTCAACTACCGGCAGAGCAACAGTGTCGTACCGCTTGAAGGCTTCCAGGGCGTCTGTCTGATCCTGTGTTGCTGTGAGGGTGATGATTTTGTCTTCAGAAACAATGTCGCGGACTTTGCTGTCGGGAGATGAGAGAAGGAGCTCCCTTGCCATCAGCTCACCCTTGAGCTTGCCGTGGTCGTCGACGACATAAATGACATTGAGGGTTTCGCTCTCATGGCCGTAAGTGCGGATGTACTCAAGAACCTGATTGATGTTCCAGTCTTTCTTGACGCTGAGATAGTCCGGTGACATCAGCCTGCCGACGCTATCTTCGGCGTATGCAAGCAGGGTTTTTGCGATCTTGAACTCTTTGAAGGAGAGCAGCTTCAGCAGTTCCTGTGCAACCGTTCCCGGAAGTTCCTCAAGCAGTGCGGTACGGTCATCGGCCGACATGCTGTTGAGAATGTGGGTGACATCCTTCTGGGTGAGCGCTGTCAGAAGGTTTTCCTGAGCGTCAAGATCGAGATATTCGAATGTTTCTGTGGCAACATCCTTTGGGAGCAGGCGGAACAGGATTGCCTGTTCGTTTTCCGGCAGGTCGCTGATGAGCTCGGCGAGGTCAACCGGCAGCCAGTCGTTGAATATCCTCTGCAGCGCGCTGAAGTTGCGGCGTTCGATCAGTTCCCTTATTTCGGGGAGGAGCGGGGTACCGATCATGACAGGAATCATTTAGGGTGTTTGTTGCCTTGCCACAGGTTCACTAAAAAAGGACTTTTTTTTGCAACTTTGCAACAGTGGTCCGGTATTTTCCTCCTCCTCAGGAAGGTTGACCTTGAGAAAGATGGGGGGAGCCGATGACAAACTTTCTCCACTGTAGTTCCCTTCCCCGTGAAATGCCGATTCGGGAGCTGGTGCCGATCTGGTTTTCGGGGATCCGGGGGGCATTTTCAAGAAAGAACTCTCCGCTGAAAAGGTCACTTCCGCTGTGGCTGCGGTTGATGTCAAGCGCCTGGGCGATTTTTGCCGGTCCGCTCATGAGGTCTGATGCAGAAGCCGTTCCCCGCTGCCGTTCCATGAACCCCTGTCCTTCAAGTGGTTCCATTGCCCTGAGAAGTACTGCGCCCGCGGTTTCCCGGGGTTCGCTGACAATATTGACCAGATGGTGGCAGCCGTACACGAAGTACACATAGAGTGTGCCGGGTGCTTCAAACATGGGGGCATTTCTGTCGGTTTTTCCCCGCCATGCATGACTTGCTTCATCGCCCTCTCCGAGGTAGGCTTCGGTTTCCACAATGCGCCCTTTCAGTACCCTGTTTCCCGGCAGGATCCTGACGAATGTTTTTCCGAGAAGGGCAGTGGCAAGCTGCAGCGTCGGGATAATGAAAAATTGTTTTTCAAGCCGCTCCACGAGTGCGCGAATAGAGTTTGTAATCGTTTTGTGTATATAGTATAATGTATCAAGTCAAAGCACAACTTCAACTTCTGTAAATTCCTCCCAGTTCCTTCATGGGCCGAGTCATTGCGATTGCAAATCAGAAGGGCGGGGTCGGAAAAACGACCACCGCTGTCAATATTGCCGCCTCGCTGGCAGTATCAGAGTTCAGGACCCTGCTTATTGACATTGATCCGCAGGCCAATGCCACTTCCGGCTTTGGCATAGAGGTGACAGATGAGATCGACAATACTTTTTATCAGGTTATGGTGAAAGGGGGCGATCTTCAGAATGCCATTATACCCTCTTCTCTTGAGTATCTTGATGTGCTGCCTTCAAATGTCAACCTTGTGGGTATGGAGGTTGAGCTGGTGAACATGCACGAGCGCGAGTATGTGATGCAGAAAGCGTTGAGGGGTGCCCGGGAACAGTATGATTACATCATCATTGACTGCCCTCCCTCTCTGGGACTGATTACCCTCAATTCCCTGACGGCTGCAGATTCTGTTCTGATTCCGGTTCAGGCCGAATATTATGCGCTTGAAGGGCTGGGAAAACTGCTCAACACCATCAGCATTGTGCGCAAGCATCTGAACCCGAATCTGGAGATAGAGGGAGTGCTGGTGACCATGTTTGATTCCCGCCTCCGACTTGCAACGCAGGTTGATGAAGAGGTCCGTAAGTTTTTTAAAGACAAGGTGTATCGGACCCATATCCGGAGGAATGTCCGTCTTTCCGAGGCTCCGAGCCATGGGAAGCCTGCGCTGCTTTATGATGCGCAGAGCATTGGATCGAAAGATTACCTTGATCTGGTTCGTGAGATTTTTGAAAAGGATGGGAACATCAAAAAATTTAAAGTCCGGCAGCCATAGCTGCGGGTGCGCTGGAGCAGGGATATATGGCTAAAAATGCATTAGGCAAGGGACTGAAGGCCCTGATTCCGGACGAAGGGTATTCCTCTTCATCCAAAGAGAGTTCCGATACTTCGTTGGTTGAGGGGGCAATCGGGAGTCTCTCGGTTGAGTCCATCCATGCAAACCCTTTTCAGCCGAGAAGGGAGTTTGATGAAACCGCTCTTGAGGAGCTTATGAACTCCATTCTTGAGAATGGCGTGATTCAGCCGGTGACCGTGACCCGGGATGGTGACGGGTATCAGCTCATCAGTGGTGAACGCCGTCTTCGTGCGGCCCGCAAGGCCGGGTTCAAGTTCATTCCGGCATATGTGATTGCGGCCCAGCAGGATCAGGGAAAGCTGGAAATGGCTCTCATCGAGAATATCCAGAGAGAGGATCTGAACGCCATCGAGGTGGCTCTGGCCCTGAAAAGCCTTACCACAAAGTGTCGCATGACGCAGGATGAGATTGCCCAGAAGGTTGGGAAGAACCGTTCAACGGTCAGCAATTTCCTCCGTCTTCTCAAGCTTCCCATGCAGATTCAGGAGAGTATACGAAAGAACGAGATATCGTCCGGACATGCCCGTGCACTCATCAACCTGCCCGGCGAGCAGCAGCAGGTGAAGGTGTGGCGTCAGATTCTTGCCCGTCAGCTTTCTGTCCGCCAGACGGAAACCCTCGTGAACAGCCTCTTCAGGGACAAGTCTGAGCCTGCGTCAAAGAACATCCAGGAGCGGGCACCGCATATTGCCCAGCTGGAGTCGCTTCTGCGCAACAAGCTGGCAACAAAGGTCCGTATTCTTGAGAAAAAAGCGGGGAAAGGAGAAATTCATATCCAGTATTTTTCCGAGGACGATCTGGACAGGATTCTTGAAATCATGGGTGACGAATAAGCTCTGTTTCGGCGTTGAAGTTACCCCCAAAGACAGAAATATCAACAGTATGAAGTTTACCCTTGTAGGAAACGGCAGGATGGGCCATGAGGTTGCCTCCGTCATAGATGCATCGACAGTTCACAGCATTGCGGCTGTTCTTGACATTGACGCAGTGATTACTCCGGAAGTGTTTCGGGGGAGTGACGCAATCATTGATTTTACGGTTCGCGATGCATTTCTGGAGAACCTTGATGCCATGCTTGCTTCAGGGGTGCCTGTTGTTACCGGTACAACCGGATGGGACGGGCTTCGTGAGGAAGTTGCCGTGAAAGTTTCCGAGGCGGGCGCGTCACTTCTTTATTCAGCCAATTTTTCTCTCGGGGTCAATGTTTTTCTTCGGACCCTTCGTGAGGCGTCACGGCTGATTGCTCCCTTTGCTCAGTTCGACATTGCCATGGAAGAGCATCATCACACTGGCAAGGTTGATTTCCCCAGCGGGACGGCACTCGCTGCTGCCAATGTCATTCTTTCGGCCAACAGTCGCAAGCAGCGCATTGTTCGCGAACTGCCTGAGGCAGGACGGCTTGCTCCGGACGATCTTCAGGTTGCCTCAGTCCGCCTCGGCAGCGTGTTTGGCAAACATTCGGCTTTCATTGACTCGGAGGCTGATGAAATAGTGCTTTCCCATACCGCAAAAAGCCGCTCCGGATTTGCCTCAGGTGCGGTGGAGGCTGCAGTCTGGCTTGCCGGCCGGCATCCGAAGCAGCCGGGGATGTACAGCATGGATGACTTTTTGAATGAACTGCTTGGCTGACCTGTTATGGACTCCCGTGAAAAATCCAGTACTGTTCTGATTGGTGCCGCAATCGTTCTTGTAACGACGACCGTGCCCTACCTGACCATGCTCAATGTGTTCCTGTTTTCGGGAATCTTTCTTGCGGGTCTCGTTTCGCTTACCTTCAGCATCATGCGCTATCAGGTCCGCCTCCCCTATAATGAGGCTTTTGTCCTTGGTTTTTATGCAGGTGTTCTTGGCGGTATTCTTTCGGAGGGAGCTGCCTGGATTCTGATGGAGTATGCCGGGTATCGACCAGGTACCGAAAGCCTTGCCCTCATCATCGGGTGGCTGCTTGAGATGGCGAGCGACAAGCCGGAACTGCAGCCTCAGGTGCAGGCTTTGCTTGAGGCTGAAAAGCTTGCCCTTGCACCCATCATCCTTTCGTGGCGTGATGTTCTTGCCAGTATGCTGTTTTCGGCGGCGTTTTATGCTCCCATTGCCGGTTTCGGTGGAATGCTTGCAGTGTTTCGTCTCAAGCGGAAAGCCCGTCGCTGACCTCCCCCGTCCGGTACTCCCTTGCCACTCTCTGGTACCATATCCTGTCTGTTTTGTCTGATCCCGGAAGGGTTGCCCATTGGCATACCCTGTAGAACAGTACGGGTGTTTTCAGCCTCCCCACCTGTTGGCGAACCTGCTCCCTGATGCTTTTTTCATCAGGTTCCCCCGGTGCAGACGACCGGATGAAGGCGGCCGGCCGTTCACCATATTCGCTGTCGGGGACGGGAACCACAAGTGCTTCAAGAATTCCGTCCACCTGCAGGAGTGCCCGCTCAATCTCTTCGGGATGGATGTTTTCACCACCTGAAATGAACATGCTGTCTTTCCGTCCCATCAGCTCAAGCCGGCCCTCGTTATCGATGGTGCCGATGTCGCCGGTATGGAACCATCCTTCACTGTCGGTTGCGGGAAGCAGTGCTCCGTTGTGGAAGTAGCCCGAAAAGAGGCAGCTCCCGCGGACCAGAAGCTCCCCGTCGGGCGCAGTTGCTGCTTCCCGCCCGGAGAGCAGGGAGAGTGGCGGGACGCCGGGTGCGGTGAGGGGCGAGGGGGTGGTTGCTATCTGTGAGCTCATTTCCGTGGAGCCATAACTCAGATAGACGGGCAGATGACGGCTGGCGGCGTTCTCAATAAGGCAGGCTGTGGCGGGTGCGCCGCCGAGCAGGATTGCCTTCAGCCGCTGCAGTGGCACTGCCGTCTCTTCCATGGAAAGCAGCCGGTAGAGCTGCGTGGGGACAAGGGAGAGGTGGGTGAGGGGGAAGCGGGTGAGAGAGTGTTGAATTGCGGTTCCGGCGCTGTCAATGGCTACTGCTCCTCCTGAGATGAGGGAGCGGTAGAGAATGGCGCAGCCGCCGATATGGAAGAGGGGCAGAGAGAGCAGCCAGAGGCAGCCGGGGCCGAAAGGGATGTTGCCGTTTGCGCCCCGGGCATTGGCAAGGTGGCTGCCTGTGGTGTGCACCACCGCTTTTGCTGTTCCTGTGCTGGCTGAAGTGTGGATGATGGTTGCGGGGCTGAGGGTGCCGTTGCAGGATGGCATCATCTTTGCAGGGTTCGCTCTGGCAGAGGAAACGAGGGATGCACACTCTTCGGTATTGAGTGTGATGTCGGGACGGAGTGCTTTCTTCATGCGGCTGAGGGTCGTCTCCGGCAGCCGATGGTTCAGGGGGGCGGCAACCATGCCTGCCTTGAGGAGCGCATAAAGACAGAGAATCAATTCAACTGTGTTTGGCGACAGAATTGCCACAATGGCTCCTTCAACAGCTCCTTTTTGTTGAAGGTGGGCAGCAATGCTTCCGGCAAGAGTGTCGCATTCCTCGAAGGAGAGGGCTGTTTCAGGGGTTATGAGAGCCGGTGCGGTGCCGAAGCGTTCTGCGGCTGCCGTTACAGGGTCCATACCGAGGAGAGGGTGAGGTTTTTGAGGTTGACCTGATGAGCTTCGGGGTAGAGTGTGTCGGAGTCAAGTTCTCCATTCGGGGCCTCAACGGGTGAGTCAAGCAGATTGTCCTGCAGGTAGCGGTAGGTATCAAGACCGCACGGTGCGGGACTGTCTGCTGTTGCCGCGGCCATCCGTGCATAAAATCCGATGCTGATACCGCTTTCAAATGCGGAGCTGAAAACGGTTTCCAGGCGATTTTCGGCTGCATGCCGGGCCAGATTCAGCACCGCGGCAATGCCGCCCAGACAGTTTGGCTTGAGAACCAGAGCTCCGAGCGCCCGATTGGGGATGGTATGCAGAAGCGCCGGGTTCTGCCAGAGGGTTTCGTCAAGAGCTGAACGGACGCCTGTTCGGGCATGGAACTCACCGATGTCGCGCGGTTGCTGGAGTGGCTCTTCAATATAGCTGACGCTTCCTTTGGGAAGGGAGTTGGCAAAGTGGACTGCGTCGTCCAGCGCCATCGACTGGTTGGCATCGAGGCGGAGCGTGATGCTGTTTCCGTACTTTCCGTGGAGTCGGGTAATGCTTTCCGCCGCCTCTGCCCTCAACTCTGTGGTGAGTTTGAGTTTGAAGGTCCTGTAGCCGCGTTCGATATACTCTTCAGCACGCTGCATGACCTTCGTCGGACTGCCGAAGAGCAGGGCATTGAGCGGTACCCGGGGAAGCGGCTGTGCTCCTGTCGGGGTAAATGGGCAGATTCCGCTGTTGAGGGCCTCAAGGTTCAGCACAGCCATTTCAAGGCCGAGTCGGACGGAAGGAAAGAGCCCTTCGGTTACCAGTGTTTTTTTGTGTCCGCCCTGCATGGCCAGAGTTTCAACAATCTGCCGTTCAGCCGCTTCCAGGCTCTCTTTGTGCAGACCCGGCAGGGGGGCGATTTCACCGTACGCCCGGTGTTCTCCGTTTTCGCTCTGGAGCGCCAGTACAAGCCCCTTCCTCTGGCTCAGTTTGTGGCCTTTGACCGTTATTGGCTCCTGAAAAGGAACGCTGTAATGGTAGATGTATGCGAAAGACGCGCTCACGGTCGTTTCGGGAATTTGCTGAAGTCGGGTGTTCTTTTTTCAACAAATGCGTTTTTCCCCTCCTGGGCCTCTTCGCACATGTAGTAGAGCATTGTGGCGTTGCCTGCAAGCTCCTGCAGCCCAGCCTGTCCGTCGCAATCGGCATTGAGGGCTGACTTGAGGCAGCGGATTGCCATGGGTGAATTCGCAAGAATTTCCCGGCACCATTGCACTGTTTCCTCTTCAAGCTTTTCAAGCGGTACAACGGTATTGACAAGACCCATATCGAGCGCTTCCTGCGCATTGTACTGGCGGCAGAGATACCATATCTCCCTGGCCTTTTTCTGACCCACAAGTCGGGCCATGTAGCTTGCTCCCCAGCCACCGTCGAATGAGCCGACCTTTGGGCCGGTCTGGCCGAAAATAGCGTTTTCGGCTGCTATGGTAAGGTCGCAGAGCATGTGCAGGACATGGCCGCCACCGATTGCGTATCCGGCAACCATGGCGATGACGGGTTTGGGGCATGTGCGGATGTCGCGCTGGAAGTCGAGCACATTGAGCCGGTTCACCCCTTTGCCGTCGGCATAGCCTGCGTAGCCTCGTATCTTCTGGTCTCCACCCGAGCAGAAAGCCATCTCTCCGGCACCGGTCAGGATGACGACTCCGATGGTTTCGTCGTTGCGGGCGTCGGAAAGAGCCGCTATCATCTGTTCCACGGTCTGGGGACGGAATGCGTTGCGGACTTCCGGGCGGTTGATGGTGATTCTGGCGATTCCTTCAGCTTTATGGTAGAGGATGTCGCTGTACTCGCCGGATGCTGTCCACTGTACTGTGCTCATGGTGCTTCTTCTTGGGTGTTGAAAAAATCCGTAAGACGGTCAAGAAACCGTTCCTGTTTTTCTGTGTGGAGGGTATGGCCGCAGCCCGGGAAAATTTCAAGGCTGCAGTTTGTTGATAAAGTAACCATTTGGCGGCCAATCTCCACGAATTTGAGGTCTTTTTCACCTGCCATAAAGAGCATCGGCATGCGGTTTGCTTCCAGCTCCCGGTGGAAGGGAGGTTGGTTGCCTGTGCCGAGCAGACGCAGTGCCATGGCCAGATTGCGGGGAGAACCCTGCTTGCGCGCCGCCTCCACTTCCTTGAAGAGGGGATGGTTTTTCAGTGTTGAGAACAGCGGCTGGGTGTACCAGAATTCAATGAAAGAGTCGAAGTTCTTTTCAATCTTCCGTGCGATACCCTCGTCGCTTTTTCTCCGCAGAGCCCGCTCCTCTTCAGTCCGCAGGCCCGGTGAAGAGGAGATGATCAAGGCTTTCCGGAAGAGTCCGGGATGACGGAGTGCGACGCCAAGCCCGATTCTTCCCCCCATCGAATAGCCGGCAAGGAAGCATGGGGCGGGGAGAGTGCGCTGGAGTTCTGCGGCCAGCGCATCGAGGGTACGGGTAAAGTACCCTTCCGAAGCGTTCTTCGGGGTGAGGGTTTCGGGAAAGGCGGCCTCTCCGTGGCCGGGCAGGTCAACAAGGATGCAGCGGTACTTTCGGGAGATTGCTTTGGCAAACGGCAGCCAGTCGCTGCCTGAACCGAGGAAGCCGTGGAGGAAGACGATGGCAGGGAGTCCGGCGTCTCCGATTTCGGTGAAACGGAGGGGAACCGGAGGCGGGTTGACAGGATGCATGGGCTTGCGGGTTCGTGAGGTACTTGCGGGGAGGACGATGGAAGGACCGTTCAGTGCGATGGTCTGACGGCGTGTGCCGCCTGCTTTCGCCATGGCCGGGGGGCATTCTGGACAACTATGGGGTCAAACACCCTGTAGTTGCCGTCCACATGCAAATCAGCCAGAGGTTTCAGTGAGCGGACATGCAGATGTTCCCGTTCAAGCACATTCCAGCGGTACCCGTCTGTGGGTTCTTTACAGCGCAGCATCTGGCTCAGTTTAGTGTCGTGATAGGTGAGGTTGATGAAAACCTTCACATCCACATTCCGGGTACGGATGGCGTAGAGGCCGTCGATGATGAGGATCTGTATCTTGCTGAAATCAGTGTACAGCTGGTCAACTTCTTCGGTGATGATGTCAATGCAGGGGATAGAGGCGCTTCGGCTGTTGCGGAAATCTTCAATGTGCTGGTGGAGAAGGTCCCAGTCGTATTCGTCAACACCGACGGATTCATAGTTGCTGCTGATGCGGTGTTCACGCCGATCCAGTGGATGGATGCGGTAGTAGTTGTCGGTATGGAGAATTTTGACGCGTATGCCGCTCTGCTTGAGCAACAGAGCAAGCGAGTGTGACAGCTCCGATTTTCCGGCGCCTGACTCTCCCGATATTGCTGCTACGAATTTACTGCTGGAGTTCTCTGCCTCCTGTTTTTTCAAGTCGTGCAGAATTCTTTCAAGAATTGCTCCGGCTGCTGACTTATGCTGATCATTGATCAGCAGGACATCTCCCAACATGGCTTTCAACTTCAGTGTTGCCAGTGCTGCGGCTTGCGTTCGCCCCATTTATTCAATAAAATGTAACGCTTTTCGCGGGGAATTGCACAAGAGAAATTTCCCCGGGCCCTCAGGGAATGAAGAACGCCTCTGTGGCAAGGAGTCCGAGACGGGCCTGCAGGGCGCGGTGCAGACGAACATTTTCAGAGCGGGAGCAGACAACTTCAATGATGGTACTCCGGTTGCTGTTCAATGCGGAGAGAAGGGACTCTCTGAACTCGCTGTTTGTGAGGGGTGCGGCGTAGTCCAGACCGAACATTGCCGCGGCCGGGCGGCCACTGAAGTTCTGTGGCGTTGCGAAATTTGGCTCGAAGATGTCGTCGAATTCCGAGACGGGCAGAAAGGAGAATATTCCTCCACCGTTGTTGTTGAGCAGGATGAGCTGGATGGGCACCCTCAAAGAGTTGATAAGCGAAAGGGCGTTCAGGTCGTGAAGAAAGGCAAGGTCGCCGATCATGAGGCAGAGCGGCTGGCCATGCCCTTCGGCAAATCCGGCGGCGGTGGAGATGATTCCGTCTATTCCGCTTGCTCCTCTGTTTGTTCCGGTTTTAATCGGATTTTCTTTTCCAGTATGTGCGTATGTATCCATAGCGCGGACCGGCATGCTGTTTGAAAGAAAAAGCAGGTGGTCCGGGGGGAGGAGTTCCGATACAATCCGTGCGGTCCCTATTTCACTGACCGGCAGGTCGGGTGCCGTTGCAGCGGCAATTTCCCGGTCGGCTTCGGTAAAGAACCTTTTCGCCGGCGCCATGAGTGCCGAGGCTCCTGTTCTGCATCCCCGGAGTGCGTCGGCTGTGAGGCGGAGTGAGGCTTCTATGCTGAGGGTGACGGAGTGGTCGGGGGAGTAGCGGCCGGGATGGTTCCTGATGACGGCAAGATGATCCGGTTTCCACTGTTTCAGGGCATCGGAAGGATGACGGGAGATGAGTCCCCCGCCGAAATGGATGACAAGGTCAGGGCGGAAA
Organism: Chlorobium phaeovibrioides; assembly: GCF_003968655.1. Lineage (GTDB taxonomy): Bacteria > Bacteroidota > Chlorobiia > Chlorobiales > Chlorobiaceae > Chlorobium > Chlorobium phaeovibrioides. The sequence goes on along the minus strand of NZ_RXYK01000011.1, from coordinate 38,209 downwards.
GCGTTCCGGAACTCCGGGCTGGCAAATGCCTGCTGCCATGGAAGAATTGAGCTGCTGAAGCGTAGACCGGAAGTCATGTCGGCGTAGAGCGGTACCTGCAGGTCGTCGGCTAATTCCGCTATGGCACGGCTGTCGTTTTCATCTGTACTGTTGCCGGCAATAATCAGTGGCTGTCGGGCGTTGCCTGTCAGTTCCCGCAGGGTTCTCATGGAGTCCATATCAGGATGCTTTTCCGGCTGTGCTGCAACCGTTGATGGACGGCGTCCTGTCTGCCATGCCTGCAGGGGCTCCAGCCAGGGTTCAGGCGTGGAGGATGATTCCGGTTCAAAGGGTTCCCTGAAGGGCTGGTTCAGATGGACGGGGCCTCTGGGGGAATTGAGCGATTTTTCGACCCCGTGCGCAATAGTGGAGAGCAGGGATTGCAGAGGGATTGAGGTTGAGGGTTCCGGCAGTTCCATCTGCCAGCGGGTAAAGGTGCCGAAGATGCCGTTCTGGCGGATGGTCTGGTTTGCACCGCATTCCCTTAGCTCAAATGGCCTGTCGGCTGAGAGAATCAGCATGGGGATGCGGTCGTTTGACGCCTCCACAACAGCTGGAAGATAGTTGGCGACAGCAGTGCCGGAGGTGCAGACAAGGACAGCCGGAAATCCTGTTGCCCGGGCGTGGCCGAGCGCAAAAAAACCTGCCGAGCGTTCATCGGGAAACATTTTCCAGGATGCTTCCGGGTTGCGGGCAATGGCGGCCGTGAGCGGGGTGGAGCGGGATCCGGGTGAGATGCAGAAGAAGGATGCTCCCTGCCGGATCAGCTCTTCCACCATGACGCTGCTCCACACTGTGGTGAGCTGAGGGTTGTTCATGCTTTTTGGCTGGTTATTGACATAAGGTCGCCGATTTTCTGCTCAACCTCATCCCATTCGGCTGCCGGGTCAGAGCCTTTGACCAGCCCGGCTCCGGAGTACAGATAGGCTGTCCGCCCATTGACAAGCGCCGAGCGGATACCGACACAGAACTCTGCAGAATTGGAGCTGACCCAGCCTGCCGGTGCTGCATACCAGCCCCGGCTGAACGATTCGAGATCGGGGATGCGCCGCATTGCTTCCTTTTTGGGAACACCGCCTACGGCGGGTGTCGGGTGCATCAGCGAGAGCACGGCCGGTTCGTTGCTGAATTCTTCTTTCAGTTCCGCCCTGCAGAGGTTATAGAGGTGCGCCAGACGGTTCAGCTGCAGGACGCGCACCTCCTCTTCCATGTCAACCGAGCTGCATGCGGGCCGCAGCTCATCATAAATCATGTCCCGCACAAACCGGTGTTCCCTGATATCTTTTTCCGAGTTCAGGAGAGCATCTCTGGCATAACTGTCTTCCTGCTCCTCACTCTTTTTGGAGTGGGTACCGGCAAGGGCTTCAGTAACAAGACTGCGCCCGCTGCGGCGGTAGAGCCGTTCGGGGGTAAAGCTGAAAAAAGCCTGCCCCGGGGAGGGTTCGAAATAGAACCTGTATGTGGTGTTTTCGGGGTAGGGGTAGTTCTGGAGGAAGAGGAGCGGACAGAACGCTTCAGTAAATTCCAGCACCGTCTGGCGGGCCAGCATTATTTTCTGCATGCTTCCGGATGCAAAGGCGTTGAGAGCCGTCTCGCATGCGTTTATCCAGCCATCTCTTGTGGGGTTGTGGGTGACTGAGAGCAGAGAGGGGAGCTCATCATCTGATTGCGTGGGAGCAGACTGCAGCTGGTCGAGCGCTTTGATGGCCCGGTGGACGGCAGCTTTTGTTCCGTCAGCCGCTGTGATCCAGAGGTTGCATGTGAGGGTATGCAGGGAACCCTCTCTGGAGAGCTGAAGGAGAGGGAGCGTGAAGGAGAGTGGCGGGAACGCTTCCCATGCGGGGTCTCCGGTTTCGCTGCTGTTGAAGCGGAATCCTCCGAAATACCGGGCATGGGGGCTTTTACCGGCCATGGCGGTGCCGAGCCGTCTGAAATTTTCCTCGTTGCTTGCGGCTTCTTCATGGGTTATGGTGTCGGCTGCTCCAATGGCTGCCGTCATGTCGTCCCGTTCACGGTTCATCCAGAAAATCCGCGGGAAAAGACTCTGTGCACTGAGCCACTTGAGGGGGTCGAGGGCAGGAATGTTCTGACGGAATACCGCAAGAGTTCCGGGCTTCTCTACCGGGGTGTCAGCGGTTACGGTGGTGTACTCGAGGAGTGAGGCTTTAAGTGCCTGAACAGCCTGTTCTACAGGAAGAGGGTTTGGGAAGGGTATTATGATGTGGTGCTTCTCATGCATAAGGGCAACCTGTCGGGCAAAGTTTCATGGGTTGTGCTCAATCAGCCTGTTTTCCACCTTGCAGATGGTTTTGCAGAGAGACGGCAAGATAATTGTTTTTATCAAGAAGCCAGTTATAAATCTGGCGGGCTTCATCCATCCGTCCGGTCTTGATGAAGCAAACGGCAAGATTGTAATGCGCTTCAGTAAAGGAACGGCTGTTGTCAATGGCCTCACCGTATGCATCTGCAGCTTCAGCGTACGCTTTCATCTGCATCAGCGCGTTGCCGAGGTCATAAAGTCTCAGAGAGTCTTTGGGTGAGCGCTCAAGATGGAGGCTGAACCATTCCCGTGCCCGGGGGTAGTCCTGCCGGTTGAAGGAAACTGCTCCCAGAGAGTGGTAGGCTGCGTCCAGTTCGGGGTCGAGAGCAAGGGCGTTTTTGTAGGTTTCCTCCGCTTCATCATACCGGTTCTGTTGTGCATAGGCATTGCCAAGACGCAGCATGGCGGCTGTGTCTTCCGGATTTTTCCATACCTCCTGCTGCAGCTCGGATATGTTGTTGTTTTTCTGGCTGCATGCGCCAAGCATGATAACTCCTGCAAGGCAGAGTATGGGTAGAATTACTCTGGAATATGATGTGTATCGGTTGTTTGTGTGCGTCATCGGGCGGCAGGTCAAATCAATCGTTTGTGCGAAGCTTTCCACGGGTCTGTGCAATAAAATATAAACACTTGCCACCGTATCTGCCAATCTTCCCTTTTCCCTTCCCCCCGCCTCGGCAGGAAATATTTCCTGATGGCATCCCATCTGTGTACTTTCTCATTGTGAGTGGTATTCTGGATAAGGAGTTGAGGGGACGGGTCCAGGGAAGAATCAATATCAACGGGAAAGGGGTGTGCCGATGGCAGTTGAAAAATCCGAACGGCTTGCGGTGCTGATTGATGCCGACAATACGCAACCCTCAATAATTGAGGGGCTTCTGGCTGAAATTGCCAAGTACGGAACTTCCAATGTGAAAAGGATATACGGTGACTGGACCTCCACTGCGCTGAAAGGGTGGAAGGAGGTTCTTCTGGAGTTTTCCATACAGCCGATTCAGCAGTTTGGCTATACCAGAGGCAAAAACGCCACCGACAGCGCCATGATAATTGATGCCATGGATCTGCTCTATACCGGCCGATTCAATGGGTTCTGCATTGTATCGAGTGACAGTGATTTCACCAAACTTGCTGTGAGAATTAGGGAGTCGGGGCTTATTGTGTATGGATTCGGAGAGAAAAAGACGCCAGCTCCTTTTGTGTCGGCCTGCGACAAGTTCATCTACACCGAGGTTCTGCGCGAGAAAATCAATGAGAATGAAACCATCAAGCGGAAATCATCTGCTGAGCTCAAGCAGGATACCCGTCTGGTGCGTCTGTTGAGAAATGCTGTTGACGCATCGTCGGATGAGAGCGGATGGGCCCATCTGGCGGCTACCGGAAGCAATATTGCCAAACAGTCGTCTGAGTTTGATCCCCGCAATTACGGATACGGGAAGCTTGCCGAACTTATTGCGGCAACAAAGCTGTTCGATATTGATGAACGCATTCAGGGAGAGGGGCAGTCAAAGTCGATATACCTGCGCGACCGGCGGAAAAAAACATGAAGCATTGATGAAAATGAAAAAGGCCCCTGTAAAAGGGACCTTTTTTTCAGCGGAGCTGACGGGGCTCGAACCCGCGACCTCCTGCGTGACAGGCAGGCGCTCTAACCAGACTGAGCTACAGCTCCGTTAAAGAGTGATTAATGTAGGCAGCTCTCCCGTAAAATCCAAAAAGAATTTTCATTCGCCAACACCCCTGATGCTTCTGTTTTTATTTGCGTCTCTTCTTCTCTATTTTGACACATTCTCCTGAAACACGCCCTGAACTTTTCTTCATGTAAAGCCAGATACTTATGACGACTGCCAATTCAGGAAACTCGCTGACTGTGACTGACAACAGGACAGGAAAAACCTATGAAGTGCCCGTTGAGAACGGTGCATTCAAAACCATGGATTTCCGCCAGATCAAGGTGTCGGATGATGATTTCGGTCTGCTCGGCTATGATCCCGGTTTTCTGAACACGGCCTCATGCAAAAGCAGCATTACCTTTATTGACGGCGATCGCGGTATTCTGCGCTATCGCGGCTACCCCATTGAGCAGCTTGCCGAGCACAGCACCTTTCTTGAAACGGCATATCTGCTCATCAAGGGAGAGTTGCCCGATCAGGAGCGGCTGGCTCAGTGGACATACAACATCCGCCATCATACCATGACCCACTCAAATCTGGTGAAGTTCATGGATGGGTTCCGTTATGATGCCCATCCCATGGGCATTCTTGTGGGAACGGTTGGAGCGCTCTCTACATTTTATCCCGATGCCAAGGATATCGGCAATGTTGATTCCCGCAAGCTGCAGATTCGCCGCCTGATCGGCAAAATTCCCACGCTGGCGGCCATGAGTTTCCGCCACAGCATGGGTTTTCCCTATGTCCAGCCCGACAATGACTTGAGTTTTTCGGGCAATTTTCTATCCATGATGTTCCGCATGACCGAGCTTCGTTATACGCCGAACCCGGTTCTGGAACGGGCGCTTGATGTGCTGTTCATCCTGCATGCCGATCATGAGCAGAACTGTTCGACCAATGCCGTGCGTGCCGTGGGCAGTTCGGGTGTAGACCCCTATACGGCTGTTGCCGCGGGCTGTGCTGCTCTTTACGGACCCAAACACGGCGGAGCCAACGAGGCGGTTATCCGCATGTTGATGGAGATAGGTTCTGTTGACAGGGTTCCGGAGTTCATCAAGTCAGTCAAGGCTGGCTCAGGCCGTCTTATGGGATTTGGTCACAGGGTCTATAAAAACTATGACCCACGGGCGAAAATCATCAAGAAAATTGCCTTCGAAGTGTTTGAAGAGACCGGGCGCAGCCCCCTGCTTGATATTGCCCTTGAGCTTGAGAAGATAGCCCTTGAGGACGATTATTTCATTTCTCGGAAGCTGTATCCGAATGTTGACTTTTATTCCGGCCTGATCTATCAGGCAATGGGATTCCCGATGGACATGTTCCCTGTTCTTTTCGCCATCGGACGGATTCCGGGGTGGCTGTCGCAGTGGAGCGAGCATGTGAGGGACACCGACCAGAAAATTGCCCGTCCCCGTCAGATCTATCTTGGTGAGGGGGAGCGCGATTGGGTGGCGGTGGACTCACGACCGAGAAACAAGGCGGAAGAGCAGATGCATGATACCTGCAGACTCTGATTTTTCTGTTAATGGTCCCTTTATTTAATTCAATTTAAAAGATTGTGACGATATGTCTGTTACCATAGATGATGTAACCTATATAGCCGAACTGGCCCGGCTTCGTTTCAGTGATGATGAGGCGCTCAAGATGACTGACGAACTCAACACCATTCTGCACTATGTCGATACCCTCAACGAGGTTGATACCGAAGGGGTTCTTCCGTTGAGCAATATCCATGACCAGAAAAATGTGCTTCGTGCGGACGAGGAGCATGAGCCGATTGCCAATGCAGCTGCGCTCAGCAACGCTCCCGACAGTCAGGATCGTTTTTTCCGGGTTCCGAAGGTTCTTGGCTGAGAATGCGGGTGGTTGCCGTTCGTGAAAAAAAGGGGAATGCTCTCTTTTCGGTAAGGGTGCAGCCCCGGGCTTCCAAAACCGCTGTTTCCGGTCCCTATGCGGGCGGGTTGAAAATAACCCTGAAGGCTGCGCCTGTAGATGATGCTGCCAATAGAGAGTGCTGCCGGCTGTTTGCCGGCATGTTCGGGATTGCCGACGGCCGTGTTCATGTTGTTTCGGGCCGCAGTTCGCGGAGCAAGTCGGTGATGCTTGAGGGGGTGAGTTCCCGTGAGGCGGAAGAGGCCTTTGAGAGGTTTGGTTTGTAATGACAATTCTTTTATCTGAAGGGCTTTCATGAAGGCAGTCATTCTTATACCCGCCAGGCTTGAGTCAAGCCGTCTTGAGCGGAAAATGCTTGCTGATCTTGAGGGGGAGCCCCTCATTGTGCGCACATGGCGTCAGGCGATGCGTTCCACGCTTGCTGAACGGGTGGTTGTGGCTACCGACAGCCGCGACATAGCCTCGGTACTTGAAGAGCGGGGTGCCGAAGTTGTGATGACCTCTCCCTCAGCAAGCTGCGGCACGGAGCGGATTGCCGAGGCGGCACGGAACATTGAAGGAGATGTGTTCGTGAACCTGCAGGGCGATGAACCCCTCATCAGTCCCGATACCATTGATCTGGTTCTGAGTCCCTTTTTTGCTGCCGACCCTCCTGACTGTTCCACGCTTGTTTTTGCCCTGCGCCCGGATGAACGGGAGCAGATTGAGGATCCGCATATCGTTAAAGCTCTGCTTGACAGGAAAGGCAACGCGCTTTATTTTTCGCGCAGTCCGGTTCCCTTTATGCGCAACAATTCCCCTTCTCTTGTGTTTTACCGTCATGTGGGGATGTATGCGTTTGGACGGGATGTTCTGCAGCAATTTGCGGCACTGCCTGTATCGATGCTTGAGGCGGCGGAGTCGCTTGAGCAGCTCCGGCTGCTGGAGAACGGGTTCAGCATTCGCTGTGTGGTTACCACTCTTGACCAGCCAGGCGTCAACACCGCTGAGGATCTTGAGCTGGTGCGTTCCATTCTCAGGAAGGAGTCCCGCTCCTGATTTCAGCCGGCAGTGTGCCATCGTGAAAGAGCAGCTCAACCGTTTCTTCAGGACGCAGGTTTTTTGCCGAGGTGACCATGTGTCCTTTCCTTCTGACCAGCGTATATCCCCGTTCAAGTGTTTTCCTGTAGTCGAGAAGCCCCAGATGCCGGGCGGCCGCTTCAAGGCGCATTCCGGTTTCCCTCTGTTTGCCTTCCAGGGTTCGCGCCATTCGTTCAACTGTGGAGTCAAGCTCTTCAGAGAGCTGCTGCATCTGGAGCACGGGGCGGTTGAATGCGTAGCTGCTGCAGAGTGAGTCTATTTCCCGTTCAGCCCCATCAATCTTTGCTTTGAGCAGACTCTCCCGTGTGGTGCCCAGAGATGTGATGTGGCGGAGCAGTTCAAGGCTGTCGGGAACTGCCAGTTCTGCTGCAATTGAAGGGGTTCCAGCTCTCAGGTCAGCTACCATGTCGGCAATGGTGAAGTCGGTTTCATGCCCGACGGCGCTGATGATGGGGATCGGGGAGTTGAAAATGGCCTCAGCTACCCTCTCTTCGTTGAACGCCTGCAGATCTTCAAGTGAGCCCCCGCCACGGGCGACAATGATGACATCGGGTCGGTTCTGCCCGCTTGTCTGTGCATTGAACCAGCTGATGCCGCTGATGAGAGAGTCAACAGCATCCCTTCCCTGAACTTTTGCCGGGTAGAGCAGAATAGTGGCAGGAGGAAATCTTCGCTGCAGCACTTTACCCATGTCCTCTATGACGGCGCCTGTTGGGGAAGTGACGAGTCCGATGGTTTGGGGGATTTTTGGAATCGGTTTTTTCCTTTCGTCGCTGAACCAACCCGCTGCTGCCAGTTTCTGAAGGAGTTTTGCGAATGCCTGCTGCAGGGCGCCCTCTCCCTCCTGGGTGATTGAGGTGCAGATGAACTGGTAGCGTCCCGACGGGGGGTAGACCTCGATTCTTCCTTCGGCAATCACATTCATTCCATCCGCCGGTCTGCAGGTCAGCCGGGATGCGGCATGTTTCCATATGACAGCCGGAATTTGCGCCCCCTCATCCTTCAGAGTCATGTAGATGTGACCCGAGCTGTGATGCTTGAAATTTGAAATTTCCCCCTTTACCTGAATCTTGGGGAAGAGGATTTCAAGTTCCTGTTTTATCTGCTGCGTCAGTTCGCTGACCGAGAGTATTGATGCCGCCATGGTTGGGACAATGAAGAGTGTTGCTGAAAAGGGATACTTTCACTAAATAAGCAAAAATCTCCCGTCCTTCCATCCTTTGCCTGTCAACGGATTGTTCAGAAGTGTTATATTTGTTCCCATGACAGACCATAGCATCATAACAGAATTGGCAGAACTGCTGGAGACCGATGCCTCGGGCGCCTCACATCTCCTGAAGGGGTTTGCCGGCGCAATGTGCCATGAGCTGCTTCTTCATCGAAGGCTCAGCGTCAAGGGGCTTGGGCTATTCACATCCGGCTCTGCTGCTCCCCGCAGGAATCGGGGCGAAGAGGGGTGGTTTTACACTCCTCCGGCCCAAAGTCTTGTCTGGAAAGCTCGTTCCCGAGGAGATGATACTTTCCGTCTGGCGATGGAGGGAATGCGTCTCGATGCCGCACAGGGAGAACGCATGGCTGGAGCTCTCAGCCAGGTATTTTCTCGTGCCAGAAAGAAACGGCTTGATCTTCATCTTGCCGGTTTCGGAACTTTCGGAGCTGTCGGAAAAGGGTTCGACTTTACTGCGGATGAGGGTCTGCTCTCTGTTCTTAACAGCGATTATGAAGGTTTGAACCGTGTTGCCTCTGCTTCTCCCGGCACATCTCCCATGCTCAAAATTGTCGCTGTTTCTGTTGTTTTTGCGGTTGTTTCAGCCATGGCTCTCCTTTTCATGTTCCGGGTCAGCCCGCCGGTTTCTGTGCCTGAACTGCCTGCAGCATCTCCTCTTCCGGTTTCGGTCGACAGTGTGGCTGCTCCGGTACCCGTTCTTCCTGAACCGGCACAACCGGCACTTCTTGAGGCGGGGGAGTTTACGGTTGTTCTTGCTACATATACCAGCGAAATGAAGGCCCGTCGTGAGGTGGCCCGGCTTGACTCCACTGGAATCCAGGCAGCACTCTGGCCTGCGTATGCGAATGGGGTGAAGTACTGGCGCATCAGGACAGGGCGGTTTGCCGACAGAAACGATGCACGGCTTGCAGTAAGGGCATTGGGGGAGACTGTCGTTCCGGTCCCTTACATTCAGGAGGTGAAAAAACAGGTTCTGAAGAATGGAAAAAAAAGCATGTAACGCACTTCATCCGCAGTCCATGTGTCCTGCATTCGGGGGACTGCGCGTTCTGACCCGTATTGACGGAGTTCAGGTATGTCTTGCTGCCGATCAGGGCTGCCTGTATGGACTTACCTTTGTTTCGCATTTTTATGCAGCACGCAAGTCCATAGTATCTCCCGAGTTGATGAATGTGCAGATTTCAGGGGGCAGCATGATTGATGATCTCCGCCGTACCATAGAGGAGATTGCCCGTGACCCCTCCATCCGTTTTATTCCCGTTGTCAGCACCTGTGTGGCTGAAACCGCGGGTATTGCCGAAGAGCTGCTGCCGAAGAAGGCTGGCAATGCAGAGGTGCTGCTTGTGCGGCTTCCGGCATTTCAGATCCGAACCCATCCGGAGGCAAAAGATGTTGCTGCAGCAACCCTGCTGAAGCGGTTCGGTGCATTTGGTGAGCCTCGCAAACCCAAGTCGCTGGTTGTTCTTGGTGAGATCTTCCCGCTTGACGCCATGACCATAGGCACCATTCTGCAGAAGATCGGGGTAGAGTCTGTGGTGACACTGCCGGGCAGGGCGCTTGAGGACTATGTTGATGCCGGCCAGGCTGAGGCATGTGCCGTACTGCATCCCTTTTATGGAAAAACGGTTGACCTCTTCAGGGAGCATGGGGTGAAGATTATCGGCGGCAACCCCATAGGTGCCAATGCAACAGCGCAGTGGATTCGTGATATCGGAGCGGCGCTTGATCTTGACAGCGCAGCCGTTGAAGCGGTGGCTCTTGAGGAGTCGGAGAAGGTTCGCGAGGTTCTGGGACGGTTCGGAGGGCTCAGCGGCAGAGTGATTGTTGCAGGGTATGAGGGCAATGAACTGCCGGTTGTCCGTCTTCTGCTGGAAGCGGGGCTTGAAGTGCCCTATGCATCAACTTCAATAGCCCGTACTGTGCTGGGCGAGGACGACCATCGGGTGCTCAGCATGCTGGGTACGGAAATCTGCTACAGGAAATATCTTGAGGATGATATGGAGGCAGTTGTGCGCCTGAAGCCCGACCTCGTTATCGGCACCACTTCGCTTGACAGTTTTGCCAAGGAGAGGGGGATTGCGGCCATTTATTATACCAATAACATTTCAGCCCGACCGCTCTTTTTTGCGACCGGGGCCGCTGCGGTGCTGGGCATGATAAGCGGGCTGCTGAATGGGAAGGAGAGTTTCAGGGCGATGAAGGAGTATTTTACAGGAAACCGCAATACCCTTACACCTCCATGATCTCTTTTTCTTTATGACTGATCAGCTCGTTGATCTGTTTTTCGTATTTGTGCAGAAGCTCGTCAGCATCTTTTTTCCCTCGGTTCTTTTCGTCTTCGCCGATGGTTTTCTCTTTTTCCAGTTTTTCTATCTCCTGTATCATATCGCGCCTGAGATTGCGGAGTGATACTTTTGAGTCTTCACCGAACTTTCTGGTGAGTTTGACGAACTCTTTTCTTCGCTCTTCGGTAAGAGGCGGGATGGAGACCCGAATGCTCTGGCCTTCAGCCACGGGGTTGAGCCCGAGGTTGGCGTCCCTGATCGCTTTTTCAGCCGGGCCGACCATTCCCTTGTCCCAGACCTGCACCATAAGTGTGTGAACATCGGCTACGCCGATATTACCCACCTGTTTGAGGGGCATCAGCTGACCGTAAGCCTCTACCTTGACCCGGTCAAGGAGGGCTGTTGTCGCCTTACCTGTCCGGATTGAAGCAATTTCATGCTGAAATGCCTCAATGGTTTTCTTGAGTTTGGCTTCGTTTTTCTGAATGACTTCTCTGACACTCATGGTGAATCCTGTGGGTTGGTGCTTGTTATGCTGAAACCGTCAGGCGCTTTTATTTTGCCTGAGCCTGTGATGCTGCCGATTTTGCGAAACGCTTGTTGAAGCGGTCGACGCGTCCGGCGGTGTCAACAAGGGTCTGCTTGCCTGTGTAGAAGGGATGGCAGTTGCTGCAGATGTCGACCTTGATGGAGTCCCGTGTTGAACGGGTTACAAAGGTGTTGCCGCAGTTGGCGCAGTTGACGGTAACCTCGGTGTACTTGGGATGAATATCTTGTTTCATGACTTTTCGTTGACTTTATCGTACAATAAACTTGTTGTATCCGGTATTAAAATAAGAAAGGTGCTAATATACAAGAATTCCTGTCCAGTTACAATTTGATTGCCTATGCAGGATAATTCTTCCCTGCAGGCCCTGAAGGGGCTTGGACCCAAAAAAATTGAAATTCTCCAAGAGGCTGGCATCAGCTCCCTTGAAAATCTTTTTGACTACTGGCCGCGCCGTTACCTTGACCGCCGGGCAATGAACAGCATTGCGGGGCTTCGGATGGGCGAAATGGCGACGGTTGTGGGGACGGTTCGTTCTGCAGGTATTGAGCAGGGGGGGCGGGGAATGGCGCGTTTCAAGGTAAAGCTGGCTGACCGTTCGGGTGTGCTGGATTTAACCTGGTTCAGAGGAGCCCGGTATTTCTCCCGTGCTATTGTTCCCGGCGACATTCTGGCGGTGTATGGCAAAGTTGGCTATTTTGGCCGGCAGGCGCAGATGCAGCATCCCGATTTCGACCGTCTCGGCAGAGAGGGCGCGGATGGAGACAAAGAGGGGAGTGACGCGGAGCTTTTCAATACTGGGAGAATCATTCCGCTCTACCCAACCAGCGAGGCAATGAAGCGTTCGGGGCTCGCCTCCCGGCAGCTTCGGGGACTTATTGCCCGCGCTTTTGACATTCGGCAGCCGGGCGGCACCGAGAACCTCAGCAGCGGGATTCTGAAGGCCCATGGTCTTATGCCGCTCTCAGAGGCCTATCGTGAACTTCATCAACCCTCTTCTCCCGAACGGCTCCAGATGGCGGAGTACAGGATGAAGTGGACTGAGCTGTTTTATGCACAGCTCTCATTTGCGCTTCGCCGCCGCGCTCTTCGACATACCCGAACGGCTGTGCAATTCAGCCATTCGGGTGAGTTCACTGCAGCCCTTCATGCAGCTCTGCCTTATTCGTTGACTGGCGCCCAGAAAAATGCAATCCGTGAACTTTATCGCGACCTCAAAGGGGAGAGCCCTATGCAGCGGCTGGTGCAGGGTGATGTGGGATCGGGGAAAACCATTGTTGCCATGTTCGCCATGGCGCTTGCCGCCGACAACAATCTGCAGTCGGTTTTTATGGCACCTACTGAAATTCTGGCCGTGCAGCACTGGCTTGGAATGAAGCGGTTGTTCGAGCCTCTGGGCATTCAGGTCTGTCTCTTGACCGGCCGTCAGCCAAAAAAGGTTCGCGAGGCGCTGCTCATGGAGCTCCGGGAAGGAAGAGTGCATATTGCGGTGGGAACCCATGCCCTGCTCCAGCACGATGTGGATTTTCACAGTCTGGGGCTGGTGGTCATTGACGAACAGCACCGGTTCGGCGTTCTGCAGCGAAAAACCTTGCAGGATAAAGCACAGCACCCGCATGTTCTGCTCATGACCGCAACCCCCATTCCCCGGACTCTCACCATGGGGGTGTTCGGCGATCTTGATGTTTCCCTCATCCGCGAAATGCCCACCGGAAGACAGCCGGTTCGCACTCTTGTACAGCAGGAGGCTGATAAGCCGCGCGTGTTTGAGTTCCTTCGTGCCGAGGTGGCGGCAGGTCGGCAGGGCTATATTGTCTATCCTCTGGTTGAAGAGTCTGAAAAGGTGGACCTTAAGGCGGCGGTCGAGAGTTTTGATGAGCTGTCGGCTTCTGTTTTCCCGGACCTTCGTCTCGGGCTCATTCATGGACAGATGACCCCTGATATGAAAGAGGTGGTCATGGAGCAGTTCCGCAGCGGTTTGATTGATATTCTTGTGGGTACGACGGTCATTGAGGTCGGGGTTGATGTTGCGAACGCTACAGTTATGGTTATTATGCATGCCGAGCGGTTCGGTCTTGCGCAACTGCATCAGTTGAGGGGACGCGTCGGCCGGGGCACTCAAGCCTCAAGCTGCTTTCTGCTCTATGCAAAACTGACCTCTGATGGCAAAGAACGGCTTGATGCCATGGCTTCCACCACCGATGGATTTGTTATTTCGGAAATTGATGCCGCCATACGGGGGGCGGGGAATCTTTTGGGCAAGGAGCAGTCGGGGACCCTCAGCGGATTAAAAATGGCTGATCTGACGAGGGATTTTGATATCATGCAGTCTGCCAGGGAGGCAGCCTTCAGTCTGGTTGCCGAAGATGGAGAGCTGAGAGAGCCGGGGCACCGGATGATTCGCGACTGGTATATGCGCCATCTGCATCAACGGGACACTCTTGCGGATATAGGGTAGAGGGGAAGAACAAAACAGTGATACAACACCACATGGGAACGAAATCTTCGGCAGTGGAAGAAAAAGCGGTGTCCGGCATGGTTGTTGAAGTTGCAGGGGCATCATACCTCGTGGAAGATGACGGAGGGGTGGTGTATCGCTGCCGGACAGTTTCCGCGACCCGTTCCGCCAATGACGATGAGTCGCTGGTGGCTGTTGGCGACAGGGTGGAGCTTCGTCATTCAGTCAGCGGGAAGGAGATGCCGGAAGCGGTTATCGTGTCGGTAGAGAAGCGCCGAAGCCAGCTCTGCCGCAAACGCGACCTTCGCCGCAACCGGAGCAGGGAGAAGATTCAGGTCATTGCGGCCAATATTGACCAGCTTGTGGTTGTGGTGTCAGCCTTCGAGCCTCCACTCAGCCAACGGCTCATTGACCGCTACCTTGTGTTTGCGGAATCTGAGCAGCTTCATCCCGTCATTGTGGTCAACAAGATGGACCTTGATGAGGATGGTACGGCGAGGGGTGTGATGCAGCTCTATGAAGGGCTTGGTTGCCACATCTGTTATGTCAGTGCATTTGAGCGGACAGGAATTGATGAACTCCGCGATATTCTCGCCGGCAGTGTGTCGGCTTTCAGCGGCCATTCAGGAGTAGGTAAATCAACCATCATCAATCTCCTGCTTGGAGAAGAACGGCTGAAAACATCTGAAACCAGCATCAAGACCGGCAAAGGGGTGCATACGACAAGCCGCTCAGTGATGCTTGCCCTGCCCTCGGGAGGGCGTGTCATTGATACCCCGGGCATCCGGGAGTTCAGTCTGTCGGGCATCAGCAGGGAGAATCTCCGGTTTTATTTCAGTGAATTTCTTCCCTTTATGCCGGAGTGCGCCTTCTCCTCATGCTCCCATACCGTTGAGCCCGGTTGTGCCGTCCGGGACGCTGTGGAGAGCGGTCTTATCCAGCCATCCCGTTACGAGAGCTATCTGCTGCTCCTTGAGTCACTCGAAGAGGATGATTGAGATGGTCTTTTGAGACTGCAATGAAGAGTTGGGTTTTTTCAAACGGATGAAATCCCCTACTTTACAGTTTTACCAACTACCTGTTTCTTCTTGAAATTCCCTTCTACCTATGATTACTACCATCAACCCATCGACAGAAGAGCCTCTGGCAAGCTATCCTGCCATGAACCAGGAAGAACTTGGGGCGGTTATTGCCCTTGCTGACAGCCATTATCATACCTGGCGCAAAACGGATGCACTATACCGTCGGGAATGCATGCAGCGCCTCTCGGCGCTGCTCACCGAGGAGGCTGACAGGCATGCTGAACTGATAAGCCTTGAAATGGGCAAGCCGCTTTCGCAGGCTGTGGCGGAGGTAAAGAAATCTGCCTGGGTATGCGACTATTACGCCCTTCACGCCGAGCAGTTTCTGCAGCCTGAAGAGACTGAGGTGGACGGGATGCAGGGACTGGTGAAATTTGAGCCAATGGGGCTGGTTCTTGGCGTCATGCCCTGGAACTTTCCCTTTTGGCAGGTGTTCCGTTTTGCCGTTCCTGCAATCATGGCCGGCAATGGCGTTCTGCTCAAGCACGCCCCCAATGTGACAGGATCATCCATAGCCATGGAGAGCCTGCTGCGGAGGGCTGGATTTCCTGAACATCTTTACCGGGCAGTTCATATTGATCTTGACGATGTTGACCGGCTGACAGGATTCATCATTGACCATCCATCGGTCTGTGCCGTATCGGTAACCGGGAGTACGGAAGCGGGCCGTGCTGTTGCCACAAAAGCGGGGCGTGCATTGAAGCGCAGCGTGCTGGAACTTGGCGGCAGCGATCCCTACATCGTACTTGACGATGCCGACATTGACTCGGCGGTGAACCACTGCGCTGCATCCCGCCTTCTGAACAGCGGACAGAGCTGCATTGCAGCCAAGCGGTTCATTGTTCACAGCGCAGTTGTTGATGAATTTGAAACACTGCTCCTCAAACGCATGCAGGGTGCTCTCATGGGCGACCCGTTTGAAGCGGGAGTGGAGGTGGGGCCGATTGCCCGAGAAGATTTGCGCCTGCAGCTGCATGATCAGGTTGTGCGCAGTGTTCGGGGCGGAGCCCGGCTGCTCACAGGCGGAACGATTCCGGAACGGAAAGGATATTTTTATCCACCGACCCTGCTTGCCGGAGTGAAACGCGGCATGGCTTCATACAGCGAAGAGTTGTTCGGGCCGGTTGCCACACTGATTGAGGCGCAGGACGATGATGAGGCGGTCCGCATTGCCAATGATACCCCTTTCGGACTCGGTTCAGCAGTCTTTTCCTCCAGCCGTGAGCGCGCGCTGTCCATTGCAGACAGGCTTGATGCGGGAAGCTGTTTCATCAACGGTATGGTCAAGTCTGACCCCAGGCTGCCATTCGGCGGGGTAAAGCAATCTGGTTATGGGCGTGAACTTGCCCGCTATGGCATACGCGAGTTTGTCAACATCAAAAGCCTCTGCATTGCCTGACTTCTCCCCTCCCGTGTCTTTCTCTCTCTGCCTGCATGGCGGGAGAGGAGAGTTGCTTAAGGCTGTTACATGGTGACTGCCAGGTCGGACAGATAGGTCTTGATTGACTGATGTTTCCCAAGACCGAGTTTTTTATGCATGCGGTAGCGGATGCTCTCCATTCCTCTTGTTGAAATACCGACGGAGCGGGCGATTTCGCGCGTGTCGTAGTTCAGTTTGACAAGCAGGCTGATGCGAAGCTCCCGCTGGTTGAGGTTGGGATGCTTTTTCTGCAGCTTTGAGAGAAAGACTGAATCGGATTCGGTCAGCTCGATGTTGAGCCTTTTTTCAATGGTTTCCGTTTCAATAAGGCTCAGGCAGGCATCGGTCATCTGGCGTTTCTGTGTCGGGTCAATCTCCAGAGCGTAAATCTGATCGAGAAGGTTGCGCAGGGCTGTGGTTTTTTCTGCGATTGCCGTTGATACTCTTGTCAGTTCAATGTCCTGACTGGCAATGCGGGATTTGAGTTCTGCAATTTCCTTTTCGGAGTCACGACCGGCTTTTCTGTTCATTTCGGTTTGTGCATTCATTTTTATCACCATGTGTGTTATTCGCTGTTCAAGGTTGGCTGTGAGTTGATCAAGTTCGCGTTCTTTCTCTTTCTCTTTTATCCTGAGGTCGGACTGCAGGGCCTCCAGCGCTTTGAAGTAAGAGTGATCGCGGCTTTCGTGTGCAGGGATAGAAATATGCTGATCAAGCATACCCATCCATGATATTCTTGCGACAGCCGCAAGAAATTCGTTTTTGGCGGCAGACTCTTCATTCGTAAGAGTGCTTTCGCCATTGAGAACCAAGGCACTGCCGGCATTGTGGGCCCGTGCCGCAAAGAGAGCTTCGTCATAACTTCCTGCCTGAAGAACAGGGATGGTGTCAGGGACGACAGCTGCAAAAGATTCTGTCAGAATCCGAATGGGTTCGGGTATGTTGAAAAAAACTATGAGATCTATCCCCGATTTCCAATTGAAGATGAGATCAGCTATTGACTGTTTGTACTTGAGCGTTATGCGGCCGATATGGCTGAGATCATAGAGCAGTATGACCGGTGTTGTTTCAAGTTTTGCATCTCTGACGGCCTGCTGCAGCATGTTGAGGTCCATGATGTCAAGGATGATATCCTCTTCAGCCTCAACCCAGCTCAACAGTATGTTGTTTTCAACAAGGGCCAGTTTTTTCCTGTAGCCTTCACTGCTGTGGTTGCTTTCCCAGATGGTGTCAGATGTACTGTTTAGATTGCGGCCCTGCATGGATACCGTATTGATGGGGGGTACAGTAATTCGCGCCTGTCTGGCGCATTGTTTGGTGTAATATCGGCAATTTTTTACTAAAAGAAGAATGTTTTTTACTTGTTTCGGTGAAAAACACTCTTTCGTGGTGCGGATGGTACAGTAATATGAGTGTTTTGGGGCTGGTTCGTTATTTCCTCATGAATACACCGCTTTGCTGTAGACGCATGGTGTTATTGCTTTTTTGTTCTGTGGCGCACTGCTTTTGCGTTGGCTTTGCGTGGT
This sequence comes from Chlorobium phaeovibrioides, assembly GCF_003968655.1. Classification (GTDB taxonomy): domain Bacteria; phylum Bacteroidota; class Chlorobiia; order Chlorobiales; family Chlorobiaceae; genus Chlorobium; species Chlorobium phaeovibrioides. The sequence goes on along the minus strand of NZ_RXYK01000011.1, from coordinate 20,667 downwards.
GCTGTTTTTATTTTTAATCCTGTGGGCGGCAAGGGTCTTTTCCCATGAGTATCGTCTATGTTGTTCATGTGTGCGCTTATAGGTTATACGGCGTTTAAAATGCATATTGAAAATACCCACCGGCACCCATTGTGAAATGAGATGAATGAATTATGCAGGTAGTTCTCTTTGAAGACAGACAAGTGCGGCGACTGATGCCTCTTGTCGCGCTCAAGCCGGTCTACGGGATGACTGTAGGGTGCCGGACCATTCGCGAGAAGTTTGAGCGGCATCTGCCGGGCATGAATCTTTCGTTCCATCTCCGGCGCGCTCTGGCCCCTGTTTACAGGGAGAGTTTCCCCGATGTTCAGGTCAACAGTGTGGTTGATGATGATCTTCTGCTTGTAAACGGACGGATTATCTGCGATGCGGCAGTGGGGGAACTCATTGCACGCAGCGTTCCCGAAAGCGGAACCGCACTGGTGCAGGATGGTGAACTGCTCTTTGCCCGTCTCCCTGCGTCGCTTGTTCTTGACGCAGATGGCCTTTTTGACGATTGTCTTGACGGGGAACGGCTGAAGGCCGACCTTCGCTGCATTTCAGTTGAGGGGTTCCGCCTGCTCTCGTTTCTTTGGGATGCGGTTGCCCTCCATACCGATGAACTGTTGCGCGATGCCTCATTCCTTCCGCTTGGCCGTATTGAGGGAGCTGTTCACCCTTCGGCCGTGATTGTCAACCCTTCAAATGTTTTTGTGGCACCGGGAGCAGTTGTGCGTGCCGGGGCGGTGATAGACGGCGGGGAGGGGTTTGTTGCCATTGGCGAGGGCGCCATTGTTGAACCGCAGGCAGTGGTGATGCAGAATGTCTATGCCGGTTCCTCATGCAGAATAAAAGCGGGTGCCAGGGTATACAGTAATGTGTCTATCGGACGGGGTTCGAAAATCGGAGGCGAGGTGGAGGACTGCATCATTGAAGCCTATGCCAACAAGCAGCATGACGGGTTTCTTGGTCATTCCTATCTTTCGCACTGGTGCAATCTTGGTGCCGGAACCAGTACTTCCGACTTGAAAAACAACTACAGCGCGGTTCGTATTCTTCAGGGTGGCCGGCACTATGAGACAGGGCTTCAGTTTCTTGGTCTGCTGATGGGCGAGCACAGCCGCTCTGCCATCAATTCGGCGTTCAATACAGGAACCGTGGCCGGTATGGCAGCCAATGTGTTTGGCGCAGGGTTTCCTCCGAAGGAGATTCCCTCATTTGCCTGGGGTGGCAGCGGGGGCTTTGAGGCCTACGGCATTGAGCCTGCGGTACAGACCGCCCGAAAAGTAATGGCCCGCAGGGGTGTGGTGATGAGTGCCGCCTACGAAGCGCTGTTTCGTTTTATGGCCGATGCTCCGAATCACAGTATTCCGGAATAACTCTTAAGCAATGCAGTACAGATGATTCTTGTTGTTGATAATTATGATTCCTTCACCTATAACCTGGTGCAGTATATCGGCCTGTCTGGTGCCGAGGTCAGGGTATTCCGCAACGATGAGCTGAGTGTTGCGGAGGTTCTTGCTATCGCTCCTGAAAAGATTGTGATTTCTCCGGGGCCTGGAACTCCTGACGAAGCCGGCATATCTGTTGACCTCATCAATGCAGTGAAGGAGACAATCCCCCTGCTCGGCGTCTGCCTCGGCCATCAGTCCATTGCGGCGGCACTTGGAGGCAGGGTGGTTCGTGCGGAGCATATCATGCACGGCAAAACCTCACCGGTGTTCCATGATTCAGAGGGTGTGTTCAGGGATCTTGCCAACCCCTTTATTGCAACCCGTTATCATTCGCTGATTGTTGAACGCGCAACTCTTCCGGCTGAGTTGACCATCAGGGCATGGACAGAAGACGGGGTCATCATGGGAATGGACAGCCGGGAGCTCAAACTCTACGGAGTCCAGTTTCATCCCGAGTCCATCATGACCGACGAGGGCCGGCATCTTATCCGGAACTTTCTGGAACTCTAGCATCTCAACCACGGGGAGCTGTTCAATGGATAAAATAAATCAGGGCAAAGAGCCCCGAAAACCCGTTTCTCCGCCTGTGCTTTCCGGTCAGGGTGAGAAGGGAAGTGACTTTATGGTTGACGGGTGGCGCGTTTTTAAAATAATGGCTGAGTTTGTCAGCGGATTTGAAGTTATGGGTGATGCGGCACCCGCTGTCAGCGTGTTCGGCTCAACGAGGGTGGATGAGGGGAGCGGGGAATATGAACTTGCCCGGACGCTCGGAGGCATGCTTGCCCGGGAGGGGTTTTCGGTCATTACCGGAGGAGGGCCCGGCGTGATGGAGGGGGCTAACCGAGGTGCGCAGGAGGCCGGGGGAGTTTCCATCGGATTCAATATCAAATTGCCCAATCAGCAGGCGGCAAACCGCTATATTGATGTTGACAAACTGGTGAGTTTTCAGTATTTTTTTGTGCGGAAGGTGATGTTTCTTAAATACTCACAGGCCTTTATTGCATTGCCCGGAGGTTTCGGCACGCTTGATGAAGTGTCTGAAGCGATGACGCTCATCCAGACGGGAAAAAGTGAGCGCTTCCCGGTTATTCTGGTGGGGAAAAGTTACTGGGAGGGATTCTATCGGTGGGTTCAGGAGTCGATGCTTCAGGAAAATGGCTTTATTTCCCCCCCCGATCTTGGTTTCATCTATCTTGAAGATGATCCTGAAGAGGTGATTTCCATTATCAAGAAGTTTTATCCAGAGGGGTACTGCCTGAATTTTTAGGCATCTGTCAGGGTTTTTGAAGTGAGGCTTTGAGCCAGGTGATGACAGCTCCTCTCTCTCTGGGCGAGAGTGCTGACTGAGGTTTCCAGAGGTAGTAGAGCCTTTGATGCGCAGTCCCCTTTTCAACAGTTTGAAGCATTGTTGTGCGTAATTTTTCTGTTTTTTCGTTCTTTGCACTTTCCCATTCAGAAAAGTTCAGTGCGTTTCTGCCTGCCGACACGGTTCGGTAGATGACCCATGAGGCAGGCGCTATATACGCTGCCCTGGGCCAGTGGGTTTCATATGAATGGCAGTCGTAGCAGGCGGTTTTCACAACGCGCTGTATTGGCTGCGGGGCTTTGAAGCTGTTGCTGTCTGTTGCTGCAGGATTGATGCGGCGGAGAGGAATGAACTGGATCAGCAACAGGAGAAGAAGCGTCCAGCCGGCTATGGATCTGAATGAAGTGTTCATGACTGAAGAGTAACCTTTTAGACAGAGTTATCGTGATATTTCCCTGCGAAAAAGCCGTTTGGTACCATTTGCCGCAAATTCGCGCCGATATTGCCATAGGTCTTGTGAAGACCGGTATGACACAGTCACAGGCTGCAAAGATTCTGGGTGTGACCCCTGCTGCCGTATCACAGTATATCCATAAAAAACGGGGGCTCCAATTACCCAAAACCGAGGAGTACCAGAAAGAGATTGCTGCTGTTGTAGAGAAGCTCTGTGAAGGGATTTCCGCAGATGAACTCCGCATTCTCGTCTGTCGTTGCTGTCAGCTCCTCAGCCGGGAGAGCAATGATGGTATTTCGCTCTGCAGCTCCTGAGGGTTCCCGTCCGGGAAGTTCTACAGTTCCACAATGATGTGGGACTCCGTGGCATGGCCCTGCAGCTGGTTTTTGAGCGTGTCGATAAGGCTCATACCGTATTTGTTCAGGTAATAAAAAACATTGATGAGCCTTTCCTGAGGTATCCCTTCAGGGAAGAGTGCAGTCTCAGCTCTCTGTATCTGGTCGAGGAGTTCATCGTGTTTTCTCCGCCCCGCCTTCCAGGTTTTCTGCTCTATTCCCTCCACAATTTTCCCGGCCTGCGCCTTTGAGGCCGCAAGCATTCCCTCAAGCGTCGGATCTATTTTCGAGAGCACCGGTCCCAGAGCGTCCAGTGCGTTCTGAATCTCCTGTTTCGCCTGTTCAAATACAGGCTCAATTGTCCGGTTTTCAGCCATTGCCACGGCTTTGGTTTTCATTGCTTCAAGCTCGCTGAAGACGGCATGGTAGATCTGCTGCCGTGAAAAGCCGGGTCGGCCGGTTACCTGCAGCATTCTGTCCATGATGCGGCTGATTTTCGGCTCCACCAGTGTGAAGCTTCCGCGAGGGACTATGAAGGGCATGGTGATGCCGAAATGTTCGTAATTTTTTCGGTACTGCGCCAGATAGCTGATCTCTCCGGGTCCGGCGATGTAGGCGAAGGTGGGGAGCACGAAATCCTGCACAATGGGGCGAAGCACCACATTGGGGCTGAACCGTTCGGGATGGTCCTGCGCCGCTTCAAGCATCTGGTGTTTTGAGAACTGCTGCCGGCCGGAGGCAATGGTGAATGTTTCCCCTGAAGGTTTTTCTATTCTTTCCCTCTGCCCCAGATGGTTCAGGCTGAAGAGGTTGACCGCCCGCGGTTTGGTCTGTGCCCCGTAACCCAACTGTTCCAGCTTGGAGCTCTGTGCAACCACATTGTAGGATGTTGCCGGCGCGGTGTCTATTTCTTTTGCAAAGATCTCGGCTGAGAGCTGTTTGAAGGCCGGATCGAAGCTGGAGAGCAGTATCAGCGGCTGTTTGTGCATCAGCCGCATCAGTGTGGAGGCAAAGGCGTGCTCAACAGTTGCTCCCGGCCTGTAGCACCCTTTCAGGAGTGCGGCAATTTCCTCCCGGAAGTCGCTCTCCGGCAGCGCTTCAAGGAACCCGTTGAGAGTTTCCTGGATGGAGCTGTCGAAGATGGTGGTTGCCGTCATCTGGTCCTGCTCGCGCAGAGTTGTGTCGGCCCTGAACTTTGTAACACTGTTGCCTCTGAAAAGTGCTGTTGTGGCAGCTTCATCATAGTCGTGGTCTTCGCCCTCAAGCCAGAAAACGGGAACAAAATCATATTCTGGAAACAGGGATTTCTGGCGTTCGGCAAACACAATTGCCGTCAGTGCCTTGTATATGGTGTAGAGGGGGCCGGTAAAGAGTCCAAGCTGCTGGCCGGTGACGACCGCCATGCACCGCGGGGAACGGAGTTTTTCTATCTCCTGCTCCTGCAGGGGAGTGCATCCGTAGCTTCTGTTCTGAGCGAGGAGCATGTCGACCAGGGCGTCGCGGTTGAAGCGTCTTGAGGAGAGAAGGCCGAGCTGCCGGTAGTAATCCGCCTCTTTCTGATAGTCGAGATGAAAGCATTCTGCCAGAAGGGTGTTGCGGTGTGCCCCTTCAGCGGTATAGTCACGGAAAAGCTGTGAAAATCCTTTTTTCGGGGTCAGGATGTGGCGGTAGTCGAGAAGAAATGTGTTCACGCGATTATTGTTGCAGTTTCCATTGTTCAAGTGTGCCGAGAAAGTCCCTGTTGGTTAAATCGAAGGAGAGGGGGGTGATGGTCACGAAGTTCCGCCGGACGGCATATTCATCCTTGTCCATCTCGCTGTCCTGCAGCCTCAGGGTTCCGTTCAGCCAGTAGTAGGGATTGCCGTACATGTCGTTTCTCTCAATTGCATCCTCCGACCAGCGCGATCGGCCCTGTCGTGTAATAACCACCCCGGCAATGTCGGATTCGGGGACATTGGGGATGTTGGCAGAAAGGATCGTGTCAGCAGGCAGCCCTTTCTGCAGCACTTTGCGGGCAAGCTTTCGGGCGAATTTTCCTGCATAGGCGAAGTCGGCATGCTCATAAGTGGTCAGAGAGAACGCAATGGAGGTGACGCCCTGAATGGCCCCTTCAAGCGCTGCGGCAACGGTTCCGGAGTATATGGTGCTGGTGGCGGTGTTGCTTCCATAGTTGATTCCCGATACAATCAGGTCGGGCTTTACGGGCATAATGTGGCTCAGGGCCACCTTGATGCAGTCAACCGGGGTGCCTGAGACGGTATGTCCGAAAAAACGGTTGTTGCGCCGGAACTCCTTGATGCGCAGAGGCACGCCGAGCGTCATGGCGTGACTCATTCCACTATGTGGTTCGGCAGGTGCCACTACAGTTACATTGCCAAGTTTTTTCATTGAGGCGGCAAGCACATGAATGCCTTCTCCCTCAATGCCGTCATCATTGCACACCAGTATTTCGGGTCGTCTATCCTGTTTTGTCATGTATATGGTTTCATCTGTTCAGAAGTCGTGACCGAGGCTGAAATAGAAGACTGTGTCGGCAAAACGCAAGGTGGATGATTCCTGCTCATCCGCTTCACGAAGGAACGAAAATGCTTTTGCTGCGGTAAACCTCGCTGGCCCGATGGGCGTTTCCCAGACAAGGCTGGTTCCTATGCCGTGAATAAGTCTTGCCAGCGCTATCTCGTCGCGGTTTTCCCAGGCATTTCCTGCATTGTAGTTGAAGCGGAGCGCAGCGGGGAAGATGATGTCGAATGGTGGCTGGTACTGAAGCTGCAGCCCCGCCGAAGCAATGTTGTTGCCCGGGAGGGCATTTTCCTTCAGACCGATGAACCGACGGCTGTAGGATGTTCCCGGACCGCCGAGGAAAAACTTTTCCGAGAGGGGGACTGCGACGCTGCTTACTCCGAACATGCCTGAGAGCTGCAGGGTTGTGCGCTCGCCGACGGGGATGTTGTGCTCATGCGTTCCGGAGAATTGCCAGAAGGGATTCTTGTTTTCCATGGCCGGCGTGGTGATGGCGTAGCGAAGGTCGGTATAGTTTCCCGCTGTTGCTATCAGGGCGTTGTCGCGGGAGTCTATGGTGAGCCGGGAGCCGATGGAGAGCAGATCCATGGTCTCTGTCTCGAATCCCTCAAGCCCCTCCCTATCAGTGCTTGATCTGGAGTTCTGGAGGGTGATGTCGGCAATGAACTTTCCGTTTTTACGGATTCGGGTGCCGAATGCCGTGCTGAAGCCATATTTCTGAATGTCATAAGAGCCGCTGCTGAATGAGCGGGTGTGGAAAAACTGTTTGTCGAAGACAATGTTTGCATGCTCAAAATCATGTTTGTCGTAAAACAGCCTTGAAGACATGGTGAAGTTGGTCGAGCCGATGCGTGGCATGTTGTACTCAATGTTCGCCACATTGTTTTTCCTGCCAACTTTCAGCCATCCTCCCAGCGAGTTGGTTGTTCCTGCAAGGTTTTCATTCCTGTAATCAAGCAGGAACTGGGCATTGCTGGTTTCATCGTAACGAAGTCCTATGCGGAGCACCGAGGCGGGTTTTTCATCCAGTGAGAACTTCAGGAGGGTACGTTTGTCATCTCCCTCGGCGGAGGATTCTGCCGATACCGAAACACGGTTGAACACCCCTGTGTCATAAAGGTTTTTGACCGAAGAACGGGCCTCTCGGAGACGAACCACTGTTGTTGTGTCGACCTTTATTTCCCGGTTTACCGGAGTCGGGCCGGTAATGTTGCGGTCCTGCGACACGGTGATTGCATCGGCCCTGCCGGAGCTGACCCGAACCTGCAGTGTGGAGCCGGTAAATCCGGTGCGCGTGATGTAGACGAGGCTGTAGCCTTTGTCGCGGTAAGCCCTCACAAGGCTTTCAAGGGCTCTGGTTCCAGCTCTGTTGGTGTAGACGCGATCCATCAGTGGCGAGAAACACGCCCGCTGTTCATCAGGCGAGAGTGCGCCGGGAGGGCCGCCGCTGATCTGTATTCTCCTGATGGCCGGCAGGGGGGTGAGGTGGAAAACGGTCTGTTTTTTTCGGGCATCAACCTCTGCATACACTCTGGTGAACAGGTCTGTTTCAAGCAGTTCGCGAAGTGCGGTGCGTGGATCGACTGCATTGCGGACAATGCCTGAAACGATGTGGTAGTGTTCAATGAACTCAGGGCTCTCTGTGGGAAAGCTGATCCTTTTGGTGTGCCCTGCAATCGATCTACCAGAAGGGGACGATTTTTGCTGCTTCTCAACGCCCCGTCTGATGGTGCCCGCCAGAGCTTTGCCTTTCGAATATCCCAAGGCGACAAGACTGTCGATATCTGAAAAGTCAGTAGCCATGTGGGTTTCCAATTCGGGGCGGATGACGATGTCGGCCTTCTCAAGCTGTGCCGGGTACTGGAGTTTCGTCAGGATTGTCAGCGCCTGGTCGGCGGCTTTCCAGGGAAGGTCAAGTTCCCGACCCGTGGAATACATGCTGCCGTGCGCATCCACGGCAATTTTGTAGCCTGCGTTGAACGACTCCAGTTCATCCACCGGAAGGTTGGCAACCAGACCCCCGTCAACCAGACGGCGCTGACCGCGCGCAATGGGGGAAAACAGAACCGGAATGGTGCTGCTTGCCCGCATTGCTTCTGAGAGCGGGCCGGATGACAGTGTGACCCGTTCGCCCGATATCAGGTCGGTCGTGACCGCCCTGAACTGAACCGGCAGGGAGGAAAAGTTATCTGTTACCGGATAGAGAGCGTTGAGCGCCAGAATGTCGAGTGTTTCGGTCAGGGCCTGTGCGGAACTGAGTGAACGGGGGATGATGAGCTTCAGTTTTTCAAAACGGATGGCTATCGTGGAGCGGTCACGCACTCGTTGCTGTTCAAGAAAGATATTGGAGCGGGAGTAGTTGTTGTTCCCTATACTGACAATAGATTCCCATGGAAGAGTATGGGCTATCGTCTCAAGTTCGCCGGGTGTGTAGCCGCAACTGTAGAGCCCTCCAATGACGGCACCCATGCTTGTGCCCGCAATGAAATCAACAGGAACCCCTTCTTCTTCAAGCGCCTTGAGCACTCCTATCTGGGACAGACCATTGGCTCCTCCTCCGGAAAGAGCCAGACCAACCGTTTTCCTTGCCGGACGCATGGCAGGAAGAAGCTCATAGCGCTGCATGGGAATCGACAGCGTGTCGGGCAATACCCTTACCGTCCGGGGGGCGGCGCCGGTTTCCGTTGTGACCAGTGTGGCTGAAAAGGAGGCCAGAAGGAAAGTCGAGATGAGGAGTTTTCTCAGGTTCAGCAAGAAGCGGGCTCCTTTAATAAATGGCTGATGTCAAGGGGGAGCATGAAGGCTCTTTTGAGATTGTGGTGCCGACTTTATATCTTGTACTCTAATGTATAACCTTTAGTCTTAATTGTAAAGATGGCCTGGTTCAAACGGGTAACACCCTCTATTCGCACTACCGACAAACGGGATACACCCGAAGGGTTGTGGGCAAAGTGTGACAGCTGCGGCGCCATGCTGCACAAGAAACAGCTTGAAGACAACCTGTTTACCTGTCCCCAGTGCGCACACCATTTCAGGATTGCCCCATACAAGTATTTTTCCCTGCTGTTTGATGAGGGTGAGTGCACGGAGTTCGACCAGAACCTCCGTGCTGCCGACCCCCTCAGCTTCACCGACACCAAGCACTACCCCGACCGCGTGCACGACACCATAGAGAAAAGCGGAAAAACCGAGGCAGTACGGAACGCCTACGGTAAGTGTGAAGGAGCCGATCTCGTTGTCTCAGCCATGGATTTCGGGTTCATTGGAGGTTCAATGGGTTCAGTCGTCGGAGAGAAAATCGCCCGTGCCGCCGACAGGGCCATACAGCTTGACGCCCCTCTCCTCGTCATTTCCCAGTCCGGCGGAGCCAGAATGATGGAAGGAGCCTTCAGCCTCATGCAGATGGCTAAAACCGCCGCACGCCTCACCCGCCTCGGCGAGAAAAAACTTCCCTTCATCTCCCTCATGACCGACCCCACCATGGGCGGCATCAGCGCATCCTTTGCCATGCTCGGCGACCTCAACATCAGCGAACCCAAAGCACTCATCGGCTTCGCCGGCCCCCGAGTCATCCGCGACACCATCAAGCGCGATCTCCCCGAAGGGTTCCAGCGTGCTGAGTTCCTGCTTGAACACGGGTTTGTTGACATGATTGTCCATCGCAAAGAGCTCAAGCAACGCCTCGCCAAGACCCTTGCCATGATGAGGGTGGAAGTCTAAAAAGGGCTGGCGGATATTTGCTTTCCGGAGTTCAGCTCCAACCAAGGGCTGAGGCTGTAACAGGGAACTGCTTGACGAATATTGCCATTATTCCATCCGCGATGTCCCGATGCTCCTTCTGGGTTGATGGGTCGGTGCGCACCTCGAGGTAGTGTATCCAGCTGCGGATTGACCCCTTCATGTAGAGTTTTGTCTGTGTCGCCAGCGGCAACAGCGCCCGTGCGCACTCTTTGGCTATGCCCTTCTCCAGCGCCTCCTCATACAGAGCCATACTCTCTTTTGCCATCTGCTCCTGTGCGCGGTCGAACCACGCAACCGTTTCCGGCGGCAGGTCGTCGAGCGAGTTCTGGCGGTTCTTGCTGTCCTGCCGGCGCGGCGTGTAGCGCTCAATTGACTGCGCCTGCGCATATCTTTGGGAAAATTCCTGGAATTGGAAGCTTTTATGACGGAGAATCTGTGGAGAAATCGCCCGGGAGGTCACGATCTCGACCGTCATGTCCGCCATCTCGAAGATGCTCCAGTGCTTGTGCGCGATGCAGTAGGCAAGGAGCTTCTCATAGTCGGTGCTCTCCTGATGCGGGCTCGATACCCTCGCACAGTAAGCCATGAGGCCTTCGGCGGTAAGGCTTTGGCCCTCTATGTCGATTTGCGGTGCAGTCAGGGCAATGAGGCGAACCTGCATGGGAGGTTGGGATGAATGGTTCAAAAACCTAAATATACATCAACCGCCTGTTCCCTCCAATTCAGGCATAGGGTGTCTTTTACCGAGTCCTGTTGATGCAAACTATCGCCGCGAGTTTGGTTTCGTGGAGTTCGCGGGCACGCTGTCATTGAGGCTTCAATGTCAGAAATGTGAGGAAATGTGAGGATTGAGGGCTACGGTCTTTGCATATGTTTTGTGATATTAATATTAACTTTACTGTAGTATGAATTTTCCCGTTTTCCCCCTTTGTTCATGAGCGGTCCGCTTGACAACAAAAGGCGCGGTAAAGGGATGTTTCTTGCCCTTGAACCTCGCATACTCCTTGATGCTGCCGCTGCAGTGCTTGCCGGCGACCTCATTCAGGAAGCCCTTACGGCCGACAGCGATGCTGGTACTGTTGAACGCGCGCAGGTGGAGCCGACGGCCGATGCCGAGGATGCGACCACGGACAGCCCTGAAACGCAGGCTGATACTTACGATACGGCTGACAGCGCTGATGCAGCTGCCTCCCCGTTAGATGCTGCAGCAGAAGTTCATCCGCTTGACATTGTTCCCGCTGCAGACGGCAGCGCTGATGCCCGCCATGAAATAGCGTTCGTCGACGCCTCGGTTCCTGAGGCCGACAGCCTCGTCTCCGGCCTGCCTGACAGGGTTGAGGTGTACCGGATTGACGCCGGCAGTTCCGGCATCGCCCAGATCACCGAAATCCTCAACACCCGGACGGATATCGACGCCGTGCATATCCTCAGCCATGGTACTTCGGGTTCCCTCAGGATCGGCAGCGACACACTCAGCACAGATACCATAGACTTCTACGCTTCGCAGCTTACCGCCATCGGGCGTTCACTCTCGGCCGACGGAGACATACTGCTCTATGGCTGCGACATCGGTCAGGACAGTGATTTCGTTCTGCGTTTCAGCCAAATCACCGGAGCGGATGTTGCCGCATCAACTGATGATACTGGCTCGGCAGCACTCGGTGGTGACTGGGAACTCGAACATGAGGTGGGTACGATTGATGCAGATGTGATTGTGTCGGACGACTATAGCGGGATCCTTGGCGACAATGCACCCGCTGTAGGGTCCGGTCAGGCTCTTGATTTTGACGGAGTGAATGATAAGGTAGTCGTAGCTGATTCCGACGCCCTGGATCTTTCCGGTTCATTCACCATCGAGGCCTGGATTATGCCGCAGGGGAGCGGTTCCAGCAGTACAGATGGGGGGATGATTCTTAATAAGGAAAACAGTTATGAAATAGCGTGGCGTCAAGATGGAAGCATTTACTATGCGCTCAATGACGACGACGCCTCACTTGATTGGGTCTGGGTCGATACCGGCCTTGATGCACCTGTGGACCAGTGGAGCCATCTGGCGTTCATCAAGAGCGGTACTTCGCTCAAGGTAATCCTTACCAGCGAGGCGGGTGTGAGTTCGACCTATGCTGCCAGCACTTTTGCCGGTCAGCCTGAGCCAACGACTGAACCGCTTACCATAGGGGGCCGTCCCGCCGGCACCCATTTCAATGGACTTATCGATGAAGTCCGTATCTGGAGCGATGCCCGTACCGATACCGAAATCACCACCAGCCTCTATTCCCGCCTTTCCGGCACCGAACAGGGGCTTGTGGGGTCCTGGGACTTTGAAGAGCCCTCAGGAACAACGGCGTATGACCGGAGTCCTTCAGCCAACAACGGCACCTTGACCAACTTTGTTTCTACCGACAGGACCTCTGAAAGTGCTCCCGTGTCGGAGCGTGCCGGTGCGCTGGTGCTTGACGGAGCAGATGATTATGTCGCCCTGTCAGGGCTCGGTGTGGACACGACGACCGCCAATGCCAAGACGACGGTGGCGTTCTGGATGAACTGGGACGGGGCAGGCGGCATGCCGTTCGGATGGGATGTTCCGTACGACCTTTATTTCGCCTCGAATTATTTCGGATTCAATTCGGGGACAAGCGATATATGGGGTATCAGTTCGATCGGTCTCGAGAACCGGTGGGTACATGTGGCGGCAGTTTTCAATAACGGGGACATCACGCAGTCTAAGCTGTACCTCAACGGCGTAGAGCAGACGTTGACGCAGGTTCTGGGAAGCTCTGTTTCGCAAAATGTCACCTCATCGGCCGCCATCGGGCGCTGGGAGTATTCATCGAACTATTTCTTCGACGGCCGGATAGACGACCTGCGCATCTATTCACGAGAACTTTCCGGAGCAGAAATCGCCGCGACCATGAACACCGAGCTGAATGGTTCGGAAGCGGGTCTCGAGGCCTATTACACCTTCAACGACGCCGGCGGCAGTGTGGCGGTCGATTCCAGTCCGAGCCGTCTCAATGGAACACTTTACGGTGGAGCATCCTTAACGACCGCGGCTTCTCCCGTGCAGCGAGCCACCGGCATGGGGCTGGTGTTCGACGGGACAGATGACTATGTGAACGCCGGCGCTAATGCCGCCCTGCAGATAACCGGAGACCTGACGGTAGAAACCTGGGCAAACTTCGAGTCTCTGGACCATAATTCCGCACCAAGTACTCTGGTTCTGCAGGGGTTAGGCAGTATTGACAACAGCCAGAGTTCGAACAATATCCTATACCTGTTCAGGATCAACACCGACAAGACCCTGAATGTTTTCTGGGAGTATGGTACAGGCACGAATGTTACGCTGACCTCAACCATTGCGGCGTCTGTCAATGCCGGAGAGTGGCATCATTATTCCTTCGTAAGGGATGCTGCGAACAAGACGCTTACTTTTCTGGTTGATGGTGTCAAGTTGGGGGAGGCAATTTCCTATAGCTCAAATCCAGTAGGAGGAGACAGTACCCCTCTCATAATAGGTGCGGAATACCAATATGACGGTGCCGTTGTCAGTGAATTCAAGGGGATGATTGATGATGTGCGCATATGGAATGTCGCCCGTTCGGCAGCGGAAATAGCAGCTGCAATGTCCTCACGCCTGGCCAGCACTACCGCAAACCTCGTTGCCAACTTCCGCCTCGATGAACAGGGGTCATCGACCATAAAGAGCTCCAACGGGACCTATACCGGCACTCTTTCCGGCAACCCGCAGTTCGTCACAAACTACTACATCGATACCCTGGTGACCGATCAAGGGACAGGGATCCTTCCTGCCTATGATGTTGATACTTCCGGCACCCTTACCTTCAGCACGACCCGTGCTCCATTGAAAGGTACGCTGACATGGACTGATGCTGCTGCGGGCGCGTTCACCTATACGCCGAATGCTGCTGCTACCGGCATCGACACCTTTTTCTATGAGGTTAGCGACGGTTCGCTGACCTCAGCCCCGAGAGAAGTCCTCGTGAGCATACTGGATGGCAATCAGGCGCTGGATTTTGACGGAGTGGATGACTATGTCGATCTGGGAATTAATCAAACGACGCTCGGCAACACGTTCACAATCTCTGCCTGGGTCAACCCTGATGGCGCATGGACAAACTACAGAGGGATTGCCGGGGATCATTATGACTCTTTGGCAAGCGGCGGCACGGCCGGCATTAATTTTGGGCTATATAATAGTGCTGAACCAGAAGGTGCCGGAATAGTGTTCACCATTGGCACGGGAGTTGAACAGGTTTGGTCTTCGGTCAGGATAGACACTTCCCTGATCCCTGCGAATGATTGGTCGCATGTATCAATGGTTGTCAGTGCCGACGCTACGACTGCAGACAACTATATCAAAGTCTATGTCAATGGCCTACTGGTAGGGGAAAAGACAGGCGTTGCTGCATTTACGCCAAAAGATGGCTTCACCATCGGTCGCGCTTTTAACGGCAATGATCGATACTTTGATGGTCAGATCGATGAGTTTCAAATCTGGGACACCGCCCGCAGCGAAGCCGAAATCCGCGAGTACATGTACCGGGAACTGCCGGATATGGTTGTCAGTGGCGGCGACCTTGTAGCGTACTACCGTTTCAATGAGAGCTCCGGAACATTGTTATATGATGCCAGAGGGGGCGCCGACGGCACATTGCTCAATATGGATGATGCCGACCGGGTAACCTCCGCCGCCCAGTTCGGACCGAAGAATGCGCTGGATTTCGACGGGACGAATGACTATGTCAATCTCGGTTCCTTCACCGATTTCTACGGCAGCAATTATGATTCCGACTACACGATCAGCGCCTGGGTGAAGCCTGCCGATACGGCCTTGAACCAGAGCATCTTCTACGCCCGCGAGAACACCGCCGACGAAAAATACCTCGACCTGTGCGTCAACAGCGACGGGACCCTCACCTTCATCGTCAGAACGATATATCCCGATACTCAAGGGTCGGTGACCTCTACGGTAAGGGTGGACGACGGGCGGTGGCACAATGTCACGGCGGTGAAGTCCGGCTCCGTCCACACGCTCTATATTGACGGGGTATCTGCCGGTATGTTCACGCTCGGCGAGAACCTGATGCAGCTCGACTATTTCTACATAGGCGCCTCGAGGACGGACAGTAACAACATCGCTCAGTTTTTCAATGGTCGGATCGACGAGTTCCGCCTATGGGACAAGGCTCTCAGCGCCTCCGAGCTGCGCGATACAATGATGCGCAGCCTCACCGGCAACGAAAGCGGGCTGGCAGCCTATTACAACTTCGACAACAGTTCCGGCTCCGTCCTGCAGGACTTTTCGGGCGGAGGGCATGACGGCACCCTCGTCAACATGGATTCGGTGACCGACTGGGTGGCTTCCGTGGCATTCAATACCTGGCTGAACACCTCTTCGACCGCCTGGGCGATGGCAACGAACTGGAGTCTCGGCAGCGTTCCCGTTTCCACGGACAATGTCGGTATCTATTCCTATGCAGGCAGCTCAAGCCCGACGCTGAGTTCCGCTGCAACCGTCAACAATTTCCTGCTCGGAACCGGGGCCACATTCACCCTCTCGGCAAACCTTACGGTCAACGGTTCCCTGATCCTGGAGAACGACCTCGATCTCAACGGGCAGGTCATCACCCTCGGCGGCAGCGCCATGCTGGTCGAAGACGGCGGAAGAGCTTACGGTACTTCCGGAAGCATCACCACAACCCGCACCCTCAGCAACATCAGCGGAGTGGATGTTGCCGGTCTTGGGGCCGAGATCACTACCGTAGCCGATATGGGGAGCACCATCATCACCCGCACCCATGTTGCAGATACCGAACCAGTCACCCTCAAACGCTCCTATACCCTTACCCCGATCACCAATACAGGCCTGAACGCCACTCTCGTATTCCACTACGACGATCAGGAACTGAACGGCCTGAGCGAAAGTGACCTCAAGCTGTACACCTCAACAGACAGCGGTTCGACCTGGATGTTTATTGGCGGTACGGTGGACGCGACAGCCAATACCGTGACGCTGGCAGGTCTCGGAAGTTTAAGTCTCGTTACCCTCGGTGTCAACGCCCCTGCGGTAACGGCAAGCGCCGGGACGACGGCCTTTACAGAATCCGCTTCGGCGTCGTCTTCCGCTGATGCGAAGAAGATCGACGAAGGCATTACGGTTTTCGCCCGCTCGGGCGAAATACTGACCGGTGCTACGGTGTCGATCACGGGTAATTTCAAGAGTGGTGAAGATATATTGGCATTCGCGAACGACAGTTCGACGATGGGAGACCTGACGGGCAGTTACGACTCGGCCACGGGCGTACTGACCTTGAGTTCCTCAGGAGGGGTTACTGCTGCGCAGATGCAGGCGGCCCTGCGTGCGGTGACCTACCGCAACACGAGTGAGACGCCGACCGAAAGCACCAGGACGGTTTCGTTCGTGGTGAATGACGGATCGGTCGGTTCGGTGGTCGTAACCAAGTTGGTGAGCGTCGCCGCCACCAACGACGCGCCGGTCGCGGGTGCTGATTCGGCAGCCGTCAGTGAGGACGCAACGGGTACCGGCAATGTTTTCCTGAACGATACGGACCGGGATTTCCAGACCACGGGGATAACGGTCAACAACGGCTCTACGACCAATCAGGGGCTGGTTTTTGACGAAAGACCTGCGGGGACGACGCTGCTCGGCGGAGCAACATCACTTGATATATCGATAATATTCTCCAGCACCGACAGTAGCGGCGACGCGCCCATATTCTCTTATGCCGCCGCAACCGGTAGTACTAATGAGTTGCTTTTCGATGCTAATTACGGCAGTTCCGGGAGCTTGGACTGGTGGTTCGGTAATACCGCTTTAAACGATTCCGGCATAACCAGCGCGGAACTTCTGGACGGCAATGTCCATACTCTGCGTTTTACCTGGATAAGCGCCACCGGGGCAACCGCTTTTTACCTGGACGGCGTCCAGAAAAGCTTGACGACCCATTTTACCAACTCTTCGCTTGGTTCTGACGGCGTGCTGGTTCTGGGTCAGGAGCAGGACAGCGTCGGCGGCGGCTGGAGCACCTCCCAGGTGTTCAGCGGCACCTATTATGGCGTGAGTATCACTGCCGGTGACGGCACAACCACCCGAACGGCCCATTGGGACATGTCCGGGGCTCAGGACGGAACCGTGACGTCGGAGAGCGGCGACTATGATCTGACACTGGCCGGTTCCCCCACGCTCGTGAACCAGCTCTCGGTGAGTGCCATCAGGACCGGGACGGAGGCCGATTCCGGTACGTCGGGTACAGTGGGTCAATCGCTTGCCGGTACCTACGGGACCTTGACCATCAACGCGGACGGTTCGTATTCATACAGCGCTGATACAAGTGCGGCAGATGCTATTGCCGTCGGATTGTCTGCAACGGATACTTTTACCTATTCGGTTTCTGACGGGGGCCTGACCGATACGGCAGAACTGGTGTTTACCGTGAACGGAATGAACGATGCTCCGCTCATCTCTTCCGTGTCCGCAGGGGGAGTTGCCGATATGGCTAACAGCAGCACCCTTGGTTCAACGAGTGGCCTGTCTGGGCAACTGTCGGGCAATGATTTGGACGCTGGTACCACATTGACTTACGGGGTGAGTTCCGGTACCACGGGTGGCGGCTATACATCCGGAGGCGTAACCTACGATGTCAGCAAGGCCGGTAGCTATGGAACCATATACATCGAAAGCACTACTGGCAAGTACCTGTTCGTACCCGTTGTGGCCAGTGTTGATGCGCTCCCTGCCGGTGCGGCCCCATCGGACAGTTTTACGGTTAGCGTGAGCGACGGGTCGCTTACAGCCACTCAGACATATACTGTCAATTTCACTGGAGCTAATGACCCGCTGTTCCTGTATCCCGATTCCGATCTTATCCAGCAGGCAAGCTCGACAGGCATCGCCCTGAAAAATGCAGACGGGAGCCCTGCCTCCGGCATCGCCATTCGTGGTATTGCCACCGATGGCACCTATATGTACATCGCTGACGATAGCGGCGCGTCTTCTTTAACTATCGTCCGCTTCACCATGGAGGGGACAATGGTTGATACCCGCGAAGTTGCGGAGCTTCCTGTGGGCTGGAACCAGATGGTCTACCTTGACGGGGCCATATACTTCAGGAGTTATAATGTTAATTCTGATTCTAACAATGGACTCTATCGCATTGCCACTTCCAACTGGTCAACCGCAGCAGTTTCCAGCGTAACCGTTCCGGAGGGCCATCCCCTGTTGATTGGTGATTGGTGGATGCACGGAAACCTCTTCACCACTCCCGATGGCCGGATCGGGGTGCTGGGTCAGCAGGATGGAAACTATGATACCCTGGTCCGTTTGTACTCAGTGTCTGACGATGGACTGACTCTTACTCATGTCCAGGATATTACTATATACGATACCGTTGAGTTTCCGAAGGATAGCCATGGTGCGGCTTCTGACGGCCAGTATCTGTATGTGATGAGCATTAATGCCGGCTATAGGGTCTACAGCCTCATTGACGGCAGTTTCGTCTACGACAACAGTTCCGTCGACGGGGGCGGTAGCTGGACCATGCAGACGCCCGCCCTGGGCGATACTGCTGCAATCGGCAATGCGACCTATTTGACGAGGAACCCGCTTACGGGGGCATTCATCTGGGCGGATTACAACAATGCACGGGTGGTTTCCAGTGCGGGTGTCGTGCCCTCATTCACCGTGACCGAAGATGTTGCCGGCAATCTCACCTTTACCGGCACACCATTCGCTGATATCGATGGGGACACGCTGACCGTAACGCTCAGTGTAGACGACGGCACGATTGCAGGTTCCACCGGAACCGGCATCACCATCGGGGGCAGCGGAACCGCGAGGACATTCGCAGGCAGTGCTGCAGACTTGAATACCTATTTCGGAACGGCTGGCAAGATTACCTACACTGCCGCTCAGGACAGCACGGTATCTCGTGCGTTGAGGGTCAGCGTGACCGACGGGACGCTGAGCTCGAGCCTGCAGGCGGTAATTGCCGTGACCGGGGTCAACGATGTGCCGGTTTTCAGTTCACCTGTATCGGTGTCTGCTGCTGAGAATCAGACTGCGGTGCAGACCGTTGCTGCTACCGATGTCGAAGGTACAACGCTCACATACAGTGTCGTTGACGGTGCTGATCAAGCGCAGTTTGCAATCAACAGCAGCACCGGAGTGCTCACCTTCGTCACTGCCCCGAATTATGAATCGCCAGCGGATAATGGCGGTAACAATGTCTATGAAGTCACTGTCCGGGCCAGTGATGGCTCGCTTCATGTTGATCAAGCGGTCGCGGTAACGGTTACTGATGTCAATGAGGCACCGACGCTGACAGAAGTAAAAAATCTGGCTGGAGGCATAGAAGACATTCCTTATGTCGTAAGTTACGCAACTCTTGCGGCGGCAACCAACGAGGCTGATGTTGAGGGTGATACCCTGTCGTTTCGTATTGAATCGGTAACGAGCGGCACGCTTACCAAAGACGGGAGTGCGGTAAGGGAGGGGGAGACGCTGCTTTCAAACGGTGAAAGTCTTGTGTGGACGCCCACTACAGATGCCAATGGTAACCTCGCCGCATTCACCATCAAGGCATGGGATGGCAGTTCGCTGTCAAGCAGTGCCTTGATGGTGAATGTTGATGTTGTTTCGGTTGTTGATTTAGGTGCTATGAATTTGACTGATACATTTTATACCAATACCTATCGAAACACAGTATGGACATATTATTCGATGAGTCTCAGCAACTCATCGGGTTCCGTTCCATCAGGCTCAGTATGGGGGAGTTACATATATACCGATGATTCGAGCATAGGGCCTGCGCTCTGGTATGAGATCGGGGCGTATACATCAGCAAGCGTGACCATCCAGATACTTCCGGGACAGGATTCTTATGCATCGGGGACAAACAATGGAGTTACTACATATTCCTATGGCAGTTGGACGGGGTCTTATGATATCATCACCACTGCCACAGGGGCAGTAGCGAATGTCAACCCGGTAGCCTCTGATGACGCAAAAGCAGTTGCGGAAGACGCTGCAGTGTCCGGTAATGTCCTGACTGACGGAACTACTGACAGCGATGATGACGGCGGTACATTGAGCGTTATAGGCATACGGCTGGGTTCTTCGGGTGCGGCAGGTGTTGTCGGAAGTGTCTTGAGGGCTGAATACGGGAGTCTGACAGTAGGCAGTAACGGCAGTTATAGCTATGTGGCTGATCAGGCGGCTGCAGATGCACTTGCGGCAAGTGTTACAGCCGAGGACATATTCACATACACTATATCCGATGGTCAGGGTGGAACGGATACGGGGCAACTGGTCATCACAGTAACCGGCATAAATGACGCGCCGACATTGACGGGACTGGACGCAAGCACGGTTCTCGAGAACGCTGTGGCATCGTTGATGGATGGTGATCTCATCTTTGGTGATGTGGATTCCGTGAATCTGGATGGCGGCACGCTGACGGTAAGCGGTCTGGATAGTGAAGATGTGGTGTCGATAGCGACAAGCGTGATGAATGTGTCGGGTGCAATCCAGCGCTCCGGAACTGATGTGCAGGTTGGCAATGGTTCAACATGGACGACCATCGGGACGATCGGGACCACGACAGGCACGACAGGATCCGGAGAGGACCTTGTCATCACCTTCAACAGCAGCGCCACGCCGACGAATGTTGACGCTCTTCTGCAGTCGTTGACATTCTACAACAACGACGATACCCCGACAGCGAGCCGCACCTTGAGTATTACGGTAACGGATGGCGATGGCGGCACGACAGGAGCACAGTCAGCTGTTGTGAATGTGAC
>NZ_RXYK01000010.1 GCF_003968655.1 Chlorobium phaeovibrioides | reverse complement strand
CGATAACGATAAGGTACGAGATTCTACAGAAGTGAGCAACCCGCCTCTTTTTTCGTGCTTTACAAAGCACTGGTGGGATTATTATGCAAACGGGAAAACTTTGTGTTTGATGGTTTCAATATAGGATGTCCCCTAGTTTCGGCCCTGATTTTTAATTGATAAAGCCCGCTTTTGCGGGCTTTATCAATTGGGAGGCTATGCGATCAGGATCAGTGCTTGAAGTGGCGCATGCCGGTGAAGACCATGGCGAGGTTGTTGGCATCGGCTGCTTCAATCACTTCATTGTCCCTTATGGAGCCGCCGGGCTGAATGACTGCGGTTACTCCGGCTTCAGCTGCAGCAAGCAGGCCGTCGGCAAAGGGGAAGAAGGCGTCGGAGGCCACAACTGAACCGTGCAGGTCGAGATTGACCTCTGAGGCTTTCCAGCGTGCAATCTTTGATGAGTCAACGCGCGACATCTGTCCGGCGCCTACACCGTAGGTCTGGCGGTTGCGGACATAGAGTATGGTGTTGCTCTTGATGTGCTTGCAGATTTTCCATGCAAACATAAGGTCTCCGAGCTCCTCTTCGGTTGGCTGGCGCTTCGTGACGACCTTGAGCTCATCGCGGGTGGCAATGCGGCTGTCGCGCTCCTGGACAAGCATGCCGAATGGGGTGGATTTGAACTCCCATCCCCCTTTGGGAAGAGCACCGGTCTGAACCAGCAGACGGCGGTCTTTCTTTTTCATGAGCATGTCGAGCACACCCTCTTCATAGGCCGGAGCAATGAGGATTTCAGTGAAGATTGCGTTGACGGCCTTTGCTGTCTCCATGTCGAGAGGGCGGTTGAAGGCAATAATGCCACCAAACGGTGCCTGTGTATCGGTGGAGAATGCCCGTTTCCAGGCTTCAAGAAGGGTTGGCGCCTGGGCAACGCCGCAGGGGTTGGTGTGCTTTATGATGACAACTGACGGATCCTCTCCGCGGAACTCCTCAATCAGTCCTCCGGCAGCGGCAATGTCGAGCATGTTGTTGTAGGAAAGCTCCTTGCCGTGAAGTTTCTCAAAATAGTCGGCAAAGGAACGGGTTCCATCAGCGTCGGTCAAACGGTAGAATCCGGCACTCTGGTGCGGGTTCTCTCCGTAGCGCATGCCAAGTTCTTTGTCAAGCTGAACAGTCATGCTTTCAGCCGCAGCGACCTCCGTTCCGGCGGACTTTGAAAGGTAACCGGCAATCGCACGGTCATAACGGGATGTAAGTTCAAACACCTTCAGGGCAAGACGGAGGCGTGTGGAGCGAAGAGTTGCACCGCCGCCGGCACGCATTTCAGCAAGGACACCGGCATAATCGGCACTGTCGGTCAGCACCGTCACCGACTCGTTGTTTTTTGCTGCACTCCGAAGCATGGAGGGGCCGCCGATATCAATATTTTCTATGGCATCTTCAAACGAAACATCCGGTTTTGCCACCGTTGCTTCAAAAGGATAGAGGTTGACGACAACCATATCAATAAAGCTGATGCCGTTTTCAATCGCCTGGGCAGAATGGTCCGGATTGTTTCTGACCGCCAGAAGGCCACCGTGGATTTTAGGGTGGAGGGTTTTCACCCGACCGTCCATGATTTCAGGAAACCCGGTGATGGTGGAAATGGAGGCGGATTTGAGGCCCGCATCCTGAAGAGTTTTGAGAGTACCGCCGGTTGAAAAGATTTCAACACCCAGAGAGACCAGCTCCCTGCAGAAATCGACAATACCGGTTTTATCAGAAACCGACACCAGTGCTCTTTTGATAAGCGGATCAGACATTTGAGGAATGGTTATCTTATGGTATAATGGCAAAGGAGACCAGAGCCCACGGCAAAGATTGCCGACAGGGCTTTCAGAAGCGGAAATGTAAGAAATATTCCCAATATGAGTAACCATAAAAGACGCCTGGCCGTTTTCTGCTCTGGAGGCGGAAGCAATTTCCGGGCCCTTTTCCATGCAATTGAAGAGCGCTCTCTGCCGGCTGAAATCGTCCTCTGCATCTCCAACCGCTCCGCATGCGGAGCAATGGAGTTTGCGAGGGAAAAGGGAATTGAGACCGTCCATCTCTCGGAAAAACAGTTCAATGAACCCGGCGACTTTTCGGGTGCCATGCTGGACACGCTTGAAGAGCACCACATTGAGTTCATACTGCTTGCAGGCTATATGCGCAAAATTCCTGCAGAGATGGTCAAACGATACAGCGGGAAAATTCTCAACATTCATCCGGCTCTTCTACCGAAATTTGGCGGAGAGGGAATGTACGGAACCCATGTGCACGAAGCTGTTATTGCTGCAGGAGAAAGCCGGAGCGGAGCCACCGTCCATTTTGTTGACGAGGAGTACGACCGCGGAGCTATTCTGCTGCAGCGCAGCGTTCCGGTAGAAACAGACGACACGCCCCAGTCACTCGCTGCAAGGGTGCTTGAATGCGAACACAGGCTCTACCCGGACGCCCTTGAAAAACTTCTTGCCCTGCCCTGCCCATGAATGAAGCTCTCCTCAAGATCAGTGAGATTTTCCGTTCCATCCAGGGAGAATCGTCGTATGCCGGATGGCCATGCGCATTCATCCGCCTTGCCGGTTGCAGCCACAACTGCAGGTACTGTGATTCACTCTATGCAAGAAACACTGAAGAGAGGCTCACAACCCGAGAAGTGGTCTCCCGGGCACTGGCACTGAAAACAGAAATCATTGAAATCACCGGAGGCGAACCTCTGGAACAGCCGGGGGTTCATCAGCTGATGACCGAACTCTGCAACACAGGCAGAAAGGTTCTTCTGGAAACTGGAGGCTTCATCCCTGTGGCGGGGATTGACCCCCGGGTCCACAAAATCATTGACCTGAAGCCCCCCTCATCCGGGGAGTCGGGAAAAAACTGCATGGAGAACATTACCCTTGCCTTCAAAGCGGGAAAAGAGCTGCAGAAATCATTCGAGTTCAAGATGGTGGTGGCCGACCGCAACGACTATCTCTGGTCGAGAGACCTCCTCCGCATGCATCCTCTTCAGAAATCCTGCACTGTCCTTATGGGAGTGGTTGCCGGTGAGCTTGCGCCGGCACAACTGGCAGACTGGATTCTTGAAGACGGTCTCAGAGTGCGTATGCAGCTCCAGCTTCACAAGCTGTTGTGGCCCGAGCGCACGCGGGGAGCTTGACAGCGGGAACAAGGGTGGCGTTGACTTTTACGATGCGCCTGCGTACTTTTCATTTTTCACATTCAATGCGTCAACTTGATTACCCTCTCCATCATTGTCCCGCTCTTCAACGAACGGGAGTCCATTGCCGAACTCATCAATGAGCTCTCAGTGGCCCTCGGAGACAGGGAGCTCCAGGAGCTTTTCAGCCATCCGTTCAGCCATGAAATCGTCATGATTGATGACGGCTCAACCGATGGATCGGCCGAAGTGATCAAAAGCCTGACATCCTCCACGCCGGGGCTGAAGCTCATATCATTCCAGAAAAACTTCGGCAAAACAGCCGCCCTTTCAGCCGGTTTCAGGGTAGCCGGAGGAGAATTTGTCTGCACAATTGACGCCGATCTGCAGGACGACCCTGCATCCATAAAGCCGCTGCTTCAGAAACTCCTTGAAGGAAACGATCTGGTCAGCGGATGGAAACGCCACCGGCGTGATCCCCTCACAAAAACCATTCCATCAAAGTTCTTCAACACCGTCACCAGACTTTTCACCGGTCTAAGAATCCACGATATCAACTGCGGCCTGAAAGTCTACCGCTCCTCTCTCTCACAGAGTCTGGAACTTCATGGCGACATGCACCGCTACATCCCCGTTCTTGCTGCATGGAACGGGTTCAGAGTCAGCGAAGTTGCCGTAAGCCACCGGCCGAGAAAATTCGGCACAACCAAATATGGAGCCGGCCGGTTTCTTTCCGGACTGTTCGACTTTCTTGCCGTCCTCTTCATTACCCGGTATTTCCGCCGCCCCATACATTTTTTCGGCATGGCCGGCCTCATCAGTTTTCTTGCCGGATTCGGCATCAGCCTCTATGTCACCCTTGACAAAATCTTCAACAACCACTTCATCAGCAACCGCCCCATTCTCTTTTTAGGCATACTGCTGCTGATTCTTGGAGTCCAGCTCTTCTCAACGGGGCTGCTGGGCGAAATGCTCTCGATTTCAGCACCCCCGGAGAGCAGATTCGCCATTAAGGAAACACAAAATCTCACCAATCTACAGGAACAGAACATCAGCTCATGAAACGAGTCGGCGCCCATGTCAGTATAGCCGGAGGTGTTGAAAACGCCCCCCTTAATGCCACAGCCATCGGAGCAAAGGCATTCGCACTTTTCACCAGGAACCAGCGGCAATGGCACTCGCCACCGCTGCAGAAAGCCTCTGTTGACGCCTTCCGGCGACACTGCGAAGCTGGCGGTTTCGATGCCCGCCACATCCTCCCCCACGACAGCTACCTCATCAACCTCGGCAATCCCGATCCCGACAAGCTGGAGCGCTCCAGAAATGCATTCATTGAGGAGATGGAGCGGGCAGAAACACTTGGACTGGTTCTTCTGAACTTCCATCCAGGAAGCCACCTGAACGCCATAGGAGAGGAGGAATGTCTCGGTCTTATTGCCGACTCGATCAACCTCGCCATCAAAGCAACCGACAGGGTAACGGCCGTCATTGAAAACACCGCAGGACAGGGCACCAACCTCGGCAGCCGGTTTGAGCATCTCCGGGCAATCATTGATCGCATTGAAGACCGCTCACGAATCGGCGTCTGCCTCGACACATGCCACCTGTTTGCCTCAGGATACGATCTTGGCACAGCGGAGGCGGCCGAAAGAACCTTTGAAGAGTTTGACCGGACGGTCGGCATGCAGTACCTGAAAGGCATGCACCTGAATGATGCCCTCCGACCGCTTGGCAGCCGGCTTGACAGGCACGCCTGCATAGGGAAAGGAATGATCGGACTTGAGTGCTTCGGCTACATCATGCAAAGCCCCCTGTTCGAGGAAATCCCGCTCATTCTTGAAACCCCGGATTCCGAAGGGTGGAAAGAGGAAATAGAGCTGCTCTACAGCCTTGGATGAAGGCTGAACTGAACCTATCCTTTTTTGACCACAAGGCGAAGCGAGCGGCCTACTGAAGCCGCACTGCCCATAAAACCAAGACAGAGGCCAAGGAGTACGACTGAGGGATAGATGAGAAGAGCCGAAGAACGGAGCACCATATACAGAGCCGGTTCGTAACGGGCGATACCAAGCTCGAAGAGCAATGCCAGAGCACCGGCTGCCAGAAGTCCCGACAGAAGCCCCTGCAATGCCCCTTCAATGATGTAGGGAGCTGCAATGATAGAGCCTGAAGCGCCGACAAGCCTCATGGTCCTGATTTTCTCCTGCCGGGCATGCATTGCCAGACGAATCGTATAGCCGATCATCACCACCGTGGCTACAGAAATAAGGATGCCCAGAGCGCCTGTCACAAAGGTAAAGAGCCTGGCGTTCTCCTCAATCTGCCCCAGAAATGCCTTATTGTAGCGGATATCGGAACCCGGAGCAACCTCCCTGATTGCCGGAACCATGATGGCAAGACTGTCAGCAGATGCATAGCCGGGCTGAACGGATATCCTGGCCGACCGTGGCAGTGGATTGGAGCCAAGAATGGCGACAACATCCTCACCGAACTCACCCGAAAAAATTCTGGCGGCCTCCTCCCTGCTCACAAAAGAGACCTCTTCTACACCCGCCAGCCCCTTCATCTTTTCCGTTGCGCTTCCGGCAGCATCATTGTTCATGGAGTCACTGAAAAAAACCTCAAGTTCAACCCTCCCGCGAAGTTCCTGGATCACATCATAAAAACTGAGGGAAACCGTACCGAACAGGCCAAGAAGGACAAGAGAAAAAAAGCTGATGGCCACAGTGATGGCAGCGGGCAGTTTCGCTCTTCCGATGCTGGAAAACCCCTCTTTGAGGACAAACGAGAGTGACATGAGAGGACGGGATAATGGATTGGCTTTTGAACAAAGATCAATTGTAGTAAAAGAATCAACAAAACAAGTTGCAAAAACAAGTTTTTTTTCTTTTAATTAAAGCTTGAAATAAGGGGCTATAGCTCAGTTGGTAGAGCATTTGCATGGCATGCAAAGGGTCAGGAGTTCGAGTCTCCTTAGCTCCACACAGAAAAAAGCACGGAATCGTTCCGTGCTTTTTTCATTTCCCCCCATCATTTCACAAACTGAATCAATATTTTCGGTTTTTTGGTTTGAAGTTGTGGCTTCAATTGCGATTTTAAGAAGCAACGGAGTTTACATAACCTTAACATCCCCGGCTTATGTGTGGAGTTTTCGGAATTTTCAACTCAAAAACTCCTGCGGAAGACACATTCTATGGGCTTTACTCCCTTCAGCACAGGGGGCAGGAGGCCGCAGGAATTGTGGTTGCCGACTACAGCAAGACCCGCAAGAAAACCCTATTCAGGCAGCACAAGGGAATGGGCCTGGTATCAGAAGTTTTCAGAGATGAAACGGTGTTTGACGACCTTGGAGGCTATGCTGCCATCGGCCACAACCGATACTCCACCACCGGCTCTTCCACTGCCACCAGCAACATCCAGCCATTTTCACTCACCTACCGGTCAGGCAGCCTGGCCATAGCCCATAACGGCAACCTCACCAACTCCCGCAAGCTTCGCCGTGAACTGACAGAACTCGGGGTCATCTTTCAGGCCTCCTCAGACACGGAAATCATACCGCATCTTGCTGCCAGAAGCCGTGAAAAAGAGCCTCTGCAGCAAATTTACGACGCACTCAAACAGGTGGAAGGGGCTTACTCAATGGTTCTGCTGGCCAACAACCAGATGATTGCCGCCCGCGATCCTCATGGGTTCAGGCCGCTTGCGCTCGGGAAAAAGACCGATCCCATCACAGGAGAGCTTGCCTATGTGGTGGCAAGCGAAACCTGTGCGTTCGACATTATCCAGGCGGAGTACATCCGCGACATTGAACCGGGTGAAATTCTTCTCATCGATCACCTTGCAGTTGCCAATGAAAAGCCGACATCGCTCTTCCTCCCTACCAGTGAGCGGAAAGCCAGATGCATTTTTGAATATGTCTATTTTGCACGGCCCGACAGCTTTATTTTCAGCAACTCGGTTGACAAGGTTCGCCGCAACCTCGGGAAAAACCTTGCCCGAGAATCAGCAATCACTCCCATACCGGGAGAAAAAGAGCTGACCGTTGTCAGCGTTCCCGACTCTTCAAATACAGCCGCACTCGGTTTTGTGCGGGAAAGCAACCGGATGAACCGTCCCGCCCGTTTTGAACACGGGCTGATACGAAACCATTATGTCGGAAGAACCTTCATACAGCCAGGCGTCCAAAGCCGCGACATCAAGGTTCGTTCCAAATACAACATTGTACGCGGTGTCCTGCAGGACAGGCCCATCATCCTTATTGACGATTCAATTGTCAGGGGAACAACCGCCAGAATGCTCATCAAACTCATCCATGAAGCCGGGCCGAGCGCAATACACCTTCACATCAGCTCACCCCCCATCACCAACCCATGCTTTTACGGCATGGACTTCCCGACAAAGAGGCAACTTCTCACCCACATGTTCGACTCCCTTGACGGCGATTTTGATGAGATTGAAAAAATCCGGGAATACATAGGGGTTGATTCTCTCAAATACCTCTCAATGGAAGGCCTTCTTGCCAGTGTCCCCTCATTTGAAGGTGAAACATGCAGCTACTGCACAGCATGCTTCAGCGGAGACTACCCTATTGAGGTCAACGAAGCCTCAATCGACAAGGACGAAAACGACTGACTTCCGCAGAAGTCCCGTCACCCCCTTCCCTAAACAGGAAAAGGCGCATCGGATGATGCGCCTTTTCTCGTATGATGCAACCGGGGAAAACCAGCCGCTATTTCTTGTTGCCCTGCTTGAATTCAATACGCACAGCCGTATGTGGCACAGCTTCAAGCCTTTTCTTGGGAATTGGTTTGCCTGACTTGATGCAGATTCCATAGGTGCGGTTTCTGATGCGGTCCAGCGCCTGATTGATATAGCCTATATATTTCTCATCACGGGCAATGAACATGAATCGCTGCTCACGATCCATTGTTTCCGTGCCGTGGTCAGCCATATGCATGGAATAGTTGGAGTTGATGGAATCCTCCACATTTTCATCCGACAGCGAAGAGCGCAGAATATCAAGATCCCGCAGAACCTCTTCACGCCGTTTGAGAAGGAGCTGACGAAAATGCTCAAGCTCCTCATCATTCAGATAGGTCTTGAGAGGCGCCGGCGTTTCAATAATCTCCTGTTCTTTTTTTGTCTCACTGCTGCTTTTTCTGGCCATAATACTCAGTATTTTCTGATTCTAACAGTACACCGAAAAAAATGAGAACTTTAAAATACCATTTTGATCAGGATTTTTCAAGTCTCAATCGGCAGGGCTCACCGTTCACCATCTCGCCCTTCTCCGGGGCAACCGCCTCTGGAGCAATTGCCGAAAGCCGAAGTTCAGTAGCAAGCGTCTCATCTTTAATATACACATCATTTTTCTTGACTGCGTCGAGAAGTTTGTCACTTCCCTCCACAGAGAGCACTATCCGGTCGGTTATTTCCAGCCCACTCTCTTTACGCAGGGTCTGTATCCTGCTGACAAGCTCTCTGGAAAGGCCAAGCATGGCAAGCTCTTCAGTCATTTCAGTGTCCAGGGCTACCATGATTCCATGGGCCTCGTCAGAGGCGACAAGCCACCCCTCGATATCCTCATGCAGAATTTCAACATCTCCCCGCTGAATCTCAAACTGCTTTCCGTCGCACTCCAGGGAAATGACACCCTCTTTTTCAAGCAGCGCTATCTGTTTGTGGCTCATGCTCCGCACCCTTTCACCAAGAGCCTTCATGTCTTTGCCGAATCGTGGTCCGAGGGTCTTGAAATTGGGCTTCACTTTTTTGCTGATCACCGACCCTTCATCCTCGATGTACTCGATCTTCCGGACATTGACCTCCTCCATGATGATGTCGGCCACAAGCCTGTACTGCTCGCGCTCTTCTCCATTGTCTACAGAGAGAAGAATCCGCTGCAGCGGCTGGCGTACTTTGATGGATGCCCGTTCACGCATGGTGCGTACCAGCGAGGTGATGATCTGTGCTTTTTTCATGCGCTCTTCCAGCGGGCGGTCAACCGCTTCGGCATCAGCCAGCGGAAAATCGGCAAGATGGACCGACTCTCTCGACCCCTCCCGCCTCCGGGCGTTCAGGTTCAGGTAGAGCCGCTCAGCAAGGAATGGAGTGAACGGGGCAAGGAGCTTTGCCAGCGTCTCCAGACAGCTGAACAGTGACTGATAGGCAGCAAGCTTATCGGCACCCATATCGCTCTTCCAGAACCGTTTGCGTGAACGGCGGATATACCAGTTTGAAAGATCGTCGACAATAAAATCGTTGATGAGGCGGGCCGCACCGGTCAGATCATACCGTTCCATAGACAGATGCACAGAACCCACAAGCGTATTCAGGCTGGAAAGCACCCAGCGGTCGAGCCCGCTGCGCTCCCCAAGCTCCACTGCCGGTTCCAGGCCGGTAAAGCCGTCAACATTGGCATAGAGCACAAAAAAGTTGTAGCTGTTGATATAGGCCCTGAAAAACTTCCGCTGCTCCTCTTCAATCTCATCAGTATTGAACGACTTCGGGCGCCAGGGAGGGCTTGCAACCATGAGGTACCAGCGGATGGCGTCTGCACCATAGCGATCCATGGTCTCAAAGGGATCAACAACATTGCCCTTTGACTTCGACATCTTCTGGCCGTTTTTGTCGAGAATATGTCCGTTGACAACAAGATTTCTGTAAGCGACCGTGTCAAACAACAGCGAAGCCACCGCATGAAGGGTATAGAACCATCCACGGGTCTGGTCAACCCCCTCGGCAATGAAATCGGCAGGGAAAGTGCGGTGGAACAGCTCCTTGTTTTCAAAAGGGTAATGGAGCTGGGCAAACGGCATGGAACCGCTATCGAACCAGACATCGATCAGCTCGGGCGTGCGCCTGAAACGGACTCCGTCACGGATGAAGTAGATGCGGTCAACAAAGGGCTTGTGCAGATCAAGCTCCACAAGGCCCCGGTCAAGCGCCTCACCAAGCACCCACCGCTCAGAGTCAATGTCAATGAACCCTTCCCGCAGCTCGGCAACGGAACCGACCGCAAACACCTTTCCTGATGAAGCATCGTCCCCTATGGCAAAATCTTCAGCCACCCATAGAGGGAGAGGTGAACCCCAGAACCGTTCACGCGACAAAGCCCAGTCCTTGTTCTCCTCAAGCCAGTTGCCGAAACGGCCAGAACCAATTTCCGGAGGGCACCAGTTGATCGTTTTATTGAGCTCAACCATCCTTGGAGCAATATCTGTTGTCCTGATATACCACGACTCACGGGCATAGTAGATGACAGGGACATCATAGCGCCACGAAAAGGGATAGGTATGGGTGATGGTCTCCTTGCGGTAGAGCTTCCCCTCCTCTTTGAGCCTTCTGATGATGAGGGGATCGGTATCCTTGAAAAACATTCCTTCGTACGCGGGCACTTCAGCCGTAAAACAGCCGTTGCGACCGACAGGCTGGAGCATCGGAAGATCGTACTGTTTTGCAAGCTCATAGTCGTCAGCACCAAACGCAGGAGCTATATGGACAATGCCTGTTCCATCGCCCGTCGTCACAAAAGAGCCGGGGGCAACAAACCAGCATTTTTTTGCCGGTTCCGTGTATGGCAGAATCGGCTCGTATTCAAGTCCTTCAAGCGAGCTGCCTTTCATGCGCTCTTCAACTTCCCAGAGGGAGTTCCCCTCTTCATCCTTCTCCACAAGCACCTGCAGACAGGACTCGGCAAGAATAAGCAGTTCACCGGTAAGGGAATTGCGTACCCGGACATAATCAATATCGGCACCCACGCTAAGGGCAACATTGGAAATCAGTGTCCACGGCGTCGTCGTCCACACAAGGAAAGACTCTTCCGACCCCTTCACCCTGAACTTCACATAAACACTCGGATCCTTCACCTCTTTATAGCCAAGCGCCAGCTCATGCGAACTCAGCACCGTCTCGGACTTCGGATCCTGGGGAACAATCTTGTAATCCTTGTAGATGAGCCCTTTGTCGAAAATGGTTTTGAGCGCCCACCAGACCGATTCGATATAATTGTTTTCGCAGGTGATGTAGGGATGATCCATATCAACCCAGTATCCCATGCGCTCGGTCAGCTTGCCCCACCCTTCACGATTGTCGTCAATATGGTGATAGACCAGCGAACGGGCCTCGGTATTGAAGAGTTCCTCTCCATACTCTTCAACCTGGGCCTTGTTTTTCAAGCCGAGTTTCTTCTCGACGGATATTTCTACAGGAAGGCCATGGGTATCCCAGCCTGCCTTGCGCGGCACACGGTAACCCTGCATGGTCCGGTAACGGCACACGGCATCTTTGATGGTACGGCTGAAGACATGATGAACCCCCGGTTTACCATTGACAGTTGGTGGCCCTTCATAAAAGGAAAAAACCCGGTCGGCAGGTTTTTCCTCCAGGCTTTTATGAAAGATTCCGCGCTCATTCCAGTAAGAGAGCACTTCAGCCTCAACCTCACTGTAAGGGACATTTTGTGGATACTCGGCAAATTTATCGGCCATGGTCATGAAAATCGTTCGGGGTCAGTGTACCGGCAGGCGGCAAAAAAAATCAATATAAGAGAATCAGCCGTAAAAACAGTACAGGCAGGACCTTCCCCCCTGCGGAAAAGGCCTGCCTGAAAACATCTGTCTGATGAGCCCTGATAACAGAAGGAAGGAACGAAACGGGTTACTTTTTCTCGCCAAGGGTTGTGGACACTCCATCAAGAATCTGTTGTGCAACAACCGTCATGGCGTCAAGAGCCTGTGCAACAACCTTGCCCATCGGAGCGATTGCGCTGTCCAGAAGAGTGGCGACACCAACAATAATGGTTCCGAGATCACCTTTGACAACATCCGGTCCCGGTTCCTGAACCGGTTCGTTTTCCTGAAAAGGGTTCTTCATTTCTTCAGCCATAGTGCAGTCATGGTTTTGGTTCACGCGCAAAGAGAGTCCTTGGGAGCTGAATTTAGCACTTTCACGGCTCCCCTCAAAGTTTCAGCGTGCAGGCAAGCAACTACCCCCGCCCGTAACGGTCATCAAAACGGATGATGTCATCCTCACCAAGATACTGGCCGGTCTGGACCTCAATAATGTCCAAAGGGCGGTCAGTCGGATTTTCCAGCCTGTGAAGCGCTCCCACAGGGATATAGGTGGACTGGTCTGCAGTCAGGGTTATCTCGCTCTTCTCGACAGTAATCAACGCGGTTCCATGCACAACAACCCAGTGCTCAGCCCGATGCTCATGCTTCTGCAACGAAAGCGCCGCCCCGGGGTTGACCGTTATGCGCTTGACTTTGAAATGCTCACCACTGTCTACAGTTTCATAGCTGCCCCACGGCCTGAACACACGCCTGTGAATGGCGGCTTCGTCCCTCTCGCGACGGTTCAGCTCCTCAACAAGCAGCTTGACATCCTGCACCCTGTCCTGTGAAGCAACCAGAACGGCGTCAGCAGTTTCAACAATGATATGACTCTCAAGACCAATCGCCGCAACCAGCCGGCTGGACGCATGAACATAACTGTTGGTCACATCATGCAGCAGCACATCTCCCCGTTTGACATTGCCCTGCCCGTCACGGGCATGAAAATTCCAGAGAGCCGACCATGCCCCCACATCACTCCATCCCGCATCAAGAGGAACAACAAACGCCCTGTCGGTCTTCTCCATGAGGGCATAATCAATCGAATCGGAGGGAGACGCCCGGAATGATTCAGGATCAAGACGAAGAAAGTCCAGATCTCTGGCAGCTCCTGCAATTGCCTCCCTGCAGGCATGAAGAATGGCGGGAGCGTACCGGACCAGTTCATCAATCAGCGTGCGGACACTGAACAGAAAGATACCACTGTTCCAGAAGTAGCCTCCCGATGCAAGGTAACCCTCCGCTGTCTTTCTGTCAGGTTTCTCAACAAACCGAAGCACGGGAAGTGCCTCACCCCCACTGCTCCCCTCCCGTGAAGCCTTGATATACCCATAACCGGTTTCAGGTGCAGTAGGAACAATACCGAAGGTGACCATTCCCCCCTCACCTGCAACAGGAAGTCCAGCGGCAACTGCCGCTGCAAAAGCCTGGGTATCGGGAATGACATGATCTGCCGGCAGAATCAGCATCACCGCTCCGGGATGCTGCTGCTGAACGAGAAGAGCTGCAACAGCGGCTGCTGGAGCGGTATTGCGGCCCGAAGGCTCCAGAATGATCCCCCCCATCTCCACACCGGTTTCACGAAGCTGCTCTGCAACCAGAAAACGGTGGCTCTCATTGCAGACACAGTAGAGCGGTCCCACATCGGGAAGCTCCTTCAGGCGCAGAGCGGTATCCTGAAGCATGGTATTCTCTCCGCAGAGAGGCAGCAGCTGTTTCGGGTAGAGGGCCCGTGAAAGCGGCCAGAGCCGTGAACCCGAACCGCCGCTCAGTATGACAGGAATGATCATTGGCGCTGGTACATTTTCCATGTTGACGAAATCAGAGTGTCAAGATCGCTGAACGAAGGCTCCCAGCCCAGCAATTCCCGGGCACGGGACGATGAGGCAACAAGCTCGGCAGGATCACCCGCCCGCCGGCCTGTCATCACTGCAGGCACCGGTTTTCCGGTAAGGGCACGGACCCGGTCAACCATCTCCAGTACCGAAACACCCGTTTCGCTGCCCAGATTCACCGAGAGGCTCCGGTCATGCTCACGCATGTACTCGAACGCCTTGACATGGGCAGCAGCCAGATCACTGACATGGACATAATCGCGGATGCAGCTTCCATCCCTCGTTGGATAATCGTCACCGAAAACAGAGAGCTTCTCCCGCATCCCCGATGCCACTTCCATCACGATAGGCAGCAGGTTCTCGGGGTTCATCTCCAGACCTCCGATACGACCGCGGGTATCATACCCGGCGGCATTGAAATAGCGGATCGCCCCATAGCGAAGCCCCCGAAGCCGGTCGAACCAATCAAGCAGCCGCTCAATCTCCAGCTTGGTGAAGCCATAGAAATTCTCCGGCTCCTTCGGATGCTCCTCGTCAATGGGCAGATACTGCGGACTCCCGTACACCGCCGCCGACGATGAAAAAACAAGCGCCCGGATGCCGGCCATTGAGGCCTGATTGAGAATATTGATAGTTCCCTTCAGATTGGCCTCCGCATAGGCTTCCGGCTGCAGCATGGACTGACCCGCCGCCTTCAGGGCCGCCAGATGGACGCACCCGTCAAAACCCCCGGCCATAACATCTCTGAGCTGCCTGGAGTGGAGAATGTCGCCATGAACAAAACGGGCCTCACTGAACAGGTTCTCCCTCAACCCTGTCCGCAGATTGTCAAAAACCGTCACCCCGTAGCCCCGGTCAAGAAACTCGCGCACAACATGGCTGCCGATGTAGCCCGCCCCGCCGATGACAAGAATGTTCATACGAATCCGTTTAGAATTTCATCGTTTCCCGTAATGGGCATCATAATAATCCTGATAGGCTCCTGAAGTCACCTCCTCAAGCCATTCTCCGTTTGAAAGATACCAGTCAACCGTCTCTCTGATACCCTCTTCAAAAGTAATCGAGGGGACCCAGCCCAGCTCGCGCTTCAGCTTTGAAGCGTCAATTGCATAGCGAAGGTCATGTCCAGCACGATCAGTGACAAACGAAATCAGTTTCTCGGAGGAACCCTCATCCCGACCGAGCCGCTCATCCATGATACGGCAGAGCAGACGGACAAGACTGATGTTGCTCCACTCATTATGGCCTCCGATATTGTAGGTTTCGCCAATCGTCCCATGATGGTAAATGGTGTCAATGGCCCGTGCATGGTCTTCAACCCAGAGCCAGTCACGGACATTCTCCCCCTTCCCGTAGAGCGGCAGCGGCTTTCCGAGCTGAATATTGTTGATGAACAGCGGGATGAGCTTTTCAGGGAACTGGAACGGCCCGTAATTGTTCGAGCAATTACTGATGACCACCGGCAGACCGTAGGTGTCGTGATAGGCCCTTACACAATGGTCCGAAGAGGCTTTTGAGGCTGAATAGGGACTGTGCGGATCATAGGGGCTCTCTTCAGTGAAAAGCCCGTCTCCGGCAGGAAGGGAACCATAGACCTCGTCGGTGGACACATGGTAAAACAGACGACCGGAAAAGTCTTTCTCCCAGGAGGCCTTGGCTGCATTGAGCAGATTCACCGTGCCAAGCACATTGGTCTGGACAAACGCTGTCGGATTGGCAATGGAGCGGTCTACATGCGATTCGGCTGCCAGATGAATCACCCCGTCAAAACGGGTTTCGGCAAACAGCTGCATAAGAAACTCCCCGTCGGTAATGTCGCCCCTGACAAAACGGTACCGGTCATCATCCTCAACATCACGAAGATTGGCAAGGTTGCCCGCATAGGTAAGGCTGTCGAGGTTGGTCACCCGGCAGTCGCCATGAGCCCCGAGAAAATGACGGATGACATGTGATCCAATAAAGCCGGCTCCACCGGTAACAAGCAGATGCATGGTTCTTTTCAGTTAGGATTGGTTGCTGAGCATTGCTGCAAGCGAGTCGCGCCAGTAAGGAATCCGGATGCCCCAGTCCCTCTTGATGGCACTCTTGTCAAGCACGCTGTAGGATGGTCTGGGCGCCTCCTGAGGGTAACAGGAACTGTCAACAGGCAGGATGCGGCACTCCAGCCCCGAGAGCTCCATCACGGCACATGCAAAATCATACCATGAAGCGGTTCCCTCATTGCTGTAATGATAGGTCTGGCGATAATGACGGGAAGGGTCGTGGTGACCTGCAATCTCCAGAAGGGCTCCTGCAAGGTCAGCCGCAGAGGTCGGCGTACCGGTCTGGTCGAACACCACCTGCAGCTCGCTCTTTTCAGCCCCGAGACGCAGCATGGTTTTCACAAAATTGGCACCATAAGGGGAGTAGAGCCAGGAGGTACGCACAATGATGTGGGAAGGGTCGATTTCACCAATCAACTGCTCCCCCTGAAGCTTTGAACGGCCATAGACGCTTGAAGGTGAGGGGGAATCGCTTTCACGGTAGGGTGTCGGCCGGTTTCCGTCAAACACATAGTCGGTAGAGACATGAAGCAGGAGTACTCCGGCCTCCCTACAGGCGGAGGCAAGAACACCGGCACCGTTGCGGTTGACACGGAATGCTGATTCAGGATCCCTCTCCGCCCTGTCAACTGCAGTATATGCAGCCGCATTGATGAGCACCGAGGGCTGGCACCTGGCAACAGCCGACATGACAGCCGAACTCTCTGTTATATCAAGCTCCTGCAAGTCATGAAAGAAGAAACGATGCGCAGGAAGCAGGCGGGAAAGCTCCTGAAGCTCACGGCCAAGCTGGCCATTGCTGCCTGTCACAAGAATGTTCATCGGCGGTAGACTGATTCAGCGTTGTACTCACTGTATGGAAAATCTTCGATGCCCGAAAAACCCGGAAGTCCGCCGTCCTTTCCTGAAACACGGATATCCGTCTCCTCAAGCCGCCAGTCAATGCCAAGAGCCGGGTCGTTCCAGAGAAGCCCCCCCTCAGAAGAGGGCTGATAGTAGCTGTCACACTTGTAGGAAAAAACCGCTTCATCAGAGAGAACCACAAACCCATGGGCAAACCCTTTGGGAACCCAGAGCTCGTTTTTACGCTCACCGTCCAGCTCACAGGCAACATACCGGCCATACCAGGGCGATCCCCGCCGGATGTCCACGGCAACATCAAGCACCCTGCCCCGCACAACCCGGACCAGCTTCGACTGGGTATGGGGCGGCCGCTGAAAGTGGAGCCCCCGAAGAACACCGCGGGATGACTTCGACTCATTGTCCTGCACGAAATCAACCCGTCCGATATGCTCTTCAATCAGGTCACGGCGAAAGGATTCAAAAAAATATCCCCGTTCATCGCCCAGAACATCCGGCTCAAACTCCAGGACATCAGGAATGGCGGTACTCGTTACACGCATACTGTGACAAAAACTTACAGTGTTCAGATTCTTTCAGAAAGAGGAGATCGCAACCCGCTTTCAGCGCCTGGAGGGAAGGCGTTTCAGATACTCTCCATACTGACTTTTCAAAAGCGGCACGGCAAGCCGCAGCAGATCCTCATCGCCTATCCAGCCATTGCGCCAGGCAATCTCTTCAGGGCATGCAATCTTGAGTCCCTGGCGTTTCTCAACCGTCTGAATGAAATTGCCGGCCTCCTGAAACGACTCGTGCGTTCCGGTATCAAGCCATGCAAACCCCCTGCCAAGCATGGAGCATTTCAATCGGCCGGCCTCCAGATAGCGTTCGTTCACGCTTGTAATTTCAAGTTCACCCCTCGCTGAAGGGCGAACATTGCGGGCAACCTCAACCACATCATTGGGATAAAAATAAAGCCCCACAACCGCATAGTCGGACTTCGGGTTCTCAGGCTTTTCCACAATGGAGAGCACATTGCCCTCACCATCAATTTCAGCGACACCGTACCGTTCCGGGTCACTGACGGCATAACCGAAAATTGTCGCCTTCCGCTGCTCACGAACCGTCCGGACTGCAAGATCAAGCATAGGAGTGAAAGCGTAGCCGAAAAAGATGTTGTCCCCAAGAATCAGAGCCACATCATCACCTCCGAGGAACTCCTCACCAAGAATGAACGCCTGCGCAAGGCCGTCGGGAGATGGCTGAATCGTGTAGGAGAGAGAGATTCCCCAGTCACTGCCGTCGCCGAGCAGTTTCCGGAATGATGGCTGATCTTCAGGAGTCGTGATGATGAGAATATCCCTGATTCCCGCAAGCATGAGGGTGGTCAGTGGATAGTATATCATCGGTTTGTCGTAGACGGGAAGGAGCTGCTTTGAAATGCCCCTCGTAACAGGATAGAGCCTTGTACCGGAACCTCCGGCCAGAATAATGCCTTTCATGGTGCCTCGATGTTCGTTCCGTCAAAGTACCGACATGGGTGGGGCACCCTTACGGATAGTTTTTATCAATATACAAAAATAATTCAGCTCTACGCTTTTCCGCCAGAAGAAGAGATCACTGCGGCTATGTCAGACGCAATGCGCATGGCCGTCTCTGCTGATGCAAACGCTTCACGCGCGTCCTCCTCTCCAAAAATATCCCAGGGAAGCCGGTAGCCCTCTTCATCACCATATTTCGTCAGCATCTTCTGATGGGAACCATGCCGTTCAAACAGGGGCAGAAGCTGCCCGATCATTCCGGCAACCTCGGCTGAAAGGGTTCCCTCGCCCATCAGCCTCGTCAGATGCTCTCCCGGCCTGTGCGTGGTCGGCGCAACACCAAAAAGCATCAGCACCCCTACCCCCGCATTCTCAACTGCAAGCACCGAGCCTGAAACAGCTGCGCGCCAGCGTCCCCCGGCAAAATCCTGCCTGGCCTCCTCAAGAAATCCCCTCACAAGCTGAAGGCGATAGTCAACATCTTTCATGGAACCCATGAGTCCCTCCGTTAAATTCACCATCCAGATACGATCGCATCAATAATTTCATCGGCGATACGCTCCATACAGACCCGTATGGCCTCCTGCTGGCCAAGATAGTCACCCACGGTGTAATCGGCAAAAGCAACAAACGACTGCGAAAACATCTGTTTTTTCTCCACCCTGTCATCCATGGAAGCCCGCACCCCTATCGTAATCCTGTTGGTGATGGCCCGTTCCGTATCAACCGAAAGCTGGCTTGAACTGTCCGACCAGGTGGTTATGGAGCACTCCAGCAGAGCATCCGCCCGGGCAATGGATGAGGTTATCTGAAGCGGAGTGGCGGCTTCAATTTTATTCGTCACTGCCCTGTTGAGATCATTGCCATACCCTGAACCGCCTGCAAAAACCGGAACTGCAACGGTTTTCACATGTTCAGGAAGAGAGCCTCCGCCCAGGCTGTAACACCCACTGAGCGAGAGGAGCAGCAAAGCCAGAGAGAGCGCCCTTGATACAACGGTTTTCAGCATGAAACGGCCCATGTCCGGTTAATATGTTTGACGGTCTATCCTGTTGAATATTTTACGGAAGGGAAAGGTCAGGAGCAACCTTTTTTTTCTCATTCCGCTGAGCGCTGAAAGATAGATATCCGTTTTTCCGTCGCTCCACCCGGAAGCCATCCGGACGGCAAGTCCAGCCGCCACAGAGGGGGGCTGGGCAAAAATGTCGAGGATTGTATTGAACGAAGCAAGCTGCTTCTGCAATTCCGGGGTGGGGTTTTCCGTACTGACCATGGCGGTGCGGACAAGGCCGGGATGCAGCAGCATCACGGAGAGTGGTGTATGGCGATATTCGGCTGCAACGGCATGCGTAAAACGGGCAATTGCCGCCTTGGTTGTTCCGTAGGCGCTTATCCATGGAGTATTCGAACCGCTGTCTGTCCCCGAACCCGCCATATTGATGAGCTTGCCGTGCGGGTTCTCGCGGAGGAAATAACAGATAGCCGCACGGCTGCCGTTGTATGTCCCCTTGATATTGGTATCAATCACCCTGCCCCATGCGTCCGGATCGCTTTCTGCAAGAGCGCAGAAAGGGTCGGAAATCCCCGCATTGTTGATGAAGCAGTCAACTTTCCCGAAACATTCGGCGCTCTCTGCAACAAGTGCCTGCACTTCTCCCAAAGAGAGAACATCACACACCCGGCCATGCACCGACCCCGGTGGAAAGCCCGCAACTGCATCCGCTACATTTGTGCCGGATGATGAAGTCACCACAACCTTCGCACCCTCGGAAACAAACGCATGGGCAATGGCGTTGCCAATCCCGCGCGACGAACCGGTGATGATGGCTACCTTTCCCTCAAGCCTTCCCATTGCCTCCGTTTCCCGACGGAAGCATAGCCTCAAGTTCAGGCCGTCCAACTGCGTATGCTTCAAGAGAAGTTCCCTGCTCAATGGCCTCCCATGACTGACGGATACTGGCGGCTCCAGCTTTCGGACCAAGAGGATGTCCGAAAATTCCCCGTCCGGGAACAAATCCGAAATCGACCGATCCAACCTTGCGATATACCGTCTCCAGCGTCAAAGCGGAATCACTCCCGCCCGGAACAGGCAGAGAGCGGCGGATATGGCCGAACTCCTGAAGACACTCGGCAATATTCTCCTTCACCTCCTCCTCAGGGGTCATCATCCGGCTCCCGAATCCCGGCATAATGATGGAATCAAGCCCCGCAAGCCGCTGCAGCTTGGTCATCACCCGTGAGTGAATCCCATAGTTCTCCATCCGGCTGAAAGCAGCAATGAAGGGAAAATGGCCGATCAGAGGAACCTGCGTATACTTTGCAAGCATCCTGACGGCACTCAGCCCAACCGGCAGAGCGTTGACCAGAAGCGCATTGGCGCCATTTCTGACGGCAACATCATGCTGCTCCTTCATCCGGTCAACCTCATCGGTAATGTTGGCCAGATACACCTTGGGTTCGCCCGTGGCCTTTTCAGCCCTTTGGCGGGCAATACCCAGCTGGCGCGACCTCTCGGCAAGCGTTGACCACTCAACATCGGCAAGCATTTCGTCATCTTTGGCAATATCCAGCCCACCCATCCAGCTCTCTTCGGCAATGTGGGCGAAATGCTCCGGGCTCAACCCGATATTGGGCTTTACCACACCCAAAAAGATCGGACGGTCATAAGCCTGAAGCAGATCACGGATTCCCTCGATACCGAATTTCGGTCCGTCGAACTCCCGGAGATAGGATTCAGGAAATGAGATGTCAAGAAGCTTGACAATGGGCACACCTGGAGTGAAGAACACCCCCTCACCACAAACCGCAGTCAGGAGATTGGGAAGTTTCGGCCCGAAATTCCGGTGCGGATGGGCAATGGTTACACGGCAGGCATGAATCGTCCCCTTCTCCGAGTGTGTCACCGGATAACTGAGCTGTTCCCGTTCGCCAAGAATATGAAGATCAATCACCTTCGCACCGAATCGCACCCTGAAATCCTCATCATACCCTATCCGGCTCCACTGTGCCGTTGACTGCTCACTGCAGAAATGCGCGAGCGCGGTGTCAATATTTCCCACACACTCCACATAATACTCCAGCGTCAGGTAATCAGCCATCTCAAGCTGCTCTCTGGAGGCAAAAAAACCCTTGACATCCGTTGTGTTCATAAAACAGTATCATCACCCCGAACAGTACCGCAACCGGACTGTTCGGGATTGGCATTAATAAAATTCAGTGCACTTCTTCACCCATCCGCCCTGATGGAACTGAAATACTCATATGCCTCTGAAGGGTTCAGACCCTCATGCACCACCTTATTGACTGCCTTCATCATGGCCAGCGGAGCATCGCTCTGGAAAATGTTGCGGCCCATATCCACACCTGATGCGCCTTCCTGAATAGCCTTCCACGACATGGTGAGAGCCTCCTGTTCCGGCAGTTTCTTGCCGCCCGCCATAACAATCGGGACCGGACATGAAGCCACAATGGTCTCAAAATCTTCGGGCACATAATAGGTCTTCACAATCTGTGCGCCAAGCTCTGCGGAAATCCGGCAGGCAAGACGGAAGTACTTCGCATCGCGGACCATGTCCTTGCCAACGGCGGTAACCGCCATGGTGGGTATGCCGTAACGAAGACCCATATCAATCAGCTTGGTCATATTGTGTATGGAACGGGTCTCAAACTCCCCGCCAATGAAGACCTGGAGGGTAATGGCGGAAACATTCATCCTGATTGCATCTTCAATATCAACGGCAAGTTCCTCGTCGGAAAGTTCTTTGAGAATGCTCGGGCCGCCGCTGCAGCGCATCACGACCGCCTTATTGAGGGAAGGAGGAACCGTTGTACGGAGAATACCGCGGGTCAGCATGATTGCATCTGCATGCGGCATGAGGGGAACAATATTCACATCCGGGCGTTCCAGGCCGGTGGTCGGTCCCTGAAAATAACCATGATCAATTGCGAACATGACCGTTTTGCCAGTATCCGGACGGAAAATCCGTGAAAGGCGGTTTTTCATTCCCCAATCAAGAGAGTGAGCACCCTTCAGAAAGAATCCGTGGGTGTTGACCGGAATGTCGGTATAATAATCCTTGGCCTGTTTGTCCTTGTCATACTCAGCCATGTTGCGCTCCTCCTGTTTCGGGTTGTATTGTCACTATCTCACACACTCTCTCCTGGACACCTGCCATTGATGCTCACCGCAGAGCGGCCGCAATGTTGCCGCCGTCCACCGTCGTAATTGCACCTGTCGTCCTCTTTTCAAGCGCCAGATGCACAAAAGCCTCTGCCACATCTTCAGCGGTCACCTCCAGCTGCAGAAGATTGCCCGCCATATACTCTTTTTCACTCAGGCCACGGGCCTTTGAGCGCGCATCAATCATTTCGGCGGTCAGAAGGCCGCTGCGGATGCGATCAGCATTGATGCCGTTTGCACGGATGCCGTCCCGTCCATGGTCAAGGGCATACTGCCGGACAAGAAACATTGTTGCCGCTTTCGGCAGACCATAGGGTCCGAAATCGGGCCCGGGGTTTACTGCCTGTTTGGAAACATTGAACAGCAACACCCCTCCGGATCCCTGAAGCTTCATGACCCTGACCGCCTCCTGCGCCATAGACTGGTGCGAAAAGAAATTCAGCTCAAAACTTTT
Source organism: Chlorobium phaeovibrioides (assembly GCF_003968655.1). GTDB lineage: Bacteria > Bacteroidota > Chlorobiia > Chlorobiales > Chlorobiaceae > Chlorobium > Chlorobium phaeovibrioides. The sequence continues at coordinate 57,508 of NZ_RXYK01000010.1, read as the reverse complement.
ACGGAGCACCTCATCGGAAACCTCACCGATACGCCCCTGCAATGCAGCACCCACATTGGAAACAATGATATCCACCCCGCCAAAACGACGGCAGGCCCCCTCAAAGGCTGCACGCACATCACTGCGCCGGGTGACATCGCAGGTCATTGCGAGAACCCCGCCGCCAAGTTCCTCCGCAGCACCATCAAGCGCATCCTGATGGAGATCGAGCAGCACAATTTCAGCCCCTCTCTCCCGGAATGCCCTGGCAGTGGCAAGCCCGATACCGCCGGCACCTCCGCTCACCAGTACAACCTTTCCGGCAAATTCACCATGGCGGACTTTCTGCATCTTCGCCTGCTCCATCTCCCAGTACTCAATGGCAAACGCCTCCCCGTCCGTGATGGACTCAAATGAACCAACAGACTCAGCATCAAGAATGGCGCTTGCACTGGCAGCCGCAATATCAGCATTCACAGCAGCGGAACGGGCCGTCCTGCCGACCCCAAAAAGACCCAGTCCGGGAACCAGAACCACTCGCGGAACAGGGTCGAGCATGGAAACATCTGTGCCGACAGCCGCTTTCCCGGCGGCAAAATAGTCTGCATACTCAGTGGCATAGGCTTCTACAGCCTTATGAACTGAAGCCTTGAATCCTGCAGAATCAGCGGCGTCCGGAGCGGGAACCACCAGCGGCCAATGCTTGGAGCGAACAATGAAATCCGGCGTCATGGCGCCCCTGCGGGAAAGTTCCACAAGGTTGGCGCAGTTGACATAAGTGAGAATTTCGGGTGATGTCCGGAAATCCAGAATGAACTGATCATAGTCCTTCGAACCGGGAGTGCGTTCAAGCACGCAGGCACCCCTGATAATGGGAGCAGCATCCTCCATAGAAAGAAGTTCTGATGGAAGCCGCACAGACTCCATTGTCTTCTCGGGCGCTGCAGCAATACGCGACTCAAGAGCCGTCACCGCATCAATCATACGGTCGTAAGCCTCCCGCGCACTCTCCCCGAAAGTAACAAGCCCATGTTTATGAAGCACCAGCCCGGCAATTGAAGGGTCATGCTGATAGGCTGCTGCTGCTGAATTGGCAAGCTCAAGACCCGGTTTGGCGTATGGCACAGAACCGAAATTCCCGCCCAGGGCACTGCTGCAGAGCTCCTCTCCATCAGGCTGATTGGAAAGGGTAAGCAACGCCATTGAATGAGTATGGAGAATGAACCGATGGGGAAGAAACGCATGAAGAAGTGTCTCAATCGACGGGCTCAGAGCCTGGCTCACCATGTGATCGGTAAGATCAAAGAGATTCAGATAGAGAAAGTTCTTGAACTCCCGGGTGGAAAACCGCCGCACATCCTCAATACTGCGCCGTTCTTCAGTTGCGTAGAGATGCTGAAGTCTCTGCATGGGGTCAATTCGTACGGGGGTGAAATCGTGTGAATCGACGCCGGCAAGGTCAACTCCGCTCGCCTTGATGAAAATCACATTCACCCTGTTGCCGATAATATCACCAAGCTCGCACTTCACTGAAGTGTTGCCGCCACCATGCATTACAAGGGAATGCTCACGACCAAGAAGTCTCGATGCATACACCACTTCCAGAAGCTCACGGGGAGTCTTCCCGTCTGTTTGCTGTCCTGCAAGTGCTGCTTCAAAATCCCTCTCATTCCATAAATTCCGCATTGTGCAATGTCATTATGACGCTCTTCTTTCAAGCGCTACTTTAAAGAATCCGACCGTGCCCTAGTGAACGACGACAGCAAAAAGAGTTACAGCTTTCAATATACGAAATTCCATAATTCTTCTACATTACCCATAGGCGTTGCCGACCAACACCCATGTACCTCCAGACTGTTCAAAGCATAATGAAATCAGAGAAAACAGCCGTAAAACAGCCGCCGACACCCGGCGAAACAATGATGCTGGCACTCAAACTGCTTGGTCTGCGCAACCACAGCATTGCCGAACTTGAAAGGAAGCTCCTCTCAAAAAACTGCCCGGAAAATGGCACAGCGGAGGTACTGGAAAAACTGAAGGAAAGAGGGGTGCTTGACGACCGTGCATTCAGTGAAGAGTTCATCAGAGGACGGCTGAAACGCAGACCGGCAGGGAGCATGAAACTGAAGGCCGAACTCCGTAAAAAAGGCGTTGCTGACGATATCATTGATGAGGTGATCAAAAGCTATGACGGCATGCAGGGGGCGGTGCTTGCAGCAGAAAAGAAAATGACTGCCCTTTTGCGCTTCACGCCTACAGTGCGCAAAAAGAAACTTGAAATCTTCCTGCGCAACCGGGGGTTTGGCTGGCAGGAGATTCAGCAGGCAACATTGCGCCTGGGTGAAGAGATGACTGAAGAGGAACCTCCGCCAGACGATGAAGCGGATTACGGATGAACCAGTGAACCGACCTTCTCGCCGCTGATCAGCCTGGTCAGATTTCCCCGCTCATTCATGTTCATGACTACGATTGGCAGAATATTCTCCCGGCAGAGCGTAATGGCCGTCATGTCCATGACGCGAAGGTTCTTGCGTATCACATCAATGTAGGAGATCTGGGAAAAAAACTCTGCACCCGGATTTTCCTCAGGGTCGGAGTCATAGATACCATCAACCCGGGTCCCTTTCACAATGACATCAGCCTCAATTTCAATGGCCCGCAGTGAAGCCGCCGTATCGGTAGTGAAATAGGGGTTACCGGTTCCTGCACCGAAAATGACAACCCTCCCCTTTTCCAGATGCCGGATAGCCCGTCTCCGAATGAACGGCTCGGCCATCTCCTCCATTTTGATTGCGGTCTGCAGCCGGGTATACACGCCCTGCCGTTCAAGGGCATCCTGAAAAGCAATGGAATTGATCACAGTTGCAAGCATTCCCATGTAATCAGCCTGAACCCTGTCCATATTGCGTGCCGCATCGGAAACGCCGCGAAAGATATTTCCACCACCAATCACGAGGGCTATTTCAGCACCCATAGCACGGGCCTCCTTGACCTCCTCGGCATATCGCTCAAGCATCTGGCTGTTGATGCCATACCCGTCCTCTCCCGCCAGAGCCTCGCCACTGAGTTTCAGCAAGACGCGCTTGTATTGCAGCATAGTCGTATCCTCCGTGAGAAAATATTATTGAACGAAAAAAAAGCCCCGATACACGGGGCTTTTTTTCTTTACTCTCCCAACTGATAGCGGACAAATTCCCTGATCTCCACCGCAGCCTCATGCTGCTTGCGGAACTCGCCGAGAACATCCGAAACCTTCATATTATTGACTTTTATGAAAGCCTGCTCAGTAAGCACCACCTCCTGGTAGTACTTTTCAATACGGCCCTGGACAATCCTGTCAACAAACTCTTCCTTCTTGCCCTGGCCCAGTGCCTGCTGGCGATAGATGTCGGACTCTTTTGCAATCAGTTCCTCCGGAACTGCTGAACGGTCAACAACAATCGGTGCAGCCGCAGCCACCTGCATGGCAAGATCGCGGGCAAGCTCCCTTGCACTGTCCGGCTGGGCAGAAGCTATATGGATGATGGCGCCAAGCTGCGCTCCCGGATGAACATAAGCCTCAACGAGACCATCAGCGGCGTCACAAAAAACAAGACGCTTCAGCTCAATCTTCTCGCCAAGTTTTCCGGTCATGGTTTTGATTGCATCCTCAACCTTCTCTCCACCGAATTCGGCGGAAAGTGTCATTCCGAGAAGAGCCCCGGCAGAAGCTGCCGAACCCTCAAGAGCCAACTGGCCGAGAGCACCGGCAAACCCGGTAAACACCTCGCCCCGTGCAACAAAATCAGTCTCACAGTTCAGCTCAAGAATAACTCCGGCCTTGCGGTCTTCCGCCACCTTGATACATATCATTCCCTCACTGGCATCTTTCTCCGCTCTTTTTGCGGCAAGCGCAGCGCCTTTTTTTCGTAGATACTCAACGGCTTTCTGCATATCGCCCCCTGTTTCCTCAAGGGCCTTTTTGCAGTCCATCATCCCAACGCCCGTCGTATCGCGGAGATCTTTTACATCCTTTGCTGAAATCTGACTCATTGCTTTTTCTTTCGCTTCAGTTTTAATTTGGTTACAGTTACTCGGCGGATTCGGGCGCTGCAGGGGCCTCAGGCTCAGCCTCGCTGCCGTCTGCCTCGTCCATCTTTGCCAGAACCTCCTGCTCCACCTTCAATGCGCGGGCATTGACAATAGTGTCGGCGACAGCCTTGACCATAAGCTGTATGGAGCGGATGGCGTCATCGTTTGCAGGAATGACATAATCCACCAGATCGGGATCGCAGTTGGTATCAACCATAGCGAAGATGGGAATACCCAGCGAGCGGGCCTCCTTGATGGCAATATGCTCTTTTTTGATATCGACAATGAACAGGGCAGCGGGAATCCTGGTCATGGTGGCAATGCCGCCCAGAATCCTCATGAGCTTTTCGCGCTCACGGCCGAGCATGAGACGCTCTTTCTTGGTGATCATGTCATAGGTACCATCCGTCTCCATACGGTCAATGGCATTCATGCGGCGAATGCTCTGGCGGATGGTGGAGAAGTTGGTCAGCATGCCCCCGAGCCAGCGCTCGCAGACATAAGGCATTCCGGCCCGTTCGGCCTCTGCTGCAATAATATTTTTGGCCTGTTTCTTGGTGCCGACAAACATGATTTCCCGCCCGGTCTGGGCTATGGCATCAAGTGCGTTGAGCGCATTGTCTGCAAGAACAAGGGTTTTCTGGAGATCGATGATGTGGACACCGTTCTTCTCCATGAAAATGTAAGGCTTCATTTTCGGGCTCCAGCGGCGGGCAAGGTGTCCGAAATGGACTCCGGCGCGGAGCATGTCTTCAAGCTGAAAGTACGACATAGTGATTTTCCTTCTGTTTAGTTGATTCTTCTATCATGCCTGCCTCCCGGAATCCGGCGCAGGGCGCCGGACACTGCCGGAAAACTCTCTTGGGGGAACCGCCCCGGAACAGCACGATATGAGTGATGTTGTCCTGAAAAAGCGATGAAACGCAAATATCAGCGTTTGGAGAACTGGAACGACTTGCGGGCCTTCTTGCGGCCGAACTTCTTGCGCTCAACCATCCGCGGATCACGGGTAAGCAGGCGTTCCGGCTTGAAAACGGCACGAACCGAATCATCGGTCTCCGCAAGAGCCCGAGCAATAGCAAGACTGACAGCGCCCGACTGGCCGCTGATACCGCCACCATGCACATTCACTTTAATATCAAAGTCCTCGGTCTTTTCTGCAAGAACCAGCGGACGAAGAGCCACACGGCACTTGACCTCGTCTTTGAAATACTCTTCAGCCGGCAGCTTGTTGATGATGACACGCCCTTTTCCCGGCGTCATGAACACTCTTGCCACCGAGGTCTTACGGCGTCCTACGGTATCGATAACCTCTTTCATTCCCTCTTGCGTTATATGATTTTAATTTACCTTCATTTCAATAGGCGACTGCGATTCATGCGGATGCGTCGCGCCAGGATACACCTTCAGCTTCTTGAAAAGCTGACGGCCGAGATTGTTGTGAGGAAGCATTCCCCATACAGCATGCTCAATGACTTTTTCCGGCTTTTTGCGGAGCAGATCCTTGACATGGTTGAACTTCACGCCGCCAGGATACTGGGAGTGCGAAAAATAAGCCTTGGCATCAAGCTTCTTGCCTGAGAGCGCAACTTTTTCCGCATTGGTCACCACAATGAAGTCGCCGGTATCGATGTGGGGAGTGAATTCAGGCTTGTGCTTGCCCCTGAGGACCTTTGCGATTTCAGCAGCCATTCTGCCCAAAATCTGGCCTTCGGCATCTACGACATACCACTTCCGTTCGACATCACCTGGCTTTGCCGAATATGTTTTAAAACTTAGCGTCTTGCTCATGCTCGTGTTGTAACAATGGATTAACTGGACTTTTCCGAAAAATAAAGTTTATCAATGTAAATTAATTCACTTAATTCTACAAATTATACCATTCCGTCCTGAGGAATTTCCCGGGAGCGAGAATCTCCATCTTCACACCTCTTTCCATGAAACCTCTCATTGCCCTGGTTGGCCGTCCGAATGTAGGAAAATCAACCCTTTTCAACCGCATACTCAGGGAGCGTGCAGCCATTGTCGACAGCACTCCCGGTGTCACCCGCGACCGCCATATTTCCGAAGGGTTCTGGCAGGGCCGGGCCTTCCGTCTGATGGATACCGGAGGATATGCCCCTGAAGACGGCGTCATCAGCAACGCCATGCTCGAACAGACAATGACGGCCATCAACGATGCCGACATTGTTGTCTTTGTTGCCGACGCCCGCGCCGGCCTTTCCTATGACGATCTGGAACTTGCAAAAGTGCTGCGGCAGCGCTTCAGCCACAAACCAGTCTTCTTTGCTGTCAACAAGGTTGAATCCCCGCAGCTTACCTATGAGGCCGCATCCTTTGTCAGCACCGGCTATACCGAGCCCTGGTGCATATCGGCAAAAGACGGCAGCGGCGTTGCCGATCTGCTCGATGCCATTCTTCTTGAACTGCCCGAGTCAGACGCAGACCAGGAAGAGGACGGAGCTATCCGCCTTGCGGTTGTCGGTCGGCCGAATGTCGGGAAATCAAGTTTTGTCAATGCCCTTCTCGGCAACAATCGCCAGATAGTTTCCGACATTCCGGGAACCACCCGTGACGCAATTGATACCCGATTCACACGAAAGCAGCAGGATTTCCTCCTTATTGATACGGCGGGGCTGAGAAAACGCACCAAAATCAGCGCCGGCATAGAATACTACAGCTCCCTGCGCAGCGAGAAAGCCATAGAACGATGCGAGGTCGTCATGGTGATGATTGATGCCGGGCCCGGCATAGAGAAGCAGGATCTGAAGATCATCAACATGGCCACCGAGAGAAAAAGGGCCGTGCTTCTCCTCGTCAACAAATGGGACCTGATTGAAAAAGACTCCAAAACCAGCAAGCAGTACGAAGACACACTCCGCTCGCACATGGGCAACCTCGCCTATGTTCCGGTACTCTTCATCTCGGCCCTGACAAAAAAGAACCTCTACCGGGCCATTGACACCGCCCGTGAAATCCGCGACAACAGGGCCAGAAAAATCAGCACCAGCGCGCTCAACCGTTTCCTTGAAGAGGCGCTTGCCGCAAACCCTCCCTCATCTAAAGGCGGAACGGAGCTGAAAATAAAATACATGACACAGATTCAGGCCGCCTGGCCGGTATTTGCATTTTTCTGTAATAATCCGGAGCTTGTCCAGACTAATTTCCGGAAGTTTCTGGAAAACAGGCTTCGTGAAAAATTCGACCTCAAAGGGGTAACCATTTCGCTCCGCTTCCTCCAGAAATAACCAGACCGGAACTTTCCGCAACATTTTTACCCAGCACAGCACCATGGCAACAATAGATGAGCATCAGATTCTCAAAGCCCTCTCAACCGTTCTTGATCCCGACCTCAAAAAAGATCTGGTAAGCCTCGGAATGATCCGCGGCATCTCCGTAACAGAAGGCGGAGACATCTCTTTCCAGGTAGTGCTGACCACTCCCGCCTGCCCGCTGAAAGACGAAATACGCCAGTCCTGCATTGACGCAATCAGGGCGGAACTGCCCGCTGCAGAACGGATTGATGTTGAGATGACGGCCGAAGTCACCAGCAGCTGCAGCCATGGTCACGATGACCATCACCATGAAGACGGACACCAGTGCAGCGGAGGCCAGTGCGGAGGACAAGAGGAACGACCCCTGAAAGAGGTCAAAAACATCATTGCTGTCGCTTCAGGAAAAGGCGGAGTCGGCAAATCGACCGTTGCCGTCAACCTTGCTGTCAGCCTTGCCGCAACCGGCGCATCAGTCGGCCTTGTTGACGCGGACCTTTACGGCCCCAGCATTCCCACAATGTTCGGACTCCACTCCGAGCAACCGAAGGTGGTTGAAAAGATGCTTCAGCCCCTTGAGAAATACGGTGTAAAACTCATGTCCATCGGGTTCCTTGTTGAAACCGACACGGCACTCATCTGGCGCGGCCCTATGGCCTCAAGTGCCATAAAGCAGTTCATTACGGAAGTTGCCTGGGGCGAACTCGACTACCTGATTTTTGATCTTCCTCCCGGAACCGGCGACATCCAGCTCACTCTTGCACAGACCATCCCCCTTACCGGAGCCGTCATTGTCACCACTCCGCAGGATGTGGCACTTGCCGATGTATCCAAGGCGGTCAACATGTTCGCGAAGGTGAATGTTCCAATCCTCGGCGTGATTGAAAACATGAGCTGGTACGAACTGCCCGATGGCAGCAGGGACTATCTGTTCGGACAGAAAGGGGGCGAACGCTTCGCCAAAGCCCGCGGGCTGGCATTCCTCGGCTCCGTCCCGATCAACAGAAGTGTAGGTGAGGGTGGTGACAGCGGAACCCCTGCAGTCATCGGAACACCTGATTCATCAGCAGCCGAAGCATTCAAAAGCGCCTCAAAAGAGGTAGCCCGGCAGATCTCAATTGCCAATGCCTCACCATCGTCTTCCTGCTGCTGCTCTTAAAACAGCTCCCGGGAACGAACTGCAGGAGAGAGGTTGTTTTTTTGGGGATCAGGTAGGATATTACCTGACTCCCCAAAAGGATGTCCATCGATTTTTTCTAACTATTATTTCATAAGGGATTGACGCTATGAGTACCAGCAAGGACTATCTGCCAAACAGCGATGCACTTTACGACAGGGTGATTGCCGCTCTGGAAACCGTTCGCCCCTACCTTCAGGTTGATGGCGGCGACTGCCAGCTTGTGGGCATCAGCAAGGATATGGTTGTGGATGTGAAACTGCTTGGAGCATGCGGCAGCTGCCCCATGAGCACCCTGACGCTTCGAGCCGGTGTGGAGCAGGCAATCAAAAAAGCCATTCCTGAAATCGTGCGCGTGGAATCAGTCTGAGCCGTACCTCTCACTCCGGATCAAGATTGTTGAGCAGCAGTTCAAGGGACTCCTCGCTGCCAATGAGGACTTCCCTTGCCCTGCTTCCATCAGCAGGACCGACTATACGATTGTCGCAGAGCTGATCCATGATTCTCCCCGCCCGACCAAATCCAACACGAAGCCTCCGTTGCAGCAGCGACACACTTCCCTGCTGATGCATCACAACAAGCCGGGCAGCATCCTCAAAGAGCTGATCGCGCCCCCCTGTATCCACACTGCCACCAGCAGACGAGCCTCCGTTCACCCTCGTCATATCCGCAGATGGGAGCATGTAGATGTTCTTCAGAGCATGCTGTGCACCAATGAACGAAGTGACAGCCTCAACCTCTTTGGAAGAGACATAGGGGCCCTGGATCCGTATCGGCTTGGGGAGCGTTGCCGGATGGTAGAGCATGTCACCGTCTCGAAGAAGTTTTTCAGCTCCCGAACCGTCAAGAATGGTACGGGAATCAATTCTGCTGGATACCTGAAACGCAATGCGTGAAGGAAAGTTCGCCTTGATGATGCCGGTAATGACATCAACCGAGGGACGCTGGGTCGCAAGAATGAGATGGATGCCAACTGCTCTGGCCAGCTGAGCCAGCCGTGTAATGGGCTCCTCAACCTCCCTGCCGGCGGTAATCATCAGGTCGGCCAACTCATCAATCACCACCACCAGGTATGGCAATGCCTCCTTGGGAAGAGCCTTGTTATAATCCCCGATATTGCGCATCCCGGCCTCCTGCAGGGTGATGTAGCGCATATCCATCTCCTTCTCCACGCACTTCAGCGCATAGATCGCCTTCTGGGGATCGGTGATGATCTGTTCATCAATATCAGGGAACTTCACCAGAAAATGGCTTTTCAGGTGCGTATAATTGAACAGCTCCACCCGCTTCGGATCAATAAGGAGAAACTTGACCTTGTCGGGACTGCAGGAGTAGAGCAGGCTGGTAATGATCACATTGATTCCGACCGACTTGCCCGAACCGGTTGCCCCGGCAATCAGAAGATGAGGCAGCGAGGCGAGGTCATCAATATAGACCTCATTGGCAATGGTTCTTCCCAGCACAATAGGGAGAGTCATCCGTGTATTCTTGAACTTCTCCACCTGCAATACAGAACGAAGCCAGACCGTCTTTGGCTTGCTGTTGGGAATTTCAACTCCAACGGCATTTTTACCGGGAATGGGAGCAATAATGCGGATACCCTGAGCGGCCAGCGCCATGGCAAGGTCATTTTCCAACGCCAGCACCCGGCTCACCTTCACATCGGGGGCAAGCTCCATCTCGAACAGAGTAACACGGGGCCCGACAGTCATCGAAATCCGTACCACGGCAATCTTGTAGATGGCAAGTTTCTCAAGCAGCCTGTCGCGGCTTGCCTCAAGATAAGCCCGGTCAATCTGCCCGTCGTCCGCCTCCCCTTTCTCCAGTAGATCAATTGAGGGAAAACGGTAGGGCACATGATCCCGTGTCGCCACCTTCATGGTCCGTTCATCAAGGTTCGCCTCTTTCTCCTTCACAGTGGGCCGTATGAGGGTCTCAAGCTCACCCCCCGTAACCTTTACACCGCCCTCATCATGAGCCTCGGCATCAGGAGGAACTGAATCGGGAAGGCTGGAAACCAACGATTCGGAAACAGGGGCAAATGGCTGGTCCGTACTCTCAGCCAATGAGGACGAAGAGGAGCGGAACGGCCGGTCGTCATTCACCGGTTCTCCGGTACCGTCATCTTTTTTTTTACGGACCCTCGACAGCCAGTTTCCTGTTGCCGCCGCAATACCGGCGCCCTCCCCTTCATCCGGACGGGACTTCCACCGCACAAACAGCCTTCTTCCAAGATAGAACGATGGAACTGCGGCAATCACAACAAGAAGCACCCACCCCCCCAGAGGACCCAGAACATTCTTCACAAGCTCAGCAGTCATCCGTCCGATAGAGCCGGACCAATAGTCACTGTAGGGGGTTGAAGTCATCCCCGCCATAGCAGCCAGATCAAAAGAGAGGAGCGCAGTGTAGAGAAAAAAAAGGAGAGCCTGCTTCAGGCTTCTGGATCGGAACAGTTCCAGCCCCCAGAAAAATATGGCCGACAGCAGCAGCAGGGTGGGATAACCCAGAAAGGAACGGACAAAAAACGAAGAGAGTCGTGCACCCAGAAGGCCGAAAGGCGAATGGATTGAGTCAACCGCATCCCGGGCGCCGTTGCCCAGAATATCGTACCAGTCGAGACGGGTGAAAACCGCCGCATCAGCAGCATCAAACGACAGTATGGCACCCGCAAGAAACAGCGACATGAGCATCAGGGCAATCCCCCCCAGCTCCCGTTTCATTTTTCCGCCCCCCTTTTTTTTCGTCTGCGGGGCTCTCTTCTCCTTTTTACTGTTCTTCAACACGCATTCACTCCTTTCAATTCAAAAGCAAGGCGCCCTCAAAGGAGCGCTGGTTTGACAAACGGCAGCCGCCTGATCTGCCCCGGCTGCAGTGACCCGCGAATTTCAACAAACACCGGAGTTCCCGGTTTGAGATATTCCCTGACAAGGCTGGCAGTACCTATCGGCTCCTGAAGGGTCGGAGAAATTGTGCCGCTGCACACCTTCCCGATCTCCTGACGGTCGGCATTGAACACCCTGCAGCCCTGGCGCGCAAGAGCCCTCCCCTCAAGAGAGAACCCGGCAACACCGAAGCGGGGATTCAGCTCAACCTGCCTGCATGCCTCACGCCCGATGAAAGGCCCCTTCTCCATGCTCACAACCCACTTCAGCCGGGCTTCAAGCGGATTGGTATCCTGATCAATTTCATGTCCATAGAGAGAGTACCCCATTTCAAGACGAAGCGTATCGCGCGCACCAAGACCCACAGGCACCAGGCCATCCTCACGGCCCGCATCAAGCAGTGCCTCCCAGAGAGGCTGCGCCAGAGCGTTTGGCAGGCATATCTCAACACCGGCTTCACCGGTATATCCCGTCCGGGCAACCATCAGCTCAGCACCCATGAAAGGCAGTTGACGAAAATGGAATGAAGGGAGTCTGTCAGCATCAATCTCGGGAATCACCCGGGACAGGATACTGAAAGCCTTCGGACCCTGAAGCGCTATCAGCGACAGCTGGTCCGAATGATTTGACAGCTGCACCCCCTCAAAAGCACCCGCATGCTCCTCAAGCCATGCAAAATCCTTGTCACAGTTACCCGCATTGACAATCAGAAAAAAGGTCACGGAATCTATCCTGTATATGATGAGGTCATCAACAATACCTCCGTTCTCATACAGCATGATGGTATACTGCGCCTGTCCGTCAACAGTACGGCTGAGATCATTGGTGGTCACCGACTGAAGAAACTCAAGCGCACGCCGTCCCTTCACATAAAAATTACCCATGTGCGACACATCAAACAAGCCCGCCGCACTGCGCACAGCTTTATGCTCCGCCATGATTCCCGAATACTGCACCGGCATCAGCCAACCACCGAAATCAATTATTTTCGCACCCGCCTTTTCATGCCAGGAAGAGAGTGAAGTTTTTTTCATAGCTGTTCGGAACTGCCGTTAAAAGTTAGAATGCCACCTGATGAACGCCAATATACGAATACTCCATTCCTGCAGAAGAGAGTCATACGAAATAGTTCAGGGGACGGGAGGGCTCAGCCGATAATGACACGGTTCTCAAGCTCGTTTCTGTCACCGGGCTGTATGGGGAAATGCTGTTCAAGCAGACCGCCGCAACGGTCAACTGCCGAAGCTATGGCTCCAGCGGGATCACCGGTTCGTATACCGCCCACAATCCCTCCCACCAACTCATCCCAGGTATCGGGAGCAACCTTCCTGTTGATGCCCTTGTCGGCAACCACACGGACACGGTGTTCAAGCACTGAAACATAGAGAAGAATACCTGTATGGCCATCCGTACGGGTAATGCCTCTGGCGTAAAAAGCAGCCAGCGAAGCCCGTTCAACAGCATCCCTCATAGCCTCCTTGGCAGCAAAAAGCCTGCAGAGAGAGGGTACCCTTGTCAATATCTCGTTGAAAAGAATGAGAAGAGGAAGAAAGACGCCCAGGAAAAACCACATGTCGTGAGTACCGTACAGCGCCGTCACGGGAACAGCGAGAACCAGCGACAGCAGAAGAGAGCCGGAGAGTGCCGCCTGAGGATACGCGGCGCTTGAACCGGCAACCATGACCACGATTTCTCCTGCAGTGCGAAGCTCTGCCGCCTTGATGCGTTCTTCAATCCGTCGCCTGCCGTCCTCTGAAAGAAAATCAGCTGCTGAGTGTTTCATTCATTCTCTCTTTTTTTCATTGACCACCCTCACCAGTTTCCCGAAGCGCCACCGCCACCAAAGCCACCACCGCCTCCACCAAAGCCGCCGCCGCCTCCAAAGCTGCCACCGCCGCCGCCGTAAAAACCGCCACCGCCGCCATAGATGAACGGCCCACCGCCTCCACGACCCCGGTTGAAAAAGCTGGTGAAGTAGAAGAAAAAGACAATCAGCAGGAAGAGCGGCCCCGATATCCCGCCACGGGGCTTTTTACCGGCCGGCCCGGCCTTGTACTCCCCATGCACCGCCTTGATGATGGAGGCAACACCCCGCGCAAATCCTTCGTCCATCTGTCCGGCGCGGAAAGCCGGAACCATTTCGTTATCAACAATACGCCCTGCAGTAAGATCCGTCAGGCTCCCCTCAAGCCCGTATCCGACCTCGATACGAAGCTTCCTCTCGTCCCTTGCAGCTATCAGCAGCACTCCATTGTCGGATCCTTTCCGGCCTATCTTCCAACGCTCCGCCACACGGATTGAAAAATCCTCCATCGAGTCCCCGTCAAGCGAAGGGACGGTAAGGATGACAATCTGCGTTGACTCTTTTGCCTCAAATCGCTCAAGTTCCGCCCCGATGCTCCGCCGGGCAGCGGGAGAAATCATTCCCGCGTAATCATTCACCCGTCCGGAAAGGGCGGGCACATCAAGAGCCTTCAGGGTATCAGACCCGGAGAGGAAAATCAGGCAGAGCAGAAAAATGTAAACGACAGCCTTCCTCAGAATTTCACCTCCGGCAGAGCCCTGGCCTCTTCATCGGCCTTGAAATACTCTCTGGGCTTCAGCTTGAGAAGCATGGAGTTGGTCAACGAATTGGGAAACTGCCGGATCGAGAAATTCAGGGACTCGACCGCTCCGTTATAACGCTGACGGGCAACACTGATACGGTTCTCCGTACCCTCCAGCTGGTTCTGCAGATCCCTGAAGTTCTGGTTTGCCTTCAGTTCAGGATATCTCTCCACTGTTACCAGCAGCCGGGAAAGGCTTGAAGAGAGTGCGCCCTGCGCACCGGCGAATTTCTGCATTGCAGCCGGATCGCTGAGCATCTCTGGAGTGAGTTTCACCGACGATGCTTTCGCCCGGGCTTCAACAACCGCCGTCAGCGTCTCTTTTTCAAAATTCGCGGCACCCTTCACCGTCGCCACAAGATTCGGCACAAGATCGCTCCGGCGTTGAAGCTGCGACTCAAGGTCGCCCCAGGCGCGGTTGACGGCCTCATCATTCTGCTGGATGCTGTTGTAACCGCAGCCCGTCATGGCGCTGAAAAACAGCAGGAACACAAACATCTTTATCGCTCGCATATGCATAGGGGATTCTGTTTTATGATTGTTGTATGATTAAAGTCAAAAAAAATCAGCCATTAACTGATGAGGCGCTCCACCGTAAAGATACCCGCAACTTTCTTCAGCTTATCCATAAGAAATGTAAGCTTTTCAGCATTGCGAACATAGACCATCAGGGTTCCGACAAACATGCCGTCACGGGCATGAAGCGAAATGCTCCGGATATTGGTATCGAACTTTGAAATGACCAGCGTGATCTGGTTGGTGATGCCGATCCGGTCCTCCCCCACAATCCTGATGCCGGCAAGGAACTCGGCATCAATCTTCCGGTTCCACGACACAGACACCACCCGTTCACTTTTCTGCAGATTTTCATTGCTTACATTCACACAGTTTTTCCGGTGAATCTTCACCACACCCTCAGCAGTCACAAAACCAAGCACATCATCGCCAGGAACAGGCTGGCAGCACTTGGCGTAAGCATAGGCGATGTTGCTCATACCAGCAATAACCACCTCATCTTTCCGGCTGACAGCCGCCTCCGGATTATGGTCTTTTCTGGCCGTCTTCAGATACTCATCAACCCTTGCCGGCTCCTCCCTCAATGCATGCTGCTGCTCAGCCGTATCCTTATGGGTGCCGGCAACCCGCTCCATGACCTCTGCGCCATTGATCTGCTGGCTGGCCAGAGCGCTGAAAAAATCAGCAGGAGTCTTCACACCGTAGCGGCGCGCATAACGGACAATATCGTTGTCGGAAAAAAGTTTTTTTGTTCCCGACACCATTTTTTCCCACATGCCCCGCCCCTTTTCAATCTGCAGGCGCCGTTCCTCATTGATGGACGAGCGGATTTTAAGCCTTGCCCGATGGGTCACCACCATCTTCAGCCAATCCTGTTTGGGACTCTGGTTTTTCGATGTGATGATTTCAACCCGGTCACCGGATTTCAGCTCCGCATTCAGCCGCACAATCCGGCCGTTCACCTTTGCACCGATGCACTGATTGCCTATTTCGGTATGGATCCCGTACGCAAAATCAATCGGGGTAGCTCCGGACGGCATGGTCTTCATGTCGCCCTTCGGGGTAAACACATAAATCTCGTCATGATACAGGTTCAACTTGAACCCCTCCATGAATGCCGCAGCTGAATCGGCATCCTTGATCAGCTCCCTCGCCCAGCGGAGGAAAGAGTCGATGCTTGCATCATCCCTGCTTATTTTTTCCTTGTAGCGCCAATGGGCCGCCACACCAAGCTCAGCAAACTCATGCATCCGCTTGGTCCGGATCTGCAGCTCCACCATGGTGCCCCGCGGTCCTATGATTGCCGAATGCAGCGACTGGTATCCATTGTGCTTGGGTATTGATATGTAATCCTTGAAATGCTGCGGTACAGGGGGGTACTTCTGGGTAATGAAGCCATAGACGGCAAAACAGTCTGCAATCCTCTCAGTATCAATAATCACCCGCAGGCCGTAGAGATCGTGGATATCTTCATAGGTCTTGTTCTTGCTGCGCATCTTGTTGTAGATGGAAAAAAGATGCTTCGCACGCCCCTGCACCTCCACACTGAACCCCTGCTTCTGCAGATCGTCACTGATTGGGGCTATCATCCGGCTCAGATAATTTTCCCGCTCAACCCTCGTCAGCTGCACCTTCTTCTGCAGGATCGCAAACATTTCAGGGTCAATGTATCGAAGGGCCAGATTCTCGAACTCCATCTTCATCTTCCCAAGACCAAACCGGTGGGCAAGAGGGGCGTAGATGTCGCGCGTCTCAAGAGCTATCTTCAGCCGCCGGTGCTCGGGAAGCGACTCCAGGGTCCGCATGTTGTGCAGTCGGTCGCAGAACTTGATGAGGATAACCCGTATGTCCTTCACCATGGAGAGCAGCATCTTGCGGAACCCTTCCGCCTGTGTTGTTTCCCGGTTGATCATGATGCCTGAAATCTTCGTCAGACCCTCAACAATTTCAGCAACCTCAACGCCAAGCTCCGCAGAAATATCCTCAAAAGTATACCCGCTGTCCTCAATCACATCATGAAGCAGGGCGGCGGCTACCGAAACACCATCAAGCGGCAGCTCATTAAGCAGAATGGTGGCAACCTCAACGGGATGGTAGAAATACGGCTCGCCCGATGCGCGTTTTTCTCCCTCATGCGCCCGATAGCACATAAAAAAGGCCCGCTGAATCAGCGACTCGTCCACATTCTTGAGATTCTTGCGGGCAAGCCCGAGAATGTCATGAAGTTTCCTGTAATGCTCTTTGTCTATCTGTGCCAGCATGGTGTATTGGTAATCCCTGTCTCAAAAGATTGAACGGCAAAAAGGGGTCTATCTTTTACTCTAAAACTTAATTTCCCGATAACAAAACAAACCGCGAAGAAAAAATTCACCCCTTCTTTTCTGGAAGTGCACCGATACCCTGCTCCAGCTTCGTGATTTCATCGCGAAGATATGCCGCCTTTTCATACTCCATCTTCACCGCGGCTTCCTGCATTTCCACGCGAAGCTCCGCAACCATCGCCAATCCCTCATCCGCTGTCAGCGACTCCAGAGCGCCCGCCAAGAGCCGTTCAGGCTTTGGCACAAGACCAAAACGCCGCCTCCGGTATCGCTCTTCAGCATCAGCCACTCCCGTGGTGTCAAGAATCTGGTCGACCGACTTCACAATAGACCGGGGCACAATGCCATGCTCATCATTATAGGCCTGCTGAATGGTGCGCCGCCGAGCAGTTTCATCAAGCACCTCGCGAATTGAGCGGGTGATGGTGTCGGCATAGAGCACAACAAATCCTTCCGCATTTCTGGCAGCCCGACCAGCTATCTGCATCAGCGAACGGGTGTTGCGAAGGAACCCCTCCTTATCGGCATCAAGAATTGCCACCAGGGAGACCTCAGGAAGATCCAGACCCTCACGAAGCAGGTTGACTCCCACCAGCACATCAATCTCTCCCGTCCGTAACTCACGGAGAATCTGCATCCGTTCCAGACTTTTAATTTCAGAATGGAGATAGCGAGAGCGTATGCCGGACTTCCGGAAAAAGTCATGAAGATCCTCGCTCATCCGCTTTGTCAGCGTCATCACCAGGGCCTTGTGCCCTCCTGCAACATGCCGGCGGATTTCCGCAAGCAGATTGTCAATCTGTCCTTTCACCGGCCGAACCTCAACGGGAGGATCAAGCAGCCCCGTCGGGCGGACCACCTGCTCCACCACCACTCCTCCTGAACGCAGAAGTTCATGGTCACCGGGAGTAGCACTGATGCACACCACCTGCGGCGCCATCTCCTCAAACTCGTCAAAGCGCAGCGGCCGGTTGTCAAGAGCCGAAGGAAGCCGGAACCCGTGCTCCACCAGAATGGTTTTGCGCGACCTGTCACCACCATACATCCCCCGTATCTGCGGCAGAGTCGCATGCGACTCATCCACAACAACCAGATAATCCTCCGGAAAATAATCAAGGAGGCAGTAGGGCCTCTCACCCGGTCCCCTTTGGGAAATATGCCGCGAATAGTTCTCAATTCCGGAGCAGTAGCCAAGCTCCTTCATCATCTCCAGATCATACCGTGTCCTCTCCTCAAGCCGGCCCGCCTCAACAAACCGGTTGTCGGCACGCAGCTCGTTGAGCCTTCCGGCAAGCTCATCCTCAATGGCAAGCATCGCCGTTTTCAGCTTCTCCTCCTCGGCAACGAACTGGCGCGCAGGATAGATGAAGGCATAGGCATCGCTCCCCAGAATCTCCCCGCTCTCCATATCGAACGACTGCAGACTCTCAATTTCAGAACCGAAAAACTCAACCCTCAAAGCAATCTGGTCATAGGCCGGCACAAGGTCGATGCAGTCGCCGCGCACCCGAAATTTCCCGGGCCCCGGATTGACATCGTCCCGCACAAAATGGAGCGCTATCAGTTCCTGCAGGAACTCGTCCCTCTCCTTCTCCATTCCGGTCCGCAGCTCGATAATCTGGCTTTTCCAGTCTTCCGGCGAACCAAGTCCATAAATGCAGCTGACCGAACTCACCACAATCACATCCTTTCTACCGCTGAGCAGTGCGCTCGTCGCCTTCAGCCGCAACCGCTCAATCTCGTCATTGATGCGCAGGTCCTTGGCTATATACTTGTCAATAGTGGGCAGATATGCTTCCGGCTGGTAGAAATCGTAATAGCTGATGAAATACTCGACCGCATTGTCCGGGAAAAACTGGCGAAGCTCCCCATAGAGCTGCGCAGCAAGAGTCTTGTTGTGACTCATCACCAGCACAGGCTTCCCCGCATTGGCAATCACATTGCTCATGGTATAGGTTTTACCCGAACCGGTCACCCCGAGGAGCGTCTGGTAATCGCTGCCCGATTTCAACCCTTCAGTCAATGCAACTATTGCCGCAGGCTGATCCCCGGCAGGAGCGTACGGGCTTACCAGCCGGAAAACATCATGCCTCTCTTCACCATCAACTCCAGCCACCCGTGTACTCCTTCTCTAATATTTTGGACGCCACTTCGCGGTATATGCACCGCTATAGGCAATGTTCAATAAAAGAACTAATACGGACAATAGTTAGTTCTTCTTAAAAATATGCGATATCATGACTAACGCTCCCTGCACTTATGGAACCCGGTTGCAATTATGGCCAATAAATCCGATTATTACCTTTTGATTCTGCTCATCCCGTTTTTCACGGCAGTGGCATTTTTACTGCATTTAACCGCCTGTACACCTATGATCAAAGAAGTAACCGCTTACCCCTATACCACTATCCCCGGCGACGCTCTCCACACAAGGATCTACACGCTGAAAAACGGATTGACAGTCTACCTGAGCCCCGATGCGGACGAACCAAGAATCTACACATCCATCGCCGTCAGGGCGGGAAGCAAGAACGACCCCGCTGAAACCACAGGCCTGGCCCACTACCTCGAACACATGCTCTTCAAGGGGACCGACAAGGTCGGCTCGCTTGACTACACGAGGGAACATACCGAAATCGAAAAAATCATCACCCTCTATGAAGAGTACCGTTCAACCGAAGACCCCGAACAACGGGCAGCCATATACCGCGATATAGACAGCATTTCCAACGCAGCCGCACAATTCGCCGTCCCCAACGAGTACGACAAAATCCTCAACTCCATAGGAGCCCAGGGCACAAATGCCTATACCTGGGTAGAACAGACCGTCTACCTCAACGACATCCCCTCAAACAAACTGGAACAGTGGCTCACCATTGAAGCCGAACGGTTCCGCAACCCGGTCATGCGCCTCTTCCATACCGAACTTGAAACGGTCTATGAAGAAAAGAACATGACCATGGACAGCGACAGCAGAAAAATCTGGGACAACCTGTTCGCCGGACTGTTCAAAAAACACACATACGGGACCCAAACCACCATAGGCAAAGCGGAGCACCTCAAAAACCCCTCCATCCGCAATGTCATGAACTACTACCGGTCGTACTATGTGCCCAACAACATGGCACTCTGCATGGCCGGCGATTTTGACCCCGATACCACCATACGGATGATTGATGAAAAATTCTCCGTACTGCAGCCCAAAGAGGTTCCCCACTTCACCCCCCCGGTTGAAGAACCCATCAGCTCGCCGACAGTGGTCAGGGTGAAAGGTCCGGAATCAGAAGAACTGGTCATAGGGTTCCGGTTTGCAGGCGCCGACTCCCATGATGCCGACTGCCTGACCCTTATTGACAAGGTGCTCTTCAATCATACAGCGGGACTCATTGACCTCAATTTGAACCAGCAGCAGCGGGTTCTTGATGCAGGTTCCATGCTGGTACTCATGAAAGACTACTCCGCCCATATCCTCAGCGCCAAGCCCCGTGAAGGGCAGAGCCTTGAAGAGGTATCGGCGCTGCTGCTCGAACAGCTTGAACTGCTCAAAAAGGGCGAATTCCCGGACTGGCTGCTTGAGGCCGCCATCAACGATTTGAAAATCGAACAGCTGAAACTCTATGAACACAACCGCGGACGGGTTGAGGCCTTCGTCGACTCCTTTATCTGGGGAATGGACTGGGAACATTACAGCAACCAGATCAATCGGCTCCGAAGCATCACAAAAGAACAGCTCACCGACTTTGCAAAAAAGCACTACGGCTCCAATTTCACAGCCGTCTACAAAGAACACGGAAAGGAGAAAAGCGAAGGCGGCATAGTAAAGCCCCCCATCACTCCCCTCAAAGTCAACCGTGACACTCTTTCGGTGTTTGCCGGAGAGCTTCTGGCAATGCCCTCAAAGGACACTGCACCACACTTTGTTGATTACCGGAAGGATATCGCGTTTCACAGCATCAACCCAAACACCCCGCTCCACTATCTGCAGAACCGGGAAAACGACCTCTACTCCCTCTACTATGTATTCGACATCGGGAAAAACCAGTCTAAAAAGATAGAGCTCGCACTCGACTACCTCTCCTACCTCGGTTCATCACAACTGAGCCCGAAAGAGTTCAGCTGTGAACTCTATAAAATAGGAGCCACATTCTCAGCATTCACCTCCGAAAACTTCGTCTACCTGAAGCTTTCAGGACTCCACGAACGATTCCCCGAAGCCCTTCAGCTGCTTGAAACACTGCTCTCCGACACCAAAGCAGACAGCGAAGCCCTCGACAAACTCAAAGCCGGCATTCTCAAGGAGAGAACAGACGACAAGCTCTCCAAACGGAAAATTCTCTTCGAAGCCATGACCAGCTACGGAAAGTACGGCCCCGCCTCACCCTTTACCAATGTGCTTGAAGACAGCGAGCTCAAAGAAATCACACCCGACGAGCTGATTGATGAAGTCAAAAACCTCATGCAGTACCGCCACCGTGTACTCTACTATGGCCCGGCAACGGCCACAGAACTGAGTGCGAATCTGAAAAGGGTGCGCCACTACCCCCAAAACCCCCTGAATCCGCCGGCAGCAGACCCGTTTATTGAGCTGGAACAGGACGGGAACACCATCTATCTTGTTGATTATGACATGACGCAGGCGGAAGTGATCATGCTGACCCGCGACGACATCTACAACCCCGAACAGGTGCCGCTCATTGCCCTCTTCAATGAATATTACGGCGGAGGAATGTCATCCGTGGTTTTCCAGGAGCTTCGGGAAGCCAAAGCGCTGGCCTATTCGGTCCTGTCAGTCTACCGCACCCCGAAACAGAAGGATAAGCACAACTATATTTTCAGCTACATCGGAACACAGGCAGACAAATTGCCGGAAGCCCTTGAAGGCATCAGTGAACTTATGGATCGGTTACCTGAATCACCCGAGCTCTTTCTCTCGGCGAAAAACGGCATTCTGCAGAAAATCGCGACGGAGCGACTGACCAGAAGCGAGGTGCTTTTCAACTACGAAGAAGCAAAAAGGCTCGGCATTGATCATGACATACGACAGGATGTTTTCAAAGGAGCCAGAACCATGACATTGGACGATGTCAAAGCCTTCCACAAGAGCCACTTCAGGAACCGGAACTTCGTCATGCTGGTGCTTGGAAAAAAGGAACAGCTCGACCTTGAGACCCTCCAGAAATACGGACCGATCAAAGAGCTCTCGCTGGAAACCATTTTCGGATACTGAGGGCAGTCAATGAAAATACTCGACCGATATATTTTTCAGCAGTTCGTCAAGACATTCGTCTTCACGACCATTACCTTCGTCTCCCTGTTCATCCTCATCAACATGGTCGAGAACCTTGGGGACTTCATGGACAGGAAACTGCTCTTCACGGACATCGTCCTCTACTACCTGAGGGCCATACCCGAAACAATCCTCATCACATCTCCAGTCAGCTCCCTTCTTGCATCAATCCTCGTTGCCGGACGACTTGCAGGTTCCAGCGAACTCCCCGCCATCCGTTCCGCCGGAGTCAGCATGCGCCAGCTCCTCTACCCCTTTCTTCTTGGAGGAATCATCATCTCCACCCTCAACATCCTCAACTCCTTCTGGCTTGCCCCGATTGCCGCGGTACACAACCACGCATTTGAACGCGACCATCTTGGCAAAAGCAGGAGAAATGGTGCCGCCGAGGGAAGCAACCTTCACATTATTGAACCCGGGAGCCGCGTCGTTACCATTGGAAGACTCAACACAAGCTTCACCGGCGCCAAAGAGGTCTCCATTGAAGAATTCAGCGGAACGGGCCTGAGAGGAAGAATTGATGCCGAAAGCATGCGCTACGACACAGGGAACAAAGAGTGGACACTGCAGAACGCAGCCCAACGACGATTCACCCCAGGCGGGGAGGAGTATCAGGCCCGTCCCGCCCTCAGCCTCCCGCTCTCCCTTACCCTGAAATCCCTGGCCGAACTCAACCTTCGTCCCGACGAAATGCAGTTCATCCAGCACTGGCAATACCTGGCTGAAAAAAAGCATGCAGGGTTCGCCGGACTTGAACGAACAATGGTCAAACTGCACACCAAAATTGCCGTACCCTTCGCCTCACTCATCATCATCCTGATAGGCGTCCCCCTCTCGGCAAAGAAAAAACGGGGCGGACTGGCCACCGAAATCGGCATCAGCCTCTTTGCCGGGTTCCTCTTCCTCGGACTCCAGAAAACCATAGCCACCTTCGGCTACAACGGCGTAGTCAACCCCATGCTGGCCGCCTGGCTCCCGAACCTGCTCTTCCTCGCCATAGGCTACGGCATCTACCGTTACTCCCCCGACTGAGCCCCTCCGGCCTACCCCGGTAACCCTCCAGAAGGCAACAACAGAGGCCACCTCAGCTATAAACCGCGAGACAGAAAAAAAAAGCCGCCCCGGGAGAGGGCGGCTGTACAGTACTTCAAAAGAGAAGAAAGAGCGGGCTCAACTTCCTATATACTCCTTCAGCACCTTGCTGTAAGCCGACTGGCGCAGGCGGCGTATGGCTTTCTCCTTGATCTGGCGAACGCGCTCACGGGTAAGCTTGAACTTCTCGCCTATTTCCTCAAGCGTCAGTGGATTATCCATACCAATGCCGAAGTATGATTTGATCACATCCGCTTCGCGGGGAGCAAGCACTGAGAGCGACCGCTCAACCTCAAGCGTCAGCGAATCACGGTTCAGCCCGTGGTCCGGCAGGTGACCGTCGTTCTGCAGCACATCGAGAAGACGGTTGTCGTCTCCCTGCGCAAACGGCGCATCGACCGACACATGTCGTCCGGCAATTTTAAGGGTATCGGCAACATCCTGAGAATCCATATCAAGCAGATTTGCCAGCTCCTTGGTGTTCGGATCGCGCTCATACTCCTGCTCAAGCTGGCTGTATGCCTTGCTGATTTTGTTCAGGGTACCCACACGGTTCAGCGGCAGACGCACAATCCTCGACTGCTCGGCAAGCGCCTGCAGAATAGACTGGCGAATCCACCACACAGCGTAGGAAATGAACTTGAACCCTCTGGTTTCATCAAAGCGCTTTGCTGCCTTGATGAGGCCGAGATTACCCTCGTTGATGAGGTCACCGAGCGTCAAACCCTGGTTCTGGTACTGCTTGGCCACTGATACCACAAACCGCAGGTTTCCCTTGATCAGTTTGTCCAGAGCCCGTTTTGCCCGTTTGTACTCCGTGGTGTCAAGGGGCATATCAAACCCCTCCTTGATCGCCTTCGTCAACCGGACTTCGTCGTCAGCAGTCAGCAGATCATATTTACCAATTTCCTGCAGATAGCGATCGAGCGAAAGGCTCTCACGATTGGTTATCTGCTTGCTTATTTTCAATTGCCTCATTCAGTATTCTCCTTGGGGACTTCAGCTGGTTCTACACCGCACTGCCGGTCTGCAGAACAAACCGGCAAAATTATAATATATGTTCATTCGTGATAATGCCAAAAAAGGGATTTTTTCACCCACCCGCTTCCCCAGCACTCAATTGCTGAGCACAGCAAGGTTCCCCTCAAGCTTCAGCAGGTTCCGGCGAGCCTCAGCGAGTTTTTCACGCTCCTTCTCCACCACCTCCGGGGGGGCGTTGTCAGCAAAACCGGAATTGGAAAGTTTTTTCTCAAGCTGTGCCACATAACCCGATACATTCTGTATCTCTTTCTGCAGTCGGGCCCGTTCTTTGTCAAATGATATCAACCCCTCCAGGAGCACAAAGAGTTCATTTCCCTCCACCACTGAACCGGCGGCATGCGGTGGACGAACCCCGTCGCTGATGAGCGAGGGTACACATTGGGCAAGCGCAGCAATGAACGGAAGCCCCCTCTCCATCACCTTCAGGGCCTCAGCGTCAACCGCCTTCAGCTGCACCTCGGCGCGAAGACCCGGCGGAACACCGAACAGCGCCTTAAGGCTTCTCACCTCAGTCACAAGCTTCTGCACCAGACCGAATCCATCGTCATCCAGAGAAGCAGGCGAAACGGCAACAGGCATGTCAGAAGAGGCAATGCTCTCATGTGAAGAATGCGGCAGCACAAAATGCCATATCTCGTCTGTAATGAACGGCATAACAGGATGCAGCGCCTTCAGCGTCCCTTCCAGCACAGAAACTGCAAGCGCAACCGCTTTACGGGCATCCGCCTCCGAACACCCTTCCGCAAGACTCACCTTCAGCGACTCAAGGTACCAATCGCAGTAGTCGCCCCAGAAGAAGTCGTATACCGTTTTAACGATATCGTTCATCCTGAACTGCCCGAACGCTGCATGGTAGTGTTCCAGCATGCCGTTATAGGCTGACCATATCCATCCGCCCGCAAGATCGAACGATTCATCTGCAGGGTTGAACCCTTCGTAGTAGGCGGCAAAATCCTCCGGTCCCTCAAAATACTTTTCGCGCTGCATGAAAACGAGGCGCGACGCGTTCCAGATTTTCGTCGCGAAATTCCGTCCCAACTCGCATTTCTCCTCACCGAACAGCACATCCTGACCGAGCGGAGCAATGTAGATGATGGTGAAACGAAGGGCATCGGTCCCGTAGGTGTCAATCACCTTCAGGGGATCGGGCGAATTACCGAGCGACTTGGAAAGCTTACGACCCTTCATGTCGCGGATGATGCTTGTGAAATAGACATCACGGAAAGGGACATCCCCCTTGAAATACAGCCCCGCCATAATCATGCGGGCAACCCAGAAAAAGATGATGTCGGGCCCCGTCACAAGGGTATTGGTGGGATAGAAGGCCCTCAAATCTTCATTGTCACTTCCCGGGCCCGTCCAGCCAAGCGTGGTCAGCGGCCAGAGCCATGAAGAGAACCAGGTGTCGAGCACATCCTCATCCTGCACCAGCTTGTCCGTCCCGGCAAGATGGCACGCCTCCTCATATGAGGCAGCAACCCATACCTGCCCTTCAGGATCATACCATGCGGGAATGCGGTGCCCCCACCAGAGCTGGCGTGAAATACACCAGTCACGGATACCGCCCATCCAGTGGCGATAGGTATTGATCCAATGCGGTGGATGGAACCGGATCTCTCCATCGTTGACCACATCAAGCGCTTTTTCTGCAAGCGGCTTCATTGAAACGAACCACTGCTCCGAAAGGTAGGGTTCAACAACCACATCCGCCCGTTCGGAATACCCCACATTATGCTCGTACTCCTCAACCCGCTCAAGATTGCCAAGCTCCTCAAGGTCGGCAACAATCTTCTTCCGTGCGTCGAACCGGTCCATACCGCCATAGCCATACTCGTCCGTCATCCGACCGTCCCTGCCCACGACCGAAATCACCGGCAGATTGTGCCGTCCGGCCACCGCATAGTCATTGGGGTCGTGGGCAGGGGTGATTTTAAGGGCACCCGTACCAAACTCAATGTCGACATAGTCATCAGCTATGATGGGAATATGCCGGCCTGCAATAGGAACCACGGCCATCTGACCCACAAGGTCACGGAACCGCTCATCAGCAGGGTTCACCGCAATGGCAGCATCAGCAAGAATGGTCTCGGGACGCACCGTTGCAATTGAGATGAAGCGTGATGGATCTTTGGCAAGAGCGTAGCGCACATAAACCAGCTGGTCGCGGCGCGACTTCATGATAACCTCTTCATCCGACAGCGCAGTCTGCGATACCGGGCACCAGTTGATTATCCGTTTGCCACGGTATATCAGTCCATCACGATAAAGCGCAACAAACGAATTGATGACCGCCTCTGAAGCCCGTTCATCCATGGTGAACAGGTTCCGCCGCCAGTCACAGGAAATGCCGAGCCGCTTCAGCTGTCTGACAATCAGCCCGCCATACTCATCCCTCCACTGCCACACATGACCAAGAAAATCCTTCCGCCCCAAATCGTGACGGCTCACTCCCTCCTTGCGGAGCTTCCGCTCCACCACCGTCTGAGTGGCAATGCCTGCATGGTCGGTACCCGGAAGCCAGAGCGCCTCCTTTCCCGTCATGCGTGCGTAACGAATGAAGATATCCTGCAGGGTATGGTTCAGCACATGGCCAAGCGTCAGGCTGCCGGTAACATTGGGAGGCGGCATCAGCACCGAATACGGTGCTCTCCCCTCCTCCAGTACCTGCGAATGTTCAGCATGAAACGAGCCAAGCGCCTCCCAGTGGGCGCTCCTCCATCGCTCTTCTACTTCGCTGTGGTTATAAGTCTTCTCGAGATTAAACGGGGTCAGCTCTTCACTCATGTCAAGGCGGTAAATCGGTTGTATCTACTGAAACTCAGTCTTTCTTCTCAGGTGCCGGGCGCTTCTCGAACACCTGATCAATAATTCCATACTCAAGGGCCTCTCCGGCATCCATCCACCGGTCGCGCTCTGAATCCTCACGCACCTGCTGCACATCCTTGCCGGTGTGCTTTGCCATAATCTCTTCAAGCAGCCTGCGGATTTTCTCGATCTCGCGCGCCTGGATGATGATGTCGCTCTCCTGACCCTGCGCACCACCTGAGGGCTGGTGAATCATGATGCGCGAATGAGGGAGCGAAGCCCGCTTGCCCTTTGCGCCGCTTGCAAGCAGGAACGCACCCATGCTGGCAGCCATGCCCACGCACACCGTCGACACATCAGGACGGATGTACTGCATGGTATCATAAATACCCAGACCCGCCGAAACGCTTCCGCCCGGAGAGTTCACATAAATAAAGATGTCGCGATCAGGGTCCTCGGACTCAAGGAAAATAAGCTGCGCCATGATCAGGCCCGCAACATGCTCGTCAATGCCGCTGCCGAGGAAGATGATGCGCTCGCGAAGCAGACGGGAAAAGATGTCAAAAGCCCGCTCACCGCGGCCGGAGGTCTCAATGACCATCGGCACCAGAGAGTTCTGGATACCCTCTTCTATAGCTCCTGAATAGAGCTTTGAGGCGTGATGCTCAAAACCGAAATTGATGTTCGCCATGAGATTATATGGTCTGAAAGTGGATAATAAAAACAAGGAAACCCCGCCGGTCGGGGCTTGAATTAGGGAAGATACGCAGTCTCAAGAAGAAACAGAAACCATAATGCCACCGTTCCCGCCAGGCCTTTATCAAGCATTTCATCCGTTTGGAGGTTGGCCTCTTCGGCAAAGCGCCCTGAAATGGTTATCTGGTAACCGCTGCGTACTCGTACCTGTGCCATAGGTCTATCGCCTCCTTCATGAGAGCTCTCTTTGCTACCAATATAGAATATTCAGAAAAAGGGTCGCACATGTTCAGCATCATGAGGAAAAATACCGTGCAGAAGGAGCTCCTGCGATAAGAAATGCCACGGACCGCTATAGCTGATTGTAGCCACATCCGGCTCAATCAGCCTTGCTGGTCCCCAGAAGCAGGAAGATGCTGTCCTGATTGCCGGCAAAGACCTGATAAGGGCGAAGCTCCTTCACGGGATCGAAAACGGCGCTGCGCACCTTGATTTGATACCCCTCCAGGAAATTCAGGATGAGGGAGCTTTTCAGGGCGAAATTGACATTCTGCGGGAAGTCCCCGTATTTCTGCAGCGCCTTCTGCGCGTCCAGCTTATGACTGATGAGGCCGTATACCCTGCCGTCCGGACCAATCACCGGGCTGCCTGAATTGCCGCGCTGGATTTCAGCGCTCAGCTGGAACCAGTCCTCACGGCCCCGGAATTTCTGGTCGCCGTTGAAGATGCCTGCAGTGATACGCTTTTCGGAAACATAATTGCCGATTTTGGGAAAACCGAGCACAAAGGTCTCCGCTCCCCTCGGAAAAGTCTGCCACTGACCGAACTCGAGCGGTCGGCCCTGAACGGAAGCAGCAATGATGGCGATGTCGAGCTCGTCGCTGTATCCGACGACCTTTGCCGCCGTGAAGACCCGATCGCGCTCCTTGGCGACATAGAGCCGCTGCTTGCCCCTGACTGCGTGGTTGGCGGTGAGGAGGTAGCCCGGAGCGATAAGAAACGCGGTTGCAACGGAGGTTTCAGGGGTGAGGGTAAGGGCGCGCTTTACGGACTGCGGCGCAGGCGGCGCCGCATCAGCAAATGGCGAGAGAACAGATGCCGAAAGGGTTATGAGAAGAAGCAGTCGTTTCAGCATGCGGCATCACTCCCTGAAGGCCCGGTCCTGGAGTTTGAATACAGGCTCCATCAGATACTCCATCACCGTCCTCTTGGCAATCACCATATCGACATTGGCCGCCATACCGGGAGTGACGGGGTAGTGCCTGCCCTTGTTCTCGAGATAGGACTGATCGAGCTCAACGCGGACCTGGAAGAACTCCCGGCCGTCCTCGAGCTGCTGCGCATCAGGGCTGATGACGGTAACTTTGCCCTTGATGTCGCCGAAGCGTGAGAAGTCATAGGCCGTAAGCTTTACGGAGACGGTCTGTCCGATATGGACGAAAGCGATATCCTTCTGCTGGATGGCAGCTTCAATTTCGATTTTACCATCGATCGGCGTCAGCTCAAGAATCGGCTGACCCGGCTGGACCACGCCGCCTTCGGTGCGAATGTGGATCTTGTTGACGATTGCGTTCACCGGAGCAACGAGCTGGGTACGGTTCAGGCGATCACTCAGACCCTGCAGTTTCTGTCGAACCTCGGCAAGACGCCCCACACCCTCTGCATACTCGTTTCCGACCTGACTCATGAAATTCATACGCGACTGGGCCAGACGAAAACGCCCTTCGGCAAGAGCCGCATCGGCCCGTTTGAGGGATACTTTCGCCTTATTGAGCTGCGACAGGGCCTCATTGCGTTCCCGGTCTACATTGATCAGCGAAAGACGCGCCTCGAGCCTGCGGTCCACAAGATCCTTGATAAGCCCGTATTCAGCCCTGGCGAGCTCAAGCTCCCTTGTGGCCCGGTGCAGCTCGACTTCAGCCTGCATCCGCTCTTCCCTGCGCTGGCTTACCTGCGCGTCAAGCAGCTGGAACTCCGTGTCGAGCACGGCCTTCCGTTCCCGGTACTGAGCCTGTTCGGCGGCTATGAGCTCAGGCTCCTCCTGCATCACCTCAAAAGGAAAAACCGGATCCCGCTCCTCTTTTTCAGCAAGAAGGCGCTCGACGCGCACCGCAATCGCCCGCTCCTCTTTCTGCGCCTGGCCGTAAAGACTCTTTGCCTGGGTGGGATCGAGACTCACCAGCACACTCCCCTCCTCTGCAACATCACCCTCACGCGCATAGATGTGCTCGATGATGCCCCCCTCGAGGCTCTGGATGAGCTGGGTCTGTTTCGGCGTAACCACCTTGCCCTGCCCGGTAACGACATGGTCCAGCTCTGCAAACGACGCCCATATGAGCATGACCGCCAGAAACACCGTAATCGAGAGCAGAAGGAAAGTCGGCGTCGACTGCTTCCCGCCCCAGAGACGGTTCAAGCGGTCGATGCGCTCGAGGCTGGAAGAGACGAACCGGGCAAAACGCGACTCCTCCTCACCCTCAGAGTGCGGCGAGAGGAACCCTGCAAGGATCTCTTCGGCAGACCTGCCCTTTAGAAACGGAAACTTCAAGAAGCCGATCCCTCCTGATTAGTGAAAATGAAAGACTCAAAAGCAGGAATGGCCCCCCAGAGGGGGCCTTCGTTCCTGACTGTAAACCACAGAGACAACAGACGGGGAGCTTACTCCTTGACCTGTGTGTCGATGACATCGGAAGCATCACCTTCGCCTTCGATCTTCTCGTCCTCACGGCGTTTCAGTATACCTTTCTCGAGCATCTCCTCGATGGCGCGATTGATGCCGGTATGCATCCGGAGAAATGAAGCGATAGGCAGCACGAGGTCGCCTCTCTCCTGTGCACGCTGCTCGCCTTTTTCGTCCTGCATCCTGCGGAGGGTCTGAATGCGCACAAGGCCGCCGCCGATGCGGATGAGGCCGATATCGTCAATGAACTGGTCCATAAGTGTTCTCCTGTTGAGGGTTTCTGGGGATTGGTACTGCAGTAAATAAAATCAATTAAAATAGGTTTTCCATTGCATAGCGACAAGTGCATTGTCGGCACCGCCGCCGGCTCATCCTTTCACCGCCATGGCAGTGGGGGGAGCTCCCGGAGCCGGGTTTTTCCGGTCGAGGATCGATTTGGGGCCGTCGGCGATAATGCGCCCCTTGTCGAAGATGATGACACGGTCAACAAGCTTCAGCATGGCGCTGCGGTGGGTGATGACGACAAGCGTCTTGCCGATGATCACCTGTGAGAGCCGCTCGACGAACTTCGTTTCCGAGCCCATATCCATCATGCTCGTCGGCTCGTCCATGATAAAGACGGAGCGGTTCCCGACCAGACCCCTGGCAAGCGAAATCGCCTGTTTCTGGCCACCTGAGAGCCCCTCACCCCGCTCGCGGAGCATGAGGTCGTAGCCGTTCGGGTGGTCGCCGAGAAAATCGTGGACACCGGCAATCTCGGCCGCCCGAAGAAGCTCCTCGTCGGAAACGGCGAGGGCACCCGAAGCGATGTTGTCGCGCACCGAACCCGAAAAGAGCCAGCTATCCTGCATAATGAAGGAAACATGCCGGCGGATGTCGAAAGGGTCGATCTGGCGGACATCGGTATCATCGATCAGCACCGAACCGGAAGAGGGCCCATAGAGTCCGAGCATGAGCCGTGCGGCCGTGCTCTTGCCGGAACCGATCTTGCCGAGAAGAGCGACCCGCTCACCCGGCTGGATCGTGAACGACAAGTCCTGCAGGGCGTTCTGCTGCTGGTCGGGGTATGCGAAATTGACCTGACGGAACTCCAGCTTGCCGAGCATTTTCTCCTTGTTCAGGAACCGGGTCGAGGGGGGCCGGTCGAGCGGCAGCGCCATGAAGCGGTCGAGAGCAAGGAATGAAGCCTTCGCATGCACGAGCCTCGTGAGCAGGCCGGCAATCTGGCCGAGCGGTGCCATGCCGCGACCGGCAAGGATGACTGCTGCGATGAGGGCACCCATCGTCATGTTGCCCACCGCCGCCTCGTAGGCTCCGACCACAATGATCATGACCTGGGCGATCTGCTGGGCGAACGCACTGAAATTGACGACTATCTGGGAGACGAGGCGGGACTTGACGGCTGAACCCGACTGGGCGAGCAGGCTCTCGCGCCAGCGCTTGCGCATTTCTCGCGTCGCCATGGAGGTCTTCATCACCTCGAGCCCGCTGATGGTCTCGACAAGGATCGACTGCTTCGACTTTCCCTCTTCAAGCGACTCCTGGGCCAGCTTGCTGAGGAACGGCTGGGCGATGACGCCGGAAGCGACAACCACAATAACCAGCACCGCCGGAACGATAACCACCGGGCCGCCGATAACATATATGGCGATCAGGAAAACGACGACGAACGGAAGATCGATGAGTGCGACAAGGGTGGCGGAGGTGAGAAAGTCGCGCAGGGTTTCAAACTCGCGCATGACGCTGCTGAGCCCGCCGACCGAATCGCGCTTGGCCGACATGTCGATCGAAACCAGCTGTTCGAAGAGCTTCTCGCCGATGCGTACATCAGCCCGGGATCCCGCCCCGTCGAGGAACCAGGAGCGGAGCATCTTGATGAGCGCATCGAAGAGCAGGGCGATGAAGACGCCGATGGTGAGGGCGACGAGCGACTCGGTCGCGTTGTTCGGCAGAACACGGTTATAGACCACCATGGAGAAGATCGAGGTGGTCATGGCAAGCAGGTTCGTCATGACGGCGGCAATGAAGACCTGCCCGTAAGCCCACTTGCTCTCCTCAAGAGGACGGAGCAGCCAGCTCCAGCGGCTGAAGAGGCTCGCCGAATCAAAGCCGATCCGGTAGACGCGCTCAATGTTACGGGAGTAAGCCTGTTCCTGGAGTTTCAGCCCCTCCTTCGAACCCTCCGGCTCGAGCACATCGGCCTGTCCCCCCTCGGCAAGCCGGGTGATGACGACGAACTTGTCGATGTTATGCTGCACAAGCGCCGGAACATCCTCATCCTCAAGGCGCGTCACATCCTTCGGCAGCTCATATATCCGCAGACCGCAGACACGGGCCACATCCTGTATGTCCTCGATCTCCGCCTGCGCCTTACCCTGGGGAAGGGCGCTGCGGATGAGATCCAGGCTCAGCGACTTGCCGGACTGGCGGGCGAAATCGAGAATGATCTTCTCGAAATTCGAGGCCAGCTTGACCGGTTTCGGCTCAAGGATTTCTACATCAGCTTCGTCAGTATAGGGGGTCATGGCAAGAATATAGTGAAATCACTCCGTAAATGTTTAATTGGCGAGCGATGAATAGAGCTGGTCCCACCAGTGCTCGCTGAGGACACCGGTATCAGATTCGGCGAACCAGTCCGAAGAGACGGTGTCGGGCACATTCGCAGAATCGAAATCGATGCGGACATCCACATACGCGAGCGCCTCCCCGTCGGCGTCGACGAACCCTTCGAGGTGCAGCGATGCATAATAACCCGCACCGTCGTCAAGGTTCAGGTAGGAGGAATAATCGTACATGAAATCTGTATTGACGAGATCGGCGGCAGTAAGCGCCTGGAGGTCGCCAGAGGCCGCCTCGTGATAGATCCCCGAAAGGTCGATGAGATCGCCCTCGTCGACGGAAAAGTCCTCGATGGTTACCGCCACCCTCTGAGCAGGATCTTCAGGCAGGAACACGAAGGTGTCGGCGCCCTCGCCGCCGTTGAGGACGACCTCGCCGGGATCCGCACCGGTCCATGCCGTGGTGGCGATAAGCACATCGTCTCCCGTACCGCCATACAGATGATCGTCGCCGCCGAGCGAGATGAGCACATCGTCACCCCCGCCTCCGGCAAGCACATCGTCGCCGAGCCCGCCGATCAGCCGGTCACCGTACCCGCTTCCCTCGACCTTGATACCGATGGTCGTCTGCAGCGGATCGTAGGCGCCGTCCATGAGGAGCGCCCCGTCGGCGGAAGCGACATTCAGCACCCAGCCGGTGCCGAAAACCAGATCGCCAGTGACTGCCGTGAACTGCAGTGTTGCATCCGCAAAAACATATTCTTCAACCTGCGCGTAGTCAACCTGTCCCGACAGGTCTTCCCAGAAATTGTCGACACGCTCGATCCTGAGCACAGGAAGATCCTCTTCGAACGAGAGATCATACTCGGTGATGCCGCGGAAGCCCGCCTCGTCTCCGAGCAGCGTATTGAGGAAGTCGAACTGGGAAGCGGAGACGAACGCAATCTTGTACTCCGACATACCGTAGTGGAAATAGACTGTATCCTTACCATCACCGCCGACCACATAGTTCTGCGTATAGGTGAAATCGCCGAACGCGTCGGCGTAGTAGATGTCGTCGCCATATCCGCCACTCACGATGTCGTCGCCGTCTCCTGCAAGGAAAGTATCGTCGCCATATCCGCCCATGAGCACATCGTCCTGCTCATGACCCAGCAGCAGGTCGTCACCGTCCTCTCCGTAGAGGATGTCGTCACCCGTCAGGCCGTCAATCACATCATCCGCCGATGCCGTGCCCCACAGCGTATCGTCAATCATGGTGATGTCGCCGACAATCGGGGACGACGGCATGACGGTGTAGACGGCTGACGCCCCCGTCGTGTTTTCGTTGCCGGTCCGGTCAAGGACGGCGCCGTCACCGACGCTCACCACCATCGGCATCGCCAGGCCCTGCGAGCTGCTCACCTCCAGCGTGGCCGTCCACAGCGTGGGATCGAGGGCGTCCGGCTGAAGACCTGAAACGGTGTCGAAACAGAACACGTCGGAGAGGTCGAAATCGATCACCTCCTCGCTGAAGTCGAAGGTGACCGTAGTCGTCCCGCCCTCGTACAGCACCGGATCGGCAATGGTGATAAAGAGTTCGGGCGGGCCGTCGGTTATCGTGAACGACTTGACGACGAGGCTCGCGTTCTCGGCTCGGTCAGTCAGGACAAGAATCGTCTCGTAGGTACCGGTGGTGACGACCTCCGGGAGCAGGAACTGCCAGGAGGCCTCGCCGGTCGAGGCATCGAAGGAGGTGATGGTGAAGGCGGAATCCGAAGGATTCTTCTCATTGGTATCCGCATCATACGAAGAACTCTGCCACAGGCCGAGCTCTTCGTTGTAGGTCGCCGTATACTGGACACTGTCGAAGATCAGCTTGAACTCCAGGTACTCAGACTCCTCAGCGGCATTCAGGGTGTCGACAAGGTCGACATATCCGCGCATGAAGAACGCACCCGACTCGGGATTGATGAGGCGGATCGAGGCCGTCTCAGGAGCCACCGCGTCACGCACCAGGGTACTGCCGGCAACGGGATTGCCGCTGTCGTCGAGGGGGACCAGCGGATTTTTCACTGGATTGCCCTCGTTATCAGTCGTAGTATAGGTGAATGTTGAATTGTAGTCGGTAAACGAGTCGGTAAGCTCGACCTGCGTCGTGGTGAAGGAAATCAGGTCGAAGTCCAGCCCTCCGGCGTCATTGAAAGTCACCTCAAGATCGCCAACGATGCTCGACACCCCGTAATCGACCTTGGAGGCGAGCTGGTCGTCAGAGAAGACCAGCTCGGAAAGTGCTGCCAGCTTGAGGCCGTACTGGTTGCTCTCGATATCCTCATCAGTGGCATCCTCCCCCAGAGCGGCAAGAAAATCCGACTCATCATTGACAGGAGTTGCCCTGGTGCTGACAATGTCGATACCGACCAGCTCCGAGATTCCCGATGCGGCCGCGGCGTAGTAGGTCGAAATCAGTTCGGCATCCGCTACCACGTCAAACGAGAGCTCTTCGACACCTGCGGCCAGTTCAATCAGCCGGACGGCGCTCTCGGTGTAGGGGGTGACGCTGACCTCGCTGACGCTGTTTTCGGGTACATCGACCACTGCGCGCAGCGCAACATCGAGCGCCGTCGTCGTACCGGTCGCCTCGTCGACATAGCTGCCGCTTTCGAGGCTGAGGAACACATCGCCGAAGTAATGGAACAGCCTCACCTGGAACTCCTCGACCACATCCACCTCCGTGCCGGAAATGATCTTCGTGTCGATGATGGCCCCCTCCCCGATGAACTGCACATCCCCGGCATCTGCACCGACGATCTCGTACGCCCCATCGATCTTCTCAATCGAAAAGAGCAGCTCTCCCGCGCTGGTATACGCATTGACGACCACCGTTCCGTCGTCGATAAACGGTCCGGCCGACATGTCGAAAATGAGGTCGGAAGGATCGTCGGTCCCCTGCAGCGTGACCGTAAACACTGCCGCAGCGCTCGAATCCGTCCCGTCGGAAGCCACGACGCTGAAGCTGCGCGTCTCACCGCGGGTGACATCGTCGGCGGTATTGTTGAATTTAAGCGCGTCGAGCAGTAACTCATAGCTGGAGATCACCGCAGGGGCTCCTTCTCCTCCAGACTCTACGAGGCTCGTGAAGACGACCGTCCGATCTTCACCCGCATCGGTCACGCTGTAACTGAACGCTGTGCCATCGTAACTCACCTCACCGACATTGTCCGAGGTATCCGACAGATCAATCACTGTGCTTCCGAGCACCAGCCGGTCTCCGGACTCCACCGTCGAGGGGTCAATCGAGACCTTAAGGGTGGCGAGATCCGTACTGTCAATATCCGAAAGATTGAGCCCATCAGCAGCAAATGCGACAACCGCCGAACCATCATCCGTTCCGGCGACCTCGACGAACGTGGCGGTGTTGTCAATGCCCGTAGCGTCTGAGGGCTTGAGATCAACCGCCGGCATGTCGTTCACCGCCGAAACGTTTACGCTTAGCGTGTACTCTGAGGCACTGTAGTCGGTGCCGTCGTACACCTCGAAGCCGATCGTGGCGTAGGGGGTCCCGTATGCATCGTCGGCAGGCGTGTAGCGGAGATTCCAGGCATCGATGTCCGAGGCGCTGATAAGCTGGTCAGCAACAACATCGACCCACTGGGAACCGTCGTAGTACTCGAGGTCGCCGGCGCTCTCGAGCGCCGTGATCCGAACACCGGCAAACGAGTCGCCGTCGACATCGTTGAAGGTGCCGAAATCGTCGGCAAGCAGCACCACGAAGGTATCCTCATCCATCGTCACGGTGTCGTCTGCAGCACTCGGAGCGTCATTGACCGATGAGACATTCAGTGTCAAGGTGTACTCCGAGCTACTATAGGCTACACCATCATATACCTCGAAGCCGAGCGATGCGTATGGGACCCCATACGCATCAGCAACCGGCGTGTAACGCAGGCGTCCTGCTTCGATATCCGACGTGCTGATCTCCTGTGAATCGCTTACGGCTGTCCATGTCGTTCCATCACTGCTGTATTCGAGCGAGCCAGCCACAGGAAGCGTCGTGATCCGAACGCCAGCAAGCAAGTCACCGTCTACATCTGTAAAGCTGCCGAAGTCGGATACAGCCAACAGCACAGCCACATCCTCTTCAGTCGTTACGCTGTCATCAGTCGAAGTCGGCACATCGTTGACCGATGTGACATTCACTGTGAGCGTATACTCCGAACTGCTGTATGAGCTTCCGTCCGACACCTGGAACCCGATCGTGGTGTACGGGGTACCGTTCATATCGGCCGGCGGCGTGTAGCGCAGCCGCCCGGCGTCGATATCCGAGGCGCTGATCTCCTGATCGAGCGGGACCGTCTCCCAGGCAACCCCGTCGCTGCTGTACTCGAGCGTTCCTCCGGTCGGGAGCGTCGAGATCTTCACCGCGGCCAGTATGTCGCCGTCGGTATCTGAAAATGTCCCGAAATCCTCAAGGGTAAAGGCATAAGCAACGTCCTCGTCCGTCGTCACTTCGTCGTCGGTGGAATCCGGCAGGGTGTTGATGTCCACACTGAGGACATAACCACCCTCACTGTAGGCCGCACCGTCATAAACCTCGAAGCCGATCGAGGCATAATCATCGCCCGATGCCCCGGCCTCCGGCACGAAACGCAGCCGTCCGCCGTCGATCGACTCCGTGCTGATCTCCTGACCGGCACTGACCGCCGTCCATGTCGAACCGTCTGCGCTGTACTCGAGGCTGCCGGCGGAGGGCAGCGAGCTGATCTTCACCCCCGCGACGGAATCGCCGTCGACATCGGTGTATGTGCCGAAATCGTCGAGAGAAAGCACAATCGTCGTTCCTTCGTTCGACACGACACTGTCGTCGCTCGAAGTCGGAGCGTCGTTGACACCGCTCACTGTGATATCCAGCTGGGCTAAGTCTGTGCCGCCATGGCCGTCGGAGATCAGGTAGGTGAAGCTGTCCGTTGCCGTCTCGCCCTCTCCCAGTGCGTCGGCCGCCGCCTGGTCGGCCAAGTAGGTGTAGCTGCCGTCGCTCTCGAGCGTCAGCGTGCCGTAGGTGCCCGTAAGCGCCTCCCCTACCGTACCGATGGAGCCGTACCCCGACTCCGTACCCGTCCGCAGCGCCGTCACGCTCAGGACATCGCCATCACCGTCGGTGTCGTTGGAGAGCACGCCAGCCGAAGCGCCTACTGTCAGCGTATCCCCCTCATCGACAGCATCGTCATCATCGGCGGCAACAGGCGCCGTGTTGTCAGCAGCAAGGAGTTCATCGAAATCATACAAGGACTGCGTCCCGGCAAAGAAACCCAGGCCAACGGCAAGCACCGCTGCCGGATCCAGCCAGAAGAGCCCTTTGTCGTCGTCATCGTCCTCTTCCTGAACAGAGTACATCGGCTCCTGCGGCTCGATGTACTCAAGGGTATAGACCTGGTAGTCGGCGACGAGCGCATAGCCGGTATCGGAAGAAGGAACCAGATAGCTGAGGATGTCCTCACCGCCGTCAAACTCCATAATCCCGGAGCTGCCATCGGAATCGGGAGGTGCGACAACTTCTTCTGGATCGGCAGGGGGTTTTTCAGGAAGCGGGTCGGCGACAGTGAACACCTCCCGTTCGGAGGAGGTTTCGTCAAGAGAATCGGGGATGGCGGCGCCAAGGGCGGCGTTCACATCCAGCGTAAGCCCGTCGTCCGGCTCTTCCGCCTGCGGCAACTCCAGATGCGAGGCCGCCCACTTTTCATAAAAGAGATGGGAAACATAGAGGCCGATGCCGACGCCAAGATTGGATGGCCATGAACTCACGGTCCGGGCTATGCGCTTGCCTGCCCGGCGGGCCCACTGCTTCAGCCGCATGTATCCACAAGCTTATCAATACGCATCATAAAAACCCGAGCCCCATACTGCCATCCCGGATCCCTCGGATCGTAAAGGCTTATGGATTGATTGAGTGGCGAAACCCGCAACACGCAGGTCATACCGATTCTTGAGTCACTTCCGGGAGCTGCTAACCCGGATTTAAGAAAGGCAGGCGGCCGATGCGCCTGCCTCCGCAGCACTGGACTACGAAACCGCCTGCAGACCGATGAGGTCATGGAACTGATCAAGCCACGCAGCGTCACTATCGTAGACGAAATCTGTAGAAGTAAGGCGCGCAGTATTGATGCCGAGCAGATAGATGGAACCCTCCACATTGACATTCACATCATCGGTATGCACTGCATCCCCGTCGTCGTATGTGGCCGTATAGTTATCAAGGCCGATTTCAGATCCAGAGATATCTTTGATGATGTCATAGAGATCGACTGTTCCACCCTTGCTGTCGACCAGGTTCTCAAGGTTGATCCGATCATCGCCACGGGCAAAGTCAAGAACCCATGCATCGATGTCGATACCGTAATCGGGGTCCAGAACGGCCGCAACAATCTGGTCATCGCCGCCACCAAGGAGGATAAGGGTTCGGCCATCGCCACTTGGATCAAGTACGCTGCCTGTAACACCATCGTTGTAGGTCGCCAGCACAATCAGGTCATCACCGCTGCCTCCGAGCATGCGGTCATCACCGCCGAGCGAAACAAGGATATCATTGCCCGATCCACCGTCAAGCCACTCGGTACCCTGGCCGGCAGAGAGGAAGTCGTCTCCCGATCCGCCATAGAGATAGTGAATCTTGGTGGAGGTTTCACTGATGCGGATGACATCATCGCCGTCAAGACCGTTGATGGTATAGCTGGCGTTATCGAATTCGCTAAGGTAACCGAAGATCTCCTCCCCATCGCCACGAACCGAGGTGACGGCGGTTGACCACCCGCCAATCAGCTCGAAGGCCTCGGTATCAGCGGATCCATCCTCACTGGTATCGATCATGTGCAGCACACTGTTGGTTCCTTCATCTGATTGCGTCCAGCTGGCCAGATCACTGTAATCAAGAATGGTGATTGTGTTGTCGCCACCGTTGCCGTTGATTGTGATATCCTCTTCACTCATGACCTTTATGGCCAGTTCATACTCGGTATGATCGAGATAATCGTTGGCAAGGGTCAATGTCACACCGCTGGCACCATCCTGCAGGAAGAATGTCAGGTTCTTGCTGACGAATGCCTCCTCGTTGTAAACAGCGCTCTTGGCGAGGATCACATCATTATCGAGGGTGTCGGAATCATCGATTGCTGCCTGAATGGTAGAGAACTTCTCACCGGTGTTGACGTTGATGACCTTACCTACAAAGTCGTCCGGATCGAGGTCCGCGCTGCTTCCGGTTGAAATGTTGCAGAACCGCAGGTTTTCGACGTCGCTCAGCACCCTGTCGGTGATGGTCTCAGTCGCAGACTCGAGGTTGACGATGACCTCAACCTGATTCAGGGTGCCGCTGGTCGTACGGTCGAACGAGTAGTAGAATGTCTCTGCTATTTCTGATGCATCATTACTGGTATCCAACCCGTCCTGACCGATGATATCCAGATTGCTCGACAGCATGTTGCCGTCACTGTCCAGATAGAGAACATAGCGAGCTGCGGCTGTGTCATAGGTTGAATAATAGAAGCAGGCCGTATCGACACCGTCGCCACCGCTGATGAAGTCGCTGCCGTCCCTTCCGGAACCGCCGACGAGGAAGTCATCGCCGTCACCGCCATAGATGGAGTCGTCACCCATACCGGCGTAAATGATATCATCACCATCGCCACCGCGGAGGTAGTCATCTCCACCGTAGCCATAGATGGTGTCATCGCCACCACCAAGCAGGAATGTATTGGCGGCATCGGTACCTGTGATGTAGATGTCGCCTGTTGCAAGTGATGTGAGGTTGGCATCGATACCATTCAGCCCAAGTCCATCAGCTGTATCGGGAGAAATAGATGCCGAATCAAGCGGCATGTTGGCCACATCAACAGACCCGTCGTCGGTGTGCCCTGTCCAGATGCCGTCCTCAGATGCCTGGACGATTGCGGCGACACCCGTCAGGTAGAACTCGGCATCTCCGCCGAGAGTCAGACGGTCTTCCGATGTCATCAGAGACGAATCAATCTGAATGTCGCGGGTTTCAACTGTACCACTCACATATGTTACATTCGTACTGTCATCACCGTAGATGAGGAAGTCACCTGAACCGGTTGTTGCCGTCAGGTGCTGAGTAGTCCCCGAAGTTGCACCGGCAATCGCTGAAGTGTAGACTTCGATGGATCCAGTGGTCTCCGCAGCATTGAGTGTAATCACTCCAAGTCCTTCAGTCGTAGCGCCGGTCGACTCGTTGTAGATACCCACAGTGATGTCGCCATCACCCTTCAGGGTCAGGACATCATTGGTTCCATCCAGAGCCCCGGCCTTGACGAGCGTTGTCCTGTCGGTATCGATTGTGATGGCGTTGTCCTCCGGAGTGAGGAGATCGACCGTCAACGACACTTCTCCCGCAGTTGCATCCCCGTCAGCCGCAGCATCGATGTCGGCTTTCAGGTTGTTGACCACAAAGGCCCCGTTGCCGTTGAGTGTAATAATGTCTGCTCCGTCGGTGCTGGCTGCAGCATTGCCGTCCTGCTGGGTCGCATCGATCGTCACCGTATCGAGGGCATCGGCAGTCACCGTGGTCGTCCCGGAACCCAAAGCGATAGAGATCTGGCCATCTGCCGCACCGGCTGTCGTCACCGTCAGGCTGCCGGTCAGGCTGGTTGCTGTGATGTTGCCGTCCAGGCCCGTCACCACCACATTGGCGGCACCGTCCAGAGTCAACTGCTGGTTGTCTTCGAGAGCGGCAGCGACAATAGATACACCATGGCCCGCATTCAAAGTGTCGGTATGGACGGTGGTGTTCTTCGTGCCGGTCCAGATATCGACGGAATCAGCGGTTGAGGTAAGCGACACAGTCAACTCACCAGTGAGCGCGGTGCTGCCGGCATCGCTTGCATCGCCGTTGGCATCGATATCCATTGAAGAAGAAACATTGGATATGATGACATCCGAGGATCCGTCGACGGTGATGATGTCGCCCGAACCCGACGCCGCGGCATCGACCTGGATGGTGTCGAGGGCATCGAGGCCCGTAATGACGGTGTTGGCCGTACCGGTCGTCACCCAGAGGGTATCGGCAACCGAATCGGTCTCCTCCATCGTAATGTTGACCAAAGCCGAAGCTGCAGTCGCGTACACACTGGCGCCGAGGGCCGTCACCCAGAATGCAGTCGAACCGTTCAGGATAAGGTCTTTTTCCAGGTAATCGCCAGTCGTTGCCTGCTTGAGGAAATCAGCATCGACGGTGATCTTCGAATCTGCCGCAGAACCTGTGCTCACGATGGTCGTGGGACCTTCACCCGTCAGCACCTGGACCTGTTCACCGGTTGACAGAACATCGGTATAGATTTCAAGGATACCCGTAGAGTTAACCTGCGTCACACCGACCACGACGCCGGTTTTCGCATCGACCGTGACGCCTGCATCAACTTTGTATGCAACAATATTGCCGCCACCTGCAAGGGTGATGGTATCACCCTCAGCCATAGCATCCGCATCAAGGGTAACATCACGCGACTGGAGCCTTCGGGTGTTGATGGTTGCATCACCGGAGTTGAGCTTGATGTCGA
Source organism: Chlorobium phaeovibrioides (assembly GCF_003968655.1). Classification (GTDB taxonomy): domain Bacteria; phylum Bacteroidota; class Chlorobiia; order Chlorobiales; family Chlorobiaceae; genus Chlorobium; species Chlorobium phaeovibrioides. Next base: position 14,974 of record NZ_RXYK01000010.1, on the reverse strand, counting down.
CATCGTCAACAGTATCAAAGCTCGAGAACGTCTTCAGCGAAACATAGAGGTCACCGGAAAGAAGCGACGCATCAAGATCGGCAGACAGGTCGCTGACGGTAATATCACCCGCACCCTTTGTGGTCAGCTCGAATGTATCAACGCTGTCACTATCCAGATCCGTGCTAACCTCTCCAGTGCGATCATTGTCATCCATGTCGTCGGTGAGGTTCGCAGCCACGATTGCCACCGTATCGCCGGCGTTCACCGCATCAACGGTGAGGATGTTGGTGCCGGCCGTGACGATGATGTCGTCAACGCTCGCAACTCTGGTGGTGACTGTCAGCGGTCCCTCGGCAAAACCCGCATCAATATCGGTCGAGGTCTCAATCAGGTTGTAGGCACCGGTGCCGGTAAGGATGACCTTGCCGGAACCAGCAGCATTGGCGAGGTTGACCTGCACTTCCTTATGGCTCGTCGAGTAGGTCGTATCAGAGTTGACCAGTTTGTACTCCGCATCACCGCCGAGATAAAGAACCGTGCTGGTGTTTGTATCGGCAAGTTTTGTCGCATCAACGACAATGTCAAGAATGGAGGACTCGTTGGCGGTAGCATCATAGCCCGTTACCGTCGTCGAGTTGCTGCCGGTCCAGATGGTCAGTGCCGGATCCGTACCGTCGCCGGTCACGCCGCCGCTGGTCACCGCTCCGTCGGTCGGCCTTACCGAGGTGGTAATGTCCAGGGTGCCGGTCAGCTCCGATCCGCTGTTCCAGTCGCTGACGCCATTGGCATCAAGGTTCGCAATCAGGCCGCTGAGGGTCACATTGCCCGAACCGGTCAGCTCCAGCGTATGACCGGCAGCAAGAGCTGCCGCATTCACTGTCGTGGTACGGTCAGTATCGATGGTGACATCCAGGGCGTCAGCCAGCGTTGCCGTAAAGAGGCCGGTACCGCTATTGACCACCGCATCGCCCTTGAGGGAAGACACCGTAAACTTGGCATCACCGGACAGGGTAAGCAGGGTATTATCATTCAGCTTTGTTGCATCAATGCTCACCGTATCACTGGCGGCACTGTCGGTAACGCTCATCGCCCCGGAACCGGTCAGGATGCTGATGCCGTTGTCAACGGCGTCACCGGTTGTAATACTCACCGTTCCTGACGATGCAGTGGCGTTCACGTCAGCTATCAGGTTGGTAACCGTCATGGCGGAACTGCCCTCGAGGAACATCTCATAGGTGCTTGCCCGATCAAGCAGTTCCTTTGCATTGACCGCAATGCTGCCCAGGTTACCCTCGACCGTTGTCGTATAAGTACCCGTGTATACTGCAACATTGGTCGCACCACTGGCAGTGGTCACATCCAGGGATCCGGTCAGCTTATCGGCATAGGTACTTGAGCCGTCGGCATCGATGACGACGCTGTTTCCGACACTCGTAACAGAGAAGTCTCCCGCCCCGCGGGCATAGAGGTTGTAGTTGGCATCAATGGCCCCGGCATTGACCATCACGGCTGCATCAGCTCCGTTGGCGCTGATAAAGTTGTTACGGTTACCGGCAATCACTGCAATCGAAGCATTTTCCGCTGTAATCACATCAAGCGTGCCGTAGAACAGGTCAGCCTTGACATCGGCAACGAGGTTGGTCACATAGGCCGTTGAGCTCGTGGCCGAACCCGTGATGTTCAGTTCCTCATAGGAACTTGACAGTGTAGCGTCCTCGACAAGGGCCATGGCATCGACATGCACCGTCGAGGAAGCGGAGTCCATGGTGACGGTCGTTTTGTGCGTACCCGTCACGATATCGAAGTTGCTCGAACTATTCGCACGTACCCACAGGGAACCCGTCAGCTGGGTATCGACCGAAGAGTCTCCGCTGTATGTCGTGGCCAGGATATCGCGGCTTGCGCCGTAGACATAGATATCGGCATCGCCGGTCAGGGTCAGCGTCGCTTCAGCGACACCAGAACTCATGGCGCCGGCATCTACAGTCAGGTCCTCCAGGTCATTGGTGTCGGTATCGACCTTGTCTGCATTGATGAAGGTGTTGCCGCTACCAGTGTACATCGTCAACTGACTGTCGCTCGTCAATTCTCCGGTCGTGACGAACAGATCTCCCGTCAGGGCTGCCATGCTGTAGCCGTTGACGCTGCTTCCGTTGGCATCCAGATTCTCTAACAGGCCTGTCACATAGACATCCGACGCACCGGCCAGGCTCAATACCCTGCCGTCGGTGGTCATGGCATTTGCAACAACATCGATGCGGTCGTCACTGCCAACGCCAACGATGCCCGCGCTCGCGTTGCCGAGGGTTACTTTCACATCCTCAAGGCTGCTGCTTCCGACAGCGTCCTCGTTGTCAGCTGTCTTGACATAGAGCGTATTGCTCAGACCGGAAGCGTCAATGTCTCCGATGACATCGAACACATTCACCTGCGACGAACCGTTCAGGTCAAGAACAATATCGTTATCCATTGTGTCCGCCTGAACCTCAACCCTGCCGGCAGTAGAGCTTCCGGTATTGACCGTCGTCTGGGCATTGCCGGTGGTGATGACAACTCCGGTCGCCCCGTCTTTGGTAGTGACAGTCAGTTTGCCGTCGTCGGTGCTATGATTTGCGGTGCTGAGCTGCGCAGCATCGACAAGCACATTCGTCCCGACGCTGCTGAGGGTGAATTTGGCACTTCCGTCCACGGTGATGTCCGCATCTGCGTCTTTCACGCTGCGGCTCATGGAGGCTGCATCAACAGTCACCACGCCGCTTGCGCTCGTGATTGCGATATCTCCCGTACCGCTCTCCACGCTGAGATTGGCGTTTGAAACGGTCGTGATGTCGATGGCTCCGGTGCTGATGCTGCCGCTCGTAGCGCCGGCCTTGACATCGGCCTGCAGACCGGTCACCGTCACCACGGACGAACCCTGGATGATGAGATCGTTGTTATCGGCCAGAACCGTTGCATCCACATCGACCCCACCTCCGCTGCCGATGATCTTGGTATCATTGGAACCGGTATCGACAAAGACCTTCTCCCCGGTAGAGAGTGCCGCCGTAGCAACGGTCAGGAGGCCGCTGTAGCTTGTTTCCTGACCGGAAACAACCGTTTTGGCATCGACCTTCATGCCAGCATCGGCATTGAACAGGTAGACTGCACCAGCCTCGGTAAGGGTAACGACATCGTCCGTACCAAGCTGGGAGGCATTGAGGGTGACGCCCGAGCTGTCGGTATTGATGGTTGAGTCGCCATTATTCAGCCAGATATCAACATCTGCCGGGGTCACATCGCCCAGACTGACGGTCAGCTCACCGCCCAGAGTGTGAGCATCAAGGTCGGCAGCCAGGCCATTGACAACAACCGTACCGGCCCCCTCAGCCGTCAGCTCCCATGTCCCGGGATTGTATGTAGCGGGAGAATATGTGTTCGTATCATCAACCAGGTTCGCCGCCTCGACCGTGATCTTGTCAATCGAATCAGTGGCCTTGACACCAAGCTGACCCGATCCTGCCGTTACGGTGATGATATTGGCGACTGCCGTGCCATCAACCGGGCCTTCAGTCTCGACCGTCAGCTTGCCCTCGAGGGTCGGCGCAAGCACATCCTGGGTCGTATTGACCAGACGGAAGTTGCCCTCACCCGAAAGCGTAAGGCCGCCGGTATCGCCGAGATCACTCGCATCGATGGTGACCTCGCTGTATGAACCGTCAACCGTTGTGGTATTGCTGGTGATGAGGTATTCGGCATCTCCCGTCAGATAGAGATCGACTTCAGTCGTGCTCGCGTCGGCAATCTTGTCGGCTTTGACGGTGATGTCCAGAATACCAGTATCGCTGTCATCGCTGTCATCGCCGTTGACCGTCATGTTGCCCGTGCCGGTCGTGATCGTCAGGAAGGGTGAAGTGAAAGAATACCCGCTGATGGCATCCGTCGTCACAGCAATGGCGCCCGTGGAGTTCTCTGCAAAGAGATTGTACCCCAGATGGGTGACCTCGTATTCCGAACTGCCGATGAGATAGAGGGTCTCATCGTCCAGTGCAGTCGCATCGACATCGACCTCGCCGGCATTCGAAGTAATCGTAGTCTCAGCCGTACCGGTCAGGACCTCGACAACCGAAGTCTTGCCAACACCGTCGAGGGTGTAGACATCAAGCGCACCGTCGAGGCCCCTGGCATCGATTTTTGCGCCTTCGTTGACAAGGTCAACAAGGAACGAGGTGGCGTCTGCACCTTCCAGCGTAAGCAGGCCGGTGTCAGCCATCAGGTGCGCATCGACATAGGTCGTATTGTTGCGGATTTCACCCGCGTCAATTGAAGCGCCCTTGACGCCGACCGTGATGTCGACATCATCGATGTAGGGGTTGTCCGACGCATCAACACCGACAGCAGTACGGGTCACATCCAGAGTACCCGTAAAGCTTGAAGCATCAAGGTCAGCCTTGAGGTTAGTGACAACGACGGTACCTGCGCCAAGAACATTGACTTCGGTTTTTTCTGTCTCTATGGTGCGTTCCGCATCCAGATGGTCGTCATGAATCAGTGCCGCGTTCAGGGTGATCTTGTCGACAGATTCCACAGCGTCCACGGTCGTGATGCCCGATCCGGATGTGACAATGATGTCGTCGGCAGCATCAGGATCAGTGTTTTTCGTCCGGACGGTAATGTCGCCAGTAAGATCGCTGGCATCCACATCGGCGCTGGTGCCTGTGAGTTCGAAGTCACCGACACCCTGGAGGGTCACTTCATTGTTGTCGAGAAGATCGTATACATCGAGGGTCAGCTTCTGATTGTCCGTATTGTTCTCAACAACATACTCGGCCGTACCGCTGAGTTTCAGGCGTTCACCGGTTTGACCGGCCAGAGCGGAACCATCAACCCGGATATCAAGCGTATCGACATCGTCGTAAAGGTCGTTACCGGTAATGTTGGTATCGGTTGAGCCTGTCACGATTTCAAGGGCGGCAAGGCTGTCCGCACCGTCTCCGGTTCCAGACAGGTCGGAGACATTGACCGTCAGGGAAGTGCCCGTAGCCCCGCTGAAATCTTCGGCATTCAGGTCACCGTTGAGATCGTCGACCGTCACCGTACCGGTACCGTCGAGGACCAGCTCCGCATCGGCCTTTACGCCGGACACCACTGCATTGATATCATCAAGCAGCGCCGCAGCGATGGTGATTGTGTTGCCGGTTGCCGCCGTGACTGCGGTACGCCCGGTACCGGTCGTAACCGTGAATGTATGCGATCCTGCCTCCGCATCGATATCCAGCATTCCGCTCAACGGCGACAGTGAGCTCCCGGCATCGCCGCCTGCATCGACATTGGTGCTCACATGATCGACTTCAATCTCGGCGGTACCCCGCAGCGTCAGAGTGTTGGCGGTGAGCGCCGTAGCATCGATAACGAGGTCCGTCGTCGTAGCATCGGTTCCGGACTCATTGGCAAAGACGGTCGTTACACCCGAACCGAGCACGAACTGGACTGCCCCGCCGGTTCCGCCGCCATTGGTCAACGCACCGGTCGTCACGGTGAGGGACCCGCTCAGGGTCGCATAGTCCGTCGCGGCGCTCGAGGCGTAGAGATCGGTAATAAGGCCTGTAATGGTGACATTCGAAGCACCGCCGATGTACATGTCGGTGTCGCGGGCCATCATGTCTGCGTCGACCGTGACCGCATCCTTTGTATCCGTGTCGGCAGCCGTATTGAGGTACAGCGAGGTGTCGCCGGTATGAATGGCAAGCGAGCCGCCGCTGTTGTCGGCGGTCTTGACGATCAGGTCACCGGCGGTCATGCCTGTGGTGGTACCGTTGCCGTCGGCATCGATATCACCGACCAGATCGTTCACCGTAATTGCCGCAGCTCCGTTGAGCGCAAGCGTGATGTCGTCAGCCAGCTTGTCGGCTTCGACAGTAACAGTCCCGCCGAGAGACGACTGCGTGTTGATCGTCGTAGCCGCCACACCGGTAAGAACCAGGACATCCTTGGCAGCGGCATCGGTGTCGATGACGAGCGTGCCCTGCAGGGCTGCGCCCGATCCATCACCGTCAGCATCGACGGTAACTCCCGAAGCGATATGATCGACATCGAAGTCGGCCTGCCCGTCGAGGGTCAGGACATCGGAGTGCACTGCATCACTTGAGAGCAGGTCGGCATTGACAGTGACCGAAAGGCCGTCGGTCGTTCCCGTGATTTTGGTATCATGGGTACCCGTGATGATATCGACATTGCCGTCATGGCCAGCCTCAAGGGTGGTTGCCGTGGTGATGTCCATCGCCCCGGAACTCAGCGAGGCATTCACATCGCCCTGCAGTTCGGTCACGGTGACCGAAGACGAACCCTTCAGGATAAGGTTGTACTGGCCGGCAACCTTGTCATCGAGAAGCTCGGTAGCATCGACATCGACATGGCCATAATAACTGGTTACGGTCGTGGTGTTCGTACCGGTCAGGATATCAATATCCGCGTAATTTTTGGTCGTTACACTCAACGTACCGGTAAGCGGGTTGAGGGTGTCAGGGTCGTCAAACGCCAGATCCTTCGAAGCGTCAACCGTTATGCTTCCGGCATTGACGACCGTCACATTGCCGACTCCGTCCAGATAGAGGTCGCCAAGGGTAAGCTTGTCAGCATCGACATAGGCTAAACTGCCGGTACGGGTTGTGACGGTGGTGTCATCCGCACCCGTCCAGATCCTGACCTCTCCAGCACCGGAGCGCAGGTTGATGTCAAGGTCACCATAATAGATGCCGGTTGTAGAGTGTCCCGTAACGGTAGTGTAACCGTCGGCACGGATATCGGCAACCAGATTGTCGACCCTGATGGAGTCCGAATCGGTATCGGACTGGCCGCCGCGGACATAGACAATGGCATCAGTGGTGATGCCAGCCGCATCAATCCTGTTTTCTGCTGAACCGTCGGTCAAGGTATCGAGAACCACCGCTTCAACACCGACGACATTCGTAGCCGTAAGGGTGGTGTCGTTTTGGGAGAACTCGATCTCCAGGTAATCGTACACAGCCGAGCCCGAGCGGAAGTAGTCGACACCGTCGAACTGCTCGCTTGTGACATACACCTGGTTGCTGTCCGAGGAGGTCACCCCGTTGTCGGTGGCGATGTAGCTGTCGTAAAGGACCTCGTCGACTCCTGTGAGGGTTCCATAGTCGAAGTGGACATAACCTCCATCGATGATATGGACTTCGTCGAGCTGGTCTATGCCGGCATCACCGTCACCCGTATCGGCGATGATGTCGCCAGCCTGGAACTCGTCACCAATCCAATACCCTGTTTCCGCATTGTAGATTTGCGGTGTGATGTAGTAGTTGTCCTCACCGATGCCGCCATCAAGCGTATCGACACCCAGACCGCCCGTGATCTCGTCGTTGCCGGAGAGGCCGAAGACGACATCGGCACCATCACCACCGATGATCGTATCGGCGTTCAGGCTGCCAAGCACATAGTTCGGCGTGTTCAGTTCATCGGGCGAACCACCGCCGTTATAGACGAATGCGACATCAGGATCGCTGGAGGTAACGAAGAGTTCGGTACGGAAGTCCGCATCCGGATCGACCGCAACGGCAAGGCCGGAGATCGCCAGATCGGATTCAAGCTCCTCCAGCGTCCCCCATATCAGGGTAACATCAGTAAATTTAAGGTTTTCGGCCTGCACATAATCCGTCTGGATCGTCACCCCGTTGACGACATATTCAACCTGGAAGATCGGCTGGTCGGAAGCGAAATCGACATCAACCGCCGTTTCACTGCCAGTAGCACTAAGAGAACTCTCGTCGTTGTTGAGTACCCCCCAGATGGCATCTTCCGTCCCCGAAGTCAGGTTGACATCCGTCAGGAAGCGCAGGTCTGCGCGGTTGATGTAGTAGGAACCGATGGTCCTGGTGAAGACCGCAGTATCCTCCCCATCACCGCCTACAAAATAGTTCTGGTCGGCGACCTCGCCGACATTGTAGGTATCGTCACCTGCACCGCCATAGAGAACATCGTCACCAACACCCTGTACGCTGTCCTTAAGGGTGGCGGAACCGGAATAGAGAATGTCGTTTCCGTCACCGCCATAGATGAGATCGTCATCGGCGCCACCGTAGATGGTATCGTTGCCCGCTCCGCCGCTCAGGACATCCATCCCTTCAAGACCGGAGAGTACATTCGCATCTGCGCTTCCAGTAATGGAGTCCCCCTGTGCTGTACCGGTGATGTTCTCGATTGCCGTTGAAATGTATACGGTCCCCTCACCAAGTTCTCCGACAACATAGGTAGTAAAGGTGCCGTCACTGTCAAGGTCAAGGGCAAGGGTGGACCCGCTGGTCATGTCCAGAGTCAGGCCGTAATCGTCCTGCTGGAACACAACCGTATCATCAGTGGCTGTAGTGCCATCCACAACATAGTTGCTGGCACTCTCCATGGCAGCGTTGCCGTCATTGGTGATGGCTTCGCCGTCAGTATGACCAGCAGTATGACCAGCAGTATCCGTTTGAGCCAGAACATAGGTATTCAAGGGGAGGGTGGCCAGAAGTTCTGTCTGGAGAGCACCGCTGAAGGACACCCCGTCGGCGTCCACACCAACATGATCGACAGGAACATCGAAACGGTTGTACTCTACCGCCAGTGACGCAGCGGCATTGTAATCGGCGCCCTCCTTATCGAGAAGGAGGGCGGTATCGTTGCTGTCGAAACTGTTATTCGTGACCGTGACATCTGCCGCGGCAGCGAGACCATTGATATCGATGCCAACCGTAGACGATGCAATGGTATTGCCGGTAATCACCGCAGTCGCTCCATAGGCGTCGGCAAGCGCAATGGCAGTGTCAAGGTTGGTGAAATCACTGCCCGTGATTGAGACGCCAATTGCGGCACCGACAGCCACACCAACCGAGCTGGCGGCCGCATCCGTACCGGTGAAACTCACATCCGCGATTGTTGCGCCGGTTGCGCTGACCGTCACCGCAGCCACGGCGCCGGCCGTCTCGAACCGCACGCCCTGGAGCGTGACGTTGGCCTCGGCGATGGTGAGTGCACCGGTGAAGGTCGCCGCATCGTCCGTTCCGGAGCCGATGATGGTGAGGCCGCTGACGAGACCTTCGCCCGAGCCGTCAAGTTTCACAGTAGCGCCGTCTGCAACAGCAATGGTCAGGCCGGTGTTAGTAGCTGCAGCAAGAGCAGCATCGAACGAGCTGTATGTGCTGAGCAGCTCTCCCGTGCTGGCAATCAGTCGGAAATCCATTGCCAAATCGACAGCAGTGCCACCTGAAACCATGACCGCACGGGAACTGACAGTAACGGCACCGCCTTTGCTGACAACCTCGACATCTTCATAGGTGTCGGTACCGTCTGCAGTGCTGGTGACCGTGACTGAAGCCGTGGCCTCGAAACGCGCGTCACCCGAGAGGTAGATTTTGGCATCAGCCGCAACCACCGCCATGTCGACGCCGTTATCAACATCAGAACTATCGACATACTCGGACGCCTTGCTTCCCGAGAAATAATCATTCCCGGCCCCTCCGATGAAGATGTCGCTGCCGAGGTCGCCGAACGCACGGTCGTCTCCGGTGCCACCGACGATCACATCATCTCCAGCTCCGCCGAAGATCTGGTCGTTGCCGCCCTCACCGAAGATGTAGTCGTTGCCGCCCTGTCCATACAGTCCGTCGGCACCCTCGCCGCCAAGAATGACATCCGAGTATGCGGAACCTTTCAGGGTATTGGCCGCAGCGTTGCCGATGACTTCAGCGCCGTCAATCACGAGATCGCCACTGCTGTCGGCAATAGTGGAGACACCGCTGACCCAGCCGCTACTGACTACCGAAGTATCAAGCGAAAGGGTAACAGCGAAATTATCACTGTCGTCGCTCAGTGCGCTCGCATCAAGATCAAGCGCATAGGAAGTGTATCCCGGAATATTGACGACCTTGAAGACTTCGATACCAGTGGTCGTGCTGCTGATGATCAGGTTCTGGTTATTTGCCGTCCCCTGGAACTGCAGGGTATCGATACCTGCGCCACCGTCGACACTGTCGCCGGCGTAATCATCGACCGGATCAGTATTCGCCGAAGCGGTTGTCGTATATGCACCGTTATAGTAAGCAACAGCTATCCTGTCAGTGCCGATGATGATTGTATCGTTGCCGTCGCCACCACTGAGGGTATCGGCTCCTGCTCCACCCCAGAGCACATCGTCGCCTGCGCCACCGGTCAGGGTATCGTTATATGCCCCGCCATAAATGCGGTTTCCGATGTCGTTGCCGGTTCCCGTAAAGCCGGCGTCCACCGTCGTTCCGGTATAGCGGAGTATGTCGACATCATCGGTAAGCTTGTAGGTACCGAGTGAAGTACGAACTTCGTCAGTGCCTTCGCCCGGATCCTCAAGGACGAAATCGTTTGCCCCGGTAACGATGTAGATATCATCGCCTGCATCACCCTGCAAGAGATCGGTACCGCCACCGATCAGGTAGTCATGACCCTCTCCGCCTATCAGATAATCGGTAACGAGGGCATCGGACGAAGTCGCAACCGAGGTACCTGAAATCCTGTCATTTCCTGCAAGGCCGTCAATGATCTGGCCACTGATGATGTAGGTAGTCGAATTGGAAGTATTAGCATCAGCGAGAGTAACGCTCTTCTCCACATTCGTTGCAAGCGCATAGCCCGTCTCGGTTGAACTGAACGCGTCCAGAGTATCACCATACGCAGTCGAATTCGACCCGATCTGGGTGACGTCGCCGTTTGGATTGAGCAGGGTCACGCTGGAACTGGTCGAGAATGCCGCAATCTGATCAGCGGTCAGTGAGATATCACCATTACCGACAAACGCGTCAACCCCATAGGTACTCTTCAGTGTGGCAATCTGTGTGGGCGTGAGCGCGGCCAGATTAGCCGAACTGTCCTGAATGGTGAGAACATCAATGCTTCTGGCCGTCGCCGGATCAAGATTGAGAACTTCAAGGTAGGTGCCCGTAACCCGGAAATCGCCCGTCAGCGTAAAGGCCCGGCCGCCCAATACCGAAGCGTCCATGTAAGCAGTACCGCTATCGGATACTTCGATGGTGGTGTAGTTGGGGTAGCCGTACTGGTCACCCGTATAACCGGATGCCGTCATGTCCAGCACCGCGGTATTCGAGGTACCTATGGCGTTGATGGTGGAAACGCTGCTGAGGTTTGTCCCGGTATCCTTAAGGGTCGTGATCGGCACATTCAGCCAGAGGTCCTTGTCGGCAATGACCTTCGATTCAGCGTAGTTGACCGCAACGGGAGCAGCCATCATGATGAGATCACCCGTCGATGCAACCGCAATGGCATCACTAAGCGCTGCGTATCCGCCTGCACCGATAAGACGAGCCGACATGGTGACCGTCGAGGGAGCGGCCTCGGTGACAAAATTGATGACTTCGATGCCACGAAGCGTATGATCTACTCCATAGGTGTCGGAAACGATTTTAACATAGGTGTCCGGAGATCCAGAGAACGAGTAATCAGAAACGGAGCCGTAGTATGTGATTGTATCAATGCCCGTACCGCCATTGAACTCGGAATGGTCCCCGAACTCGTAACCCGTGATGTTGATTGTCCCCTGTGTAAGGCTCGTGGCGTGGAGAATGATGTTTTCCGTACCGTCGGCGCTGGCAGAAGAGACATTGAGCACCTCACCGGCACCGACAAGCTTGTTGTCGATGATGACTGTCGGCGTGGCAGTTCCCGCATCAATAACGAGTTTTTCGATGCCTGATGCTGAAGCTATGTCGGTGAAATCATACGAGCCACTCGTCTTGACCATAATTGTATCGGACCCATCTCCGCCGCTGATGGAGTCACCCGTCACCTCATCAATTGCGCTGGAAGTTGCATCCGAGAATGCGCTGTATGCGAACACATCATCTCCATCGCCACCAAGCAGGCTGTCCGCACCAGTCCCACCGGCAAGCACATCATTGCCGAGGCCGGCATCAAGCGTATCGGCACCGGCACCACCGCTCAGGGTGTCGTTGCCACTGCCGGCAACCAGGCTGTCGTCACCATCACCGCCCGACAGTGTATCGTTCAGAGAAGTGCCGGTGAGGGTATTATCGCCATCATTGCCGGTAATGCTGACTGCAGCAGTCTCGAGTGAAGCGTCGACATCCAGGCTAACCGAACTGTCCGGAAGCACGAAGGTGGAAACCGTGTTGTCGGTAGCTATTTTAACGACCTGTCCTGCCGTACCTGCAGCAGTAGCATCAGCAAACGTTGCATAGGCCGCAAGCTGGGTTGTGCCGTCGGTATCGAACAGCGCATAATCGTAAACATTGACCGCTACCAGCTTGTTGACACTGGTTGCAGCACCTTCCGAACCAGTGTCGGTCACCTTGACCGTAATATTCCCACCATCAACCACATTGGCCACCGTGAAGGTGATCTTGCCGTTCGTCGCATCAGGCGTAGTTGCAAACGCCGCACCGGGCCCGCTGACAACCGTCCAGGTCTGTGAAGCACTCGGATCGAGATCGGAATAGGAAAGCGTGGAGGTCTGGGTAGTGGTACCTGACCAGATATTGATGGCCGAAGTGGTAACGACAGGGATGTCGTTAGTAGATGTAACCGTCACCGTCTCAGTTGCTACCAGGGAGAAGGCGTCACCGTCCGTAATGGTACACTCGACCGTCCTCGCCGTCGTATTCGGGGTATCGGATGAGTTGTTGAAATAAACCGACTGCAAAGCCGCATGGAAATCAGCCGTCGAGGGAGTCTGGCCTGCCGCCGCAACAAGCGAAAGAGTCCCCGTGGTGCTGCTGTAAGTCCCGGTTATCTTCCCTGAGCTCGTATCGGTAAAGCCGAGGATGTCTCCGTCGAACGGATTGGTGATCCTGACTGACGCAGAAATGATGGCATCATCAAGATCGGCAATCGTCACACCAGGGCTGATCGTGACCTTTTTGGCTGCAGTATCAGCACCCTCCACCTCAATAAATGCCGGGCTGGTGCTTGAGTTGACGGTAATGGTAGGCGTATCGTTCACCGCCGAGACGCTGACCGTCTGGGTTGAAACGGCTGAGACGGCCGAACCGTCTGAAACCGTCACATTGAACAGACGGTCGCCCTCCGTCGGGCTGTCAGAGGCATTATTGTACTTCAGCGCATCCAGCAGCGCCTCTGCATTGGCTGTCGTCACCTCGCCACCGTCATCCTGGGTAAAGACGACCGTCGTAGTCGCCGCCCCCCTTGTCACCGTAACATCGTAGCTGACACTATCAATGGTACTTGACAGCGTATCTGACGCATTGAGCTCAATCACCGAACCGCCAACCGTAAACTGCTCGCTTGCGCCATCCTTGATTGTGGTATTGGCGAATGTTACCGTAAGGTTGGCAATACCGTCGATGGCCAGATCCAGATCGCTGATTTCGGTTTGGTTCGTCGTACCAAAGGCGACATCATTGCCGGCAACATCTGCTCCATCAGTTTCGGTAAATGTCCCCGATGCAGTATACAGGCTTACCGACGGCGTGTCGTTTGTCGGAACAACCGTGATCGTTTTCGTCACGGCGGTGGATGACTCGGTGCCGTCAGAGACCGTCACATTGAAGACACGCACACCTGCAGTCGGGCTGTCCAGCGTGTTGTTGTACTTGATGGCGTCCAGCAGTGCCTCTGCCTCTGCCTTCGTCACCACCGTGTTGGTGCCGTCTTTGGTAAAGACAAATGATGTATTCGCGCCATCGCTTGTAATCGAGACGGTATAGGACACCCCGCCAACCGTGGAGGCCAATGTGGTGGTGCCAGTAGTGTTGAGCGCAATCGTCGAACCACCAACCAGGAACTGCTCGGCAGCAGCGTCCTCAATCGTGCTGTTGGCAAACGATACCGTCAAACTGCTCAGGTTCGCGCTGTCCAGATCGCTGATTTCGGTCTGGCCGGCTGTTCCGAGCGAAACATCATTCGAAGTCGTATCGGCGCCATTGATCTCGGTATAGGTCGCAGTGGCAGCACTGAGGCTTACCACCGGAGTGTCGTTTTCGTGAACCACCGTGATGGTCTTCGTAGCAACGCTGGAGACGTCCGTGCCGTCGGAGACCGTTATGTTGAAATTGCGGCCACCATCTGTCGGAGCGTCCGACGTGTTGTTGTACTGGACAAGGTCAAGCAGTGCCTCTGCCTCTGCTTTCGTCAGTGTAGCACTCTCTGCATCGGTGAAAACCACGGTCGTTTCCGTGGCCCCGACAGTAGTTGTGATGGTGTACTTGGAGACCCCACCAAGCAAGTAGTTGGTCGTATAGTTGCTGACGAGGCCTATATGCAGGCCACCCAGCACGAACTCCTCGCTTGAGCCGTCCTTGATGTCGCTGTTCAGGAAGCTCACCGTCAGGTTGGCCAGCGAGTCACCGTCCAGGTCGGTCACGACGGCCGTACCCGAAACACCGAGCTTGATGTCGTTGGCCGTCGTATCGGCGCCATTGATCTCCGTGTAACCCACCGAATCATCGACACCGGTCGAAGCGCCGTTCAGGTCGATGACCGGCGTATCGTTCTCGGGAACGACCGTTATGGACTTGGTCGCAACGCTCGAGGTGGCCGTACCATCTGAAACCGTCACCTGAAATGTACGGGCTCCAGCAGTCGGCGTGTCGGAGGTGTTGTTGTATTTGATCGCATCCAGCAGCGCCTCGGCCTGGGCCGTGGTCGCCTCACCGCCGGAAGCCGAATTCGTGAAGACAACGCTCGTAGTATCGTTAGCTGCCGTCCCGGTCTGCGTTACGGCCACCGACCAGGTAATACTGGAAATGGCTGTCGTCAGGTTTGACGCAGAAGCTGTAGTATTCAGCGTTATTGTCGAGCCCCCAACGAGCAGCTGTTCAGCAGCACCATCCCTGATCGTGCTGTTGGCGAATGTTATGGTCAGGTTGGCAATGCCGTCACTCGCAAGGTCGAGATCGGCGATTTCCGCTGTGCCGGTAGTTCCGAATGCAACAGCATTTGTCGCAGTATCGACACCATCAATCTCGGTAAACCCACTGCTCACCGTACC